>NZ_JPRM01000040.1 GCF_000737695.1 Flavobacterium hydatis
GGACTAATATTTTTCAATATACTTTTGTCCTATCGAATTAGTCGAATTTAAAAAATAATTTAAATACAAAAGATTGCTGATTATCAAATTATTTCATTTTTAAATAAGAAACTGCCATTTATCAATTTATAAAGAGGAGTTCTTGTTAATGAAAATTCTTCAATCTCAAATTCACAGAAATTTTTAATAAGATCAATACTCATTTTAGAATAGACATCTTATAAATATCAATTCAAATAATAGTAATCCTAAATAAAGAAAAAATGAAAAAACGAATGCATAGCTGATATAAAAAAACCATTTCTGTTGCAGCAGAAATGGTTGAGCTTAAAGAAATTGTACATCTCTATAAGGAAGCGAGAGTGGAGTAAATCCGTTTTCGGCTCGCCTTATTTATTAAACTAAAACAAAGTAATGAAAAAAAAATTAAATAGATATGCATGGCTATGCATTTTGTTGATTTCCATAGGGGTTAATGCGCAAGAAACAAAGCCATTGATTCAATCAAAACTAGAAGGAAAAGTAATCGATGCCGTTACTAAAGAACCTGTTATTGGGGCTTCGGTAAATATTAAGGGGACTACACACGGAGTTGTAACAGATGTTGACGGAAAATTCTATTTCCAAACAGGACAAAAACTTCCTTACACACTAATAGTAAGTTATCTGGGATATAAAAAAGCAGAAGTTGTAGCTAATGGAAATTCAGTTACAATAAGTCTTACGGAAGAACAAAATGTACTATCAGAAGTGGTAGTTACCGCACTAGGGATTACAAAAGAAAAGAAATCTCTGGGATATACCACCCAATCCCTTAAAGGAAAGGAATTGACAGAAACCAAAGAAACCAATTTCTTAAATAGTCTTACTGGTAAATTAGCAGGAGTACGTATTACCAATTCACAGGGAGATATGGGATCTTCTCGTATTATTATTCGTGGAGAAACTTCTATATCTGGAAATAACCAACCATTATTTGTGGTCGATGGAGTTCCGGTAGATAACTCACAGTTGAATTCTGGTGGTGCTACCCGCGATTTCAGAAATGCAATTGCCGACTTAAATCCGCAAGATATAGAGTCTTTAAGTGTACTAAAAGGCCCTAATGCTGCTGCCCTTTACGGATCGCGTGCTGCACATGGTGTTGTTCTTATAACTACAAAATCTGGAAAAGGACAAAAAGGATTCGGAATAAGCGTTAGTTCTGGTATAACAATCTCTCAAGTTGCTACTTTGCCTAAATTTCAAAATTCATTTGGACAAGGATCAAACGGAAAGTTTAGTTATGTAGATGGTAAAGGTGGCGGTATTAATGATGGAGTTGATGAAAGTTGGGGACCTAAATTAGACGGACGTCTTATTCCTCAATTTTATTCAAATGGTGAAGCAGTACCATTTGTAGCAAATCCTGATAATGTGAGAAACTTTTTTAATACAGGTCTTACTTATGATAATAGTATTTCTGTGGCAAAATCGGATGAAAAATCAGATTTCCGTTTAGGAGTAAATAGCCAAAAACAAACAGGAACAGTACCTAACAGCGAAATAAATAAAACTAACTTTACGGTTAATACTAATTATCAAATATCCAAAGATGTAAAAATAGGTGTAACGGCAAACTATATCGTTACTGATGCTCCAGCATTGCCTGGTGGACCATTGGGAGGTCGTGCAGCAGGTGTGATGCTTCAGTTTCTTTGGTTCGGACGTCAAGTAGATACCGATCAACTTCGTAATAATAGAGATGTTAACTGGAACAACAGTTATTATAGCAATCCGTATTGGAATGCTTATTATAATACAACTAGCCAGCAGCGTAACCGTTTGATAGGGGATATTCACCTAGATGCAAAACTTGCCGATGGACTTAATTTTAAATTCCGTACAGGAGTTGATTATTATAACGATCGCAGAAAATACGAGATTAAGTATGGTACAAATGGAACTCCTTTTGGGTCGTATGCTGAAGATGCTTATACGGTAAACGAAAGAAATACGGAAGGTATCTTTACCTATACCAAAAAACTTACTAATGATTTTAGTTTGGATGCTCTTGCCGGATTTAATATTCGTAACCACAGCGATGCCAACAATTATCAAAAAGCACCACGTTTGGCCGTTCCTGATTTATATACATTAACAAACTCAAGAGATCCGTTAACTTCATCTAACACATTCTCAGAGTTAAAAGTATATAGCGCGTATGCTTCTGCACAATTTGGGTATAAAAATTATGCGTTTTTAAATGTAACTGCACGTAATGATTGGTCATCGACATTACCAAGCAGTAACCGTTCTTATTTTTATCCTTCGGTTAATGGTAGTTTAGTATTATCTGATGCTTTGAATCTAAAAAGTAATACGCTAGACTTCTTAAAATTACGTGGTGGTTGGTCTGAAGTTGGTAACGATGCAGATCCGTATCAATTGGCAACAGTTTATACTTTTCAATCTGCATTCGATGGAAATCCGATACAAACCTCTTCGCAGAAAAAACTCAATGAGAACTTGAAACCAGAAACAACCCGTTCTACCGAACTTGGTCTGGAAGCATCTTTCTGGAAAAACAGACTACATTTTGATTTTGCGTATTATAACACCAATAGTTTTGACCAGATTCTCGAAATTAAAACAACTACGGCGAGCGGATATAATTCGCAATTAATAAATGCAGGTAAAATAAACAACCGTGGTATAGAAATTCAATTGGATGGAAATCCAATACAAACGAAAGATTTTAAGTGGAATGTTGGCGTAAATTACTCAAAAAATGTTAGTAAAGTTGAGATTCTTGACTACGACAAACAGATTCAAAATTATACGATTGGTTCATCGGGAGGAGTTGATATATTAGCATCGGTAGGACAAGCTTATGGAGCACTTTACGGTACAGCTTATCAGCGTGACGCAAACGGAAATATTGTAGTAGGTGCAAACGGATTACCAAAAGCTGATCCTCAAAAACAAGTATTAGGTCATTATACTCCAGATTATTTAGCTGGACTTACAAACACATTAACCTACAAAAATCTTGAATTTTCATTCCTAGTTGATGCCAGTGTAGGAGGAGAGCTTTTTTCAGGAACTAACAGAACTGGTAATTACACAGGTGTATTAGCTCAAACGCTTCCGGGACGTGATGCAGCAAATGGTGGATTAAATTATTATACAACAACAAGTACCGGAAGTGTAAAAACGTTGCTTCCTGCTGGCGCGACTGCTCCTGCTGGTGCTCAGGTATTTGATGATGGTATGATATTTAACGGAGTATATGCAGATGGAACTCGTAATACTTCAGTACTTAGTGCACAAGAATACTACAAAGCATCATACAATATTAGCGAAGCTTATGTATACAGTTCGACTTTTGTAAAATTAAGAGAGGTAAAACTGGCGTACAACTTTAATAGATCATTGGTTAAGAAGTTTGGGCTACAAGGAGCCAGTATTACTGCCGTAGGTCGTAACCTGTTCTTTATCTATAAAGATGCGCCAAATATTGATCCGGAAACAGCTTTTAATACCGGAAATGCACAAGGATTGGAAAGTTTATCCTTGCCAACTACAAGAAGTTTTAGCCTTAACGTTAATCTTAAATTTTAAAAATACAGAATCATGCTAAAAAAACTAGCCTATATAACACTATTTGCATTGTCATTCACTTCATGCGGAGATAGCTTGGATGATATTAATAAAAATCCAAATGCAACTGAAACGCCTTTAGCGCCTTACTTGTTAACAGGATCATTAAAACAAGGAGCGGATTTATACTGGGGATCAATAAATAACTTTGACTCCTCTTTATTATTTGTTCAGCATTGGGCAAAAATCCAGTACACAGAACCAGATAGATTTGATGTTTCTAATACATCTTTCACTTCTTTGTGGAATACGGGATATGCAACTTTAATTACAGATTTAAACACCATTCTGAATTTCCCAAGTCAACAGGCAAATTCAAATTATAAAGGAATTGCACTAACATTGCGTTCATGGACATTTTTATTGCTAACAGATGCCTACGGAAGTATTCCTTATAAAGAAGCTGGGCAAAAAGTAACACCTGCATATAATACTCAGAAGGAAGTATATACAGGATTACTTGAAGATTTAAAACAAGCTCAGTCTTTACTAAGTCCAACAAACGGAACTGTAATTGGTGATTTGGCTTATAAAGGAGATATTTTAAAATGGAAAAAACTGGTAAACTCGCTTCGTTTGCGTATTGCGCTAAGAATTTCCGACAAAGAACCTGCATTAGCTAAACAAATTGCAATTGAAGCATCAACCGATGCAGCGGGATTAATTAGCAGCAATAGCGATATCTTTCAGTTTGTTTACACTAGTTCGCCTCAGCAAAATCCAGCTTCGGCTTGGTTTGAAACGAGAGATGATTATCGTATTTCTAAAACATTGGTTGATCAGTTATATGCATTAGCCGATCCGCGTTTGCCAGTTTACGCTCAATTACCATCAGATGCAAGTGTAGGTAAATACGTTGGTGGCGCCAACGGATTATCAAACAGTGATGCCAATAGCCAAGGTTTTGCTAAAACATCAAAACCAGGTAAGTACTTCTTAACCTCGTCCTCGCCAGCAGTAATTGCTTCTTATTCAGAAACGTTGTTCAATCTTTCTGAAGCTGTAGCCCGTGGCTATATTTCGGGAGATGCAGAACAATTGTATAAAGATGCTATTACAGCATCATTCAATCAATTTGGTATTACAGATGCAACAGCTATTTCTAATTATCTTAATCAGACAACTGTTAAGTATGATGCAACCAATTATGCTAAATCTATAGGTACACAAAAATGGATTGCATTCTACGGGCAAGGTCTTGATGCTTTTGTAGAGTGGAGAAGGCTTGATTATCCGATATTGAAAGCTGGTCCAGCAACGGTTTTAAACGGACAAATACCTTCGCGTTTCTTTTATCCAGGTACAGAGCAATCTTTAAACGGGAATAGTTATCAAGCTGCAGTAGCCATTCAGGGAAAAGACTTGCTTACTACAAAATTATGGTTTGATGTTAAGTAAGCTGAATATCAAAAAGAATATTTAATTTTAAGACTATTAAATATATAAGAAAAAGCTAAATCGTAAGATTTAGCTTTTTTTATACCTATAAATGAATATGGTATATTGAAGGTCGATTTCTCTTTAATATATGATAACTGATAGGATTAAAGAAAAACATACTCAATAATACTTTGATATCGCGTTAATTATGTGTTAATCTAACAATATTTAACATATTTCGCATTTAAGAATTTATTAATTTTGTAGAGTAATTAGGTTTAAGATTCTTTTTGATAAACGGCTATCCTTAAATGCATTAAAAATTTGTTTTCATGAAAATATTTTACTTGATATTACTGCTTAATGTAGGCTTTTTTTCTACCTACAATAAAAACATTTTAACAACTACATCCGAGGCTGAAGCCGAAAGATTCAATAGTCAGTTAAGTGATCTTAAATGCATGATTGATGGAGATCCTAAATTTAATCCTAAGGTTGCTTTTTTTATCGATATGAAGATTAAATCAGGCATGAACCGCTTTTTTGTTTATGATTTAGAGAATAATAAAATAATAGACAAAGGATTAGTTGCTCATGGATCAGGTTCAGAGACAGGCATTAATGGAAATTTAAAATTTAGTAATCTTCCAAATTCTAAATCAACTTCTTTAGGCAAATATTTAATAGGTAAGAACTACAAAGGAATGTTCGGAAAATCATATAAATTATTTGGCTTAGACGAAAGCAATAATAACGCATTCAAAAGAGCTATCGTACTACATTCTTATTCTGCCGTACCTTATGAAGAGCAAGATTATTACATAAGCCACAGTCAAGGATGTCCTATGGTAAATGAAGTATTTTTTAAGAGAATAGAAAAAATAATAGATAGCTCTAAATCGAGTATTGTTTTGGATATTTATTACTAAATAAAACACTCATAATAGTTACAATAAGCCTCAACTTATTAAAATTCCACATTACAATATTTGATGATTAATAATCAATTGTCAAACTAAAAAAAGCCTCCAAAATCAATAGATTTTGGAGGTTTTAAAATTTATATCCTAACCTCATATTTTTTGTATCGATTTTTTAGGCTAAATTTTAGATTAAAAAGGAAATAAAATATCTTATTTTCGTGCATATTAAGGAGATAATATGAAAGAGCAACTTACTGAGATAATAAGGCAGGTTTATCATAAAAAAAATAGAAACTTATTTACATTTTTAACGGGTGCCGGAATTTCTGCCGATAGTGGTATACCTACTTATAGAGGAGTAGATGGGATATGGGTAAAAGGAACAAAATTTCATAAACCAGAGGAATTTGGAACTTTTAAATATTTTAAAGAAAATCCAGAAGAAGTTTGGCAGTATTCTCTTTTTAGAAAAAAAATGTTCGAAAATGCCAAACCAAATGAAAGTCATCATGAAATAGTAGAAATAGAGAATCTTTTGCAAGATAAGTTCTATTTAATAACTCAGAATATAGATGACCTACATAGACATGCCGGAACAAAGAAAATCTATGAAATACACGGAAAAGCAAGAGAAATTAAATGTTCAAATGGTTGTAAAGAGATAAAATGTCTTCCTGTTGAAATAGAAGGTAAAGACATAGACGAAGATTTAACAGAGAAAGATATCGAATTACTTAAATGTAAAAGTTGTGGCAGCTGGATGAGACCGAATATTTTATGGTTTGATGAACGTTATGATGAAAAAACAAATAAAAAATTTAGTTCTTTAAAAATTGCCAAAAACTCAGGAATCCTTTTTATTGTTGGAACATCTGGAGCAACAAATTTACCAATGGCAATTGCAGAAACGACATTGAAATACGGAGGAACAATTGTTGATATTAATACAGAAGATAATTTATTTACTGTGCTAATTAAAGACAAGAAAAATAAAATTATCATTCGGGAAACGTCAACTGAAACCTTAAAAACTATACGAGAAATATTGCAGAATATAATTACTGAATAAAATCAGACTGAAAAAAATTATCGGATAGTTTATAATATAATTTCAACTTGAATTATTTGGTTACAAAAAAAGTATTTTAAAATGCTTGAGTAAAACTAATCGTTAAACGTGTACCATTTTCTTTTACATAATTCATATTGTTAGATTGCCATTGAGAAATAACAGTATAATAATCTTTATTAAATAGGTTTTCGACACCTAAACGAATCGTGCTTTTTTCTCTAAAAGTATAACTAGAAGAAAGATTAAAAGCTGTAAAAGATTTAATTGGCCCAGTTCCGTAAGTATAAGCTCCATTAGTAGGTTCAAATCTATCTCTGCCTGTTGTACTTGTCATTTGCAGAAATATCGACCAGGCTTCAAGAGGTCTAAAAACGGTATAAGCAGCTATTTTAGGCGGATTTATACGATCGCCTCCTAAGTATACTTTTTTGTCTGAAAGCTCACGTTTTCCTTCTGTAAAAGAATAATTAGCACCAATATCGACTTTTGGATGAAGACGATATTTTGCTGACAGTTCAAAACCATAAATTTTTTCAGGTGAACGTGAAATCTGCGGATTACCATCAACATAAACATAAGAAGCTCCTAACTTTGAAGTACTATAATAAAAAGCACCTTCATAAGAAAGTTTAGCTACAGATCCAGAAAATCCAAATTCGTAATTATTGGCAGTAACAGCTTTAATCGAAGTATTATTTACCGTATTCTCTTTGGCAGCACGCAAAACCAAACCTAAATCGGCAACACTAAAACTTTGAGAAAAACTCACAAAAGGTTTAAATAAACTCCATTTTGTATAACGTAATCCAGCATTAAACATAAGTGCATTAAAATCTAATGAACCACCATTTACTGCAATACCACCACCTACATAAGTTCCATTTACATAATTACGAATGCCAATAGTTGTATAATCTGGTACATCGATATTTACATTTTCGAGTCTTAAACCAGTTTTTAATACCAAGTTTGGTCCAAACATGTTTTTAAGCTGGAAATACGGTGCTAGATTTGTCATATTCATTTCAGGAATTACCAATCTTCCGTCTGTAAGATGCGTGTCAGTTATATCTGAGAGAATGTCTAATCCGTAAGTTATATTTCCAGAGAAAAGAGAACTGAAATCGTATGGTGTATTTAAATTTAAACGGAAACCTAACTTTTTGCTTTGAGTAGCTGGTTGTCCATTATTTTCAAAAAAGTCACTATAGTTAATTAGCGTAAGATAATCTTGAAAATATAGTGTAGCATTAAGATCTGTTTTTCCTATAAAATTCTGTCCAATATAACTTAAACTGGCATTATGATTATATGGTGTTCCTTCAGGATCTCCTGGTCGTTGCCCTTTAATTCCGGTAGTTGGCGAATCAAAATTACCGTAAACTCCCGCTTTTGCTATATAATCAGTATGCTGCGTACTCTCAAAATAATTATACATCAATTCTAAGCGATTATTTGAATTAAAATCATATCCAATTTTCGCGTAAGCGTTCCAGTTTCTAAGATCATTCATTCCGTATTCTGGAGAAAGTACACGTCCTTTAGCATCACGATAAAGTCCAGTTTCCTCATAACGTCCGCTTACTACATAATCTAACTTTTTTATTTTTCCTGTAAGAAGCTGAGATACAAAGAAACCTGCAGTTCCAGCAGGTTTAACAAGAGAGAAAGCAGTACCTGCTTCAGTCGAACCACTTATTAGTTTGTCCGAATTAGCTCTTTTGGTAATATAATTAATCAAACCACCATCTGCACCATTTCCATAAATAGCAGTTGCTCCTTTAATTACTTCTACGCGATCTAAAACCGTAGGATCTAGAGAACGCATATCTTTAGCACCATCTCTCAGTGGTGTAGATTGCGGTATACCATCAATCATAACCAATACGCGACGACCACGTAAAGTCTGCCCTAAGTTTTGAGTTCTATTGGTTGTAAAACCCAAACCAGGTACCGATGCACCTAAGATATCACTAAGATTAGAGCTTATGCTTAGTTGCTGTTGTAATTGTTTTTTAGATAATAAAGTTACCGAAGAAGGAACTTCATCCAGGATTTCAGCTCGCCTTGTTGCAGAAATGACAATTTCTTGTAATTCATTATCAGCTGCAGGTTTATCGGCAAGAATTGTGTCTTGAGTTTTGGGATTTGCCTCTTTATCTTTCTCGTTATTTGTTTTAGAAATCTGCTGAGCAGAAAGTGAACTTATAGCAAAGAACACTAGTAGGAGAGTAGAAAATCGTATCATTTGTTTATTTAGACTTATTTTAAATAGTTGCAAATATATAAAATGAAACTATAAAACAAACTTAGTAGAGTAAACATTACTAGTATCAGCAAGTTAATTTTTCGACCTAAAAATCATGTTGTTGATTAATAGGTGTTTAGTAAAAAAAAATGACGGGAAGATAAAAGAAACCTCATTTTATATGAAATGAGATTTAAGAATTTTAAAAAAAAACATGTTCAAAAACATGTTTGGAACGTATCAGTCCGTTTAATTATTCAGCATGAAACATACTAGAAATCTCGGATATCTGTTTATTCAGAATTGCTTTTGTAAAAGTTAAATTAGCCTTTGTAGAATCGGCTATTAAATAAATAAAGTAGCTATTATTTTTTGAAATTTTTAAAAACTGAAACTGATTAGTTAGAGTTATAGTAATATCTTCTATACTTTGATTTAGTTTTAAAAAATCATTCGCATTTAACTGCGCTCGAATCATTTCTAATGCAAATTTTGAAGCAATTTCCAGATTAAAATTTTTGCTATTATTTTTTGAATAATATAGATTTCCACTTTTTACATCAATAACACTCAAAGCTACAAATCCAGGCATATCCTTGGATATATTTTCTCCGAATAATTTTAAAAAATCTGACATCTATAAAAATTTAAGAAGCAAATTTAATTTTTTTCTGATTGAAATGCTACAAAACCTTTCTTTATTCTTCTAAGTATATTTTTTAATCGAATATTTAAAATTATGAGTACAATAAACGCATTAAAAAGCTAGTAAAATTACTTACAATTTACAGCATTGCATGATTAATTTAATTAGCGTCTGAAATATAGTTAAATACTTACGATTAATGTAATCGTATAATTGTATTAATCTCTAAATCAAAGGGAGTGGTAACTTATATTTATCTAAAATCAGATTTTATTTTAAAAAATACACTAACTGATTATGTACTAAATAATTAAAAACAAACTCAGACAAAATCTTACATTTTATTCTTTAAAAATGGAGCTATCATGATTTTTTTTTCGTAGTTTCGCAGCCCAAAAACACTAGCAATTGTGATGAAAGTGACATCCAAGATTTGCTTTATAATTAATTTAAAAATCTTTCTTTTTTATTCTCAAAAGATATGATATTTCTGCATTTACTGAATCACTATAATAAACCTCGGGATTTTTAATATTAGCCCGAAACAAATAAAACTTAACCTATGAAAAATCTAAAATTGTACTTTACCCTAGTTCTTTTATTTTTTATTACACCCATACTTTTTTCGCAAGAAAATATTTTTGCTGGAATAGAAATTGGAAGTAAAGGAATCAAAATGTCAGTTATTGATGTTTACAATATCAAAAGAGGAGACTTCACTGTCAAATCATTTTGGACAGAAAATGTTGCCATAGCAAAAGGTATTTCTATAGATGGAAATATGGCAATAGAAGATATTAATAGAGCTATTGCTGTTATTACATCCAACTACAGCAAAATGAAAACCACTATGAAGGTTCCTGATGAAAATATTTTTATAGTAGGTTCTTCTGGAGTAGCGATGGCACAAAATACACAAGTTCTTACGGATAAGGTAAAAGCTGCTACTGGTAAAGATCTTGAATATATTGAAGTACAAATGGAAGGAAAAATGCTTTTAAAAGGTTGTATTCCTCCAGTTGATTATAAAAACTCTATAATTCTAGACATAGGTGGAGGAAATACTAAAGGTGGCTATGTCGATGTTAATAACAATAATTCTTTTATATTTTTTCCATTAGCTCTTAATTACGGTAGTGTAACCCTTACCGAGAGTGTAAAAAAGATAGCTCGTAACGAAGATCTTGATGAGTTTAACTCTAAATCATTCAGTTTTTTACCAATCTTAAGAGAACAGGTAAACGCAATGTATAAATCTAGTCCTCAGGCTTTAGATAAAGAAAAAATCTATTTGTCTGGTGGAGCAGTTTGGGCTTTTTATACTTTATATAAAGGCGCTACTAAAGAAACATATAATCAGTTTAAGCTGGAAGATGTTATAAACTATGATGCTATTTTAAAAAACAATTTCAAAAAATTTGAGGATTTGGCGAAAAAGGATGAAGAGATGGCAAAAGTCTTAAAAACATATTCGCAAAAATACTTGATCTCAGGTAGTAATATCTTATTGGTTTGCTTAGAAGCCTTGCCTGATGTTAATAATAAAAAACTTTACTTTGCAAAAGAAGGACAAATTGCATGGCTAATATCTTATATTGCCGATCGTTCTAAAAAAGTAAAGAAAATTTACTAAACACAACAAACTCATAATAATGAGTTATTTAATAAACCCCAAATAAATTGAAATTTTATGGAAAAAATGAGTCCAACCCCAATTGATAAAGAAGTTAAATGGGATACATCTAAAACTATCGTAAGTAAGGCTGATTTGTATGGAACTTTAGAGTACGTAAACGACACTTTTTCAAAAGTTTCAGGATATGATGAATCAGAATTAGTAGGACAACCACATAATATTATTCGTCATCCTGATATGCCAAAAGTCATTTTTAAAGTCTTATGGGATAATATTAAGATGGGGAAAAAATTTCACGGTATCATTAAAAACTTAGCTAAATCAGGAGAATATTACTGGGTAATTACCGATTTTGATTATATAGTAAGTGAAGACGCAAAAATTCTGAAATATATTGCTCGCCGTAAAGCTATTTCGGCTGGAGTAGTAGAAAAGATTGAAGATTTATACAAAAAATTATCCAAAATTGAAGAAGTAAGTGGTATCGAGGCAAGTGAAAAATACTTAACAGGATATCTTGAAGATCATAATCTTGATTATGTAGAATTAATTACAAAATTGATGATGGATGATTTGAATGAACAAATAAAATTAGAATCATCTTCTGAGGAAATAGAAGAAACTAAAAAAAGTTTCTTCGGTAGATTCTTCGGAAATTAGTACTTCTTTAAGGACTCAAAAAAAAATTGCCCCAAACCAAATAATTTTTGAAAATGCTTAACCGTTATTTAGGGAACTTTAAAAATTTCCCGAGAGAGATATGGATTCTTGCCCTAATTACTCTGGTAAATAGAATAGGAGCTGTAGTTGTTCCTTTTTTATCTAAATATTTTAAAGACGAATTAAACCTAAGTTACTCAGAAATAGGTTGGGTTATGGTTTGTTTTGGAATAGGATCTTTATTCGGAACTTTCTTTAGCGGAAAATTATCTGATATTTTTGGGGCATATAAGGTTATGGTTTTTAGTTTATTTGCTAGTGGAACAATTCTTCTTTCGCTGCAATTTGTAAAAACTTTTGAGCTACTATGCTTTTCTATTTTCCTTTTAACTGCAATTGCAGATATGTACAGGCCTGCAATGATGGTGAGTTTAAATAGTTATGTAAGTAACGATTCTCGATTGCGAGCCTTATCATTATTAAGAATGGCAACTAACGTAGGACTTATAGTTGGTCCTGTATTAGGAGGATTTCTAATTATAAATTCTGAATATAATACGCTGTTTATTGTAGATGGTTTGACTTCTATTATTTCTATAATAATTTTTGTCATTTTTGTTAAAGAGAAAAAACTGTTATATAAGCTTCAAATGAGTGCTGTAAATCAGGATAAATTTGCACCGCTAAAAGATTTTCCTTTTGTAATGAATTGGATCATTGCTTTAGTAACGGGATATCTTTATTTTCAGGTTTTTTCGATTGTACCCATTTATCATAAAGAGGCCTATCATTTAACAGAATTTGATAGCGGAATGTTCCTTGGTTTTAGTGGGGTTATATTTGTTTTATTTGAAATGGTTGTGGTAAATTTTGTTCAGAAAAATAAAATCACAGACCTAGTTGCTATAATGATAGGACTACTATTAATAGGAACTTCATATCTTATGCTATTCTTAGTACACCATGCATGGGTATTTTGGATCTTTATGTTTTTAATGTCTTTTGGTAATATGCTTACTTTTGCTTTTGCAAGTGGTTTTGTTATGAATAGAAGCCACAAAAACTTAGAAGGAATATTTATGTCAACTTTTCAAATGAGTTATGGTTTTGCTCATGTATTTAGCTCTAAAACAGGTTTAACAATTATTCAAAATTATGGCTACAATACAAATTGGATGTTTAATTACATACTTGCATTTGCTACAGCATTTACTACTTATTTAATCTTTTTGGTGGTTAGAAAAGAACAAAAGAAAGTAAAAGATGATATTGTTGTTTCCTTTTTTAAATAATACATATCCTTGATTTTTGGAATCAATTAAATTAAAAGACTAACAATTTCTTCTGGAGAACTCTTCAGTAATCATAAAAAAATCGGCAAAATATATTCTCATATATTCTGTCGATTTTTTATTATCGTATTATCTTTTAATTGGAGATTTAAGTTTGATTATTAACTGCTAAAAATAAAAATTTTCTTTCTAATTATAGAGCCGCAAGATTTTATTGTCTTCAAATTATTCTTTATTAGTTAGATTGATAATCCAATTTGTTATTAAATCCTTTGCTTGTTCTATGTATAAGAATTTATTCCCAAACATATTAATTCCTTTAATTCCCCAGGCATGATCTCCCTGAGGAAATATAAATAAACTTGAATCTATCCCATTGTTTCTAAGTGCTTCATAATACATAACACTATTAATAGGAGAAGCAATAGTATCATCATTACTAGTCAATATTAATGTAGGCGGAGTATTTGCAGATACTTGGTTCTCACAAGAAAATGCTTCGATATCCTGTGCAGATGGCTGATTTCCTAAAAGATTTTCTTTAGTATTTATTTGCGTATTACTACCCATTGTAATAACAGGATAAAACAAAATAGAGAAGTCTAGGCGGTAATCTAAACTATTTTTGGCGGATAGAGTAGAGGCTAATGCAGCAAGATGTCCTCCTGCAGAAAACCCTGCTATTCCTATTTTATTCTCATTTAAATTTAATGTTTTTGAATTTCTACGCACATAACGTATGGTTTCCTTTATATCATCCAGAGGAATCTCTTTATGTGTGTTTGGCATTCTATACTTCAATACGATTCCCGTAATACCTATTGAGGATAACCATTCTGCAAAATCATACCCTTGAGAGGTAATTGCTAAACCTGCATAAGCGCCACCAGGACAAATAATAATTGCTGTTCCATTATTTAAAGAAGGGTTTGGAGAATAGATAATAATCTCCGCTTGCGTAACATTACTTATTTCAATTGCTTCATTAGGATGTAAAATTTCGTTACCGATTAAGCCACTGGTTGTTGGCATGTTGTTATCCCAAAGATTAATTCTTTTAATTGTTTCCATTTTTATAATTACTTATTATTTATTGCTAATGCAGCTCTTACTTTAGGAGCGATTTTTGTTCCGAATATTTCGATAGATTTCATAATATGACTATGCGAAGGTGCTCCTACATCCATATGAGCTGTAAAACGAGTCATTCCGTATAGTTCATGTGCATGCAGTATTTTGTCGATAGCTTGATTTTCATCACCAACAAAAAGAGCTGCATCTCTTGATCTTCCATAATCAAATTGATGCTGACTAAAAGGCGACCATCCTCTGGTTTTTCCTATTCTATCCATTTGAGCTGCATATAAAGGATAATAATATTTCGCTAAGTCATTTGCATCATTACCAAATAACGAATGAGAAAACATACCTATCTGAAATTGAGACATATCATGACCGTATGCTAAATAAGTTTCTTTATAAAACTCAAAAAGAGGTTTAAAATTAACTAAAGGTGTTCCTGCAACAATTGCAAAGACTAATGGCAATCCTAAACGACCAGCACGTTCTACCGAGGCGGGAGTTCCTCCAGCAGCAATCCATACTTTTAGGTTATTGTTAACTGCTCTGGGAAAAACCATCTGATCTTGTAAATCAGGACGAAACGCTCCTTTCCATGTAATCTTTTCTTCGGCATTGATTCTAAGAAGCAAGTCTAATTTCTCTTCGTATAAAAGGTTGTAATCTTTTAGTTCGTAACCAAATAACGGAAATGATTCAGTAAAGCTTCCTCGTCCAGCCATTAGTTCGGCTCTTCCGTTTGAAAGTAAATCGACTAATGCAAAATTCTGATACAATTTAACCGGATCCGAAGAGCTTAAAACCGTCACAGAACTAGTTAATTTAATATTCTTTGTTACTGTTGCAGCTGCAGCAAGTACAATTTCAGGACTTGATACTGCGTATTCTTTTCGATGATGTTCCCCAATTCCCGCAAGGTCTAAACCCACCTCATCAGCAAGTTTTATTTCTTCTATTAATTCTTGTAATCGCACTTGTGCAGATTGTATTTTACCAGTAGTTGGGTCAACATGTAAGTCCCCAAAAAGGCTTATTCCTAATTCCATATAAAGTATTGTTATTTTTAAATTGTTCCTTAAATAAGATTTATTGCTATTTTATCCTCTTTTTTGTTTCCATACCTCCATGTAATCATACGTAATGTATATTTCGGAATTAAAGGCTCCCCAAGCACCTTTTTCTATAGTAAGATTGACTTCTCGCAATTGCGACGGAGCAAACCTAAGAGTGATTAAATGTCCGAGACCAACCAACACATTCCAACTTAAAACTTCTACATTAGGAGAGGGGAAGATTTGCCAGAATTTATTGCCTTCTAAAATCTCTGAAATACTATCGAGGTTCTTGTCTTGTTGATGTTTTAAGATGTAACTAACTACTATTTTATCATTTTCTTCCATTATATTATTTTTAAATATTGCTTATTAGAACGAACGTTCTAATTTAAATCAAAAAAATATGGAGATTGTTTTTCTCCATTAAATAAGCCTATATGTATTTTGTTATTAATCGTTTAACTAAAATGTATGAGTGTTTTATACATAAATATCATTATAAACTTTCCAGAACGCGTTTTGCCATTGCTTCGACCATTGTTCTATCATCAAATAAAGCTTGCATTTGCCAAAATCCTGCAAAACTTCCAACAATAAATTGAGCTGATTGCAATGCTTTTTTTTCAGTTGAGATTTCACCTGCTTCTTGTGCTTTTAAAATAAGATTTTCAAAAATTGTAATTAGTCTTTGCGTATGTTGTCTTAATAAATTTCTCATACTTTGATCTAGTGGAGCCAACTCAAATGAAGATTTGACAATCATACAAATTTTCTCTTTCTCAAAAGAACGCTCTATTGCTTTTGATACAATATCTTCTATGGCTTTTTTGGGTGATTTTTCTAATTGAACAATACTATTAAATTCACCATACGTTTCGATTGCATAACTCTCAAGACTTTGAATAAACAACTCATGTTTATCTCCATAAGTATCATACATACTTCTTCTGTTCACTTGCATTTGGTCTACCAAATCTTGTATAGAAGTAACATGATATCCCTTTTTCCAAAAAAGATCTCTGGCTTTTACCAGTTTTTCTACCGGATTAAATTGTTTGTTTCTTGTCATAATGTGGCAAAGTTATGAAATTAGAACGATTGTTCTAATATAAATTAAAAATATTTTATAGCTATAAATTAACCTTATTTCTTTCAATGATTTACCTCTAAAAATAGAACTGATTTTTGGTATAGTTGTAATTTCAGATTAAACATCTCGGTTGTTTAGGTTAAATAGTATGAAAAAGGCATAAAAAGCCCATTTATAAAGAAAATTTATACCAAATGGCATATAATTTAAATAGAGATTAAAACAGGTATTTTTACGTGATAGGATATAATTTTCTTTTTTTAAATTTGGTAAATACTTGATTGTTAAACACTTGTTGCTGTTTTTAGTGCGGGTAATTCTAAGAAGCAAGAGGTAGTATATTATTACTGAAATTAAATAATGATTAAATCGAATCCTTATCTTAATTTAAAAGAAAGTAATTCATTAGTGTTATTTTCTGATGTAGAAATTAGCAATTTAATTTTTAGTAAATTAATAAAATATGTATATCCTAATAAGGTAACTAAGATATTACAATAGAATTATTGACAATAAAATGAACAGCCATGACAACGCATTAACAAAGGATAAAGTGTTGTAATCCCACCTAACAATTCGACAAAGTTACCTCCTCATTTATTTCTGCCCCAACTTATTAAAAAAGAAGAAATGAAAGAACAGACTAAAAACAATTCTGATAATGAATTCCTCAAAACTGATGGAGGAAAAACCAAATCTAATGCGATCGAAGTACCATCAATTTCTTTACCAAAAGGAGGTGGTGCTCTAAAGGGAATCGATGAAAAGTTTACTGTTAATGCTGTAAATGGTACATCTTCATTTTCAATTCAACTTCCGTTTTCATCTGCAAGAGGTACATCACCTTCATTAAGTCTCTCTTATAATTCAGGCAGTGGTAATGGTATTTTTGGATTAGGCTGGAGTTTTGGCTTAGGATCAATTAAACGCAAAACAGATAAAGGGCTGCCTCAATATCTTGATTTAATTGATTCTGATACTTTTCTGTTTTCGGGTGTCGAGGATTTAGTTCCTGAATTTACAAAAGATCTAAATGGAAGTTTTCAGTTAGATGTTGATGGTGATTATATTATAAATGAAAGAACTTCATCTGACGGATTATTTATTATAAGAAATTATAAACCGAGAATTGAAGGTCTCTTTGCACGTATTGAACGCTGGACAGAAGAGGTGACTAGAAGAATTAAATGGCGGGTAATTTCAAAAGATAATGTCACGACACTTTTCGGATGGACAGACAATTCTATTATTCAAAACCCAAAAGACCAGACAAAAATTTTTGAATGGCTTCCTGAATTTGTATTTGACGATAAAGGAAACTGCACTCATTATATTTATAAAAAAGAAAATGATAATGGTTTTGATAATTCATTATTGCATAACAAAAATCGATTTAAAGAGGGCAAAATTACGTACACCAATCTTTATTTAGAAAAAGTTTTATATGGTAATAAAACACCATATAATAAATTTGAGGATGTATTCCCGAGTGAATCTGACTATTTGTTTTCAACCGTTTTTGATTATGGCGAGTATAATGATGTTGCACCTTTCAACAAAATAAAAGACTGGAATTTCAGGTTAGATGCTTTTTCAGATTATAAATCAGGGTTTGAAATTAGAACTACAAGATTATGCAATAGAGTATTACTGTTTCATCATTTTACTAATTCTAATGAATACGAAGGTTTAGTCAAATCTCTCAATATAGGATATGATATTACAACGGAGCAGGATTTTACATTTCTGAAAACTATTACTTCAATAGGTTATATCAAAAAAGGGGATGGATCCTATTCTTCTAAAAAACTCCCTCCAATGGAGTTTGATTACCAAAAACATGAATGGAATGATATTATTAAATCCATTGATGCAGGACAATTAGTTCATGCACCATCAGGTTTGGATGAGCAACAATATCAATTTACCGATTTATTTAATGAAGGTTTATCAGGTATTCTAACGGAACAAGTAAATGGATGGTATTACAAACACAATTTGGGAGAAGGAAAATTTGAAGATGCTAAATTAGTCTCACCTAAACCCACTTTTTCTGGGTTGGGTAGTAAGATGCAACTGATCGATTTAGATGCCGACGGAGGTAAACAGTTAGTCAGTTTTAATACTGAGCCTAAAGGTTATTTTGAATTAGATGACGATAATGAATGGCAGGGATTTCGCTCGTTTAAGGGAATTCCAAATATTGATTTTAGCGATTCAAATACCCGAATGCTGGATTTAAATGGTGATGGTAAACCAGAAGTGATTATTTCAGAAGATCAGGTTTTTACATGGTATACTTCCGAAGGTCGAAATGGATTTTCAGCAGCGCAAAGAGCACCTAAATCGTTTGACGAAGAAGATGGTCCGCATATTATTTTTGCCGATGCAAAGCAAACAATCTATTTAGCAGATATGTCAGGTGACGGTATGACTGACATTCTACGTATTCGAAATGATGAAATTTGTTATTGGCCAAATATGGGTTACGGGAAATTTGGCGCAAAAGTAGCATTGGATAATTCACCAATTCTTGATAGTGAGAACGATTTTAACCCATCCTTTATAAAACTAGCAGATATTGATGGTTCCGGAACAACAGACATCATTTATTTGGGTAAAAACAAATTTACTTGCTGGAAAAACCTAAGTGGTAATCGTTTTAGTACAACTCCGTTTGAAATAGACTCTTTTCCAGAAATCCATTCCCATGCTAAAATTACTGTAACTGATTTATTAGGCAATGGAGTTGCCTGTATTGTATGGTCTAGCGCATTATCAAAAAATACGCAGTCTCCATTAAAATATATTGATTTAATGAATAGTAAGAAACCACATATTATGGTTTCTTATAAAAACAATTTAGGAAAAGAAGTGTCATTAGAATACACACCTTCGACTAAATTTTATATTGAAGATAAGTTGGCAGGAAAACCTTGGGTGACTAAATTGCATTTTCCAGTACATTGCGTTTCCAAAACCACAACCGAAGATAAAATATCAGGCTACAAATTTGTAAGCAAATACAAATATCATCATGGCTATTATGATCATTCAGAAATGGAATTCAGAGGTTTTGGCATGGTAGAACAAATTGATGCCGAGAGTTTTGAACATTGGGAAAAGAGTAATGCCTCTAATATTGTGGATAAATCATTACATCAGGAACCAGTGGTTTCTAAAAGCTGGAATCATACCGGAGCTTTTTTACAAAAGGATAAAATCCTGACTCAATTTTCCAAAGAATACTGGTATGAAGAAATGCTTAATAATGGATTTGATGTTATCCATCACGAGACAACTTTGCCAGATGCGAGATTGATAGCTGCTTCCGAAATTGATCCAACAATACTCAAACATCTTTCTGCTTACGAATGGCGCGAAGCAGTCCGAGCCTGTAAAGGCATGAATTTGCGCTCCGAAATTTTTGCGAAAGATGCTATTAAATTCGGAAACACAACCGAAGCCAAAAGAAAAGAGCTTATTCCTTTTTCGGTAGCTACACACAATTATGTTATCGAATTACTACAGCCAAAAGGAAAAAACAAACATGCCATTTTTATAGTTAAAGAAAATGAAGCTATAACTTATAACTACGAGCGAAACCCTGAAGATCCACGAATTGCTCATAACATAAACACTAAACTAGATAAATATGGTAATGTATTAGAATCTGCTGCAGTTGTCTACCCACGATTGTTAGCTGATGTAACGCTTCCTGTTGAAACACAGCAAGAGCAAAGCAAAACTATTATTATCTATACACAAAATCAGTTTACAAATGATGTTATAAATGTTGATACGCTCCGATTGCGATTGCCTTCAGAGTCTAAAACATACGAACTAAAAGATGTACCAAAATCAAATGCATTTTATATTCCAAATGATTTTGATGAAATACTGACCGAGGCAAAATCAGCAACAGTTTTATATCATGAAATAGATAAACCAACAATCCCAGGTTTATCACAAAAACGATTGATAGAACACACCAAAACGATTTACAGAAGTAATGATCTGAAAAGCCCTTTGCCTTTGTATAAATTAGAATCCCTAGCCATGCCGTTTGAGAGTTATCAGTTGGCATATACCCCCGATTTATTGCGACATATTTACCATGAAAAAGCAGACGATTGGGCACTGCAAAATTTAATGTTAGAAGGCAAGTTTTCGCATGCATTAAATGAAAGCGGTTTAGAAGATGCCAATTGGTGGGTACGTTCCGGTACGACACAATTTCTTGCAGATTTAGAAGGAGTGACAGATGCAAGCACTAGATTTTATGTTCCGGTATCCTTTACAGATCCTTATGGCAGCATAACAAAAGTAAAATACTATGGGAATTATTTTCTGTTTATAGAAGAAATCGAAGATGCAATAGGTAACACGGTTAAAGTGGATTTATTCAACTTCCGAACATTATCACCTCAACGGATGAGTGATATAAATACTAACCTGTCAGAAGTAATAACAGATGAATTAGGTTTTATAAAAGCCGTTGCAATAATGGGTAAGGGGAATGAAGCCGATGAATTGACTGATTTAACCGAAACAACAGATGCAGCCGAATTACTATTGATTAATAACTTTTTTCAAGCTTCTGACTCTGATGATTTAACCAATATTGGGAAAGACTTATTAAATAAAGCAACGTCAAGATTTGTCTATGATTTTGATACTTATATCAATTCGGGTAAGCCTGTTGTAGTAGCGTCAATAAGTAGAGAGCAACATTATAAGCAAAACAACAATTCACCTGTTCAAATCGGCTTTGAATACTCTAATGGTTTAGGTGAAGTAATAATGAAGAAAGCGCAGGCAGAACCTGGATTTGCCAAAAATGTTATTGTGCTCCCGGATAATACTATTACTATTTCGGATATAGATACATCGAAAACTCTTCCTAAACAACTTCGCTGGATCGGCAACGGCAGAACCATCAAAAACAACAAAGGCAATGCTGTAAAACAATATGAACCTTATTTTTCGGTAACGCATCAATTTGAAGATCTAAAAGAATTGGTGGAAACCGGAGTAACGCCGATTATGTATTACGATGCAGCCGGGCGATTGATAAAAACAGAAATGCCAAACGGTACATTGTCAAAAGTTATTTTTGACAGTTGGAAAGTAAGTAATTATGACCCTAACGATTGTGTATTGGAAAGTGAATGGTATAAAAAAAGGACAGATTCGACCCATCCGGAATTTATCAATGATCTCAAAGAACAACAAGCAGCATTAAAGGCCGAAAAACATGCCGATACTCCCAGTATTCAATGTTTTGACACATTAGGAAGACCAATTTTGTCAATTGAAAATAATAAAAATGGAGTAACAGGTGTCGACGAAT
Source organism: Flavobacterium hydatis (assembly GCF_000737695.1). Lineage (GTDB taxonomy): Bacteria > Bacteroidota > Bacteroidia > Flavobacteriales > Flavobacteriaceae > Flavobacterium > Flavobacterium hydatis. The sequence goes on from NZ_JPRM01000040.1 coordinate 22,078, forward strand.
TGCAATATACACGTGTAAAATTAGACTCCGAAGGAAACCTGCATTTCGTAACTGATGCTCGATTTAATGTAGTCATGGAATACAAATATGACATATTGGGTAACAAAGTATACCAGCAAAGTGTGGATGCTGGGCAACGTTGGTTACTAATAAATGTATTGGGTAATCCGTTACGCACCTGGGACGAACGCAATCATGAATTTCAATATTTTTACGATACACTACACAGACCTTTATACAGCAAAGTTTTGGGTGGTGATGGAGATGTGAGTTTAAATCACATATTTGATAAAATAATTTATGGTGAAGAAAAGCCCGATGCCCAACTCAAAAATTTAAAAGGACAGATTTGGAAACATTATGATACAGGTGGTGTAGAAGAAATACCCGGTTATAATTTTCATGGTAAACCAACAAGTACCAAAAGAACACTTTTTAAAAAATATAAGGAAGTTGCCAATTGGATCGATGATAATTTGGTAGATGATTTAGAGAGTCAATTTTTTACTTTTATTACCGATACCGATGCATTGGGACGCATTACCAAGCAAATTGCACCTGATGGCAGTGTTATTACTCCTTCTTACAACAAATCGGGTTTATTAGATGGTGAGAGTGTACTGCATCCTGACAAAGCACAGACAAATACCTATATCATAAATATTGACTACAACGAAAAAGGCCAACGGAATAAAATTATTTATGGAAATAATGTAACCAATAAGTTTTATTACGATAAAGAAACATTTCGTCTTAAACGATTGGAAAGCAAACGTCAGAATAATGAGCTATTGCAGGATTGTCATTATACTTACGATCCTGTCGGAAACATTACTCATATAGAAGATAGGAATATACCTGTTGTATTTTTTAATAACCAAAAAGTAACAGGTATTTCAGAATATAGCTATGATACATTATATCGATTAATTACAGCAAGCGGAAGAGAAAATAATGCTGCACTAACGCTAAATGGCCAAGACAATTGGAATGATGCTCCTTTTATGCACCAATTAAATCCTGGTGACCCAATGGCTGTTCGAAATTACACTCAAAACTATCGCTACGATAAAGTGGGAAATATAATGCAGATGAAACATGTTGCAGCGGGTAATAACTGGACACGTGATTATACTTATGAAACAAGTAATAATCGTTTGAAAATGACACAGGTCGGTAGTGAAATGTTTACGTACCCGCATCATGTGAAACATGGTTTCATAACTACATTACCTCATTTACAGGAAATGGGATGGAACTACAAAGAAGAATTAATCAAGACAATCAAACAAAAACGCACCGATGGGGGTACACCAGAAACTACTTATTATCAATACGACGGACAGGGACAACGCATCAGAAAAATAACCGAGAACACTGCCAATGCAGGAGAAACACCAACATTAAAAAACGAACGTATTTATGTATCGGGTTATGAATTGTATAAAAATCATAGTGGTACCGATGCCGGATTAGAAAGGATTAGTTTGAGTTTAATAGATAAAGGACATCGTTTTGTAATGGTAGATATGGAAACTAAACCTAAATATATTTTTGGTATTCCCTTTGGCAGAACATCGACTGAATTTACTACACGATACCAGTTACTTAATCATTTAGGATCTTCTGCCTTAGAACTTAACGAAACTGGTGACATTATCTCTTACGAAGAGTATCATCCCTTTGGAACAACCGCATATCAAGCTATAAATGCATCTATTAAAGCGGCAGCTAAACGCTATCGTTATACAGGCATGGAGCGTGATGAGGAAACTGGTTTGGAGTATCACAGTGCCCGGTATTATTTGCCCTGGTTAGGCAGGTGGATGAGTAGTGATCCTATTGGGATTGGGGATGGCGTGAATGGGTATATTTATGTTAAAAATAATCCGATTTCAAACGCAGATACTAATGGGAAATATGACTGGGGAGAAGTGGCTTTAGGATTCGTAGGTGCTGTTGCAATTGTTGCAGTTGTTGCAGTTGCAGCTACTGTAGCAGCTCCAGTTCTTGCAGCAGGTGTGGCATATACAGCTGCGACTGCAACTGCTCTTACAGGAGTAGTTGTTACAGAGGCGGCAGTTGTAACAACTGTTACTGCAGCTGCAACTGCGTATGGTGTGGTTGGTGTGAGCGAAACAATAAATCAGGTTCAAAACGCACCAACAGAAAGAGAACGTTCACGAGCACTTGGTAGACTTCCAGTCGAAATAGCTGCAACAGCATTAGGGGTAAGAGGATTAACGGGAGGTTCGCCACCTAGCATACCAGGATTACCAACCATTGAAATGACACCAACTCTTAATGGGACTGTAGCATTTGAATTAGTCCCAGCGACCTCTGCAATTTCAATTCCAGCAGCAACAAGTGCAACAGGGGGCGCGATTACTCATATGATGATGTCTTCGTCCGGAGATCAGGGAGGAAGTTCTAACTCCAGTTCTCCAGATGAAAATGTTTGTGAAGAACCCAGAGCAAGACCCAGTAGACCATTGTCTCATAAAGGATCAGCATCAAGAATTTTAAGGGAAAATCCCGCTAGAAGTAACCAAACTATTCTGACCGCTAGAGTCAGAACACCCGCAGGAGAAACAATTGATGTTGCTATGCCTAATACACCGAGTAATGGAATTGACCCGCCGTGGCGTCCAGGACAAAGAGCACTTGCTGAAGAATTAGGATACACTCCATTAGATCCTCCAGAAAATACAATACCTGGCTTACATGCAGAAGAAAACCTTGGGGCAAGATTAGATGAAATGGGAGGAACTGTAGAGGAATGGGCTATTAGTAGAGGTTCCACTGGAAATAGTTTTATCTGTCAAAGCGCAACTTGTCGTCTGTTTACTGAACTCTGGGGGCCTCAACAGTTTTAATAGTAATCGAGGAAAACCATCCGATAGCGCGGATTTACAATCCGTGCCCACAAGTAAAACATATTAATAATTAAACTTAAGAAAATGAAGTGCAAAAAACATAAAATAATGAATTCAGAAGATTAAGATTTAAAACCAATTAAACTAATACAAAAATGAGCTAATATCAATTGATTATTGTAGAATGATTAGGCATAATGCTAATAAAAAAAAATCTTCTTTAATCTTTTAGAAAACAGAATAAGCTAAAACATTAATAAGGCATAATTATATTCTTAGTGGAATACTTGAAAATCAATTTTTAAATAAAAGGAATCAATTAACTTAAATTATTTAGATATGAAAACAAATGAATTACAAAACAATGCCTTTTTTACTGTCTCACTTGATGGTATAAAGCTTACAAAAGAACAAATTAACAACATCGACAAGGGAATAAAACGTGTTGTTATGAGCGAGATTGCGCAAATAGATCATGAAGGAGATTTAATTGTGAACAGAAAATTAGAATTAAACCCACGATTAAAAGGGCTTAAGCTTCCTATACTTTTGGGTATTTGGATGGAACCATTCAATAATTTGCGAAAATGAACTATTGATGGTTTTTAATAATTAATCACTCTTATCAGGACCAGTGTTCTGATAAGAGTTAAAATAGAAGATATGGAACCTACTACTAATTCTACACCAAAGGAAAAACAAAATTTAACTTGTCCCAGTTACGTATGTAAACCCGGAGCGAAATTATATGGAATAGTTAACGCAGATGGTCTTATCGACTATCTAAAAGAACCGATAGAAATTGATGAGACTTTCATAGCTACGGCTCTTAAGGGCAGAGAACCGGAAAAACGATTTCGATTTTCTGGTACATGTGCCAAATCTGGTTGTAAGCAATGGGATTCAGGAGAACATGAATGCGGACTTATTAATTCTGTAATCGATGTTATTGGTAATGATGAATCGTCAGAATTACAATATTGTGGAATCAGGTCTAAATGTAGATGGTATGAACAAAAGAAAGGCCTTGCTTGTGCTCAGTGTAATGAGGTGATTCGGGATATAGAAATGAAAATTATTGGGATTGATTGAGATAATCGCTTCAAATAACTGATTTTATAAAACTGTCAAAATTCTAAAGTTTTGGTTTTTTCGATAGCACGGATTCGCAATCCATGCCACATCAAAGTATTTCTGCTAAGTCTAATGATTTAGGAAAAATTAGAAAATAATTTTAAAAAGTTGAAAATTATGAAACCTACAAACGACAAAAAAACACATCAAAATACACTACCCGTAAATGACAAAATATTTCAGGCAGTATATGATTCTCCTTCTTCATTACCAGGAAAGCAAAAATGGATAACAAAAGAGGAAGACGTTCGCATAATAGAAAAATTATTAGGTATGCCGGACAAAACAATTGGCGCCCCGCTTTGGGTAAGTGGAGATAATAAAAAATGTCCAAAATGCAAACGTGAAATCAATTGGCTAGATATTGTTTCCTCAGCAGTAGATGGCATTCATGCTAAAGAAATGATTGCACAAGTTATTCTTGGCGAAACCAAATTTGTAAATATTGAAGTTCCAAATGCTATAGCAAATCTACATTGCTTTAAATGTAAAACCGCTATTGAAAACCTTCGCAGTTTTAAATGCCATAATTGGGCTTATGCAAAACCAGCTTTGCTTAGAGTACTGCAGGAAATGGAGAGAAAGCAATAACTGATTCAGAAAACATATAATAACAATATCATGGCAACACAATCTGACAACCAAGATCCAAATAAAAATAAACTCAATTTTTTTAAATTTGATTTAAAAGCCGGAAACCAACTCAAAGCATTCGATGCTATTTATAAAATACATCAAGGCAATTGGGATGAGGTAAAAAGTGAACTATCCAAAGACAAAAGTTTTACACCGGCAATAGTAAAAAATCTTGAGTTTACACACTACTTGTCTAAATGGAGTAATGACAATAAAGCTGTTGTTGAGCTTTTTCAGAAAGATGATAAGGTGCTTTCGATGCGTGATATTGCTTTGAATTTTAATAAAGAGGCTTTTATCCAAAAAATAAAAAGTATTTCGCCAGCAAAATCAAATGAAGATAAAAAAGCATTTGCCATCGATTTGCATCATAAACTTTTTGAATTTGAACCTACTGCGGTTGTCGTAAACATGATAAAAGACCCACAAGTAGCAGTATTAAATACAGCAGTGGGGGCAAAAGTGGCTACATTATTAGAAAAAAATCCAGATTTTAATATAAGAACTACCTCTGTATATGAAGTATTCAAAAACAATAAAGAATTCAAAAAAATTCCTGATGATTTGCAACAACCTATTCAAACGGAATTAAAAACTTTACAAAGAATTGTTACGGTTAGTCCCATAGCCGATGCTATTCCGGTTTTGTACGATGCCAAGCTCCATACAGCATTTCAAATTTCGGATATACCGCCTGCTCAATTCAAAACCGCATTGAGTGGTAAAGGATTAAATGCAACAATATTGCAGCAAATTCATACCAATGCGCAGCATTTACGTGTACGAAATGAACATGCCTTAATAGCGTTAAAAGAAGCCAGTCAGAATACTGGTATTGATATGATTGATAAAAGCATACGATTGGGTAATGGTTCTGAAATAAAAAAAGGGCTGGGAGCCATGAAGACAGAAAGTAATGCCATTGCATATTCTCCAGAGGAAGCTACAAAAGAGATTATAGAAAAAAATAACTTAACATGGGATATGCTTTTTGGCGATGCAGATATTTGCGAATGTGGCGAATGTACTTCCGTATATAGTGCTGCGGCATATTATGTAGAATTATTACAGTATTTACGCAACAACAATCTTGATTCTTATGCTGAGGGCGATGTGGCAATAAAATCCGATCCTAAAAATATTTCCGGAACTCCGTTAGAAAAATTATTTAATCGTCGCCCAGATTTAGGCTGTTTGGAATTGACTTGTAAAAATACCAACACTATTTTACCTTATGTTGATCTGGCAAATGAAGTCATGGAAAGTTATGTGGCATTCAAACATTTAAAACCTTTTAATGTAGCCGATGAAACTAGTAGTGAATTGCTTGCAGAGCCTCAGCATACAGAATATCAGGCGTATTGTATCTTAAAAAATGAAGTATACCCATTTACACTACCATACCATCAGCCAATTGATGCTACAAGAATATATTTGGATTATTTAGGAACAAGTCGTTATGAAGTAATAGATACTTTTAGAAAAAACAATAGTAGTAACAATGCAGAATTAACTCAATTAAAAGATGAAGTTTTAGACAGGGCTTCTGATTCTGAATTTTTAAATATTACTAAAGAAGAATATATCATACTCACAAAGGAATGCTTTGAAAGTAAAGCCCTGATGAATAAGCTTAAAAATAAAACATTTACAGATTCTGAATATCAAGAATTGATTGGTGTAAAATCTGTTGGTGAATATTATGGCTATGATGATGATGCAACAATGTTGAGCGATAACGGGCTCACCTTAATTAAAAAAGAATTTTTACGACGTACCGGAATTGATTATTTCAACCTTGTAGATTTACTTAAAACAGAATATATCAATCCATTTTTACCAAAAGGGAAATCGAAAAATATAACGGAAAGTCTACATTTTAGCTATCGTTTTTTACAAAATTATGCTAAAATACATGGTATTGATAAAATGGCTGAAGATTTGGTGAAATTAGAAAAATTTGCTGATTTATTGCCAATGATTAAAGATCAGATAGAAATACTAACAAACAAAAAGGTACTAAGCTGTCCTGATACATGCAAAGATAAAGTAGAAATAAGCGACAAGGATATTATATGTTGGGTGAAATGTCATTTTGAGAAAATAGGCAAAATGATAGTCATAGAAAGCGGTAGAGGATGCGTGAATGGGAAAATACTGTTTAAGAATGATAAATTATTTGATAATGATTTTGGCATAAGGGTTGAAAATTGCAAGATACTTTATGATACAGAAAAACAAATACTTCCACTTGGTCAAATTGATAAAAAAACAGGAAAAGTCACTTTTTTGAATGAAAATGAAGAAGCGGATCCTAAAAGTTGGGAGCAAATAAAATTTGTAGGTGACAAGGGCGAAAAAGGCCTATTCTTAATAATAGATGGAGAGGTGTATCTCATTTTCTTAGAACAAAAAGACAGTTGCGATTTAAATACAGCGCTACTTCAGCATTTAGATGGAACACCACTCACTGCTGACGAGTATGATCGTATACATCGTTTTATACGCTTGTGGAGAAAATTAGATTGGACAATTGATGAATTAGATAAAGCAATTATTGGATTAAGTATCCAAAAAACAGTAAACAATGAAGATGATTTAAGCGAAGATGATTCTATTTGCGATGATTGTAATGATGAATGCGACAGTTCTGACTGTGATGAATGTGATTGTGATGACTGTAACGAAGAATGTCATCATGATTATGATATTTCAACCACCCTAATACATCAATTGGTAGCTGTAAAAAAACTATTAGATAAAACAGGAATTGAAGTAATAAAACTACTAGCTTTTTGGACAGATATTAGTGCAGCAGGTGAAAACTCTCTCTACAAAAAACTTTTCTTAACACACAATGTGTTAGGAATTGATAAGGTTTTTAAAGCCAATGCAAATGGTAATTATCTTACTGTAAACACTACAATTACCGAGCATTTTCCGGTATTAATGGCAGCTTTAAATTATTCAGCCGATGATTTGCAAACTGTTATGGAAGCTACAGACATGACAGATGAATTGACCTTCAGTAATCTATCAAAACTATATCGCTACCGATTGCTTTCAAAAGTTTTAGGCTATAAGATTCCTGCATTTATAGACATCATTCCTTTATTAGGTAATATATTTAATGATGCATACAGTACACTAGAATTTATAGAGAATTTATCCAAAATAGATGATGCGGGCTTTACACCACAAGAACTCAATTATATCATTAGAGATTTTGACGATACTAAAAAACCGTTTAAACCTACGCAGAAATCAATTTTAATTTTAGCAAAATCCATATACGATGGGTTAAACACCATCGACGAAACACAACAGGATTTAAAGGCTGATGTCAAAATTGAAAATGCAGCATTACAACAAATCAATATCAAAGAAAAAGCAACGTCAGAATTTGTAAGAGCTAAAGCAAGTTTACTTTTTGAAACAGATATTGTTGAAAAAATCATCGGCATATTAGAGGGTAAGAACATATTTATAATCAATGCTCCAAAAAACATAGCGTTTACTTTGGCAGAAGAGAAAACACTTCAGAATAAATTAAAATACGATAAGATAAATGGTAGTATCCAAATCACAGGGATCTTAACCGAAGCTGAAAGCATTGATTATAAAGCAATCAGTAACGACCCAGATTGGATATCTGCATTGATTAAGGTTGAAAAACAGCAGAACAAGCAATTCAAAGAATTATTGTCTAAAGTTTTTGATACTGAAAAAACAAAAACAGCCGCTCAAAAAGAAGCATTAGAAAAAATAATTAAAACAGGTGACATAAGTTTCCCTATTGATAAAATACTTGATGGAGATCCTGATATTAATACAGCTCCTCAAAAAAGAATAGCTTTTTTAGAAATTTTCATGCCTTATCTGCGTCAGGAACTGAGTCATCGTTTTATTGTAAACACTTTGTCTGGCATAGTAGGTTTACAACCTAATATTACTGATATATTGATTACTGATATACTAAAAATAAGCAATATACCAGTTTCGTTATTCAGTATTTTTGAAAAAATAAAAGAAAGCAGCAAGCCTGTTGAAAGCAATTGGAATGGATACTTAATTCCGTCATCAACTGCAACATATACGTTTGTTGTTAAAGAGAGCAATGTTCAACCTATACTTAGTATTGATGGAACAACATTGAGTTTTACCGTTCAGGAAGACCCTACAAATGAATGGTGGAGTAATGATATTGTACTCCAATCTGGTAAATTATATAAATTGTCAACTATTGGAGTCGAATTAAAAAATATCTATTGGAGAACAACCGCCTCAGCCATTACAGCTGTTCCATCATCGGCATTAATTCCTGACTTTGCATCTAAGCAATGCGAACCAGCATTAATAGCATTAAAAAAAGCAGCCATGCTGATCACTGGTTTTGATTTAAGTGCAGATGAAATTCAGTTTCTGGAAAAAAATAAAGTTCATTTTGATAATCTGGATTTTAATAAGTTAACATTAATCCATTGGTTGCGATTGGAGGCATATACCAGATTGCGAAACTCTTTGCCTCAATCTGAATTTAACATACTAGAATTTTGGGACTGGACTTACAATCCATTATCTGATGTAACATCATTGAGCTGTAAAATTGCTGAACTCACAACTTGGAAAAAACAACGAATTGAGAAGTTAATTGCAACAAATCATTTCAATATAGCACAACTACAAGATTACAACAACGAAAAAAATCTATTAAAACTGCAGTCAGCTCTAGTTGTTGCCGATAAGATAAGTGTAGATATCGATTTGCTTTTTGAATGGGCAATTCCTACTTCTAAATTCAATAAATGCAGAGTAATTGCCGATAGTATAAAAAATGCTATTCGTGTCAAATACAACCAAACCGATTGGGAACAGGCTGTAAAACCATTGAGTGATAAACTGCGTAATAACCAGAAAGAAGCCTTAATTGGATTTTTGTTGCAACAACAAACATTGTTAGATTGGGGAGTAACGGATGCAGACAGCCTATTTGAATATTTTCTGATAGATGTTCAAATGGATGCTTGCATGGAAACTTCACGTATTAAACAGGCATTATCATCGGTACAATTATTTATACAACGTTGTTTCTTGGGATTGGAAGAAGAATACAGCGGAATCGCGCCAGATATATTAGATAGAGAACGTTGGGATTGGATGCAGCGTTACAGAGTTTGGGAAGCCAATCGTAAAGTTTTCTTATATCCCGAAAATTGGATCGAAAGTAACTTACGAGATGATAAGAGTCCGTTTTTTAAAGAATTAGAAGGCGAATTACTGCAAAAAGACATCAACAAGCAAAATGTCATTGACGCGTTAAAATCCTATCTCTATAAAGTCGATGAAGTGGCTAATATGGAAGTAGTAGGCTTGTATATTGACGGTACAAAACCAGCAGAGTTAAAAGGAAAATGGACTACTGGAGCAAAGTTGCATATTTTCTCACGCACACGTAATGCACCTTACTTTTTTTATTATCGTTATTTGGCATTGGATAAAATGAACTGGTATCCATGGGAAAAAATGCACGTGGATATACCGGGTTATGATGTGGAAGATAAAGATGGGAAAGTTACCGATAATGGTTGTTTCTTAACACCTGTGGTGTGGAATGGACGTTTGCTGATTTTCTTTCCTCAGATTGTAAAAAAAATAAAACCAGCTAAAACTGGTGATGATTCAATGAAAACTCTTGGGGATACAACAGTTAACAGTAATTTGCCCGTAGAATATTTTGAAATAAAAATGGCATGGAGTGAGTACCGAAATGGTAAATGGACACAAAAACAATTGAGCAAAGATGTTTTGGATACAAAACCAAAAAGTGTTGGCCTTAATATTCAGTGTTTTAAGTTTGTTCCTGTAATAAATGAAAATGAAATACTGATAAATGTAGATGATCTTAAAGATGATCTTAAAGACTATTTTGGTACATTTAAATTTGAAGGTAATACCATTAAAGTAGCATCAGCGATAGGAACTGTACCAATTCCAATTCCAATTGATCAGTTTAATCAATCTGAAGGAAAAATGTATTCATGGCAGCTCAATAGCCCAACTTTTGCACGTCATCTTGATTTTTCTTTTAATGAAGAATCATCAAAAGAAAATTTAGTTTGGGATAATGGAAGTTCAAATACGGTAAAATTCCATCATTCTTTTACACATAAGCTAATGGGTAAAATTAATTCTGGGAAACTGGAAGAATTTTTTAATTGTAATCTAAAAATAGTTGATAAAGAAGATGCATTTGGTTGGTCAGACCATGATGGAGATGCAAGTACACCCGAAATATACAATGAGCTCAAACGTCCTTATTCTTTATACAATTGGGAATTGTTTTTGCACACACCAATGATGTTGGCAGATGCATTAAGTAAATCGCAACAATTTGAAGATGCTATGAAATGGTATCATTTTGTGTTTAATCCTATTGCTGAAGGTTCTGATGATAAACGTTTTTGGCAATTTGCTCCCTTTAAAGAAACAGACAGCCAAAGAATTTTGGACAATATTTTTAATAATCTCAAACCAAATAAGGCTAATCAAACTATAAGCGAATGGCGTGATAATCCTTTTATGCCACACTTTGTAGCTCGTAACCGTCCGGTGGCATACATGAAATGGGTCGTAATGAAATATATCGATAATCTGGTAGCATGGGGCGATTATCTATTCCGACAAGACACTATAGAAAGTATTAATCAGGCTACACAATTGTATATTTTGGCCATGCATATTATGGGACCTCGCCCCATGATTATTCCAAAGCGCGGTATTACAAAACCGCAAACCTATATTGGTTTATTAGACAAATGGGATGCTTTTGGGAATGCCATGGTAGAGTTGGAATTGGCAGCTCCATTCAGCAATCAAACTCCCTTACCTTTTGGGGCAGTAAATGGCGAATTGGCGTTTGCAAATATATACGGTTTAGCTTCTTCACTTTATTTCTGTATCCCGAACAATCCTAAACTTATGGGCTATTGGGATACCATTGCCGATAGATTATATAAAATACGCCATTGTGAAAATATCGAAGGAGTATTCCGAAAATTACCATTGTTTGAACCACCAATTGATCCTGCATTATTGGTAAAAGCAGCGGCACAAGGATTGAGTATTGCCTCAGTAATAAATGATTTAAATACTCCAATGCCTAACTATCGTTTTTACTATTTACTCCAAAAAGCATTGGAATTGTGCGGAGAATTAAAATCTATGGGAAATGCTTTGCTTTCCGTAATCGAGAAAAAAGATAATGAAGCCATTGCACTTATCCGTTCCAGACATGAAAATGCTATGCACAATCTGGTAATGGAAATTAAAAAATTGCAACTGGAAGAGGCACAGAAAAATATGGATGGTCTGGAACAGAATCGTAAAAGTCCAGAACATCGTATGAAGTATTACCTAAAATTAATAGGAGAGGACTTAGGCAAAGTACCAGGATTGGATGCTGAATTTGCTGAAATTGTCAATAGCATTGAAGCACCTGTAGATGAAAGCGGATTGAAACTTATACCTTTTGAGAAAGAAGATATGGATAAGGCCAGTGCTGCTGCCGATTGGCAAACCGGTATTGGAGTAGTAGAGACATTGGCTTCGGTTTTTCATGCATTGCCAACGATAAATGGTCACGGAACACCTTTAGGAGTAGGGGTTGCTGTATCTTGGGGATTTCCTAACTTGGCAAATGCTACATCAGCAGTTGCTAGAGGTTTACGAATTTATGCAGATCATCTTTCTTACCAATCTTCATCAGCTGGTAAAAAAGGAAATTTCAAACGTGCTTTACAAGAACGAGTTATGCAAGCTAATGCTGCAGGTTATGAACTAAAACAAATAGACAAGCAAATAACAGCTCAAAAAATTCGTATTGCCATTGCCAATCAGGAAATTACCAACCAACAAAAAATGATCGATAATGCACTGGAAATAGAAGATTTTTTAAAAAATAAATATACTAATGAAGAATTGTATACCTGGATGCGCGGAAGCCTTAAAACATTGTACCATCAGGTATATAGTTTAGCACATGAATTGTCTAAAAAAGCAGAAAAAGTATATCGCTTTGAGCGAGGAATAAGTAATTCTAATTTCATACAATCAGGTTATTGGGATGCAGGACGAGATGGCTTACTTGCTGGAGAACAACTTTATGTAGGATTAAAACAAATGGAAGCAGCTTATCAGAACGAGCGCGGGTATGATTATGAAATCACAAAACATGTTTCTTTATGCTTATTAAGTCCATTGGCACTTATCCAACTTAGGGAAACAGGCAAATGCGAGTTTGAAATACCCGAAGTATTATTTGATATGGATTATCCCGGGCAATACAAGCGTCGTATCAAAACGGTATCAGTATCAATGCCATGTATTGCAGGGCCGTATACAGGAGTTAATGCTAAATTAAGCTTGTTAGAAAATAAATTCAGGAATAATGCAATAGGCGGTAAGACGTACGAAGAGGATACAGAGGATACCGATAATCGTTTTAGTACCTACCGAATCCCGATTAATGCTATTGCAACAAGTACTGCCCAAAATGACAACGGTATGTTTGAATTGAATTTTAAAGATGAACGTTATTTGCCATTTGAAGGCGCTGGAGTTATCAGTAAATGGCGTCTTGAATTACCAGAGATTCGTCAATTTGACTATGCGACAGTTACAGATGTTATTGTACATATTAGATATACAGCCAACGAAGGCGGAGAACGATTAAAACTAAACGCTACAAAAACCGTATTTAAACAATTAGAAAATATTAAACAACAATTAAATCAAACGGGTTTACATTTGGCTCTAAATATGAAACATGATTTGTCAAATGAATGGCTTTTACTCAAGAAATCAGGAGTAGTTGAATTGAATATTGACAAAGTAAGATTGCCTTATTTAGCACAATCTATTGATTCAGCACATATAGAAGAAGTTATGTTTTTAGCAAAAGTTAAAGACAATCCGGTTAGTTTTGTGCTTACTTTAGATGAAACCGAAACAGTAAATCTTTCCAAAGTAAATGAATTGAATATGTGTAGTGGCATTAATTCTGCTATTAAACTAGATATCCCATTTAGTTTGTCAATTCAAGATACCGATAAATTAAAATTGGAAGAATTAATCATGGTAGTGAAATATAGTTTTTAAAGCTAAATAATTGGATAAAAATAGCAAAGCCCAATTCTTGGTAGAATTGGGCTTTTGAGTTTGTGTTTATTTTTAAATTTTTACAGAGGACTATTTTCAAATTTTATTTTATTCAAATCAATAGTATCAGCTTCCTGTATATTCATTTCGTATGATATTTCTATTTCATGTGTAGATACAAATTCTATTTTTTTATCACATCCTGTAGCGCAGGATTCTACAGCAATCGGAAAATATAATTTTTTGTTCTTGTCATAACCTATAATGTTATGGCGAAAATAAGTAACAATTTTAAAATCAGTGTTTTCAATGACTTGATCATTATCATAATTACCATTAAATTGAAATAAATTTTCAGTATAATAAGTGCTTTTTAGAACAGTAGGATAAGAAGGTTCTGTAGTCTTAGGATAATTATCCGAATGCCATTTTTGCTCAAAATTCTTATAATAATTAATATCTTTTTCCTTTTCGGATGGATTGTAAACCCATTTGCTTTTTTGAGCAAACTGATACAATTCTTTTTTAATTGTAGGGTTATGATCTAATGCTGTATTTTTTATAAATTCACCATCAACAGCATTATCAGATCTTAAAGTAGGTTCTCCCTCATATTTTAGGGTATAAAATTTTAGGGTATTCATGTTTAACATTATAAAACTCAAATATAATCCAGGGTCACCATTCCCTAAAGGAGATTCCATTAATGCAAATAGAAAATAATCTATATTTTGAATCTTTTTTCTTAAAAAAAGTTGCTCGTCGATCGTGACATGATTGTAATCACTTATTAGCAAAGTATCATTCTTAATTAATTGTTGGATTCCCTTATTCTTTTTATACTTCGAAACTATCAATATATTTTTATCACCTGCAAGCAAAAAATTATCCTCATCGCTAACTTCGCTACCTGATATTTTAATAATTTCGGTATTATCCTGATTGTTAAAAGAGAATAAAGTAGTTGTCTTTTTTACTTCGCTACTATCTTCTGGAGTGTTTTTATTTTCTTTCTTTATTTCCTTGTTAGAAATTTTTTCATCTTTTTTACAAGAAGTAAGAGAGATGAAACATAAAAGAATTATAGCGAGTTTGCTTTTAATTATTTTCAATTAGTTTTCAGTTTAAGGTTATTGGTAAAATAATTTTTAGAGATTAGATTAAGGCATCTTAAGTCAAATATACATAAGTATTTAAAAAAAACTTATTTTCAGTATTTCTTTAAATTTACTATTAGAACAGAAAGATGAGTAGGGGATTGTCTTACCTACGAAGAACATTTGTTAATCAATCCTTTATGATATTATTAAATAATGATTTGATAATATTTATTCCGTTTATATGATTCTTTATCTGAGTTTTGGCATATTATATGCTTTGTAGGATTCCTTTTTTAACTTATATTCGCTTTTTATACATTTGTGAGTACATTTAACTTATTTAAAAATCTAATTTGTGAAAAAACAACATGAAGACGCACAAGAAAATCAGCTAAAACGTGGGCTGACTAACCGTCACATCCAGTTAATTGCCTTAGGCGGATCTATAGGAACAGGTCTTTTCCTAGGTATTGGTCCAGCAGCTGTATTAGCAGGTCCATCAGTTATTTTAGGATATGCTATTGCTGGAATTATTGCTTTTTTTATTATGAGACAACTTGGCGAAATGGTTGTCGAAGAACCTGTATCAGGAAGTTTTAGTCACTTTGCCTATAAGTATTGTGGTTCTTTTGCTGGTTTTGCATCAGGTTGGAATTATTGGATTTTATATATTTTAGTTAGTATGGCTGAACTTACAGCCATTGGTGTTTATGTACAGTTCTGGTGGCCAGAAATTCCGCTTTGGGCATCCAGTTTATTTTTCTTTCTGGTTATTAATGCTTTAAATTTTGCCTCCGTAAAAGTGTATGGAGAAACTGAATTTTGGTTTTCGATCATAAAAGTTGTCGCAATTATTGCCATGATCCTTTTTGGTACGTATTTGCTAATAAGTGGGACAGGAGGAGAACACGCTACGATTCATAATTTATATAACGATGGAGGCTTTTTCCCTAAAGGATTCTTCGAGAAAACTCCATCGGGTAGTTTTCAAGGACTATTATCAGCAATGGCACTTATTATGTTCTCTTTTGGAGGGTTAGAACTAATTGGGATTACCGCTGCAGAAGCCGAAAATCCAGAAAAAAACATTCCAAAAGCTACAAATCAGGTTATCTATAGAATCCTTATATTTTATGTAGGTGCATTGGTAATTTTATTTGCTTTGTCGCCTTGGCAACAAATTACTACAGATAGTAGCCCATTTGTAATGGTTTTTCAAAATCTAAACGGAATGGAATTTGAGCTTTTTGGCAACAAAATATATTTTACACGCCTTATTGCTAATGTGCTTAATTTAATTGTATTAACCGCAGCGCTATCAGTTTATAATAGTAGCGTATATAGCAACTCACGTATGTTATACGGTTTGGCAGATCAGGGCAATGCTCCTAAGTTTTTAATGAAGCTAAACAAACATTCGGTGCCAATTAATGCTATTTTAATATCTTCATGCTTTGCAGCTATTTGTATTTTAATAAATAAAATAATGCCAGAAGAGGCTTTTAGTATTTTAATGTCTCTGGTGGTGTCTTCTTTAATTATTAACTGGGTTATGATTTCTTATACGCATTTAAGATTTAGGCATGCAAAAGACAAGGAAAATACAAAAACGAAGTTTCCTTCCATATTTTATCCAGTAAGTAACTACATCTGTTTTGTGTTTTTATTTGGTATTTTATCCATCATGTGGATGACTGATATGAAGTTATCTGTAGAATTAATTCCTATTTGGTTAGGTATTCTTTTTATATGTTACAAAGTTTTTAAAACCAAAAAATAAGTAGTTTTTACTATATTAAAAAAGGCATTGATTATCAATTTGTAGTTGATTTTCAATGCCTTTTTTAATTCTAAAATCATGTTTACCTATAAAACACAGTATGCTAATTTTTGATAAAGCTAAATTGTAGTTTAACTTTATTATAGTTGTTAAACTTCTAATGAAGTCGCATCAGCAAAATTTGCTTTCAACTCTTCAGGCAAATAAGGTCTTCCTCCAGTTGCAGGAATACAAGTTCCTGTAAATACAGCTGAAGCCATTATTTTTCCGTTTTTTATTATCGATTGTTTAAAATGCAATCTTGGCAATCCTTGAGCATCTGTATATACAGCACAAGTCACATCAAAATTATCATCTTTTTTGAGTGAGCGTATAAATTTGATTTTATACTCTGATAAAACCATAAATACACCATTTTCTGCCTGTTGAACAAAATCAAAACCCAGAATCTCTCTGATATAATCATGGCGGCATTCCTCCATATAAAAAGGGTAATATAAGCCATCCATAATGCCTTGTACATCTATATGTGCATCTGCAACGGTGTAATTTTTTGAGTATTCCATAGTATTGATTATAAAGTTTTAATTTTCATTGCAAAAGCAAATATTTTGGGATTATTGCGGTCTAAATTTCTAAGGAAAAAAGATATTCTCGACAAATTGAACTGTTTTAAAAGTCTAGCCTTCCGATAATGGTAAATTAGGCAGATCTTTTTTTAATTCGGCTAACATTTTTTGTCTAGTTTGTTTCTTTGCAAAACCGCTTTTTTCTCCCTTATCTATTTTAGCTCTCACAAACTCATAGTATTCTTCTTGTGAACGAGCTTGCTTAATCAAATAATTAATAGCTTCACTTTTACTACTAAACTCTTCTGTATTAACCTGATTTTTTAGCCATTCTTCATTAGGAGCAGTTAATGATATACTTTGTCGTGTCATAAGAATATAAGTTTTTATATTGGTGAAAATTTACATCAAAATTTTGAAATGGAAAAAATATTTAAACGGAATAGTTTTCTAATTATTGAATAAGTTATTTGTAAATATCTGATAGTCTGTGTTTTTTATGATGAAAAAAGTACCGTTAAGCAAATTTTTGAGACAATAAAGTTGAGGAAAGTTTTTTTAATGCTTTAAAACCGAATAGATTTATGGTAATAAGAAAAGTAGTTAATCACGAAACCCCATAATATTAGTGTTTAATTCTTCTTTTTTTCTAATTCAAAATGTTCCGTAGAGATAGCTCGAGTGGTGTAATTCCAAACCAGATTCATGTCGTCCAGGAATTTATTCCGAACATAAATAATTCCATTCTCTTCAATATAATCTACTCTGGAATCATCTAAAATCCATTTTATATTCTTATAGTAACTTGGAGAAATCTCATTTGGTTTCGCAAATTTAAAGTAGTCATTTTGAAAGAATACTATTTGGCGATTGTATCCTTTTGAAATTACCGGCTGAAGCTCTACGTATCTATTTTCCCAATAATAGTAACCAGAAAACAAAAGAACTAGAGTAGCTAAGGCTATGTATATTTTCTTTTTCATTATTCTATTTTAATGAATACCTTAATGAAATAATATTTAATTCTCTTTATTTCCTTGATTTCTAAGGAATTTAATAGAGTCTGTCTTTATAGTTTTTAAAATAGAATCTATTTTGTTTCTCCGAAAATCTGTACGGTTTCTGATTCTAATAAGATATAGACTATCACTTTCTCTTTCTTGTTTAAAATACTTTGTAGAGATAGCTCGAGTGGTGTAATTCCAGACCATATTCATGTCGTTTAGAAATTTATTTCGAACATAAATAATTCCATTTTCTTCAATATAATCTATTCTGGAATCATCTAAAACCCATTCTATGTTCTTATAATAACTTGGAGAAATCTCATTTGGTTTAGCAAATTTGTAAAGATCATTGTCAAAAAATGTTATTCGGCGAGTATATTCTCCTTCTGCTGCAATTACTGGCTGAAGTTCTACGTATCTATTTTCCCAATAATAGTAAGCCAAAAACAAAAGGATTAGAGTTGCTAAGGTTATGTATATTTTCTTTTTCATTATTCTATTTTAATGAATACGATCTAGTTTTTCTTTATTTTTGCATTTTTATTAAATATATCTTCTTCCTCTTTCTGTTTTATCCAAGTAAGATCATTAGTTTTATTGGTGTAATTCCAAATCATTTCTAAGTCGTTCATATATTTATATTTAATGTAAATCACACCATCCTTAACGATATAATTGCTTATCTGATGATCTAAAACAAATTTAATATTCTTATAAAAATTTGGTGGGGTTTCTTTTTTTTCAGCGATTCGATAGAAGTCATTTTGAAAAAATACTATATTACGATTAAACACTTTAACTCGGTGTACATCATCATTTAAGATTACTGGCTGAAGTTCTACATACCTGTTTTGCCAATATAAATATGCTGAAAATAAAACTATTAGAATCACGAATGTTACATAGACTTTTTTTTTCATTTATTTTCTTTTAAATTAATATTCAAACCGCCTAAAAAACCTGATTGAAAGGATTTGTCAAAACTTTGTTGCCATTCACTTTTCATATCAAATGGTTTTGCTTCACAGTATTTTTCTACTAACAAAGCATCTGAATCTTTAACATAACCAAAACTAGGAATATAAGCATTAGCCTCTTTGTGCCAATTGTAACTGTCCCACCAAAAATGTTTTATTATGCCAGTTACTAAAAAGTTGTTTTTCTTTTTAGTAATCTTAAAATAACAATGTGAACTTAAAGTACTGTCTCCACTCGCATAATATAGTTCTCCAAAAATACTACCTTTCACTTGGTGTTCAAAATGATCATCATATTTTGCAACATCGCCTTCTTCTTTTAAAGTTTTTCCATATTTTTCAAGCATTTCTGCAAAACGTTCAAGGTTTAAATTTTCTGCGGCAATAACTTCTTTTTGTTTTCTCAACCAGTTAAAATCAATATTTTTTGTAAACCCAGATCCGTCTAACCACCATTGTAAACAATCTGCTGCCATATTAAAATTTCTTTCCCTTGCTTTTTTAATCATTTCAAGGTAATTCTTTTTTAACATTAAAGCTTTTTCTTTTTCGCTCAGCTGAAGATAGAAGCTGCCAGCTTTTGGACTTCCTTGTTGATTCCAAAAAGGATCTCCAAATAAATTTTTGTACTCTGAAGGATCTAAATTAGTTTTTGGTTTAAAAATATCTTCATTCATATTTTGTAGTTATTTGTATCTCTCAAATATGAGATATGCAAATAACTATCATGCTGAAAATAAGGTTTAAGAATATCATTAAAAGTCTAAAAAGTTTCGTCAAAATTTAATTTAACTGTATTAAATTATTTGACTTCAAAATGGAATAAATTTTGTTTTTTTACATATAAATTCTCCACTAAAGAAAAAACTATGATAAGAAATTTTTTAATAGCCATTAGTTTTTTATTGTTATTGAGCTGCCAAAATACTACTGTTCCGGTAATGGCAAAACCAGATTCTGAAAATATCAAAAAGACTGTGCCACAACAAACAATAAAATTAGAAAAGCATCACGATAGTAAGCCAGAGGATAATGAAGTTTATAATACTTCTGCGGTAGAAATTCTCCCAAAATTTCCAGGAGGTATTGAAAAATTTCATGCTTTTTTGAAGAAAAATTATATTATTCCAGAAGAATTAAAGGATGATGAAGCTTCTAGAGGCGGTGTTTTTGCAACTATAAAAATTGAAAAAGACGGCAGTTTGTCTGAAATAAAAATTATTCGTGATTTTGGTTACGAAACAGGAAAAGAATTAGAAAGGGTTTTAAGATTATCTCCAAACTGGATTCCAGCAATCAAAGATGTAAATCCAGTACGATGTTTATATAATATTCCGTATTATGTTCAATAATTAATAATAACTGTTGTTTATAATAGTTGTCTTCAGAATTATTGAAAGGACTGCTTTGCAAAGTCTCTCGACTTCGTACTCGTTCCGATATTCTATAATGTGATGTGTTGTTGATTTGTTAAGGAAATTTCGCATTCTTAAAAACACGAAAAGCTCTGTTATAGTACTACTGTTTTACTATATTTGTTTCTAACCAAATGGAAGTTTTTCACAGGCTGACATTACCTGCTATCTTGAAAAGAAAAACCGAAAAACTAAATACAAAATAATGACAAAAACTTTTTACCTATTATTCTTTATTACTCTTTTTTTTAGTTGCAATTCCCCAACTGAATTTATAATTCCAGAAAGTTTAAAACCTGCTGATGATTTTTCTACAAGCTTTATAAACAAAGTTATAAAAGGTCAATTAGAAAGTTCTTTTTCTGACATTGAACCAACTGTTCTAAATGAAAAAACTAAAGAATTCATAACAAACGCAAATAAAAATATTAATGGAGGAAATTTAAAAACGGTTAAAGTTGTTGAATATAATTGGAAAACAATGTTCTCAACAAATTCAGAAAAATTTACCCAATACAATTTGGGTTACGAATATGAATTTGAAAATAAAAACATTTTATTCAGAACTAGTATTGTTGAGAAAAACAATAAATTTTCTGTTGTAATGTTTAATGGTGAAATCCTACCTGGAAAACTGTCAGAGCTAACAAAATTTACATTTGAAAACAAAACGTTTGTACATTATACATTCTTAATTTTTACAATATTAATTCCTCTTTTCATAATTATAACTTTGGTTTTTATGTTAAAAAGTAGAATTACTACAAAGCAAAAAGTAATTTGGAGTTTAGTTATATTATTTATATGCTTTCCAAAATTTGTAATTGATTGGAATAGTGGACAAACTAATTTTTCTTTTCTAAATTTTAGTCTTTTGGGAAGTAGCTTTACCAAAACAACTTTATATTCAGCTTGGTTAATTTCATTTAATATTCCAATTGGAGCTTTAATATATTGGTTTAAAAGAAATAGTTACTTAATAGCCGAAATAGAAGACGACAAAACGGAGTAAAAAAACGGATGGTAACAGCTACTACAGCGGATTCGGACAATTGGCTTAATTTAGTCACAAACTCGCTGTAGTCGTGGAACGTTAGGGGTAAGAGGACGACTTTGCAGTTAGAAATGATTGACTCTGGAATTGTTTTACTGTAGGTGACTGACCATAAATTTAGAAATCAAAAGCAATGAAAGTAAATAAAGTTTTAACGATAAATTTATTGTTGGTGATAGTGACAAGTTTGAATTGCGTTTTGGCACAAACAAGCGCACCTATCCCTGTTCAAAAAAACGGAAAATGGGGGTTTGCTGATGATAGAGGGAATATCGTTATTGCTTGTGAATACGAACAAGTAGGTTCTTTTAAAAATGGCCTTGCTATTGTTTACGATAATTGCACAACAGTTCACCCTTACGGCGAAGATGTTAATTCCTCTTATCATGAATGTAAACAAGGTATTATCAACACGCAAGGGAAACTAATTATTCCAATCAAATATAACGTTGGGCAGTAATCCAAATTCGCTTAGCTGACAAATGGGGATTTTATGACACACAAAACGATGTTCTGGTAGAACCCCAATTTGATAATTTTTTACAACCGCAATTTCAAATAAAGGAAACTGAAACTGATCAATTTCTAATGACTAAAACAGGAAATGAAATATGGTTGTGGAACAAAGCTACAGGAAAGAAATTTTTTTTAGGAAAATATGATGAAGTACGTTCATTAAAAATAGATAATTTGCTTGAATATTTCAATAGATTTTACAAGTAAATTTATGGAAATTCGTGCGATTGGAGACAAAGAGTAATTTAAGAAAATACTAATCAACAGACACAATACAAAGAAAAATATGGTGACTAGAAATTTTATGCTGATTATAGTACTGATTTTATCTGTTTTGCCTTTACAAGGACAAACGCCACTAAATAGTATAAATACAACAGAAAAGATAGAAAAGCAAGCTGAAGCTCCCATTTATCGATTATTTCCAACTGAAAACTATTGGACTTTTATTAAATTGGATACTCGAAATGGAAAAATGTGGCAAGTACATTTTTCTATAACGGAAGATGGCTACGAAGGTGAGTTAGTATTAAATGCAGACTCACTTGTATTGATGACAGAAGAAGTAAACGGAAGATTTACACTTTACTCTACAAAAAACGCATATAATTTCATATTACTTGACCAAATGAACGGGAAAACATATAATAAAAATGCTCGATGCAGTAGAATTAATGAGAGAAAGGGGAGTTGAGAAAATTAAGAAAACGAATCAGATTGATTCTGTAACGGAATAAAATAGAATCAACGCTAAATGTTTTAAGATATACTCATTAATTTTTTTTATCGCAGAGTTCACAAAGATTCTCGCAGAGTTCGCTTTACACCAATAAAAAATCTGCTGAATCTGCGTGCTTGTTTTTTTGCCACAAAGCAACTCCAAAAGTTTATATCGATAAAAATTTTTCAACTGACTACGATTACATAATTTTGTAATGTACGAAGCAACTCGCTTTTTAATATTATACGATGAATAATACATTTTCTGGCAGCAGCCAAATAGGAGTAGTATCTACTTTTTCGGATCTTGTACATACCAGTTTCAAGGGAGAAATGAACGCACTATGCTGGCACAGAAATCTGGATGGCGATTTTAATGAGATTGTAGCACAGTTATCTCTAAAAGAAAACATAACCGAAGTTTTTCCTGAAGATTTAATCGCTCTCCAACTATCAGAAAAGGGGAGTATAGCAAGGGAAATAATCTTAAATGATTTGCAATTATTAGCTGACTTTGGAGCTTCACCGTCTCTTAATTTACTGAAGTGTTATGATCGTGATGATGAATTTGATTTCATATCTACCGATGTGTATTCGTTTCATGTAGATCGTTCGCCCATTGCAACAGATACTTTTTTATGTACCTATCACGGAGCAGCAAGCGATATTGTTTCTAATTCGCAGACGGAACAAAAAATTCTAATTCCTGAAATTCGAGCAAAATTAAAAGAGTTGCATGATGAACCAGAAGAAGATTTCGAAGACTTCTTGAAGGAAAATTATTTTGATTTGCATTATCAGATAAATGAGGGTGCAGAACCAATTAATTTAGGGTTAGGGAATCTTTGGCGACTGGCGGTAGATCATCCAAAACAAGAAGTACTCCCTTGTATTCATAGGGCACCAATAGAAAATGATGGCGAATATCGGTTGTTGTTGATTTGTTAATGAACTATGTTATATAAAATATTTAACTGCTCAAGAAGAGATGATAATGTTATTATCAGTAGGATGATTCAGGAAGCTTAAGAAATAGATCTTTTACTTTTCTTGTAACAGGAAAGTAGAATAATTGATATGGAAATGTTTTAGATTCTGTTGTGTCTGGAGTTAAGTTTTTGAGTTGACTTTTCTTTAATTTTATTACATTTATAATAAACTAGATGATTAATTTACTTTAACACAATTGATTATTTATATCCTGAATATTTTTAATTAAACAAAAGCAATGAAACTCAAAGGCGAAGAAAAAACATTTTGGTGGCATTTTTGTCAAATCAATGACTCTAAAGATATTCCTCTAGAAGTGTCTGTAGTTGCCGGAGTAGATGATCAGGACTATAATGACGATTATTTTGCAATGCTTACTGACAAAATAAAAATCATTCATTCTATATACCTAAAAGATACTGCCATTACAGATGAAGGTGTAAAACATATCTCCAAAGTGCAGCAGCTGAAAAGCCTCACGCTCATGAAACACCCGAAAATTACAAAAGCTAGTTTACCTTACTTAAATCAACTTACAGAATTGGAATATCTGGATATTTGGCGAACGGAGATTATTTTGGAAGATTTGGTTGCCCTGAATCAATTGAAAAATCTAAAAAAGGTTTATGTTTCATCTTTAGCAGAAATTGATGATTCTTTTCCTGAGCTCGAGAATGAACAGATTTTGGAACAGATAATCGTGCTGGAAGAACTGTTTCCTGATTGCACATTCTATGTGGATCATAAAGAATATCGATAGGAATTAAGTAAATTTAGTTTGTTACTGATTAAATAGCTCAAAAAATATAAAAGAAGCCCATTTCTAATGAAATGGGTTTTTCAGTTTGTGAGCTCGACGGTAAATTTTTCAAAACATTTCATGTAGGATTTGAAGAAATCGGTATACCGCATTTAAGGTGCAAAAAAGGTTGTTTTTTTAATCTTATAGCTGATATAGTCAAAAGTACCTTAATGTGATGTTTTTATGCCTTTTTATAGATATTTTTTTATCTATCCTTGTGCTCTGTTAAACAAATAGAATAATGAGATTAGAATTAGATGGATTCTTAGTACTAGTCTCATAAATAACCTTTGCGGGGAAAAGAACAGTTTTAGGAATTGTTTCATGCAATTTTGATATGCAAAAGGTTAGCTTAATTATTAGTATAAACAATTAAATAAATACTTATGAAAAAAATGATGAATTTAAAAAGAAGAAAGTATGCTTATGCATCTATGTTTGCCAGTATTCTATTTATGTCTGTTTCTTGTAGTTCAGATGATGATGTTCAGATTGTACCACCTGTGCAAACTCCTGGTCAAATAATAACTTCTACCAGATGGCAAACTACTGAAGTTTTTGTAAATGGAGGAACAGAGAATAAAATAGCTGATTATCCGGGTACAGTTAGTGTTTCGACTTGGAAATTGGCAGCGGGAGAAACCAATTCAGGTACATTTGAGTTTAGAAATGTAAATGACCCTGAGGGAACTCCAAGAGCGCAAGGAGCTTTTGAGTTAAGAGATGGTATCCGGATATTAACTTTTCCTAATGGTAGTACCGCATTGGCAACCATGACAAGGCTTGACAGTGGAGTTAATGAATATACACAATCTCTTCCGGAGCAAGTTAACGGAGTTCCGGTACAACCACAAAATATGGTTATTGTACGTGTAATACACAAACCTTATCCTTTGAAATAATAAAAAAAATAACTTGTAGTAAATTATTTCAAAGTTTTATTATCTCATTTTAGCTACTTAAGTAGTTAATTATATTAAAAAAAGCCGCCTAAGTTAATTTTTAGGTGGCTTTTTGGTTTTTTGTACATACCAATATTAAAGGAGAAATGAATGCATTATGCTGGTAAGATATATTTAACTTAATTTTGTTTGTATTAAAACATCTTTTAATTGATTAAACCTAAGATAAAATGATAGGGTAATCATCATCTTTATAAAGCTTAACATATGAAAATGTACATTATCGTGAAAGATAATATTCCAGATAAAATGGTTCCAGTAATATCAGCGCACGCATCATTGGCTTGTTACAAAAAATTTGAAGAAAATGAGAAAATGAGAATATGATACAATGGATAAATGGGATATTTAAAAAAGTCGTTTGCCTAGTGAATGAAATAGAATTTGAAAAACTTAAAAATGAAACTGATTTTGTAGTGCTTACAGAATCTTCACTTGACAACAAGGAAGTTTGTTTGGCATTTTGCCCTAGAGAGGAATACTCAAAAAAGTTTAAGTTTCTAAAAATGTGGACACCACAAAACATCTAAAATAGAAAATATTATAATAATCTGCCTGAAGAAAAAAATAAGGACTCTGTATTTAATCTACCAAAGTATCGAAGAATTTGAACAAATTACTAATTATAAAAACGTAGCTGGTAATGGGGAATAGATATGATAAGTTGCATTCTTGAAAACAGAAAAAAACTGATACAATACTAATGTTTTTTCTATATTTGTTTCTAACCTAATGGAAGTTTTTGCAGAGACTGACCTTGTATGAGAGTAATACAAAACGGCGTAAAAAAACTTTTAAATATCTTAAAATATGAAATTAAAATTACTATTATCTTTATTATTTATGACTCAAATATCTTTTAGTCAAAAAAAAATAACCGACTTAGAGAAAATGAATTTGAAAGGTGATATTGTCTCAATAAAAACAATCGAAAAAAAGATGCCTTCAATAATAGTAGAAGGCTCGGATTTCAATTCTCGTAAAGAAATTAATTTTTATGTTTTTAATAAAAATGGATATATAATTGAAGAGAAAAGTATTGTAAGAGATCAATTTGATTCAAAGAAAAAAAAGTATTATAACTCTTTAAACCAAATATCAAAAGTAGAAACGTATGATTCAGAAGATAACCTTGAATTAGATAAAAATTTTGAATATGAATACGATAATAATGGAGAAATAAATAAAATCACATATTCAAATAGCCCAAGTGTATATAGAAATGAATTAATAAAAAAGGGAAATATTAAAACATTTATACGGTTTGAGTTTAATGATGAAAAAGTAGAGTCAAAAACCTTTGAAAGGATTGAAAATGAAAAAGGAAAAGTAATTGAAGATAATTATTATATAAGAGATAAACTTTATAGTAAAACTTTGCAATCATATGATATAAAAGGGCTGTTGTCAAGAAAAAAATATTCTCAATATTGGAATGGAAAAGAAACTATTAATATTGAAGAATATTTATATAATAAAAATAATGATATAATTAAAATCACAACACTTGATGAAAATAATAACATTGTTAATGAAGAAAATGTGATTTATGTTTATGATAAAAAAGGGAATTGGATTCGAAAAGATTCTCAAGGATCTGAAATAATTACAACAGAAAGAAATATAGATTACAT
Organism: Flavobacterium hydatis; assembly: GCF_000737695.1. Taxonomy (GTDB): domain Bacteria; phylum Bacteroidota; class Bacteroidia; order Flavobacteriales; family Flavobacteriaceae; genus Flavobacterium; species Flavobacterium hydatis. The sequence continues at coordinate 49,406 of NZ_JPRM01000040.1, forward strand.
AAAGTAAGCCGATCATCAAAAAGTTAAATCTGAGTATTGTCAAATTAAAAATCGACTAGAAATTAAACTTAATGACATTTTAGATGATAAACAAAGTATTGAAAGACTGTTAAATGTGTGGATTGATACACTACTACAGCTGAATTTTAGTTACATTAATTCTAACATTATAGAAAAAAAGCCACCTCAGGAATTAGAACTGAGATGGCTTTTTTGTTTATCCTAACGGATTTTTTTAAATAAACTTATTTTAAACCTAACATAAACTCCATTCTTCATTCAGGAATTCATCCTCTCCAGGTTCATCTGTTTTATAAGCAATTGCTTCTGGAATTGATGTTTTAGGTATGTTTACATGTACAATGGTATTTTCTTTGATGTTCTCAAGTTGTTCCAAAACGGCTTTGAGTTCGTTGAGAGTGTTGACTTCAAAACCTTTGCCTCCAAATACATCAACGAGTTTTGCATATTTCCAACGATGCATTTCATTGTAATCATAAACGTTGTTTAAATCGGGAACGCTATATTCAACCTTGTCTTCACCACGAAACGGATTCGGATTAACAAGCATTTGTTCAATACCATAAATACCATTATCCAAAACAAAAACAATGGTGTCGTGTTTCAGTTTATTCTGCGTAGATATAGCCTGACAAGTTTCCTGAAAAGCACCGTCGCCCACAAATACGACCGCCCTTTTATCAGGCCTTGCACATTTTATTCCGGTTGCTGCAGGAACAGAATAACCTATCGAAAGCCATGATGCTTGCGCTACGAATCCGTTAGGTTCTTCAATACGAATGCCTTGGGCGCCCAATAAAGGGAAACCCGCATCGGCAACCACTATATGTCTCTTGTCTATAAAATCATTGATTCGGCTGAAAAATGTATCATAAGTAAGTTCTTGTTGTCCTTTTTTCAGCATGCTGTTATTAGCGAGAAAAAATGATTCAGGAAGTATTTCTGTATCATACATTTCGTAAGCACTAAAAGTAACTTTGGTAAGTTCTTCTTGCAGGAATATCATAAAATCTCTTAGCGACACATTGGCTATATAAGAAGCACCAATCCTTACACCACTGTGATTGGCAAGTACCGTATCTTCTTTCCATACATCAAAACCACCTAGATTTTTACCTGTAGTCCATACGCCAAGGCCAATTTTTAGTTGAGCTTTTTCAAATCGTTCCTTGACATCTTTTGGCGATGCCTTACCATTAAAAACACCTCTGAACTTAGGATGATTTTCGGATACGATTGATTTACCGAGTATAGAGGTCACAAATTCTGTATCGGTAGTTTCAATCAGATCCAGGAATTCGTCTTGAATACCGTAGCGCTGTATCTCAATGCCACCCCAGAAAATAATTTCTTTTCCTTTTGCCATTTTAGCTACTCTTTGAGCAGCCTTGCGTGCACTTGTCTGGCATTTAGATGCTTCTCTTTCTACTAATGGAGCGATAGGAGGGTCGCATTCCATTCGCCATGCATCTTCAAAAACTTCAAGATAAACCGGTCTTCCGTATAAAATACAGGCATTTAGCACGGAATCAATTTTATAAGGAGCATCAGATGCTCCTGTAACTTGTTCTGCAGCAACAGTAACGTTTCGAAACACATTGATATTACTGTACATATCACCAGTCATATGTGATGCCAGCATGCCCTGAACAAGGCTTCGTTGCTGATCTTTGTTTGTCGGAGCTCCATTAATGACAAGCACGGGGCAGTGTTCTACATAAGAACCTGCAACCGAATTAAGCAGCGTAAATGCTCCCACGCCATAGGTTACTGCTACAGCAGCGAAACCGTTCTGACGTGCGTAGGCATCTGTACAATGCCCCGCATTTATTTCATTTGTGTCGTTAACGATTTTAATTCTTGCGTTTTTATCTTCTTGAATAGTATTTAAAAACGGCGCGGTATAATTGCCTGCAATTCCAAATAAATGAGTTAGTCCTAATTGTTCCAGACGTATTTGCAGGTATTTTGCAACGGTGATTTTTTGCTCTGACATCTTAAATTGGGTTATTCAGGTTACCGATATTTCCGTTGACTTCGAGCGCGGTACGGATTCCAGATTCGATGGCGCCTTCAATCCAGGCATGTTTCAGGGAAGTATGCTCTCCAGCAAAATGTGCTTTTCCATCCCATTCGGTTGAGATGATATGTCGTTGCAATAAGTTTAACTGTCCTGGGTTAAATATTGCTGCTTCGCCATAAGCATAAGGATCACGCATCCAGCTTTGTGTTGCGCCACCTATTAATTTTCCGCCCTTTTTTTTATAGTCCTTAATGCTCGAGCTAATTACTGCAAGATTTATAATGCGCTGCTGTTCTTCCTCATCATCAGAGTGCATGATAGCCAGATTTTTAAGCGCATAAAAATACCTGTCATCGTCATCCATAGAATCCCAGCGGCTTGCTTCGTCTGACCAGCAATAAGATGCCAACACAACACCATGCCCTTTAGCTCCTAAATCATTACTCGGATAATAGGTAAAACGGTTCGAGAAATCAGTAATTGTACCACCGCCAACAATATTATAAGGAGGTTCCTGCCACCATTTTTCTCGAAACTCGAGTAATATTTTAGTAGCAGAATCGTAGTGCAGTTCTCGGATTGCTTTTCTTTTTTGCTGATCAAATTGTGGTGTTACATACACATGCCTTAATGCCGAAAAAGGTATGGTGACAATTATTTCATCAAATTCCAGATCATTAACTGGCGTTTTTAATGCTTTGAATCCTGCGTCTTCATAATACTGAGGATCACGCTTTATTTCAATATCTACTTCTATCTTTACCTTGTCGTTAACGAGCATCATTTTGGTCATTCTGCAATCAAAATAGGTGTTTTCCTCGAGACTATAAGCTTTAAAAAATGCATTTGGCAGCAAGTCGCTTCCGCCCACAATTTCCTTAAACGTAGTAGTGTCCTTGATGATATTTTGTTCAATAAAACTCTGGATAAAATCATAGGCCATTCTGGACTCTAGATTTTGCATTACTCCAATCATTTCTATGGCATTTTCTGAATACTCTGAATTTTCCTTTAAGAAACGACGCATCGAATATTCTCCGTAACGCTCAATAAGCAAAGGCCAGTTTTCCTCAGGATTTTTTGCAATAAAATCCTTAAGCGGATCAATGAGAGCGGCCATTAACTCGTCGGCACGCTTATTTTCGCTGCTGTCCAGATTAAAGTCTAGTAGTTTGTTTACATCGACCTTAGCTCCATCTTTTCGGATATATTCATTCTGCACAACACGTTTGCGGTTAACGTAGAAAAGGGAATTTCTAGTATCCTTCGGTTCATGATCAGTTAAGCCTGCCTGATATGCGATTGCCTGTTCTTTATCGACAGATTTATAATAAAAAGGTTCAGTTTTGAGCCCGAGTTTTTTAATGTATTTGAGCACCATTTTGTGTATGGTCGGGATACGCATTGCACCCGCTTCACCATAAACACTGTCGTCTTCAAAATATTTTTTGTCTTTAGAATTCCTGAAAGTCTTGATCCTGCCACCAACACGGGTGTTTGATTCGACTATTGTAACATTATGTCCAGCCTCTTTTAGCATTGCTGCGGCTACCATTCCGGCCATTCCGGCACCAATGATTAATACGTCTTTTGGTTTATCCGTACATGGGATTCCCCCGTCAATGTATTTTAAGTAGTCTTGGATAATGACGTCGTTGTCTTCGTCAAGTAAGCCGTGTAAATAGTTTTCCATGATTAGGTGGTTTAGTTATGGGTTTATTCTTTTATGAATAAAACTCTTTAACAAATAAACTCAGTAAAATCCGGATTTTTAAGCGTAATTCTACCTGTTTTTATATTGTAGAATGCGGGATTTTTAATTCCCCAGATCAAAAACACTATTTTTTTATAACGGCAATCACGTAAATAGGCAAGAGTAATCCATTAAAAAAAAGATAATTAATTTACACACATACAATTACTTGGTCTATTTTTTAAATCAAATCCTATAGTCAACATGTGGGTTCCTGAATTATAATTTTGAAGTTGATTTAAACTAATATTAAATGAATAGGCAGCATAAAATTTATTTTGCCGAAATCCTATTAAAGGAGCAATTGAATTAGCCTTAAATGATTGATCTGCCAATAAACGTAGATTTACTCCTCCCCAAATATAATTTTCTCCTGTCATTTTTCGAATTTTAAGATTAAGGTCAAGGCTAGACCGACCATCACTTTCATATATTTGATAAAGAATAGATGGCTCATATTCTATAGAAGAAAATTTATTTTTTAAAAGAAATCCTGTATATAAATAATAGTTTCTAATATTCATCGGTTCTTTTAAGATCGTAGGTTTTACAGTTTTATTTAAAATATTTACTGCATTAAAACTGATGAAAAAATTTTCTAAGCGATATAAAAAGCTTAAATCAAAATTTGAATTATTCACATTATAAGACTGAACACTTGGATCAGACGTGATGATGTCGGATATATCTATATTAAAATTAGTAAATTTATAAGAAAGCCCAAATGACAAATACTGATTATTAAACTCAGATATAGTAATATGATGTGCATAAGTTAGCTGTCCTCCCTTTTGAGAAGTGTTTCTATTTTTATCATTAAAAAAAATAGCTCCAATACCTGAACGATCTGCAATTCTGGCATCAAAAGATAATGACTGTGTTTGTGGCGCATCTTTTACTCCCAACCATTGTGCCTCGCCTGTAAGACGTATTTTATAGTATTCACCAATACCCGCGTAGGCTCCAGCAATGACAAAGGGATTATCTGCTAAATATTGACTTGTTGGTGCGAGTTGTAATTCTTGCCCATAAGTGGGAAGAATAGTAATTATAAAAAGTAATAATAATATTTTTTTCATTTTATCTAAATAAGGTCATTCCGCCTATAAATTCTCTTCTATCTTTATCGTTGTTAGTTTTAATAACATACCAATAGTCTCCCGTTGGCAAAGGTTTTCCTTGATATGTTCCATCCCAACCCATTGTTGTATTTCCTTTAAAAGTCATGATTAATCTTTGGTATCTATCAAATATTAAAACTTCTAAATTTGGATAATCTTCTATTTTTGTAGGGTACCAATAATCATTATTTCCATTTCCGTCTGGGGAGAAAAATTCTGGAAACTCTATTCCTTCGTATGTTAAGTATGCTGTATCAGTAGAGACACAACCTTTGTCATCTTTAACGTAAATAGTATAATTTCCAGCGGAATCAATCTTGAAAATTGGATTAGAAGTATAATTATTAGCGCTATTGATACTATATTGATAAGGAGCAATCCCTCCTGATGTAATTATTGTATATTGATTAACTCCAGTTTTAGAAAAAGTAAAATCTGGGTTGTCCGTATTTTGTGTTACTAATACTGTATCACTAGTGCTACATCCTAAAATACTATTTGTGACCGTTAAAGTATATACTCCACTAGAACTTACAACAGGGGTTAAAGTATTAGAACCACTAATAATAGTTCCTCCAGTCCATAAATAAGTAACACCCAAAACATCAGAACCAGTTCCGTTGAGCATAATAGTTGGTGAAGCGCAAGTAATTACAACCGGACTACCTGCTTTGGCAATCGGAGCAGCTTGTGTATTTAGGGTTACTGTAGCTGTAGCAACCAAGCTACAAGAAGAAGCATCATTTACAGTATAAGTATAAATATTGCCAACATTAGTCCATCTACCTCCAGTATCTGGTGTTCCACCCAGTTGAGCAAACAATTGCGCAGCTGTAGGAGTAGATCCCGAACATAAAGTCAAAGTTCCGTTTGTTCCTGCATTTGGAGCAGCTTGTGTATTTAGGGTTATTGTAGCTGTAGCAACTAAGCTACAAGAAGAGGCATCATTTACAGTATAAGTATAAATATTCCCAACATTAGTCCACGTACCTCCAGTATTTGGTGTTCCGCCTAGTTGGGCAAACAATTGAGCTGCTGTAGGAGTTGCTCCCGAACATAAGGTTAAAGTTCCGTTTGTTCCTGCATTCGGTGTTGCTTGTATGTTTAGAGTTACAGTAGCAGTAGCAACTAGGCTGCAAGGAGAGGTAGGATTTACAGTGTAAGTATAAATATTTCCAACATTAGTCCACGTACCTCCAGTATCTGGTGTTCCGCCTAGTTGAGCAAACAATTGCGCTGCTGTAGGAGTAGATCCCGAACATAAAGTCAAAGTTCCGTTTGTTCCTGCATTTGGAGCAG
>NZ_JPRM01000041.1 GCF_000737695.1 Flavobacterium hydatis
GTTACAACTATCGGTTTTTTTATGATATATTATAACTTAAAGAAATTATTTTTTTGGAGTTGGTTGATCTTTGTAGATTTCCAATTCAAAAATAAGCGTAGTATTTGGAGGAATTACTCCACCAGCACCTCTTTCTCCATAAGCAAGTTTTGAAGGAAGAAAGAATACTGCTTTCTCGCCATAAGTCATAAGATCTAAACCTTCAAGAAAACCTGGGATCATACCGTCTTTTTTACCAGCCTGAAAAGGAAATGCTTGATATCCTCCTTGAGCAGCACGATTTGTATCATGTTTTCCGTAAGTTTTAGCAATTTCTTCAAAACTACTGTCAAAAAGAGTTCCGTCTTCAAAATAACCAGCATAATGAAAATAGAAAGTCGATCCATCAACAGGTTTTACACCAGTACCTTTTTGAACTATTTTATAGCTTAAACCAGATGGAGTAGTTGTAGCAGTTGCTTTTGCAGTTTCAAAATAAGCTTTTTTAGCAGCAATTACAGTAGCATATTTTTCTTTATAAATGCGTTCTTGCTCAAGAGCAGCAGCTTGTGCTTGTTTTGCCTTTTCAGCATCAATCAAAGCTTGCTTTTTAGCATCTTCGGCTTTGTTATCATAATAAGCAGCAAATACTTTAGGCGCATCAAACTTTTTAGCCATAGCTCCTTTACGAGTAATTTTTACAGTAATCATTACATCATCTTGTAGAATAAGATTAACAACATCCATTCCTTCTACAACATGACCAAAAATACTGTGTTTGTCGTTTAACCAAGGTGTTTCTTTATGAGTAATAAAAAATTGACTTCCGTTTGTAGTTGGACCAGAATTTGCCATTGCAAGGATTCCACCTTTATCAAATCTAAGACTAGAATCAAACTCGTCTTTAAATGCATAACCAGGACCTCCAGAACCATTTCCGTCAGGATCACCACCCTGAATCATAAAGTCATTAATAACTCTATGAAATTTTAAACCATCATAAAACGGTTTTCCTTTTAATTTATCGATAGTTACATAAGGATTAGTTCCTTCTGCCAATGATACAAAATTAGCAACTGTAATAGGAGCTTTTATGTATTCAAGTTGCAATACAATATTTCCTTTTTTAGTTGCAATTGTAGCAAAAATCCCTTCGTTAACAGAAGGCTTAGTTTCAACTTTTGTAATAGTTGTTTTCTTGCCCGGAACAGGCTTTTTAGTTTGTGCTTGTAGGTTAAGTACACCTAAGCAAAATAAAAATAGAATTTTTAATTTCATCTGATTTGATTTTAAAATCTGTTAATTTCTAAAATAAACTTATTGTTGTGGCATTTTGTCTAACAACTGTACCTCAAATATAATATTTGCATTTGGCGGAATTACACCTCCAGCACCAGCTTGTCCATAAGCTAAATGAGAAGGAATGAAAAGTACCGCTTTATCTCCAATAGAAAGTTGCTCGATACCTTCGATAAAACCAGGAATCATACCTTCTTTACTACCAGCTTGAAAAGGGATTGGATTGTATTGTCTTGCTTCGGCTCTTGCAGCATCAAATTTCCCAAAAGTTTGCGCTACACTTTCGATACAAGTGTCAAATAAAGTTCCGTCTTCAAGAAAACCAGCATAGTTTATAAATACTTGTGTTCCTGCAGCAGGTTTTTTGCCTTTACCTTTTTCAGTAATTACATATTCTAAGCCAGAACTTGTTTTTGTAGCTTTAGTTTTTAAATCAGCGTAATAAGCTAATTTTTCATCACGTACACCTTTAAATTTAGACTCAAATTCGCTTTTTTGTTTAGCTTCAGCAGAGAAATAATCGTGAAAAACTTTTACAGCATCAAATTTCTTAGCAGCCTCACCATTTCTGATAATAGTTACTTTCTTGATGTAATCATCTTGTTTAACCTGGTTAACAACTTCCATTCCTTTGTCTACAACATGACCAAAAATAGTATGTTTCCCTTCTAACCAAGGAGTTTCAACATGCGTAATAAAAAACTGGCTACTGTTTGTAGCAGGTCCGTTATTGGCCATTGCCAGAACACCACCTTTATCAAATTTTAAATCGCTAAACTCATCTTTAAATTTGTATCCAGTATCTCCAGAACCAGTTCCTAATGGGTCTCCGGTTTGAATCATGAAACTTTCGATAACTCTATGAAATTTTAATCCGTCAAAAAAGTGTTTCTTTTTTAATTCAGGATTAGTAACAAATTCGTTTTTACCTTCTGCAAGCGTTACAAAGTTAGCTACAGTAATAGGTGCTTTTTGGTAATTTAACTCAACAATGATATTTCCTTTATTTGTTTCAATTTCGGCATATAAACCATCAGGTAAATTGCTATGTTCATCTTTACAAGAGTAAAGAGTTGTAATTGCAAGTAATAATAATATGAGGCTTTTTTTCATTTTAAAAATATTAGTTGTTTTTTATTAATTTAATGAATCTTTATTTGTTACAGGAGCTGCGTGTGTTGTAGGTTTAGGAGTTTCAGATTTTGGTGCTTTTGCTTCCATTTGTCTTCTATAGGCAGTTTCTGGAACAAAATTGTGTAATGTAACCGTACAGATTAAAGGCTGATTAATTCCGATTCTTTTTTCATCACCATGATAACCATAAGCCATATGAGATGGAAATAAGAAACTTACAGTTTCGTTTTTGTGCATTAATTTAATCCCGTCACGCAAACCCATCATGATTTCTTGTTTATCTACAAAATAGGTTTGAGGTCTTAATTCCATTTCACTATAAATAATATTCCCTTTTAAGTCTTTTATTTCATAGTCAAAAAAAGCAACATCTCCCTTTTTTGGAGTTATAGTGTCAGTTGTATTTTGGTTTTCGTAAGCGTACCAATATCCTTTTGTCGAAGCAATATATTTTATTTTAGGGTTGTTTTTTATAACAGCCTTAATTTGCTCTTCTTCAGTAGCTACGAGTTTTTTATTTCGCTCGATAGATTTTTTCATGAAAGTTCCCGAAGAAATAGAAATGGGTCTTCTGGCATCTTCATGTTGCTTACAGCTCGAAACCAAAACGGCCAAAACAATAGCAGAAGTTAATATTTTAGGATAGTTCATGGTAGGTTATATTTTTAGTTTGGTTACTAAATCTTCAAATTTTTTCAAAGTTTCTTCCATCGAATCAACTGATTTTCCTCCAGCAGCATTGCTATGTCCGCCACCGCTGAAATGAGCTCTTGCAAATTCATTTACATCAAAACCACCTTGAGAACGGAAAGAAATCTTGATTATTTTCTCGTCCTTATTTTCAATAAATATAGCAGTAAAAACGATACCTTTCATACTTAAACCGTAATTTACGATTCCTTCAGTATCCCCTTTTACATAATTAAATTCATCTAATTCGGCTTGAGTTAAAGATGTATAAGAAGTTTTGTGTTCAGCAAAAATTTTCAGGTTTTGCAATGCTCTTCCAAGTAATTGCAAGCGACTGTAAGAACTATTATCGTAAAGCAAAATCGGAATCTGTGTGTTCTCTACACCCAAATCTATAAGCTCGGCAATAATACGATGCGTGTTTCCTGTTGTTCCAGGAAAACGGAAAGAACCAGAATCGGTTAAAATTCCAGTATAGATACAAGTTGCGATAGTTTTATCTAGATCTTCTTTTTTGTCTAAGAAAGAAATGAAGTTGTAAACCATCTCACAAGTAGATCCAAACGAAGTGTCAGAATAGGTGTAAGCGGAATAATCATCAGGTTTTTGGTGATGATCAATCATGATAAATGGAGCCTTTAGTTTAGCCAAAGTATGTTCCATTTCGCCAGTGCGGTGTAAAGCATTAAAATCTAGTGTAAAAATAAGCTCTGCTTCCTCAAGAATTTTGGTGCAGTTATCGATATCTTTTTCGAATATTTTTACAGTTTCAGAACCTGGCAACCAAGCAAGGAAATCAGGAAAATCATTAGGAGCAATTACAATTGGCTCATGATTATTTTTTAATAAAAAGTGGTATAAACCTAAGGTTGAGCCCATGGCGTCTCCGTCAGGACCTCTGTGCGGAATTATGGCTATTTTTTTTGGAGTTGCAAGTAACAACTTTATGGCTTGAATGTCTTGTATTTTCATAGTGTGCGAATTTACATTTTTTTAATGTAAACCTGAAATGATTTTAGACATTAACATGCTTTTATATCTTCTTAATTTTAGTTGATAGTAATGGTTTTCAGTGCCAGTAGCAGTCACAGTTTTCAGTTTCAGTTTTTAGACATGATTATTTTAGATAAAAAAGAGAGTTTTTTTAAGGCTACAGTAGAGAACTGTCACTGCGACTGCTATCGAATACTAAGAAAAAATAAGTCAAAACCATTTCTGATACAAATTATACTTAGGGCCTTTTACAATTTGTGATTTGTAAATACCTACAGAGCCGGAAGATAAGTAAGCTATAACACAAGCAATGGCGATAAAAATTCCGCTTTCAATCCCAAAAAGTTCCATTCCCATGACAGTACAGGCAATAGGAGTGTGGGTTGCGCCAGAAAAAACGGCAACAAAACCCATACCAGCAAGAAGAGCGATAGGCATAGGAACTACAAGCGATAAAGCACTGCCAAAAGTTGCCCCCACAAAAAATAACGGAGTAACTTCTCCGCCTTTAAAACCAGCTCCTAAAGTAAATCCGGTAAAGAGAATCTTAAGCAAAAAATCATACCAAGCATTTGTATTTGTAAAAGCATCAACAATTACAGGAACTCCTAATCCTGAGAATTTTGAAAAACCAAAACCAGCAATAGCAATTGCCAAAATGATTCCGCCAACAAAAGGACGTAGGGGAGGATATTTTATAGTTTTAGAGAATAACGAACCCCAAAAGTGCGTGCTGCGGGAGAATAATAAAGCAGCAAATCCAAATAATGCTCCACAAATTAAAGTGTAAAATAAGTTGGTCGCAGTAATTTCTGGAACAAGCGGAATACTATAATGAGTGTGTTTTACCTGCCAAATTTCGACAGTAAAATAAGCAGCGTATGCCACTAAAAAGGAAAGTAAAATGCTTTTTAAGTTAATTTTACTAAAATAAACCACCTCTAGAGCAAAAATTGCACCTGCCAAAGGCGTTCCAAAAACAGAAGCAAAACCGGCACTAATTCCTAAGATAATCAATGTCTTTCTTTCAGAATTATCAAGTTTGAAGATACGGGTAAATTGGTCAGCAATTGCACCGCCCATTTGCACCGCAGTACCTTCACGACCAGCCGAGCCGCCAAATAAGTGGGTAATTATGGTTCCGAAATAAACCAAAGGAGCCATTTTTAGCGGAATAATCTGCTTAGGATTTTCGTATTCTTCAAGCAATAAATTATTGCCTTTTACAACATCTTGGCCTAAGTAATAATAACTAAAACCGACAAGTAATCCACCAATTGGCAAAAGCCAGATAATCCAATCATGTTGGATTCTATATTGAGTAACAAACTCTAGAGTAATTAAAAAAAACGCCGAAGCAGATCCTGATAAAATACCTATCAAAAGACAAATGAAAATCCATTTGAGAGCGAGAAGTATTTTTTCTTTTAAATCCATTAAAAAGGCTAACAATATTTGTTTGAGTACAAAGATAACAAATCAGTTTTGAACTCGAATTTCACGAACGTATTTGTGTAATTCGTGAAATTCGAGTTTGATTTTTTATCCTACAATTACAGCTGTAAACTCGATTTCTACTAAGTATTCAGGAGCAACAAGTTTGCTGATTTCGTAAAACCCAGTTGTTGGTTTTATGTCTTTAAAAAATGCCGAATGTGCTCCAGCCACAGATTCAAAAGTCGAAATATCGGTGGTAAAAATACGCGTTCTAATTACGTCTTTCATACCAATTCCTAGATCTTCCAATACTTTTTCGACTCTTTCCAGAATGTTCAATGTTTGTGCATAAGCATCGTCGGCTTTTACTTTTTCGCCATCAACAATTGCAACAGTTCCAGAAACCTCTACGATGTTACCAATACGTACTGCGCGACAGTATCCCATTTTGTCTTCCCATGGAGATCCAGTCAAGATGTTTTCTCTTTTCATTATAAGTTTTTTGTGTGTTTTCGAACTGCTTTTGAGTGGTTTTAAGAGCAATTCATAGTTAGATTAATGTTCTGCAATTTATAAAAAATGCACAAGAAAATCTGTAAAACAACCCCATTAATTCCTTATAAAAAATCGGTTTTGTTATAAAAATTAATATTCGGGCGTGCCCCGCAGAAAAAGCGGGTCGGGCTGTTCACGACAAGTCCTCGCACTTCCTTCGTCAGGCTGTGGGCTTTCTGTTGCCATCCCTCACGCGAGATTGTTGTTATTAAGCTATGGAAACAGCTGTAATATTTTCCCAGAATACATCTCGCAAAGACGCAAAATCGCAAAGAAAACACACCTAAATTTGGCGACTTGGCGTCTTTGCGAGAAAAATTTTATCCCAAAAAGTTTACCTTAATGACATTGCGCGCGAAATAAGCCTCGGAGACCAATTGATAATTATTTTTAAATATAAACAAGAAAGTAACTTGTAGTATATTATACATTAGATCCATTTCTCGCTACTAACATAATTATTAGGAAAATAAGTAAGGTACTGAACCATTCTGGGAGATGTACCTTGGTTTGCAGATGCGCAATGTGGTAATGTGTTTTGCCAGATTATAAAGTCGCCCGCATTTGCAACTATAGGAATAGGCTGAGTTATCTTGAGTATTTCTTCTCTGGGGTTTATATGAGGTTCAAGATTTTTTAGCCAAGAATCTATTTTATTATGAAACCCAGGAACACAATGAAAAGCACCATCCTGTGCGCCACAATCTGTAAGGTAGAGTAGTCCTTGAAACCCAAAACTAATAGGTAAACTTAAACTAACATCCCAATGGAGAGAACCTCCTAAAAAAGTGAATTCATGAGTTTCTGGCGGATTAAAGCTTACTTTATCAATCGTTTTATATATATCATTAGTTTTATAAAGCTGTTCATAAGCTTTTTTTATACGAGGAGAAAATCGATTTCTATTTAGAGTTTCATGATCCGAAAAATTAAGCATTAAGCCTTTTTGATCCGGATGATTATTATACCAGGATTCCTTTTTATTAGGATCCATTTTTAGGAAATCCCAAATAGCAAGTTGAGTATCTTCGCAATCTTCTTTAGAGATAGCATTTTTTACAATAACATATCCGTTTCTATTCCAAAACTCAAGATCATCATCAGATAATACATTGTCTGTAAGGTCTTGAGGTTCTAATGTTTTGCCTTTCTTTTTTTGGTTAACCCAAATTTTAAAAGCTTCAAAATCGGGTTTTTCAAAGTACAAATATTGTAAAGTATCCTCCATGCTAATTCCTAATTGGTAAAGCATTTCAATTTCTTTATCCCAAGTTATATTTTCATTGGTAGCGGTAACCGTATTTGGGTTTAAAGTACGATTCCATAGATTTTCAAGAATATTCCAAGGCATAGTTTAAAAAGTAGATGTGGTTTAAAATTAAGAAATAAACAGATTTACTGTATCATTTCATGAGGTAGTTGATCAAAATAAACTTGCAATATAAAATCTCCAACTACAATATCATTTATCAACAATAAATGACCATTTGGGGTATTGTCCCATTTTATATCTGTTGAAATTTGGCGTGCTTCACCTTTATGTTTTTTAATGCTAAGGTTATCTATTTTTAATGATTTTCCATTTTTATCGACTATTTCCTGTCCAGAAAAGAGTTTATCGGCTCTGGTATATTTTCCGTTTGGGAGTAAAAAAGGCAAATTAGAGTTACAAACTAAATAAGGAGTATCATCACGGTGTAAGGTCATATATACCATTTTATTAGACTGGTATTGATTACCAGTACTAAAAGAAATCTTCGCTTTAGACGATGATAACTTAATTTTTCCCCTGTATAGTTTTACTGATATTGCCGATACAGCATCTCCTTTTTCAAAATGATCTATTGGTTTTAAGCCTCTAGGAATTGTAATTAAAGCATTGGTAGCAGGGGTAAAATTGTTTTTCATAGTGTATTTTTTTTAGAAAGTTGTAGACAGTATTAAAAAAAACATGACTCAAATTTAACGTATTTAAAAATCTAGTCGGTACGTATAAATACCTGTTTTAAGAACATGAAAAAAACAATTTTTACAGGTTTATTCATTTTTTATCACAGTAGTTTCCAAATAAAAAACTTCTTGTTTTCAGTTAAGTTTCATAAAGAGACTCCTTAAAATACAAGAAGTTTTTAGGCTTAAAGGATTAATTATCTAAAGAATGTATTTCTTAAGCGGCATTATTTTCAATAAGATATTATACTTTAAATTATTCTACCTGATATTGTTCAAAAAGGCGAAGCTTATTTTGGGTAGCGGTAAGATTTTTTTGCAATGCTTCAATCTTATTTAATAAATGAGCAATAGCATCAATACCTTCTAAATTAATTTTTAAATCATAATGCATTCTTATCATTTTTTCGATAGCAGGTAATTGTTCAGGTTGTAGATATTGTTCTTCTTCCAGAACAATAATTTCGACTAAACCATAATTATTTAGTTTAGCTATAAAGGAGTCTTCAATTTCATGATATATACAAAATTGCTTTATCTGGATTAAGTTTTTACTATTCATGATTTCTTATTTTAGCTAATTCTTCAAATAATTCTTTTTCTTTTTGAGACAATTTGGTTGGAAGTTTTATAGTGTAGGTAATGTATAAATCCCCAAACTGGTTCTCTTTTTTATATACAGGAAACCCTTTTCCTTTTAGTTTAACTTTGGTTCCGGGTTGCGTTTCTGCAGGGACTTTAATTTTTACTTTTCCATCAAAAGTATTTACTAAGACTTCGCCTCCTAAAATTGCCGTGTATAAATCAAGATCAACATCGGCGTATAGATTATTTCCTTCTCTTTTAAACTCAGAATCGTTTGCAATTACAAACGTAATATACAAATCGCCATTAGGTCCACCATTGGCTCCAGGGCCACCATGTCCAGGGATTTTTATAATTTGACCATTTTCTACACTTGCAGGAATTGTAATTCGGATATTTTTACCGTTTACAGTCAGATTTTGTTTGTGTGTAGTATAAGCCGAAGCCAGATCTAATTGTAATTCGGCATTAAAATCTTGACCTCTGTATTTAGCCTGACTTCTGGAACTTCTTCCGCCAGATCCATACATAGAATTGAAAAATTCAGAAAAATCACTTTCTGAAAAATCACCTCCGCCAAAACCAGAATAACCCTGACCACCTTGTTGTTGTCTGGAATATTGTTGCTGGTTAGGATCATATCCTGCTTTTTCAAACTCCTCAGCATGTTTCCAGTCTTTCCCGTATTTGTCGTATTTTTTACGATTCTCGGGATTGCTTAAAACTTCGTTGGCTTCGTTTATTTCCTTAAATTTTTGCTCGGCTTCTTTATCATTCGGATTCAAATCAGGATGGTATTTTCTGGCTAGCTTTCGATATGCTTTTTTGATTTCAGCTTCAGTCGCAGATTTTGTAATTCCTAATGTTTTATAATAGTCTATATAATCCATTTTTACGAGGTTTTAATAATGGTAAATTAAAACATTGAAGTTATGAATAAGTTATTAATTATCAAAATGATATATTTTTTATATTAAATATTTGAAAGAAAAGTTTTAATATTATGAAGCATGAATTTTGTCTTTTTCGATTTTTTGGCAGGTTTTTTGCATCCAAAAATTAGCCTAATATATTGTTATAAAACTCTTAAAGTTGTAGAGCCCATTTAAATTATGCTATTTTTGCGTATACTCTCGATTTTAAAAATCTAAAAATTGATTCCATAATATTATACCCGAATGAAACAGCTTTTATTTTTTATACTATTAATCACAACTGCTACAGCATCTGCTCAAGCAGAATTTAATACTAAGTTTAAACCAATTCCTCCAGCAAATTTTGGCATTAAACCTAAAAAAATACCGCCTACGGGAACAATTCCGCCTGAGATACCTAGTATAAAAGCGCCAAATGTTTTTAATAGCACAAGTATAGCACCTGTACAATCACAATTAAACTCTTCTTATCAAATAGGTAAGAAAGATAGTTTTACAATGACACCTTCTGATGAATTTGCAAATCCAGGTGATCGATACATTCCAGGAATGGAAAAAGATTTGAATAAAACCCTAAAAGATCAAGGTTTAAAAGAAGGAAGAGGGACGTTGCTTAAACAGAATATTTCGTTTGGAGATTTTAAAACCAAAGCAAATTACTTTATTATCAGACTTAGAGATTTTGGAGCAATTGATGGCGATTTGGTTAAAGTAACTTCTAATAGTAAAGTTATTCAGTCTGAAGTATTTTTAGATATTAACTTTAAAGACATTAAAATTATTCTGGATAAAGGATTCAATAAAATGGAATTTGAAGCACTAAATATTGGAACTTTAGGAGGTAATACCGCCGAAATCCAAATACTAGATGATCAAAAAAATGTAATAGTTCATGATTATTGGAATAACCTTGCAGCAGGCTTTAAGGCATCTGTAGTTGTTACTAAGGAAGAGTAGGTTTTTTAAGGTTCAAAGTTGCAAAGTTGCAAAGGTTCTAAGGTTTCTCTTTTTGAGGTTAAAGGTTTTTTTTTAAAGGTTCAGAGATGCAAAGGTTCTGAGGTTCTAAGGTTTCTCTTTTTGAGGTTAAAGGTTTTTTTAAGGTTCAAAGTTACAAAGGCTCTGAGGTTCTAAGGTTTCTCTTTTTGAGGTTAAAGGTTTTTTTCTTTGAGGTTCAGAGGTGCAAAGGTTCTGAGGTTCTAAGGTTTCTCTTTTTGAGGTTAAAGGTTTTTTTAAGGTTCAAAGTTGCAAAGGCTCTGAGGTTCTAAGGTTTCTCTTTTTTGAGGTTAAAGGTTTTTTTAAGGTTCAAAGTTGCAAAGGTTCTGAGGTTCTAAGGTTTCTCTTTTTGAAGTTAAAGATTTTTTATTGAAACTGACATAATCTTGTCTTTTGATGTGAGTATAACTCATACAATATAAATCAAACTAATTGCATGTTGTGAACATTGCCAACGGTTTCAACCGTTGGAGCGCAATACATTATCATAATCTGTATCACACGATTGAAACCGTGAGCTATGTTATACCTTTGAGTTTGTTTTTTAAGGTTCAAAGACACAAAGGTTCTGAGGTTTTGGTTTTAACTTTTCTATTATCATATTTATATAAAAATCCCTTATTTTATTTTTAAATTCAATTAAAAACAGAATAAGGGATTTTTGTAATGTAGTAGTTAGGTTAATCTATTTAACCTAACGAAAGAATTTGTAATCATGAGTAAGATTATATGAATCTATGATTTGTAATTTATATGGGGTATCACTTAAAGGTAATTTATCAACCTCTATAGAAAATTTGTTGGCAGTAAGATTTTCTACTTCTAATACTTTAGTTCCGGTACTATCGTATACAATTCCCGATTTTAAATTTTTATTGGCAGTAACATCAATTTTGTCAACAGCAATAGTTTTTGCTGAGTCAATCTGATATTGAACTTCATGATATCTGTTAATCTTCAATCCTAATGCAAGTTTTTGCATTTTCAAGAATTCATTATAATATCTTGCGCCCATTTCTCTTTGACCAGCAGCATCAAAATGAATATCATCAAAATTATTGTTTGGTTTAGAAATTACAGAAGGGGATTCAGAATCAGCATATCCTGTATTCATAACTCTATCAGGAGTAGCTTTAATGATTTGCTGTTGCTGTTTTCTGTCGGCTCTATAATTTGCCCAATAAGGTACCATACCACCAAGTATAAATGGGATTTCCTGAATATCATCCTGATGAATATCGCTACGCATATCTGCAATCATTTGATCAAGTGTTGTTTGGTATGGGGCCCATCCAACATTTGCCTCACCTTGATGCCAAAGTATAGCCGTTAATCTACTTCCAGGAATATTGTCTAATAGGTAATTAACTCTTTCTATTGCATCCTTATATAAGTTCTGGTTTTTTGTCCAGCTTGTAATACTACTTCCTGAATATCCACAAGGAACAATTAAAACTTTTCTTTTTGAATTTTTTAAAATGTCGTTTACATAAAGGTTAGAGAATGTAGTAGAAAAACTCACTCTGTCATTTGCTCTAGTCCAGAAGTCTAGTGCTACTTTTGCTGGTGCAATTCTATAATTTAAACCATCTAGTCTGTAAATAGAATAAACTCTTGAACTTACAGTATCTATAGCTTTATTAAGTTGGTAACCATAATGTGTATTAGATTGTCCTGCTACTAAAATGACATCATATCCTTCGCTTTCTTGTAAGTTAGAATCTGTACTTTTTTGAGCGATTGATAATTGGAAACAAAATAGTAATGATAATATTGATAGTAATTTTATATATTTCATCTTGATTATTTTTTGATAATTTTTAATTGTTTGATAACATTGTTTTCAAGTGTTACCGATACAATATGAATTCCTGTTTGAAAATGATTTACTGAAATTACAACCTCATTTTGGTCGTAATTACGTTGAAAAACTAATTGTTGGCTTTGATTAAAAATGGCAATATTTTTAATTTTTGAAGTTGCAGATACCGTTATGTTGTCCGTTGTAGGATTTGGGTAAAGCAATACTTTTTCAGCTTCAATTGTTGGTTCAATTAATGTACTTTCGACCTCAATCGTAGGTTCTTCAACTTTTTTTGATGCACTTACCATTTGAGGTTTTACATCTTTATTATTAGTCATTCTTAAAAATTCCTTATAATATCTTACGCCCATTTCTCTCTGACCTGCAGCATCAAAATGGATATTATCAGAGTTATTATTTGGTTTTGTGATTACAGTAGGAAATTCTGAATCTGCAAATCCTGTATTCTGTACTCTACTTGGTGTACTTTTTATAATTTCTTGCTGTGTTCTTCTATTACTTGCTAAATTTACCCAATACGGAACCATACCACCAAGTATAAAAGGAACATCTTGAATGTTCTTTTGATCTATATCAGATCGCATATCAGCAATCATTTGATCAAGAGTTTTTTCATAAGGACTCCATCCAACGTTAGCTTCACCTTGATGCCAAAGTATAGCTACTAATTTACTACCAGGAACATTTTGTAAAACATAGTTTACCCTTTTTATAGCATCACTATATAGGTTTTGGTTTTTTGTCCAACTTGTAATACTACTTCCTGAATATCCGCAAGGAATAATAAGTACTCTTCTTTTAGAGTTTTTTAGAATATCGTTTACATAAAGATTTGAGAAGTTTGTAACAAATCCAACTCTGTCAGTTGCTCTTGTCCAGAAATCTAGCGCTGGTTTTGCTGGAGCAATTCTGTAATCTAAACCATCGAATCTGTTAAGAGAGTATACCCTTGAGCTTACTGTGTCAATAGCTTTGTTAAGTTGGTAACCATAATGCGTATTTGATTGGCCAGCAACCAAAATTACATCATAAGAAACATCATTAGCATTTGTTGGCATTTTTTTGGTTTGCGCAACAGATGTTTTTAATCCTAAAAAAGCAAATAGGATCGAGAAGAGCAGTAGTGTAGTTTTGTTTTTCATTGATTTGTTTTTTAGTTTATCCTAAAAAAGATTTAATTTAAGAATGTAATTCATTTAAATCGTTCTTTTTATTTGTAAAGAAAGTATTATATTTTTTGCAAATATAGCTCATGTTTGTGTAAATATTTTCTTAATATTAAAACTAAATGTTGTCATTGATAGAAAATGAAATTGTTTTTATTCTGGGAAAAACAGGTTTAAATACTGATAATGTTTTTATGTTGTTTAATTTTTAAGTTATTGATTGTTAAATAGTTATTTTTTTGTTCTTTATGTAAAAGTTGTTTTTGAATAATTTAAGCCAGGATTAGATCATTATGTAAGTTTTTAGTTTTTAAATATTTCGTAAATAACTGATTTTTAGATGTTAGTGTTTTTGTTTTATAGGAGGGTTATGGTGTTGTAATTAAAATATCTGTACAATAATGGGAGTGAAAAGTAGTTTTTGTAATGTGAATCTTGAACAATTTTGAAGACCAAATAAGAGGTTAATGTTGGGAATGGAGAAAATGGAGATGAATTATTTAAAAGACAACAAATAAAAGAATAGCGATTGAAAGGTCTAAAGGTTGAGAGTTGTAATTGTATTTAGTTTTTTAGAGTAAAATTCTTAGAGTCTTAGTATTTTAGAATTCCAGAAGCTGTAAACTTGAAAAAAAATTAAAATTCAATTTTTCATTTCGGAATATAAAAAGTATTTTTGCGCATGCAACACAACGTACTTATTTTAGATTTCGGATCGCAATATACTCAGCTTATTGCGCGTAGAGTTCGCGAATTAAATATATTCTGCGAAATCTTCCCTTACAATCATTTTCCGAGTGATTTATCAAGTTATAAAGCAGTAATTTTAGGAGGAAGTCCATTCTCTGTTCGCGCAGAAGATGCTCCACATCCTGATTTATCTCAAATTCGTGGTAAACTACCAGTGTTGGCAGTTTGTTACGGAGCACAATATCTAGCACATTTTAGCGGAGGCAAAGTAGCTGCTTCAGATACCAGAGAATATGGTAGAGCCAATTTAACTTATATTAAAGAGAACGAAGTTTTCTTTGAAGGTGTTTCTGAAAACAGCCAAGTTTGGATGAGCCATAGTGATAGTATCAAAGCTTTACCTACAAATGGTGTAAAATTAGCAAGTACACACGACGTAGAATTTGCTGCTTACAAAATAGAAGGTGAAACTACTTATGGTATTCAATATCACCCAGAAGTTTTCCATTCTACAGATGGATCAAAAATGCTAGAAAACTTCTTAGTAAAAATTGCTGAAGTTCCTCAAAACTTTACACCAAATGCTTTTGTTGAAGAAATGGTGGGAGAATTAAAAGAGAAATTAGGTAATGATAAAGTAGTTTTAGGATTATCTGGAGGAGTAGATTCGACTGTAGCAGCTGTATTATTACACCAAGCTATTGGTAAAAACCTATACTGTATATTTGTAAATAACGGTTTACTTCGTAAAAACGAATTCCAAAATGTATTAGATCAATACAAAGGAATGGGATTAAATGTAAAAGGAGTAGATGCTGGAGATCGTTTCTTGTCTGAATTAGCAGGAATTAGTGATCCAGAAACCAAGCGTAAAACGATTGGTCGTGTATTTATCGAAGTTTTTGATGATGAATCACACCTTATCGAAGATGTAAAATGGTTGGCACAAGGAACAATTTATCCTGATGTTATCGAGTCGGTTTCTGTAAAAGGGCCATCGGCAACTATTAAGTCACACCATAATGTAGGTGGGTTACCAGATTATATGAAATTGAAAATTGTAGAACCATTACGTATGCTTTTTAAAGATGAAGTACGTAGAGTAGGTGCTACTTTAGGAATAGATCCAGAGTTATTAGGAAGACATCCTTTTCCAGGACCAGGATTATCAATTAGAATTCTTGGAGATATTACTCCAGAAAAAGTACAAATTTTACAAGATGTTGATGCCGTATTTATCGACGGATTAAAATCTTGGGGTTTGTATGATAAAGTTTGGCAAGCAGGAGCAATTTTACTTCCTGTAAATAGTGTTGGTGTAATGGGCGATGAGCGTACTTACGAAAAAGTAGTAGCGCTTAGAGCTGTAGAATCTACTGATGGTATGACTGCCGACTGGGTACACTTACCTTATGATTTCTTAATGAAAGTTTCTAACGACATTATAAATAAAGTAAAAGGCGTGAATCGTGTCGTTTACGATATTAGCTCAAAACCACCTGCAACAATTGAGTGGGAATAGTATTATTTTTAAAATTAAGGCATTACATTTGTAATGCCTTAATTTTTTCAAACCTACTATTTATGAGAGAACTTTTAACGATTTCTCTTGTCTTTATTTTGTCTTTTAACAAAATAACTGCGCAAGAATCAATTATTGAACACAAAATCCAAAAAGGAGAAACTGCTTATTTCATTGCCCAGAAGTATAAAGTTCCCTTAGATGAGATCTACAGATTAAATCCCGAATCGCAAAGCGGATTAAAGGATAACCAGATTATCCGGATTCCAGTACATTCTCCCGTAAAGGAGAAAGAAACCAAACAACTTACGCACATTGTTGCTGCCAAAGAGACTTTGTTTGGATTATCAAAGCAATATAATGTAAGTGTTGAAGCCATCCAAAATGCAAATACTGCAATTTTAACAGATGGATTAAAAATTGGTCAGGAACTTATTATTCCACAAGATGCTATTGGTATACTTAAAACTGTTTCTGCAAATAATAGTACTTCATCAAAATTGACACATGAGGTTTTAGCCAAAGAATCTTTATTTAGTATTGCCAGACAATATAATGTTTCGGTTCAAGACTTAGAAAACTTAAATAAAGAAATCTTATTAAATGGTTTGCAAGTAGGACAAACAATTGTAATTCCGAATAAAAGGAAAACACTTGATGGTCGTGTTCGTGTTATAAACGGAGAAACTATTTTTCATGTTGTAGCACCAAAAGAAACAAAATATTCTATCGCAAAAAAATACGGAATTACAATTGATCAGCTTGAGGCTCAAAACCCTGAAATTGTAAACGGATTAGTTGAAGGAAATAAACTTGCCATCAATACCAAAGAAATTACGCCTACCAACGACAATGAAGAATTAATGCTTGTATTGGCAGAGAAACAAGTTGTGGTCGAAAAAACGAAAGCCAAGACTATCCAATTAGAAGACTTAAAAGATAGATTGATCGTTCAGAAAGAAATGAACGAGAAGGTAATTAAAATCAACGACCTTAATGTTGATCTTAAAGGAATGGATGGTTTAAAGGGAAATTCGGTAGAGAAACTAAGACTGGTTCTGGAAGCGAATAAAAATGTTCAGGAAGTTTTAATGTCAAAATTAGATTCATTAGTAGTTACTATGACCGAGGATTTATATGATTTAAAAAAGATGGATGTTCTGAATATGAAAGAATCCAAACGATTAGAAAAGTTATCATACGAAGGTATTGCTAAAACGAATGAACTTTCTTCTCAACTTAAAAAAGAATTAGCCGAAAACAGAAAATCTTATGCAGGCTTGATGAATAAAGTAGAGCGAATTGCTGTAGAAGAAAATCAAGAGTACAAGAGAAAAGTTCGTGAGAACACAAAGAATAAAACAGACGAAACGCTTTTGCAAAGTCTTTCTTTAGAAAAAATCAAGTATTATAAGATTGATCAGGAGAAAAATGATGCTCAGAATCAGAAATTGATTGCTAAAATTGATTCCTTAGATACTCAGAAAAAAATAGAGGTAAAGCGACATATTAGTAAAGCTTCGTTTTATGGATCTGAGGCCAGAGCATTTGATGATAAGGTGGCTTTGATAAAATTAAAAAGATATCAGGATAATGCAATTCAGAATCAGGTAAATACTGAAACTCAAATTGCGACGTTATCATTAGACGAAATAAAACAGAAAATTAAAGAAGATCCTCTTTATACTAATAAAGATGTTAAAGTTGAATTTTTTGATAACCTGAAAGCAGTTCCCAACGGATATTACTTGGTTTTAGGTATATTTACAGACGCTACGCCAAGGGATCAATTTATTATGAAACTAATAGATTCGGGGGATTTTAATGCTAGTTTTTTCTATAATGTAAATAGTCAGTCGTATTATGTTTATGCTGAGAGTTTTGAAAATATAGAAGAAGCTTTATATAAATACAAGCAAAAAGAAAATTCACCGCTCTATAAAAATTGGAGTATCGCTAAATTAGAATTATACATTAGCAAATAATTAACAAGCATGGGGAATCTTGTTTTATACAGAAATACTATCTTGTTTAAAATTTTTTATCTTATTATGAAATACATTTCAATACTAATTACAACTGCATTTTTGATGTCTTATTCTGTTTTTTCACAGGATAAAATTAGTAAACACACCGTTGCCAAAGGAGAAACAATTAACCAAATTGCTCAAAAGTACAAAGTAACTCCTTATGATATTTATAAGCTTAACCCAGATGCACAAAGTGGTTTAAAGCTGGATAGTGTTTTATTGATTCCGGGTAGTTCGGGAAAAACAACTAATACAGATAAATCTGCAGCAACTACAGGTACTCCAAAAAAATCTAACGGAACTACTACGCATGAAGTAGTGGCTAAGGAAACGCTTTTTGGTATTGAAAAAAAGTATAATGTATCAGATGAAGCTTTAAAAAAGGCAAATCCATTTCTTGAAAAAGATGGTTTGCAAATAGGACAAACGCTTACTATTCCTTCTGGAAATAGTTCTAAAGATGCATCAAAAGATAAAATACCTGCAACTAAATTAGTTCCTGCTAAACAACAAGATAAATATGTTTACCACGATGTTTTAGCAAAAGAAACCAAGTATTCGATTGCAAAACAATATGGTATTACAGTAGAAGAATTAGAGAAGCGCAATCCGGAAGTAGTTCCGAATTTGCCAGTAGGATACCGTTTAACAATAAAAGGAACTGCTCCAAAAATAGTTGCTCCAACAACTACTCCGGTTAAAAACGAAGTAAAAACTCCTGTAATCGAAACTGCAAAAAAAGTATCGTATGCAGATTATCAGGTAAAACCAAAAGAGACTTTATATAGTTTGTCTAAAACATTTGGTTTGTCGCAAGATGAGTTACTTAAATTAAATCCTAGCTTGTCTGGAGGAGTTCAGGAAGGAATGATTTTAAAAGTTCCTGCTGGAATTATGCCGCCACCAGAAATTAAATCTGAGACAAGGCCAGAAATTAAAGAGGAAGTAAAAGAAGTAGTTACTTTAACTAAAAAGAGAAGTAATGACCGTAAGAAAATAGCATTATTATTACCTTTTAATTTATCTAAAATTCAAAGTGATACAACTAGTGCTGCAACTCGTTTGAAAAAAGATAAGTTCTTGAATATGACTTTAGATTTTTATTCTGGAGCATTAATGGCAATAGATTCGGCTAAAGTTTTAGGATTACCAATAGATGTTTCGATTTTTGATTCTCAAGAAACAAAAAGCGGATCGAGTGTAGCGTCTATTGTACAAAGTAACAGATTACAAGAAATGGATGCAGTTATCGGACCATTTTATCAAACTAATGCAGAGGCAACAGCTAAGTTATTAGGAGGAAGTAATGTTCCTGTGATTTCTCCTTTGTCTAAAGATAAGGGAAATCCATTTGATAACTTGTACCAAACAATTCCATCTAATGATATTTTAAAGAATGCAATGTTTGATTATATGCGTTCTAAAGGAGGTAACATAATTGCAGTTGTTGATAAGAAAAAAGAATCTATAAGACAATATATTCAGCAAAATCAAAAAGGAGTAATTTTTGCACCAGTTACTGAAGCAGGAGATTTTAATCCAGCAGGTTTAAAAATCCAGTTTGTACCTAACCGTATGAATTATGTAGTAATGGAAACGGCAAATACCGCTATGATTAACGCTACAATTAAAGTCTTGTTGAGTTCTATGTCGGCATATCAGGTACAGTTGGTAATTTTAGAGCCAAATAGTACATTGGATACAGACGAAGTTAGTTTTGAAAGCTTAACGAAATTGAAATTAATGTATCCATCGGTAACACGTGAAAACGAATCGCCAGGAGCACTTATCTTTGAAAAAGAGTATAGAAACAAAAACAAAATCAATCCAAATACTTATGCTACAAGAGGTTTTGATGTAACTTTTGATACTATGATGCGATTATCTCAAGGGAAAACATACGAAGAAACTGCAAGTGAAATTGCAACAGAACAAGTAGATAATAAATTTCAGTTTTATAAAAAAGAAGATGGAGGATATGCTAATAAAGGCGTTTACATCTTATATTACGATAGTGATTTAACAATTAAAGAAGCAAACTAATGACATCAAAAGTAACCTATTTAGGGGATTTAAGAACTAAATCAATACACGTGCAATCAGGAAATGAAATCATATCTGATGCACCTTTAGATAACAACGGAAAAGGAGAAGCTTTTTCTCCAACTGATACTGTTGCAAATGCTTTGGCAAGTTGCATGATGACTATTATGGGAATTAAAGCTCGTGATTTAAACGTAGATTTCATTGGTTCAACTGCCGAAGTAACTAAGATAATGAACGCTGAACCAAGAAGAATTGGAGCTATCGAAATTGCTTTTGAAATGCAGGGTGTTGCAGATGAAAAAAACAAAACAATCTTAGAAAGAGCCGCAATGACTTGTCCGGTTTTCTTAAGTTTGAATACTGATATTGAAAAAAGAATTACTTTTAACTGGAAGTAAGTTCTTTAGATTATATTAAAAAAGCCATCAAGGAATATTCTTTGATGGCTTTTTTTGTGGTTATTGTAAAGATGATTTTATTGTCCTTTTTCTGGTCTTAAATCTTGAAGAATAGGAGTAAGGATTGTTTTTACTTCCTTTTGGATGGTTTCATTTTTTTGCTCAAAAATAACGATGCTGTTTTTCCCTTTTTTAAGCCAACATCCCGGTAAGTAAAGTGTTTGTTGTGGACCAACACTCCAGTAACGACCAATATTGATTCCGTTTACAAATACAATTCCTTTGCCCCAATCACGCATATCTAGAAATGCGTCTCCAGTTTTGCTAAGGCTAAAAGTACCTTGATATAAAGTTGGTCGGTTTGCTTTTGCAGAGTTTTTATAAGCTGTTAAATCTGGTTCAGTAGTCATAGGTAATTTATACATTTCCCAATCGCCTGTAATAGTTTCTCCGTTTATAATAACAGGGCTTATAATTCCTTTATTGTTGGCATTGATTTGTGAACCGTAATTAATGCGTCCCATATTTTCGACAACAATATCTAATGTTGCATTAAATGGAATTTCGATTTCGCAATCGTATTTTTTATAGTAACGATTTAGCTCGGCTACTTTTTTTCCATTTACATATACTATTGCATAATCACGTAATCCGTTTAATTCTAATTTTCCGCTAATAGGTTGCGTGAATTTCTTACTGTACCAAACATAACCATCACCTTGATTTAATTGCTCAAATGTTTGCGGATTATCCTCTATTACAGGAGAAATTTTAGATTTTAAATCGGCTAAATCTACTGCTCTTGTCAGCTTTATATTCGGAATAGTGATTACTGGTATTTGGTCAGGAATAGCAGGAGTTTCATTTGTTTTTAATAATTCTCTTAAGGCATTATATTTAGGAGTTGCCCAACCTGCTTCGCTAATTGGTGCATCATAATCATACGATGTCATATCGGGTTGAATGTCGTGTTCTTTGTCATAATTAGCGCCCGAAGTAAAACCGAAATTTGTTCCTCCGTGTACCATATAATAATTAAAGGAAACCTGATTGTCTAGATATTTTTTGGTTTGTTTTACCGTTTGCTCTGGTTTTTGAGTAGGGAAAGGTTCTGCCCAATGATCTAACCATCCAGGATAAAATTCGGCTACCATATAAGGACCTTGATTATTATTAAACTGATTTACTACTGCTTTTAGTTTAGCAATATCACTTTCACCATTTGCAGTTGGTAATGCGCCTGGTAAAGCGCCACCTTCAAATAACCAACTTCCATCAGAAGTAAAGAAAGGAACTTCGAAACCAATATCTTTTAATTGCTGAAATACGGCTGCGCTATATTTTTTATGTTCTTCGAGAGGAATATCTTTGCGTTGAGCAACATAAGAACCAAATTCGTTCTCGCCTTGTACCATGATTATTGGTCCGCCTTTGGTAATTTGTAAATCCTTAACCTGATTATACAATTCGGCAAAATAGGCTTTGGTTGCAGCTAGATATGCTGTGTTGTTTCCACGTATTACCATATTGGGAACATTCTGTAAGAACCACGGATAACCACCAAATTCCCATTCGGCACAAACATAAGGGCCTGGACGTAAGATCACGAATAAGCCTTCTTCTTGTGCTATTTTTATATATTCGGCTATGTTTTTGTTTCCTGTTTTAAAGTCCCAAACTCCCGGAGTAGTTTCATGGTAGTTCCAGAATACATAAGTGGCAACGGCATTTAATCCCATTGCTTTCATCATTTTTAAACGATGACGCCAATACGGTTGAGGAATACGGGAGTAATGCATCTCGCCCGAATGTATTTGTACAGGTTTGCCATTTAACAAAAAGTTTCCATCACTTATGGCAAAAGTTTGTTTTTGCTGTGCTAATAAAGCGGAGAGCGTAAAGAAAGAAAATAGGAGGGCTAAATAAACTTTTTTCATTTTTAATTGAATTAAAGAT
This sequence comes from Flavobacterium hydatis, assembly GCF_000737695.1. Lineage (GTDB taxonomy): Bacteria > Bacteroidota > Bacteroidia > Flavobacteriales > Flavobacteriaceae > Flavobacterium > Flavobacterium hydatis. Next base: position 22,184 of record NZ_JPRM01000041.1, read on the forward strand.
TATAATTTATTGTGTTTTTGGGTTTATAGAGATTGGTTATTAATTATGTCACCCTGAGGCGAAGCGTCATACTGAGTTTCAATAGTACTTAGTCAGGAACGCGGATGACACAGATTTACTCCGTAAAGACGCGGATAAAAACAGATTTTTTTAAATAAGGATAAGAAAAAACCCGTTTTTATCTGCGTTTTCGTCTTTGACGAATCCGTATTATCTGCGTTCCTGACTAAGCTTGATATTGACCAAGCTTATCTAGAGCAAAGTTTAATGAAATTGGTTTGACATTTTGCTTAAAAGCGAATGTGTATAACAAAAAGAGGGCACTTTATAATGGTGCCCTCTTGATGCAATTTAACTAACTTCAAAATTTTATGTTATTTAGAAAATTCTAAACCTTTTAACTTATTCCAACCTCCACGTGTGAAATCTGGGATTTCTACCGGAGAAGAATTGTTGTCAAGAGAAATTTCTGTTAATGGACCTAAGCAAGACCATTCAGCAAGATCGTATACATCCATATCAAGAGGTAATCCGTTTTGTAAGCAGTGAATCAAACGGTAATCCATGATGAAATCCATTCCACCGTGTCCACCAACTTGTTTTGCTTTTTCTTCGATTCCTACTACAATTGGGTGTTTGTATTTTTCCATTAATGCTTTTTTCACATCTTCTGGCATGAATTTGTGTGCACTTAAGTTTTCGTGATCTGGTTTAATATCTGAGCTAATAGATTTAGAATCTAATGCATAACCTTCTACAGGATATTTATTAGCAAATCCTTTAGTTCCGCTTAGTTGGTACATACGGCTGTATGGACGTGGAGATGTTACATCATGCTGAATTTGGATAGTTTTTCCATTTTCAGTACGAATCATTGTCATAGTATGATCTCCGTTTCTAAAATCTTTAATATCGATTCCAGATTTTTCTTTGATGTAAGCAGGGTTTCCTACTGCTTTTGTATCCATAGATACTAAATAGTTCATTTTATCACCACGGTGGATATTTAATGCTTGACAAGCTGGCCCCATACCATGTGTCGCATAAATATCACCACGGTGTTTTATATTGTAATCCATACGCCAGTTATTCCAGTACTCTCCCCAAAATGGTTGAAGACCGTGAATGTAAGAACCTTCTGCATGAAGAATTTCTCCAAATAAACCTTGTTGAGCCATGTTTAATGTAGTAAGTTCGAAGAAATCATACACACAGTTTTCTAATTGCATACAGTGTTTACGAGTTTTTTCGGAAGTATCGATAAGATCCCAAATTTCTTTCATTGTCATTGCACCAGGAACTTCGATAGCTACGTTTTTACCATCTTTCATAGCTTGAATTCCTATGTTAGCATGGTTTTTCCAATCGGTAGCGATATAAACTAAATCTACGTTTGGAAGCGCAGTTACTTGTTTCCAAATGTCTTTATCACCATAAAATTCTTTAGCTTTAGGAAAACCTTGTTTCGTAAGGATTTCGTTTGCAGATTTGGTGTTTTTTTCAAGCATGTCGCAAAGTGCTACAATCTCTACACCCGGAATATGTGTCATACGTTCTACTGCACCTGGACCACGCATTCCTAAACCAATAAAGGCAATACGAACAGTTGGGATTGGAGCAATTGCTAAACGTAAAACATCTTTTTGTCCTTTGGCACGTGCAGGAGTAGGTGTCTTAATCATTTGAGCTGAAGAAGTAGCATATCCTAAAAAGAAGCAGGATATCAGAAAAAATTTAAAGATACTAGTTTTCATGTTGAATTAATTTTAATTTAAAATTGTGAGCAATCTGTTTTTGGAATTGTCTTAATATTTTTATGGCAAAGTACTAAAATTTATACTTGGCTTATTATGCTTTAATGGTTTTGTGAATTTAGTTTTGGCTTTGGTGTATTTGTTAAAGAATCCTCCATCTTTCAAAAAGAAGTATCCTTTTTCTACACCACCGGAATAATCCATTCTGTATCCTTTTCTTCCAGTATTGTCTACTGTAAAAATAGCTGAATCTATTTCTGTCCAAACTCCTTTATCATCGCAATACCATTGGTTGTTAAATAAAACTTTGCGAGATTTATTTCCTTGTTGTGGTACGAAATTCTCTAAGAAAGAATGAAATCTTTTTAAATAAGTATTAGTTTGCGGACGATTAAAACTTGCAATTAACATCCATTTGTTTAATTCGGGTGCATAAAAATATGCGGTATATGTGGTTGAATTATCATTTTGTGGAACTCCGTTAAGCAAGAATTTATATGTTTTTCCTGCTTTCCAGTTGTATCTTAAATAACTTTGTCCGCCAGAACCTTCATTTCCGAACTCTCCAGTTTGTACATTTTCTCCTTTTTTCAGCATTTTAATTTTATGCGATTCAGGAATGCTTTTTGGATCATCTGTTTCAAAAGGGCTCCAAACAGAAAACAATACACGACGCTCAGTTTCGGAATTTACTTGTATTCCAAAATATCCTTCGCCAAAACCGTTTGCCATATAATAGGAACCTATTTTGTCTTCGTTTACAGGAACTGTAACCTCATTATAATACCATTGAACGTTTACTTTTTCGGGAACTGTATAATTTAAATGAACCGAAGGACCTCTTCGTCCCCAATGAAAAAAGTTATCATCATTATTAGGTACAAAAGCAGTTTTTCCTTGGAGTGCTGACCCACTAATAATTAATTTAGAAATAGAAGGGAAATTATTTTGTGTTTTACTAATCCCTTTTATTTTTAAAGCAACATATCCTGTGTCAATAATTTTCCATTCGTTTATTACAATTGGCCTTTTGTTGTTTTCGTCAAATTCGATTTTTTTCAATTCTTTGTTAATGCCAAATTCTAATGTAGATTTTCCTTGAACATTTACAAACTCATCTGTTGAGATTCGGATTAATCCTGGAGTTGAAACTCTAAAATAAACGGTAAAGTATTCTTTAGGATCTGTCCAGTTTTCTATTCCGTTATCGGTTATAGTATTGTTACTTTCAAGATTGTAAGAACTAAAAGCGTTTCCGCCAAGAGGCAAATGGATTTCGTTTTTTGAATCTTGTGCCAATACATTTGTGCTAATAAGCAAAAAGGTAAGGAAAGAGAAAATGATTTTATAATATTTCATTTAGCCTGATTTTAGCTATTATTGTTTTTTGTATTTAACTTCTCTAGAATCCCTCTTATTTATATAAGAGGGAAATTCTAAAGAGAGCCTTATTTACTAACTAACCATTAAACTTAAAATTAGTTTTCAAAATCTTTATTAAGGATTTTGAGTTAAAGTACCAGGGTAAGCATTTATTTCCGATTGAGGAATATATTGTACTACTCTTGGACTTGTTGCTGGATAATCTACCATTGGGGTGTGAGGACCAGGGTAATGACGCGTCATTGTTTGTCCGTTTCTATAAACATCATATCCACGTTGCGCTTCAAAAGCTAGTTCTAGCTGACGTTCTTCATCAATAAGTTGCACTGCATTTGCACTAGTTAAAGAAGTGTATCCGCCACCAACGATTGATCTTTCTCTAACGATATTTAAATTTTTAAGTGCATTTTGATAATCTGATTTTTTAGCATAAGCTTCTGCCATATTCAAATACATTTCGGCTAATCTTGAAATGATAGGCGAGTGTAAGTGAGAGCTATTGTCTTGCAAAGAACATTTAGTAACGTAGTACATAGGATATACACGATTTAACAACATCATATAATCTTTTTCTCCTACATACGTTTTACCAGCATAATTTATCGAATAGCTATTTTCGGCAGCATTTACTACAGTAAGATTGTAATCTGTATTTGCTATAGTAATATAGTATGATCCGCTAGAATTAGTTTTAAGAGGTTGTTGTACATAGTTATAACCGGTTTGTACTCCTGCAGCATTAAAAGCATCTGTTATAAAACGGAAAGCTTCTGTTTTATTGTTAGCAGCATCCAATGCATATTGAGGATCTATAAAAGCCCATCTTGCATCTTTCTTTAAGCCAGATTTACGTAAAAGATCTAAGTATTTTGCACTTGCATACATTTCTCCCCAACCTTGTCCTTGTATATTGGCATACATACCACCAATACCACCATAATGATCGTCACCTGAGAACTCTGAAGCGACACGTTTAACAGCAAAAATAGTTTCTGTTTGTCCGCTTGCATCTGGTGCAAAAGTGTTGTATTTCATAAAATCAGCTCTGCTAAGCATATTATAACGTCCGCTAGTAATTACTTTATTAGCATATTCAATAGATAAAGTAGCATATTCCTGATTTGGCGTTTCATAAGTACCGCTCATATATAAATATACTCTAGAAAGCATTGCCTGAGCAGCTTCTTTAGTCGCGTAAGCAGCTGTTCTATTTTCATTCATTAAGGCTTCTCCTTTTTTAAGATCGCTAATTGCCTGCTCGTAAGTTGCTTTTACAGTAGCTCTATCTGGTAGATTAATGTTAGCAATATCCTCCGGTAATCCGTTAACAATTGGCACGCCCAAATTAGTTTCTGGTGATTGTGCATAAGGTCTACCGAAAGTTTTAACCAAATAGAAATAAAGCATTCCTCTTAGGTAATAAGCTTCTCCTAATTTTTGGTCTATTATAGGGCTTTCTCCTTCAGAAATCATTTTCATTAAGTCACTTGATTGTGAAATCACTTTGTAACTATTATTCCAGAAAGTAGCTAGTCTTCCGTTATCAGGGATATGTTGATATGAAATAAATGAGTAGAATGCATCTGTAGAGGTTCCTCTAATCATGATGTTGTCTCCTGAGTATTCGCCAACACGGTGCATTTGGTCCGACCAATCTCTAAGTTGCGCATAACATCCATTAAGGAGTACATCTACAGCAGCTTCTTTGTCTTGTAGGATTTTATCTTTTGTATACGCATTGTATGGTTCTCGCTCTAAATCACACGAAGATAGAAAGCTAAGAGTAATAAATAATATGAATATTTTTTTCATGATTTTGTTTTTTTAAAGAGTAAGATTTAAACCTAATACAAATCTGCGGGTTTGTGGGTATACAGAGGTTGCAACTCCTGTTATGGATCTTTCGCCTCTTACGTCTGCAGGTGGTATCTCTGGATCTACCCCTGAGAAATTGGTAATTGTAAATAAGTTTTCACCAGATACAAATATTCTTAGATTAGAAATATTCAAACGTTCTATAGATAAATTATAACCTAATGAAAGGCTTCTCATTTTTAAGTATGACCCATCTTCTAAGAAACGTGTAGAAGCTTTATTTGAGTTACTCGAGTTGTTATAAATTGCTTGTGGGTGCGTAGCAATATCACCAGGTTTTTCCCAACGGCTCCATCCACTTTTAAGATTCATTTGGTTACGATCGGTATATGCTCCATCAGAATCAAATTCTGCACGAGCATAATTATAAATTTTGCCGCCTACTGAATAACTAAATGTTGCTCCTAAATCGAAATTTTTATAATTTACAGAAGTCGAAAATCCTCCATAATAAGATGGTGTGTAAGCTCCAGCTGCAATAGGATTTTTGGATGCTTCGCCATAGCTTGATGTTTTAACACGCTCTCCGGTTGCTGCATCAGTTTTATACCATTCTGGCTTTCCGTTATCAGGATTTACACCAGCCCATTCTGTAAGGTACCAAGTGTCTACATCCATTCCTGGTTTTAGTAGTTTAGATGCTGAACCTGAGATGCCACTTCCGTCACCAACAATAATTTGTTGCTTAGTTCCGTAAAGACTCGTTACTTTATTTTTGTTTAAACCAATATTAGCATCTACATTCCATTTCCAGTTTTCATTTTTAATGATATCTACGTTGATTGATGCTTCAAATCCTCTGTTGCTCACAGCTCCAACATTTCTCCAAATACTTGTTACTCCAATTACTCCCGGTAATGGAACTTGGTATAATAAACCAGAGGTATCTTTATCGTAATAGTCTAATGTTATATTGATTCTGTTTAAGAAGCTAACATCTAAACCAATACCAGTTGTAAAGGTTTTTTCCCAGCTTAAATCAGGGTTTCCTATTTGGGAAATTATTGCTCCAGAGTTTCCATTATAACTGTAAGACTTATCAGTAGTTCCTAAAGAGTATAAAGGTAAGTGAGGGTAAAAACTAGTTGGTCTGTTTCCTACAGAACCATAACTAGCTCTCAGTTTTAAGTTGTTGATATAATCTGCTTTAAAGAATTTTTCTTTATGGATGTTCCAACCCCCACTAATAGAAAAGAAATTACCATATCTTGCATTTACACCAAAATTAGACGCACCATCACGGCGAATTGAAAATTGTGCCATATATCTGTCATCATACGTATAATTGATGTTTGTAAATAAAGATTGAACTGCCGATTGTCTTCTGCTACCACCTACTTTTTCAGGAATAGCCGCAACATCTGGAACTATAAATCCTGGTGCTATACCAGTAGCAATTCCTAGAGCTTTTTTTTCGTTATATTCATTCCATTCATAAGCTGCAATTGCATTTATAGCATGTGCTCCAAATGATTTGTTGTATGTTAATAATTGGTTGGTAAAAAAACGATTGTAACTATCATCATTATTTTCAACTCTTCCTTTGACTGATAATCCATCAGATGATCTTGGATCAGTGTAGTACATTGAAGAACTGTTTGAAAAAATATAGTTATTTGTAGAAGTAAATGTTAACCCTGGGAATATTTTAGCATCAAAGTCTAAATTAGTTCTTACATTATAATTTTGAGATTCACCATAATTCCATTGTAAATCGTACAAATAGTTAGAACCCGTTGTATTTACCCAAGTAGGGTTTGGCTGGTTTCCTACCAAAGTTCCATCAGGAAGATAAGGACTATCCCAAGGCATATTACCATACATTGCACCTACAGAATGTTGTTTATCTTCAGTTTCTATACGCGTAATATTTGCTTGAGGACGTATAGTTAACCAATTATTTACTTTGTAACTAAATTTAAGAAGTAAGTTATAGCGGGTATAATCATATCCTTTTATAGCACCAGTTTCGTCATATATACCAAGAGAAACATAGCTTTTAAAGGTTTCGCCTCCACCATTTATTGATAAGTTAAAATCTCTTGCAATTCCTGTTTGTGTTGCATTTTTCCACCAATCATAATTTTTGTTTCTTAATTCAGGATTCCACCACCAGGTATTACTGAAATCTTGTTTGTTAGGGAAAGAATCATATAAGTCATATAATTCCTGACCATTCATAAGGCTGAAATTACCATTATTTACTGTTGTTGCAGCAGTTTTGATAGAGGCATTAATGGTTGCTTTACCGCTTTTACCACTTTTTGTTGTAACAACAATAACACCATTAGCACCTTGAGAACCATATACAGCAGTAGAAGCAGCATCTTTAAGTACAGTTAAAGTTTCGATATCGGCAGGATTCATGTTTCCTGAGCTACTTCCTACAATAACACCATCGATAACCCATAGAGGATCAGTGCTTCCGTTAACAGTAGTTTTTCCACGAATAACGATTTTTCCAACATCTCCAGGTTGTCCATTTCCAGAACTTACATAAACTCCAGTTGCTTTACCAGCCAATAAATTCTCTACAGATGGAGTAGTAACATCAATAAGTTTTTTATTATTTATGGTTTGTAAAGCTCCAGTAAGGCTCTCTTTTTTAATTTTGCTGTAACCTACGATAACTACTTCGTTCATTACTTCTCCTGCTTCTTTTAAGGCAACAACGATAGGCCCTTTTCCAATCGTTACTTCTTGTTCTTGCATTCCCATATAAGAAATAACCAAAACCGTTTGATTATCTGCTACTTCAATGGCAAATTCACCATTGTAATCTGTTTGTACACCGATAGCAGTTCCTTTAATAAGAACATTTACTCCTGGAAGTGGCACTCCATTAGTATCGGTTACTTTACCCTTAACAATTTTTTGCACTAATAACAGATCAATTGTATTTGTGCTAACTTCTTTAGATGAAGCAGCTGTAGAAATTTGAAAAGTCAAAGCGAACAATGAAAGAATTGCTAATTTAATTTCCTTTCTAGAAGGGTTGTTCAACCGAAAACTTCTAGGTTTTTGTTTAATTAATAAATTCATACTCTTAAAAATGGGTTTGGTTAATAATTTGTTTAGTGTTGTGTTAACTGGTATTCATTTTTATTATAATCGATTTAAGAAAAACTCCCTTAAATGAAATTGTGATGCTATACTTCTTTATAATATTAATTAGCTGAAAATTCAATTTCGCAATCTTAATATGTACACTTTTTCTTGTTTATTTAGTCACGTTTTTTTAACATAAATTGTACTTTATTTTTTAAGATATGACGAAACTATATATTTAATTTTTATTAAACAAGGAAAAACACAAAAAATGTGCTCGAACACACAATATTTGTGTTCTCGAGCACATTTTTTTTATTGAAAATGTTTTTTTAGTAATAAAATTCTAGTTTCTTATTAAAAAATATACTGATACCTCTTTGTCGAAAAACTAGAGTTTTGATGAGAATTATTACAAGAAGATGAAATAAAGAAAGAGGATTGATAAAAAAAATGTCAAATTCTTATATAAGGTTACTGTTAAATGGTAGATATGTCTGAAATAGTATGTTAATAAAAGCGATAATATAGTATCAATATCAACCTTATAAATTAAAGATTTAGTGTGTCATTTTGATTTCATAGGCACACAGAAAATTTCTTTAAATGATTGAGGCTATTTGCAAGAAAATTTATTGTTTTTCCTAATGCTAATTTTTGTTAAAAAATGAAATTAGAAATGAGAAGAAACATGATTAATGATTTTGAATTTTTAGGAGAGAAAAAGAGAATTTGATTAGGATTAAATTGTTATAAAACCAATAATTTAAAAACACTTTACAAAACAGTTTTAAGTTCTTTATAATATTTTATTTGTAAAATAAAAATTACAAATAGAATTAGTTTTATTAAAAAAAAGCATAGCTTAGCTTTGTGTTTAATTTGTAATTTTTTAACTTTTAAAATGGTATATTATGAAGAAAAGAATATTTAGTTTGTTTTTATTATTGATTTTTGTATTTAGTTGTAATGGCGATGATGTTTTAGACTCTACAGTATCTTCTGCTCAAGAGTCCAATAATGCACAACATCATGTTTCGACACGTAAGTCGGGTAGTCTACAATATTCTCTTTTTCAAAATGTACAACAATATAATTTAACAGATGCTGCTTATGCAACAGGAGAAATTTATTGTTCTGAAGCAACTGTAGCAGTAATGGAATTTGGTTATCAAGGAAGTCCTGCGAGTAAATATGAGGTCAGAATTCCAGGAGTTCCATTAATTACAGCAGCCTCGGGAAAATCATATAGAACGCTAACTGTAAATTTATATCCAGGAATCAATACGTTTTCTACTTGGGTATTATTTTCAGGTCCTGATCAATCAGCTAATATTAGACTTAATTTGGTTTCAATAGGAGGAGATGTTGCTTTGGCGGCTGATGGTTATATTGATTTAGTGGCAGAAGGACACAGTCAGCTTAAGGCAGTAGATGGATCGTCTAGTTCTGCTCATTCTAAATGTAGTAAGTGTGGTGCCTTAAATTCAGCGAATGCACAAAAGTGTTTTTCATGCGGGAAGTAGCATAAGAGGAGTTATAAAACCTTCAAATAATTATATGATTTGAAGGTTTTATAATTTCAAAAACTACCTCTTAGCGTTAAGTGTAAATAATCCTATTTCTTTACCAGAATCATTAAGCATTTGTAAATTTAAAACTTTAGAGTTGGCTTCAATTCGTATTAAAGTTCTGATCCCAGTTTCTGGTCCTCCGCCTATAACAAAATGATAGGAGTGATCCTTATTAGGTTCAAACATTCCATATTCGTGTGTGTGTCCAGCTACAAACAAATCGATTTTATATTTTTCGAATAAAGAACCAAATAGTCTTCGACATTCAGTTGTCCCATGTTCTTCATCAGAGTGATAATGCGGAATATGCATCATTACTACTCGAAAAGGAGCATTCTTAAAAGCTTTAGATTTCATTTGTTTCTCTAGCCAAACAGCTTGCTCTTCTCGATAAGAATCATAATTTACAGTTCCGCCATATACAGGATGCGAGTCTTTTTTGTCTTCGCCAGTATCTAAAACAATTGTAAAAACGGGACCAATCTTAAAAGTGTAATACTCTTTTTTATCGTAGTTATAATAATAATCTAATAGATTTCTGGAGTATTTACCTCTAGTTTCATGATTTCCTCTCACAAACATAAAAGGCTTCTTTGTCGAAAATACGCTACAAGGGTTAAGTAAATGATTAATAATTTGGTTTTCATCCGTTTGATAGTCAAACATATCTCCGTTAAGGAAAACAAAATCGTAAGGCTTGTTTTGGTTGAGTTGTATGAGTTCACCAAAAGATTCCGGACGGTCATGTATATCATTTAAAACCAGCCAGCTTACATCTTTAGCTTTTGGGTCGAGTGTTTTAAAATGATATGTTTCGCTGTTTATAATGTCTCCAAAAGTGATTTTATAAGGTTGAAAATCTAGAATTTGTTTAGAGAAAACTTTATAGTAATAGGTGGTATTAGGTTTAAGATTTGTGAGTGTTACGGTATTAATCTTAGAATTAGTATTCATCATACCATGAGCACATTGTTGGGCTTTGGTTCCTAAGTTTTCTGTTTCGCCATATTCTAACCAATTTAAGCAAAGTTGGTTAGTAAGCCACATTATAGTGATGCCATCATTGGTTGGAGCTTGTAAATAGGGCTTCGTTAAAAAATCATGTTTAGAGTCTAATACTTCGGGATTTGTGTTTGATGCTAAAGCAGATAGTGGTAAACCCGTTGCTATAACAGATCCCGAAATACCAGCTATAGTTTTAGTTAGGAATGAGCGACGGGAGTTTTTTTCTTCTTTCATAAAAGATAAAAATTTGGTTATTTATAGTTAAAAAGGTTGTTATTTTGAGGTTAATAGCAACGAAACTATAGATTATATTTTATTAAACAAAGAAAAGTATTGTAAAATGTGTTCGAGCACATTATATTTGTATTGTTGTAATAATTGTATCAAAACGATAATTGAAGCATAATATGAATCAGGAAGTTAAGAATTACGAAGTAAAACGAATAGCCGAAAATCAATTAATTATATCCGGAAAAGGAGATTCTGATTTATGGAAAACAGCCATTATCCTGGATGATTTTTGTTCGCCTTGGGATTCTAAACCAGTTTCACGAATTGAGTTTAAAGCCCTGTGGGATGCAGAACAATTATTTTTCTGTTTTACAGTACATGATTCTGAAATTCATATAGTAGATAAAGACGATAGTATTGATAGTATCAATAATTCCGATAGAGTAGAGCTTTTTTTTAGACCAGATAGTTCGCTTAATCCTTATTATTGTATGGAGATAGATAGTAAGGCCAGAATAATGGATTTTATAGCGTATCCTGATAAGAATCTTAATTTTGATTGGTCTTGGTCAAAAGATGATTTAGTAGTTAAATCATCTGTAAATGAGGATTATTTTGTTGTAGAAGGCGCAATACGTATTGCATCCTTAAAGAAGTTTGATTTAATAAAGAATAACCAAATCGAAACGGGAATTTTTAGAGCCAAATATTCTAAAATGAATGGTTCTGATTATGAACCGACTTGGATAACTTGGGTGAATCCTGTTACCGAAACGCCCAATTTTCATATTGCATCATCATTTGGAATTTTAACCTTGCAAGAGTAAATTATTCCAGATAAAAATCGGCATTTTCAGAGTTGATAATATCAATAGGCAAGAGCGTAATCGCAGGAGTTTCTTTGTGAAAAAGGAAATGTTCTACAAGATATGTTATCCCAAGATAGGCTTGTCTTTTTTGATTCTGATGAATCAGGAAATCAATTACACCAAGATTTAGATTATTTACATTTTCATCAATTAAGTCATAACCAATCATTCTGATTTTTTTATCCTTAATCTCACTAATGGTTTTGGCAATTTGATATGCCTTAGATGTAGTAATAAAAACGCCAGATAAGTCAGGGTTTTCATTGATGAAGTTTTTAAGATTGGCTTCTACATTTGGACTTTTTAGTTTTAGTGTCGTAATCTTATAATCAAGATCTTCCTTATCGCTAAAATAATTTCTGAAACCTCTTTCTTTTTCCTGCATGTGAATTGCATTTTTGTAGGTTTCGTCAATATGTATAATTGCAATATGACCTTTTTCTAGAATTGTATTTAATAATTTGGCTGCTACACGACCACTTCTAAATAAATCTTGTCCAACAAAATTCTTAATTAAAGTAGATTCAACCTGATTGTTAAATGTGTTTACAATGATGTTTAAAGAATCGTATTTTTTTATAGCATCTAATGTTTCTTTATGAAATAAAGGCGCTAACAAAACGGCATCTGGCGATTTCTCTATAATCGTTTCATTTGTGTTGGTAAACGATTTTGTTTTTTCGGGATTAAAATAAAATGTTTCTACACGTATATTGTAGGCTTTAAATTCCTGAACAGCATCTTTTATTCCTTGTATACAAGGAAGCCAATAAGGGTCAATCTGAGGATCGGGTAATAAAATACAGATATGATAAATCTTATTGTTCTTTAAATTTCGAGCAATAAGATTGGGTTCGTAATCAATTACATTTAAAACTTCGTTTACTTTTTCTAGAGCCAGCGGGGAAACTTTTCCTCTTTTGTGTAAAACCCTGTCAACAGTACCTTTCGAAACACCTGCTAATTTAGCAATATCTTTAATCGTATATTTTTTATTCATAAGGGGGCAAATATATAAAAACTTTGTATTTATTTTTTTTAGGAAATATTTATAAAGTAAATGGCTTTTTTATTTGTAATGAAGTATTTGGTTTAATAGTAAACAATGTAAATGGTTAATGTATTAAAAAATCGAATGTAAAACAAAAATATAAAATTAGGTATTCTTATTTCAATTCCCATAAAAATCTTAATAAATTTCAAGAAGATTTATGCCAATGTTTTCAAGCTATTATATAAGTGTGCTCGATAACATTATTTTAGTGTGTTCGAGCACATTTTTTTGTTTTTCCTAGGTTAATTAAAATTTAATATCTAGTTTCGTAAAGTTAAAACTAAAATAAAAGCCTATTTTACGAACTAATAATAATGCAATAATCAGTATTGCAGTATTTTAATATATTTTAAAAGTGAAGAAAATTATATCGTTGGCACCGGGAAGAACGTGCCTTTTTGGAGATCATCAAGATTATTTAGGATTGCCTGTTATAGCTTGTGCAATAAATAGGAATATACAATTAACAGCAGTACAAAATGTGACTTCGGTTTTTAGACTAAACATGGAGGATATTGATGAAGTTAGGATCATCGATATCAATGCAACTTTTGCAGAATTAGAGCCACGTGACTACTTTGCTTCTTCGTTACGAGTTTTAAGAAGACAAGGTTGTATTCCTACTGTAGGGTATGATATTACTGTAAAAGGAGATATTCCGATTAATTCGGGAACATCAAGTTCATCGGCATTATTAATGGCTTGGATTAACTTCTTGGTAACTGCTTTTGGAGTTGATTGCGAAGTGACACCAGAGTTTATTGCGCAAATGGGATATGCTTCAGAAGTTTTAGAACATGGAGAACCAGGCGGAATGATGGATCATTTTAGTATAGGAGTAGGGAATATTGTTCATATTAATACAAGCGTTCCGTTCTCGTACAATATAATTGGTACAGAATTAAAAGGATTAATTACAGGAGTATCGGGAGTTCCAAAAGAGACAATAGGAGTATTAGGAGAAACAAAAGGCAATGCATTATTGGCTATTGATATTGTAAAACAGAATTTTAAAGATTTTGATTTACATAAAACCGAATTAGAAGATATCGATAAGTATCGTAATTATTTACCAGACAGATTGATTCCTTTTTTTGAAGCGGCAATTAAAAATTATCATTATACAAAAGAAGCTCTAAAAGAATTTGCTAAACCAACGCTTGACTTAGTAAAAATAGGCGAGTTAATGAATATGCACCATGCAGTTTTAAGAGATTTATTGAAAATATCAGTACCTAGAATAGAAGATATGATTAATGCGGCATTGCGCGCAGGAGCTTATGGAGCCAAGATTGTTGGTTCAGGAGGAGGAGGAAGTATTGTTGTAATTGCAGATCCAAACAAAGAAGCAGCAGTTGTAGCAGCAATATTAGCCGCTGGCGCAAAAGAGGCTTATGCCGTAACCGTAGATCCGGGAGCAAGAATAATATAATAATTTTAAAATTTTAAAGAACAAATCATGCATGACAATTTAATTATTTTAGCAGGCGGTGCATCTTCTCGAATGAAAAAAGAAGTTGTATTAAATAATTTAACCGAAGAAGAAATCGCTCAGGCGAATGAAAGAAGCAAAGGCCTAATAGGAGTTGGTCCTAATGGAAGACCTTTGTTAGATTATCTTTTGCTAAATGCAAAAAAAGCAGGATATAAAAACATCATTATCATTATAGGAGAACAAGGAGAATTGTTTAAAGAATTCTACGGTAACCAAGATAAAAACAATGATTTTCATGGGTTAAATATATCATTTGCGGTGCAATATATTCCAGAAGGCAGAGTAAAACCATTTGGTACAGCCGATGCATTATTTCAGGCAGTAGAGCAATATCCAGAGATGAATACCCAAAGTTATTCTGCTTGCAATAGCGATAATTTATATTCTACAGCAGCCTTGCTTGCGCTAAGAGAAACTAGCAGCCCAAATGCTTTTATTGGCTACGACCGTGATGCATTAGATTTTCCATCCGAAAGAATTTCGCGTTTTGCAATTGCTAAGCTAGATGAAAACAACTACTTATTGGATATTCTAGAAAAACCAACTGCAGACGATTTGCAGAATTACAAAGACTCCGAAGGAAAATTAAGAGTAAGCATGAATGCTTTTAAATTTGATGGAGCAATGTTGTATCCTTATTTAAAAAACTGTCCGGTTAATCCAGAAAGAGACGAAAAAGAATTGCCAACAGTGCTTTTAAATACAATAAAAGACAACCCAAATACTGCTTTAGGAATCCCTTTTTCTGAGCACGTTCCAGATTTAACTGCCAAAGAAGATATTGCAGAAGTAAAAGAATATCTTAAAAAATACTACCCCGAATTAAATTGGGAGTCTTAAAAAATTAACAAAAATTTCATATCTAATTTAGGAATAAGAAGAACTTATTAAACTACTTTTGTCGTGGTATTGCAAAAAATCCGCATAAACTTATGATGAATTTGCAAAAATTATGAAAGTGTTGATGCTATTTTAGATTGAAAAAAAACTACTAATCTATTAACCATCAACCAAAATAAAATTATGTCAAAGATTGAAAGCGCAATAAGTATAGACCAGAGGAGTACAATTATTCCGATGGTTATTTTAACCGCATTATTTTTTATTCTAGGATTTGTTACCTGGCTAAATGGGCCATTAATCCCTTTTTTCGAATTAGCCTGTGAGTTAACAGCATCTCAAGCTTACTTTGTAACATTTGCTTTTTATATCGCTTATTTTGTCATGGCAGTTCCATCTTCTTGGGTTATCGAGAAAGTGGGATATAAAAACGGAATTTCACTTGGCTTAATTGTAATTGCAATAGGAGCCTTTATGTTTTATCCAGCAGCTGCAACAAGAACTTTTGTGTTCTTTTTGTTAGCATTATTTACCATGGGAACAGGTTTGGCAATTTTGCAAACCGCTGCAAATCCTTATGTAGTAGTTATTGGACCGAGAGAAAGCGCTGCAGCAAGAATTAGTGTTTTAGGAATTGCAAATAAATTTGCAGGATTTATAGCTCCATTAGCCCTGACAGCTTTGGTGTTATCAAATATGCAAGAATACACAGCAGATAAAATTGCACTTTTAGACGAGGTTTCTAAAACAGAAGCCCTAAATTTGCTCACATTACAATTGCAAACGCCATATCTTTATATGGGATTGGTTATTTTGGTTTTAGCACTTTTAGTTAAGCTATCTCCATTACCAGAAATTGATTTGGATGAAGAAGGTGATGTATTACACTTAAGTATTTTTAAGCAAATAAGTAATGCTTTTAAGCACCCACAATTAGTTTTAGGAGTAATAACCTTAATGTTATATCTGGCTGCCGAAGTTTTGGCAGGAGATTCCATCGGAGGATTTGGAAAAGAACTTGGAGTATATGGTAAAGACGGTAATTTTTATCTAAAACTAACTTCATTTACAATGTCGGCAATGGTAGTAGGATACATTTTAGGAATCACATTAATACCTAAATATCTTTCGCAAGTTACTGCATTAAAAGCATCTGGAATTTTAGGATTAATTTTAGTAATTTTAATAGTTGTTATTTCACCAGCAATAACGGTTCAGTTTTCAGGAATTCCAGCTATACCTGTAGTAGTGCTTTTAGTAGCATTAATGGGACTTGCAAATGCACTTTGTTGGCCAGCAATATGGCCAATGGCACTTGCAGATTTAAAAGGATATACCAAAATAGGAAGTGCAATTTTAATCATGGGTATTATTGGAGGAGCAATTTTCCCTTTAATTTATGGAGCTTGGGCAGAAAGCATCAATGCATCCAATATAGCAAATGGAGTTGCTAAAACTGCCAAAAGCGGAAATCAGATAGCTTATTTAATGCTAGTGCCATGCTACTTAATGATCATATTTTTTGCATTTAAAGGACATAAATACAGAAGTTGGACTCGCAAATAAAACGAAATAAATAAATAAAGTAAATAAAAAAAGAAGCGAATAATGTTAAAAAGTTCTATAGATAAGGCGACAGGTTTCGAAAAACGATTCGAAAATATTGACACGGTAGTTTTTGAGAATTCGACCGAAGCATCCAAAGCAGTTGCGCAGCAAATCGCTGCACTTATCAAGTCAAAACAAGAGAAAAACGAATCATGTGTATTAGGATTAGCCACGGGATCATCTCCAAAGGGATTATATGCCGAGTTAGTACGTTTACACAAAGAAGAAGGATTAAGTTTTAAAAACGTAATCACTTTTAACCTGGACGAGTATTATCCTATGGAGCCAGATTCAGTAAATAGCTACGTAAGATTCATGAAAGAATTATTGATGGATCAAGTAGATATTTTACCTGAAAATTATCATATTCCAGACGGACTTTTAACAAAAGAACAAATAGCAGATTATTGTGCAGATTACGAAGCTAAAATAGAAGCTTTAGGCGGAATTGATTTGCAAGTTCTTGGAATTGGAGCAAATGGACACATCGGATTCAACGAATCAGGTTCGTTACAAAACTCCAAAACAAGACTAGTAGCCTTAGACCACATTACCAGAGTTGCTGCAAGTAAAGACTTTTTTGGATTAAACAATACGCCAAGAACAGCCATTACACTTGGAGTGAAAAAGATAATGGAAGCTAAACAAGTTATTCTATTAGCTTGGGGAGAAGGAAAAGCAGACGTAGTAAGAAAATCTGTAGAAGGAGAAGTTACCAATAGAATTCCTGCGTCATTTTTGCAAGAGCACAACAATGTTGTTTTTGTTTTAGACAAAGAAGCATCATCAAAACTAACAAGAATCAACAGACCATGGTTAGTAGAGAAAATTGTTTGGACAGATAAATTAACTCGTAAAGCCGTTTTAGGATTAGCGCTAGATTTAAAGAAACCAATCTTAATGCTTACCGATGCCGATTATATCGAAAACGGAATGAGTGATTTATTGGCCGATTCAGGACCAGCATACGATATCAATATTAAGATATTTAATAAACTGCAAAATAC
>NZ_JPRM01000042.1 GCF_000737695.1 Flavobacterium hydatis
ACCTTGTGGTCCAACAGCTCCGTCAACTCCATCTTTTCCGTTTGCTCCGTCAGCACCAGGTAATCCTGGAGCACCTCTTAAACCTGTTAGAATAATTTCATGTAGTTTCTCATCTTCATCTTTATAGGTCAAAACTTTTGTTACTGAATTGTAATTTAAAGAGGTTAATGTTTCATGTGTTTTTACATTTCCCGCTATATCTATAGTAGTTGTTTTGCCATCTTCGTTTGAATATGTATAAGTGCCATTTCCATTGTTTATCAATGTTGTGATCGTTTCTTTAAAATTATCTATTTCATCTTTGCTAACAATTCTTACCCATTTTACACCATTCCAGTAGTAAAAACCTGGGGTAACATCATTAATCGTTTGTGTATTATAAACCAACAAACTTACAGCCGCTGTACCTAATACAGGTGCTTGTAATCCCGTTTGTGTCAGTTTAATACGAGGTACTAACATACCTTTATTTGTAGCAGTAACATCCAACTGAGAGGATTGCTCTGGGTTTAAGGTTCCGATTCCAACCTGACTATATGATGCTGTCGAGAACAGCAATAAACCGGCAAGTCCTAAAAAAGTTTCCTTTAGTTTCATAGCGTTAATTATTAAATTAGTAAAATGAATATTTAGTAAATTTTCAAAATCAATACATACCAGAATATTTTCTATCTTCTCTGTAATTCGCAACAGAAAAAAAATTCATGATCTATTTCGTTTTGGTATTTGATATGAATTATTTACAAGGCAAAGGAACATATTAGGACAGCCTAAAAACGTCAAATAAATACCACTTTAAGGTACAATTGGAGATTATCGTAACTATTCACTAATAAATAGAGGGTTTTTCATTCATTTTATAAGAATAATTCATAGTTTTGATTCTTTCAAAAAAGAATAACTGACTGAAAATATGTAGATAAGAAGTTGATAGAACAAAAATTATATCACACAATTTTTGCTTAAAATATAAAAGCCTAACACCTGAATTTGATCAGATTTCAAGAAAATCACATCCGATCGATAGCGAATAGTTGCTAAATTAAATTGTCTATACAGGAACGCAGATTAAACGGATTTGTCACTATTGTTTTTAAAATCCGTTTTAATCTGCGTTTTACTTTTGTAAATCTGTATCATCCGCGTTCCTTTCGCAAAGAATTAGATAGATATTTGGCTATTATTTATTTTTAAAAAAACATTTAAAGAACCTTTATTGTAACTAATTTTAATAATTACATCTAATAAAATCCACAGATGGCTTCTTCCCATATTCTTTAAAATACAAGGAATTAAACTTAGTTACCTTAGCATAACTCAACTCATAAGCTATATCCGAGATTTTATTAAAATTTTCGCTTTTAAGCAGTTTATTTGCCAAGATCATTTTTTCTCTTACAAAGAATTGATTTGGTGTAGTTACATACATTTTTTTAAATAAAGATTTAAATTTTGTAACCGACATACCAGCTATTTCTGCCAAGTGTACAACTCCAGGAAATACTCCTACTAGATTATTTAGCAAATACTCTTTGGCTTGGTTTAATGCTTTAGCTTCATTTTTAGATATATGATGCAGCATCGGGGTAAGATTCGAATATCTATTAATAAATTTAGCCAACAATCTTAAGCTTACTCCTTTTAAGTAAATCTCAAATGCAGGATCCAAAAATGATTTATTCTTTATGGCGTGCATAATTACCTTACTATTACTATCTATATGGTCATAAAAAAAGAGTGTGTTTTTATCACTTTTTATTTTACGTTTATTCACACCGTCTAATTCAGATTCAACAATAGATGAGCTTATTAATTCCTTGCTAACCAGTAAGCGCATGGCATAAACACGCTCTCCAATAACAGGCTGAAAAACATTTTCTATAGCATTATCAAAAACTCCTAATCCTAAATTGGCTTTATAACCTATTTTGTGTTTAATACCATCTATATGTATTAGGTTCATTTCATCACTAAAATCGTAATGTATTATAAACAGACCATTCTCAGATTTAAGACGTTTTAAAAAAATACCTCTATTAAATTTTATATCCAAAAGAACAACAGAAAGCCCTTTCGTTACTGTTGTAAAAAAAAATCCTCCATCGGCTACTTCTTTTGGGGCAATCAATAATTTTTCATCTATTAATTCAGTTCCAAATTCTTCTGCAAGTCCACGCAACCATTTCGGTGACAAGGAATAAGAGTGCTTAATTTCAATCATAATGCTAATTTTTTAATCACGTTCTTTTTGAAATATTTTCAAGAAAATATTCCACTCATTTAGGTTTATTATTTAAAAAGAATAGAAGTAAGATTTAAAGGGGTACTTTTTTAGGCATAGAATCTTTTCAATAAAAATTCCATCGTATAATTGAAGATAAATTCTCAGCAAGGTATTTTTAAACCTTGTTCTTAATAAATAATTAGAAGGCAAATAGACAAATTCTTTTAGCCTAAATACGTCATATAAACAGCACTATAAGGTATTTTTAAAGGATCAATACCTCTAAAAAAAAGGAGAATAATACCCTAGATTAAAATCATTTATTACAGAAATAATGATTCAATCAAAACGAAGTCAATTTTTAATAAATAAGGAGAATACAAGTAAAAGCACGGTTTGAAGAAACCCTGAAAGTAAGAGAAGGTAAAAATTTCTATATACTTAAATTAGTATATATAATGTGTAGGAAGATATCGTAAACTAAGCGTGTTTACGATTTTAAAATTCAGATTTAATAAAATCATCTGCTGGCTTTTTCCCGAATTGCTGATAATATGCCGAAGAAAACTTGCTTACTTTGGTGTAGTTTAATTTACGGGCAACATCAGATATGTCAACAAAATTTTCACTTTTAAGAAGCTCATTGGCCAAAATCATTTTTTGTCTTATAAAGAAATGATTTGGTGTCGTAACAAACATTTTTCTAAATAAAGATTTATATTTCGTAACCGACATTCCTGCCATTTCTGCCAACATATCGACCCCAGGAAAACCTATAAATAAATTGTCCAATAAATATTCTTTAGTCTCGTTTAGAGCGTTAACTTCTTTATCTGGTATATGGTGCAGCAACTGCGCAAGATTTGAGTATCTATTAATAAATTTTGCCAACAACCTAAGGCTTACACCTTGCAGATAAATTTGAAATGCAGGATCCAGAAAGGATTTATTCTTTATAGCATGCATGATAAGCTTGCTATTACTATCAATATGGTCGTAAAAGTAAAGCGTATTTTCGTCACTTTTTATTTTACGTTTATGAGCATCTTTTGCTTTTTGCTTAGCAATCGAAGTGCTTAATAATTTTTTGCTAACCAATAAGCGCATTGCAAATACACGCTCACCTACAACAGGTTCAAAAATATTTTCGATAGCATTATCAACAACACCTAATCCTAAATTAGCTTTATATCCTATTTTGTGTTTAGTACCATCTACATGAATCAGGTTTATTTCATCACTAAAATCGTAATGAATAATATATAAATCATTATCAGATGGAAGTCTTCTTATACGAATGGGATCATTAAACGTTAAATCTAAAAGTACAACCGAAAGCCCTGCTGAAACAGGAGTAAAAAAAAATCCCCCATCAGCCAGCTCAGGCATAAGAACCAGTTTATCATCTACAACTTCTGCGCCATTACCAAGTTGTTCTATACTATCATATAGCCATTCAGAGGTTAAAGAATATTTATGTCTAACCTCAATCATTATTCGAGTTGTTTAACATAATCTTTTGGAGTCATGCCAAAGAATTCTCTAAATCTTGCAGCAAAATAAGAGCTATTCGTAAAACTCAAACTATCAGAAACCTGAGCAATAGTCAGTTGTCTTTCCTGCAAAAGACGTTTAGCCTTTATGAGTTTATTGGTCAAAAAGAAAGCATTAGGAGTCATTCCAGTAACTTTTCGGAATAGTTTTTTATATTTAGATTCCGACATATTTGCCTGTTGAGACAAAAACTCGATACTAGGAAATAACTGATTCAGATTATCTATCAAGTACGATTGCGATTTTATAATATATCTTAAATCCTCCTCATTAATCTTATCAATTACAAGCTCCTCATAAGTCATTTTCTCAATATACTCCGCTAGTAAATTCTGAACAGTTCCTCTTAAGTAAAGGTCAAAAGCAGTTCCTCCTACTTCCTGTGCGCGCAAATTCATCAAAAGATTATAGCTATCATTACTCATCCTGGTAAACTTAACTATAGTATTTAAGTTTGGATCAAAAATTTCTTCAGCATGTTCTTTAAGAGAAGGATTATCCTGAAAATATTCTTTTATCAGCTCTTTTTTTATAAAAATACAAAGAGCAAAAGCTTTGCTTCCCGCTTTAACAATATAGTCCGAATATAAAGTGCTATCCAGTATTGCTAAATTCCAGTTCCATCTTCCGATAGGATTTTCAGCATCATCAGATAATAAAAGAGCTTCACCTTCAGTAAGGTTATAATAAAAACCTATAAAATCATCCGTTTTATTCTCTTGCCTTAAATGAATTTCTGAGTTATATACAACATCTACATATAAAACAGAAATGCCAATGCCAAAATTTAAAAAATATCGATTTCCGGTATGAATATGATCCGGAACTAAAATAAAATTGCCATCTACCTTACCCTCTAGTTCTGAGGCAAATGGTTCAACCCAATCCAATTCTACTCCGTAATGATGTGTGATTTTTTTCATCTATAATTGAAATATTTGGGGATAATACATTAACAAAAATAATATTTTTTTATCCACATTTATTATTTCAAATAAAGATTTAATCAGTCAAACTCCTAAAAAAATGATTTTATAAAATCTAATGCATTGACAAAAGACTACTTGTACTTTTTTAGGAGCTATTTCCAGCCATCCACTATATCTTTTCTTGCTTAAAGAAAGCAAGAAAAGGATGCCGTTTCTGTCTGGGCTAGGAATTATCCTGAGCAGGAAGTTTTTCTTTTTTAAGATTCATAGCAATAATCGCAGCAATCATAATTAAAATCCCGATAATCTGAACAAAAGTTATGTTTTCTCCCAACACCAAATTGGCAGTTAAAACAGCTACAGGCAGTTCAACAGTCATCAAAAGACCACTTGTAGTAACTCCTACTTTAGGAATCCCAACAGCAAACAAAGCCGGAGGCAATATCGTTCCGAAAACAGAAAGAAAAAGTCCCCATTTTAATAAATGAAAATCCAAATGATTAGAGAAAACAATGGGCTGAAAATTTACAATTAAAATACAAAGAGCCGAACCAGTCATAATCCATGCGCTCCTATTTTGCCAGTTTCCTTCCTTTCCAGTCTTGCTATTCAGTATAATATAAATAGAGTAAATAAGCGAGGCCAATAGTACAAAACCTACACCTTTTAGCGATAAAGAAGTACCCTCATTAAAATTTACCCCACTAGCCAGAATCGTCCCAAAAATTACAACACCTGTTACAATTAATTCCATTTTAAGCGGTTTCTTACCATACAAAAGCCATTCGAGCAAAATACCAATCCATGTAAATTGCATAAGTAACACAATAGCAATAGATGCAGGAATAAACTTTACCGACAAATAATAAAGAAAGGTTGTAATACCAATTGCTGCTCCAGTAATTAAAAGCCACCCAATTTCCTTAGGCTTTCGGCGTTCCTTATTCGTAAAAAAAACAATAGACCACAACACAATTGCCCCCAATAACGCCTGAATAAAAGAAATTTCGGGAGTTGTATACCCCTGCTTATATGCAAGTTTTACAAACGAAGAAAGAATACCAAAACTTGCGGCACCTACAAGTACCATCAAAACATATCTAAACATTATTTTATCACTTAAAATTCCATAACTGAATCTAAACCTCTTTTTAATCCCTTAAAGGATCCTACTTTTTTTATGGCAAGTATTGCTCCCTTAACATACGGTTCTGCACTAGAACCCGAGTCATGTCTAATAACCAATTTTTCGTCTTTAAGACCAAAAATGGTTTCTATAGCAATTACGTGTCCCGGTAAACGCACAGAATGTACAGGTACACCGTCTATACGAGCACCACGAGTAGCTTTCTCGCCAATTATTTTATCATCAGGTACGTGTATTTTTGGTTGCTGAACCTGAGATAATCTGTGTGCCAGCTCACGAGCAGTACCACTTGGACTATCAACTTTATCTTCATGAGCATAATCAATAATTTCGAAGTCAGGAATAAATTTTGCCGCCATTTCAGAAAATTTCTGTAATAACACAACAGTCAATGCAAAATTTCCAACAGCAAGAACAGAAGCATTATTCTCATTAGCTTCCGCTTCAATCTCAGCATAATCTTCAGCCGTTAAACCCGAAGTTCCTACAACAACATTTCTCCCCTTCTTTAATGTAGCAAGGATATTTTTTTTGCCCACTTCAGGTTTTGTATAATCAACAAGTACATCAAAATCTACTTTAGCAAGTGCTTCATTTATATCATCAAAAACAGGAATACTATTTCCTCCCAAATTCAAAATTTCAGCTAGATTTCCACCATTGTATTTTCTAGACAACGCACCTACTAATTCTATTTCCTGGCAATTAGATATGCCTTTACTTAGTTCAGAGCCAGCCCATCCTGTTGCCCCAGCAATAAATACTTTTATCATTTTTCAATTTTTTTTAAGTTATTTAAAGTTCTCTCTTTGTAGCTTTTCTTTCCAATTTTTTCCTCAATCAGTTCCAGATTTTTCAAGAAAAGTTCATTTCCTTCTAGTAATTCGTTCATGGTAAGAATACAAGCTTCCCAACATTTCTCTAATTGTGGCAAGGCTAACTTTGCTTTATCAGTAAGATAAAGCAGTTGTTTCCGCGAATCGTTAGTATCAGTTTTCGTTTCTATATACTCCTTTGCTTTCATGTTTCTTATAATCTTTACAATTGCAGGATGTGACATTTGCAAACGTTCTGATATTTCGGTTACTGTGAGTTCCTCATGTTTTTTTAAAAGCAAAAAAATAAGATGCCAGTTTGGCTCAATATCTACACCTACAGCTTTATAAAAGTCTTTAGTGCTATAAAGTATATTATCCGTAAGTCGTTTCAATCGGCTGGTAAGTCCCACCAATTGCAATTCTATCAAAAAATCGTTCTGTATCATAAATTACGTAACTAGTTACGCAAATGTACAAAAAAAAATACGTAACTAGTTACGTTGTTTGAAAAAAGAGAAATATTTAAATAAAGTAACGCCCGTCCCAAAAGTAATTTCTAAAACAGGCTTTTTGTTTTTTTTGAAAACATGATAGGTAATTGCTCCAGCGGAGCATCATGTTTATAGCAAATTTAAAGAGGTTTGGGTCAAAGCTACAGCGTAGCGATATATTGTTTTTCTTCACATTACTATATATGCCACCCCGATGGGGTTTTGTAAAATGGTTTGATAATTTTCTATAAATATATCGTCCCTCTGGGACTTACAATATTATAAACTCGAAAGACTCATTACTATTATTAGAATTTTTAGAAAACATGATTGGTAATTGCTCCAGCGGAGCATCATGTTTATAGCAAATTTAAATAGATTTGAGTTAAAGCTACAGCGTAGCGATATATTGTTTTTTTTTCAGATTGTTTGTATAAACAAAAAGGCTGTCTGAAAGTATTTTTCAGACAACCTCTTTTTATGATTAAAAGAATATTTAATTCCGGATTTAGAAATAGTACCCTATGTTGCATTGCAAACGGGCATGCCATTTATTATCAAATTCATTATATAAACTAGCTTGGCTACCACCTAAAAACGGATGATTATACCCCGCAACATATTCTACGTAAGTATATATCGAATCTATTACTTTTATCATTGCCCCGTTTGTAAGCATATGTGTTGCATTCAGATTAAACTTTTTATCTAAATATCCGTATTCACTATAAAATGCTATTTCATTTAAAGACTTACCTTTAAACGGAATGCTGTATTTAGCAGATAAAGTATAAACATCTGCTTTAGAAACCACTTGATAGGTATAATTAAAAGATCCCATGTCTACAAATTCCGAATTTCCTCCCTTAGGGTTAAACGCATATCTATAAACTTGCGCTTTTATTCCTAAGTTTTTATAATCCAAATTGTAGTGGAATGCAAAAGCATTTCGGTTCCCCATTTTGTTTTCTACAAAATTATATAGTTGCCCAAATTGTCCTGAAGCGCCTATTTTATGAGAGAAATCATTTGTTTTAATCTTGTATAAAAGTTGTCCCGAAAGCTGATTAATCTCTTTATTATCTCCCAACACACTTGCAGACCATTGATTATCTCTTAACTCTGGATCGTTTGTAAAGGATTCCATCGCATTCTTCATAAAAGCAACCTGCCAATCCCAAGTACTTCCTTTATGATGGTACTTTGCTCCCATACTATATTTCCCTTCAAACCCAATGCCATATCCTATTCCTAAAAACCAGCTATACGAGTTATAGTCTAAGTTACCAAAAGGATCTTGTATTAAACCTACCTGAATATCATCTCCGTTATCAAAGTCATATCCTATCCAGCCTTCTTTGGGCATTGTACCTCCAGATACTGCTGGCATGAATCTCATATCGGCAAATACTTTAAACTTTTTGTACGAACCGCTTACAACAAGACCAAACAAGTCGAAGCCAAACTCCCCTCCCTCTTTTCTTCTGGCTTCATTATAAAACTCATCCTTATAATGCACCCTAAAAGCACCGTTTATAGTTAGTTTTGGTTTGTCTGGATTTACAACAAGAGTGTCTGCTTTGACATCGATATCTGCTGCTTGAGAATAAATAAAATTACTTATAGAAAGCGTAAGTAAAATTAGAAGCAATTTAAAATGAGTATAGCGCATAATTTTTATATTAATTAAATTATAAAACCCAGACTAATTCAAGCCACAATCAAGCGCATACAAAGAGAGAGCATGATAGGTACAATTGTACTTCATGCCTTTTTTTTATTGCAAAAGTGATTGCTTACTTGAGGAAAAAAATAGCTTCCTAATCTGGTAATAGAAAGCTATTTTTAAATAATGAAAAGAAAACCGAATGATTTATTCTACTTCTAAACTTTGAATTTCTTTTAATGTATTCTCTAACAACTGTGGTAATTTGTGATAAACTTTATCATTGATCCGCTTATACTTTTTATGATTTTCCAAATCAGGAAGGAACTCATCTTTTTCTTTTACCATATTTTTTACTGCAGTTTCAAAATCAGGATAACAGCCTATTGCTACTGCTGTACAAATTGCAGCTCCCAAAGCAGCTGAACCACTCATTTCGTTTCGGACAACGGGAGTTCCGCTTATATCAGCAAAAATCTGCATGAACAAATCACTATTTGCGCCACCTCCAGATATGATAATTTTCTCAGGATTATGACCCAGTGTTTCATTCATTAATTGATAATGATTGTTCAATGTCAATGCAATTCCTTCCAGAATAGCACGGTAAATGTGTCCGCGCCCTTGATGACCGTTAAAACCAATCATTACTCCTTTTCTATACGCCTGATATGCTGGTGCCAACCAATCGGGAACAATCATCAAACCATCTGATCCAACAGAAACCTTTAAAGCTTCTTCTTCTAAAATTTGTTCCGGTGAAACGCCTTTTTCTTTTGCTTTGATGTTCAGTTCTTCACCAATTAAATCTCTAAACCAAGAAATCAACCACATTCCTCTTCTTACTCCGCCACTTTCGAATAAATAGCAATTTGGTATACAAGATAAGTTGGTGAAATAATTGTCATGAGCAGGTCTGTTTTCGGTACCTACAACCATAGATGTAATGTAAGTTCCCAATGAAAACAATCCTCTGGATGAATCTATCAATCCTGCCCCTAAAGCTTCTACCGCTTTATCATTTGCTGTAGCAACTACTGGCAATCCTTCTGGTAAACCAGTTAACTGAGCTGCTTCTTTGGTTACTCTTCCTAAAACAGTTCCCGGCATTTGCAGCTTCAATAATTTCTCATTTGGAATTTTAAAACTATCCAAAACTGCTTTATCCTCAGACCAATTCCAGGTTTCCATATCTACAGGAAATTGCCATTGAAAAGCATTTGCTGCCGTATCCTTCAATTCTCCTGTAAGACGATGCGTGATATATCCTGTTGTAGGACATGTGTATGCAATTTCTTCTGAATCCTGAAAAGTTTCATACGCTCTTACATCCATCCAGCTCATCACGGGAGCAGCCAGATTTCCGTCTTTTTTCATGAAAACCCTGCAACAACGAATGGTACAAAGTCCAACTCCTTTTATAAGGCTTACATCGTCTCTAAAGTTTTTCATTAACCTGATCAGCGCTATTTGTATGCTGTCCCATAAATCATCATCAGGATGTTCTACATATCCTGTTTTTCTGAACAGCATAGGCTTAAGAGGCTCAATTTCAGAATGTATAATCTCCCCTTTTGAGTTGATGATATACACTTTGGTACTTTGAGACCCATTATCGATTGAAATAAAATATTGTTCGTTCATAACAATTCGTTTTATCTCGTTAAGAATCCGCCATCAACGGCTAAGATATGTCCGTTTACAAAGTGAGAAGCCTGACTTGCCAAGAATACCGTGGTTCCCATTAAATCAGCAACATCTCCCCAACGTCCTTCTGGAGTATGATCTACAATCCATTTGTTACGTTCTGGATTATCTATAGATGCCTGAGCTACTTTAGTTTTAAAATAACCTGGAGCAATTCCGTTAACCTGTACATTATATTGTGCTAATTCGTCGCAATAAGCTTTGGTTAAACCTGCTAATCCGTGTTTGGTAGCTGCGTATGCAGGAGACCATTGTCCGCCTAAGAAAGAAAATAACGAACAAATATTAATGATTTTTCCGCTTTTTTGAGGAATGAAAAACTTGGTAACTTCTGCCGACATTTCAAAAGCAGCCGTTAAATTGATACTTACCATTGGATCCCATTCTTTTCTTCCAAAATTAAGCACATCAGCAATTAAGCAAATTCCTGCGCAGTTTACCAGGATATCTACTGATCCTAATTTTTCTACACATTCTTCTACGATTTTTTTTGGTATTCCGTCTTTCGTAATATCTGCTGACATGTACACCGCTTTACCGCCTTCATTCTCTATCAATCGATTGAAATCAGCATCATCCGGCATAATACTTGGCATAAATACATTAGCTCCAGCTTTTGCTAAAGCTAAAGAAAAAGCCTGTCCTAATCCTGTATTTCCTCCTGTTACAATTGCGTTTTTCCCTTTAAGAGAAAAATAGCCCATATTAAAATCTGTAATTTCCATTTTATATATTTTTTTATTGTTATAATTTATTTTTTTTGAGTTTGTTGTTTAAATATGGTAACAAAACAAATTGCTGCTATTCCCAAAACTGCGCTTATTATAAAGTAAGCATTGTATCCTCCTTCATCTCCAAATTTGTTAAAAACTATCGTACTGAAATACGGTATAAAAATGTCTGGTAAGTATCCTAAAAGAGAAATAAACCCTACCGCTGTACCCATTATTTTGTTATCTATCCTGCTGTCTCCCAGTAATGACCAATAGGTACCACGAATAGCATAAACAAATGTTCCTCCTAGTATTATTAAAATATAATACACATTAAAACTTGTTGTTTCTGAAGGAAGAAAAGCAATCGCAAATAAAGTAAGAGCTGCTCCGCATAAAGCGGTGACTAATGTTAGACTTTTTCCGAATTTATCGGCTAAAAAACCGCCTAAGATTCCGCCTATAGGTCTCATCCATAACACAATTACCATAATAGTATTTACTGTAACGGGAGTGATTTTTAGATTTTTTTCCATAAAACCACCATAATAATACACTACCCAGGTTACTGAATACGAACAAAAGATTATGGCTCCCATCAAATAAACAAACTTGTTTTTGATAACGGAATTGACATCTTTAAAATCAAAACCTTTCTCCTCTTCTTGCACGTCTTTTACAACTGTTAATTCATTTTTATCTGATTTAACTACTTCTTTTTCTACAAACAAGGCAATAAGAATCCCCACAACAAGTAACACAGACGAATACATATAAATAACATATTGTAGTGCTTCGGTTTTATTTTCCAGCGTTTCTCCTTTTTCTAAAACATGAGAAAAAATAAGCAACGCTACACTTGCTAATATTGCTTCTATAACACCTCTTCCTCCGTCAAGAAACCCAAAGAAACGCCCTTCCTCTTCGGGAGTAGACAGTAACTTAACCAACTTCATGTGTGCTCCCCAAAATGTAAATACGGAGAATACTCCCCACAAACAGAATATGCCTATGATCGAACCGTAGTCCGGAATCTGAGCAAACCAAAATCCGCCGAGCGCTGTACCTAACAATGAAAAAACAAGTAGGTATTTAGCCGAAAATTTATCACTTAATATACCACTTGGGAAATATCCTAATATGAATATAAAGCCCAAGACGGTATAAATTATATTAAGATCATCTAAACCAATTTTAAAAACTGCTAAAATGGTTTCCTGATAATTTGTCCTTAAATAAATCAGTGGATAAATTGCTCCGGCAGCCAGCACTATGAGGATAAACTGAATATATCTTTTCATACCCTTAGTTTTTTAAATGGCTATTATTTTTGATATTTTTCACCCTCAACCTGAGGAAAAATGGTTCCGAAATTCATGATTCCGTTAGGATCAAAAACTTCTTTTAATTTCTCAAGCATATAGTAAGCGCTTCCGTGCTCTTCTTTTGTCCATTCGTTTCTATACTTACCAATTCCGTGGTGGTGACACATAGATCCGCCAAGTTTTAAGGTTTCTTCTACGATAATAGTCTGAATTGGGTGGTGATAGAGACGCATTTCATCCTCTGGCTCGCAATTGATATTGTAATTGTATACAAAATACATATTGGTTCCGTTTATATAACTGTGAGATGAATGCCCGCCTAACATGGTAATATCTTTACTTCTAGGAAACTCATTTCTAATTCTTTCGATTACGTTATAATATATTTGTGTAACGTTTTCCCAATCTGCAGATATTTCTGTTGTAAAACCGTCATGAGAATTACGAGTAACCATATCTTTGATTTCTTCTTCTATTCTTTCCTGAGTCCAGTTAAGATGATTGAACCAATTTGCAATCAATGAAGGAGCTACTTTTTCTGTAACACCATCTTTAAACATTTCTACAGCATCTTCGATTCCTACACCTGTAGCAGCTACCATATTTTCATTTCCTTCTGCCATAAAAATCAAAATACATTGCCCTTTATGGAATAGACTGAAATGCTGCGCAGCATCTTCCTCAGAATATACTCTTGCTACAGAAGGTCTGTAACCATTTGCCATTACTTCTCTTAAAATTTTAACTCCTGTATCGACATCTTTAAGTAAATACCCAAAAAAGCGGTTGTTTTGAGGGAAATATCGATATAGTTTTACGGTAACTTCTGTGATGTAACACAAAGCTCCTTCGTTACCAATAGCAATATGTCTGATATCTGGCCCTCCTGCTCTTCTTGGTACATTTTTTATACGAGAAATATGTCCATCAGGAAAAACACATTCTAATCCTACAACCATATCCTCTATACCTCCGTATAAAGTAGAGAATTGTCCGATACTACGTGTAGATACTAAACCTCCCATTTGGGCAACTGGTTTAGATTGAGGCGAATGTCCTGTTGTTAGATTATGTTTTCTAACTTCATCTTCTAATTGTTGCAAAACAACTCCTGATTGTGCCGTTACCTGAAGATTGTAAGGATCAATTTTTATAATTTTATTTAAATTTTTTCCGTCAACAATTAAAGTTTGTTCTTTCCAGTTTTCTAAACCTCCCTCAGTTGCCGTTCTACCACTTCTAGGTATAACATTAATGCCGTAAGCATTACAATATCTCAGGATTTCAGAAACTTGCTCTGCTGAATCTGGATAAACTATAGCAATCGGGGCTGGAACATCCAAGACCTTTTTTGCCTTAGCATATTTTTTATATCGGTCTGCCGATGCTTCATATAAATCATCAGGATTAATGTTTATCTGATCTTGTTTTAGCATCTTAACTAAATCATTTAAAATCGTTTTATTTTCTTTCATAATATTTAAACTTTCGTGATTAAAATCCGCCTTCATTTTTATTTCTAATTTGTATTATTTAAATTTTTACAGCACAAATGATTTGTAATAAATTACTTATAACATAACAAACGTAAGAAATATATTTCAATACAAACAATTATTTTCCTTAAATTTTAATTTAACACATAAAAATGGAAAATAATACAAGTTAACACAGATGATTTAATGGTTGTAATGCTAAACAATCAAGAAAAAAGCAACTTATACGTGCTTAACCCTGTTGTATGGAGGCATTATAGTTATTAAAACAAAATATAAGTACATTTTTTAATGGAAAATAAAAATTGTTTTATATAGGAAATACACGTTATTTGCAGAATAAACTTTCAAATAAATAGACAAAAAGATAGAAATTGAGCCTATTTAAAAGGAAATGTAATACTTTTACTAAAAATTATCAAGGCAAATGTATATTGTAAATAAAGATCTACTTAACTCTCTGGAGAAGAATATTTATTCTATTTTAATAAAAGAAATAAAAGCAAACAATACATTATCTATTACTGATGCTGCCTCTATTTGTACTTGTTCCCCATCTAAAATTTCAAAATTTGTGCAGAAGTTGGGATTTAAAAACTACAAGGAATATTTAGGTTTTATAAGTGGTAATGCATTTACTGTAATCCCTGACGAAAGCGAACGTCTAAATAAATTCTTAGATAATTTTAATCCTGAGATTGTGGATCATTTTGTTAAATATCTCCAGAAATTCGAGAAAATTATTTTATTTGGTTATGGTCCTTCTTTTATAGTTGGTCAGTATTTTGAATACAAACTAAGGAACTTATTAGACATCCCGATATGGGCGGTTGCTCACGAAACATCCATAACCGACATGTTGAGTAATAATAGCTTGGTTATTATTTTTTCGGTTACTGGAAAATTCAAATCTTTTAAAGAGTTGTATGAAAATATTGTTTCAAGAAACGGCAAAGTAGCTTTTATATTAGAAGAAGGAAGTACTGAATTTTTAGAGACATACGACTACACAATCACTCTGAGTAATTATTTGCAAAAGCAAGATTTATTGCCTCACGAAAAAACAAGAACAACTCTTTTTGCGTTTATCGAAGCTGTAATTAAGCAGTTGGAAACATCATCTTCTGAAAATGTTGTTAAGCCAAGAAAAAATATTAAACTCTCATAAAACAAAAAAGCCTCCAAAATCAAATGACTTTAGAGGCTTCTAAATTTTAAACCTAGTATTTTAGGTCAAAAACTGGTGTAACTGCTGACAATTTATCCTAATTATTATTCTCAATCAATTCAATGATTTTTAAAGCAACTCCTTTTGATGATTGAAAATTTTGTCCGGTAACAATTCGACCGTCTTGTTCAACGTAAGATTCATTTCTCTTAGAAAATTCAAAAGTCCCTCCTCTTTCTTCAATCGTCTTCTGGATTAAGAATGGAAAATATTTAAAATATTCACCATCTTTTTTTTCAAAAGAATCAGGATATCCACTTACTTTTTTTCCTTCGACTAAGAATTTTCCATTTTTAGTTTTCAAGTTAACAATTCCTGCCGTTCCATGACATACCGACGAAATAATGCCGTTATTCTCTTCGTACACTTGCATGGCAATACGCTGAATATCTAAATTTTCTGGTACTTCATACATTGCGCTTCCACCTCCAATATAATGAACTGCTTTATAGATTTTATAATCAATTTCTTTAGGACTCACAGTATTTTTTATGGCATACATAAAGTCTTGATTATATAAATATTGCTTTTGCAAACTGTCAGAAGTATTGATATAAGCCAAAGGAATTTCGCCGCCCTTAGGACTTACAAAATCAACGGTATAACCTGAATTTACAAAAGTATCATAAGCATTTACGATTTCGGCAAAGCTATTTCCTGTAGAAATTGTAGATTTCCCGTAATAATGCGCATTAGAAACAATAAATAATATTCTTTTTCCGGATTTATTACTTGCTTTGCTACTTGCTGCTTTGCTAATTATTTTCCATTCGCCC
Source organism: Flavobacterium hydatis (assembly GCF_000737695.1). Lineage (GTDB taxonomy): Bacteria > Bacteroidota > Bacteroidia > Flavobacteriales > Flavobacteriaceae > Flavobacterium > Flavobacterium hydatis. The sequence goes on from NZ_JPRM01000042.1 coordinate 16,075, forward strand.
TGGATTTTTTTGAGCAAGAACATATCCATAAATTCTTGTTTTCTTTCTGGAATGAGAATTTCAGCTTTTGCAATAGCAATATCATTATAAGATTCTATAGAGATGATTCTTCCTAAACGCCCATTAAATTCCCCTTTATTCCCTTTTTGAAACCAGCTGACATATTCTGAAGCAGGAACTATCCATAATGGCTTTTCTTTGTGGCTTAGGTAAAGGTTAGCTTCAGGGTAAAAAGCTTTACTAATACTGTCAGGCATATTATAAGATGTGCCTTCAATATAGTTTTGAATACAATTCTCTATTAGAGATTGTTCGGATTGTGAAAAAGATAAATGTGGTAATAGTACAAATAAGATTGCGAAAAAGATTCTTCTCATAAACATTGGTCTTTAATGATTTAAATATTAATCAAAACTATGTTGATTGAATTTTAAATCACTCCAAGTTTATAATAATGGAGTACTAATTTATATATTAGGAGTAAAAAATTACCCTTTTTGGTAACTTGAAAGCGTAGTACCTATGATTTTTTAAATGAACTATAATTTGATTTTCAATATTCATTTATTGGAAAAATAGACTTTTTGAAATTGTTCCTGTTTAGCTTAATTATAGCTGTTATTTGGCTAAAGAATAATTTTCTATTGGTTTTATTGCGGTTTCTACAACCTCATCATTAAAGTCTGAATTTATTATTTTTCGAGCATTCCTTTTCAATCTTTTTAATAATCGAACGTTGCCTGAATTTGGTTGTAACTTTTTAAGTTCTAGGAGTAATAAAGGGGTTAAACTATCTAATACTGGCCGAACTTGAGTTTTTAAATCAACAGTAGGTTTAAATGGTTCACGATTCTCTGCCTTCCATTTTCCATGTAGTTGTCTTTGTATCATCTTTCCTGCTACGAACTGTGCCTGAAAAAAATCTAGCGCTAAATTTTCATCAATCCCCATTTTCTTAGCTTTATTTTTTACACTATCCAAAATGATTTTCTCACGAACTGGGTCATCAATTGGAGATTTTGTATTCCATTTACTTTTTGCAACCAGAACAGCAACCTCAAGTCTTTTGTTCATTAATCGTAATAAAGTATCATTTTCATGCTTATTTGTAAAAGAAACACAGAATAAAAATATTGCTATCAGTATGGAGTTAAAGATTACTTTCATTATATATTTTCTATTTTGATTTTAAACGATAAATATTTCTCTCTTTTGGTACAACCCTTCTCACGATAAGAATATAAAACAAACTTATACAAAAAAAACGTTTAGATAGTTTCTAAACGGTCATTTTTCTTATCTTCCGTTTTGAATGAAAAACACTTAAAACCAGAAAAAAAATTAAAAAAGCGACTAACTTACAAGAGAAAACTAATGGAATCTATTGAGCTAAAAGAAAAAGAATTTAATGTTTTTACCTGTTCTAATTGTGGAGGCGAACTTAAATACAAACCTGGCACTACAACTTTAGTCTGCGACCACTGCAATACTAAAAATGAAATTCCTCAAGAAAAAACTATAATTGAGGAACTCGATTTTAATGATTATCTAGAAAAATCAGAATCAGAAAGTCTTGGATTAGAAAAAATGATTCAATGTAAAAGTTGCGGAGCTACATCTTCTGTCAATGAGAGCATAAAATCTTTTCATTGTCCTTATTGCAGTACTCCTCTGGTTGAGGAAGATATTAGAGAAGAACGAGTTATAAAACCTAGTTATTTACTGCCTTTTAATTTAGATACACCAAAAGTTTACAACTTACTTTCGAGTTGGGTAGATGGTCTTTGGTGGGCTCCAAATAATTTAAAAAAGGCGGCACTATCTCCAATAGGATTACGAGGTATTTATGTTCCTTATTGGACTTTTGATGTTAATACTCACACTATGTATACGGGAGAAAGAGGAGAAAATTATAAAGTTACAACTGGTAGTGGTGATAATGAAAGAACTCAAATTAAAACCCGTTGGTATGATACTGCAGGCAATGTTTCCATATTTTTTGATGATATCATGGTTCCAGCATCAGGAAGTATTGATCCAAGTTCATTGGCACAATTGGGTCCTTGGGATGTTAATGCTTTGGTGAAAATTAACGACCAATATTTGAGTGGTTTTGTAACTGAAAAATATAAGTTTAAATTAAAAGAAAGTTTCCAATCTATAAAAGGTCTCATTGATAACAACATTACAAAAAAAATATATAATGACATTGGTGGTGATGGTCAGCGTATAAACTCTGTTAATACACAATATAGCAATATACATTTTAAACATATTTTGCTACCCGTTTATGTTAGCTCTTATCATTATGATGGCAAAATTTACCATTTTTATGTAAATGGAAGGAATGGTAAAATGATAGGTAAAAGACCATATAGCACAACAAAAATTGCACTAGCTATTATTATTGTACTCTTAATTTTAATTATTGCAGCATTACTCTAAAATTTTAGGAGATTTGTCAAAAAAAACATGAAATAACAATTTTAAACATTTGCATATTTTTTGTCAATAAATGGCAGGTAATGATTATACTCCTTTTCTAATTTGAGGGCAAAATTAGTTTGGTTTTTAGAAAATACCTGTTTTTCATTGTTATGGCGTGATATAGCATAAAAAAACCAGAATTGATTTAGGAAATCAATTCTGGTTTTTTATTGTAATTTTCGAGGAAATACTCGTGATAGCTATTTAACTTCTATGTTATCAAATTCAAATCTATCATTATTCACTGTTTTTACTGTAATGTAGTACTTTCCAGTAGGTAAATTAATTTCAATTTTATTTCCATTCGGAATAATTAGGGTTGATTCTATTGGAATTAATAAATCTGCATTTTTAGTTTTGTTATATTCTTCTAATAGAAAAGTCTCAACAAGCACTTCTTCATTTTTAAAAGTATCAAGCTTTTTATCTTTTAAAATTACCTTCTTAAAAACTGCATTTGGATAAACCGATTTTAGGTTTGCTTCAAGATTATTGATTAAAAAATAATCGGCACTTGATTTCATTAAAGTATCATTTACAAATATAGATTTAGGAAGCAAAACTAATTTTTCTTTTGTGTTACTTATAACTGTTTCTTGGTTAATTGTTATCGGATCAATGTTTGAATATTCTTTTAAATAACTTGCCATAACACGGCTTTCCCCCTCTTCTTCTAAGTGGCCATGACCTACATAAATGAATATTTTTTCCTTTGGATTTTTCTCCAATATTTTCATGATATTCTTGGCTTGCCCTATTTCTCTGGGAACATTTCGATCTTGATTTTCATGTCCTAAAAGATTAAATCCCATTGCATTTGCTTCTCTTACAAAGTGACCAAAATAAGGATCTTTAATATAGAATCCGTTTTTAGAATTAGGAATCAAAGCTGTATTATTACCTTCGTTTGGCACAAATGTTTCCATAGAAATAGTTGTGAATCCTTTTTGTTTTAAAATATCTAATAACTCCATAGCAAATAATCGATGCTTAGGATAAAAATGATCTTCATTAAGTATGATAATCTGATTATCATTGGCTAAAGCTGCAATTGTAGTAAAAACATCATCATTAATTTTTACTTCTTTTTTTGATAACGAATTTAAAACTGTAGCATTAAAATCGTCTTTTTGATTTTCATGATCTTTAATGAGTAAATCATATTCTTTATTATTACTAATAAAAGAGTTAATGGTAAAATACAATGGCTCTTTGAGCATTATTTTTTTGGGATCTTTTATAGGAGCTTCTTTTATTTTTTCTCTTCCTTGCAAGAAATTCTTATGAGGCTCAACAGTATAATAATTATACAATTTCATAAAAGACAGTTTATCCAAATTGGTATCATCAAGATTAATTGCTTTTACGCTTTCTGATGTTCTTTTCAAGTTATTAGTATTGTTCAAAATTTGTGTAATGCAAATAATTTTTTTTGCTCCTTTTTGTTTTTCAAAAATGGTAATTCCATTGATGCTATCATTTTTTACAATTTTTTCATGAGTAATTGTATCAATTGGGTTTTCAACTTTTTCAAAGAAGTATAATGTTTCTAAATTCTGATCTGTTTTTAAACTAAGAATTAAATTATCTGCTGAAACATCTTTAAAGTTCTTAATTCTCTTTTTTAAATCGTTTTTCTTTACTTTCGAAAGATCTTCATACGTTGCATTTCCTAAGATATCTATCGAAACATCGAGTGAATCGTTGTAAAACAAATCTCCGTAGTTTCTTTCTCCAACTATATAATTATGTTTAATAACATCTTGATTAATTGTTTTACATCCAAACAGTAATAAGAAACAAGCTGCTGCAAAATAATATTTTATAAATTTAATTTGAATCGTTCTTTTTTTAAGCATAATTATTAAAAGGTGAAATGTATTAAAGCGCATGGTTTTAACTACTTGTATTGGATAAAATGACTAAACTACTTTACTCCTAGCTACCAAGCCATTTATTTGTATATGGATTGTAATTGCAGCTTTGAGAATAGGCATAATATTTATTTTCAGTCGTTTTTACAGGAATACTACCATCTGGGCAGATATATCGGAACTCGCAATCTTGGCAAACCTTTATTTTATCCTTATTAATCTCCCAAAAATCTGTTATTTCAGGATTAAGAACAATTTCATTTAGATCATCAATAGCAACATTGCCAAAAATTAATTCATCACTAATATATCTCTTTATATTTCCTAAAGAATCAATATATATTGTTCTATTGTAGGCTAAACTATATTTCAGTGCTTCATTGAAGTTAAAAAGATTCAATAAAAAATTATCTTGATTGTTAATTTTCATAGATAAAGTTTCTTCCAATGCTTTTGTCTCATAAATAAACTTGCTTTTTTGAACATCATTTTTTTTGACTTCGTAAAAAATAACTTCAGCAATTCTGGCAAATTTCTTTTGCAGTTTAATTAACTCCTTTTCGAACCCAACATCATGTTTAATATACAAAACGACGGAATAGATTCGGGATTTATTGATGTATTTAAGTATTTCTGTCAATTTTGGTAAATCAAAATCATTACAGATTAATTTTAGATTCGACACACCCAAATTATCAATTTGATTTTTTAAGAAATCCTGTAAAATTGTTGTAGATAAACTAGAATCTAAAGTTATTGTATCAAGGTTATAAGGACGCTCAAAACTACTACTTATTGCAGGATATCGTTTTATATCATTACTTACAATAACTAATTCATTGGAAAGGAAAAAACGAATATATTTTTTTAAAACATTCTTATCGTTCTCAAAATCTTTAAATAAGGAGTATATTTCTTTACCAGAATATTCATTTATTAAATCAATAACTTGATTAGGTATTGGATAATAATTTTTCCTTTGAACATCAATTATTAGCCCTCTATTAATACCTTTTACTGAAAAACAATTAGAAAACAGTTTGAATTTTTTATTTATCATTTGAATTTTTTAAATATACGGGCTTATCAAATTCGTTACAAATAATTTTGGAAGTTTGGTAAAACTTCGATTCAACATATTTATAATAAGTTTTGTAATTCATGGTTAGAATAAGAGATTCCTTAGCAGATTCGGCAATTACGGGCAAACTTATTTTTTGCTTATTCTTCATTATTGAGTAAAATTAAATTTTCGGCAACTATTTTATGAATGGGAAAATTACAAGGATATGCAGTCATCCCGAATTGTCCCGAAGGGTTAACCTCTAAAAAATAATAGTCTCCATTTTTCTGTGATTTAATTAAATCGATTGATCCTGTATTAAGTTCTAGATTTTTCATAAGCATATCAATTTTATTTTCGATAGACTCAGGAAGCTGATACGGAATAAATCTATTAGGATTCTCCCAATCGTAAGCACGAAAATCTATTTGAGTTTGTGGATTACTTTGCGAAAATATTGCCATTGAATAGCATTTTCCCATAATATAAAAAACTCTTAGTTCTATCTCTTTTTCTATATACTCCTGAAACAATGACGGACTAAAACTTTTATTTAAATTCTTTACCGTTTCAATCTTTTTTGTGCTTAACGCAACAGAACCTGTTGGTAGTTTAATATGAGTAGCTTCGGCAATAGGTTTTGTTATTATGAAGTTATTATTCTCTTTTAAAAATAATTTGAGGCTATCCCTTTCGGTTGTTATTATTGTCTTCGGAATACTTAGTCCAACCATTTTAGCTTCATTTAGAATCTCTAATTTAGACTTCCATAAACTTCTTTTAAAAAGCCATTTTTTATCCTCTAAAAGATGCAAAATTAGTTCTCGTAAAGCCTTAAATTCGTTATATAAAAAGTCTGTCAAGTCTCTTATAGCTCCTAACTTTTTTTCATAATCATGCAAAAAACCAAATTTTCGACACCATACTACTGAGATGTCTTTTAAATATACTTTTTGTATTGAATTTTCAAAATAAGAATCTTCGATAAAATTGATATTATATGAAAAAAATGATTTTCCCTGCATTAATTCTTCATCATCAATCCTGATAAGAGGAGTCTTAAAAAAATTCAGCCATTCGATGACATTGTCTGTATCTCTATCGCCAGGTTTGCTTAATATTAAAATCATAATTTATATTATAAAAATATATTTAGGCATAATTTATATGCCTAAATACATAAATTGAAATAAGAATGCTATTAAGTATTAGGATCCATTCCGTCAAAATCATTTAGCTCTTGACCTTTAACTTGACAAAATGTGTAAGCCTGCCCTTTTGGACCTCCTCCAACTACATTTTTTACTTCTACTTTTTCGCATTCGAAATCTTCTAATCTTTTCATAATTTTATGGTTTTATAATTAATTGTAAGCAAATATCTACGCTTTTTGATATTATTTTAAGTAATATATTATCATAAAATTATATTATATTACTCAAAAATTTCCTACACAAACTTGAATTTATAGTTTTGGTTTGGCAGACATAAAGAATATTCTTTGACAATGAAATCCTTATTATTAGTTCCTTTTATTTCTACCCAAAAACCATAAATCCCTATAAATAGTAAACTCAAAGTTTCACTATCGGGAAATAAGACTACAAAATATTTCTTATTATCTAAAGTAAAGGAATTCTAAAAATGCTATGAATTAGTTAATTAACTATTGATAACTTTTTGAATATGTTTTTTTAAAGAAAATTTAATAAACATTAAGTTCGCAAAGTATTATATTTGGCGGCTTATCACTTATAAGTTTATTTATTTAGATACTAAAAAGAAAAGTATCTGCCTGTTTACCTATGAAAAATATTAAGTTTATATCTGTTATTTTTTTATTCTTGCTTTCCCTTTCAGGTAGCACGGAATTCTATAAATACTCTTCTGAACTAAGTAATTTTAATGCACAAGAGCATATTTTAGACACTGTATCTTCTACACTATCAATGTCTAATGATCTTGACGTACATTTTATAATCAAAAAGATTAAAAATCGCGTTGCAAATTCTGAATCAAGTGCTTTAGCAAAAAATTACTACACCCAATTAGTCCACTTTAAGGTTTTAAAGGACAATGTCATATATAGTATTCTTAGTATATATGAAAATCAAAGCCATACTCACCTACACCTCTATCAACTTTTCTAGATTTTACATTTAGTGTATTTCTATTTCAACTATTCTTTTGTAATAATGTCTTTCATTATTATATAAGAGTTTATTGCGTATAAAATAGTTCTCTAAGAACGGTATTCCTCATTACAGGAATATACGATACACTTCCATTTTCAATATTTATCTTATTCACAACTCCCTGTAAATCATTATTTGGGAGGCAATATATTTATATAATACCTTAAAAATTAATCATGATTACTAGTAAAAAACAATTCCTATTGTACGGTTTATCGTTACTATTCTTAACCTCTTGCGGAGATAAAGAAAAAAAAGACTCTACCAATATAAAAACACTACCAGTTTACAAGATAACATTAAGAGACACTGTGGTTTCTAACCGATTTGTTGCAGATGTTCACGCCAAAAACAATGTCGAAATACACGTGCGTATACCAGGATTATTAGATAAAGTATATGTTAGCGAAGGACAAAAAGTAAAAAAAGGGCAAATCCTTTTTAAAATTAGCGATGCCGAATTACAAATACAACTTATAAAGGCAGATGCTGTTTACAAAAGCATGTTGGCAGATTTAAGGATGGCAAATGTGGAGCTGGAGCAAGCACAAACACTTTTTAATAAAAAGGTAATTGCAAATCAAGAATTAGAGTTATCTAAGGCAAAACATGATGCGGCTACAGCCAAAGTTGCTCATGCTGTTGCAGAAAAAAGATCTATCAATCAGCAAATAAGTTTTACCACATTAAGAGCTCCATTTGACGGGACAATAGATCGTATTCCGTTTAAGGAAGGTAGTCTTGTAGAAAATGGTTCGCTCCTAACAACACTTTCACAGTTAGATGATGTATATGCTTATTTCTCTATTCCTGAAAACATTTATTTCCAGATGATGGCAGACAAAAGCCTTAATACAAAAGGAGATATAAAACTTGTTTTACCAAACGGAATGGTATATGACCAACAAGGTGAACTTAAAACTGCCGATGGAGAAATCGACAGACAAACTGGTTCTATCCAATACAAAGCAAAATTTAATAATCCGCAAGGTTTTATAAAGCATGGAACATCAGGAAAATTGATTATCTCTGAGCCAAGAACCGATGTTATGCTAATTCCTCAAAAAGCAGTTTTCTCTATTCAGGATAAACAATTTGTGTTTGTTGTAAACAAAGATGGTATTGTAAAAATGACCAATATCACCATTGCAAGCACTCTTGATGATGTATATATCTTAAATAAAGGATTGAAAAAGAATGATCTTATCGTACAAGAAGGAACTCAATCACTAAGAGACGGAGATAAAATCAATGTTAAACAAACACAAAGCGCAAGCTTGTAATCAATCCCATACTTACAATTAAAAAGATATAAAATGATAGAGATGTTTATCAAAAGAAAAATATTATCATTAATCATTTCGGTTATGATAGTTTTACTCGGAATATTGGCATTATTCCAGCTACCAATAACACAATTTCCAGATATCGTTCCGCCATCGGTAACGGTAACTGCTAAATATACAGGTGCAAATGCCGAAGTTTCTGCCAATGCCGTAGCGCTACCTTTAGAACGAGCCATAAATGGTGTTCCGGGAATGACATATATGTCTACAGTTACATCAAACGATGGTTTAACACTGATTCAGGTATTTTTTGAAGTAGGAACAGATCCCGATCTGGCTGCGGTAAACGTACAAAACAGGGTTACTACAATACTAGATGAACTTCCCGAAGAGGTTATACGAGCCGGTGTAACTACCGAAAAGGAAGTCAATAGTATGCTGATGTACTTAAACGTTACTAGTACAGATAAGATTCAGGACGAACAGTTTATCTTCAACTTTACGGATATAAATATTCTGCAGGAATTAAAACGTATTGATGGTGTCGGACGTGCAGAAATTATGGGTCAGAAAGAATATTCGATGCGAGTATGGCTTGATCCACAAAAGATGCTATCCTATAATATTTCGGCAAACGAAGTTATAAATTCATTACAAAAGCAAAACATATCTGCAGCACCAGGAAAAGTTGGTGAAGGATCAGGACAATTGGATAGTCATGTGCAATATGTTATAAAATACGGAGGGAAATTCTATGAGCCTAAACAGTATGAAGAAATTCCGTTAAGAGCTAATTCTGATGGTACTATCTTAAAACTAAAAGATATCTCAAAAATAGAATTGGGATCGATGAGTTACGGAATGGTCTCTAAAACTGACGGAAAACCTTCGGCTTCGATTATGCTTAAGCAAAGACCGGGTTCTAATGCATCTGAGGTAATTGCCAGCGTAAAAGCAAAAATGGCAGAACTAAAAGGAAGTTCTTTTCCTCCGGGAATGAATTATAATATTGCTTACGATGTATCTCGTTTTCTTGATGCATCTATAGATGAAGTTTTGGTTACTCTTGTAGAAGCTTTCCTTCTTGTAGCCTTTGTAGTTTTTATATTCCTACAAGATTGGCGTTCTACACTTATACCAGTATTAGCAGTACCTGTAGCCCTAATTGGGTCATTTACTTTTATGTCGATGATGGGTTTCTCTATAAACCTTCTTACCCTTTTTGCACTAGTATTATCAATAGGAATTGTCGTCGATAATGCCATTGTCGTCGTCGAAGCCGTGCACGTTAAAATTACGGAGGAACACATGGATCCATTGCCTGCCACCATAAGCGCGATGAAAGAAATCACGGGAGCTATTATTGCGATTACTATTGTAATGGCTGCAGTATTTATACCAGTAGCATTCCTTAGTGGTCCAGTTGGAGTTTTCTATAGGCAATTCTCGCTTACAATGGCAATTAGTATTGTAATTTCGGGAGTAAATGCACTTACACTTACTCCTGCTCTATGTGCTATAATGCTTAGAGCGCATGATCCTAACAAAGAGAAAACATCATTGTTAGACCGTTTCTTTTATAGATTCAATAAATGGTTTGATAAAATCACTTCAAAATATATTAACGTACTTTCTAAACTTGCAGATCGTAGCACAATTACGATAGGACTTTTGGTTTTATTTTGCATCCTTACATGGGGAACATCAGCTCTTTTACCTTCAGGATTTATACCTTCGGAGGATCAGGGAATGGTATATGTGAGTGTAACTACACCACAAGGAGCAACTGTAGAACGTACAGATAAAGTACTAGATGAAGTAACCCGTATTGCAAAAGGAATAGAAGGTGTAGATAACGTAACCACACTTGCGGGTTATAGTATCGTTACCGAAATTGCTGGTGCATCTTACGGTATGGGAATGATTAACCTAAAAGATTGGAGTAATCGAGACATATCTGTAAACGACTTTATTGCAAAATTAACGGAAAAAACTAAAGGCATTTCGGATGCACAAATCGAAGTTTTTGCACCGCCTACAGTTCCAGGATTTGGTAATACAAGTGGTTTTGAAATGCGTTTACTTGATAAATCTGGAGGACCAATTAGTAATACCGATGAAGTTACTAAAAACTTCATCAAGGAATTAAACGCATCGCCCGAAATACAAAATTCATTTACGAGTTTTGATGCTACTTTCCCTCAATACATGATTCATATAGATTATGATCTTGCAGCGAAAAAAGGAATTTCGGTAGATAATGCCATGTCTACTTTACAAACCATGTTAGGTTCATTTTATGCAACAAACTTTATTCGTTTTTCTCAAATGTATAAAGTAATGGTACAAGCAAGTCCACAATTCCGAAAAAATCCTGAAAGCATACTCGATATGTATCTTAAGAATGACGCGGGCGAAATGGTCCCGTTTTCTACATTCATAAAATTAGAGCGTGTTTATGGTCCAGAAGTACTTACACGATATAATATGTATATGTCGGCGATGATTAACGGAGAACCTGCTCCAGGTTTTAGCTCTGGAGAAGCCATTGCAGCTGTAGAGAAAATTGCAGCCGAAAAACTTCCGGGTAAGTTTGAACTGGAATGGTCTGGAATGACGCGAGAAGAAATTCTTTCAGGAAACCAAACGATATACATTTTTGCCCTGTGTTTATTGTTTGTTTACTTATTACTTGCGGCACAATATGAGAGCTTACTACTACCCTTCCCAGTACTATTATCGCTTCCTGTAGGTGTTTTTGGTTCTTATCTAGCACTTCTTGCAGTGGGATTAGATAATAATATTTATGCCCAAGTAGCCTTGGTAATGCTTATAGGACTACTGGCCAAAAATGCCATCCTGATTGTAGAGTTTGCAATGGCTCAGAACAAAGTAGGACAAGGCATAACCGAAGCCGCTATAGAAGGGGCCAGACTACGTTTTAGACCAATCTTAATGACTTCATTTGCCTTTATTGCTGGGCTTATCCCTTTATGTATTGCTTCTGGAGCAGGTGCAATTGGTAACCGTTCTATTGGTACTGCGGCAGCTGGAGGAATGTTTATCGGGACAGTTTTTGGTCTTTTAATCATTCCAGGTCTTTACATATTATTCGCAAAGCTTGAAAAAGGTTTGAAAAAATAAATTTAAATAATGAAAAATTCACTTAATAAATTCTATAAAAATACAACTCCTTCGATAAATTTCGGAGAGAGAAAAGCAATGTATGCTTTACCAATTGTATTTACTATGCTATTATTTGCTTGTTCTGCCCCTAAAGTGGCAGAACAGCAAAAAGCTAAAACATTACCAGAGAACTTTGATGTTAATCGAAAAAAAACAACTGACAGCCTACAAGCTTTTATTCCTGTAAAAACAGAAACGTATTTTAAAGATCCAGAATTAGAAAAAATATTAGATATCGTTATTGCTCAAAATCCAGATTATCTGGCTATGCAAGAAAGAATTCTGATAGCAAATTCTCATCTAAAAGTTGCTAAACTAGCTTTACTCCCATCATTTGATTTAGGAGCTGATATTTCGGGTACACGTTATGGTAAATACACAATGGATGGCGTAGGAAACTTTGATACTAATTTTTCTCAGAATATATCCGAAAAACAAAGAATCAATACAGATCTTACTCCTAATTTGTTTTTAGGCGGAAGAGTATCTTGGGAAGCCGATATATGGGGAAAATTAAGTAATCGAAAAAAGGCTGCACGTCAGCGATTTTTTGCTTCACAAGAAGGAATGAGGTTATTGCAAACAAAACTTTTAAGTGATGTTGCTGAGTTATATTATAAACTGATAGCGCTAGACAAACAAGCTATTATTTATAACAAAAACCTTAAAACACAACAACGTGCACTTGATATTGTTTCTGCGCAAAGATCTGTTGGTAAAGCAACTGAATTAGCTGTACAGCAATTTAATGCTCAAAACAATAATATTTTGGCTGAAGCCGAAGAATTAAACCTTAGTATCGATCAAACCGAAAAGGCCTTATTGACCCTGTTGGGAGAATATGGCGGTAAGATTACCAGAAGTACTGAGTTTTTATCAGGACATCTTGAAGTATTGAATCAAAAAATAAGTGTTGATTCAATCATACACAACCGACCAGATGTATCACAAGCCTATTTTGAATTATTGGCATCCAAAGCCGATGCTAAATCTGCTCGTGCTGCATTCTTTCCGACAGTAAACTTGGGCGGATATGCAGGATTTAACTCATTCTCATTCTCCACATTTTTTGATAGTGGCTCGTTTGCCTGGCAATTACTTGGAGGAATTACTGCTCCTGTATTTAATAAAGGTCAAATTAAGCATGAATATTTTACAGCCAATAAAAGACAGCAAATTAGTTTTCTAGAATATCAAAAATCTATAACTGTAGCCTACAATGAGTTGAGTGCATTATTATATCGTACAAAAGCTTATGAAGATGTTCTAACCCATAAATCAAAAGAAATTGAACATCTAGAAATTGCAGTAAATGTTTCGAATGATTTGTATTTGAGCGGATATGCTAATTATCTTGAAATTATCAGTGCACAAAAAAACAGACTTCAGGCAGAACTTGATTTTGTGGATATGCAATTAAAGAATGTAAATTCTCAAATACTATTGTATAAAGCTTTAGGAGGAGGAATAAATTAATTCAATTGATTTATAAGTAAGCTTAATCATAATGAACCCGATCTTGTATCGGGTTTATTTTTTTAGACAAGTCCTAACTTATCTCTTTTTTATTATTTTTGATTGATTTAAAAAAACATCAAAAAGCCATTAAGGCTGGGAATATTCTCTAAAAATCTGAAAATGAAACAGAAATATATACTTTTTATTTTTTTAACGGCGCTTTTAATTTCTTGTAAGGATACTGTAAAACAAGAAAATAACGCTATAAAACCTGACAGTATAAAACAAGAAGAAAAAAATACACCATCAGTAACTACAGATTCATCAACTGCTGTTTATTTTATAAAAACCAAAATGATACCCGCTACGGATGAACTTAAAAAACGCATCACGGAAAAAATTGAAAGCGTGGAAAGTGTTGATTTTACAGGTGATAAAATTCCTGATTATATCTGTAAAACTGCGGTAGATTCGTTAGGAATTGGAAATGAATACTGGATTTCATCTGAATATAAAACCATAAAAAAAGCAAAACATTATACAGATGGTTTTAATTATCGTTGGTTTATAAATTTAGATGATGATCCTGAACCTGAAATATTTGAAACGAACGGTGACGAGGATGGTGCAGATTACACTATTAGGGATCAGGATTTAATAGCAGGAAAAGACAAAATATTGCTTTATATCAATCCGTTTATCATTGAAAATCAGAAAAAGTATTGGGGTTATTCTTGGGATGTAAAAAATATAATTGCCCGAAAAAACGGAACCAATATTGAACTGTTTTGCTCTTTAAACCATAAAGTAATCAGGGATGGGAATGAAGAAAATGACCCAAAATCTCAGAAAATAATGCCCGTAATCTTTTTTACAGGACATCACACACAAGAAAGCGGAAATCATTTTATAAAAAAGGAACAATGGTTGTCACTGAAAGAAATCATTAAACAAACCAAAAGATAAAACCCTGTAAAATAACATTTAATACCTGATTATATAATTTTGGATTTATTGTGTTTCGGATCGTAAAGCATTGCCGTACACAAACAGTTTTTCCTGTCTTTACTCATTAATATTGGGCAATTAACGCAGGATTTACAGCTTTCCCAAAACAAATCATCAGTAGTTAATTCAGAATATGTGACGGGCTCAAAACCGAGTTCATGATTCATTTTCATTACCGTCAGTCCTGTGGTTAGACTAAATACGCTTGCGTCAGGATATTTTTGGCGACTCAGCCACAAGATTTTTCTTTTAATTCTTTTAGCAAGACCAGTATGTCTGAATTGTGGTGCTACTATTAATCCCGAATTAGAAACAAATTTACCATTATCCCAAGCAGAGATAAAAGAGAAACCAGCCCATGTTCCGTCGGATGCAAAAGCAATAATAGCCTCTCCCTTTTTCATTTTTTCCTCAAGCGATTCTGGAGATCGCCCAGAGATTCCTGTTCCTCGCGCTATGGCAGATGATAAGGTCGTTTCGCAAATTTCTTTTATCCAAAAAGCATGATTGGCATTTGCGACTTCAATTGTAAAATCTAGTAATTCCTCAGTTGGTTCAATACATAATAATAAAGCAGTTTTATCTGGAAAAGGATCAGACAATAAAAAAGGTATGTCTGAAAAACTTATGGTACGTTGTCGGGTTTTCATATTTACTTTAGTGTATTTGATTTTATTAATAATCCTAATACAAAACGAAATATCCAAATTACATACCAATGTAGATTTATGGTTGTTGCATAAATGTTATATGCTGTTAATGCTTGGTTTACGCCAATAATATAATATTTGTCGACTAATTCTTTACCTATCATAATGATAAGATTGTATCATTATGATATTGCTATAAACAAAAAATGATGAGATTATAAGTCTCATCATTTTTATATAATTTTCTGCAAGAAAACCTCTGAACCTTTGCCCCTTAGTTACTTAGTCCCTCAGAACCTTAGAAACTCAGAACCTCCTCCTAATAAGCTAACAAATCTAAAAGTTCTTTCTCAAATCGGCCTTTCGGCAAATATTGATCTTCTAGTGCTTTTGTAAACGGAATAGGGGAATCTAAACTCGCCACACGTTTTACAGGAGCATCTAGATAACGGAAACAATTTTCCATGATTAATGCTGAGATATCACTTGCAACACCACCAAAAAGAGAATCTTCCTGATAAATTATTACACGTCCAGTTTTCTTAACCGATTCAAAAATTGCTTCAGTATCCAAAGGTTGTAA
The DNA here is from genome assembly GCF_000737695.1 of Flavobacterium hydatis. Classification (GTDB taxonomy): domain Bacteria; phylum Bacteroidota; class Bacteroidia; order Flavobacteriales; family Flavobacteriaceae; genus Flavobacterium; species Flavobacterium hydatis. The sequence goes on from NZ_JPRM01000042.1 coordinate 31,865, forward strand.
CGTTCTTAAATCTAATAAATCAGCTGAAATTTCAGGATTTTTAGCCAGCGTTTCTAAAGCCCAATGTACAGGAGCTCCAAAAGCTATAATAGTAACGGCTGTACCTTCTTTTAATAAAGCAGCTTTTCCTAACGGAATAGTATAATAATCTGTTGGAACATCTTGGTAAACACTTCTATATAATTGTTTGTGCTCAAAGAACAAAACAGGATTCGGATCATTAATAGATTCATTTAATAAACCTTTGGCATCATAAGGGAAAGCTGGGTAAACAACTTTTAAACCAGGAGTTTTTGTAAACCAAGCTTCATTGGTTTGCGAATGAAAAGGTCCTGCTTGAGTTCCGCCACCACAAGGCATACGAACCACAACATCGGCTTTTTCTAACCAACGGTAATGTGATTTTGCTAATAAATTTACAATTGGGTTAAATCCTGTAGAGACAAAATCGGCAAATTGCATTTCGACAATCGCTTTATACCCATTTATAGAAAGTCCCATTGCGGCAGAAACCACAGCGCTTTCGCAAATTGGCGTATTCCGAACGCGATCTTTTCCGAATAAATCTACAAACCCATCCGTAATTTTAAATGCACCACCATATTCGGCAATGTCTTGTCCCATAATAACCGAATTAGGATGTAATTGCATCGATTGCCTTAAACCCGAAGAAATAGCATCAATAAAACGCATACTTTGTTCTGCCGGATCTGGCGTAATATCTTTATAACTATATGGAGCATAAACATCATTCAATTCTTCTTCATAAGAAGCCTCGATTTCAAACTCAACATTAGCAATAACTAAACTTTCTTCGATATCAGTTTTAATATCCGAATGTAATTTCTCATCGTATTCAGGCGTTAACACCCCTGTTTCAGTCAAATAAGTTTTATAATTATTTACAGGATCTTTTATAGCCCACATATCCATTAAGTCTTGCGGAACATATTTAGTACCACTCGCCTCTTCATGACCACGCATTCTAAATGTTTTAAATTCCAATAAAACAGGACGTGGATTCTCAATCATCGAAAGTTTTAATTCTGATAAAAGATTATAAACCTCCAAAATATTATTTCCATCTACAACATGGCTTTCTATACCATAACCAACACCTTTATCGGCAAGATTTTCACAACGATATTGTTCATTTGTAGGAGTCGAAAGTCCGTAACCATTATTCTCTATAATAAACATTACGGGTAATTCCCAGACTGCAGCAATATTTAGAGCTTCGTGGAAATCTCCTTCGCTTGTTGCACCTTCACCAGTAAAAACAGCGGTTACCTTATTATTCTTTTTTAATTTATTAGCTAGAGCGATTCCGTCGGCAACACCTAATTGTGGTCCTAAATGCGAAATCATTCCAATAATCTTATATTGTTGTGTCCCGAAGTGGAAACTTCTATCTCTACCTTTAGTAAAACCATTGGCTTTTCCTTGCCATTGCGAAAAAAGACGATATAACGGAATATCTCTTCCTGTAAAAACACCTAAATTACGGTGCATTGGCAAAATGTATTCATCAGAATCTAAAGCGGCAGTAACTCCTACCGAAATTGCTTCTTGTCCTATTCCTGAAAACCATTTGGAAACTTTCCCTTGGCGGATTAAGATGAGCATCTTCTCCTCTATCAATCGTGGTTTTAAAATTCTCTTGTATAAATCTAATAGTTGGTCGTTGGTCAGTTTTTTTCTGTCAAAAATCATTTTCTGGTTTATTATTTAGTCAATGGATGTTGTAAAAATATAACAATTAAGCTATATTTTGTTATATAATTATTAATTATTAGCATTTGTTGAAATAAAAATAACAAATTAGTTTTACATTTGCTCAAGATATGGTTTTTAAACCAAACAAGTTATCAATAAATATGTAAAGTATGCAAAACATTCCTAGTGTAGACTTACGTGATTTCCTTTCGGACAACCCGGAACGTAAACAAAAATTTGTAAATGAAATCGGAAATGCATTTGAAAACATTGGCTTCGTAGCCCTAAAAGGTCATTTTTTAGATGATCAGTTAGTTGACGAACTTTATGGCGAAATTAGAAAATTTTTCGCATTGCCAATAGAATCTAAACATAATTATGAAATTCCAGGTATTGGAGGTCAGAGAGGTTATGTTTCTTTTGGTACAGAACACGCCAAAGGAAGAAAAGAGGGTGACTTGAAAGAATTCTGGCATTTTGGTCAGTATGTGAGTGAAGACTCAAAATACGCCTCAGAATATCCAGAAAATGTTGAAGTAACAGAATTGCCTAAATTTAATGCAGTTGGTAAAGAAGCTTACCAGATGCTAGAAAAAACAGGAGTTTATGTTTTAAGAGCTTTAGCATTACACTTAGGATTAGATGAATTTTACTTTGACAAATATGCCAAAGACGGAAATTCTATCCTACGTCCTATTCACTACCCACCAATTACATCAGAACCTAAAGATGCAATTCGTGCTGCTGCTCACGGTGATATTAACCTTATTACCTTATTAATGGGAGCGCAAGGAAAAGGATTACAAGTTCAGAATCATGACGGAGAATGGATTGATGCCATTGCCGAAGATGATCAACTAGTAATTAATGTTGGAGACATGCTTTCACGTCATACCAACAACAGACTAAAATCGACTATTCACCAAGTAGTTAATCCACCAAGAGAATTATGGGGAACATCTCGTTACTCAGTTCCATTTTTTATGCACCCAGTTAGCGATATGCGTTTGGATTGTTTAGAGAATTGTATTGATGCCGAGAATCCTAAAAAATTCGAGGATATTACAGCTGGAGAATATTTATACGAACGTTTGGTAGATTTGGGTTTAATCAAAAAATAATCTTTAAATTTACCTAATAATAAAAAGACATTGAGTTTATACTTAATGTCTTTTTAATTTTAAAATAAATTACAAATGGACTTACAAGACCAACTAAAAAATCTTTTCCCAGATCACGAAGTATCTCCCGACGAAATTGTGGTTCCAGAAGATCATATTCTTTTTATCCAAAAAGAACCTATGATTTGCAAATACGAAAAACGAAAAGGGAAAGCTACAACCATAATCGAAGGTTACGAAGGAACCGATGAAGATTTTAAAATCCTAGCCAAAGAGATTAAAACCAAATTAAGCGTTGGTGGAACTTTTAAAGACGATTCTATTATTATACAAGGTGATTACCGGGATAAAATAATGGAAATACTAAAAGCAAAAGGATTTAAAGTAAAACGTGTAGGCGGCTAGTATTTAGTAGCAGTAATCAGTTTCCGTTTTCAGTTACATAACTTTGAGCGTAAAATTTTTCTTTGCGAACCTTGCGTTTACCAAGATCTAGTATGAAACCTTTGCGCCCTTTGCGATTAAATCATAAAAAAACAAAGAAAAAGACGCACTGCGGTGCGCCTCTACAGAGAACCCAAAAATAAAAAAAGACATCCAGTTATGCGCTTCTACAAAAAACCTTAGGACCTCAGAACCTTTGTCTCTCAGAACCTTAAAAAAAAAATAGACGTACAGCTATGCGCTTCTATTAAAAACCTTAGAACCTCAGAACCTTTGCCTCTTTGAACCTTAAAAAAAATAAACAATGATACAATCATCAGAATTAATACTAAACCCAGACGGAAGCGTTTACCATTTAAATCTTCGCCCAGAACATATTGCAAATGACATTATTTTTGTGGGTGATCAAAATCGTGTAGAGAAAATCACGCAGTTTTTTGACAGCATCGAATTTTCTACACAAAAAAGAGAATTTAAAACTCAAACCGGAGTTTATAAAGGAAAAAGAATTACAGTAATGTCTACAGGTATTGGTCCAGACAATATTGATATTGTGGTAAACGAATTAGATGCTTTAGTAAATATTGATTTAGAAACTCGTAAACCAAAAGAAAACCTAACTTCATTAAACATTATCAGAATTGGAACTTCGGGTTCATTACAAGCAGATATTCCAGTAGATAGCTTTGTAATGTCAACTTTTGGGTTAGGACTTGACAATATGCTACGTTCTTATTTAATCGACGAAGTATCGAATGTTGCTATGGAAGAAGCTTTTATAAACCATACCAATTGGGACATCCGTAAAGGAAAACCGTATGTAATTGCTTGTTCAGAGAAACTAGAAAAACTTATCGAGAGCGACAAAATACATAAAGGAATCACTGCAACAGCAGGAGGATTTTATGGCCCACAAGGACGTGTTTTACGTTTAAACATTCAGGATGAAGAATTAAATGCTAAAATGGATAATTTTACTTTTAATGAAAGCCGAATTACAAACTTAGAAATGGAAACTGCTGCTATTTACGGACTTTCGGCACTATTAGGACATAATGCTTTATCACTAAATGCAATTATTGCCAATCGTGCTTCGGGAACTTTTAGCGAAGATCCATACAAAGCAGTAGATGAATTAATTAAATATACTTTAAACAAATTAACGGCTAATTAATATGCAAAATGCAATCTACAAGTTTGAAAAATTACTCCATGAAAATTCAGAATATTTAAAATCTTTAGACAAAGAAACTTTAGAGAATAAACCTCCTGAAAAATGGTCGAAAAAAGAAATTTTAGGACATCTTGTAGATTCATCTATACATAATTTAGTTCGTTTTACAGAGATAAACTATCTGCCAAAGCCGTATCATCACAGACCATACAACCAGACAGATTTGGTTACCATTAACCAATATCAAACTATGGATATAGAAGAGTTAATACAGCTTTGGTACTCGATAAATAAGCAAATTATTAGACTGTTTAAATCTGTTGATGAAAAAGCATTAGATTATGAAATCCTATTAAGTGATGGGTCTATCATTAATCTGGATTTCTTAATGAAAGATTATGTTGAGCATTTAGAACATCATATCAATCAAATAAAAAATTAGCATGACATTAAGAGTAGCGCGCCATACGAATGATTTAGGAAAACTAGTAAATTTCTATATCAATGTTTTGGGATTTGAAAGACTAGGAGGTTTTGAAAATCATAATAATTATGATGGAGCATTTATTGGGAAACCTGATTTAGGCTGGCATTTTGAATTTACAAAGTCGAATGATAAAGCCAATCATACTTCAGATGAAGACGATGCTATAGTGCTATATCCTGAAACAATTTTAGAATATAATAGATTAGTAATTAATATTTTAAATAATGACATATCATTTATAACGGCAAAAAACCCATATTGGAATTTGGAAGAAAACGGAAAAATGTTTCTTGATCCAGATGGTTTCCGTATTATTATTTCACCATTAAAAGCAAAATAAATTTTCTAAAATCTAAGAAGTCTAAAAATGAAAACTATAAAAATAGCAGGCGTTCCCGAACATTTTAATTTACCATGGCATTTATGCATTGAAAATGGAGAATTCGAAAACGACGGAATCGATTTACAATGGACAGATGTTCCCGAAGGAACAGGTAAAATGTGCCAGATGCTTCGAGATGGAGAAACGGACATTGCTGTAATATTAACCGAAGGAATCGTAAAAGATATCGCTGCAGGAAACCCAAGCAAGATTGTGCAAGTATATGTACAATCACCATTAATTTGGGGAATACACGTTGCGGCAAAATCCGATTATAAAACCATCGCAGATTTAGAAAACAAAAAAGTAGCCATTTCCCGCCTCGGGTCAGGTTCACAATTAATGGCTTATGTAAATGCCAACAATCAAGGTTGGAAAACAGATAATCTACAATTCGAAATCGTAAATACTATCGATGGCGCAGTCGAAGCACTAACAAATAAAACTGCCGATTACTTTATGTGGGAGCGTTTTATGACAAAACCATTGGTCGATAAAGGTATTTTCAGACGCATAACCGACTGTCCTACTCCATGGCCATCATTTGTAATTGCAGTACGCGACGAAGTATTAAAAAATAATCCAGAGGCAATTGCTTCAATTCTAGAAGTTATAAACGCCACAACCGAAGACTTCAAGTCTATTCCTAGTATCGACAGAACATTGGCAGAATTATTTGAGCAAAAAGTCGAAGATATTCAAGAATGGTTAAAACTGACACAATGGTCGCAAAAACCATTAAATGAAAAAACATTTAATAAAATTCAAAATCAATTATTTGAACTGAGTATTATTGATAAAAAAGGTACTTTTGTAGAAACGGTAAAAGTTCTTTAAAAATTGCTTTTTGGGCATTATGATAAAAAATAGAAAAATTGACTTAACAAAACTTAAAAGTAGCCTTCAGGTAAAATCACCTTGGAACGAGGTTATTATTTTGCTATTGAGTTTTTTAATCACAATTCCTACTTTTATCATATTGCACCAAAACTTAATCGACCTCAACTGGCCTTTTAATTTCGATAGAGTTTTACTTTTTATATTTGTACTCGTTGGGCTCTATTTTCTCCTAATGCAATTAAAAACGATCATCATTATTTGTATCGTTTTATACCTCATCATCTTGTTTTACGGAACTGCTTTGGGCAATTATGGCTTTAGCGAAGTAGCCGAAGATTACAATTCGATAATCTACACCATGTCCGACAATCCTTATCCTCAGGATATTATTGTTGCCAAACTGCTTCCGTTTCCTAATAAATCCAAGATTATTAACGCCATAGAATACCAAAATCCCAAAGTGAGGAATTTTGCTATAATGGCAACATCCAAGCATTTTAAAAACATCAAAGGATATTCAGATTACAGAACCATAATACAATGTTTTGCTGTTTTTAAAGAAATAAATAGCCGCTGGAATTATGTAAATGATCCCAAAGAAGGCGATTATATTGCTACAGCAAGCGAATCCCTAATGTATTTTTCGGGCGATTGCGACGACCATTCTATCCTAATGGCAGCAGCCGTACGCTCCATTGGCGGAACCCCAAGACTTATACATACCAAAGGACATATTTACCCAGAAATATTAATTGGGTCAATGATAGACCTCGAAAAAGTAAATTACCTCGTTAAAAACGTCCTTTTTGTAAACGAAAGTTACAAGAAAACCCTGCATTATCATATCGATGAGCGCGGACAAGTATGGCTAAATCTAGACTACACCGCAAAATATCCCGGAGGACCATTCATGTCCGAGGAAATTCTAGGAGAACTTACCCTAAAATAAAATTCTATAAATCGTTTTCTCGCAAAGACGCAAAAGCGCAAAGATTTTAGACGTAAACTTGGCGGCTTGGCGACTTGGCGTGAGATTTATTCGGTACAGTATTACAGTTATTTTCTTAACTTAAAAACATTCGACTTCGGGAGAAGAATAAGGAGCTATTTCCAGCTATCCACTCTATCTTTTCTTTGTTAAAGAAACAAAGAAAAGGATGCCGTTTCTATCTGGGCTAGAGATTTTATGAAGGTATCTGTTTAAATAGTATTTTAGTATGCTAGAAATTACCCTGAACTTAATTTCTAAAATTTCATAAAAAAATGACAGAACTAATTGCATTTATAAATACGCTACAAGAATTAGATTTTGAAACTGAAGAAGCCATAAAAAAATACTTTACTAAAGAAACTTATAAAAAAAATGAGTTAATTATCGAAGAAGGTAAAATCTGTTCAAAAATCTGTTACATAAAATCAGGATTAGTACGTAGATTCTATCTTGATGATGGCGAAGAAATAACCAAATGGATTTATAGCAACAATCAATTCATTACCTCATTAAGCAGCTTTTTTGAACAAAAACCATCATTCGAAATCTTTCAAGCCTGTGAAGAAACTATACTTTACTCATTATCTTATACCGATGAGCAACTTTTATTAGAGTACCCATTATTTGCAAAATTTCATATAAAACTATTAAGACAATATCTTTCTAAACTAAATGAGTTCCATCATTCATATAAACTAATGAGTGCTCAGGAAAAATATATGTATTTACTGCATTCATTTCCTTCCATTATAAAAAAAGCAAAATTAAAACATATAGCTTCCCTTATCGATGTAAGTCCAGAAACATTAAGCCGAATAAGAGCTTCAATTAATTGATATTACATCAATAAAAACCATTTTGATTTTTTCAACATTTGTGATTCATTAAAACAAACACAAAAGTGAAAGATACAATAATTGGAAAATGTGCTATTATTGGAAAAAATGTGCATATTGGAAATTTTAATACCATCGAGAATGATGTCATTATTGGCGATAATACTTGGATTGGTAATAATGTAAATATTCTTGCTGGTACAAGAATTGGCGAAAATTGTCAAATCCATTCAGGTGCAGTGTTGGCAGGAATACCGCAAGATTTAAAATATAATGGCGAATATACAACACTCGAAATCGGTAATAATAATATTATAAGGGAATTTGTAACCATAAATAAAGGCACAGCATCCAAGCAAAAAACTATAATTGGAGATAATAATCTATTAATGTCCAATGCGCATATTGGGCATGATTGTATAATTAAAAATAATTGCATTATAGGATTTAGTGTAGGAATGGCAGGAGAAGTAATTGTAGACAATTGGGCTAATATTAGTGGATTAACAGCAATACATCAATTTTCAGTTATTGGCGAACATAGTATGATTAGTGGCATGAGTCGCATTGTAAAAGATATTCCTCCATACATAATGGCAGCTCGAGAACCACTCAGTTATGTGAGCATAAATACTGTAGGCTTAAAAAGAAGAGGATTTGAAACTGAAAAACTAAATGAACTCAAAGAAATATATCGCGTTATTTTTCAAGAAAAGAAAAATACAACCCTTGCTTTAGAATTAATCGAAAACCACTTTAAACAAACTACAGAACGCGATAAAATCATAAATTTTATAAAGCAATCAACAAGAGGAATCATAAAAGGTAATACTCAATAAAATTTTAAAATATAGCATTGCATAAATCATAAAACGCAATTTCACACTTTACAACACTTATTCTCCCATCCCAAAAATTCGAATAACTAACTACAAAACACGTATTTATACTCAATTTTCTCTAAAACCTTGTTTCTATCTTTGATTTAGTAACCTACACAAAAATCAAAAAGAAATGAAAAAAGATGCTATTGCCCCACCTACTCGATGGACCAGAGACTATTTATTTGATATTCTCAAAGATTTAGGAATCCATTACATATTTGGCGTTCCCGGTACCAACGAAATCCCATTAATAGACGGAACTTCTTACCCAGAAAATGGAGTAAAGTATATAGAATGCCTACACGAAAACATTGCTATAGGAGCTGCAATGGGTTCTGCCCGAATGACAGGAAAACCAGGAGTGCTTATTGTACACGTAACACCCGGAATTGCACACAGTATAGGTAATCTTTTTAATGCACATCGTTCGCAAATGCCATTAGTAGTGCTTTGTTGTCAGCAACAAAACGAATTGGTTACTCAAGAACCATTACTAGCATCAAACTTAGTAGACCTAGCCAAACAATACACAAAATGGTCACATGAAGTGCGCACTCCCGAAGAAATGCCGCTAGTACTACAAAGAGCCTTTAAAGAAGCGATGGCGCCACCAAACGGTCCTATATTTATATCTATACCATGGGAATTTACAATGGTAGCCATCGAAGAAAATAAAAAAATAAAAGGAGTTACCCGCATTTCTCCTCACTTTATAGGCGATGATGATGCTATTAAAGAAACAGCTGCTTTATTGGCAACAGCCAAAAATCCGCTTATAGTAGCTGGCGATGCAGTAGGATATGCTGATGCCTGGCAAGAAATTCAAGACCTAGCCGAATTAATTGGTGCGCCAGTAGTTCTTCAATCCTTTAGTAGTGTAGCAAACTTCCCAAACAATGATTATCACTGGCAAGGAGAAATACCAGGAAACCAAGCCGGAGTACAAGAAGTTTTTAAAGACCATGATGTAGCCTTTTTAATAGGTTTTGGAGCGCAGGCACAAGTTGCAGTATTCAAATACTCCGATGGACCACTTATACCCGAAAATGTAAAACTAGCCTATCTTACCAACAACACTTGGGATATCGCTAAGAACTTTTATGGAGAAACAGCCATTTTTGGAGATATTAAAGCCACATTACCCATCTTAAACAAATACATTACACCACAAAGACCAAAAGAAGCCGATGAAAGAAATAAAAAACTAGAAACTTTAAATCTTGTTCGTGCCCAAAAATGGGATCTATATCATGAAAAAGCTATGGGAGAACCAGATATCTGGGCAGTTGTTATAGCCAAAGCATTAAAAGAAGCCATAGAAGACCGCAACTTAACAGATAATTTTGTTTATGTACACGAAGCTGTATCCGATGGAGCACCGTTTCAGTATTATCTCCCTTTTGGCACCAACGGAGCAAAACCTATTAGTTACTATTGTGTAGCAGGAGGATCGCTTGGATGGTCAATGCCAGCATCATTAGGGATAAAACTAGAAGACAAAACATCCCAAGGAATTGGTACCAAACTAGTCATTAATGCTGTGGGTGATGGATCGTCATTGTTTTACCCACAAACATGGTGGACAGCAGCACACGAAAAACTACCAATCCTATATATCATTACCAACAATCACGAATACCATACCCTACAATTAGGATTACAACAAGTTGTTGCTGCTTATGGTAAAGCTCCCGGATACGGATGGAATCCAAAAACATTAGATCCTGACTATTTGCGATTAGAGAGACCAAAAATGGATTTTGTAAATCTGGCAAAAGCCTTTGGTGGAGAACATGGCGAAGTTGTACTTACTCCCGCAACAGTAAAAGAAGCTGTTGAAAGAGGAATAAACCATGTTTTAAACAACAATACCTCTTACATACTAGATATGCGTATTGCATCGGACACACCACCAATGCAAATAAAAACTAAAGATGCAACCTTCTTGGTCGATAAACGATATGCGTTGCAACCAACACTAAATATTTTTCAGGAAGATGCATTAAGAGGAAGTTCATTTAGTCTAAAAGCAGCTTCTAGTAGCAATGAACTTTTAGATAACGAAAGTACAATACTCAATTTACCATCACTTTTTTAAAGAAATAATCGTTGCAAAAGCAACATAAATACATAACAAAATGGAAGACAAAAAAATTGATATCGCCATCGTTGGTGGAGGTGTTTCGGGCGTATACAGCGCTTGGAAACTTAAAGCAAAATATCCAAACAAAAAGATAGTACTTTTTGAAGGAAGTGATCACATCGGAGGACGTTTACTATCTGTAATCCCACCAGGAATTCCAAACATGGTAGCCGAGTTAGGCGGAATGCGAATTCTTGAAAACACTCAAAAATTAATTGTAAAATTAATAGCCGATTTAAACCAATTATTACCCAAAGATGAACAAATCGAATTATATGATTTCCCAGTAGATCAGCCTCAAAATATAGCTTATTTGCGCGGAGAACACCTACGTTTATTCGATTTTACAAATGATCCAGACAAAGTTCCTTATAAATTATCTTTTTTAGAAAAAGCTAATACATCGGGTACAATAATCGTAAATGCAATCGAGCAATTAGTTCCGGGAATAACAAATACTGATTTATCTGAGCAAGACCGTTTAAAAATGTGTCAGAAAGCTACGTTTGAAGGAACTCCGCTATACAAATTAGGATTCTGGAACCTACTCTATCGTGTAATAAGCGGAGAAGCATACCAGTTTAGTATAGATTCTGGAGGTTACAACTCAACATTAGTAAACTGGAATGCTGCAGATGCAATCCCATGGTACCTTTCAGATTTTGGTATAAAACCTGTGTATAAAGGGTTTAAAAATGGGTTTCAGCAAGTTCCAATTTCGTTAGCAAACTTCTTTGAAGAAGCTGGAGGCATAATAAAACTAAACGCCAAACTAGAAGGATTTGAGTCTAAAAATAATTTATTTGAGCTTAATATAGATGGTCAAATTATCGAGGCAACACAGTTAATACTGGCAATGCCGCGTCGCTCACTAGATTTATTAACTAATACTTCGCCTAAACTGCAAGAGATACAATCACTTATTGGCAGTGTAACACCAAGACCATTATTTAAAGTTTTTACAACTTATTCTAGTCCATGGTGGAGAAATGCTGGATATACTGATGCTACAGAAGGATACATTCCGTTGCAATCAGGAAGAACCGTTACCGACTTACCAATAAGACAAACCTACTATTGGCCAAAGAATGACGGACAACCTTCGCAAAGCGGAGAATCAATGCTATTGGCAAGTTATGATGATGGCTCAAATATCGGGTTCTGGGACGGACTTAGACCTCAGCGTAAAAAAGCATGGAAAAAAGGCATCTCTCATGCGGAGCTTTTAGATGATCCTTTTATTGGGGAATATTCAGAAACAGAATCACTTTTAAGCACTGCTTTAAATCAAACTTGGCATCAATACAAAGCCCCTCGCAAGATGGTGGAAGAATTAAGCCGCCAGTTAAAACAAATTCACGATGTCGATTATACACCAGCTGTTAAGAATGCATCATTCCGTGATTGGGGAGAAGACCCGTTTGGAGGAGGTTGGAATAGCTGGAACATTGGAGTAAAAAGCTGGGAAGTAAAAGAAAAAATTGTTCACCCGATAGATAATTGTTCATTATACATTTGTGGCGAAGCTTACTCAGACGGACAAGGATGGGTAGAAGGAGCTTTGCAAACCGCAGATATAATGCTTACAAAATTCATTGCTATTGAAAGTCAAGCTTCAGTAAAACAAGAAGCTACACTTTAAAATAAACACCCTTTTGCCCCCCCTTTTACCCAAAAAAAGCTCGATTCAATTGAATTGGGCTTTTTTTTATTAAGGTTCTAAGGTTCTGAGGTACTAAGGAGCAAAGGCACAAAGGTTCTGAAAAGCTTTGCGAACTTTGCGGTTAATTTTATCCCAACACAACCACAATGCAACCACAAACTTGTCACCCTGACGTAGGAAGGGTCTTCGTTAGTAACTCGCCAATTTAAGGTTCTGAGGTACTATGGTTAAAAAATAGGCTTGTATGACACACAGAGTGAATATCCTATATAAAAATAGAGTAAACGCTCCATATTTTACTTAGATAAATACCTCAGAGCGCTTGTTTCTCTTTCAATCTGTTATAAACATAGCCAACGGTTTCAACCGTTGGAACGCATGCATTATGACAATCCGTACCGCACGGTTGAAACCGTGGGCTATGTCTGGGTCTTTATACCTTCTTCTTACCGTCGAGTTACTAGTGGAGACCCTTCCTACGTCAGGGTGACAAGATTGAGGATATTGTGGTAAAATTAACCGCAAAGAACACAAGGTTTTACGCAAAGTTCATAAATCTTTATTTTTTTACCTTAGTCCCTCAGAGCCATTTGAACCTTTGTGCCTTAGTACCTCAGAGCCTTTGTTCCTTTGAACCTTAGCATCTGAGAACCTTTACTGCTCAAAACAAGTAACTCCTTAACAAACAGACATTTTAACCTAAAAAAACTTTTTTAACTATTTGATTGAATATAATTTTTTTGTAACTTTTCCTGTTTAACTTTTAATCAAAAAAACCATGAAAAAATCTACCTTAATTACCTTTGCGTTTGCCTTATTATCAATATTAATGATTTCATGCCATAAGGGAAGAAATACATTAGTTAATTCCTGGAAAGTTACCAATGTAGAGGTCAAAAAACCACTTACAGATTCTATCAAAAATGTAATACTAGCCAAAGGAAATCTTACGTTTACAAAAGATGGAAAAGTAACTGGGTATTTGGATTCAGAATTAAATGGAACGTTTGCTTTATACAAAGCTGGGAAAAGTTTAGTCATTAAAGACGAAGTAGGTACGCCCTATCCTTTTGCAAGTATTATAGAAAAAGATAAATTAATATTAGATGGTGAAGAAATGAAACTTACATTAGATAAAAAATAAACCTAGAATTTATCTAATATTTCTAAACTACAAAGCATAATCTTTAAGCTCCTTATTCATTTTAAGGAGCTTTTTTATTTAATATCAGTTATGAAAGTAACTATAATTTGGTGATGTCCTGAATGAAAATTTCTTTTCGATTATAAACAAGAATCTGGTTTGTTTCTAATTCATTAATCAATTGTGTAGCAGTTTGCCTTGAAGTACAAATAATCTGAGCAATATCATTTTGGGTTAAATAATTCTCTATTCTAACCGAATTTCCCAACTTAACACCTTCCTTTTCTGCCCATTCTTTTAAAAACTGGATCATTCTGGTTCTGGCATCTTTAGAAATCAAATTAGAATAACTATTTTTGATACTTTTCATCTTTAGTCCAACAAATTTAGTGTAAGACAGCGCCAATGCAGGGTTTCGCAATAATAAGTTTTCAAAATCCGACATCAAAAAACTACATATTACAACATCATCCGAGAGTACTTTGGCATATTCATTTATCTGTTCATCGGCTTCAAGAGTTAATTCTCCAAATAAATCACCTTTCTGGATAATGTCTTTTATATTTTCATTCCCATCTTCATCTACAGAAACAATTTTGATATTCCCTTTTTTCAATAAAAAAATACGAGGCACATCAGAAGAAGAAAAATAAATAATTTCTCCTTTGTTTGCTTTCTTAAAACCGGTGATAATACATAATTCTTTTATTTGTCCAAGGCTCAATGTCTTAAACAATTTGTGATCACGCAAATACCAATACTTTAATTCCTCGTACATAACATAAAATCTATTGTCGTAAATATAACTAATTTTTATACTTTTTGTAGCCGAGATATTGAATTATATGGCTTTGTTGTCTTTTTTTAGGGTTTTAAAATCATCACTAAAACCACATTGTATACCCTATTTAACAAAAAAATGTATCTTTGTAAGCTCAAAACAAAAAGCAACACTAGTATGTGAAAAATAATTTCTTTCGGACAATCAAGAAGGTAGACTACAAATCGAGTCTGCTTAATTCATTCATCTCAAAAGAAAGAAATTATGCTTATTCTACAAAATATTTCATATACACATCCCAACAAGGAATTGTTATTTGACACTATTAGCTTTACTGTCAATACTAACGAAAAAATCGCCTTAATAGGCAACAATGGCATAGGAAAATCGACTTTGCTTAAAATCATTGCAGGCAAATTACATCCCTCAAACGGACAGGTAAGATGCAGCTCTGAACCTTATTATATACCACAACTATTTGGTCAGTATAATCATCTTACAATTGCACAAGCGTTACAAATAGAGGATAAACTAAATGCTTTAAAAGAAATTCTGGAAGGAAACGTATCCGAGAATAATCTTAACGTGCTAAATGACGATTGGACTATCGAGGAACGTTGCAACAATGCCTTAAAATACTGGCGATTAACTGACTTAGATTTATCTCAAAAAATAGAATCTTTAAGCGGCGGACAAAAAACAAAGGTTTTCCTTGCAGGTATTTCTATTCATCAGCCCGAATTAGTCCTGTTAGACGAGCCCAGTAATCATCTTGATGTAGCTGCCAGACAATTATTATATGATTTTATAGCCTCTACATCGAGCGCTTTAATTGTAGTAAGTCACGACAGAAAATTGCTAAATCTTTTAAACACAGTTTTCGAGCTAAACAAACAAGGCATTAATGTTTATGGTGGTAATTATGATTTTTATGCTGAGCAAAAACAAATAGAACAAAATGCATTAAATCAGGATTTACATAATAAAGAAAAAGCCTTACGAAAAGCCAAAGAGAAAGAACGTGAAACTCTGGAACGCCAACAAAAACTAGATGCGCGTGGCAAAAAGAAACAGGAAAAAGCTGGTGTTGCCCGAATAATGATAAATACCTTAAGGAACAATGCTGAGAATAGTACCTCGAAAATAAAAGGCATGCACGCCGAAAAAATTGATGGTATCTCACAAGAACTACAAGAATTACGTTCGGCATTACCAGAAATAGACAAAATGAAATTTGGTTTTGATAATTCGTCATTACACAAAGGCAAAATACTATTTGATGCCAAAAACATTAATTACGGTTATGATAATGAGTTACTCTGGAAACAAAATCTAAATATTCAGATTACTAGTGGCGAACGCATTGCATTAAAAGGCTCGAATGGATCAGGAAAAACCACTTTGATAAAATTAATCCTTGGGAAATTAGAACCGAAAGTAGGTACATTATACCGAGCAGAAAGTACATCGGTTTATATAGATCAGGATTATTCGCTTATAGATAATCAGCTTAAAGTGTATCAGCAAGCACAACAATTTAATACAACAGCGTTACAAGAACACGAAATCAAGATGAGGCTCAACCGCTTTTTGTTTACCAAAGAAGATTGGGATAAGCATTGTAAAGTATTAAGTGGTGGAGAAAAAATGCGTTTGATGCTTTGTTGTCTAACAACAAGTAACCAATCGCCAGATAGTATAATCCTGGACGAACCAACTAATAATCTTGATATTCAAAACATCGAAATACTAACTGCTGCGATTAATGAGTTTAAAGGAACGCTAATCGTTATATCTCACGACGAATACTTTTTGGAACAAATAAATATAGAGCGAACAATTTTATTGTAACACCTCACAAAAAACAACATAAACAATTAAAAATGAATACATTGAAAAATATATTCATTTTTTTAGCCATATACATTGTATAACTATGTATTTTGCTATACATTTGTTTTAACCAATAAAACTTTGTCATGAATGAAACTTTTGTTACAAACTGGAAATCGCAGGTAAAAAAAGGTACACTTACTTTTATTATCCTCAACGTACTCAAAGAAAACGAATACTACGGTTATGAGCTTATAGAACAAATAAAGCAACATACCGAAATAGAAATTGCCGAAGGCACATTATATCCTTTAATGAACAGACTTAAGACCGAAAATTTAGTCGACTCAAAATGGGTAGAACAAGAAACCGGAATTCCCAGAAAATATTACGCTCTGACTCCTACAGGAATAAAAACACTTGTTCACATGAATGAATATTGGAAAAATTTAGAAAATGCTATTCAAAAGATAATCAAATGAAAACAGAAGAAATAAAATTCAGTCAAGAAGCTTCAAAAAGAGTTTATAACGATTATATGAAGCGCATTTTAAAAGTTACAAATTCCTTACCTAAAGAAGACAGACAAGATATTTATATGGAATTTAACAGCCATATATTTGAAGCGCTTCAGCATAAAAACGGAGCTAATGAAATAGATGTGTTATTAGACATAATTGAAAAATTAGGCGTTCCTGAAGAAGTTTTAAAACCTCTTATTGCAGACAAAAAACTAGAACAAGCAACCAAAACATTCAACCCTGTTCATGTTTTTAAAGCATTATTATTAAATATAACCAATGGCTTCTCGTATATAATCTTCTTTATATTATACCTTCTTTTATTTGGGTTTGTGTTTGTTATAATTGCCAAAATTATATCACCAAATGAAGTTGGATTGTGGTATAAAGATGGTTCAACATTCTTTTTAGGAACCACCAGTGAGGCAAATAAAAACGGGATAAACGAAATATTAGGTAATATGTTCATACCAGTTATGATAGTTGCAATAATCCTGTTTTACGTATTAATTACATTGCTATTAAAGTTTAAAAAATCAATCAATCAAAAATAATCACTATGAAAAAAATCCTAATTACCGGTCTGCTTATTTTTAGCACAACAATCAGTTTTTCGCAAACATTCAACAAACAAAGAATGGATAGTTTGTTTCAAACTTTAGAAAAAAACAACAAGTTTATGGGAAGCATAGCTGTTTCTGAAAATGGAAAATTGCTATATACCAAATCGATAGGATATTCGGATCTCGAAAATTCAAAAAAAGCCGATGCAGCAACTAAATATCGAATTGGTTCTATTTCTAAAATGTTTACTGCTACGCTAGTTTTAAAAGCAATCGAAGAAAATAAATTAACGTTAAACCAAACTCTAGACACCTATTTTCCGCAAATAGAAAACTCAAAAAAAATAACCATATCTAATTTACTAAATCACCGAAGTGGTATTCATAATTTTACCGACGAAGAATATTACAGAACCGATGAGTTTAACACCGCCCCAAAATCGGAAAAAGAAATGGTTGACGTAATTGCTAAACTAAAAAGTGATTTTGAACCTAATAGTGAAGCTGAATATAGTAATTCTAACTATGTGTTGCTGAGTTATATTCTCGAAAAAGTGTACAAAAAACCATATTCGACTATTTTAGAAACTAAAATTATAAAACCATTAGGGTTAAAAAACACCTATTTTGGAGGTAAAACACAAATTAAAAATAATGAAGCTTACTCCTATCGTTATAAAAATGAATGGGAAAAAGGAACAGAAACAGATCCATCAATCCCAATGGGAGCTGGAGCAATTGTATCAAACCCTACAGATTTAACAATCTTTATTGAGCAACTTTTTAAAGGAAAACTAATATCTGCAAAATCATTATCGTTAATGCAAACTATAAACCAGAAATACGGAATGGGTATGTTTGAGTTTCCTTATTATGAAAATAAAAGTTACGGACATACTGGTGGCATAGATGAATTTCAGTCTGTTGTAACCTATTTTCCTAATGAAAAACTTGCTGTAGCAATTACATCAAACGCAAGGGTTTATCCTAATAACTCTGTATTAACTTGCGCTTTAAGCTCTTATTTTAATAAACCGTTTGAAATGCCAACGTTTAATTACCTTAAACTAAAACCAGAAGTGCTAGATTTATATGCAGGGCAATATTCGAGTTTACAAATTCCTATAAAAATAGACGTTACACAAAATGACAACAAATTATTTGCTCAGGCAACAGGACAATCGGCTTTTCCGCTAGAAGCAACTCAAACTAATGTTTTTAAATTTGACCAAGCAGGAATCGTTCTTGAGTTTAATGCCGACAAAAAAGAAATGATATTAAAACAAGGTGGGAAAGAGTTTTTATTTACTAAATAAATTACCATTATAAGTGAATAAAAAAGTCTTCACTCCTACTTACTAATAGGAAAAACACAAAAAAATTAATTCTCATTAATTACAATTATAAAACTAAGCTCCTTAAGAAATTAAGGAGTTTTTTTATACCCAACGCCCTGTTTTAATCAAAAATTCGCTTGTTATTACTGATAAAATAATCATATATTAGCAATACAAAAATTACATTTTAATGTAAACTCAAACTAAACTGAGTTTATTTAACCTACTAATAACTTAAAATAATTAAACAAATGTCAAATCAAGAAATATTCTTTGCCAAAGGAGATAGCCCAAAAATGATCGAAGCTTTTAAAAATGCTCAAGAAACATTTAAATATTTTTGGAGAGAATTATCTTGGGAATACCGAAGAATTGTTCCTGCATTAACTGTAGCGTGCGTAAAAGTAGCCTTCTCTCAAGACGTAGACGGAAGCGAACATCCTATTGTAGAACATATGTGGATTAACGATATATCCTTTGATGGAGAACATATAAAAGGTGTTTTAATAAATGATCCAAACGAGTTAACAAACATCGAAAACGGAGATGAAGTTGTGATTCCTTTAAGCCAAATTAGCGATTGGTTATTTGCAATTCAGGGTAGTTCACCAAAAGGACTTTCTAAACTTTTCTCATCGCCTCAGCCAAGAGCTTATGGAGGATTTACCATTCAGGCAATACGCTCAGAAATGACAAGTCAGGAAAGAAAAGATCATGATAAAGCATGGGGATTAGATTTTGGCGATTACAATGAAGTTCTCCTTGTTAACGAACAAAAAGAAAAGCCAGAAAACCTTGTAGAACATCCTATGAGCAAAAACATGAAAGAAAAGCTCCAGGATTTCTTAAAGCAAAACCCAGACGAAATTACTTATCAGGATGAAGAAGGATTCTCGTTGTTACATACAGAAACCGTTGCTGGGAATTTAACTTCGATAACACTTTTATTAGAATCTGGTGTAGATAAAAACATGAAAACAAACCAAGGCAAAACTGCATTGGATATTGCAAAACAATTAAACTGGGAACATATTATTCCTGTGCTTAGTAATTAATTCTAAGCACATCAAATACATTTTAAGTCCTCTTAACCAACTAGTTTATTAATATTAAATCTGAAGCAAAAGTTTACGTCAAAGTTTAAATTTTTATCAAATGAGGTATTTACTTATAATCTGTTTGTTACTAATTTCTTGTAATAAAGAGTCGCAAAAAACTTTTACAAAAGATGAAATAATAGAAAATATTACCATTTTAAGAAAAAGTGGTTTCTTTAAAGATTATGAAAAACTAAGTGCCGCAGAGCTGTTCGACAAATTACATTCCATTAGAAAAATTGAATATTCAAAATTATTCGGAAAAGAATATAATCCAGGAATGGAATTAGATGAATTAGATTTAGCTAGCCTTGATGAAACTAAAGTTATATACATTGACTTAGAAGCAGATGTTTGCAAAGAAAATAAAGTTTACGAAGATGTCATACACATGCATTCGAGATTAACAAACAATGTTTTTAATCCGAAAAATATAAAAGAGATTTGGCATGGTGAAACAGGACCCATTGAAGTAGAATTTGAGCTTGATAATGAAAAAATAAAATTTAAGCCTAAATATCTTGATGATTGGTTGGATGGAATTGTCTTTGAAATTTGTAAAGAAAAAATAAAAGAAAAAAATATTCGTATAGTTACTTGTTTAGGAACTGAAGGTTTGGGATTTGGGCAATCAATTGCAATAATGAGACTAACAAAGGAAGAGCAAACAAACTTAGAGAAACATTTTAAGTGGAAATTTTCAGAATAAAAATTTTCATCAACAATTACTAAACAACCATAAAATTCTAGAACATATATCCCTAAATGAACAGCAACATCATTTTTGACAAAATATCTAAACTACCCGAAAGCTCCAGAAAAACTCTGGAGGAAAACATTACTTTGGTTAGTTTCCCAAAAGGGCATATTTTATTAAAAGCAGGCAAAATTGAATCTAATATCTATTTCATAAAAAAGGGAATTGTAAGAGCTTATGTAAACCAGAATGACAGCGATGTTACTTTTTGGTTTGGAAAAGAAGGTGAAACAATCCTCTCGATGAAAAGCTACGTCGAAAACCAAAAGGGATATGAAGACATCGAACTTCTGGAAGACTGTGATCTCTACGAATTAAAAACAACCAATTTGCAAAGATTGTTTGAAGAAGATATACATATTGCAAACTGGGGAAGAAAATTTGCCGAAAAAGAACTCATAAAAACTGAAGAAAGATTAATATCAAGACAGTTTAAAACAGCGTCTGAAAGATATAACGAACTAATAACCAACAACCCCGATTTAATTAAGAGAGTACAACTCGGTCATATTGCCTCTTATCTCGGGATAACACAAGTAAGTTTAAGCCGAATACGAGCAGAAATAAAATAAATTCATTTTTTATCATTTGTTAAATTTTAATTGAATCCGCTGAAGGATCTTTGCCCTATTAAAATTTAAAAACATGAATTGGATTCTTTTGATTATTGCAGGATTATTTGAGGTGGCGTTTGCTTCGTGCTTGGGGAAAGCTAAAGAAGCAACAGGAAATGATGTTTATTTATGGTACGGAGGATTCTTGGCATCGCTTATTATAAGTATGTTGCTACTTATCAAGAGTACACAAACATTACCTATTGGGACTGCTTATGCAGTATGGACAGGAATTGGGGCTGTAGGAACAGTTTTGGTCGGTATTTTTGTGTTTAAAGATCCAACAAACTTCTGGAGATTATTCTTTATTGCAACATTGGTTGGTTCAATCATCGGATTAAAATCGGTTTCGCATTAATGAAACTTGTAGTTAAAAAAATGCAACTTAATTTAAGTAAAATTAAGTTGCATTTAAAATATGTCCCATTCCTGATTCCTTTCTTTTTATTCCTAAAAACATTTCTTGCATTTATAATCTTCCTATTTATTTTTGTTCTTTGTCAGTCTATACGATATTGCATTCGTATTCCTAAATCTTTAAGATACTAGACTCCACTCCTACACTTTATAATAATTACTTCTTAATTTATCATAATTCAGTATATTATTTGTAATAAAAATAGTGCTATATTAGCCTACAAAAAACTTATTTATGGTACAAAGTCTGCCAAAACCAGACTTTGTAAACCATTCTTAGAACTTGTATTAAGAGCCAATTTAAAACTACAACAAACACTGATATTTATGTCTGAACTTCTTGGATTCAATGATAAAAAAAAGGATATTGTTTTTGAAAAACTAAAAAAACAACTGGAACAAAATGGTTTAAAAATTGATTCCATTGACAACGAAAATCTTATTCACATTAATATTGAAGGAAATAATTTAGAAATAAGTTTAGAAAACGTAAGGCGTAATTATGAAAGAGACGCTGATGAAAGTCATATTTCGGATTTGGTTCAAACTATATTATCATATTCAGCTGACGTTTCAAATTGGGAAAATTCCAAGGATAATGTCTATATCCAGCTATTTCCAAATGATTTCGATTACAAAGACTTAATTTATGAAAAAGTCTCAGATGAATTTAGTAAAATTTATATGGTAAGCGAAAATGAAAAATTGACTGGCATTACTCAAGATATCTTAATAAAGTGGAACATCTCGGAGTTAGATTTAATTAAACAAGCTGATTTAAATGCTAATAAACTACTAACCAATACCAAGGTTGAAGTTGAAATAATAGAAAACAGAAAGCTTGGTATGATTGAAGTTCAGAAAACATTTCTGAAAAGTTCACTTCTATTTGCTTCAAAAATGAAAGAGAAACTGAAATCCGATTTTGGATTTCCATTTTACGCAGTAATTCCAGTAAGAGATTTTTGTTATATTTTCTCGGAAAAAGACTTTGAATTTTTCGCAAATAGAATTGGAAAAACTGTAGTTCAAGAATATCAAAATTCGGGTTATCCAATTACAACAGAAATATTGTTTTTTTCGGAGAACGGAATAACTGCAGTTGGAAAATACCCTACCGAAAAGTAAAAAATAGCAGCAATTACTAGCAATACCTATATGAAAAATCGCTTAGCACTATTTTTATTTACCATAATTGTAAGTTTTACTTATGCTCAAAATTCAGATAAGAACTTTTATCCCAAAGAAACCCGAAAAGTCGATTTAAGTACAAAAACCGACAACGAAATAAAGCGACAAAACGAACTTTTACAAAAAACTAAACTCACAGGTACAGAACAAAAAGAACTCGATATTTTATTACAAAAATATGGCGAAGTTGTAGAAAGTATGTGGGATGTTGTAGATGGTGGCTGTAGCTGGTATTGTTCGGGAGGAAATTATAAAGTAAAAGCATCCTCGACTCTAAACACCGAAAAAGATACTAAATACCAAGCCAAGAATGCAAATGATCTAAGCTATCAAACTGCTTGGGTCGAAGGTAAAACAGACGAAGGAGTTGGAGAATATTTAGAATATTCTTTTTTCAACAAAAGCCCAAGAATTACCCAAATCATAATTTCTAACGGATATGTAAAGTCCGACGCTGCCTGGAAAAACAATAATCGAGTAAAGAAACTACGATTAAGCATAAACGGAAAAGTATTTGGAATCCTAAATTTAGAAGATACCAAAAACGACCAGATATTCGAACTCGGAACTTTTGGACATAACAAAAACGGAACTGACTTAGTTTTAAGATTCGAAATTGCCGAAATCTACAAAGGAGATAAATTTAATGACACCGCTATAACCAAAATATATTTTAACGGAATTGATGTACACTAAGAAATAAAAAATGAAAAAAATTCTTATCCTATTCGCTATTATGCTCACAAATTATAATGCAAAAGCACAAACTCCAAATGATGTAGTGGGTTATTACAAATTAAGAGGCGGAAGCCATTACCTAAAACCCGATGGTACATTTATAATAATAGGTTACGCAACATTAATAACCGGAAAATGGACATTAAAAGAACATGGCGAAGTAAACTTTGTTCCCGATGCTCCTAAAGAATCATTTCAGGTTTATGGAAGACATACTCCAGAGCTAAAAGACAGTACAAAGTTTATGCTCTCAAACGGATTACATGACGAAGAAACATTTATGCATCTTGGAAAACTTAATGCTGTAAACCCAAAACTACAACGCGTTTATGTAAAAGGGCATCGATGTATTAAATTTCCAGAAGTATATACTACAATTAAAAAAGCAGATACAATCTCATTTTCTTCCATACCTTATTCATATTCAGAAAACAAAAATTACAAGCCTACTGTTTATACCTTTTATAATACCCAAAAATTCAATGACTTTATAATAAATCACTTTGAAGATAAAGAAAACCTTTATCCGTTTTCTTATCTCTATAAAGATGGAGGTTTATATTATTCTAAACATTTTGGAGAAAAACAAGACTTAAATGATGCCTTAACTGAATCTGAATTTGCACGAATCTCAGGCATCAATTTTGAACCAAATCTTATATTGTATACACCAAAATATAAAAGCTATGATGAGGATATCGAAAACGAACTGTTTAAACTAAACTATACTTTAGATGAAAAAAGAAACGCTTACATAAACCATCTAAACTATGTAGCAGGCGAAGAAAAAACCGAAAATTATGATTACAATAATACCAACTTACTATATATCTATAAAAAAATAGATACATTTATTAAGTTCCAAAGTACATTTTTAATCGAACAAAAATCAATTTTTAAGGATCATTGCAAAGAATAAGATTTTAATACGTCTTGAAAAAAATTGCAAAACAAACATTACCCCCCCCTATAAACAACTAATTAACAGGTTTTTGTAATTACTCGTACGCCGTCTTATAATAAGTCGAACTCATTTTAATCTAAAAAATGCGTTCGACTTTTTTTTGTCGTACGTATTTCATGATTATCCAACGCACATTTGTATCAAATAACAATAACCAATAAAAATTTAGAAATCATGAAAAAATTAATCCTTATCGTTTTATTAGTATTACCTCTAATAAGTATTGCGCAAAAAGCAACCATTAAAACTATAGTTGACAGTGCTGCAACCAAAATGATAGAAAAACCTTTAATAAATTCTACTTCAATCGGAATAGTATATCAAGGACAAGAATACATAGGACATTATGGCGAATTAGAAAAAGGAAAATCAAATGCACCAACAGATAAAACAATTTATGAAATTGGTTCATTAGGCAAAACTCATACAGGTACATTAATAGCCAAAGCAGTTTTAGATAAAAAAATTAATCTAGATGATCCCGTTCAAAAATATTTAAGCGAAGATTATCCTAATCTAACATTTGATAACCACCCAATTCGTATAAAAGATTTAGTTACCCATACAAGTGGCTTGCCAAATATGATCCCATTAAGCGTAAACGAAATGCTGAAAAACTTCACTAAAAAAGAAACACCAGCAGACCTTAACAATGCATTAAAAAATTATACTCAAAAAGATTTTTTTAGAGACTTACATCAAATAAAAATTGATACCATTCCTGGATACAACTTCTCTTATTCAAGTGCAGGAATAGAACTTTTGGCATCAGTTTTAGAAAAAGTCTATAACAAAAAATTTGAAGTTATACTAAAAGACTATTTTGCCAAAAATGCCCAGATGAATCGTACAATGATAAATTTATCTCCAGAGGATCAAAAAAATCTTGCAGTAGGCTATCATTGTGCTTTTAACGAAATCACTTCCCAAATGACAACATTGCCTTGGGGTGCAGGCGGAAACATAAAATCTACCGTTCCCGATATGGTAAAATACATAAAATACCAACTAAAAAATGATGCCGTAATAGCCGAATCTCACAGACCATTAGTAAAAGTTAATGATCGTTTTAGTTCAGGATATTGCTGGCGAGTAACAAAAGATGAAAAACTAGGAACGTTATATATGCATCACGGAGGAGTTCCTCGCTCACAATGTTTTATATATATAATTCCAGAATATAATTTGGGTGTATTTATTATAACAAACCAAAGTGGCGAAAACACACCAAAAGATATGAAAGAAACTCTAAACGAAATATTCGAAAAGATTCAAAAAATCAAATAATCGTTTAACAACAATCGGGATAAAATTTAATAATACAACCTAAAATCGAGGTGTTTGCAAAGGTCATAATATTTTTGGTGTAGTTCTTCAACAATCTCAATTACATCATCTTCCTCCTGACACAAACTAAAGAAAGCTTTATCAAGCGTACTACTACTTGTTATTTTTTTAAGCGCAGTACCATAACCCTAAATGGCACGTGCGCCGGTAATATCAAGAAAGTATTGCGCTTCTTCCTCGCTTAAATCTAATATTTTTGCATTGGCAAAATGTAAAATTTTACCTTTCATTTTGCCTTCAAAAATTTCGGCTATTTCCTCCAGACTATAGTAATAATCATTAAGACACACATTATTTCCTTCGCCAGGCATTACCAAATATATTATTTCATAATCCTTAAAGTTGTGGTCATCATAAAGCAACGCATTCAAACTATCCTCTAAACCCTCAATCGTATCACAAGTCTTATGAATACTCGAAATACCCTGTTCAAAAGCCAGTTGTTCTAAGTTTTTAACAACTTCGGTAGTTAAGTCAATCTCTACATCGGGAACAGCCTCGAGGCAGAAAATAAATTTATCATAATCCATACAATTATGTTTTTGTAGATAATCAATTTACCACAAAGGTATATTTTATTGAGGAAAACAGGCATTAAATTAAAAAGACATTTTAGCCAAATTTGGAGCTTTTTCCAGCTATCCGCTATATCTTTTCATCTCGAAAAAAACGAGATAAAAAGGATGCCGCTTCTATCTGGGCTAGGAATTGATACCTATTTTAATAGTCTTCATAAACACTTATTCTATGCTTAACAATATCGTAAATATATAATTCTCCAAAGTAACATCCGAGAAGATAAAACTTACTTTGTCTGTTATGAAACACAACAATAAAATCTTCTTTCTGTTTAAATTCTTTAAATAATATTTCAGAACCATTTAATATAAAACCTTCGTTATAAGAAATCGGGTCTCCAAAACTATAACCACTCTCATACCTCTATAATATTTTTACTCTCTCGGGCATCCAAGTATATCTATCAATTATAAAAAGTATAAAAAATGTAATAATTGCTACTTTTATGTTTCTACTTTTCATGATTTTTTTAACCTCTTTGATATGCAAATCTAATTAAAATTACATTTCTACAAGCTTCTATATTCATAGCGATAATACTCATTTGTAATCGATACTACTAATAAAAAATTAGTGTTAGTTAAGGAGTTGTAGCATCAATATAATATAAACCTATTAAATTTTTAGTAGTATATAAATCAACAATTGAATCTCTTTCTAACTCGATTGTTTCACCATAAAACTCAACTCCACCGATATTGATGGGAAGTCTTTCATCATCAGAAAATAAAGAGACTAATTCTAATTTATAACAATTTCCTTTCTTAATTCTTTTAAATCTTTTGATAATTGAATCATTTTTGAGTGATACAATTTTATATAAAGATTTATCTTTTTTTGCATAAATCTTATAAACATTATTTAAAGAATCTATTCTTATAATTTCATAATTTTCCTTCTTAGTCCCTTCCCGAAAGTCCGCGTCCCAAAATAAACCCATAAAAAAGAATATAACTAAATACTTCATTTTCTTTAAAATTTATAAATTCCTATTTTACTTTCTTTTAGTTTGTAGTAATAAATCTATACATTACTTTCTAGTAAAAATAACTTTATATTAGCTAAATAAAAACAAATATACATCTAACCCAAATTAGTCTAGTATATAAATCATATGCAAACCATTATAAAATATTTTACATGAAACCACGTATTTTAATCTTAGCATTATTTTTAGCGTCACAATTTATTATTGCACAAAACTCTTTAACTTTTGATAAAAAATTTGTGCAAAGCGAAGATAAGTGGGTAGTCTTTCCAATGACAAAAGATAGTACGTATATGTTTGGTTTTATATACATCGATCCAGTCGCTGGTCTTACATTTGACTTAGAAGGTGATTTTAAAATTAACTCAAATGGAAGATTTATTACTTCTGGAAATAAGAAAGAAAGCTCCATTAAAACAAGATTACAACCTAATAATACGTTGATTGCCTTTATACCTGAATCTAAATTTTCGGAACTTAACATTCCAAAAACTCCCGAATGGCTTCAAGCATACAAAACAAATGAAAATTCGATTGAAAGGTTATACAACTGGGGTTATATGTATAATGGATGGAATGAGTGCGAAAAAGCGCTAGTTTATCTCGAAAAAGCAAAAAACATTAATCAAAATTATAAAGGTTTAAACGTAGAATTAGCCTTCTCCTATAATTGTTTAAAAAGATACCAAGATGCGATTCTTGTTTTACAAAAAGCAATAGAAAGCAATCCAACTGATTCTTATACCAATAAAGAATTGATATACGCTGAAGTAAAATCTGGTCAAATAGATCTAGCTATTAAATCTTTTAAAAGAGCTTTAGAAATCTGTAAAGACGAGACCTATAATGCTGAAAATTCATTTCAAATTCTTCAAGCTTATTTTTTACAAAAAGATGTTATAAATTTTGAAAAATGGTTAAGCGAAAACCATAACCTTTTATACAAAAACCAAACGCTCCCTCCTATCATTGAACAGATGATAACTCTAATCAAAAAATAGTAAAATAAATTACAATCATAAAAACTTCTTAAGAAATTAAGGAGTTTTTTTATGCTTAAAATTTATTAAAGTTAAATCCATTTATAATAACTCTCTGATTTAAGTCTTTTTATTGTGATTAGCTTTATGGCTCTGAAACATCTTCACTTTCCTTTATAAGTTTTAACCCCTTAATTGTATCTTTTACAATGTATTTACCTTTTAAATAATGATATCCAAGGATTCTCTTGCATTCTTCATTACCTCTTTCAGCTCCTTTTCTCAAATATTCTAAAGCCATTTTCCTTGTTTCTATGTCTAAATTTTCTAGCTCCGAAGTACCCAACTTATGATCTTGACTTGTTAATGCTTCATAAACATTTAGATAGGCCAAATGATATTGATATTTATTAGCCATAATTAAAGCCGGATAAAGAATACCTTCAATAGGATAATCCATATAGTAATTATTTAAATTATAATATGCACAAGTATCTCCTTTAGTTAAAGCCTCTTTTATATAATAATCTCTATCGCTTAAAGTCATATTATTCATTGGAGTACTTTTCTTTTTATCATTGCAACCAACTATAAATATTACAAGAAATACACTTCCTAAAATTTTTTGTTTTGTGTTCATCCCTCCAAATTTAAGGCATTATACCTCCTCGTGTTTTACTCCAACCGGATAATAATTGTTTTCTTCTAGAAATTCAATATCTTTTTTCTTCTTATTTTGGGTTAGCCATGACGATATTTAAAATTTAGTATAAAAAGCTGTTTTATTTAAATTACTATCATATAAAAATAATACCTTAAAGTAACATCCTATCAAGTAAATTTCTTTTTCTAAAACAGGATTGTCTTCGGTTTTGTTACGCGTAAATTTTATTTTTATTAAAAATGAAGTCCTGGTTATAAGCTATGGGGTCACCAAAATAACTACCTCCATCATACTCCCAAACACCTTGAAGTCTATGCTCCATAAAAAATAGTCTATCAATTAATAGAATAGAAAGTAAAACGCTAAAAAAAATTAAAAACTTCTTTTTCATAATTATTTCTTTGTTTCTCTTTGATGTGAATATTCTGTTAGTTTACCATTTTGATATATTGCTATTGGATAGCTTGAACTTATCTACAACTAACTTTTTTTCTGCTTTTAATATTATAAAATACAGGGCAACGTAAGCAATTAATACAGTAATTAACCCCATCAAAACATTCTCTGGATAAAATAAAATTTTCTTTATAATATTATCAACTACTATAAAAGTCATAATACCTACCAGAGAGGATAAAAAGATAATTAACTTATTTATTTTCGAATCAACTTTAATTATTAGAATAATACTGAAAATAATCATTAAAATAAGAGGTATATTAAACGTAAATAAAAGATACTCTTCGATTTTGACTTTAAACCCTTCTGGTTTAAAATCCATCTTATGGAAATAATCATCAGATATTACCAAATACATCAACAATAATAAGCTCACCAACCCTCCAAATAAGTAAATTTGAATGTAGTTTAAAACAAACTTTAATACTTTTTCTTTCATAAATTATTGTTTGATTAATCTGATTCACTTTGTACATATTCTCTTCTCCAAGAGTTATGTGAACAGAACTATCAATATGATCTGAAGCACTATTGGGTATATCCTTCCTACTACGTTATACCTTGCTACTATTTCTTGTCTTTTTCCTCTATTACAACAACCTTTTTAGTAACTCTAAATTCATGGGTAATAATCCTATCCATGGGTTCTCCGTTTTTGACTTTAGCTCCATTCTCAATCATAACTTCATCGATTATCAAACCATCTATATAATTTAAACCTAACTTATCAAATCGAATATCATATAAAGGAATCAATCTGTTATTTCTTGCTCCAAATGTATCTGTTACTATTTTTTTTAAAGATTCATCCCCATAATTTATGTCTTGATTTTTTAAATATGTAAAATAAACGTATCTGATATTTTTAATATCATCAAAACTAGTCGTAATAGTATCCAAATCATCTTTATAATTTATTTTTCCATCATAAAGCTCATTTACATATACTGTATCAGGAAAAATAATACTTATTTCTGCATTTATATTTTGCTCATTTTTCACTGTCTTTTTCTCATCCTTACATGAAATTAGCAGTAAAAAGCTTATCATTAAAAAAAATTGTAGCTTATTCATGGTTTATAGTAATCTAATCTTTGTTGAAGTTCTCTATTGTTTGAATTTCTTTCTTCTGCTGCTCTTAAATATTTTTTACGATTAATACCGATTAAACCTGTCTGAGAAGGATTAATTTATCTACCATAAATTTAATTTATTTGATATATAAATAATCCCTAATAGTATAAAAGCAATACCTCCTGCATAACCTTAAAGTTTATACTCACTAATGGATATGAAGGTGGTCTTTTTGACATAAAAACAATAATCACTATTCCAAAAATTATCATTAAAACTCCTATTCCTATATTTTCTATCACTTCCATAATTTATTGTTTTTTTGATTCCATTTACCGTAACCGATAAAACCAGTGCTGTAATTGCACATATTCGAACGATCGAGTACATTACCTCTTTTAATCAACTACATACACCTCTTTCGAGAATAAACAATCACTTGTTCTTAATATCATTTTATCTGGTGGTATATTTTTTTGGTTTTTCAAAAATTTATTATCTCGTATGACTATATTTAGTATTTGCTTACCTTTTTTTTCAAAAACAGCTTTAAACTCAAATTTACCCGTATTTAATGTATCAACATAAGACAATAAACGATTATTATTTACTTCATTATAATTGGCAAGTTCTTTGTTTATACTAGTTGATAATACAAGTACTAAAAACCTGCTACTAGTTATAGTAGAATCAATATTACTCACATCATATTGAAGTTTACCATCAATAACTTTATTTACTTTTACAGTATCAGGAAAACTACTAAACAAAATTTTACTTTTACTTAAATTATTTTTTAATGCTTCTTTTAAATTTTCATCATTTTTCTTATTACACGAAATAATAATCAATGCAATAAATACATATCTATTTATTTTAAAAATTTGTTCCATGTTTTTTGTTGTCTGCCCGATTGTTTCTTTCAATAACATAAACCCCCCTAGTTAACCTAAATTTATCAGTAATAATTCTTGTCATAGATTCACCTTTATCATTTTTAGCACCATTTTCTATCATCACTTCATCTGTTATAAATCCATCAAAATAATTCAATCCTAACTTATCAAACTTAATATTATATAATGGAATCATTCGATTCGATTCTGCTACAAATGTATCTTTCGCAACCTTATTCAAATAATCATCTCCATAACTTTTATCTTTAGTTATTAAAAAAGCATATTCTAAAAATCTTGCCTTTTCTACATCCTCAAGACTTGTTGTAATAGTATCTAAATAATTTTCATAATCTATTCTTCCATTATAACTCTCATTTACATATACTGTATCAGGAAAAACTAGTGTTATTTTATATTTATTTTTAGCTGCCTCTGTTTCTTCCGTTTTTCTTATTTCCTTTATTTCTTTTTTACAAGCTATTAATAACGAAAATACAATTATTGAAAACATGATTTTTCTCATAATTACTGATTATTTATAATAGTCTATTTTTTTTTGAAGTTCTTCGTTATTCGAATCTTTTTCTTGCTCTGCTCTTCTAGCATTCATTTTATTCATTCTTGTTATAACTTCCTTTTGAGAAGGACTCACGGATGTATCTTTTGTTTGTTTACGAACTTCAGACTTATTCCAGCTTTCTGTACTTGTAGCACTGGATTTTTCTAATTTCATAGTTATCATTTCACCCTCAGGAGTTGCAGCAGTACTCATTGTTGATGAGTTACCTTCTCCACCACCTTTTATATCAGGATTACTAGTATCTAAAACGGCAGCAATATTAGGAATATTAGTATCCGGCCCCCAGACATCTGTTAATCCTACTACAACGGTCATATCAACTTGTGGTGTATCTCTTTCTCCTTCAGGGGTAACCAATGCACCTTTTTTTCCTCCATCAGCAGTAAAACTTACTCCAAATCCTGAGCCTTTTACTGCCTTTTCTGGTTTTCCTATTTTAATGTCAGGAGTTATTTTATCTAATATGTCTCTAGCTTTTTGAGCAACCATATTTCTGGTATTAGAAACAACAGTACTTACTTTATTTGAGACATAATTTTTAACTGCTGATGTAGCTTTGCTAATTAAACTTGTAATTGGATTACCAACCCACATCCCATCAGGGTCAACAAAATACACAGAATTATCCATTGCGTAATTATATGGTGACCATCTACGCCCTTGTTCTGCTAGCGGGTCAATATTCATCCAACGACCAATTGCAGGATCATAATTCCTTGCGCCGTAGTCGTAAAACCCAAGCCCCAGCTTGTCTTGCAGCTCTTTTCCATTGTACTTATATTTATAACCAGCTTCTAAATTTAGGGTATTATACCCCTGATGCTTCAACCCAAATGGGTAGTAATTATTTTCTTCAAGAATTTCAACTTTTTTTGTTGTTGGATTCTGGGCTATTAATAACAACAACCTTGTGTATTACCCTCTCTTCATTTTCTATTAATCTTACAAGCTCATTACCTTTTAGATCTTTTTTATTCTCATTAATGATAACAAAATCATTTATAATACCATCAATATAATAGATGCCCGTTTTTGTAAATTTAATATCATAAATAGAAATTTCTTTATTGTTATCAGCTCCAAATTTACTAGCAACTTTTTTTAAATGTTTATAATCAGGATCTGGCTTATCTACAATTGTTAGATAAAAAATAACGTATCGATTCTTTTTTTTATCATCAAAACTTGTAGTAATTGTATCTAACATACTTTTGTATTTAACCATCCCGTCATATAATTGATCTATATAAACTGTATCAGGAAACTCTATTTTACAATCTATCCGTTTTCGAATATCTTTTTCAAATTTCTGTTGTTGGTTCGGAATTTCTTCTTTTCTTTTGCAGGAAACAACTATAAATTGTAGTACATATACAGTTACTATTATTATTGAAAATCTTTTGTTTAACATATCTATTTTACTTAATTATTTAGTAACCTAATTTTTTTTTATGTTCAATATTTTTAGCTCTAGATTCTTTAGCTGCTCGTAATGAATCCTTTGTATTTAAAAGATTAACTACTGATTCATTCCCTTTTATTACAGATGTATCTCTAGGTTTTCCAGCAAAAGGAATAGATTGACTAACTCCACTTGGGTCAGGTGATGTATAATCATATCTTTGAGCTGTTATTGTTTCAGGTTCACTTGTATTCATCGTACTGACGTTAGTATCTGTTTTTTGTTTTCTACTACTTCCATCATTACCTTTGAGCCAATTTACAAATTTTCCAAATAACTCTCCAACATCAAATAAAGTATTAAAATCATGCCCTGGATGACCTATAGCCCCTGAGCCCCTGTCATTTCCTAGATCACCACTTCCTGTAACGGCATCTCCTCCAACTCCAAATATTCTTATACCATCACTAGAGGGGCTACTATAATTATCCGATGACGAAATGCTTCCATCAGCATTATAAAATAAATCATAGGTGCCTGCATCGTTAGAAACTGTTTGAGTATCTGTTGGTCCTACATAACTTTCTCCTTCTTTCAATTGTGAAGACGGACTATCTTTAGTAAGATTGGGATCATAAGTCATATTTCCATTCGCATCTTTTTTCCAATCATCTGCCATCATCCCGTCAGGATCAATAAAATAAACTGGATTATTAAGAGCGTATGTGTAAGGGCTAAATCTTCGAGATTTTTCTGCCAACGGGTCAATATTCATCCATCTACCAAGAGCAGGATCATAATTTCTAGCTCCATAATCATAGACATTAAGGTCTAACTCGTCTTGCAACTCTTTTCCGTTGTACTTATACTTATACCCAGCCTGTAAATTATCAGTATTATACCCCTGATGTTTGAGACCAAAAGGATAATAATTGTTTTCTTCAAGAATTTCAAGACCATTTTTTTTAGCATTCTGAGCATAGCCTAATCTTACATTCCCTAAATGATCCGTATAATTAAATACGTAACCTAAAGTATAAATAGCTGGATTAGTACTTGTATTTCTTACATATCCTTCTGCTGTCGGGAAAAACTGTAAAACATCATTCTTGTATTGAAAACCATTTAAATATTTAGTATTAGTTACTACTCCATTTTCAGTTACAATTTTCTCTACTTTTTGCCCTGTTGCGTTGTAAATATAAACAATCGTATTTCCTGTTCCAAATGTTATTTTGGTAGGTAAGTTAAGATGGTTGTATTGTATTTTGGTAATGTTTTTATTTTGATCTTTTATCAGGTTCCCGTTATCATCATATGCATAATCATCTTCGGTATCGTTATACCCATCGCTATCATCTTTAAATCCTTGTGGGTTATTAGATGTATCGGTTACTTTCATAAGCTGGTTAGAGTTATCAGCATAGAAATACCCTAAATTATCCATATTATCTACATAAGGATTACTGGATGTTCCAGCCATAAACTTACGCTGTAATCGGGTTATGTTTCCGTTTTTATCATAATCCATATTCTCTCCAAAATAATTTTTATTGTCTGCGAGTTTTGGAGTCTGATAGGTTGCATTCTTAAGGCGATTTAATTGGTCGTATTGGTAACCATACCCACGAATAACTCCTATACCATCTGAACCTGCCGCCCAGAACGTTTCGGCTATATTACCATTATAAAGCGCTTTTGCTACCGTTACATTTCCCTCCACTTTATTGTAATTTATCTTAAAAGCAAATAAATCTTTAGGATCGCCGCCCTTTTGTAAATTCTCAATGTCATTTATTCCTGTAAGCCAGCCTCGTACATTATACTTATAGTCTATTTTCTGGAAAGGGTTTACTTTACTAATGCCTATATTTTTACTCATAAGCTGTCCTAATGCATCATAGGTATTATCGGCAAAAAATTGTATTTCGCCAGCATTTACCTTATGATTATTAATAAGTAATCTATCTTGTGGTGAATAAGTATAAACTTCGTGTAAAGAAATCCCTTTATTGCTCGAAGAAACTTTATGAGCAGTTGACATATAAGTTGTTTTTCCATTAAAATCAAGTCCTTTTTCGATAACATTATAACCTCCCAAATGATTAGTTACATCGTTTCGAAACGGTCTATTATAAGTATCATAATACATAATATTGGTTTCAAACAAAGCCGCCGAGATCGTTGTGATTACTCTTTCTCTCTGGGATGTTAAGAGGTGCTTGTTATAATTATTTAATGTAAGTAGTTTATAATTGGTTGGGGCAACAGTATTACTATAGCTAACTCCAACACCATCAATGATACTTGATACTTTTGTTTCAAATAACTTTGTAGCTTTATTTTGTGTGTCCTGCAAAATATATCGCCCCCCACTATTAGAAGTTGTATTCTGCCAACCTGTATATACTGGCATCCCAAAGGCATCGTATTTGGTTATTAACCACCCCACAGCGGTATCATCCTGAAAAGGAGAATTCGCTGGTCCAGTAGCCACAACTCTATTAAGCTTATTGTAAACAATAAACTCCCATTGTTTTCCTGGTAGCTTTTTCTCGACTAATCGATTAAGGTTATCATATTTATACTGGTAACATAAGCTATTAAGAATTTCATCAGTAATAACTCCATCGGCTTTTGGAGGAATCACATAGGTTAAATTACCATACTCATCATATACATAATAGGTATCGTGTTTTTTGTCTAACTCATAAGTTCTCTTTAAAATAAGCCTTCCTTCTTTATCAGTGAATTCTACTGTGCTTCCGCTTATTTCAGAGAGATTTGCTGAGGAATTTTCGTCATAAGTAATGGTTTTGTACAACTCATTTTTGTCATAATACTTATTATCCCAAAAAGCTATATCATACAATCCTGAAGAAGCATTCCAGATTGTAGCAGCCTCTAATAACCGCACCTCATTTGTAGTATTTGTTTGATAATCCAACTTTATCTCATGACCACTACCCATTGCCCAATCGTTTCCGGGTGCGGCTTGTTTTAAAACACGATTAAGTGGTGAATTTTCGAACTTTTTCTCTGTAAAAGGATTGGTAGTATAGTCATATTTTTCGGTCGCATACAACGTTTTTGTAATATTAATTGCTGTTTCCGCTTCTATCTTTGGATATTTATTGTTAGAATTAGGTAGTGAAAAAGGCAAATACTCTTTCTCTTGCCTACCAAACCCGTCATATTCTATTGGGGTTATTATATCCTCTCCATTACCTCCTTGCCCAATTACAATAGTTTGTACAGGACGCCCTAAACCATCAAAATAGGTTACACTCTGATTCATTTCATCTTTCTTCAACGTTTTGAAATACTCTGCTGTAACTCCTTTTTTGGGTGTAGCTGTATAAATAAAATTATCATCGCTAAAAGCCTGTGCTACTATAGTAATGTTCGAAAATAATAGCAAAATAATTAATGATAAGTACTTTTTCATATTATTTATTTTATGATTAGTTTGTTTCATAAGAAGGTTGCATAATTGTAAATACTACATTCTTACAGTCGTATCCCACGTATTCTGGTAGTTTGATTGGTGGAATATTTGGTGCAAACTCTTGATATTGTTCAGCTTTACAACTAAACTCTTGCCAACATTGAGACAAACCTTCTTGAGCTTGATTATCGGCATCATCCTGCGAAATAGCAGAACTAAATTCACCCGCTGGGACGAGATAGGCTACTTTTACCATACCGAGGTACTCCGAAAACATATTTAAATAACCACTTAGTTCATTGCTTTTATAAATACAACTACCGTTAGCATTTGCATATGCTTGCCCATTCTTGTCTATATCTGCTTGCGCTAATTTATCTGCCTCTGCCTGTGATATTTGAGAACTATATTTTCTGGCTGGAACGGTATAACGTGTAGGGTCTGCCATTATTCCTATCTTACAATTGTTTTTAGTGAAAAAAGCACTTTTTTCGGCATTTTTATAATTACAATTTATTGCATAATCAACATACTTTTGCCCTTCATAATCTAAGAATGCCAAGGCTTTAGCATCTGCATCAGCCTGAGAAATAACAGAGGTAAACATTCCTGCCGAAACAGGATATTCATAAGTCCCTATTTGTCCTAAAGGACAAATAGCTTTATAAAAAGTTTTACTCATAGCGATATTATAATATATTGGAGCAGCTTCTAGCGAAATATCCATAAACTGTCCTTTATAATTATAGAAATAGGCTTGTAAAACATTCAAGTCCTTATCTTTAATAAACTTTAAACGATTAAATTCATCATAGTCATAATAAGTATTTAATTCTTGTGCGTCTGTGATACGAGTTACACCTATTAAAGGTTTATACATATAACTTGTAATCTTGGTATTACTTAATCCTGAATAATTATAAGTAAACTTATTTATCGCTGTAAGCATGCTCGCATCAGTTCCTATATATGAAGAAGCGTTTTGTACTTCGGTAATCAAACTTATAGGTATACTCTTATAAGCGATATTATCTAACTTGGCAATAGGCAATGTCTTATCATATCCCCATACTATAGATGTGGGAGTTCCTCCATCTTGAGTATATTGCAAGAGATTCCCTTTATCATCATAAAAATCATAGGATATTTTTTTGTCAGTAACAGGATTTAAAGCTGCCGTTCCTTTGTTTTCTAATATATAACTTGGTAATAATAGATTACTAGTAATAATACTTTTATCATAAACCGTTTTTTGTTCAGATAGTTTAATCCCTCTTCTAAATGTTTGTACATCTAGTGCTGTTTCTATCCTGTTTTGAACAATTAATTCTTTTACAAATGGCTCGTTTGCCATTTGAGAATCTTGCGGATAGAAATATTTGGTTTCGAGTATTTCTGCTTTGGAGTTAGTTGTAGATTGAGAAGTCAACTGAAGATGTATAGGATTGCTATATTCGTACTTTATTGTTGTTTCTATTGGATTTAATCCATTAATATCAAATTTTTTAGATATAGATGATTCCAAATAAAACCAGTGCGACTTTGTTGCATATTCTACAATACTCAAATAATCGACTGATCCTACAATTGAGAAAAGATCATTGAAATATTTTCGAACATTATACCCCTTTACCTCATTTTTATAAGAAAGGTCAAGCTTATATTTATTTTCAGTCTCGGCCACAACTACAAATGGAACTCCAGCATTTTTTTTCTGAAGTACTTCTGATCTTCTCTCGAGCCCATTGTCCCATCCAAAATTAGTAAGTGGTGCACTTTTAATATCTACTGTTCCTAAAATTTTACTACGGCCATTGATTTCATTATCAACAATTATTGGTTGTCCCTTACTATCTAAATTGTCAACCCAATTGTCTCTATGCACAATAAATTCTTTCATTTCTCCGCCATTCTCAAAATCATCTCCACCTTCACTAATTGTTACATATTTATAAAAACAATTACTACTACCAGTGTCAAACAAAGAAATTATACTACTAGAACTAACCACAAGATTACTATTATCGACAAAACTAGTCCCCAATGATAAGCCTCCTCCATCATTTCCGCACAAAGTTCTTAGTAGTTCTATATCAACATAAAGTGGTGTTTTACCTTTATCTCCTGAAGACTTATTAAGATTGTCCTTATTGCCATAATAATACCTTTTGTAGTTGGCTTTGGCTGAAGCCTCTGCGAAATCTGCGGTTGACTTAATCCGTACTCCGCCTGTTTCTATATTTGTACTTATCGCATCTGGGGTGGTTGCGTAATACGTATAATCTACCATTGCCGAAACACGGTTTCCGTTTTTATAAAAAGAAAGCGTATAGGTTTTGCCTGCCTTAGCATCAAAATAAAATTCATTGTCTACAATCTGTTCTGGCATACTATTTATAAAAATAAAACCACCACTATCATGATAGTAAGGAGTGCCAAACTGAGTCTCTTGATAAAATCTAGGACAATTTTCTTGAGGGTCAGCACAGCTTATTGCTATTGAAGCAGTAAAGTGCCCTGTATTGCCAGGATCTGGTATTAGATTACCATACGGATCATAACGAGGTGCTTGTGGACTTACGTATTTTACACTACCTATAAAACTAATTTTTTGATCAATTGGTGAGGTAATTGTATAGGTTTTATCTTCTTTATCTGTATCTGTATAAGATCTTACTTTACGTACATTTGTTTTTACAGGGTAAGTCGTTTTCTCTCCCCAATAGGTATTGCTCTCGTAATCGAATTCGGTATATCCTTTGGTGGGATAAAATATTTTTTTTAATAATCCTATTTTAGCAAAATCTGCATTTGGTTCTTTATCGGCTCCATTGTACTCCATATTGTTTAAACCTATATCATAATCATTTATATTTTTAGGTACTAAATTGGTATTATAATCCTTACCATTATAATACCCCCAGTGATCTTGACTTGTTGCAAGCCTTTTAGGAAAACTAGTCTGATTTATATACTCAAAAACATAATTTTTACTTGGATTATTAAACGTGATATTTTGTAAAAAAACGCGTGCATTAGTTGTCTTTAAATAATTGAATTTTATTTTTTCAATCAATGTACCACTACCATTGTATTGGGTGATAGTTTCTATTTTGCCGTTTCCGTCTACTTCTTCATTAATCCCCGAAGCTGTATAAACAAAAGTTACATACCCATCAATTATGTTATTGCTGCTTATTTTGTTTATTCGTTTGCCAATAACTTTCATATTATAAGCTACAATGCCACTAAGCGCTAGACCGCTAGTGTATGGAGTAGTAGCATTACAACTATTTTGCATCGCAGGATATGACATTTTAAGTGTTTGAGAATTAGAAGCAGTATAATCCATATTCATTTTCTCATAACTAAGATAAATCTCAGCCCCGTTTGGGTGCACTATCTTAGTTAAATACCATGCCGTTACACTGGCATTTACTACTGAATGTCCCTCACCTTGACTCCTAAAAGCTGTTGTTTCCTTTTCGGTAAAATAATATTTAACACCATTGGTTGTTGTTAATAAAAAATCGGTGTTATTGGTAATTCTCTCTATTTTAATCTTTTGATGGTTTGTTAAAATAGGGACATTATTTTTATCATATATAAATTTCCCTGAGTTACCATTAAAATTAAAAGAATACAAATCTTTCTCTGTATCGGCATTATCCTGCCCTGCTGCTTTATAAAAAGCTACTTTTTCAGCATTAGATGCATTATAAAAATTATCGGGTGGATAAACCATTGTTTGTAGATCATCGGATTTATCTCTTACTGTTCGGGTAATAACACCTCCAAAATTAAGATTCCAGCCCAATCCTACATTCGAAGCAACTTCATCGACCTTGATTCCGTTAGAGCCATAATAAAGTGACATAGGAGATTCTAAATCTTTTGTTTTAAAATTTATTAATGGAACGGAGATATTTGCTGCTCCTGTAAATAATCCAACTGGAACGTTACCGTACTTCCCTAATTCTCCTGCGGTAGGTGATGGAGGTGTTATATTAGGCAAGAATTTGCTATCGTCTGATTGTGCAACACCATGTATTGTAAAAATAAATAACAAGTAAAATACCTGTTTAATCCTGTTGCATGTATGTATCCTATTCATAATATTATTCTTTTTAATTCTTCCCTCTTCTTATTACTTTCACGCCATCACTTTGTACATTGGTTTTTATGTTTACTACATAAATTCCTTCGGGGTAACGGCTTAAATCAATAGGAACGGTTCGGTCTGTAATTGCGAACTGCAGGAGGATGCGTCCCGCCATATCTACAACCGTAGCCGTTCCTTTTTCATACTCATATCCTATAATAATATTGGTAAATGTTACTACTGGATTAGGAATAGCTTCTATCCCTTTAGATTTAACTTTTTCAGGTTTAGATTTATCTTTTAGCTTGACTACCCAAAAATCATTACCACCTATAGTCGACCTTTTCTCTTTGGATGTGCCAGAGTTTGATGTTCCTGCCATTAAGTATCCTCCATCACGGGTCTCGAATAATTTTTGTAGCACATCATCACCATTACTACCTACATTTTTCTTCCAGATTTCTTCGCCTTTGTCATCAATTTTTAAAGCATTGTATCCTGCTTCTTTGTTTTTATTGACAAGTCCTGCTGCTTTACCTGCAATTCCGCCACTATTGTATTCATTTTCGTTTTGAGAATAACCTCCAATTAAATAGGTCTGATCTGGGTTTTCGACTAGTGAAGTCAAAATATCTGTTTTGCCAAAATCGTAGGTTTTACTCCACTCCACATCGCCTTTTTCATCTAGTTTTAATACCCAATAATCGGTACCATTACCTACCATACCACCTAAAGAAGTTAGCGGACTGGTACTATTTGAGTTTCCTCCTGCTATATAGCTGCCATCTTGAGTTTGGTGAATTACATATAACTGATTGTCTCCATTACCTCCGTATGTTTTTTGCCATTGAATTTTACCTACATTATCAATCTTTATAATCCAATAATCACCTATACCGTTATTGTGTTCCGATTTATCTCCAGATTGTGGCGAATTCGAATATCCTCCCAGTATATATCCTCCGTCTTGAGTTTGTTCCATGCTTCTTAATATATCAGCATATTCTCCTCCGTATGTCTTTTGCCATTCAACGACTCCTGCTTTATCAAGTTTTACAATCCAGTAATCCATATTACCACGACTACTTTCTG
The DNA here is from genome assembly GCF_000737695.1 of Flavobacterium hydatis. Classification (GTDB taxonomy): domain Bacteria; phylum Bacteroidota; class Bacteroidia; order Flavobacteriales; family Flavobacteriaceae; genus Flavobacterium; species Flavobacterium hydatis. The sequence continues at coordinate 74,117 of NZ_JPRM01000042.1, forward strand.
ACTTAGTATATAAATCAGGTTTAAAATTCGATGATTGAGTGTTTGTTTTCGTCTCATCGCTTATTTCTGGGCTCGAACTCGATGATCCTCCTAGCATATATCCTCCATCTTTTGTATGGAAAGCACATAACAACTCATCCTGACCACTACCACCAATAGTTCGCTGCCATTGTTCCTCTCCTTTAGCATCTAACTTAATTACCCAAAAATCGGTACCGCCTTTGCAAGCATCTTTTTTCTGAAAATCATTAGGAGAATTAGACGTTCCTGCCAGAATAAAACCACCGTCTCTTGTGTTTTTTATACTTTGTAACAAATCAAAACCACTTCCTCCAAAGCTTTTTTGCCAAACTAGTTCTCCATTTTCATCCATTTTCCAAATCCAGTAATCCAAATCGCCATTATTATTGTCTGCTTTATTACCCGTTTTATTAGATAAAGAGCTACCAGCTAGTATAAAACCATAATCAGCTGTCGATTGCGCATCAAAAAGATAATCGGCATGAATACCACCATACGATTTTTCCCAAAGGATGTCTTGGGATTGCATCAATAGTGGATAAATAAATAGAAGTAATAAGTAATATTTTCTCATGTTTCAAATTGCTTAGTTGTACAATATTTTTGTAAGTAAAAACTTCAAAAAAGACAATATTAGGTATAGTTTATTTAAAAAGCAAGGTTTATGTAATTATTTTGTAATAAACAAGTTACAAAAAATTACAACGATTGAAATAAAAGTAAGAATAATCAATATTTAAATAAGAATTTACGACAAAGAGTATATAATTTGTGGAAAAAAAATAACTGCAAAACGTGCAAGAGTTTTACTCAAAGAGTACAAAGTTTAAATTAGTGCCAATTCGTGTAATCTGTGGCAGAAAATTAACCACAAAGAGAACGTAAGGGCTTTACACAAACACCTCATAATTATTAGTAATCAAACAATTAAATAAAAAAATATCAGAAAAAATTTTGCGCAGTCAAATAACTGCACTATATTAGCAGTCAAATAACTGCAAAATGGAAATTCGTAGAGATGTATTTCAGGCAATTGCCGACCCTACTCGCAGGGCAATATTAAGTCTAGTTGCTATTCAGGCAATGACTCCTGGTGCAATAGCATCAAATTTTGACTCATCGAGACAAACTATTTCTAAACACATACAAATACTCACAGAGTGTGAGTTACTGAAACAAGAACAAAATGGAAGAGAAATTTATTATCACCTTAATCCCAAGAAGATGAAAGACGTATCCGACTTTATCGAGCCATTCCGCCAAATGTGGGAAGATCGATTTAATAAATTAGAAACAATAATGAAAAACTATAAAGACATTATCTAACATGGAGAAAAAAACAAAAATCGATGCCGAAAATGGCAAACAGGAAATCGTAATTACACGAGAATTTGATTTGCCTCTGGAATTACTTTTTAAAGCCTATACCGAACCCGAAATTGTAGCGCAATGGATGGGAACGAAAGTACTGAAACTTGAAAACAAAAAACACGGCAGTTGGCAATATCAAACAAGCGATGCAAACGGAAATGTTGTTTTTCAGGCCAATGGTACCATTCATGAGTTTGTTCCGAACCAGAAAATTATACGAACGTTTGAAATGGAAAATACTCCATTTGCTGTGCAGCTTGAATTCTTAGAATTTGAAAAGCTTACAGACAATACCAGTAAACTCAACATACATATCATATACAAATCGGTAGAGCTTCGAGACCAAATGCTGAAACTACCTTTTGCTCAAGGCATGAATATGGCTCACAACAGATTACAAGACATTGCTAACAAACTAAAATAACATATTATGACAAAGACAAATAAAATTATCTATTGGATTGCTACACTATGGCAAGCATTAGGAATGCTATCGACTGGAATTGTACAAATATTAAAATTAAAGGAAGAGGCTGATATGATGGCACACTTAGGTTATCCTCTCTATTTTTTGACCATACTTGGTGTTTGGAAAATACTTGGTGTTATAGCAATTCTTATCCCTAAATTTCCGTTATTAAAAGAATGGGCTTATGCAGGTTTCTTTTTTGCAATGTCGGGTGCTATATTCTCTCATTTTGCAAGCGGTGATGGCGCCAAAGAATATTTTGGACCTACATTATTACTCGTTCTAACTATTATATCCTGGTATTACAGACCTGCTGACAGAAAAACCATTTTAGTTTAATATTTAATCCAGAAATAAAATGAAAAAAGAAATATCTCCAAAACAACAAGAAGAATTATTAGCCAAATTAAAAACTCGTTTTGAAAAAAACAAGAATAGACATGAAGATCTTGATTGGGCTAAAATACAAGCAAAAATAGAAGCTAATCCGCAAAAATTATGGTCGCTTAATGAAATGGAAGAAACTGGCGGTGAACCAGATGTTGTAGGTCATGATAAAAAGACCGACGAATACATTTTTTATGATTGCTCTGCAGAAAGTCCGAAAGGACGTAGAAGTTTTTGTTATGATGATGATGCACTTAACTCAAGAAAAGAGCATAAACCCAAAAATAGTGCTCTAAATATGGCCGAATATATGGGGATATCTATTTTAACAGAAGAAGAATCCCGACAACTACAGAAACTCGGAAATTTTGATACAAAATCATCAAGCTGGATAAAAACACCTACAGAAATAAGAGAACTTGGCGGTGCAATCTTTTCCGATTTTCGTTACAATACTGTATTTGTATATCATAATGGTGCAGAATCATATTATGCTGTAAGAGGATTCCGTGGCTCTCTTAGGGTGTAAACCTCATCTTAAAAAAATGGGACGCGGATGACGCGGATTTACTTCGTAAAGACGCAGATAAAAACGGGTTTTTTAAAATAACAATAAGAAAAAAATCAGTTTTTATCCGCGTTTTCGCCTTAGGCGAATCCGTATCATCCGCGTACTAAATTATGCGCAATCGAAAACCTGTATAGCTCTTAGACCCGACTCAGTGTGACAAGATTGTGATAAAACTAATTGAGTATATACGCTATTTTTAAGGAATTTTAATTAGAGTATAAACTCATCTAAAAATCATTCTGATTTCTTTAATCAACGACAAAAAATATTAGAAGATATCTAATTTAATAAATGAACAACATGAATCCTAAAGTCGATTTTTATTTTGATCAAGCCACTAAATGGCAGGAAGAACAAGAGCAATTACGGACTATAGTTCTCGATTGTCAACTAACTGAAGAATTAAAATGGGATAGTCCTTGTTATACATTTCAGCAAAAAAATATCGTTTTAATTCATGCTTTCAAAGAGTATTGTGCGCTGTTATTTTTTAAAGGAGCATTGTTACAAGATACAAATGGCATTCTGGTTCAACAATCAGAGAGAGTTCAAGCAGCACGCCAAATTCGGTTTAAGAGCATTCAGGAAATCATCGAGCAGAAAACCATCTTGAAAGCACATATTTATGAAGCTATTGAAGTTGAAAAAGCAGGTTTGGAAATAAAATTTAAAAAGACCTCAGATTTCCCAATAGCTGAAGAATTCCAGAAGAAACTAACGGAAATTCCTGCCTTAAAAGTAGCTTTTGAAACACTGACACCTGGGAGACAAAGAGCATACCTACTCCACTTTTCGGCACCAAAACAATCTAAAACTCGAGAATTGAAAGTAGAAAAATGTATTCCAAAAATTCTAGACGGAAAAGGACTCAATGATTAAACAGAGGGATTCCGGGGCTCGCTTAGAGTATAAAAAATAGAACGCGGATGACACGGATTCGCTTTTAGCGAAAACGCAGATAAAAACTGATTTTTCTTATTACAATTTAAAAAAAATCCGTTTTTATCCGCGTCTTTACGAAGTAAATCTGTATCATCCGCGTTCTTAATTATGCGCAATCAAAACTCAGTATCTTTGTCCCTAAAAAAATTGAACCTTAAAAAAAACTTATTCTTTCCCTTTTAACTCTTTTGATTTCTTATAATTTAATGAAGCCTTTTCAAATTCCTTATTTGCTTCATAAGCTTCTGCTAAACTATCAAAAGCATTAGAGGATTTAGGAAATTCTTCGGCATTTAAACTAAATACAATAATGGCATCACTAGTTTTTTTATCCTGATTTAAAAGAATATATCCTATAGCGTTTATGTACTCTTCTAAATTTACGTTTAAATAATTAGGGTTTTTCTTTAAAGTTGTAAAAGTTTTTTTAATATCAGCTATATTGTTTTGTGCAATTTTGAGCAAAGATTCATAAGCCAAAACATTATAATCTATAATATCATTATCTACCAAATAAGCAATCTGATTTACTACAGCATCCACATTAAAATCACCTCCTAAGCCATTTGCCAAAAAGATAATACTTAAGTTGTCTTTGGGGAAATTTCTGTAAGCAGTTATTCGTCCGCCTGAAAAACCATATGATGGATGTCCGTTAAGTATTTGTTCCTCCCATCCAAAAGTAAATTTTGTATTAGATTGTGTATATGAAAATGTTTCCCACATTTTCTTTTTTGAGGCATCATTAATAAGTTTATTACTGCTGAATTTTTTATCCCAAGCAATAAATACGTCCATTGTAATATTGATACCGTTGCAACTATTAAGATAACTTCCGTTATTAGGAAGGTCAAGCTGCATTTTGCCTGTAGCATAATAAAAATACGGTGTCACTCTATTAAGGATAATATCTCTTGAGTCTGTAGAGAAAAAAACACTTTTTCCGGATTCCTTATCATTAAACTGGTTTTCTTTTATAAATGTTTCAATATCTTGTTTAGTAACTTTCTCAATAACTTTTTGAAGAAGCCAAAAATTAGTTTGATTATACTCAAATTTTTCTCCTTTCTTAAAATGTATAGAATCGGCAAAAACTTTTTCTTTGGCTACACTTTCTTTTTGTTTTTCATATGCAACAATATCTGGAAGCCCAGAAGATTGTGTTAGCAAATTTTTAATTTGTACAGAATTCCAAGAACTTGGAAGATCATGAATGTATGCTGAAACTGAATCTTCTAGAGATAATCGTCCTTGCTCAATAAGCTGAAAAACTCCAGTTGCAATAATTGGTTTCGTTAAAGAATAGAGTCTAAAAATAGATTTATCAGATACGGAAACATTGTTTTCAATATTTGCTTTTCCGTAATTATTTCTATGAATTATTTTACCTCCTTTAATCACTGCGACAGAAATACCTGGAATTGAAGATTTTTCTTGTACTTGCGATATGTATTTGTCTAATTGAATATTTACTATTGGTTTCGAGTTTTTTTGAGCCGTACATATTGTAAATGATAAAATTGTTGTAACCGAAACAAATAGTTTAATTAGTTGTAGCATTAGTATTTTTTTAAAATTATTCTTTTTTTAAAATCAGAAATGAACCTATGAAATGCGATTAGAACGCGGATGATACAGATTTACTACGTAAAGACGCGGATAAAAACAGATTTTTAAAATAACAATAAGAAAAAATCCGCTCTTATCTGCGTTTTCGCCTTAGGCGAATCTGTATCATCCGCGTTCTTAATTATGCGCAATAGAAAATCAGTATCGCTCTTCGACTCCGTTCAGAGTAACAAAATTGCGATAAAAGAAATTGAGAATATATACTATCACATAGATTATATACTCAAAATCAAAGCCTTTGCATCTTTGAACCTTAAAAAGCCTTAGAACCTTAGTCTCTTTGCAACTCTGAACCTCAAAACTACTCATATTTCAAATACCTCAAAACATCAATTTTGGTAACTTGATATGCTTTTGCCAAAACAATCGTTAGTGTTAAAAACAATAAAGACACAAAAGCAATAATAAATGGTAGTACCTGAATATTTATTCTAAAAGCAAAAAAATCAAGCCATTGTTGCAATAAGAGATACGCTGGAATAATGCCAATTATAAATCCTATTACACAGAAGACTACATACTGCTTAGATAATTCTTTAAGTAAAACATTAGTCTCTGCTCCTAGCGTTTTTCTGATGGCAATTTCGCGTAATCTGCGTTCCATAGAGAAAGAAGCCAATGCAAATAACCCAAACACGGCAATAAGAATAACAATCACGTTTAAGAGCGAAAATAATCTACTTTGGTTTTGATAATCTTTATAGGTTCTAGCAAAGCTTTTATCTACAAAATTGAATTCAAAAGGATATTCAGCGTCTACTTTTACTTTCCAGAATTTTTCGATAGCGTCAATCGTTTTAGGCATATCTTCTGGTGCAATTTTAACCGAAATATTAAGTAAATCTTTTTGCATCCAATCAAATGTTGTAATGTGCATAAAAATCATTGGAGAAATTTCATTTTGAAGTCCAAAATAATGGAAATCATTAACAACTCCAACTACTTTTAATTTTCTGCTTTCCCAAATAATTTCTTTATTAATCGGGTCTTTTTCCAGTAATGTTTTAGCAGCAGCTTCATTCAGTAAAACGTTACTAATACTATCCGACGCAATTTTATTTGTTAAATCCCTTCCTTTAATTATTCGAACACCCAAAACATCCAGCATTCCAAAATCTATTGCCATTTGCTGTGTAATAACCTCTTTATTATCTTTATAATGCATTCCCGACCACGAATTAACATTGTTTCCTATAGAAAATACTCCTGCCGAAACTGCCTGAACGCCTTTTATCTTTAAGAGTTCTTGCTTTATTGTTTTGTATCTCTCATATTGATTTTTTTCTTTTTTAGGTTTAAAAGAAATATCCATTACCTGTGCTCCTTTAAAACCTAAATCTTTATTGGCCATATAATTTACCTGCTGATATACTATAAATGAACCAATAATGAAAAATGTTGCTATAGCAAATTGCAAAACCAGCATACCATTTCGCAACCAAATTCCGCTTTTGCTACGAGAAAAATTCCCTTTTAAAACCTTCAAAGGTTCAAAATTAGAAACATATATTGCAGGTAAAACTCCGGCAACTAAAATTACTAGTACAAAAATGAATATTAATTGTACATAAAATTGAGCTCCTTCCAGAATCAGTTTTTTTGCCAAAATCGAATTATAAAAAGGCAATGAAAGCTCTACAATTACCAATGCCAATAAGAGAGAAAAAAGCGTAATCAAGGCGGTTTCAAACACAAACTGAGCAATAATCTGTTGTTTTGTTGCACCTACTATTTTCCTCACCCCAACTTCTTTAGCCCGTTTTACAGCGTTTGCCGTAGCAAGATTAATATAATTTACGATAGATAACAGCAAAATAAGTATAGATAACCCCATTAAAATTTTCAGAAAATGAAGATTTGCATTTCCTTCCGGAAAAGGACAATTTCCTAAAAGAAGTCTCGAGCTAGAAAACTGAAGTAATTTGGCTTTTACTGGTACACCATACTGTTTTAAAAAAGTTTCATAAGTTATTCCCTCTTCCCTAGCCTGCTTTTTAAAATTATTTTCAACATAAATATTATTTAAATCTTTGAGTATGGCAGTCGTATCACTCTGATTTTTTAGCTTTAGCATTAATCCGAAATTTAATCCCCAGCTATCCCTCTTTTTATCCAGATCCTCTTGGATTATAGTTGTAACTGCAGCAGGCATTACAGATGATTTTTTGGATAATCGATATACACCTCGAATAACGAAAAAATTACCAGCATATTTAACCTGTTTTCCCATCGGATTTTCATTCTTAAATATACGAGAAGCCAGCTCATCAGAAATAGCCATACTATTACGATCATGAAGTGCACTTTTTCTGTTACCCTGAATAAATTCGTAAGGAAAAAAAGAAAAGAAACTACTTTGTGCTGAAAAAATCTTATCTACTAGTTCTATTTTACCATTATATTGTATGGTTTCTTTCTCATAATTACTTGTAAAATAGCAATAATCTTGTAAAGCCGAAGAAGTCTTTTTTAAGATTGGGGCTGATACGGCCGAATTTACAGCCCAAATATTACCGCCTCCAATATCATTAAGAACAGCATAAATTTTATCCTTCTCAGGATTCCACTGATCATAAGAGTGTTCGTCATTCCAGTACAAAGTGGCAAAAATTAATCCTGCAATACCAATGCTTAAACCTAAAACATTTAAAGCCGTAAAAAACTTATTGTTTTTTATTTGGTAAAAAAATATGTTAATCCAGTTCTTAAGCATCTTATTCGTATTTAAGGTATTTTAAAATATCTATTTTGGTTGCCTGATATGCCCTTGTAAGTACAACTAATAATGTTAATATCAGTAAGGCAGTAAACCCAATTAGAAAAGGAAAAACAGAAATATTAATTCTATAAGCAAAATTATCTAACCATTTATTCAGAAAATAATACACAGGAAATAACGCGATTAAAAAACCTATTATACTGAAAATAACATATTGTTTACAAAGTTCTTTTAGTAAAATATTTGTATCAGCACCAAGTGTTTTTCTAATGGCAATTTCCTTCATGCGACGCTCGATAGAGTACGAAGCAAGAGCAAATAATCCAAAAAGTGCAATTACAATAACAATGACATTAAGCAACGAGAAAAGATTCTTTTGCTTCACATAATTGCTATAAGATCTTTTATATTCTTTATCTACAAAATCGTATGAAAACGGATATTCTATATCTACTTTTTTTGTCCAAAATTTTTCGATATCAGCTATAGTTTGCTGCATAGTTTTAGGATCGGCCGTAATATAAATATTATTTAAAAGTCCTGGAAACCACGGAACGGTTTTAAAATGAAAAAAAGTCATCGGAGGTATCGGATCTCCCGGATTTCCTATATTAAAATCTTTTACAACCCCAACAATAATGACATCATTTCCGTTCCAGTTTAGTTTTTTACCTATCGGATTTTTTTCGTTTAATAATTTTAAGGCACTTTCATTAATTAACATCGAAGTTATGGTATCCTGAGCAAATTTTGGACTCAAATACCGTCCTTTTACAATTTTTATTTTCATCATTTCCAGCAGTCCAAAATCTATTGGTACATTACTACCATCAATATTTTTATCTTTATAATGATATGATATTACAGATTTTGCCCCACTCCCGAATACAAAACCTCCTCCCGCAACTTGTTGTACTCCTTTTATGTGTTGCAATTGGTTTCTGATACTATTGTAACGGGCAAATTGGTCTTTTTCGGTTATTGATTCACCGTAAATATTTCTGTAGGAAATATTAAGAATTTGCTTTCCGCTAAACCCCAGATCTTTTGCATTCATAAGCTCTATCTGCTCATACACAATATAAGATCCAACAATAAAGAAAGAAGCTACAGCAAATTGAAAAATAAGCATTCCGTTTCTAAGCCAAATACCGTTTTTACTTCGACCAAAATTCCCTTTCAAAACTTTTAGTGGTTCAAAATTAGCAACATAAATTGCTGGTAATATTCCTGCCAATACAACAGTTATAAAAAATATAGCAACAAGTTGTAAGTAAAACTGACTACTTTGCAAAACAAGCGATTTCTCTAAAAAGGCATTATAATACGGCAAAGAGATTTCGACAATAACAAGTGATATTAAAATTGAAAACAACGAAATGATTGCAGTTTCAAAAATAAATTGTTTGATTATAGAAAATTTCGAAGCTCCAATAATTTTACGAACTCCAACTTCTTTAGCTCTTTTTATAGCATTTGCCGTTGCAGAATTAATATAATTTACAATAGATAACAGTAGGATTAAAACTGATAATCCAACCATAATAAGTAAAAATTGAAGATTGCCTTTTGCTTCTATCAAACTACCCGTTTTTGAATGTAAGCGAATGGATGATAAGGGCTCTAAAGATGGTTTTACTTCGCCAAATTTCTTAATAAACTCCTCAATTTTAATACCTTGATCTTTTGCATAACGAGCTGTCATGTTCTCAAAATATATTTTTTGAAGATTTTGAGTCACTAGCTTTTGGTCAGCAGGATTTTTTAATTTTAATAACAGAACAAATTGAAAGTTTCCCCATTGCTGAATGGTTTCTTTTACTCTTTCGTCCATAAAATTGACCACACAAGAAGGATTGTAAACTGATTTTTTGTCCAATTTATAAACACCTCTTACAATCAAAACTCTTTTTTGCAAAACTACTTTTTTTCCCAAAGCCGTTTCGTTACCAAAGAGGTTAATTGCCAGATCTTGCGATAAACAAATACTGTTTACATCTGGTAATGCAGCTTTTTGATTACCTTCTATAAACTCATAAGGGAAATAATCAAAGAAGTTTTTTTGTGCTATAACAATCTTGTCTGATTGTACTTTTTTATTATTAAAATACAGTATCTCATTATCATAACTTCCGCTTAAATAGCAATATGATTCTACTTCAGGACTTATAGCCTGTATCGCAGATCCTATTGGCGCAGAACTCGAAGACCAATAGGTCGTTGCATCCATTTGATTAGCGACTAAAAAGACGTTGTCTTTATTAGGATTCCATTGGTCATAACTCTGTTCGTCATTCCAATACAAAATCGCAAAAATTAATCCTGCAATTCCAATACTCAAACCCAAAACATTCAAAGCCGTAAAAAGCTTATTGTTTTTTATTTGATAAAAAAATATGTTTATCCAGTTCTTTAGCATGATTTAGTTTATTGAATTATTAACTAAAACATCCACATTTCTATCATTCTTTTTTTCCGAAATTATAATACCATCTTTCATTATAATAGTTTTCTGAGAAAAAGACGCATCATAATCTGAGTGAGTTACCATTAATATTGTCGCGCCACTAGCATGAAGATCTGTTAATAATTCCATTACCTCGTTTCCGTTTTTACTATCCAAATTTCCTGTAGGTTCATCGGCAAGAATTATCTTAGGATCATTTATCAAAGCTCTTGCAACGGCTACACGCTGTTGTTGTCCTCCCGAAAGTTGTTGTGGATAATGTTTTAAGCGATGCGAAATACCCAATATGCTTGCAATATTCTCTACTTTCTTCTTTCTTTCGGATGAAGCAACATTATTGTAAATTAATGGCAATTCGATATTATCATAAACCGATAATTCATCTATTAAATTAAAATTCTGAAATATAAAACCAATGTTTTCTTTTCTGGCTTTCGATTTAAACTTCTCATTTAATCCAACCATTTCCTGCTCAAGCAGTTCATAACTTCCACCAGAAGCACTGTCTAATAATCCGATGATATTTAATAAAGTCGATTTTCCACTTCCAGATGGTCCCATAATCGAGACAAAATCGCCTTCGTTTACAGTTAATGAAATTTCGCTTAATGCATTTGTTTCTACTTCTTCAGTTCTAAAAATTTTAGAAAGCTTCTTGATCTTGATCATAATAATTTGTTTTTTGATGTTTGTTTTCTTGCTGAAAATTCTATTGCTGAAGTAAAAAACAGATCCTAAATTAAGATAATTGATAAGATAATCTATAAATATCTATTTTTGTTACATTTACCAGCAATAATGATTCTCATACTTGATGATTTACTAGCCATAATGTGAAATTCATGCCAAAAATTAAAGATCTGTAACTGTCTTATTTATAGATTTTTATTTTAAACCAAATTTAAAAGTGTCCACTATTGGACATCTTTCGTCCAAAACCGAACAAGAATGAAAAAGACAAATGCCTCGATATTGATTATAGATGACCAAGAAGACATCCTTTTTGCATCAAAAGTGTACCTAAAAAAGTACTTTGAGAACATTTATACACTTAATAATCCCAAAAATATTGTCGAATTATTGTCAAAAAATAGCATCGATGTCGTTTTACTTGATATGAATTATCGAATAGGTTTTGAAGACGGAAGAGAAGGTTTGTATCTATTAAAAGAAATAAAAACGCTTTCGCCAAAAACCGTTGTGATTTTAATGACTGCTTTTGGTAAAGTCGAAACAGCTGTAGAAGGTTTAAAAAATGGCGCTTTTGATTATATCTTAAAACCATGGGAAAACAAAAAGCTATTAGAATCTGTAAAACAAGCGGTAGACAAATCTCGCAAAGACCAAAAGAAATTTAAAGACCACGAACCCGCAGATGATTTCTTTATTGGGAATTCGGAGATAATAAAAAAAGCATATTCACTGGCAGATAAAGTGGCAAAAACCGATGCTAATGTTTTGATTCTGGGCGAGAACGGAACAGGTAAATTTGTTCTGGCACATCATATTTACACCCAATCCGAAAGGAAGAATAATCCATTTATAGCTGTCGATTTAGGTTCGCTGAATTCTAATATATTCGAAAGTGAATTATTTGGCTATGCCAAAGGTGCATTTACCGATGCTAAAAATGATACTCCCGGACGTTTTGAAATGGCTCAAAACGGAACTATTTTCCTGGACGAAATAGGAAATGTTCCGCTGCATTTACAATCAAAACTATTGCAGGTTATACAAACTAAAACTGTAACCCGATTAGGGGAAACAAAACCAAGACCGCTTAATGTACGTATCATCACGGCAACCAACTTAAATCTTAAGTTAGAAGCTGAGGATAAGAACTTTAGAGAAGATTTATACTATCGTATTAATACGATGGAGATAGTCCTGCCGCCGTTGCGAGAAAGAAACGAAGACAAAATTCCTCTGGCTGAATATCTTTTAGAAAAAATGATTGTTAAATACGGAAGAGACGAAATTACTTTTGACAAAAAAGTATTTGAACAAATAGAAAAACACGCTTGGAAAGGTAATATCCGTGAAATGGAAAACAAAATAGAACGTGCTGTTATTCTTTGCGAAAACAATCGTATTACAGTCTCTGATTTGGATTTAAACGAAATAACAACTTATGAAGATAATCCAGATGATATTCAGCTTTCATCAGTCGAAAAAGCAACAGTCGAAAAAGCATTACTCAGAAACAATAATAACATTAGCAAAACAGCCGAAGAATTAGGTTTATCAAGAGGTTCTTTATACCGACGTTTAGAGAAATATAACATTACCCTGTAACGCATTGACCATCAGAAGTGGTGAAAAATTTTACCGCAAAGGTAGCAAAGACTTACGCAGAGGTTCGCAAAGTTTTTCTCCGATATTGTCATTCTGAGCGGAGTCGAAGAATCAAGAGAACCTCCATAATCTTTGGCGAGCTACTTGCGGAAACCCTTCCTGTGTCAGGGTGACAAGATTGTGGTTTATAATAGAAAATTAATGCAATTTGTAACAAAAACCAGTTTAACCAATAATGACAATACTATAATATGTTTAAATCATTAAAAATATACAATCTCCTTTTCCTGAGGCTAATATTTATTCTTTCGGGTATAGAAATCGCTATTTACTTTTATAAAAAGGATTTGATTTTTACAGCTATATTTAGCTTATTCATTGTTTTTTTCCTTATTCGCGAAATGTATTTTTATGTTCGAAACTTCGTCTTACTCTACAATAAAACTATTGCTTCGATATTACAAAATGACTTCTCTTCTGATTTCTCTAAGCACAAATTCAATCAAAATTATAATGATTTATTTAATCTGTACGATACGTTAAAAAACAAGCAGAAAGAGCAAGTTTCAAGAGATATTATATATCGTTCTATATTAAACAATATCGAAACCGGAATTTTCATTCTGCAAAAAGAAGGTGATGAATGGAACATTTTTTTGATGAATGATTATTTCTCTAAGTATTTTGATGTGCCTAAAATTTCGAAATGGAAATACTTAAAAAACCATTTGCCCACTTTATGCGAAGTTATCGAAGAACAAGATTTTCAGGAAATTAAAACATCATTAGAAATTCGTGTAAATCAGGAAAACATGCAAACCTTTGTCATGCAAACTTCCAGAACAGAAATATGCGAGTTAGATTATTTTATTGTCCTGCTAGACTCAATCCAGAATGTAGTCGAGAAAAAAGAGAAAGAAGCTTGGAGCAATTTAATGAAAGTGATCTCGCATGAGCTTTTAAACTCCATTACTCCTATTCGTTCTATTTGCCAAAACCTACAGGATTTGGTTGAACAAGATACAATGTCGACCGAAGACTTGGAGGACATAAAAAACAGTGTTGGAACGATGTTAAGACGAAGCGACCATTTACAAAAATTTGTCGAAGGATATCGTAAATTGGCTATGCTGCCATCTCCAAAAAAAGAAAAAATAGAGTTACAACATTTAGTAGAAAATGGACTGCAGATAATGAGTCCACTATTCCGAAAAAATCAAATAGAGATTATAAATACAATCGCTTTAAATCGTTGGGTAAATGTAGATTCTCAGCAAATGGAACAAGTACTCATAAATCTCTTAACAAACTCTATTTATGCATTAGAAAATACGGCTGATAAACAAATTATAATTTCGGCTGAAGCCAAAGAAAACCGCACTTTTATAAGGATTACTGATAACGGAAAAGGCATTGAGAAAGAAATAGAAAGCAAAATATTTTTGCCATTTTTTACCACTCGACAAGAAGGCGCCGGAATAGGACTAACATTATCCAAAAGTATAATTGAAGCTCACGGTGGTTACCTCGCTCATAAAAATGAAGATGGAAAAACTACTTTCGAACTTTGTTTGGTTGAAGTTTGACGTAATTAAGACACAGAAAAAATAGGAATCTTAATAATTTACGTGTAACCCTTTGTCAAAGTTTTTTAACTTTGACAAAGGTGCAGAATACTAAAAAGATTACCAATGACTTAAATGGTTCAAAATCAACACACTACAACAATACATACCACACGGTTGAAACCGTGGGCTATGATTATCGGAATGACAAGATTGTGTAAAAACCTGCTTTAATTTATTTAATCCACGTACTATTTACCCCAAACTTGTCTTCCTGACGAAGGAAGACACAAACGATAGCGAACTGGCGAAGCAATCTCCGCTAAAAATTCCATAATATTTATCGATTTAACATCATGATTTATTTGGTCTGATTGATATTACAAATATTTACACACAAACCAATCAACCTTTGATCCTTTGCAACTTAGAACCTTCGCATCTTTAAAATTCGATAATTGTAATTCTTTTTTGTGCATTAATCGATACTACAAAACCCAATAATAATACGAAAAAAAGCTTTTTACTTTTCGTAATTCATTCATTTACAAAATCATAACTTATTTAATAAAAATAATAACCAATATTAAAATAAATAATTATATTTGATATATCAAATACTTTTAAATCTAAATCATTAATAATGAAGCAGAAAACGCCAACTGGAACTGTACTTTATACAATAGAACAGACAATAAAAGAATACAGAAAAATTTGCCAGAAAAACATCCAGAAGATTGTAGATGATATTACTGTAGATCAATGCTTGGTATTAATTATCTTAAATGATAACGCAAGTATCTCTCAGATAGAAATGGCCAAATTAATCTTTAAGGATAATGCTTCGGTTACCAGAATAATAGAATTGATGGTGAAAAAGGATTATCTCACAAGGGAAACAAATGAACTAGATAAAAGAAAATCTAAACTTGTGATAACCGAAAAAGGACAAAAAACAATTGTTCTGTTAACACCCGTTTTTAAGCTAAATCGTAATACTGCTTTACACGGTTTATCTGGTGACGAAATTGAATTACTTGACAAAATTCTACATAAAATAATAACTAATTGTAAAACCAACTAAAAATGAAACACATTGTAACTTTAGCATTACTACTATTCTCAGTTTGCACGTTTTCTCAAAAAAATCCGACTGTAAAAGAAGAAATTAATCTTACGGAATTAAACAAAAAACAAATCATCGATTCGTTAACCAAACAACTCGAAGAATTCTATATAAGAGCAAACGCTATTGGTGAGATAAAGAAAAAGCTGAATGAAAATTATAAGCAAGGAATGTATAAAAACATCTCAGACCCGAATGAATTTGCCTCTAAACTCTCTACTAATCTTATAGATATTAGTAAAGATTTGCATTTTAGAGTAATGTATGATCCTGAATGGGCAGAGAATAAGCTAAAAGACACTGATAAAGAAACATTCAAAAAAATTAAAGCGGAAGAACTAACAGAAGCTAAAAAGAAGAATTTTGGGTTTCAACAAGCACGAATTCTAGAAGGAAATGTGGGCTATTTAGAATTTAATTATTTTGAAGATCCTGCAATAGGAAGCGAAACTGCAGCTGCGATGATGCATATTTTAGGCAATACAGATGCACTAATTATAGATTTGCGTAAAAATAATGGCGGAGCAATGGAGATGGGACAATTTATTAGTAGTTATCTCTACGCTAATAAAGAATTACCTCTTTATAAATACTATTATTACGAGAAAGGCAGAAAGAAATTGGAACGAGAAATGTGGTTATTGCCATCTGTTCCTGGTAAACGTATGGATGATATTGATGTTTATATTTTAACAAGTGGAGCTACTTTTTCTGCAGCGGAATGGATGAGTTATTCTCTCCAAAATTTAAAACGTGTTACAATTATAGGCGAAAAAACAGCTGGTGGTGCCCACCCTATTGATCGAAAAGTTTTGGCTCATGGTTTTTCTGTAAATATCCCTTTTGGAGAAGTGAAAGATCCTGTTACAAACACGGATTTTGAGGGTAAAGGTGTTATGCCTGATGTTTTATGCAAAAGTGAAGAGGCTCTGAATACATCGCATTTATTGGCCATACAAAAACTATCAGCCAAAAATAAAGATTCATTAAACAATCTAGATTGGTTTATTCCTATTATTAAGAACAGACAAAAACCAGTACATGTTGATAGTGCTATTTTAAAATCATACCAAGGTAAATACGGGAAAGCCGAACTAGCATTTGAAGATAATAGTTTATATTACAAATGGAATAATATAGTTACTTTGTTACTTACTCCTCTGGAACAAGATTTATTTTTAATTGATGGTATAGATGAATTTCGTATCAAAATTATTACCGAAAATAAATCCGTAACAGGAATAAAAAGAATTTATCAAGATGGACAAGAAAAAGTTTATAAAAAAGATTAAATTATAAATTAATCGAAATAAAAGCCTCCAAGATCAGTGATTTTGGAGGCTTTTACATTACATCGCGTTAGTACTAAATAACATATTAACCTTAATAAAATTAGTTCTATATTAGCATTTATTAACAGCATTGAGTTAGATACCAAATGCTCTATTAGGTTTTAAAAATCAATATATATATAATGAAAAAAATACTATTTCTAATAATTTTAGCCCAATTTAGTTGCCAATCGCAAACCGACTGTCCGCAAGGGATAAACTTATTACCTATGTATGGGGAAGTAAAAAAATGTGAGCAACAAATACAATCAGATAAAGAGTTTCTTTTGCAGACCGAAAAGCAATTTAAGAGCAGAGAAAAAGCAGCCGAATTATATGTTTCGAAAGCATGGGAATATTTCTATAAAGATGATAATGATACCGCTATGAAACGGTTTAATCAGGCTTGGTTATTAGACAATACAAACCCGCAAATATATTGGGGATTTGGGAACATATTGGGCAAAAAAAAGGAATTTGAAGAATCTATCAAATATCTAAAAAGATCAATAGAAATAGACTCTAATAATGCTTCTGTTTACGAATGTATTGCAACAAGTTACAATCAAATGTTTCTTAAAACAAAAGATATAAAATATCTTAACCTAGGCATTGAAAGCTTAAAAAAAGCGGTGAAAATTGACCCAAAAAATGGTAGAGCTTATGCACAATTAGCAAGTTCTTATGCATACATAACACAAAAAGATAGTTTAAGAAAATACATTAAGATAACAGACAAAATAGACCCGAATCTTATTAATCCTGAAGTTCGAAAAATAGCAAAATAACTCCTCAATACTCAAATAGAAAACCAAAAATGAAAATAATTGAACACTCTTTTGGAGATTTTTATATTACAACTGATAAATCTAAATTAGACATTGTTGCCATTCATGATTTTTTATCAAAACATTCTGGTTGGAGCGACAATATTCCATTTGATAATGTAAAAAACTCTATTGAAAATTCGCTAAATTTTGGACTATTTTACAAGGACAAACAAATAGGTTTTGCAAGAGTAATTTCAGATTTCTCTACTATTGCTTATTTAGGTGATATTTATGTTTTAGACAATTATCGCGGACAAGGACTTTCTAAAAAATTAATGGAAGTTGTAATGGGACATCCTAATTTACAAGGATTAAGACGCTGGATTTTGTTAACCTCAACTGCTGATTGGCTTTATGAAAAATATGGTTTTACTAAATTACCAAAACCTGAAATATACATGGAACTTTTTAATCCGAATGTGTATAAAAAAGAGTGAGAAATAAATACTTAGTATTATCCAATTGTATTTAAAGTATGCAGAAACGCAATAGCAAAATTTATTATTCGGCAGGTTTAATTAGTATCATTTTACTTCCTATTTTGTGCATTCTATATTTAAAAAAGAATGATGCTTTTACAAGTTATAATTCTATAAAATTAAAAACTTGGAATAGAGAAAATTATAAAGAAGAAATTATTCCTATTATAAATTCAAAAACATTTACGGTTGTTAACCTAACAGGAAATTCAAATTCTGATAAAGCAAAACTAAATGCAGCTGAGAAAAGAATTAAAGAACTAATTGCTACTAAGGATTCTATAAATGGAATAAGATTTCATTTTGAAGATAAATCTGAATATTGGAGCTTTATTAAGGTTCTTGAAATTCTAGAAACCCAAAATGCTAAATTTTATGTTCCATATAACAATGATATTTGGTTTGCTTATTCAAGCGGAGAAAAAAAGAAAACTATTTTTCCTGTTTGTGGGGATTTCCGTAGGATAATCCCAATTGATGAGATGAAATTCAAAATAGAATGGCAAGAAATTATAGAAATCACTAAGAAGTTTTATTTACCAATAATAGCCTATGGCTTGATGCTGTTTTTTACATTCAAACAAATAAGAAATACGATAAAAAACTAAATGCAATTATTAATTTTACTTATTACTGTTCTCATTTTCTTAATTGGAATCCCAATTACTATTTCCTATTTCATCTATAAATGGATTAAGAA
Organism: Flavobacterium hydatis; assembly: GCF_000737695.1. GTDB lineage: Bacteria > Bacteroidota > Bacteroidia > Flavobacteriales > Flavobacteriaceae > Flavobacterium > Flavobacterium hydatis. The sequence continues at coordinate 93,019 of NZ_JPRM01000042.1, forward strand.
TAAAGGACTTGACAAAAGATATAGGCTATTAGCACTTATCCCGATAATTATTACAGGATATTTTATATACGATGCGTTTTATCCAGATTCAGATTTCTACAAAGAAGATTTTAAAGAAGTTACAGAAATGGAGTTTCCTGAAAAAGGTGAAATACTATATAAAACCGCTTCATATCCTGATCTATTTGGAGATTATACTTCTTCGTTTTTGGCTGAATTTGACAAAACTGATATAAATAACCTTGAAGCAAATCTGAAAAGTAAAAGCTTCATTAAAAAGGAAAGTAAAATGTCTACAAAAGAACTTGATTACATAGAAAAAAGAAAAGGTGACAGAAAATATTCAGCTGAATATATTAAAGAAATATATACAGGAAAATATTATTCAGTTGGCTTTTTAAATGATAATAAATCTGTAATAATTACACGAGTAAGTTGGTAATTATAATATATCTTCGTTAATCGTATACAATACAATGAACATTCATAATCTCCCTAACGACTTCAATATAGATTCCAAAAGTGATATACAACTTTTTGATTATAGTGTGACCAGTTCTTCTATCAAGAATAAGGTAATGCTCAATAGAAATGTTTTAAGCTTTTTACTTGAAGGAACTAAAGAATTCATTACAAAAGATAAGGCAACCATTATTAATAATGATTCATTCTTGCTAATTAAATCAGGGAATTGCTTAATGACCGAAAATCTTTCGGATACCAATGTATATCGTAGTATATTACTTTTTTTTAATGATGATGTTCTTCTAAAACTATTACAAAAAAACAATATTCCAAAAACTGTAGATTCAAGTTCAAAACCATATGAGATATTCCAATACGATGACTATATTCATCATTTTGTAAAAAGTTTAATCCAAATAAAAACATACGATCATATACTTCGAGATAGCTTATTGCAAACGAAACTTGAGGAAATAGTAACCTATTTATTGCACAAAAACGACACTAAATTTCTAAATAACATACTGAATTACCAAGACAGCCAAAGCAGGCATTTTACTGATGTGATTGAGAGTAATAAACTTAATAATTTAACCATTCAGGAACTTGCTTTTTTATGCAATATGAGCATTTCTACCTTCAAAAGAAATTTTGAACAACATTATCAAACAAGCCCAAGAAAATGGTTCCAAGAAAAAAGATTAGAATATTCAGCATACTTATTGAGCATTAAAAAGAAACGCCCTGTGGATATTTATTTAGAAATTGGTTTTGAAAGTTTATCCAGTTTTACACAAGCATTTAAGACCAAATACAATATTACTCCAAAACAATTTCAGTTAGAAAAATGAACTTCTGGAAACACTTTTAGAACTTTTTAGAATACCCTGGAACCTTCCTTGCAAAATATCTTTGTCGTCTACAATTTTAAATAACAACAAAGATGAAAAAAATTAATCTAGCCTTACTTAGTTTACTATTTACAACAGGCTCTATTTTTGCACAGAAGACATTTACTTTAAGTAGCAAAGATTTAGGCGGACAAGCTACAAAAACAGAAGAATTTGGAGGATTTGGTTGTACTGGAAAAAACCAATCGCCACAATTATCTTGGGTGAATATACCAGAAGGCACCAAAAGTTTTGCCGTTACAATGTATGATCCAGACGCGCCAACTGGCAGTGGATGGTGGCATTGGGTAGGTTTTGATATTCCGGCGAACATTACCGAATTAGTTACAAATACAGGGAACTTAGCCTTAAATCTTGCCCCAAAAGGAATGATTCAGAGTATTACAAATTATGGGGTTGCTGGATATGGCGGACCTTGCCCTCCAGAAAATCACGGTTTACATCAATATATAATAACAGTTTATGCCTTAAAAATAGATAAATTAGGTTTGGACTCTAATACAAATCCTGCAATTGTAGGTTATAATTTATGGGCAAATACTATTGCCAAAGCTAGTATTGTAACTTATTATCAAAGAGAAAAAAAATAGCTTTCTCCTACTCTTCTAATAATTTTAAAAAAGCTTCGTAAATGTTCTTGACTTTGCGAAGCTTTTTATATTCAATAATTTTTTAATACAAGTTTGAAGTTTTTCATATCACAAAAAAGATTTAGAACTTGATTCAACTTATCTAAACAAAATTGATATTGATTTATCCCTAGTTACGAGAAATCCTTAATGAAATGTAGAATGTTTTTAATAACACGAAAAATCCTGTTTTTATATTTGTCTTTTATTATATTTGTCAGCGATAAAACGAAGATTTTTCTTAAAATCAGGTTGCATATTATTTTATACAAACAAATACAAATATGAAATTTACTCTTTTAATTTTTCTGTTATTTTGTTTTGGATGCGAAACAAAAAAAGGCAATACAACAAAGGATAGTAAAACCAAAATTAAGAAGTTTCTTATTGGTGATATTGATAATGATAAAATACAAGATACTGCTTTTGTAAGCCTCAGAGATGATGAACCTATTGATCTGGTTTCTATTACATTTTCTAAAACAATTCCTGGTTTTAATTTTGAAAGTTTAGGAGTGCATATTCAAAAAGTACAGGATTTTAATAGGGATAACAGTAATGAAATTATGATATTTTCCAGAACACATGAGGGTTGGTGGAATGAAATTTCTATTTGGAGTTTTTATAATAAAAAATGGAAAGAAATTGCGAAGACAAGAGCCTTTATTTCTGAAGATAAAGATTTTGAAAACCGAATAATTAAAGAAAATGACAACTATTATTTAATTGGGGATGATATGTGGAATGAGGATGATAAAGGAGCTTTTTTAAAAACCAGAGTAAAAATATAAAAAGACATACAATACTACAATAGATGATAATTAGTCTTAAACTCTAATTAACCCTGTTTACAACTATAATATAACCCTAGAATTTATTAACCTCAAAATAATTAATACTAAACATTTTTATGACTACAAACACTTACTTTATTATTGGCGGTATTGCCGTTGTATTTATTGCTTACCTGATTTTTTTAAAAACAATCATGAAAAAACGCAATAATAAACTTTTAGAAGACTTTAATAACAATCACTCCAACACACCATTAACTGATGAACAAAAAAGACTACTATCATTTGGAGGAATTTTGTTTTATTATAGAGGAGAGAAAATACTTGGAATTAAACCTGAAAATAGTTTAAATGAATATATTGGAGGTTTAAAGCAACAATGGGAAATAACAAACGAAACGGAAGCCAAAGAAACTTTGGATGGTTTATTATCATTACAGAGAAGTAATGAATTCGAACCTGTTATCTTGCAATCAACAAAGGAATTAAGCAACATTCAAAAAGAAATTTCAAAAGGTTTAGGATTAGATATAGATAACGTTACAAAAATAAAATCTGCTTATGCATGGGATATTTGCAGAGCAGTATCATTAGCAAAATGGTGCTATTGGGTAGGTTATTTAACCGAAAATGAAACTTGGGAAGTTATGAGAAAAGCTTCTGAAATAGCAATTAAAAAGGGTGAAAATTGGACAGATTATACAATTTCATTTTTATTAGGAAGAACAATACAAGGATATGATTTAGATGAATTGATAGTAGAAAGCAAACAAATACTTACTAGTAAAGGACCATCATTAAGAAAAATTGAAGATGTGGATATATATACAAAATATCCATTTATGAAATAACAACTACTTAAAGTTGAGAAAATGTAGCTTTTTCATCTAGTCCCACTTTATGAAAAGTTTAGATCCAAAAATGCGCAAATGTCACTGACTTTGCGCATTTTTTATGTTCATGCAAAACCTAAATGTAAATTTATTTCTGAGGGTCATTTTACTGATGATTTTAAAGAGATTAGCTGCAAAAAAGCGATTTTTAAGCTTACACTTTTTAGTGCAAAATCAAAGAAAATGTGAGTTTTTTACCGTTTTTAGCTAAAAAAGTTCTATATTACGGAAAATCAGAGCCAATTTGTGATTAAAAGCTATTGGCGAGAATATTAATTTACCCGTATTTATATTAAAAAAAATGAAACAATTACTACAGTGGACAATCATCATTCCAGCACTTTCCTGGATTCTATTTTTTAGCGGACTTGTTGACAACAGCAGTATTTTTCAAGTCATTGCAAGTATACTACTTATCCTGAGCGTTATGTCGGCAGTACATCATTCTGAAGTAATCGCAGAAAGAGTTGGAGAACCTTACGGAACCATTATTTTAGCCATATCCATAACCGTTATTGAAGTTTCGATTATTGTGTCCTTAATGATGTCCGAAGGCTCAGAAGCAGCTTCATTAGCCAGAGATACCGTATTTGCTGCCACAATGCTTATTCTTAATGGAATCATTGGTCTTTGTCTTTTAATTGGTGGTTTAAAACATTATGAGCAGAATTTTTCAGTCTCTTCTGTTACTATTGGTTTGGTTTCGCTAGTTTCGATTATCGTATTTACATTGGTCTTCCCTACTTTCACAGAAAGTGTTAAGGGATCTTATTACTCCGTACCTCAACTTGTTTTTGCATCTGGTGCCTGTATTGTTATTTATTCCTCTTTTCTTTTTGCGCAAACAACAAGATACCGTCAATATTTCCTGACTATTGGAGCCGATGAAAACGAAGAAGCAGCAGAACCGATACTAATCGATAATAAAACCTTTTATACAAGTCTGGTTTTCCTTATCGTAAGCCTAGGTATTGTTGTATTATTAGCAAAAACCCTTTCGCCAACTATCGAAAGCATTATTGTAAGCTATCATCTTCCTAAAACTTTAGTGGGAGTTGTAATTGCAGCAATAATCCTGTTACCCGAAGCAATTGCTGCAATTACAGCAGCAAGAAAAAACAGGCTACAAACGAGTTTAAACTTAGCCTTAGGTTCAGCATTGGCAAGTATCGGATTAACCATTCCTAGCGTTGCAGCAGTTTGTATCATGATGGATATGCCTATTATCCTTGGGCTCGACATAAAATCGATAGTCTTATTAGCATTATCCGTATTTACCGTGATGTTGTCATTAAGCAAAGGAAAATCGAATATCGTTTACGGAGTTGTACTTCTGGTAAACTTATTTGCTTTTGTATTCCTTATGATATATCCTTAATGAAATAAGAAACCTATAAACTTAATCACCTAAAAAAACCTTCATTAGAAATAATGGAGGTTTTTATGCTTTTTCACAAAGCTTCTTTAACAATATTTTGAATAAAGCAGAGTTTAATTATATTTATTATCAAATAGACTATTAAATTACTAATACTCGATAATATACTATATTCGCTTAAACAGAATCCAATTTATACCTCAAAACCATCTAAAAACATAAAGTTCAGAGCTATTCACAACTTAATATATTAACCAAAAACCTCAACCGAAAGAATGAAAAACAGACTTTTACTAGCATTTTTACTTTTGACATCTTTAGCATTTGGACAAAAAGCAACATTTAATATTAAATATTCTGAACAGTTGGCTGTTTTTATTTTTTTACAAAACCTTTCTGAAAATTATCCTGAAAATGTTTTCAAGACCGAGTTTCAAAAATCAAAATATAACGTTGAGAAATATAAAACCATAATCTCAAAATTTGACCAATTAAACATTTACTATAGTTTCCCATTTGATGATTATCCTTATGGCTCAAAAAAGATGATGCAAACGGAAGATCTTTTGAAGAAAAATCTAATAGAAACTGACAATTTAAAAGATTTTAAAATTCGTTCTATTGGTTTTATTCCAAATAAAACACTGAGTGATTTAGCCGAAAGTATTTCGGAATTTACACCAATATATAATGAGTTAATATATAATCCTAACAAAGAAAAATTCGAAAACCAAATTAAGGAACTCACAAAGTATTCTAACGAAAATCATACAGAAAACTATTTCCAAACGGGATTAATATTTTATAATTCTAGTTGGGACAATACGATTCCTTTCAACGTTGCTTTTTATCCGCTACCTAATTCTAAAGGATTTACTGCACAAGCATTTTGTAACAATTTTATTAGTGCCATACAAACCGATTTAACATCATACAAAGATTTATTTAGTGTTATGCTACATGAAACTTATCATATAATTTATGACGAACAATCGCTTGAAGTAAAAACAGCAATTAATACTTACTTTAAAGAAAATAAATCAAAATGTAGTAATTATGCCTATCAGCTTATGAACGAAGTTCTGGCAACGGCATTAGGAAATGGATATGTATATGAAAAATTAGACGGCAAAATTGACACAGGAGATTGGTATAATAAAAAGTATATTAACCTTATGGCAAAGCAAGTTTATCCGTTGGTTACAGAATATATCAACCAAAAGAAACCAATAGATAAAAACTTCATTGATACTTACATCAGCCTATACGAAACAAACTTCCCAGATTGGATAAATGAACTTAATAACATAATGTCTTACAGATATGTACTTACAGAAAACGAGAAAGATATTAAAACCATAAACCAAATGTTCCGCTATCGCTCCAGAACCGAAAGCGAAGACCAAATTACAGAAAGTAGCATCGAAAAAATGCAAAAAACATCATTAACGAAAGTGGTAATTATTTCCAAAAACAATTCTGAAAAGATAAAACTATTAAAAACTAAGTTTAAGGAATTAAAAAATTGGAAAGTTGACGCAGACAAAGAGTTTGCTTACAAGATTCTATTAGACGATAAAAGCCAACTGATAATAATGAACCAAAAAAAATCGACAATTGAAACTCTTATCAAATCTATAAAATAAGACATCGCCAACTTATTATAAAATGAAAATCACCATACAAATAATCATGTTGTTTGTTTTATCGTCGGTTTATGGTATACATAAATTACCGCCTATAGATAGTATAAATGATATTGAAAACAAATGTTCTGTTACTACTGTAACATTAAAAACCGAAAGAATTGAGAAGAAACGAAAATTCCTTTTTTGGAAATTGCCACACAAAAAAATAATACATATTGATAAAGTATTTGATAGCAATGGAAAGAGAATTTTAAAGAAAACTTCAATTGCTATTTGTTCCTCCGATGCTTGTGATAATATAAAATATCGACGAGTAAAAATTGTAAATAATGAAATATGGATTTTTCATTACAATAGAAATCTTGAAAAAGCAATAATAAAACACTACGACTTTTGCGGAAAATTTTTAGGACAAAAAGCTTGGGTTAATGAATCTTTTATTGATTAATAATCTAACAAATTAATACACTTCAAAATCTTGAGCTGTACGAAGTCTCCTGACTTCGTACACTTTTCAACTAGATAAACGCAATAATTCTAAAATAATAAAAATATAGGCGTAACAATCCTGTTAATTATTAGTCTATTATAAAAAACATCTATCTGTAAAAATAATTGCAAGGATCTTAATTCTAGTAATATTTGAGGGATTTGTTTTATACAAATTATGATGTTTTTTTGAAAAAAGTAATAGCAAACAGTAAAAATTAAAATAGAATGAAAAAAATATTTTTTATTATCTTTCTCTCTAATTTCTTGATAAGCGCCGTTTCGGCACAAGAATTAGATAATTTCTTTTCAACACTTTCAGAAAAAAATCTTTTTAATGGTAGTACTGTAATTTCTAAATCAGGAAAAACCATTTTTTCTAATACTTATGGATTTTCTAATATCGAAAAGAAAGAAAAATTTAATGATAATTCTCTATTTCCTATTGCTTCTGTAACAAAAACCTTTACTGCAACAGCTATATTACAGCTTAAGCAAAAAGGCAAACTTAAAATTGATGATCCCGTACAGAAATTCCTTCCCGATTTTCCTTATCCTAATATCAGCATCAAACAACTGCTTAATAACACATCTGGATTGGCACAATACTATAATTTGTTTGATAGCGTAATAAAAGAGCAACCAGAAAAAATAATTACAAATCAGGATATTATCCCAACATTCATTCGTTTTAAAACGCCACTCACATTTTTACCCGGAAGCAAATGGGAATACAATAATGTGAATTTTTGCATCGCTGCACTAATTATCGAAAAAATATCAGGGATAAGTTATGCTAGTTATTTAGAACAAAATATTTTTGGTCCTGCAAAAATGAAAGATTCATTTGTTCCGATTAACAGAAAGATAAAAAACCCAAATCAGGTCGAATTACATATCTATCCCAATTCATATTCAACCGATTATGTAAATTCAAATACCTTAAAAGAGCCTTTCTTTATATTCGAAAAAAGTAATTTTTATGGAAATGGAGGAATCGTAAGCACAGCTTTGGACTTGCAAAAATATCAAAATGCGTTATTTACCCATCAGATTTTAGGCAAAACAGAACTAGAAGAAGCTCTTACAGCTACAATACTCAATGACGGAAAAAAAGTAACTTATACTATAGATGGAAAAGAAGCTAGTTACGGCTTAGGATGGGAAATGTACACTGATGAAAGCCAAGGAAAAATAGTTTTCCACGACGGATCTATTACAGGTCTTACCAGTATTCTGGCATATAATATTACTAAGAATCAAACAGTAATACTTTTATCTAATACAGGAAACTGCCCTGTATTTGCTATTGCTAATGCTGCCTTGCAATTAATCAATAATAAACCTTATACGATTCCTACACAAAATCTTTCGAGAACCTAGGGCAATTTACTAGAAAATGGAAATAAAGAAAAAGCAAATCAATTGATTGATGAATATTTAAAAAATCCTAAAAGTTTTGAAGCAAACGAAAGAGATTTTAATCGATTAGGGTATGAGTTTCTTAGACAACAGAAAAAAGAAAATGCATTACAAACATTTAAAACTGCATCATTACTATTCCCAGAGAGCTGGAATATTCATGATAGTTATGGAGAAGCATTACTACAATGTGGCAAAAAGGTAGAAGCCATCAAGATGTATCAAAAATCTGTTGAATTAAATCCTAATAACGAAAACGGAAAAAAGGTTCTGAATGATTTACTAAAAGCATAAATAGATTGTAAAATCACTTTAGAATTAGAAAGGTTGTAGAATATCAAAATAAAAAAATGACTAAAAAGCTAATACTTATTATCCTGATTAATTGTCAATTTGCATTTTCGCAAATTGAAATACTTACACCCGAAAAATTAACCGAGGATTTAACAACTTTTAGAAACATACGCGAATCTGCAAATTCTGGGCTCTATAAATACAGAACAAAAGCTCAAATAGATAGCATTTATACATGGGAAAATAATGAAATTAAAAAACCATTAAATACCATTGAATTTTATAGAATCATTTGTCTACTAACCGATTTTGAAGGAAGCGTGCATAATGAAACCAATTTACCTGCCGATGCAAAAAAAGACTTTATTTCATCCGATGGGTATTTTCCTATTCCACTTAAATTAATTCAGAATAACTTAGTTGTAAATACCAGTCATTTTGAAATTCCATTAGCATCAAAAATTCATAAAATAAATGATGTTGCTATCGAAACTATTTTAAAAAAATTAAAGAGATATTATACAACCGATGGATACAATATTTCGGGTAAAACTATAGGTATTAATGCTGCATTCTCTAGATATTATAAATATGAATTTGGTCCTGCAGCAGATTTTAAAGTAGATTATTCTGAACCTTATAAAACAGAAATTAAAACCATAACGATTAAAAGTGTTTCGGATAAAATTAAATCCGAAGCATTTCTTAATCGCCATTCAAAATCTATAGATAGCCTTTATTATACCAGTATTAAAAAGGATAAATACAAATTTGAATTAATAAACAACAAAACTGCCCTCCTAACGGTAAACACTTTTGCAATAGGACGAAATAGCAAAGATCCTGAACATATCGTTTATAAAAATTATTTGGATAGCTGCTTTAGCAAATTAAATAAAGATAAAATAGATCATTTAATCATTGATGTTAGGACTAATGGTGGCGGAACTGATCCTAATGATATATTACTGTTCTCTTATCTTGCTAATAAAAAATTTAGAGAAAATAAATCCGCTTATGTAAGTTTTAATAAAATTCCGTACCCTAAATATTTAGTTCCTGAAGAAGAAGACCCGAAAGAAGAAGAGAAAGCAAGACAAGAATTTGAAAAAGAAATGATTGAGGAATTTCCTGTTTTAGTAAATGGAAAGTATTATCAAACCGAAAGTTTCAATAAACCTATAGAACCTAACCAAAATGCTTTTAAAGGAAAAATATACCTCCTGATTAGCGAGCGAATCGCTTCTGCGGGTTCCCTTTTTGCAGCCTTAGTTGCCGGTAATACTACTGCAACAATTATTGGGCAGGAAACAATGGGAGGTTATTTTGGACATAACGGACACATTCCTATGGAATATCAATTACCAAACTCAAAAATCACAACTACGTTTTCTATTGTAAATCTAGAACAAGATGTGATTAAGAAAAAGAATCAAAAATTTGGAAGAGGAATTATACCTGATATTTACAAATCGCAAACTTTAGACGAGTTCATAAATAATGAAGATGACACCATAAAATTTACTTTGAGATTAATCGGGAAAAAGAAGTAATAATACTACTTTTGATTCTCTATAAACAAATTAACTGTCGTTTTATAGTAACCAAAAATTAGTATATTTAAATAAAAATATGAATACCGAACAAGTAAGATTGTGGAATGAAATTAAAAATTTTGAGCTCGATGATCCTGACATTTCTTTTAGTTTTACAGATAGACTTGCCAGAGAAAATGGCTGGACAATCGAATATTCTATCCGAGCGATTTTAGAATACAAAAAATTCATTTTTCTCTTAACCATTGCAAACCATCCATTAACTCCATCGGATCAAGTTGACCAGGTTTGGCACTTACACCTACTCTACACGCAATCCTATTGGGAAGATTTTTGCGAAAACACCATCAAAAGAAGAATTCATCACGGGCCTACAAAAGGCGGTGATACCGAGAAAAGCAAATACACCAATTATTACGAAAAAACCAAAGAATTATATCTTGAAATTTTCAAAGTCGAATTGCCAAGAGATATTTGGCCGTCAAGCGAAATAAGATTTACCGAAATTAACTTTGAAAGAATAAATCGAGATAGAAACTGGATTATAAAAAAACCATTTTAAATGAAATATTTATCTGAACTAACCCCTGCAGAGATATTAATATTAACTAAAGAAAATGTAACTCAGCAAGAACTTTTAAAAATAACTTTCATAGATTTATTATTTAAGCAAGTTTTAAAAACCTTTGAAGTAGAAAGACAGTTTCATGTTAGAGAAAAAGTGAGAGTCTATAAATATGTTGGCATAGGACAAAACTATAGACACTATGATTCTAAAAATCACGAAAGACTATTTCTATCTACTTTTGGAACAGATAATACCGTTGAAATATTGTTTACAAATTTGGTTAAAATTGCTTATCAAAAATCGATAACAATACAGGATTTAAAAAATGATATAATACAAACTCCAACACTGAAAAAATGCTTTACTCAAAACATCTTTCAACAATTTTTTTATGGGTACAGTTTTACAGAATATGGGAAGGAATTAAAACAAAAGGTTAAAAAAGAAATTCAAGACGCAGGAAATCAGCTTTCGGACATCGAAAACATCGAAAATCAGAAAGCAATTGAACTAATAAAAATAATTGGAGCAAATATATTTCTGTTAGTAAATCTTAATTACGAACTATTAAATCAAATTGATAAAGATTTAGCAATCCAAATTAATCAAACTAATACAAATGACGGAGCAAGTGGTTGCAGTACTTCCTGGAGTTTTGATGATTACTCTTCTAGTTTTGACAGTGGTTGTAGTAGCGGTTGCAGTGGTTGCGGAAGTGGTTGTAGCGGATGCGGAGGAGATTAAAAAAAAATTAAAAACAGTACTTATGAAATATTTTAAACCCTATTCTGCTTTATTCATCTTATTCTTTTTAACGGGTTGCATCGGAAATATGAGTCCTACAGGCGGAAATTCTTCGCCACATTATCCTTATTTTATTACGACAAAACCATTGGTCGTTAAGAAAATAGTAGTTCCAGTAGGAACAAAACTAGTTTATGAAGAACAGTACTTTAAAGAAGATAAACAAGATAAAATAATGAACGAGGAAAATCTTATAACGATAGAATTTCCAACTGGGAAACCATTAAATTGGGGTGGAGTTCCTGTAACTTCAATTGACAAATTTTTTAATTCAGAAATGAAAGGTTTTACCGTTAATGCTGACTTTGATAAATTAAGTAATGATAAAAAAACTAAATTCTCTGAACTGTGGCAAAGTTGTAGTAATGATTTAGGAATAACAGTCAAAAACACAGATGATTGGTCTTTCAATACAAAAAACATCTCCGATGTAGAGAGTTGTAGTGTAAACTACCAACGCTATTTTAAGGAAGATGCTAGTCAGCAAAAGTTTTTAAATGATATCTATAGCGAACTATTAAAAATCGGTTCAAAGTAAAACAGCAAACGGATAGAATAAAACGAAATTATTAAACATTAAATAATAAACATTATATGAAGAACTTTATGTACATAATTTTTATGCTGGTTTTAGGAAAAGGAATTTATAACGAGTTTAATTTTGAAACCCTAAGATTTGAAAAACTTGGATTATCTATTTTATATCTGATAGTATTTTTTGTATTTGCTTTTCTTTTGATAAAGAATAATATAAATAAAAAAAGTAACGGATAAAAAACGTTCTTAATAATTAAGGAGTACTTCTGAAAGCACAAAAAAGATGTAGTAAATAAACTCAAAAATATGCAAGAAGCCCAGATAGATTTGACTCAATCAAGAGAAATAAATGGTTAGACATAGATTTATAACTCTTATTTTTGCATACAGAACAAAGTCATCATTAATTGAAAAAAGAGGAAGTGGAAAAAGGAGAAAATGAAGAGGTAAGCTGGACTATTTGCCAGGAATGCCAAGGACGTGGCAAAAAAAGCAGAAGAATCAGCAAGAAAGCCCGACTCCAATACCAAATGGCACTCGATCAATTTGAAAAAAACAAAGGCGAAGGAACTGCTCCAATTCAACCTAAAGGAAATTTATACTCCTGCCCTATCTGTCACGGATCTGGATTGGTACATGCTGCTAGTCCTCCTACTGTAGATAAAGAAAATTATCCACACGTTGCCATTATTGGTGCTGGTATAGGCGGAGTTGCTCTGGCTGTAGCTTGCTTACACCGCGGAATCCCTTTTACTCTTTACGAACGCGATAAAGACTTCTCCGCAAGATCTCAGGGCTACGGACTCACTTTACAACAAGCTAGTAAAGCCATCGAAGGATTGGGTATTTTCAAACTAAAAGATGGCGTAGTTTCAACAAGGCATCTCGTTCATACTACTGAAGGAAAAGTAATTGGCGAATGGGGAGTTAGAAAATGGATACAATCTGATGTAAAAACATCTCCCAAACGATCAAATATACATATTGCACGCCAATCTTTGCGCTTAGAGCTACTTGAGCAACTAGGTAAGCAGGATGTGGTACAATGGGGACACCAATTAATAGATTTTAAAGAATCTGAAGACGGAACTGTTGATTTAAGCTTTCAGGTAAACGAGAAGATAAAAACCGCAAAGGCAGATCTTGTAGTTGGAGCCGATGGAATTCGTAGTTTAGTACGTAAATCGCTAATTGGCGATGATACTACTCCTCTGCGCTATTTAGATTGTATTGTAATATTAGGTATTTGCCCATTAAGCGCTCTCGAAGGCCTTGATAGTACGTTATTAGACTCTGCTACAGTATTTCAAACTGCCAATGGCAATGAGCGAATTTATATCATGCCTTATACATCAGATTCGGTTATGTGGCAACTTAGCTTCCCAATGCCCGAAGAAGAAGCCAAAGCATTAAGTGCCCTAGGTACTCAAGCCCTCAAAGAAGAAGCCTGCCGCAGAACACAGTGGCACGCCCCTATCCCTCAGATAGTAGCCGCAACTCAAGAAGCTCAAATTTCAGGTTATCCTGTTTATGACAGAGAATTACTCAAAGCCGAAATGCTACAAAAAGGACAGCAAGTAACTCTTATAGGAGATGCTGCTCACCCAATGAGTCCGTTTAAAGGACAAGGGGCAAATCAGGCGCTACTAGATGCATTATCACTCGCCAGAGGAATCACAAAAGAATGCAGACCTTTATCTCAATGGAGAAAAGCCGGAATTAGAAAAAGTGCCTTAAATGATTATGAGGCCGAAATGCTAGAACGCAGTGCTATCAAGGTAAAAGATTCAGCTGAAGCCGCACAGTTCCTACATTCCGAAGTTGTACTCCATGAAGGTGACCAGCCGAGAGGAAGATGTTTGAAGAAAAAAGACATGTAAATAAAACTTAAATAGTTGGTTGGATTTATACACCATCTTTTTTTGAGATTTCCAAATTTGGAGGAGGTAGATTATACAATTTATTTCTGTCATTTTTATCAATTAACAATATGATATCCATAGGTGGGTCGCAATTATCATTAGTATTACCATCAATATTTATAATTTTTGATGATTCTTTTGTGGCTATAATAAAATTGGAGTAATCCGCAGATGAATAAAAATAAATTTTACTGTTTTTTATAGTAGTTAAACCTAAAAAAGAGCTTGCAAAAACAGGTTCTGAATTACTTATAATAATTTTATTTTTAAAAATTTCAATTATTATATTATTAGAATTACAAGGAGGATTATTGTCGACTTTTTTAATAAAAGATTCTACTTCTAGCATTAAATCTTGATTAATAATTTTTACATCTTCATCATTCTTACAAGATATAATCAGAAAACATATGATAGTGAGAAACAAATATTTCATGTGAATTAAGTTTTTTCTAAAGTAAAACTGAAGTCTCCTGACTTTATGCTTGTACCAATATACTTTTTATTTTTTTTGAACTCTTAACTTTTAATCTATTTTTCTATCTTAGTCAATACGAAATTTCAAGTCTTTACAGAGCGAGAAACGTAAAACAATTGAACCGTTATCTTTATAATAATATAACAAACAATGAAAAAAACATTCTTAATCCTTTTACTTTCAATACTAATCTTTTCATTTAAACAAAAAAATGAAACTGATCGAATAACCGAAAAAAATAATATTTCAAAAAATGATACACTAACCAAAAACTTAAATTTAGCTTATAAAAAAGGGGCCATAATTGGGTTTTCAGTTTCCGTAGTAAATGAAAAGGGATTAATTTATGATAAAGGTTTTGGATTTACAGATATAGAGCAAAAAAAGGCATACACATCAAATACAATTCAAAACATAGCTTCAATATCAAAAACACTAATAGGAATATCTTTATTTAAAGCACAAGAATTAGGAAAGTTAAATATAAACGACCCGATTAATAAATACTTGCCATTCAAGATTGTCAATCCAAATCATCCTGAAATTCCAATCTTAATAAAACATTTGGCTTATCATACATCTTCAATTACTGATCTTGATGAAGTCTATGCAAAATCGTATGTTTTGACAAAAAGTAAACATGATGAAAATGAAGGTGTTTACGACTACTTCAATAAACCCGAAAGCTATATTCCATTATTAGATTTCATGCAAAATAGTCTTACTGAAAATGGAAAATGGTATTCAAAAAACACATTTTTAAATAGTGAACCGGGAGAAAAGCGAGAATATTCGAATATAGCTGCTGCTCTTTGCGCTTTAGTAATAGAATCTGCAACGGGACAAGATTATGCTTCATTTACAAAAGAAAATATCTTAAAACCTTTAAAAATGAATTCCTCTGGTTGGTCATCAAAAGATATCGATGTTAGTAAACGTTCGAGATTATTTGCCAACAAAGATAAAATGATTGCCGAGTATTCGCTTATAACATATCCTGACGGTGGATTTCTAACATCGAGCAAGGACTTAGGGTTATTTTTAACAGAACTCATAAAAGGATATGAAGGAAAAGGAAAACTTTTAAAGAAAGGAAGTTACAAGAAACTCTTCGAGAAACAAACATTTTCCAGCGATGGAAAAAAAGAAGAATATGGCGTTTTTATTGAATTTCGTGATTCTTTTCTAAACATCAAAAATGATCTGATTGGTCATAACGGTTCTGATCCAGGAGTATTTACAGCCATGTACTTTAATCCTATAACAAAAACAGGTACAATCGTTCTAGTAAATACTGATACAGATTTTACCGCTAATGTTTGGCCAGAAATAGAGCTAATATGGAAATCCTTATCAGATTATCAAAATACAATTAAAAAATAAAAACCTGCTGCAGTCATAAACGACCTAACAGTAAATTTAGCAACTACCAATATAACTAAAACCAACAAAATGATTGACTTTAATTTTAATAATAAAAAGTTTGCACTTATTCAAAATTCCGATAACGGCCAAGTAAATACAGAAACTATTTTTAATTACAAACAAAACGACAATCTTGTTACTGCCGATTATTTTGGAGGAACTATAAGGTACGGAAAAGTTATTGCTGAATTAAAAGGTGATGAATTAAATATGCTTTATCAATGCTTAACAACAGATAATCAATTGAAAGCAGGAAAAGCAATAGCAAAAATCGAGTTGACGGAAAATAACAAAATCAAATTATCTTTAAATTGGGAATGGCTCACAAACGGAAACGACAAAGGCAAATCCGAGTATATAGAAATTGGATAAGACAACTACATTATGAATCGAGTTTTCAACGTATTTTATTAAAGGAGAAATCTACCTAAACCTATTATAATAGATTGACAAGTAAGTTTGTATATTTTGAACCTATCATAAAAAACAATAAATTGAGAAGATGTACATTACTTTCGAGAAACAAAAACCATAATAATAATAATAATAATAATAATAATATTTCCAAAGCAGAATATAAATTATGAAATTCAAAATAAAAAATATTCTATTTCCTTCATTCCTTGTATTATGTTCTTTTGTAAAACTTCAAGACCAAGATATTGAAACAGGATTTTCAGAAACTTGTTTAAAAATTAGTAGCGAATATGAAATGGAAGATGAACACGGAAATGTGTTTAATAACAAAACCCATAAGTTTTTAAGTTTACCCGAGTTTAGCAAAATATTAAAAACTGTTTCAAAATATGATTTGGACAAAAATACTAAATATGAGTTTGAAGAAAGTAATATTGGGAAAATTGAAAAAAAAGTTTGGAAAAATATCACAAAAGAGAATAAACTCATAAGTTTAAAAAAGTTAACTTTCAAAACTGTCATTGAACAAGAATTTAGTGGAGGAAAATTTAAAAATGAATTTGAAATTATTGATTATACAATAACCCGAAATGAAAAACCAAAGAAAATATATTTAAGAATTATAGAAAATGAATTTGAAAGAATTACAATTGATAATGTAGAATATACAGGAGTTTTTGAAAGTAGATTATTAGGAATTGACGAAGCAGAAGAAGAATTTGATAATCTATTAAATAAAAAATAAGAATCAATCGAATTAACAAATTATAGAATGGTTAGGTAAAAGGTTATGCATAAAACAAATACGCAATTTTGACAAAACAAATTTTATAATTAAGATAGACTTTTAAAAAAGTATAGTTTACCAAAAACCGACTTAAATCAAAAATAGAAACTAAAATAAAAAAATGGTAGGAAATTGGAAAGGTTATTATAAGTTTGAAAATGAAAGAATACAAAAAGCAATTGGTTTTGAAAAAACTGATTTTGAAATTATAATTGAAAATTTTGATGGAATTAATTTTGATGGAATTGTAAATGATGATATCAAAACTGGAGGAATGGAAGAAACTGGAGAAATTACGGGAAAAATTGTAAATAATAAAATTTCATTCAAAAAAATGATGCCTGTACATAATCAGATAGATGCTAAAGGAGAAAGAAAAAACATTAAAGGAAAACATCCAGTATTATATTATTATGGAACCTTATCCGAAAATGAAACTGAAATTATTGGAACTTGGAAATTCAAAAAAACATTAGGTTTTTTATTTGGTGTTATTCCCGTTTTTTATCGTCCCGGAAATGGAACTTGGAAAATGAATTTATATAACGAAAGTAAATAAAGAAACAACCGTTTCTAGTAATTTGCAGGCTTAGTTACACAAGATATGATAAGCGCAGAGAGCATTTCTGCACTATATTTTTTTATTAGCTCAATCATCAATTTTTAAATACCCCTTTTCGGCTAAATAATTATTAGCAACAAAGGCAATGTTAAAAAACATTGCATATGCTATTTTAGCTTTATCAGTGAAGACATCGTTACTAACGTCTTGTGCTGAAAAATAAAAAAACATATTGAATAGTATAAAAAAGGCACATATACAAAATGCAACAATTCCAGAGTTAATATAAACTTTGAATTTTAACAAATATAGTTCAGCAGATTTTTTGGGATTAAAAAGTATATATCCGATGTTCAAAAATAAAAAACTATAAACACCATAATATAATTCAGATTCATTTAAATTTCTTGCAAATCTAAATGGAAATTTTAAAACTTCTAAAACTGGTATTCCTATAAGGCTAATAGTTAAGATTAATAAAATAATTATAAATGTGTTGAATAAGGTAAAAAGGAAAGTAATTAAAAAAGGAGTTAATTTGTTGCTTAATGATATAATATTATACCCCTTTATATCAAAATATTCCTTCTTTTGCTTTATTCGATTTTCTATTCCTTTTTTTGTTTGGATAAATAGATTTAAAGGATTCAATATCGCAAAAAATATAAGTAATATTATTGATGATACTTGAAAAAATAATAAATTCATAATATCAGCTCCTTCTTTTTCATAAAAATCTTTAGAGTAAAACTTAAACAAATAAAGAATAGAATAACTCAAATTAAAAATGAAAATTGTGATAAAAAAGAAGCTGTGTTTTTTTGTTATTGAATTCATTTTATATTCTTTAGGCTAAATTTTTCTATTTTATTATTGTTTTTTGCGAACAACTTATATTTGTTATTGGTACTAATGTAAAAAACGATATTTTTTATTAAAATCATAACCTCATTTTAAAAGCTTTCAATTTCTATGACTGTGCTATTAAATTAATCAAATTGGAATTATCTTCTGTTTCCCTTTTATATTTTCAATTGACAATATTATTTAAACTCTTTATCTGATTACTTCTAATGATCCTCCTGCACGTGGACGGTGCAATATAAGCCCATAACAGGTGTAATTTCCATTAGCATCTTCTCTCATCAATGAGGAAAAATTCAAGTAATATTTATCTGTTTTGACAAGAGCTACCATTTTTCCATTACCATAAAACTTCATCTTATATTGATCAAATATAAAAGGTCTTGTATCATTCAAATCTTTTATCCACTCATCTATTATTATCTGAGTATCATCAGGCTTGTTTTCAAAACCTGCTTGCTGAAGTTCTAGAGTTCTATTATAATAATTTCCAGCTAGAGTATTAATGTCTTTTCCTTCATAGGTTTTGATCATTTCTTTATAAAATTTTTCAACTTCTAATTTCAGATCTTTACTATCTTCCTTACTTAAATCTACGCTGTTTTCCCACCCTTTCAATTGATAAGGGAGCTTAGCTTCAAATTCCAAGTTTATCTCATAGTATGGTAATGCTTCTTTGAGTTTAGACATGGTATATTTAAAAACTTCAACATGTTGTGCAGCTTTGTCTCTCTTATAATCTCCTTTAGTTATTCTAAATTCAAGTTCGGAATAATCAGGATCTATTAGCTTCCCCATGTCAAAATTTTTATCTACCGGGGGAGTCATTCGTATGGTCACTTTTTGCATTCCTGATTTTAATAATGCAGGATTAATAGGGAAAGAACCAGTTCTTGTACCTGATTCATATTTTTTATCAACAGGATAATCGTTAATTAAAAATTCATAGCTAAAACCACCTGCCTTATTTATGTGCAGCGTGTAACTAGGATTGTAATCGTATAATTTTACTTCTTTATAAATAGTTGCAATTTTTTGAATGTTCTCTTTGCTCATAATATTTTCTTTTTTTACTTCTTTTTGAGCGCAGCTCAATAAACTTATACTTAAACAGAATAAAGTAATTATTTTTTTCATGATAATATTTTATTAAAATATATTTTAGGTGTTTCAAACTTATGGTTTAAAAAAGTGATTTCCCCTTCTATTTCTCCACCAACATCAATGACTGGAGCTTTTCTGTTTCCACTTTCTTTAACAATTTTAAATACTCCAGTAGCACTAAAGGATAACGTAATACCTTCGAACTCTAGTATTTTTTGAACATAAATTCCTTCATTATCTACTCCAAATAAATCTGTAATACCAAGTCCGGCTTTTACACCACCTCCAAATCCTCGTTTAACAATCACTTCATAAGAAAATGCTTTCCAGGTATTACTAATCAATAATTCTAATTTGATTTCTGCCTCTATGGCGCTTTTCCCTTTTACATTAAAATCCTTAAAACCAGCTAAACAATTAAGTTGCAAATCAACAGTGGTATCTATTTGGCCACTAACTGTAAAATCACATTTTATTGCACTTTCATCATCTGCGAGTATATATAATAATGCATCTATTGCTTTTAATATTGCATAGGCTATAGGATGTCTGCGACATAATAGTTCTAAAATATCCCATTTTATTGATACACCTATAAGAGGTGCGGCATCTAATACCAAATCAATACCTAATCCTTGCCTACCTGCTAATGCAGGATATTCGTTAGCATCTAATTGTTCATAATACCATGAACCTGCAAACGAAAATTTAGGATATAGTATTTCATATTCAACGGTTTTTCTTTTGAGTTTCTCCATCAAACCATCGATACTTTTTTCCTGCGATGGACTATAGCTCTTTTCATCAAAATCACCTTCTATAATCCCTACTGCTTTTCTTACTAATGAGGTTACAGATCTAAATTGTTCATAAAGTTGTTTTACAAAATCTTCCGTTAATTCATTCTTAACATCACCGCCATAATGTTCCTCTTCTAAAGACACCGTTATTCTTTGTAATATCTCTAAAAGTTTTTTCAAACTTGTTCCTTTTTCTACTGGAGCAACTTCTTTTTTCTTTGGTTTTAGCTTGTACTTATCGGTAAAGTATTTTCCGGCTCTGTCCAAGGTTTCTTTTCGCCTTAGGTTCTCTTCATTGACTTTTTCCGTATTGTTTTTATTTGATTCAAAGTCAGCTTTATCCTTCTCTTCAGCCCTATCTTCATACGTTTTTAATGGTGCAAATGTTCCTCCTTTTCTGTTTAGTTTTTCTATATCTTCTTTTTCGACATTAAACCCAAATTTTAATGTCCATTTAATGTCAGGATATATGGCAATATTTACATTTTGTTGGAAAGCACAGGTATTGGCAATTGCTGTGATTTTATGAATTTTATCTGCGCTTAAATTCGGCAGCCAAAAATATTTCATTGCTTTATAAAAAGTTGTAGCAGCATTAGCATCTTGTGGAATATCGTAGTTGTAAAACGCATCAAACTCTATTTGTTTTTGTCTAACAGTAACAATGCCTTTTTCTGTAGCGACAGTTTCTTTTTTTGTCGTTTTCATTCCCATAACTGAGGAATTGCTACTTGATTCTGATTTTACTAATTCTTTTTCTTCCTTTTTAACCTTATGTTCGGCTTTAGAGCTTGGGTCAATTTTCAACTCATATTCCTTTGGAATCGTAAGTATTGTTATTTCCTGAGTAGTATGCTTGGGTTTCTTATCGCACTCTAATGTTTGAAAATCGAAGTCTAACAAGTAAGTTTCTTTCTTTCCTGTTACTATTTCTACTGCTAAAGTTTTTATTGCTCTTTGCTCATTTATTGATGAATCAAAAAGAATAGTATTCCCTTCTTTGTCTTGTTTTTTTAATTCAATTTTATCATATCGGCAGGGTCTAAAACTTGCTATATTAGTTTCTACTTTTCCTACAAAAGCAGGATTATTGGTTGATTCTATTACTGTCTCATGTTTTTCACCATCTATAGCTACTTCTAAAAAACAATCTTTGGGTATTTTAAAAAATTCTCCCGTTTCCTTAGATTTTACTGTAGGATAAATTTTTAGCTTACTTCCTGCCGAAAGCATCCATCTTACATCAACTAAAACAGGAATTCTTATTTTTTGAACATGTGATTCTTCTTTTCCATTTATCTTTATACCACCCGAAATTCCAGTTTTATTTACTTCATTAGGAAGTAGTTTATGGATTAATACTTCACTATCAAAATTGTTTTTATTAGAGATTGGTAACAAATCATCTGGATCTGCTGTATCCTTATCCCATAATCCAATTTCTACGTCTTGTCCGTAAAGATGAGTTGTATAAATATTTAAAAGAACTTTAGATCCAAATTTTACTTTGTTTGTAATTGGGTTACAATCAAGATCCGTCCAAGCTATTCTAACGATTTGAGGGACTCCAGTAGCGCGAACAAATATGCCACTCGGTATGTCTCCTAAAGCTGGATCGTTTTTAGTAAAAACTTCAAGCCATGCAAAACCACCCCCTACGAGAATTTCAGGAAAAGTAATGCTTTCTTCATTATCTTTGGGCATTCCTATAGTAAAGTCAGAGTTGTGATTCAAAATTCTGCTGCCTATACCATTTCCAACCACTTCCCAACACCAACTAAGAGTAGAAAGTTCTTCAAGGTTTTTTTGATTATAAGCTTCTCTGTCTTTGATGTATTGAGCTTCCTCAGCCTTTCGTTTTTCAAGATCAGCAACATACATCTTTCTATCACCCCAATCAGGCATTTTCCAAACCTCTTCTTGAGTTAACATTTTAAAGGGAGGCAACTTTTCGGGAGCGTCTTTATGGAATCTTTTTGTGGGTACAATTTCGACTGTAAAAGCACCTGCTTTAGATAATGTTAAGCATCCCATTGCTTTATCAAATTTTTGATCTTTGGGAAGTGGCATTTTTGGAACAATATGTAAATTTTTACTCATATTTAATCTCTTTTATTTTACTTCTCAATCATTAAAACAGCATTTCCTAAATCTTCAAAATTTACACCTGGAAAGATTTCATTTAACACCTCGGGTTTACTATTCTCTACATTTTTTTTGGTCACTTCTGATGTTTGCCCATGATCTTTTACAGAAATGCAATCTGGACCTCCAATAGGACAAGTTCCCTTGCTGTCTTCTAATAATATTTTACCTTGATTAGATAAAATCATTTTTTCATAAAAACCACTCCATTTTGTAATTGTTGCTTTACACGGCAAATAATCTCCACTTCCGTTGGGTTGCATTTTGCATTTACCAAAAGTGTTTTTCTCTAATGTTTGTCCAATATCTTTATCTGAAGCAATAAGTTTATCTTTTCCATCTTTATCATTTGCATAATGCTTAGATTGAGTTTTTACTTTTAGTTTATCCGTTTTCGGCTCAACACTAAACTTACATTGGCATGTTGCTCCTTGAACTACAAAATGTTTTTCAGACATAATAAATAGGGGTTTGTTTATTTTAGCTTGGGGGTTTATCTATTTTAAAACAACTTACTCCAAAAACCAACCTTTTTTTTGACTGGTTCATCTTCTTGTTGCCAAAATGTGGTTTTGTTTTGTTTAGGCTTAGATAAAGGTCTGAAAGAATTATTTTCGGGTAAATGATAAATTTCTATTTGAGTTCTTTTTATTTTTTTGTCGGTAATTATCGTTTTATAAGTTCCAATTATCGAAAAAATGCTTCGGTCTTCGCCATACAATTTATATTGTACTTTCATTTCAGATTCTAAAGGCTTGATTTTAATTCCAGACATTTCAGATTTAGGGTAGCTAAATTGATTCAGAACTTCTTGAATTGATCTTTTGTCTACTGAATTTCCTTCTACGTTGATGAAAATTTTATCTGTTGCAGAATAATATTCTTCTATAGACTGTTGCACACTATAAGTGATGATTTGGTTTCCGAATACAGGTGATTCCCAAATGTAATTTAGTGATTCATCTTTACTATAGTCAGTATATATTGGTTTGAAGTATAAATGAAAAAACCATGTTTTGTAAATTGACTCCGCTAATAAAGTTTTACTGCTTAAAACTGACTCTGCTTTGTGTAGTATTTCAGGAACTAAATTTCCTTTATAGTACTGTGATAGTCTTTCTTTTATAGGAAACCATCTTTTTTTAATATCGTTATGGTTTGCGATTTCTATGATTTCTCCTTCTTCACTTACTTTTATTTTGATTGGAAAGATTGCTTGCGAACAGCTATCAGCTATTTGATCTATCTTCAAATCAGGTGCAAGATTATCAATATAAGTTTGATTTCTATTTATTTCAAAAGAAAAAGTATTGCTTGTGTAGCTTAGAATGCATGCCATTTCTACTGTATAATGTATAGTGCTAATTAACTTATCATTCTCAAAATTTTGCAGCATAAAACCATAAACTCTATTTTGACTAAAAGGATTAAACTGTATTGTATTATCTTTTTCTGATAACACCTTTTTTAAATCGGACATATTTTTAAATTATCGTAGCTAAATTATTTGTTCCTAATCATGCATCCAGTTTGTTTTCTTTATAATCATCTAAATCAATTAATTGGTTTAGTGTAATGCTTTTCGCAAATACCATATATATTTCTCTTACATCACTAGATATCTAAAATTAACAATCAGTAATTTTGATTGATTTGGATTATCCTTTTTAAGATACTTTCTTCTACATTTCTAATAACCTTATTGTTTTATCACTTTTTTTTTAGAGTTTTTTCAGCTAAGAGCACTACACTCCAACCATCTCAATCTACTCATTTTTAAAGGTATACAAAAATTTAATTATGTAAAAATAATCTTTCAAACGTATATGATTTTATTACAGATAACAATACCCACATTTAGTGATTTTATAAAAAATATACAACAACATAATTATCCAATTAAAACTCTTAATTAAGCAGTCCTTCCGAATCATTTTCTACATTATAAAAAAATCAATGAGGCAATAATGAAAATCCTTTTATTTATCGTAAAAAAATGATAAATTGTAGTAAAAACATTTCTTATATTAGCTTGAAGAAAAGTCATCATATAGCTCAAAACCACTTAAAAAAAGTTGTATTGACGCCATCTTATGACTGAAATAATTAGGTCGCAGGCAATAATAAGTAATGAAATCCAATAATTAACAACTGGCAGACAGAATGTGCAGGACTTATAATAAGATTGGCTCACTGACGACTTTAAAATTACATTTAGAGAAAAACAAAATCTATGACTTTAAATCATTAAAAGAGGTTATTGATTTTCAAAAATCATATACAATTTCCCGTCAACAATTAATTTCTCACCACGAAAATTTGATTGAGGAAGAAAAAAATATACTTAACATAGATCTACCGAATTTAGACACAGTAATCGAAATACAAAGGCAACAATCAATTCAAATATTGACAAACGAAATTGATAGCCTGAAACACCAACTCAATATATCATCTAGCAATGCTTCAACAAATTTTTTTCAGAAACTAGCTAATGACTTAAGACATTGGAACTATAAAAGAAAAATTAAACACGAAGAATATAATTTTGAAAGTAAAGTAAAAATATCAATAAGTAAACTTGTTGAAGATTATCAAGTCAAAAGCAATCGCTATCAATTTATAACTTCCCATTTTAGTGAAGCAGTAAAGCAAAGTACTCAATATCCTTTATCAGAGCTTGAAAGAAAAAAAACGACAATAGATAAACTCAATAGTTACATTTATGGTGCACTAGGAGAGCATAAAGTAGTTAAAACATTAGAAACTCTATCAGACGAATATTTTTTAATTAATGACTTTGCATTTTCATTTTCACCTGCAATCTATAATAGAAATGAAAATGATTATATAAAATCTGTTCAGATTGATCATATCCTTATAGGTCCATCTGGAATATTTCTTATTGAGACAAAGAATTGGAGTGAAAAATCATTGGAAAATTTGACTTTACGTTCACCAGTAGAGCAAATTCAGAGAACGAGCTTTGCATTATTTTATCTACTAAATAATGAACTAAGTAATTATCATTTACGATTAGATGGACATCATTGGGGCGACAAAAAAATACCAATCAAAAATCTAATTGTCTTTACAAACACAAAGCCAAAAGAGGAATTTCAGTATGTAAAGATTTTGACTGTTAACGAACTTCTTAGTTATATAAACTATTTTAAACCAATATTTTCACATACTGAGACTAAGAGAATTGCCGATATGATTTTGCGGATTAATGAATGAAATAAAGACATAAAAAAACTCCTTAATTTCTTAAGGAGTTTCTTTGTGATATTTAGGACCTAGTTACCACCCATTTTTTTTGCAGAATTTGAAAAAACTTACACTTAAATAAATTTTGTTTTTTCAATATATGTACAGGTTTTACCATTCCCTAGGCGCGATTATTTCTTCTGTATCCGCATTAAATCCATAAGATTTTGCAATAATATCAAAATCTTGTCCAATCGATTCTCTTGCACCGGTTTCAATTTCACTGCCATGCTCAAAAAATTCATCCTGCAATTCATTTATTTTTATTGTTGCAGAATGCGTTAATATATAGAGTTCAGCCAGATTTTTTGGAGATCCTTTTTCGATGTCAAAACAGAGGCCAATAAGTATTGTCTTTACTTTATCAACAAGAAATTTTGGAAAGTATGAATCGGCATTCATATCTTTTAAAAAAACATAATCTTTCATTCTCTCATTTTTTAAATCCTTCTGAGTTATTATTATGTCTTTATTTTTCGATTGCTGACCATTGCAAGAAATCAAAATCAGGGATACTATTGCTATTATATAACCTTTCATTTTTATAAAATTAGTGCTAACTCATATATTGTTCTCATAATATATCAGACATTATTTCTTTACTAATATAGAAACAATTCTTTATAAATACTTAATTATAACTTTTAAATTACTTCATACTATTAACACTTAATTGAGTGCAAAAGTTTAATCTTTATAGCAATGATCTAATCCTTAAGAACTACGAATCTTTTATTTCATTGAATTCGGATTTTCACAGAATTACATAAAAAGAACATTTTTTTCGAACAATAAAAAAACCTCCAAAATCAAATGACTTTGAAGGTTTGTAAATTTCTGTGGGCGATGAGGGGTTCGAACCCCCGACCCCCTCGGTGTAAACGAGGTGCTCTGAACCAGCTGAGCTAATCGCCCTATTTTACTAGGTTGCTATCGTTATCTGATTGCGAGTGCAAACATACAGCTAGATTTCGTATTGGCAAGCGTTTTTTTAAAATAATTTCAAAGTTTTTTTCTGCGATAGCCTGATTTAACTGTAAAGTTCTAAAAACTATTTAATTAAACTTTGTAATTCTTTGTCTACACCGATAGCTATTGGGACTATGTGTTTTTTTATGGCAAAAATAGTATCAAGTCCATCATTGTTCGTGCTACGCACGGCAACGAATCCCTTAGCTATTGTAGGTTATTTTTTAACTTTTCTTGAAAATTTTGTATTTTGGTTTTTCGTAATCAGTTATGTCCAAAATAATATCATAAACGCCTGTTAAAATTTCTATATTATCTCCTTTTGGCATTATTCCGTCGCTCATATCTTTTCCAAAATTTAAAGTCCAATCGTCATTAAAACGAAATTTAAGCTCTCCTGTTTTTAAAGTCACATTTTTAATTGTCCAAATTCCTTTTGTTTCAGTTTCAAAAAGTTTTGCATCAGGACCTTCCCAGCCTTTTTCTGTGGCAGTTCCTACAATTCCCCAAGAAGGAAATATTTTTGTTGCTTTTTTTAGTTGATTTCCTACATGAAAACTTAATGACTCTATTTGTGAAGTCTTGTTTCTTTCAAAAATTACATCACCCATTAATTCTTCAGCGTAAAATAAATTTTCTTTTACAGGATATAGAATAGTTGTGGGTCCGTTTCCACTTTGCAGTTTTAATTTATTGTTTTCAACTGTAAGGTAAATTACAAAATTGTTTTCTACTTCATAAGCTCCCTCATATTGCTTTAAAGTTTCTGAGCTCATGTTGGCTACAATTGGAATTTTATAATCTTTATTATACAAATTATACAAAGTTTTTATAATAGCATAAGTAGCAGTGTCTAGACCTCTTTCTGTATTTGTAAGCAGTATAATGCAGATATCATCTTCGGGAATTTGAACAAAATTGCTACAAAAACCAGCTCCATAACCACTATGACCAACTGTCATTTTTCCAAACATTCGCATTGTAATCCAGCCATAACCATAATTTTTTTTGAAAGGTGTATATGCTTTTTCTAAACTTTTTTTGGAGATAATTTTGTAATTTTTTAGTCCATTGTAATATTTGTTTAAGTCTTCAACAGTTGAGTATATTCCACCAGCTGCAAAAGGCATAGGTGGATCATAAACAATCGATGGTTTTTGTTCTTTTTCAGAAAAAATCTCATAGCCAGTGGCTTTATTTTCACTTTTTAGATTTTTAAAAGCAAAACCACTTTGCTTCATTTTCAATGGTTTAAATATGTATTTTTCAATTGCTTTTTCGTAACTTATTCCAGTAACTTTTTGAATTACATAGCCCAGAAAATAATATCCCGAGTTAGAATAACTCCAATCAGTTCCAACTGGAAAATCCAAAGGTTTTGTTTTTTGAAATTCAATAAATGATTTTTCCGTTTGGTCTTTCATATCATTCCCTCTAGTATAGTCATAAACTCCAGAGGTATGGGTTAGCAAACTTTCAATTGAAATAGTACTTGCATCAGGATAATCTGGATAGAACTTTGAAAGTTTATCCTGTAATGAAAGTTTTTTTTTTTCTACTAATTTTAAAATTACCGTTGCTGTAAAAGTTTTTGTAATGGAGTATATTTGAAAAATGCTGTTAGCTTTATTTTCCTTTTTTAAATCTACATTTGATAATCCATAACCTTTATTTAGTAAAGTTTCTCCTTTTTCAGAAATAAAAACAGAACCGTTAAATAGATTTTGTTGATTGTAAAATTCAAAAAGTTGTTCTAATTTTTCTTTCTTACTTTGTGCAAAAACCAATTGTGTTATAAATAATAAAATAAAAGTTATTGATTGAATTGATTTCATGTTTTTTTTGATTCTTTATTGAATTCCAACTAACGGTTTATCCTTTGTTACAGTTGCGTAAATTTATAATAAAAGATTACAAATAAAAATTCATAACTGAATTTCCAAGCAAAATTCAAAGCACAAGCCAAGCCAACACATCCAATAATATCTTGCTTTATTTATATAGAGTAAATAACTTTACTGAAGCAAGTTTTATATTTGAACATGTCTATAACAGTTAATAGATGATAGGGAAAGGCAAAAAAAAAAAAAAAAAGCTAAAACTTTCGTTTTAACTTTTTTTTAAGAGTGACCTCGACTGGATTCAAACCAGTAACCTCTTGAGCCGTAATCAAGTGCGCTATTCAGTTGCGCCACGAGGCCAATTGTGTAAATTAGCAATCCATACCCAACGTTAAAGTACAAGCGAGGAAAGACATAAAAAAACTCCTTAATTTCGTAAGGAGTCTTCTGTGGGCGATGAGGGGTTCGAACCCCCGACCCCCTCGGTGTAAACGAGGTGCTCTGAACCAGCTGAGCTAATCGCCCTATTTTACTAGGTTGCAATCGTTATCTGATTGCGAGTGCAAATATACAGCTAGATTTCGTATCTGCAAGCCTTTTTTTAAAATAATTTCA
>NZ_JPRM01000043.1 GCF_000737695.1 Flavobacterium hydatis
ATCATTACTTTCATATTTTATTAATCCATCTTCTTTATCCCAGAAAAATAATTTCATGTAATTATTACCATAATTATTGGCATTAATCTCGTCTTGAAATAAATATGCTGAATCATAAATTTTTCCTGTAGTCGACAGTACAACTTTTTGTTTAATTAATTGATTTACATTTTTAGAAAACTCAAGACCGAAAATTCTAAAAAATGGTGCTGTCTCATCATCAACCTCACTTTTTATCATTGATATTCTTCCTTCACAATAAGACTCATTATGACATATTGTGGGCTTTAGATCAATACCTATACCCTGCTTTTGTGCATCTCCAATTGTAAACCATTGACATTTTTCATTTGTGTAAAACTCCTCTTTATCTGAAACAAGAATAGTATCAATATTTCCTTTATTACTTTTAAAAATTAATAAATCGCCTTTTTTGTATGGATCTAACCACTCCATTTCATTTTTAGTTAGATTTAATTGTCTACATGTACAAGAATATAATATTACAAGCATGAGTACCAAAATATACTTTTTCATTTTTCATCGTTTTTCTTATCAGTACAGAAAAATTTTTCTCACTTTTAATGTGTGTTTCTAAACTATCTTATTTTCGCCAAAACTAACAACTAACAAACACTAAATAAACCACTTACAATTTTATTTATAATAAAATAAGACATAAAAAAAACCTCGCATTTCTACGAAGTTTTCTTTAATATTTCTTACTGACACGAAGTTAAGTATATTCGTTTTTAATAGATAAATTCATCTATAACCATTGCAAATGATTGTAATTTATTAATCAATATTTTATCCTGAATATAGCTTTCAAAACTCATATTCTTATCAAAACAAAATTGCATTTTTTGTTTAACCGCAAAATCAAGACATGCAATATAATTGAGCAATTCTTCTCTTTTAATTGTTTCGTTATTCACTTTAACCGTTTTATTATTCTTTTCGAAAAATATGGTTAATCCTTCCGATTTTGGCTTTTCGAGTTTATAATACACTTCTGTAAAGGGTACAAAGGCTAAATTCTTTCCGATGCTATCTGCGTATGAATAATAATTTTCGGCTTTTTCGTTTTTATGCGCTTTTTCAGCTCGTTTCTTTTCTTGCAATTTTGCTACTTCTGGAACAACCAATCTTAAAGGCAATCGTTTATCAATATTAAATAGCCAATTGGTCGAAATAATACTGTTCTTTCTATTCACTTCTGCCAAAGTATCTTTTCCGTTTACTCTAAAAAAGATATAAATAGGCGAATGATCTTGTACATCTTTCACTACAGATACATTTGCTTTTGGTAACAAAACATCTTCTTTTTTTCCGCAAGAAAAAAGTATACAAACAAGGATTAAGCTAAGGTATTTCATATTTTAATTTTTCATTTAACTAGACATGAAAATATGTCTTGTTATTAATTACTCATTTTTTAAATTCATCGTATAAAAATTCCGTAAGCAAATCTATTCTTACGCCACTATTGTTATCATTCAA
Organism: Flavobacterium hydatis; assembly: GCF_000737695.1. GTDB lineage: Bacteria > Bacteroidota > Bacteroidia > Flavobacteriales > Flavobacteriaceae > Flavobacterium > Flavobacterium hydatis. Next base: position 1,504 of record NZ_JPRM01000043.1, read on the forward strand.
AGCTAAACTTATTACTTTATTTACCTCTTCTTGTGTAAAACTATCAGAATTTCGTTTTGTATTAATTAATTGTTCGAAATGCTTTTCAATTTTTACTTTTAGTTCTAATTTTATTTTCTCTCTAAAACTATCTAATTGTATTGTTTTCTTATTATATAATGAATAATATCTTTTTCTTAGATTCTCATAATCATTTTTCCATTCTTCTGAAGTTTTTTCAATATTATATTTTTTATAATTTAGAAACAAAATTTCATCATCTAAATCCTCAAAGCTCCCCCACTGTTCCTCGTACTCACTAATTTCACCTTGCCAAATTTTCATTTTATCATTATCAATCTCTATGAAGAATTCTTCTCCAGCATATCGATGAACTTTCCAATACAAACTAATTAAATCTTCATAATCCAAATTCAAATTTATTTCTATAACCTCATAAAAATCGCTAGAATTTACAGCGTCTATTATAACTTCTGTTTTTCCCCAATTCGGAGTGTCCCCAAAATAGAATAGAACAGCATTGTTCTCTTCTATTGTAACCTTTTGAAGTATATTAAAACTGTTTAAGATATTCGGTTTTTTCATAATTCCCAATTAACCCATTTATAACGAAAGTATTTCTTTTTTGAAACTTTTAATAACAAAGTAAACTAATCAATGGTTCAATTTCTCAAACAAAGCCACGCATTCCATCGCTTCTTTTACATCATGAACACGCAAAATTTTTGCTCCTTTTGTTAGAGAAATCGTGTTCAAAACTGTTGTTCCGTTCAATGCTTCTTGCTGATTGGTATTTAGATATTTATATATCATTGATTTTCTAGAAAATCCTGCCAAAACTGGTAATTCTAAGATATTGAATAATTCCATTTTTTGCAAGACTTCATAGTTTTGATCTAATGTTTTGGCAAAACCAAAACCAGGATCTAGTATGATATCATTTATGCCTAAACTTCTCGCTTCAGCTACTTTTTCGGAAAAATAAAAAAGCATCTCTTTTACAATATCATCATAATCAGTTAGAGTTTGCATGGTTTGTGGCGTACCACGCATATGCATCAAAATATACGGAACATTATATTTGGCTATAACCTCAAACATTTTATCATCTAGATTTCCTCCCGAAATATCATTGATAATTGCTGCTCCGTTTTCTATACAAGCTTCTGCCACTTCACTTCTAAAAGTATCTATTGAGAGCAATGCGTCTGGAAAATGCTCTAAAATCAGCTTTACAACGGGAACAATTCGGTTTAGTTCTTCTTCTCCCGAAACAAATTCGGCACTTGGTTTACTAGAATATGCGCCAAGATCTATAAATGTTGCTCCATCGGCAAGCATTTTTCCTACTTGTGTTATTATAGCTTCATCGCTATCGTATTTTCCGCCATCAAAAAAAGAATTTGGCGTTACATTTAAAATTCCCATTACTTTAGGAACTGACAAATCAATAAGTTGCCCTTTGCAGTTAGTTGTCATTTTGTATTTTATTTAATGTTTTCTTTATTTCAGGTTTAAAGTTTTGGGCTTAGAAATCAAGATTAACTATTTCAACAACTTAAAACTTTAAACCTGAAACTTTAAACTCTTTCAAAAATTTATCCCTATTTTTGAAGAAATTTAGACAAATATACATCAATAATGAAGAATACTTCTCAAGAATACGATAATGTAATTGCGATTTGTCGTTCGCTTTTTATCAATAAAATGAAAGACTATGGTAGTGCGTGGCGCATATTAAGGTTGCCTTCATTAACCGACCAAATTTTTATAAAAGCACAACGAATTAGAAGTTTACAAGAAAATGAAATTCGTAAAGTTGATGAGGATGAAAAAGGAGAATTCATCGGAATCATCAACTATTCTATAATGGCATTAATTCAGTTAGAATTAGGTGTTGTAGATCAGCCTGATTTAGATGTAGAAAAAGCTACCGAATTATATGATGCCAAGGTAAAACTTACCAAAGAATTAATGCTTGCCAAAAATCATGATTATGGCGAAGCTTGGCGTGATATGCGTGTGAGTTCTTTAACCGATATAATTCTTCAAAAACTACTTCGCGTTAAGCAAATCGAAGATAATAAAGGAAAAACTCTAGTATCTGAAGGTATCGATGCTAATTATCAGGATATGATTAATTATGCTGTTTTTGCATTGATCTTAAACCCTTTGGACACAAAAAAATAAATTGCAATTTGTAAATTAAAAAAACTTTTATGAAAAATATAATTACACAATTCTCTAGATTATTTGTTGGAGTATTATTTATTATTTCTGGATTAATAAAACTAAATGACCCTGTTGGATTCTCTTATAAACTGGCAGAATATTTTAGCGAACCAGTTTTTAATATGCCTTTTCTAGAGCCAATTACTTTACCTCTAGCTTTATTCTTAGTAATCTTAGAAGTAGTTTTGGGTGTAATGTTACTTATTGGATATAAATCTAAAGCTACAATTTGGAGTTTATTAATCCTTATTATTCTTTTTACTTTCCTTACTTTCTATTCTGCTTATTTTGATGTGGTAAAAGACTGTGGATGTTTTGGTGATGCATTACATTTAACACCTTGGCAGTCCTTTACAAAAGATATTGTTTTATTATTCTTCATCTTAATATTGTTCATTAATAAAGAATTAGTTAAACCTTTATTTAGCAAAAGTGTTCAAAATATTGTTGCTTACATAAGCATCATTTTATGCATCTTTATGGGAGTTTGGGTATTAAACCATTTACCAATAAAAGATTTCCGTCCTTATAAAGTAGGTACAAACATCGAGAAAGGAATGGAAATTCCAAAAGGAGCACCACAATCTGTTGTTGAAATGATTTTTATTTACAACGTAAATGGTGTAAATAAAGAATTCACAGAAAAAGACTTAATGGCAATTCCGGAAGGAGCAACTTTTGTTGACAGAAAAGACAAGGTAATCACTGAAGGTTATGTACCGCCAATTCACGATTTTAGCATGGAAAAAGATGGTGAAGACCATAAAGACCAATTGCTAAAAGAACCTAAACTTATGATTTTTGTTACTTATGATTTAACTCGTTCTGAACCATCTGGAATGGAAAAATTAGAAAAATTAAATCAGGAAGCTAAAGCAAAAGGATATAAAGTAATTGCTATGACTGCTTCGGGACAAGATGAAATTGCTGCAGCAAAAAAACAATACAAACTTAATGTTGATTTTTACTTTTGCGATGCTATAACGCTAAAAACAATCGAAAGAGCAAATCCTAGTATTGTAATCTTAAATGATGGAACTATTACTCAAAAAGTACATTACAACGATATCAAAGATTTGAAATTATAAAATTTGAATAATTATAGTTTGTTACAAAAATTTAGATTGTAACAAAAAAAATTAACCCTATAAGTGATGTAAGTCCACTTAAGCTTTATACTGATTAGTCACGCTTATATTTCTTACACCACTTATAGGGTTTTTAATATCAAAGTCAATAACATTCTTACTTAAAAAGCAAAAGCATAATGAACAAAATATACAATCTCGTGTTTACTTTATTTTTGATGCTTTTTAGCTCTTTCAGTTTTGGTCAAGCCAAAACACAGGATACAACCCAAGCTTATATCTTCTTTTTTCATAATAAATTTCTTGAAGAAAACGATCTAAATGCAGAACATCCTGAATATGGAAGAGCCGAATACAACGAAATACTTCAATCTTTTAAAGATGATAATTTCATCGTTTTTAGCGAGATAAGAAATAAGAATACCGATTTTGGTAATTATGCTAAAAAAGTAGTAAAGCAAATTAATAGCCTAATAAAAAAAGGTGTTAAACCAAACAAAATAACGGTAATAGGAACTTCTAAAGGAGGTTATCTTGCACAATACGTTTCTACATATTTGGCAAATCCTAATGTTAACTTTGTATTTATCGGCTGTTTCACAGAAGCTGACATTCAACAAATTCCAGATATAAATTATTGCGGAAATATCCTGACAATCTATGAGAAATCAGATATCTACGGAGTTTCTGCCATAAAAAGAAAAGAGACCTCTAAATTAAAAATCAATCATTTCAAAGAAATTGAATTGAATACAGGTCTAAAACACGGCTTTTTATATAAAGCTTTAAATGATTGGATTGTGCCTTGCAAAAAATGGGCAAATGGCAATTATCAACTAAAATAAAACATAATGTTCAATATAATTCTGACTCAGAATTTATTGAACATTTTTTATAGCTCCCTAGACGTTTTTTGGCTTTTAAAAATCATCTAACTAAATAAAAAAACAACTTTTTTTATTCTTCATAAAATCTATTGAATAAAAAACACTCCAAAAACTCGTTTTGAGGTGTAACTATTACGATTTCATTTTCTTTTTTGTAACCAAAACTTCTCAATTTGTGACAAAATAAGCACACTGCCAAATTTTGTTAATCTCTATTTTTCTTTCGAATTGTTTGTTTAACTTTGGTAAAAAATAATTAACCATGAAACAAATAGTTCTATCACTTATTGCTTTTGTTACGTTTTCTTGTACAAATGCACAAAAAACAGCTTTCTCTAAAGAGGCTTTATCAGAAAAATTATTAGCAACTGATAATGGTCAAGTTGCTTTTAAAGACATTTTAAAAAAGTATAAAGGAAAAACTTTGGTTATCGAAGTTTGGGCTTCATGGTGTGGAGATTGCGTAAAAGCAATGCCAAAAGTAAAAGAATTACAAGCAAATAATCCAGATGTATCTTACCTATTCCTTTCGGCTGATAAAACTGCTGATAAATGGAAAGCAGGAATTGAAAAACACGAAATAAAAGGCGATCATTATATGATGAATGATGGTATGAAAGGTGTTTTTGGAAAAGCAATTGATTTAGATTGGATTCCGAGATATATCATTGTAGACAAAAAAGGTAAAATTGTTTTGTATCGTGCGATCGAAAAAGATTTTGATGTAATCAATCAAACTTTACAAGGCTTAAAATAATAGTATAAAATTTCAAAAAAATAAAAATAAAACAAACCGAGATGAGAAAGAAAATTGTTGCAGGAAACTGGAAAATGCATAAAAACGCAGAACAAACTGAAGATTTATTAAACGAATTAATTGCTAAATTACCAACTGTAAGTGAGGCTCAAGTAATTGTAGCTCCTACTTTTGTAAACTTAGCTTCTGCAGTTGCACATTTAGAGTTTACAACTATTGAGGTTGCTGCGCAAAATGTTCACCAAGCTGAAAGCGGAGCCTTTACAGGTGAAGTTTCTGCAGATATGCTAAAAAGCGTTGGTGTAAACTACGTTATTCTTGGACACTCTGAGCGTAGAGCTATTTTTAAAGAAACTGATGCTCTAATTGCTAATAAAGTAGATACTGCTTTAAAACATGAGTTAACAGTTATCTTCTGTTTTGGTGAAGAATTAAAAGACCGTCAAACAGGAAATCATTTTAATGTGGTTGAAAACCAATTAACTGATGGTTTGTTTCAGATAGAAAAAGAATCTTGGGCTAATGTTATCCTGGCTTACGAACCTGTTTGGGCTATCGGAACTGGAGAAACTGCTTCGCCAGAGCAAGCACAAGAAATGCATGAATTTATTAGAGAAACTGTTCGTAAAGCTTTTGGAAAAGAGATTGCTGAAGAAGTTTCTATTTTATACGGAGGAAGTGTAAAACCAGAAAATGCAAAAGAAATATTCTCTAAAGCTGATGTAGACGGTGGGCTTATCGGTGGAGCTGCATTAAAAGCAGATGATTTTGTTGCTATTGTAACCGCAATTTAATATTTCCCATATACATAAAAGATGGTTTGAGAGTGTAAAAACTTTCAAACCATTTTTTTATTCAATAAAACCATAATCGTCTGAATAACAATTACAAATCATAACCTTTTGTAAACGTTTAGTGTATTGATTTAATTATTCCTTGTTTTTATATTAATCTTATTATAACAGTTTTAAGTGATGTTTGTAGTCTACCATTAAACTACAAACTATGAGAAAACTTTACACAAAAAAATTACTTTACTCTTTCTTACTCCTAACCTCTTCTTTCTCTTGGAGTCAAACACTAATTAATTATTGGTCTTTTAATAATCCCGCATCTCTAGCGACTATAACAACGCCTAATGTTGCTCTAGTTCCCGGAACTACAATAACTGCCATTGCGGGAGGAACAAGTTTTATTGAATTTAATGGAGGAACAGGTCAAAATTTCGACCTTTTAAATCTAAACTCTCGTAATAGCGAAGTTTCTGGAACTCACCTCCGTTTTAGCAATCCTATAGGTGGCGCACTTATATTTGCCTTACCAACCACAGGCTATAAAAATATAATTGTAAAATTTGCTACACGCCGCTCTGCACAAGGGGCAGGAACTCAAAACTGGTTCTACTCTCTAGACGGAAATACATATACTTCGTTTATTCCCGTTACTCCAAATAATGGCGATCCGGCATTAGCAACTTTAGATTTTACAACAATTACGGGTGCAAACAACAATCCGAATTTTAAAGTAAAAGTCGAATTTGTTCAAGGTCCAGGTGGAACTGGCGGAAACAATCGTTTTGATAATTTCACAACAGAAGGAATTCCTAATAGTGGCGGAGATATAAGCGCTCCAATTGCAACTATTTTACCCGTAAACGCAAGTACAGCCATTAGCACTACAGTTAATCCTACTATTACTTTTAACGAAAGTATCCGCTTAATTAATGATAATAGTATCGATAACACTAATGTAGCTGCTTTGCTAGAATTACGTTTAAATAATGCAACTGGCGCTTTGGTACCTTTTACTGCAACAATAAATGATAAAGTTATTACAATTGTACCTTCACAAACATTGACAAATAATCAAACATATTATCTAGCATTATTACCAAATACTATCGAAGATTTAAGTAACAATGCAATTACTACAACACAATCATCAACGTTTACAACAGCTAGTCCAACTGTTTCATTTGCATCAAACTTTGTTACTGTAAACGAAAATGCAGGAAACTTAAATTTTGTAATCAATTTAGGAAGTCCAATAATTGGTTCTGTAGATTTAGTTGTAAAAGGAGCTCCTTTTAGTACCGCAGACGCGAATGATTTTACATTAAGTACACAAACCTTGCATTTTACCAATTCAAGCGCTTTAACACAAACTATTACAATTCCTATTATCGATGATAATCTAGAAGAACAACAAGCGGAATATTTTGTACTAAGTTTAGAAAATCCTGTTGGTTTTGCAATTACAGGAACACCTACAGCTACAATTTACATAAAAGATAATGACCGTTTAGCTCCAGTTCCTAACAAAGAAATCGAACTAAATTACATAGGCAGTTTTGATCCATCTGGGAGCAATACTAGTACCTGCGAGATTGTTGTTCATGATAAAGATTCTCAACGATTGTTTACTACGAGTGCCGTTGCAGGATTCCTAGATGTAATAAACTTTAGTGATCCTACATCTCCCAAAGTGATAAAATCTATAGATATGAACGTATATGGTGGCGTAACAAGTGTAGTTGTAAAAAATGGAATTGTAGCTGTTGCATCTCCAAATACAAATGAAGCGCTAAATGGTTCGGTTGTATTTTTTGATACTGATGGTGCTTTCCAGAAACAAGTAACTGTGGGCGCTTTACCCGATATGATTACATTTTCGCCAGACGGAAAAAAGGTTATGACTGCTAATGAAGGACAACCAAATCTTGATTACACTGTTGACCCCGAAGGCTCTGTAAGTATTATCGATATTTCTGGCGGAATTGCTGCTTTAAATCAATCGAATGTTACCACTTTACTCTTTACAGCTTATAATGCTCAGGAAGCTGCTTTAATTGCGTCTGGCGTTCGAAAACTAAAACTAACCAGTACACTATCTCAGGATTTAGAACCAGAATATGTTACTATAAATTCCGACTCTAAAAAGGCATGGGTAACTTTGCAAGAAAATAATGCTATTGCCGAGATTGATTTAACCAACAATACTATAATTGATATTTGGGCATTAGGAACAAAAGACATCAGTATTCCTGGAAACGGATTTGATGTATCTGATAACAACGGTGAAGTTTTAATTGCCAATTGGCCTATAAAAGCCTTTTATCTTCCTGATGGCGTTGCCAATTATACTGTTGGAGCAAATACATACTTGGTTACTGCAAATGAAGGTGACGAAAAAGAATATACCGGTTTTGTAGAAAGAACAACTGTAGGCGCAACCAATCTTGATGCGACTATTTTTCCTAATGCAGCCGTTTTAAAACAATCGTATAATTTGGGTCGTTTTAGAACTACAAATCTAAATGGGAATTTAGATGGCAATGCCGATTTTGAAGAGGTTAATTGCCTTGGAGGACGTTCTTTTTCTATTTTTAATGCAACTACCAAACAAATTGTTTTTGATAGCGGAGATGACTTCGAAATGTACACTGCAGCAAATTTACCATCACTCTTTAATGCTGATCACGAAAGTAATACTGCTAAAGCAAGAAGTCGTGCTAAAGGTCCAGAACCAGAAGGTATAACAACTGCAAAAATCGGAAGCGAAACTTTTGCTTTCATATCATTAGAACGCGTAGGTGGTGTTATGGTATATAATGTGACTGACCCAAATAATGCGAAGTTTGTAGAATATAAAAATAGCCGTAGCACATCGGCATATGCTGGAGATCACGGACCTGAAGGTATTACCTATATTGCTCCCGAAAATAGCCCTACAGGAAAAGGATATATACTTGTAGCCAATGAAATAAGTGGTACGATTACCATCTTTGAGGTAAATGCTAAAAGCTTATCCGCTCCCGATTTTGTTTCGGACAGCACACCTACTTTTGCATTGTTTCCAAATCCATCCCAAAAAGGAATTGTATATTTTAACAGAACTGCCGATATTCAGGTTTTTGATATAAATGGCAAAAATGTTTTAACTACAAAAAATGCACAAACTATTAATACATCTCAACTTACAACAGGTATTTATTTTGTAAAAACCTCTGAAGGAATTGTCAAAAAAATGATAGTAAAGTAATTGAAGCCTACTGTTGTACTCCCCAGCACAACAAAATAAAAAAGAGTGATAATTAATTTTATCACTCTTTTTGTTTACACAAAAGTAAAACAAGTACATAAAACTTAAACAAATTTTTATTATATTTGAGATTACAATTGTTTAAAATTCAGAATAATACAATCTAAATTCACTTCTTACAATTGTTACTCCTTCCTCCAAATTCAAAAGAACAAAACAACCTTTTTTAAATTAATCATCATCATAAAACCTACAACTATGATAAAATTAATCACTTTTCTTTATGGAGTATTTGCTTATCTTCTATTTCTCATCGCTTTTCTTTATGCAATAGGATTTATAGGCAATTTTATAGTTCCTAAATCAATCGACACAGGAACTGAAACAACCTTTACACAAGCACTTCTCATTAATGTACTCTTGTTAAGCTTATTCGCACTGCAACATAGTGTAATGGCCAGACCAGCATTCAAAAAATGGTGGACAAATATTGTTAATCCCGTAATCGAACGTAGCACCTATGTACTACTTTCAAGTTCAGCACTACTATTAATATACTGGCAATGGCGACCAATGCAGGCTATAGTCTGGAAAATTGAGAATGAAACTGCAGCCATGATTATAAATGGCATTTATTTCTTAGGATGGATTATCGCATTACTTTCTACCTTTATAATTAATCACTTTGATTTATTTGGATTGAAACAAATTACTCAAAGCATGAAAAATAAAGATCTAAAACCCGAGTGTACTACATTCAAAGTAATTCATTTATACAAAATCGTAAGACACCCGATTATGTTGGGATTTTTAATTGCATTTTGGGCTACGCCTGTAATGACAATCGGACACTTAGTGTTTGCACTAACTACAACCATTTATATTTTTATTGCGGTAAAATTTCTGGAAGAAAAAGATCTTCGAGAGTTATTTGGAGAAGAATATAAAAATTATCAAAAAAAAGTACCAATGTTAGTTCCATTTATTAGGAAGTAAAACTAACATTTAATGCTTCCGCAAAATTTGATTACATTTGAGAATTCAATTGCCTGAAATTCAAAATAATATACATAATCCAATTAACTTAATTGTTACAATTATTATTAAACCCATTAAATTCAAAAAAGATGAAATTTACTAGAAAAGCACATGCCAACTGGAAAGGTACTGGAATGGAAGGAAAAGGAACTATTAGTACACAAAGTACCACATTAGATAATGCTCAACTATCATTCAAAACACGTTTTGAAAATGGTGTAGGCACCAATCCTGAAGAATTGATTGCTGCAGCTCATTCTGGCTGTTTTACGATGCAATTAAGCTTCTTACTATCAGAAGCAGGTTATGTACCCGAAGATTTACATACAGAGGCTACAGTTACGTTTGAAGACGGTACAATAACTCAGATTAATTTAGATTTAAAAGGGAAAGTTCCAAATATCTCCGAAGATGAGTTTTCTAAAACAGCATTAAAAGCCAAAGAAATTTGTCCGATATCTAAGTTATTGAAAACGAATATTACTTTAACGGTAAATTTACTCTAACTAAAAAAGTAACTATGAGATAATGTTTGCGAAAAATGATACACGGATGACACGGATTTGTTAAAGCAAAAACGCTGATTAAAACGGATTTTATTCTATTACTTTAAAAATCTGTTTTTACCTACGTTACTATTTAGACAACTATTTTAATTTCATGATTTTCTTTCAGAGTAATAAAATTAAATAAAAGCAAAGTCCCGCATTACTGTGGGACTTTGTTATTTATGTCTTGTTTTGAAATAGCAATACATAAAAACAAATCAACTTATTTCGCAATCATATTCAAAAATTATTATATTTATAACAAATAAACAACCAAAAAACCTAAATAAACTCACTTCTAGCTTATTAAAAAAATTCAATTATGGAAATCTATAAAAAAGACAAAAAAGTAAGAAGCAAAAAACTAAAAGCACGTGTAGATTTAACCGCAATGGTAAGCGTATCTTTTTTATTAATTATATTTTTTATGGTTACAACTGAATTGGGAAAACCGAAAGCTATAGATTTAGGCTTACCTGAAAAATATCCTGGTTGGAGTGGTTGTGGTAAAGGTATTGAGGATCGCGTCCTAACAGTTTTACTTGATGATAATGATAGAATAGTATTTTATAGCGGATTCCTAGAATGGTCAATGGATAGCCCTAAAGATCTAAAATATGGCAAAGACGGAATTCGTAAAGAATTGTACAACAAAAACAAATCTATTCTAGAATATTCAGCTAACATTGGAAGACCTAATAGAGGAGCAATTGTAATCATTAAACCTAGTAAAAAGTCTAATTATAAAAATTTAGTTGATATTCTCGATGAAATGGAAATTGCTAAAATTGATACTTACACAATTATAAATGACTTTACACCTGAGGAATCAAAATTATTAGCAGTTAGATAATCTCCTAATTTTATAATACATTCATTTTAATCTACTAGTTATGGAAATCTATAAAAAAGACAAAAAAGTAAGAAGCAAAAAACTGAAAGCAAAAGTAGATTTAACTGCCATGGTAAGTGTTTCCTTTTTATTAATTATATTTTTTATGGTTACGACTGAATTGGGTAAACCGAAAATCATGAGTTTAAGCTTACCTGAGAAAGATTTCGATGAAGAAGAGCACCGCGTTATCAACTGTGGTGCAGATATGAGCCGCATTATAACCATTTTACTAGATGATAATGATAAAATTATTAGCTATTCCGGTCTTTTATTTACTCCGATAACTGGTCCAAAAGAATTAAATTATGGAAAGAACGGAATCCGTCAAGAACTTTTTAATAGAAATAAAACTATTTTGGAATATTCAGCAGCAATTGGAAAGCCAAAAATTGGTCCAATTGTAATTATAAAACCAAGCAAAAAATCAAATTATAAAAATTTAGTTGATATTTTGGACGAAATGGCAATTGCTAAAATTGAAACCTATGCAATTGTAAATGATTTTACACCTGAGGAATCAGAATTGTTGGCAGTCAACTAAAACTTAATATAGCAAACGGTGATTCTTGTGGTGATTCTTCGTCCCTCAGAAAGACAAGTTTAAAGTTAAAACAAAATCCGTTATACTCTACGACTTTGCTTTAGTAAATCCATATCATCCACGTTACTATATAGACAAACTTTCAAACTCTACGACCTTTATCAGAGTGATAAAAATTGAGCATAAAAAAAGTCCCACATTACTGTGGGACTTTCTATATTCTGGAAAACTAAAAATTACTTTTTAATAAACTTAGTACTTGAATTTCCTTTATCCGATTTTATTTTTATAAAGTAATTACCTGTTCTAAGATTCGAAACATCTATTGTAGAAACCGACTTTGCATTTGGAATAGCAATTACTAATTGTCCTAAAACATCATAAACAGCAATCGATTGTACTTCGATATTCTTTGCATTGGTTATATTTAAAACCTCATTTGCAGGATTAGGAAATACTGTAAAATAATTTAAAAACTCGAAATCCTGAGTTCCTAATGTTGTTTGAAATGTAGAAATTGCTTTATTGGTTAGAATTGGAAAATTATAATCGAAATAAATATTTGCCTCGTTCATAAATGAATCTCCTACCTTTAATGTTGGTTTTGTTTTAATTTTGAAAGCAACATAACCATCATTATTAGCATTATCAAAAGGAAGATTGATATTCTCAAAAATGAATTCTACTTTGTTTGTTCCTGAAATTTTGGTTACAAAAGGATGACTTGAACTCGTTGGAATTAAAGTTGAAATATCAAATTTAGATAAATCAATCATATCTTTTACAACGATATTTTGCGCAAGATATGTTCCTGTATTTTCAAAACGAATCATATAATGTACATACTCGCCTATTAGACTTGGTGTAATAACTGAACCCTCTAAACACGTTTTGTCGTTTGGATCATAAGAACCTACGACTGTTTGATTTAAAGTGAATGCATTATCAGTTGGAGTTTCGTCTACGTTTTGTGATGCTATTGTTGTTACAAATTTTAATATATCACCATTGTTTACTGCAGGTATTTCCATTGGCGAATTTAAATTTAATGTAAAACTAATTTCTTTAGTCTCAAATGGTTTTAAATTAGAAAAAATCCAGGATAAGTTACCTTCAGTTTGAGTAGAAACTATAGGACTAGCAACAACCAAATCCAAAACCGCATCTTTAAATTGTAAATTAATTGTCCCGTTTTCTATTCTATTTCCTTTGTTTTTATAGATGATTTTATAATTAGAGTCAAATCCTGGTCTGGCAGAATTAATAGGAACAACTATTACTTCAACATCATGTTTGTCAAAATTAGAAACACAGAAATTTTGAATAAACGGACTAGTTTGCGTTGAAAAATTAACTGTGATATTTTGAGGAGTTATAGAAAAATAGTTTGGATTTTCTAGTAGTGGTGTTAGTGTGTATTCTCCAGCTTGCACAGGAATATAATAGGATCCAAAATTGTTTGCAAATAGTGTTTGTGTAGAAGTACCATCAGTTAATAAGTATTTGGAATATGGAATAAAATTATCATCACTATCACAACCGTCATTTAAAAAATCTAATTTTTGACTACCTTCAATAGTATAAAACGTACCTCCAGGTGTAAAACTACAATAAGTATTTACATGACAATTTGGTAAATTTGAAGTCTCCTTTTGAACCAACGATAAATCTTCTTCATCTGCACATATATATCTTAAATATCGTTCCCCATTACGAATAGATAAATTCACCCAATTTTTGGTGTTGCCATTTTTAATATTTAAAAATTCTAATTTATTATAAAAAGATACTAACCAATTTAAATTTGGGCAATTTGACACATCTAATGAAGTAAGTTCATTAAGTTGGCAAGAAATATTTTCTAAGCTTACATTTTTCGAAACATTTAACAGGGTTAAATTATCAGATATACAAGTAAGTGTTTTTAAATTAATTAAATTAGATAAATTAATTTCATTCAAACCAGTATTGTTATTCATTTGAAATTGCACTAAACTTGGAATTGAGTTAACTTCAGATAAATTTGATATTTTATTATAATGGCAAAAAAGTGTATGCAAATTACTAAAATACGATAAGCCTGTTAAATCAGTAATATTTGCATTAGAGATATCTAATGACTTAATTAATAATGCTTCACTAATTTGAATTTCACCATCATTATTTGTATCAATCTTATTGTAATAAGTCGGATATCCTGGATTAAAATATTGTATCGATGCAACCGGTACAGTATTTCCGTTAGTTGCAGTTAAAAGTTTTGCTTTTAAGTTAGCATCAGGAAAATTAATAACCTGTGCACTCAATCCATTAAAAATGCATAAAGTTAGAATTAAAAAGTAGATTTTCTTCATATAGTTATTTTTGAACAAAAATAACTTTTTAAGACAATAACACAACTTTTTTTGTTAAAATAAACCAAATAAATCACATTACTTACTAAACACCAAGAATCCTAAGTTATAGTCCACGTTATTATTTAAATAATGATATTCTAATGAAAATGATTCTTATAGCCCTGATAGTAACGACATCCTTTTTATTTTTTCTTTAAAAATAAAAAGATATAGTGGATAGCAGGAAATAGCTCCTACTCTTTGACTCCACTCTTTGCTGTAAAAATTAAACAAAAAAAAGTCCCACATTGCTGTGGGACTTTCTATATAGAGGAAACTAAGAATTATTTTTTCTCAGTTTTTTCCATTTTAGCTTTTAAAGCAGCTAATACATCATTGTTATCTCCTAAAGTTGCAGCTGGTGCATTAGTAGTAGAGTTAGATGAAGTATTTTCAGTTGCAGCTTTCACGTTTTTCTCTTCTTCTTCACGGAAGATAGCAGTGTGAGAAGCAACTACTCTTTTGAATTCTTTGTTGAATTCGATTACTTTGAAATCAGCAGTATCACCTTTTTTCAATTTCTTTCCGTCTTCTTTTTCAAGGTGACGAGTAGGAATGAAAGCAACGATATCATCTCCGAATTCTACAGTAGCTCCTTTGTCAACGATTTCAGAAATCTCACCATTGTGGATAGTTCCTACAGCGAAAGAATCTTCGTATTGATCCCAAGGATTAGCAGTAGTTTGTTTGTGACCTAAAGATAATTTACGTCCTTCAACATCTAATTCTAATACAACTACATCAAGTTTTTCACCAACATTTACAAATTCAGATGGGTGTTTGATTTTCTTAGTCCAAGAAAGGTCAGAAATGTAGATTAATCCATCAATTCCTTCTTCTAATTCTACGAAAATACCAAAGTTTGTAAAGTTTCTAACGATACCTGTATGTTTAGAACCTACTGGGTATTTAGAAGTAATATCAGTCCATGGATCTTGAGTCAATTGTTTGATACCTAATGACATTTTACGGTCATCTCTATCTAAAGTTAAGATAACAGCCTCAACAACATCTCCAACTTTTACGAAATCCTGAGCAGAACGTAAATGAGTAGACCATGACATTTCAGAAACGTGGATTAAACCTTCAACACCTTCAGCAACTTCGATAAATGCACCGTAATCAGCGATTACAACTACTTTACCTTTTACTTTGTCACCAATAGTTAAATTAGCATCTAAAGCATCCCATGGGTGAGCGTTTAATTGTTTCAATCCTAATTGAATTCTTGTTTTCTCATCATCGAAATCAAGGATTACAACGTTTAATTTTTGGTCTAATTCAAGAACTTCACTTGGGTGGTTGATTCTACTCCAAGAAAGGTCAGTAATGTGAATTAATCCGTCAACACCACCTAAGTCAATGAACACACCATAAGAGGTAATGTTTTTAACAACACCTTCTAATACTTGTCCTTTTTGTAATTGACCGATGATTTCTTTTTTCTGTACTTCGATATCAGCTTCGATAAGCGCTTTATGAGATACAACAACGTTTTTGAATTCGTGGTTAATTTTTACCACTTTGAATTCCATCATTTTGTTTACATATACATCGTAGTCTCTAATTGGCTTAACGTCAATTTGAGATCCAGGTAAGAAAGCTTCAATACCGAAAACGTCAACGATCATACCACCTTTAGTTCTGCATTTTACAAAACCATTAACGATTTCACCTGTTTCGTTTGCAGCAATAACTCTATCCCATGATTTAATAGTACGAGCTTTTCTGTGAGATAATACTAATTGACCTGTTTTATCCTCACGGATGTCGATTAATACTTCTACTTTATCACCAACTTTTAAGTTTGGGTTGTAACGGAATTCGTTTAAAGAAATAACACCTTCCGATTTTGCGTTGATATCAACGATAACGTCTCTATCTGTAATTCTAACAACTACACCTTCTACTACTTCTTCTTGATCTGTAGCGATGAAAGTTTTTGATACTAAGTCTTCGAATTCTTGTAAGTTTTTCTCATCTACTGCATCGATACCTTCTTCGAAGTTATGCCAGTTAAAATTTGCTAAAAACTCTTCTTGTGATTTTAATTGTTCAGACATGCTGATAAAAAATTTGTATTCTGTTTTTCTCGAGTTTCTTAAAGTGATAGAAAAAACAGAAGTTGTTTTACATAAATAGTTGATACCTAATGGAAACTCTTCTCTACCAAAAGGTTTGCAAAATTAATACATTTATTTGTACTGACAAAATAAATCCAGATGATTATCAGCCAATTATTCAGGAGCAGAATAATTCGTTTTTTTCAGGAACAATAGTCCCGCTATCCGTTACAATCTTTTGTGCCGAACCCTGGCACAAAAGGATTTTCACTTCTATCGGGGCTAGATTAGAAGTTTTGTAGTTTTTAACCCTTCTTTTAGGCTTACTAAGCGTACGTAACCTACCTTTGTCAAAGTTTAAAACTTTGACAAAGGTTTATCTAGAATATAATTTTCTTTACTTTTACTCTATGGCTATGACACTCGAAGAGATAAAACTAAAAATTGATACTTTCCATAATAACGGACAAGTTATCAATGCTGTTTATTGGCTTTTAAAAAAGTATAGTCTAAAGAATTCTAACTTAAAAGGATTTGAGTTTAGAGAAAAAGCCGAACCTAGTTTTATCCTAATGACTACCGAAGGTGATTTTGGAAAGCCACAAATCATCCGAATTCCAGAAAACACATTTGAATTCCCTCTAGAATTAATGCTTGCTCTTATAGTTCATGAAATGGTTCATGTAAACCAAAAAACTACGAAACCGTACATTTTAAACAAAAACGAACGAGAATGGCAGGCTTATTACGAAATGAATTTTAATATTCTGTTTCCAAACCTACCCGAAATCTCCAACTTTCATAAAATTTTCTTCGCCAACAAAGGTCTGGAATACTACGACCGAATGGGCGAAGGTTCTGAACTTCAACAAAAATATGCCGAACAAAAAAAGCAAGTAGAAAACCTGATTGCTTCGTTAAGTTAAAGCATACAATTTTAAAATAATGTAGCTAAATAAAAAATCCCGTTTTCTATAACTAGAAAACGGGATTTTATATATATTAAAAAGTCTTAATGACTCATATTTTCAAATTCTTTTGGATCGTGTTTATGCTTAAATAAAATAGCAAAAGCAATTGCAATAACCAAGGCATAAGCTGCAAATGACAACCAGATGTTATGCCAGTCTTTCATTAAGATTTCACTACCAAAAACACCATCAGCAGAAACTGTATTTCCATGACTTTTTACAAAATCTAACATCTTAGGATTTGTAGATTCCGTTTGAAGAAATCCAGCCAATTCAGATGAGTTTTTAAATGATTTTGTAAAGAATCTATCTATTGCCCATCCTGAAGTTAAACTTCCTAGAATAGCTCCTACTCCATTAGTCATCATCATGAATAATCCTTGTGCAGATGAACGTATCTTAGAATCTGTATTACTCTCAACAAATAATGAACCTGAAATATTAAAGAAGTCAAACGCCATTCCGTAAACTACACATGACATAATAATCATCCATAAACCATTTACAGGATCTCCAAAAGCGAATAATCCAAAACGCAATACCCAAGCAAGCATACTAATAAGCATTACTTGTTTGATACCAAAACGCTTTAAGAAAAATGGAATTGCCAAGATAAACAAGGTTTCTGATACTTGAGAAATTGACATGATAATTGTAGAATACTGAATTACAAATGAATCGGCATATTTAGGAAAATGCTTAAATTCATCCAGAAAAACATCTCCGTACGCATTTGTAAGTTGCAAAGCTCCTCCTAAAAACATAGAAAATACAAAAAATAAAGCCATTTTGTAATTTGCAAATAACTTAAAGGCTTCTAATCCTAATGTTTCTGTTAGCGAAGCATTTTCTTTAGTTAAACGTTGTGGCTTACACTTAGGTAATGTAAATGAATACACTCCTAATATTAAAGCTGCAATTCCTGCAATATAAAATTGATATTCTGTCGATTTGTTTCCGCTAAGATTAGTAATCCACATGGCAACAATAAAACCTATTGTTCCCCATACACGAATAGGTGGAAAATCTTTTACGATATTTTTATTATTTAATTTAAGCGAAGTATATGAAATGGAGTTACTCAATGCAATTGTAGGCATATAGCAACACATTGCTGCAAGCATAACATATATAAAAATATCTGGAGTTGTAACTTGGGCTATTCCAAATAAAACTAAAGCATATGCTATATGTAAACCTCCATATAATTTTTCGGCATTTACCCATCTGTCGGCAATAATTCCTGTAAGAGTTGGCATAAATAAAGAAGCAATTCCCATGGTTCCGAATACTAAACCAAATTGAGTTCCTTCCCAATTCTTAGTTCCAAACCAATAATTTCCGATTGTAATAAGCCACGCTCCCCAAACAAAAAACTGAAGAAAGCTCATTATAATCAATCTGTTTTTAATTCCCATATGATGAATTGTCTTTAAAATAAAATTAGGCGGTAAAACTACTATTTAAAATGAAATCTGCAAAGAATTAAGCTGTTTTTACAACATCATTCACTAATTCCATTACTGCTGCAAATTGTTCTTCTTTATTTAGGTAAGAATTATCTATCTCTACAGCATCATCGGCGATTACTAATGGTGAATCTTCACGGTGCGTATCGATATAATCACGCTCTTCAACATTCTTCAAGACTTCTTCATAAGATACATCATCTCCTTTTTGCTGCAACTCATCAAAACGTCTTTGCGCACGTGTACTTGCACTTGCTGTCATGAATACTTTAAGTTCGGCATCAGGAAAAACTACAGTCCCTATATCCCTACCATCCATAACGATACCTTTATTTTTTCCCATTTCTTGTTGTTGCTCTACTAATTTAGAACGCACTTGAGAAACTTCGGCAACTTTGCTCACAAAACTAGAAACCTCGATTGTTCTAATCTCTTTTTCTACATTTTCGCCATTCAAAAACATTTCTCCAAAACCCAATTCGGCATTAAATTGAAATACCAATTGTATTGAAGGTAAACTAGCAACCAATTTTTCTTTATCAAAAGAATCTGCATTTATATATCCGTTTTTCATAGCATAAAGTGCTACGGCGCGGTACATTGCACCAGTATCTACATATACATATTCCAACTCTTTTGCTAATTGTTTTGCCAAAGTACTTTTTCCCGTTGACGAAAATCCGTCGATAGCTATAGTTATTTTTTTCAAAATATCGATTTTAATGTTTAAAGATAGTAATTCTAATTATTTTTATTTTTAGTCCTGAAAATTAATCGTTAACCCAAAAAGATTTGTGTTTGCTCCTAAACTATATCTGGAATAGGAATAATTAAATTTCAATTTATTTAATTTTAGTCCGAAACCTAGAGACATTCCAGAGAAATTACGCTGCTCTAGAATTCTCAATTCTTCGCCTCTCCTAAAATTGTATCCCAGTCGCAAATTAAATGCTCTTTTTGGGAAAAGTTCAACCCCAAAAATCACGTGTCGCAATGCATTATTAAAGAAGGGCACTTTTTCATCGGTTGTAGTTCCATCAATACCGGTTTCGGCTCGTGCTGGATTAGAGAAAGCAAGATTCCATTGTTGCAAATTCTCTAATGTAAGATGCCATCGAATAGGCACATTTTCTAATTCTTGCGAGACTCCTGCAATTACCTCCAAAGGCAATTTCTCGTGAATTCCTGAATAGGTACTAAATTGAGTTCCTATATTTCTGATGACCAAAGCCCAATTTATATCATTTTTTTCGTCGATATAAATCATTCCTAAATCCAGAGCTCCACCAAAAGAATGGTAACTCTCGAGAGTCGAAGAAATCAGCTTGGCATTTGCCCCAATATGAATATCTGTATACGGAATATTATAGGCGTACCCAAAAGATAGTGCAGCTTCACTCCCTGTAAAGTCTGAAGTTGCCTGACCATTCTCATCATATCCGTCAAAATTTCCGTAGTTAACATAACTTACACCAGCCTGAAAAGTTTGCAAATGCTGATCGTATGTATATGCGTAAGAACCGCTACCATAAGTTACCTCGCCATAATAGCTTCCGTAATTTAATGCCAGACGATTGCTCATATCCTGATTTAGAGTTGCAGGATTAAACAATACTTGGTTTACATCGTCGTCATAAATAGTGATTACTTTGCCACCCAAAGCGGCTTGTCTAGGCGAAGGCATTAGGTTTAAAAACTGATAGGTATACTTACCTCCTATTTGCCCGTAGGAAACAGTACAAAAAGTAAATAAATAAAAGAATCCCAGTTTTTTTAGCATGCTTTATATATTGCTTTTACCTTTTACTAAAACGCAGCTGCGAAGATAAAATTATAATGTGACAAATTACAAATTGTGGATTTCAATTTAAAATAAAAAATTCCAAACCCTAAACTTTTTATTAAATCGTTTAGAATCTGGAATTTTATTTCAGATTTTGAATTGTCTTAAGACTTATTCAATGCCTTTTATTTCAAATCTTTAGCATTTTTAACTTTCTGATCTGTTAAAGCAAGAGCTAAAACTTCGCTCATTTCTTTCACGTAATGAAAAGTTAAACCTTCTAAATATTCTGGTTTTATTTCGTCAATATCACTTTTGTTTTCATGACAAAGAATAATCTCTTTAATATTAGCTCTTTTAGCTGCCAATATTTTTTCTTTGATTCCACCTACTGGTAATACTTTTCCACGCAAAGTGATTTCTCCAGTCATTGCAGTATTTTTCTTCACTTTAGTTTGTGTTAATAATGACACTAACGAAGTTAACATTGCAATACCTGCACTTGGTCCATCTTTAGGAGTTGCTCCTTCTGGCACGTGAATATGAATATTATATTTCTGGAACAATTCAGGATTCAATCCTAATTTCTTAGCATTTGCCTTAATATATTCTAAAGCAATTGTAGCCGATTCTTTCATTACAGTTCCTAAATTCCCTGTAATGCTCAAAGAACCTTTTCCTTCAGAAATTAATGATTCTATAAAAAGAATATCTCCACCAACGCTTGTCCAAGCTAATCCCGTTACTACACCAGCAACATCATTGCTTTCGTATTTATCACGCTCTAATCTTGGTACTCCTAATATCTTAACAATATCTTCGTCGGTTACTTTTTTGTTATATTCTTCCTCCATTGCTACCGATTTGGCAGCATTACGGATTACTTGAGCTATTTTATTTTCTAGATTACGAACACCTGATTCTCTTGTGTAACCTTCAACGATTTTTTCTAATTGTTTTTTACCAATTGTTAAATCTTTTGCAGTTAAACCATGAGCCAAAAGTTGTTTTGGAAACAAGTGCTTACGTGCAATTTCTACTTTTTCTTCAATAGTATATCCAGACATTTTAATAACTTCCATTCTGTCTTTCAACGCAGGTTGTATAGCCGACATATTATTAGAAGTTGCAATAAACATTACTTTAGATAAGTCATATCCCATTTCTAGGAAGTTATCATAAAAAGCATTGTTTTGCTCTGGATCTAAAACCTCTAGTAAAGCTGATGATGGATCACCGCTATTACTATTTGATAATTTATCTATTTCGTCTAAAACAAAAACAGGGTTTGAAGTTCCAGCTTTTTTCAAACTCTGAATAATTCTTCCTGGCATTGCTCCAATATACGTTTTTCTGTGTCCACGAATTTCGGCTTCGTCACGTAATCCGCCAAGCGAAATACGTACATATTCTCTACCCAAAGCTTCAGCAACAGATCTTCCTATAGATGTTTTACCAACTCCCGGAGGTCCTGTTAAACATATAATTGGTGATTTCATGTCATTTCGCAATTTTAAAACTGCCAAATGCTCAATCATTCTTTTCTTCACTTCTTCTAAACCAAAATGATCTCTATCTAATACTTTTTGAGCATGTTTTAAATCAAAATTATCTTTAGAGAATGTTCCCCAAGGTAATTCTAAAAACAACTCTAAATAGTTTCTTTGGATACCAAAATCTGGCGATTGCGGATTCATTCTTCGCATTTTAGACAATTCTTTCTCGAAATGTTTTTGCGTTTTCTCGTCCCAAATCTTTTCTTTGGCTTTCTGGCTCATTTCGTCCATTTCTTCCTCTTGCGAAACACCACCCAATTCTTCCTGAATGGTCTTCATTTGCTGATGCAAGAAATATTCACGTTGTTGTTGATCTAAATCAAAACGAACTTTCGATTGTATATCGTTTTTCAGTTCTAATTTTTGCAACTCAACGTTCATGTAACGCAATGTTTCCAGCGCACGATCTTTTAAACCGTTTATAGAAAGTAATCCTTGCTTTTCTTTCACCGATAAATTCATATTCGATGAAACAAAATTGATTAAAAACGATTGACTTTCAATATTTTTAATTGCAAATGTAGCTTCTGATGGGATGCTTGGACTTTCTTTAATAATCTGGATTGCCAATTCTTTTATAGAATCAACAATAGCATTAAACTCCGTATCATTTTTGTCTGGACGCGTTTCTTCAACCTCTTTTACATTTGCAGTAATATAAGGCTCTTCTGAAATTACCTCCGCAATTTCAAAACGTTTTTTTCCTTGTAAAATAACCGTAATATTTCCATCAGGCATTTTCAAGACACGAAGAATTCTCGCAACTGTTCCTACCTTATGAATATCATCTTTGGATGGATCCTCGTCTTCTTCGTTTATCTGAGATACAACTCCGATGATTTTATCACCTGCGTTTGCATCATTTATAAGTTTTATAGATTTATCTCTACCCGCAGAAATAGGAATAACAACTCCTGGAAATAAAACAGTGTTGCGTAAAGGTAAAATTGGTAACGAAAAAGGTAATTCTTCGTTATTCATTTCTTCCTCATCCTCTGGAGTCAATAATGGTATTAATTCGGCTTCAGAATCAAATTCCTGAAGTGACAGATTGTCAATAGTAAGTATTTTATGATTTGACATAGTATAATATAAGTCGTTTTGTCATTAAAAAAATAAACTCAAATCGCAAATTATCGAATAAACTTGCTTAATCTCAAATAAAAGCGCTACAAGAGCTTAATTTATTTGCATAACTATAAAAATAGACAATCATTGTGCCAAAACAAACGCAAGCAACAACTTTGATTTCTAAGAATTGGCAATATAGAAAGTTTCACTTTAAATTAAGGCCTCAAAAAAACTTTTATAAAAAATTTACATTTATTTTTATCCAAAGTGTAACAAACCAAAAAAACCTCCGTCATTAATAAAAACCATTAGACGCTACTTGAATATAACTAACCAAAATATCGAAGAATTAATAACATTGTGCAAACAAAAGAATCAAAAAGCACAATTTGAAGTATACAACAGATACTGTAAAGCCATGTATAATGTTGCGTATCGTATTGTAAAAGACGAACACTATGCTCAAGATGTTATGCAAGAAGCTTTTCTTAAAGCATTCACCAAAATTGATGACTATAAACAAGAAGTCGCTTTTGGAGCTTGGCTCAAGAAAATCGTAATTAATTACAGTATTGATTTTTACAAAAAAAACAATAAGTTTCAAATAGAAGATCTTAGTAAGACTTTATACAAAATAGAAGAAAACGATAGTTTCTTTTCTGAAAATCTAGATTTGGATTCTCTGAAAGTAAAACAGGTCATGGAAGCTATTTTAAGTTTAAAGGATAACTATAGAATGGTTTTGACCTTATTTTATATTGAGGGGTACGATCAAGAAGAAATAAGTGAAATACTTACTATTAGCTATGCCAACTGCCGGACCACATTGAACAGAGCTAAAAACAGTTTAAGAAAAAAATTAGAGGAGATATGAAAAAGGAAAATGACAAATTAGACCAATTATTTGAAAAGTTTGAAAACCAATGGGATATTCAGGAGATGGAAACCCAACATGAAGCAGACTTTTTAAATAAATTAAAGAAAACAAAACCGAAAAAGAATTATACAATTACGTATGCTATTGCAGCTTCGATAGTACTTATGTTGGGAATTTCTATGTTTTTTAATGCAAATCAAAAACCAAAAGAATTAAAATTTGCCTCGCAAGAAACTAAAAGAACCGATTCTATTTTTGGAGCTCTAATTGCCAATGAACTAGAAAAACTTCATGACAAAAAATCTCCCGAAAACGAGCAAATAATTAGCGATGCTCTTAAACAAATGAAAGTTATGGATAATGATTATGCAAAAATCATTACCGAACTAGAAAAAAACGGCGAAAACAAACAGATCATTTACGCTATGATTAGCAATTTACAAACCCGTATTTCATTCTTGCAAAACGTTTTAACTCGTATTGACGAAAATGAAAAATTTAAAAATAGCACCCATGAAAAAACACTATAACTTCCTTATTTTATTACTGATAATTCCTTTTTTAGGATTTGCAAATGATGATGGCTATTCGACAAAACAAAAAACCATCAAGAAAACGTATATCGTTAACTCCGACGCCGGAATTGATATAGATAACAAGTACGGAAATATCTCGGTAACAACTTGGGATGAAGATAAAATAGACATAGAAGTTATCATAAAGGTTTCTGGCAGTAATGAAAAGTGGGTAAACGAAAAATTAAACAGTATTAATGTCGACATTACAGCTCTAAAATCTATGCTTACTGCCATAACAAATATTGGGAGTTCTTCATTAAAAAGCATGGGAAGCAGCAACAATTTTGAGATTAATTATACCCTTAAAATTCCTAAAAATGGAACTGTAAAGCTGAATAATAAATACGGTAACATCACAACAGGAGATTTAGCCTCAACTGCAGATATCTTTTGTAAATATGGCAAAGTAAACCTTGGAAGGTTAAACGGGAATACAAATACAATTCATATAGAATATTGCCAAAACTCAAGTATTAATTATATTAAAAATGGAAATATCGAAGCTAGATACTCAGGGCTCAAAATAAACAGTGCGGGCAAAATCAATCTCGATACTAATTATACTGATATTGTTATGGGTGACAGCCAAAATATTAAATACGATTGCAATTACGGAACATTTAAATTTCAAAAAATGGGTTCTGTCGCAGGAGCAGGAAATTATCTAACTGTTAATATTGGTGAGATTTCTAATATGTTAAGTGTTGATCTTAATTATGGTAATCTGGCTGTAGGAATCATAAACGAAAAAGCGAATAACATAAATGTTACCTCTGGCTACTCGGATGTATCATTAGGATATGACAGTAACTACGCTTTCGACTTTGATATTTCGACAAGATATTCAGGTCTAAAAACAGATTCTTCTATGCAGATTTCTAATAGTGAAGAAAAAAGCAATGCTAAAAAAGTTAGCGGATTCTACAAGAAAAAAGGTCAAAACAAACTTGTTCTTACCTCAAATTACGGAAGCATATTATTAGTAAAAAAACAATAAATCAATAAAATCAATCAAAAAATGAAAAAATCAATCCAATTATTAGTTTGTAGTGTATTCTTTTTAAGTACAGTTGCCAATGCACAATGGTCTAAAGAACGTATCAAGGGAAATGGAAAAGTAGTAACTAATACTCGTTCTACGACTTCTTATGACGAGATTAAAGTAATGGGATCGTTTGATGTCGATCTAGTTGCTGGAAAAGAAGGTTCTATTACAGTAAAAGCCGAAGAAAATTTACAACAATACATTAAAGTTGAAGTTGATGGTAATGTACTTAAAATTTACACCGAGAAAAACAAAAATATTAGTTCTAGCATGGGTAAAAACATTCAAGTAACTGTTCCTTTCGAAAAAATATCTGGTGTTTCACTTTCTGGTTCTGGAGATGTAAGATCTAAGAATATGATTAAATCAGATTCTTTTACAGCTGTGTTGTCTGGTTCTGGAAATTTAGATCTAGATGTTGATGCAGTTACGCTTAACCTTTCTATAAGCGGTTCTGGTGATGCTGTTTTAAAAGGAAATGCTGGAACTTTTACAACTAAATTATCAGGTTCAGGCGATATAGATTCGGATGCATTAAAAGCTAAAAATGTAGATATAACCATTTCTGGATCTGGAGATAGCAAAGTTTTTTGTAGCGAAAACCTAAAAGCAAGAGTTTCTGGTTCTGGTGAAATTCAATATAAAGGAGATCCAAAAACAAAAGATGCTAAAGTAAGCGGTTCGGGAAGTATCTCAAAAGCTTAAATAATTAAAGACATAAAAAAGCAATAATTATTAACTAAAACTCAAAAAAATGAAAAATATAATTATTGCTTTTTTATTAAGCATTAGTTTTTCATGCTCAAGTCAGCCAAAAATAAAGGCACTTAGTGAAAAAGAAATTTTCGCTTCTATAGATAAAAATGCCAATACATTACTAAGAGATTCAAAAGCATATTCGGTTTCTATAGGTGTAGTAAAAGATGGTAAAGTTTATACTAGACATTATGGTGAAATCGACAAAGGGAAAGCAAATAAAGCTACCGATGAAACCTTATTTGAAATAGCATCAACTACAAAAGTATTCACAGGAACTCTCGTTGCTAATGCTGTCTTAGAAAAGAAAATAAAATTAGATGATGACATTCGAAAATATCTAAATGAAGGCTTTCCTAATTTAGAATTTAAAGGAACTCCAATAAAAATCAAAAATCTAATTACTCACAGAAGCGGAATATTAACTCCCTTTCCAGATACTAAAGAAATAAGACAGAAATTTAGTCCTGATAGTTTTCTAGTTCATAAAAACAGGCTTGATAAATCTTATACCAAAACAGATTTCTTTAATGCTTTGAGAAAAGTAAAAGTAGATACCTTACCCGGAACAGCATTTAAATATGGAGCTTTAGGTCCCGAATTATGTGCACATATTCTTGAAAATGTGTACAAAAAAAATTATGAAGACTTATTACATCAAGTAATTTTTGATAAAGCCGGAATGAAAAATACAAAGCTAAAATTAGTTCCTGGTGATGTTCTTGCTAATGGATATAATGCAAGCGGTTTGTTAATGACCAATTTATCAAGCAATCTTTGGGGAGCCTCAAAAATGCTAAAATCGACAATGAGCGATTTAATCAAATTCATAAAATTTGAATTAGACACTACCAATAAAGTTGTAATCGAATCACATCGAAGAATCTATACAAATGGAGATATGGGTTATTTTTGGGAAATTCAAGAACTTAGTAATAAAGATATCTGTTATGCCAAAGATGGTGGCTCTAATGGCACGCAAAACATGCTAAAAATATACCCCGAATATAATTTAGGTTTTATAGTTATTATGAATCAAAGTGATAAAGATTCAGGTACTCACCTAGAAGCCATATCACTAGGTTTATTTACTGACCTAAAACCTATTGGCAAGCAATAAAATGCAAAGAATCTAAGAAAAAAACACCTCCTTAAACTCAATAAAATAAAAATGAGACGGATAATTTACATTTTCCGTCTGGTGTTTTCTTGTGCTCTATCTTTTGGGCAAAAGAGTATTAAATCCTAAAAACGATAATACAAGCAAGTGCTTGTTAAAATTGAAAACAGAATGAATAAATAAATCATCAGCTATAAAGATTAATTAATGTTTCAAACGTCTTCTTTTTAGCTACTAATCAAAAAATATAGAAATCATGAAACAAAAATTACTTTTTCTCATTACTTTTTTAAGTTGTTCCATACTTATTGGACAACCTAATAATCAAAAAAAATTAGATTCTTTAATGAGAGCAGCAAATGAAACTGGAGTATTCAACGGAAATATAATCGTTTCTAAAGAAGGAAAAATCATTTATCTGTCACAATTAGGATATACTGATTACACTAAAAGCAAAAAACTTTGTTACCAATCTTCTATGCCAATTGGTTCTATTAGTAAAGAATTTAGCAGTGTCGCAATACTGTTATTAAAAGAAAAAGGAAAGCTAAAACTAGAGGATAAAATTTCTGATTACTTAACCTATTTACCAGAATGGGCAAATGAAATTCAAATACAACATCTTTTACAATACACTAGCGGTTTACCTAGAATATCAAAAAATACCGATGCTGAATATATTTCGGAATTAAAGAAAATTAAAAAATTAGAATTTACTCCTGGCAAAGGATATATTTATAGCAATGCCAATATATTTCTTCAGCAAGAAATCATAAAGAAAATCATATCTCTTTCTTATCCTGATTTCTTAAAACAATATTTATTTAAACCTTATGATATCGCTGGCGGAAGTATTCCAAAAGATTCCACGCTATCATTAAATATGGCAGGTTCATTTGATAATGATTATAAAGAAACAACTTTTATTCACGGTGGTGGCGAAATGTATTTTACTAATAGCGACTTATTTTACTGGGTTAAAGGTTTGCACGATGGAAAATTAATAAATCAAAATTCTTTAAATATACTTTCGCAAAGTTTTGATACAAACGCTGAATCCAGTTTAGGAAATGTAGTTATAAAAAAAGGAAAGATTCAGGAACATTCTCATCAAGGATCAGGAAACAATTATGAATCCTTTATTCTTTACAGAAATGAAGATGATATAATCATATCCATGATAACTAATAATCAGAATTTTAAACTTCCTGAAATTGCTAAGTCAATCCTGAATATTCTAGACAATAAACCATTCACTGTACCTAAAAAATCTATTTACTTAAACATTATAGGTAAATTATTTGATAATTACGATTCGGGTATTACATTTTACAATCATATTAAATCAAAAGAAAAAGATAAATATGATTTCTCGAATGAAACTTCAGATTTAGTTAATACTGGCAAATACCTCATGAGAAGAGATAAATATGATGATGCTATCAAAATATTTACGCTAAGTGCTACAACTATAGACCTTTCTAATTTAAATAAAAATTCAAATACATATACTTTAATTGGAGAATGTTATTTGAAAAATAAAAACAAAGAAATGGCAAAGGTTTTCTATAAAAAAGCCTTAGAACTAGATTCAACTAACAAAATAGCTGAAGATATGTTAGTAGAAATTTCAAACAAATAATTTTTACTTCGCCACAATATGAGTTAATTGTGGCGAAGTAATTATCATATAATCAAACTTTACTCTTTTACGGAGTTACTTTTAGGTATTCTTCTTAATAGAAAAATAGCCACCACAAAAAAGATTCCTAGTATTACAATAGCTGCACGCGGACTTCCGGTTATTTGATCAATTATACCGTAAACACACATTCCGATTACAATTCCGACTTTTTCAGCCACATCATAAAAACTAAAAAACGAAGCTGTATCTTCTGTCTCTGGCAATAGTTTAGAATATGTAGAACGTGATAAAGCCTGAATTCCTCCCATTACAAACCCTGCCATCGTTGCCATTACATAAAAATGTATTGGTAATGTAATAAAAAAGACAAGTACACAAAAAACTGCCCAAATAATATTAATTACGATTAAGGTTGGGATATTACCAAATTTTGCTGAAGCTCTCGAAGTTAAAACAGCTCCAACAACAGCAACTAATTGTATCAATAAAATACAAATAATTAAACCAGAAGTACTTTCTTCTTTAGATGCCCATTGAATCTCCTGTGCACCAAAATAAGTAGCTACAAGCATTACCGTTTGTACTGCCATACTCGAAACAAAAAAACCACCTAAATATCTTCGTAACGGAATATTCTGTTTTAATAATGCCCAAACTTTCTTTAATTCTTTAAACCCATTAAAAACAACAGATTTAGTTAATTTCTCTCCTTTTTCTTTGCTCCCTTTCGGTAAATAATAATAGGTATACTGACTAAATAATATCCACCAAACCCCTACCATCAAAAAAGAATAACGCATGGCTTTCATAGCTGCCTCACCATCTGTTCCTGTGATTCCAAAAAGTTTAGGTTTCATAATCATAGCCAAATTAAGAACCAACAAAATAACACTACCTATATATCCTAAAGAATATCCTTTGGCACTAATTTTATCTTGTTGCTCTACAAAAGCGATATCTGGTAAGTATGAATTATAAAATACTAAACTTCCCCAATATCCTAATAATCCCAGAAAATAAAATGCTAATCCTACGTATATATTCTCAAGGTTAAACCAATATAAACCCATACAAGATAAAGCCCCCATATAGCAAAAGAACTTCATGAATGATTTTTTATCTCCCACATAATCCGCAATTCCTGATAATAACGGAGAAATAAAAGAAACGACCAAAAATGCTAATGCTGTTATAAAACTAATCAACGCCGAATTTTTAAGATTCATTCCGAAAACATGAATGTAATGATCACGTTCTGAAAACAATGCTTCGTAAAATATTGGAAATACTGCCGACGCTATAGTAAGAGTATAAACAGAGTTAGCCCAATCATAAAATGCCCAAGCATTTAATAATTTCTTATCTCCTTTTGGTAAGTTTTTCATAAAATTAGTTTTGTTAATAGGCTGCGAATTTATCTATTTATTATTTGTAATTAAATACATTTTCGAAAAAACAATGTATTAATAACATGATGCACTTAAAATTTTATCGTTTTAAGAACTCAAAAAACAGTTCTATTTTCTAAAACAAAACCGATGCTAATTAATTGCTAATTATAGTCTTATTTGAACACTTTAATAATCTTTTGGGGTAATTACAGCGTGTACATCACAATATTTTTGTTCTAATCTTAAAAAAATAAACTATGAAAAAAGTACTGTACTTATTTATTGCCGGTTTTATCACACTAACATCATGTTCCAGTGATAATGATTTGGGCAA
This sequence comes from Flavobacterium hydatis, assembly GCF_000737695.1. Lineage (GTDB taxonomy): Bacteria > Bacteroidota > Bacteroidia > Flavobacteriales > Flavobacteriaceae > Flavobacterium > Flavobacterium hydatis. The sequence continues at coordinate 32,586 of NZ_JPRM01000043.1, forward strand.
AGACCTATCCGCTACTGCGAATGATCCTAGTAGAGTGATTAATACGTCTGGATCTGCTGACGGGGTAACTTATAAGCTTCAAGACTTAGCTATAAACCCTGATTTGACAAAACTTTCTTCTGAAAATGCAACTATTACTAGTTCTGCAACAGATATGGAAAAAGGTAAATTCGAAGTTGAAACTTCATCTTCTGAAATGAGCGAAAAACTTATCTCAGGAAATTTAATTTACTTAACTTCTGACAGCGGTAAAGTATATTTCAGAAAAATTTCTAATGTTATTAAAAACAACAATAGCTATTCATTAGAAACAACCGAAGCTTATATCGGAGATTTATTTCAAGGAGGTTCTATTGAGCTGTCGATGGATGTACAAGAAAATGAAAAAGCCTTAAGATCTAAAAAAACTTCATTGCTTACAGCAAAAGGAAACTACGACAATAGTTTCACTTATGATATTTTCAATAACATTACTGAATATAAATCTAACGGATTCAATATGAGTCCAAATACTTCAGTAAATTCAGTTCTTAGCATGAAAATAGGATTCGGAAAGTCTAAATTACTTCCTAACGAAATAGAAGTGTATTATCAAATTAACAGTGCTATCAACCCATATTTTAACTTTGCTGGAGCTGTAAACAAAAAATATACTTATAACCTAATCGATAATGTTCCTGCTAATATTTTAGACTTACTTAAAAAAGTATCAATAGATGTTACTATTCCTGCTGGAGATCTTTTAGGAGATATTCCTGCAAAAATAAGTATTGACGAAATTGCTTTCCCAATGGAAGTTGAAGCTAACTTATCAAAAAGTTCACATTTTGCTATTAACTCTAACGGAATATTCAAAATAGGATTTGCTTATTATAATGGTATCCCTGGAAAAAAGAGTCATTTTATCTATGAAAATACTATCACAAATTCAAAAATTACCGAAGGTGATTTAGCAGGAGAAGTTAGTACGGATATGAAAATATCAATCAAACCTAAAATTCAATTATTAGATTCTAATATTTTAGATGTAAAAGGAAATATAGTATTTGGAATAAACAGCTTTACTATCGGAAACGGAAGTTTATCTCAACCATCTGCTTTTGCTTCTACAGGAAATTTCTATTCTTCAGGAACTTTCTCTTTTGGAGCTTTGGGATTAACAGTTTATACTACAGAATTATTTAAAGAAAACAAACAATTGTGGAATACTGGAAGTTTTGCTAAAACTATGACTGTATCTAATTTCAGATCTGTTAAAACTTCTTCATTACCTTGTAGTGGTCTTTATTCTTATGGTTTTGATGTTACTTTAGATTACAAATACCCTATTACTGGTAAAACACTTTCTTCTGGTAACTTAGAAGTAACTTATGATGTTTATTCAGATACAGGAACTGTATTAGAAACTGCAAAAAAAGTAACGGTTGCTGCAAAGGATATCACTGCTAATAGTTTTAAATTTAACCTTTGTATTCCATTCAGAAAAATTAACATTCTTAGTGTTGCAAAAACAAGTAATATTAAAAACATTACTATCAAAGATGCAAATGGTTACATCGCTACTGGAGTAATTAATCCTGCTACAAATAGCATATACCCACAAATGACTGTTACTAAATAACACTCAAAATAGGTGCTAAATAAAAAAGATTGACTTTAAAAGGTCAATCTTTTTTTTGTTCTTATAAATAGCGAATCTATTTTGAACACGAAGTTCACAAACCAATTAGCGTCAATTCGTGAAATTCGTGTTTATTTTTTTATCTATCTAATCGCAACTCAAGCCTAGAAAAATTTTACTTAATAATCCCAACTTTAAGTGCTGTAGCTTTAGCTTCCGGAATTAATGCATTTAAATTAGCAATTCTGGTAGCATCAGACGGGTGTGTACTCAAAAACTCTGGCGTTTGTCCTGAAGATTGAGCCGACATTCTTTTCCAGAAAGCAATAGATTCATCTGGATTATATCCTGCAATTGCCATAAGTGTTAATCCGATTTTATCAGCTTCGCTTTCGTTATTTCGGCTAAATGGCAACATCACTCCTACTTGCGAGCCTATTCCATAATATTTCTGCCACATTTCTTGTTTGTCTGCACTCTGGCTACCTGTTACCGCAGCAACTCCTACTGCACCTAATTGCTGTAATTGAGCAGCACTCATACGTTGTGCTCCATGATTAGCCAAAGCATGCGAAACCTCATGCCCAAGAACTGTTGCTAAACCAGCATCATCTTTAGTAACTGGTAAAATACCCGAATACACTACAATTTTACCTCCTGGCATACACCAGGCATTCACTTCTTTATTATCTACTAGTTTATATTCCCAGCGATAATCTTTAAGATATTGCGATTGCCCTAAATAAGTTAGATACTTCTCGGCAGCTGCTTTAATCTTCATCCCAACAGCTTCAACTCGTTTAGCATCGGCAGTACCTGTAATTACTTTATTTTCTTTTATAAAAGTATTATACTGCTGAAACGAAGATGGAAATAACTCACTATTAGAAACAAAATTAAGACTCTTTTTTCCTGTAACAGGATTTACTGCACATGAATACACTGAAGCTATAGTGAATATTCCCAACAATAATTTATTTCTCATGACTTTTATATTTTATGACACACAAAAATACGATTATTCTAAATTTATTTTTTACACAATTCGCTTAAAAAATATCATAATTAGATTATTATGCTATACTATCGTACTTATTAAATTCTAACTTATCAATACATTTTATTAATTATGTTACTTTTATATTTTTAAAATTTGAGTTATAACAAAAGCTCCTTAAAAACATATTATAATGTCTAAAAAAAAGCCTAGTCCTACAGAGTCATTAAAAGTTCCTCAATTTATAATATTTACAGGCAAACTTCTTAATTTTATTTCGCCTAAACTGGCTACATCTTATGCGGTAAAACTCTTTATAACTCCAATAAAACACAAAGTTCCAAAAAGAGAACTAGAAATGGATCATAAAAGCATCCAGAATACATTACAAGTTCCTGCAATTAACAAAGAAATAGTTGTTTACCAGTTTGGCAAAAGCCAAAAAAAGATTTTATTGGTTCATGGTTGGTCAGGTCGTGGTACACAATTATTTAAGATTGCCGATGAACTACTCAAGCTTGGTTATGAAACCATAAGTTTTGATGCTCCTGCTCACGGAAAATCTCCTGGAAAAACTACTCACATGGTCGATTTTATTGCTTCAATTTTAGAGATTGAAAAACAATACGGACCTTTTGAAGCCGCAGTAGGACATTCATTAGGTGGTATGTCTGTACTAAATGCTATAAAACAGGGATTAAATATTAATCGAGCAGTTATTATTGGCAGTGGTGATATTGTTCAGGATATTGTCGATGATTTCGTTGCTAAACTAGAATTAAAGCCAGAAATAAGCATTCGTTTACGTGATTATTTTGAAGAAAAACATAACATAAAAATGAATGATTTCTCGGCATATGTAGCTGCTGCCGATGTACATATTCCTATCTTGGTTATTCATGATAAAGATGATCCTGAAGTTTCTGTAAAAGCAGGTATTCATATTAATGAGCATTTAAAAAATGGTACGTTAATATTAACCGAAGGATTAGGGCATCGCAAAATTTTGGGTAATAACAATGTTATTAATAAAACTGTACAATTTATCGAACATAAGTAACTAATTTTGTTAGTCTTACTTTTTGATAAAATAAATTAAAATAAAAACACATGAAATATCCAATCGAAAAAACAGAACAAGAATGGAGAGAACAACTTGGTAATGATCGTTATCATGTGCTTCGCCAAAAAGGAACTGAACGCCCGCATACTGGAGAATACAATCTTCATTTCGAGAAAGGTGTTTATTGTTGTGGTGCTTGTAATGAACCTTTATTCGAAAGCAATTCAAAATTTGATGCGCATTGCGGATGGCCTTCATTTGATGAATCGATTCCCGGAAAAGTTGAATATATCACAGATACGAGTCATGGCATGAAACGAACTGAAATTTTATGTGCCAATTGCGGAAGTCATTTAGGACATGTATTTAATGATGGTCCAACTGAAACTGGACAACGCTATTGTGTAAATTCTCTATCGATAGATTTTAAAGACAAATAGTCATGGACTTATTTGGAGATTCCCAAAATTGGAAAGAAAATCTAGAACCGCTACTAGCGAAATATAAAGGGCGAAAACATCCTTTGGATTATAAAAACACCTATCAATTACTTGTAATGGTGGTATTGTCGGCACAAGATTCTGATGCAAATATCAATACAATTGCGCCTACATTCTTTGCAAAATATTCAAATATACAAAGTCTTGCTGCAACAAATCTAGAAGAACTTTTTACTGACATTAGCAAAGTTAGAAACTACAGAACAAAAGCTGAATGGTTAATAGAAATTGCAAATACACTTAAAAAGGATGAAAACATCCCGATGACAATGAAGGATTTAGTTGCTTTAAAAGGCATTGGTAGAAAGTCTGCAAATGTAATTTTGAGAGAATCAAACAAACCTGCTGAAGGAATAATTGCTGATTTACACGTTATACGAGTTGCTCCAAGAATTGGATTAACAAAAGAATCTAAAGATGGTAATAAAGTCGAAAAAGAATTAATGCAGGTTTTACCAAAAGATATCTGGGGAGAAATAGGAATGGCAATATCATTTTTAGGAAGAGAAATTTGCCGCCCTAAACCAAAATGCAATGAATGTTTGATTAATCCACATTGCAATTATTACCTCAGTTTAAAATAATCACCTCCTCTTATAAATTAAAGAAGACGCACTGCGGTGCGTCTCTACAGAGTGCGTCACTACAAAGCATAAAAAAACCGAGATATGAATCTCGGTTTTTTTATGCTTGTAAAATAATATTACATTTTTGCTTTCAATGCTTTGTATTCAGCAGTCATTTCAAGTGCGCTGTAAACATTTAAAAGAGTCTTAGAAATATCCTCGTTTTTAGGATCTAACTCAGAAGCTTTTTTAAGGTAAGGAATTGTGCTTTTGAAAAGGTTATTTCTTTTAGCTTTCAATTCATCATAACGCTTCATATCTTTTGCAGATGTTCCAAGCTTGTTCATTTCATCAATTATAGGTTTTTCGTCCTCTAATTTTAATGCAGCTAGGTTAATATAAGCATTAGTATAATCAGGTTTAATTTCGATTACTTTATTGTAATATTTCTCAGCATCAGCTGGGTTTTTAGCATTTCCGCTAAGTACTCCTAAGTTAAAAAGTAAATCAGCATCGTTTGGATTGTTTTTCAAAACCTCACCGATTAATTTTTTATACGTATCGTAATCTTTAGTTTCTAAGTATAAATTTGCCTCTGTTAAGATTAATGAAGAATCTTCTGGATTTGCAGCTCTAGCTTCTGCTACTGCTTTTTTAGCTTCTTCAATTTTACCACTTTGAACTAAGATAAGAGTAATGTTTTTGTAAATCTCACCTCTTTTAGATGGAGAAACTTCTACTCTTGGTTTTTCATGAGTTCCAATTTTAACAGCAAGATCTCTTTCACTTGCAGTATTAAATGCATTTTCTTCTCCTGAAGCTTTATTTGTTGCCAAGTAAGCTGTTCCTTTTCCTGAATAGTTCAGTTTTTTTAACTCTTCGTACAAAGGTAAAGCAGCTGTATAATCTCCAGCATTTACATAAGTAGAAGCAGCATAATACAAGTTGATAGTATCTTTTTTGTCTAGCAAATAAGCATCATATATCTTTTTTGCACCATCAGCATTTTTATTAGCTTTTGAATCTGCTATAGCTCCGTTAATCAATCTTCCTTTAATATCAGTGATTGAAGCAGCAGCTTGAGTTGAATATTTAACTTTTCCTGAAGTTTTTTCTGTATCTATTAATGTTTTATATGCATCTGCAGCAAGTAAAAGATATTTACCTTCTTCTACTCCTTTTTTTGCCATATCTAAATAAGCATTTCCTTTTACAAAATAATATTGAGCTTGCTCGCTATCTTTTGCATTTACAATTAGGTAATCTGCTGCATCTAGAATAGTAATAGCCGATTTAGAATCGCCATTTTTCAATGCTTTTTCAGCGTCTTTAATTTGATCTTTTTGAGCAAAAGTAGCTACCGATATCAATAATGCTGACGCTAGTATTACATATTTACTTTTCATAATTCTAATTTTTGATTTATTTAAATTGTTTGTTGGGTTCTTATTTTTTATTCTTCAGACTCTTCCTCTTCTTCTGAATCGTCTTCGTCCTCAACATCATCTTCGTCTTCATCATCGTCTTCAACAGTACCATCATCTTCAAGAACTTCTGAATCTGGTTTTACTCTTTCGATAACACTCTCGATAACATTACCATCTTCGTCAACAATAACTTCTGCAACATCGTCTTTCATTACTTTTGTAACTGCTGCGATAGAATCTTTACCTTTAAGGTTAATTAATCGAACACCTTGCGTTGCACGACCCATTACACGTAAATCTTCAATGGCCATTCTAATTGTTAATCCAGATTTATTGATAATCATTAAATCATCAGCATCTGTAACAGCATTAATAGAGATCAGTTTTCCTGTTTTTTCGGTAATGTTAAGAGTTTTTACTCCTTTACCTCCACGGTTGGTAATTCTGTAAACATCTTCTCCATCATCATCAACTAATTTAGTACGTTTTCCGTATCCATTTTCAGTTACAACAAGAATTTGCGAATCGTTAACGTTGTCTTTATCAACAGTAACCATTCCAATTACTTCATCAGTTTCGTCTTTTAATGTAATTCCACGAACTCCTGAAGCTGTTCTTCCCATCGGACGAGTCTTAGTTTCTTCAAAACGAACTAATTTACCAGATTTAACAGCCAAGATAATTTGACTTTCTCCGTTAGTTAATTTTGCTTCAAGTAACTCATCTCCTTCTTTAATTGTAATTGCAGCTACACCATTTACTCTAGGTTTAGAATATTTCTCTAAAGATGTTTTCTTAACCTGTCCTTGTTTAGTAACCATTACAAGGTTATGACTATTGATATAATCTTTGTCTTTTAAGTCTTGTGTACAAATGAAAGCTTTTACTTTATCATCACTTTCAATGTTTACTAAGTTTTGGATAGCTCTACCTTTGGCAGTTTTACTTCCTTCTGGAATCTCGTAAACACGCATCCAGAAACATTTTCCTTTTTGCGTAAAGAACATCATATATTGGTGGTTGGTCGCTACGAACATATGCTCAAGGAAATCCTGATCTCTTGTTCCAGCACTTTTTTGTCCAACTCCACCTCTATTTTGTGTTTTGTATTCTGTTAAGTTTGTACGTTTAATATAACCCGCATGCGAAATTGTAATTACAACATTCTCATCGGCAATTAAATCTTCGATACTTACATCTCCTCCTGAATACTCAATTAATGAACGACGCGCATCTCCGTATTTATCACGGATTTCGATAAGCTCTTCTTTAATCAAATTAGTTCTTAACTCTACATCTGCTAATAATGCTTTCAAATGCTCGATTAATTTCATTAACTCTTCGTATTCTGCTCTTAACTTGTCTTGTTCCAGACCTGTTAACTGACGTAAACGCATCTCAACAATAGCACGAGCCTGAATATCTGACAAACTAAATCTTTCGATCAATTTCTCACGAGCTTCTTCAGTATTTTTCGAACCTCTAATGATTGCAATTACTTCATCAATATTATCAGAAGCAATGATTAAACCTTCTAAGATATGTGCTCTTTCTTCTGCTTTACGCAATTCAAAACGAGTTCTACGAACTACAACATCGTGACGGTGCTCAATAAAATAATGAATCATATCTTTTAGATTCAACATTTGTGGGCGACCTTTTACTAATGCAATGTTATTTACACTAAAAGATGATTGTAATGATGTAAATTTATATAAGGTATTCAAAACTACGTTTGGCGTAGCGTCACGTTTCAGGATATAAACGATACGCATACCGTTTCTGTCAGATTCGTCACGGATATTTGCAATACCGTCAATTTTCTTATCGTTAACTAAATCAGCCGTACGTTTAATCATTTCGGCTTTGTTAACCTGATATGGAATCTCGGTAACAATAATACATTCTCTACCATCTACTTCTTCAAAACCAACTTTAGCACGCATTACAATACGTCCTCTACCAGTTTTAAAAGCTTCACGAACACCTTCGTATCCATATATTATACCTCCTGTTGGAAAATCGGGAGCTTTAATATGAGTAATTAATTCGTCAATTTCAATATCGTTATTATCAAGATATGCTAATGTACCATTGATAACCTCAGTTAAGTTGTGTGGTGGCATATTAGTTGCCATACCAACTGCAATACCTGTTGCTCCGTTTACTAATAAAGTAGGAACTCTTGTAGGCATTACTTTTGGCTCATATAATGTATCGTCAAAGTTTAATTGAAAATCAACTGTTTCTTTTTCGATATCTGCCATAATATCTTCAGATATCTTGCGCATTCTAGCCTCCGTATAACGCATTGCTGCAGGACTGTCTCCATCGACAGAACCAAAGTTACCTTGACCATCTACTAATAAATAACGCATACTCCATTCCTGTGCCATACGAACCATTGCATCATAAACAGATGTATCTCCGTGTGGGTGATACTTACCCAGAACCTCCCCTACGATTCTCGCAGATTTCTTGTGGGCAGATTTTGAAGTTACTCCTAAGTCATACATTCCGTAAAGAACTCTTCGATGCACTGGTTTCAAACCATCTCTAACATCAGGAAGAGCTCTCGATACAATAACCGACATCGAATAATCGATGTAAGCTGATTTCATTTCATCCTCTATGTTAATAGGAATTAACTTTTCTCCTTCAGACATAAGTTGTTATATTAAAAAATTATATTAGTTTCAAAACGTGCCAATATACGCCTTTTTGAAATTTTTGAGGGTATTTTCCCCTACTTATTTCAATGATTTATTAACAACTTTATTTTGCATTTTAGTTAATAATTTAAATCTTATTTAACTCATTTATTATTATTTTTTTCGTCCCTTAGCTGACATGAGTTTCTAATGGGTATGGTTTTTGTTTTTCATACACTAATTCACTAAATTTACAATACTAATTATATATTATGGATGATAATTTTTCACCAAGAGTAAAAGATGTTATTACCTACAGTAAAGAAGAAGCCTTAAGATTGGGTCACGACTTTATTGGTACTGAACATTTGATGCTAGGCATTTTAAGGGATGGAAACGGAAAAGCCATTCATATATTAAATAACCTAGCAGTCGATTTAGAGCATTTACGTAGGAAGGTCGAAATACTGAGCCCTGCCAATCTTAGTGCCGAAGTTAATGTAGAGAAAAAAAACCTGCACCTCACACGTCAAGCAGAGAGAGCGCTAAAGACTACATTTCTAGAAGCCAAAGTATTCCAGAGTTCATCTATTAGTACGGCACACTTGCTTTTATGCATCTTACGAAACGAAAACGATCCAACAACCAAGCTATTGAATAAACTAAAAATAGATTATGATATAGCTAAAGAACAATACTTAAATATGACTCCAAGCGAAGAAGAATTTTTAGAAAACTTGCCAAGAAACGAATCATATAATGATGATTCAGGACAAGATGACAGTCTTAAAGAAGGAAGTTTTAATAATCCAGCCAATAAGTCCAATAAAAAATCAAAAACACCTGTTTTAGATAATTTTGGGAGAGATTTAACAGAAATGGCAGAGGAAGGAAAACTAGATCCTGTTGTAGGACGTGAGAAAGAAATTGAACGCGTTTCGCAAATTTTAAGCCGTAGAAAAAAGAACAACCCTTTATTAATCGGTGAACCTGGAGTAGGAAAATCTGCTATTGCCGAAGGACTAGCCTTGCGTATTGTACAGAAAAAAGTATCCCGTATCTTATTTCACAAACGTGTAGTTACCCTAGACTTAGCAAGCCTTGTAGCAGGAACCAAATATCGTGGTCAGTTTGAAGAACGAATGAAAGCTGTAATGAATGAGTTAGAAAAAAATGATGATATCATCCTTTTTATCGACGAAATTCATACTATCGTTGGTGCTGGAGGTGCAACTGGATCTCTAGATGCTTCGAATATGTTTAAACCTGCCTTATCAAGAGGAGAAATCCAATGTATTGGAGCAACTACTCTTGACGAATACAGACAATATATAGAGAAAGACGGTGCTTTAGAAAGACGTTTCCAGAAAGTAATTGTAGAACCAACATCTGTTGAAGAAACAATTGCAATCTTAAATAACATTAAAGACAAATACGAAGATCACCATAATGTAACCTATACGCCAGAAGCAATTGAAGCTTGTGTAAAATTAACAAACCGATATATGTCGGAGCGTTTCTTGCCAGACAAAGCGATTGATGCTCTTGACGAAGCTGGTTCTCGCGTACACATTACCAACATTGATGTTCCAAAACAAATTTTAGATTTAGAACGACAACTAGAGGAAGTACGTGAACTGAAAAACGTAGTTGTTAAAAAACAAAAATATGAAGAAGCAGCTAAACTTCGTGATGATGAAAAACGCATCGAAAAAGAATTAGCTGTAGCTCAAGAACAATGGGAAGAAGATTCTAAAAGTAATCGAATCCTTGTAACCGAAGATAATGTTGCCGATGTAGTGTCTATGATGACAGGAATTCCTGTAAACAGAATTGCACAAACAGAAAGCAACAAATTGGCTAAATTACCTGAATTAATTCAAGATAAAGTAATTGGTCAAAACGAAGCTGTTTTAAAAATTGCTCGTTCTATCCAACGTAACAGAGCTGGTCTTAAAGATCCGAACAGACCTATTGGATCATTCATTTTCTTAGGACAAACTGGTGTAGGTAAAACACAACTAGCAAAGGTTCTAGCAAAAGAATTATTCGATTCTGAAGATGCTTTAATACGTATTGACATGAGCGAATACATGGAGAAATTTGCTATTTCTCGTTTAGTTGGAGCGCCTCCGGGATATGTAGGATACGAAGAAGGTGGACAATTGACTGAAAAAGTTCGTAGAAAACCTTATTGTGTAGTACTTCTAGATGAGATAGAAAAAGCACATCCAGATGTATTCAACATGATGCTACAAGTACTTGATGATGGATATTTAACTGATAGTTTAGGTCGAAAAATTGACTTTAAAAACACTATAATTATCATGACTTCAAATGTTGGAGCAAGACAATTAAAAGATTTTGGTCAGGGAGTAGGATTCGGAACTGCTGCAAAAGTAGCTCAGGCCGATGAAAATTCTAAAAGCATTATCGAAAACGCCTTGAAAAAAACATTCGCACCAGAATTCTTAAACAGAATTGATGATGTAATTGTATTCAACAGTTTAGAGAAAAGCGATATTGATTTGATTATCGAAATCGAACTTAAAAAACTATACTTACGTGTAGAAGAGTTAGGTTACAAATTAAATCTTACTGATAAAGCCAAAGCGTTTATTGCAGACAAAGGTTTCGACAAGCAATTTGGAGCAAGACCGTTAAAAAGAGCGATTCAGAAATACGTTGAAGATATATTAGCAGAAGAAATAATTACTTCTAAAATTACTTCGGGCGATGAAATCTTAATTGATTTAAACGAAGAGTCTCAAGAACTTACTGTTGATGTTCATAAAGCAGAAGAACCAACAAATCAATAATATAATTTATTTTTTATAACAAAATCTAAACCCGTTACGTTTTTTATAACATAACGGGTTTATTCTTTATATGAAATGAGTCAATTATTAAAAACAAATATTTACTTTTGATTAAGTAAAACAAATCAAATTATGCTTCAAAATAAAGTCATCCTAGGTAGCGAAGAATGGTGCTCATTTCCAGAATTGGGAATCCCTACAATTAAAGCACGTGTAGATTCGGGTGCAAAAACTTCGGCGATGCATGCCATTAACATAGCTCCTTTTATAAAAAATGATGCAAATTGGGTTAAGTTTGATATTAATCCGATACAAAACAATACAAAAACAATAATACATTGCGAAGCTCCTCTTGTAGACAAAAGGATCGTAAAAAGTTCTAGCGGATTTAGAGAGCAACGCTATGTTATACAAACCAGCTTAAAAATTGGTGATATTAAATGGCCTATAGAAATGACTTTGACCAATCGAGATTCGATGGGTTTCAGAATGCTTTTAGGTCGTGAAGCAATGAGCGGTAGAGTGCTTGTAGATCCTGAGGAAAAATATCTTTTAGGGCAACCAACTTCTGACACCTTAAAAGAATTATATAAAAACTCTGAGAAAGCAAGTTCTGGTTTAAGAATTGGTCTTTTGGCTAGTAATCCTGAGTTATACAGCAACAAAAGAATCATGGAAGCTGGCGAAATGCGAGGTCATGATATGCAATTTTTGAATATCAAAGAATGCTACATGAAACTTGATGCTAAAACTCCTGAGATTCATTATCGTGGCGGGAAAATTCTAAACGAATTTGACGCAATTATTCCGCGTATTCGTCCAAGTATTACCTTTTATGGTTGTGCCTTAACACGCCAGTTTGAAGCCATGAAGGTATTCTGTTTAAATTCCGCTTCAGCAATAACCCAATCACGTGATAAATTGTATTCTTTACAATTATTACTGCATAGCGGAATCGATATTCCGACAACTGGTTTTGCTAATTCTCCTTTGGATACTGATGATTTAATAAAAATGGTTGGAGGTTCTCCTTTAATCGTAAAACTATTAGAAGGAACTCAAGGAAAAGGTGTTGTATTAGCAGAAACAAAAAAGGCTGCTGAGAGTGTTATAAATGCCTTTAAAAGCTTAAATGCCAACATTCTGGTACAAGAGTTCATTAAAGAAGCAAATGGTAAAGATATCCGTTGTTTTGTAATTGACGGAAAAGTAGTTGCAGCTATTCAGCGTGAGGCTATGCCTGGCGAGTTTAGAGCAAATATTCACTTAGGCGGAACTGCATCAATATTAAAAATAACTAGCGAAGAAAAAAGAATTGCTATAAAAGCTGCCAAAGCAATGGATTTAAAAGTTGCTGGTGTAGATATTATACGCTCATCAAAAGGACCTTTATTACTAGAAGTAAACTCTTCTCCTGGATTAGAAGGAATTGAAGGAGCTACAAATAAAGATGTTGCCAGTGAAATGATAAAAGCTATCGAAAAGAATTTTAAGCTTAGATAAGTTTCTTCCAGTCGCAGTTTACAGTCGCAGTAACCGATTACTGAGACTGATTACTGAATACTGCGACCGAACACTATAACTAAAAACCGAATACAAAAAATGAATCCATATCTCGATATTGTCATCCGCAGTGCTTCGGTTTACTTTTTTATGGTAATCGCATTACGTGTTTTTGGAAAAAAAGAATTATCTCAACTTAATACTGCCGATGTAATTCTGATATTATTAATTAGTAATGCTGTACAGAATGCAATGGTTGGCAGCGACACTAGTCTTTTAGGAGGAATTGCCGCAGCAGCCGTATTGTTTATCATTAATTACATTCTGAAAAAGCTTACATACAAATACAAAACCCTACACAATCTTTTGCTCGAAAAACCCGAGGTTCTCATCCATAATGGTCATATCGATTTTAAATCGTTAAGTAAATTAAATATATCCTCGGATGAAATTGAAGAAGCTATGCGCGAGCACGGTGTAGAACACTATAAAGAGGTAAAATTAGCGATGTTAGAAATAGATGGCACAATAAGTATTATCTCGAAAGGTACTGATCATTTAAAACAAACTATTTACAAACGAAAACACAATCATAAAAACTTTCAGAAATAATTAAAATTAAGTCGAAAGTTTAAAAGTCATAAAGTCAAAAGGATTAGCATCAATAAAACCAAATAGCTCAAACACAAAATAGTATGCCAGCAATTTTAATAGAAGTTAGAAAAGACTATAACGAAGAAGAAGGTACTAAAATTATCGATGCAGTTCATTCTGCAATGGTAGCAGCTTTTCAAATTCCACCTGAAGACAAAACCGTTAGACTTTTGGTTCATCCGCCACATAGATTTGCAGTTTCACCAACTAAAACTCAACCTGAATTATACACTTTAATAAGCATTGATGCATTTTCGGGACGTTCTATTGATGCGAAAAGAAAATTATTTAGCGAAATCGTTAAAAACTTATCTGAATTAGGCATCCCAAAAGACCATATTTTAATTGTTGTTAGAGACAGCAAAAAAGAAAGCTGGGGTGTTCAAGGAGGACAATCCGCACATGATGTTGATTTAGGATTTAAAGTTGAAGTTTAAAGTTTCAATACCTGAAAAATATAAAAAGAGAGCATAATTTTCGATGAAAATTATGCTCTCTTTTTATATAATCGAAATTACGTTAAGCATCAAGATCCAAGTCTTTAATTGTTGTATTAGTTAATCCGAACGGCTTAAGTCTGTGGTTTAGATTCACCAAAATATAATCTTGCTCTACAGGAAACCTTTCTGCAATACTTTTATAATGCTTTAAAAGCTTCTTGTCCTCTACTCCTGATAAAGCTTGCAAAGCCGTATGAACAACTCGGTTCGATTGATCATTTAATCCTATAATAAAAACATCTATATAATTTTCTTTATTACTTAACTGCCCAAGCATATAATATGTAGTAACCTTTATGCTTTCATCATTACTTTGAGTAAACGGAATTATAAGATAACTATAATCGATATTCATTTCTTTTAATAAATACACACAAAAACTAAACGTTTCGTCGTCATTTATTGTTTCTATATTCGACTCAATTATTCCAAGCCAATCTGAACTTTTGCCTTTGGCATACCAAAACACAAATTGAAAAACATGCAATAAACTCACCTCTGCAAAATCTACTAAATATGGATATGCACGTTCATAATCAAATTTAGTAAGTATCAGAAGTAACTCTTTTTTTATCTCGCCATTACTTATCTTGTACTCCTCTTCGATTATATCTAATATCTCAGAATCTAATTTTTGCTTTATTAAAATCCCTGTCAAACAATCACTCTTAATCTCAATATCATTAGTCGAAAAGTACATTTTTAGAATGTCTTGCAAAGAGCCTCCTATTCTATATCCAAACCATCCTGCATTATCCTGCATCAAATCACCCGAAATTACTTCGTCTAACCATCTTTCATACCAATCTAAAAAGTTTAATTCAAAAGTAAATTGAGGATTATACCTTTCATTATTAATATTTACAACTCTTCCTTTATATTCTCCATTTAAAACAATTGCATGATAACAAGAACAACCTTGCTCACCAATAGGTAACAAACCTCCATATATCCTCCCTAATTCTTTCTCAAAATCTTCTTCAGAAATAGTATCATCTTCTATCTTTTCAGTTAAATCATCCCAATATTCATCTGACATTTTAGGATATAACACGCAATCATCTTTTAAATACTTCTCGGTATTTTCATAGATTAGTTCGTTTACATTCTTTCCTAGCGGATATATTCCGTAAAAAGGTCCTGCAGCCGAAGACGAGAATGATTCACCTCCATTTCCAACATTCATCAAAAATGCTTTATAACAATCAGGAAGCGCTACATTATATTTCGCCTCAAATTTTAAAATATCTTCTTTACTTACAACTTTTCCCAAGATATATTTATGACTTGAAGATCCAAATACTTTTAAATCTTTATCTATCGCTTTAACCTCAACTAACTTACTCTTAATCCTTTCTATTTGTTCAGTTACGAACTTATTATTCGATTCTTCCATTTTAATCTTTATTCCTTCGTTCTATATTTAGAATAGAATAAATGTACTCTATTTTAGTTTTAGCACAAATTATTTCAACAAACAAAAAGCTAGCTTCAATAAAGAAACTAGCTTTTTTTTTATAGTTTTAAAATATGATTTTGAATCTCACATTTCACAAATATGTTCTTACTATTATATAAAAATACTAAGTATATAATACACTATCGCAGCCAAAAGTGCCGAAACAGGAATCGTTAATACCCAAGCCCATAATAAACTTACTGTTACACCCCAACGAACGGCAGATACACGTTTTGTTAATCCAACTCCGATGATAGAACCTGTAATAGTATGTGTTGTACTTACTGGTACTTTAAAATGCTCTGTAAAATATAATGTTAATGCTCCTGCAGTTTCTGCTGCTACACCTTCAAATGATGTAACTTTAGTAATTTTAGACCCCATTGTTTTTACAATTTTCCATCCACCGCTTAATGTTCCTGCTGCAATTGCAGAGTAACAAGCTAAAGGAATCCATGGCGGCATCTTGAATGCTCCACCATCTGACGGAAGCACTACATCTAACCAAGATTCCATGTGAACACCAGGATTTGTATGAATATAAACCGCAACTGCTGCTGCAATAATACCCATTACTTTTTGAGAATCATTACCACCGTGACCTAAACTAAAAGCCGCTGAAGATAATAATTGCATTTTTTTCAGTGCTCCATCTGCCTGATGAAGATTTAAACTACTAAATATCAAAGCAAATGCAGACATTGAATAGATAATAAATCCTACCAAAAACCATTTTATATTATGTGCCTCTAATACTACACTCCAAAAACGTGAAGATGCAAAACGAGGTTGCCCTCCATCCTTTACGATTATATCATAAGGAATCATTTGGTAGTATATAAAAACACCCGTAAAAATCATTAAAGCAACTGTAAATATCTTTGGTAAAATACTTTTCTTAGAAGCATTTAATAACCAGATAGAAATTAGGTAAGAGGCTAATGCTCCTAATAGTGGCGCTAAGACAATAAAGGCAACAATTATGAGGACTCCCGAAGGCATCCCTCCATCTTTACCTGCCTTGTACCAACTTACAATTTCATACCAATATTGTGTCGTACCATCTTCTCCTACGTAACCAGAGAAACCATGTACAGCGATTGCATGCGCAATTGCAGCACCAGCAAAACCTCCAATTAAGGTATGAGATGAACTAGAAGGAATCCCAAACCACCACGTTAATAAGTTCCAACAAATAGCAGCAATAACCCCTGCTAAAATTACAACTAGATTAATCTCCATGGTATTTGCCGTTTTAGCAACAGTATCTGCTACACCAAAACCGAAAACCCAATAAGCCAAAAAGTTAAAAAATGCTGCCCAAAGAACGGCCTGAAAAGGCGTTAATACCTTTGTGGCAACAACTGTAGCTATAGCATTTGCAGCATCGTGAAAACCATTGATGTAATCAAAGATTAAAGCTAATACTATAATAATTATAAGTAGCGTCATAAAATTATAACTTCAGAATTGAAATGAATTGAATTTAAGAATGTTTTACAGAAATAGATTCTAGTATGTTTGCAACACTCTTACATTTATCTGTTGCAGATTCTAAAACAGATAACACTTCTTTATATTTAATAATATTTTTAGCGTCTGTTTCGTTTTCAAAAATTTCAAAAACTGCTTTGTTATAAACATTATCAGATTTGTTTTCCAGTTTGTTAATTCTGGCACACGCATCTTTAATGACTTTGAAATTCTTTAAATTTCTCAATTCTTTTACTGCACTATCAATGTTTTGACATGCTTCAAGATTGATTTCAGTCATTTTTCTGATAGATTTTGTAATCTTATCAACTTGATACAACTTCATTCTACTTGCAGCACCGTGCAAATAATCGGCTACGTTATCAATAGAAGTAATCAAAGTATGAATATCTTCTCTATCGAAAGGAGTAATGAAGTTTCTGCTTAATTCTAGATTTGTCTGACGAGTAATATCCTCGCCTTTTTGTTCCAATTCATCAATCTTTTGAAAAAGTACTTCTCTTTCTTTCAAAGGAAGATTTACTGCTTCGTGTAAATTAGAAGCTAACTCAATTAAATTGCTTGATGCTTCTTCAAAAAGTGGAAAGAATTTCTTGTCTTTCGGCACTAAAAATTGGAAAATACTGTTTATTGACATTTTTATATTTTTAATACTGCAAAATTACTTCATTATTCTTTCGTTATGTTAAGCCATTGTTAACAAATCATTTTCAATTTGGAAACTATTCAAGAATGAAATTGTCTTCTCTATATCATAATGTAAGATTCTATCCTCAGTAATCAATGGTACAACTTCGCGGTAGCTATTTAAAAACATCTCGATAAAGTCGCTCGATTTCAACGGATTTCTATATGAAATTGCTTGTGAAGCATTCAATAATTCAATAGCAAGAATACGCTCTAAATTATCCATAACACGCAATGCTTTTGTAGCTCCATTAGCTCCCATGCTCACGTGATCTTCTTGTCCGTTACTAGAAACGATACTATCTATACTAGATGGTGTTGCTAATTGCTTGTTTTGGCTAGCAATACTTGCTGCTGTATATTGCGGAATCATTAATCCTGAATTTAATCCTGGATTATCTACCAAAAATGCAGGAAGATTACGTAATCCAGAAATTAACTGATATGTTCTTCTTTCAGAAATACTTCCTAATTCCGCCAAGGCAATTGCCATAAAATCTAAGGCTAAAGCCAAAGGTTGTCCGTGGAAATTTCCTCCAGAAATAATCTCGTCGCTTTCTACAAATATATTAGGGTTATCGGTAACTGAATTTATCTCTGTTTTAAAAACCTTTCTCACATAATCAATCGCATCTTTTGAAGCTCCATGAACTTGTGGTATACAACGGAACGAGTATGGATCCTGAACATGCGTTTTTACCTGAGATATGATTTCGCTTCCTTCTAAAAATTCTTTGATACGTTGTGCAGTGACAATTTGTCCTTTATGAGGGCGAATAAAATGAATCAATTCATGAAATGGCTCGATTCTTCCGTCAAAACCTTCTAACGAAATTGTTCCAATTAAATCGGCTAAATAAGAGAATTTATAAGCTTTCATTAAAATATGAGCTCCGTAAGCACTCATAAATTGTGTTCCGTTTAATAATGCCAATCCCTCTTTAGATTGTAAAATAATAGGTTCCCAATTAAAATGCTTTAAAACTTCACTTGAGTGCACTTTTTTTCCTTCAAAATATACTTCACCCTCACCCAATAAAGGCAATGATAAATGTGCCAATGGTGCTAAATCTCCAGATGCTCCAAGTGATCCTTGTGTATAAATAACTGGTAAGATATCATTGTTGTAAAAAGAAACTAAACGCTCTAATGTTTGTAATTGTATAGCCGAATGTCCGTAGCTTAATGATTGTATTTTAAGCAATAGCATCAATTTTACAATTTCTTGCGGTACCTCTTCTCCAGTTCCACAAGCATGAGATTTCACAAGGTTTTCTTGAAGTTTAGATAAATTCTCATTGGATATCTTCACATTACAAAGTGACCCAAATCCTGTATTTATCCCATAAATAGGATCAGAATGCGAAGCCATTTTTTTATCTAAATAATCTCTGCATTTCTGTACATTGATTTTAGCTTCATCAGATAGTTCTAATGTTTTTTGCTCTACGATTATCTCTTGTAATTGCTCTAAATTCAGTAGCTCCGTACTGATATAATGAATGTTGCTCATTTTATATTGTATTTGAATGTCAAAATTCAGCAAATCAATATTAAAAAGCAATGTTTATTGAGGATTATTTAATCTTAATAGCAAATAAAAATATAAGGAATGAGCCTAAACAAAAAAAGCAACCCTTTTTAGAGTTGCTTTTGTTATAATTTTAGGTAAACTAAAAAATTTCTTAAATTAGTAATAAGTTATAACTGTTTGTTGAGTTTGTAATGTTTCACCAGAGGATACCTTAAGAGTTTTCATTGTTGTTAATACATAACCATTTTCATTATACATATTATCACTTTTAGACGATTCTGTACTATCAATTTCACCGTTATAATTAAAAACTGTTGAGGAGCTAATCTCATTATTTTTACTATTATTTACAAAAAAATTAAATCCTAAAACATTTAAAGTAGGTTCATTCTTTGAATCATAAACATAATTTGTTACTACAACATATTTATCAACCTTAGATACTGGAGTCGTAATACTATATTTTACCAAATTACCATTTCCAAAAGTATATATACCTGGACCCGAATCAGGTGAGTCATTTGTTTCAGTAATTGTTCCGTCCTCATTGTATTCATAAGTAACAGTATAACTAATACTTCCATTCGATCTTTTTACTATCCTACCTATCATTTTTTTTTGCGCATTATACACATACTCAACAAAGGACCTAGGAATATCATCAACACTATAGTAGCCTATTTTTGTAATTAAATTTCCCGCATAAGTAAACTTAAGTACCGTATTTGTTACAGTTACCTTTTTTGTTGTTAAATCTATGTTGGTTTCTTTACTAGTTTGACTCACTAATTTAGTAATATTAGATGCATCATAAGTATATGCATATTCATATTTCGTGTCATAATATATATCAATTGATTGCATCGTTTTTGTTTTAGGAAGTTCTAATATAACTTTTTCAGAAACCTCACCTTTTGTACTCTCCGCACCACCTAAATTAGCTGTAACAGTATATACAAAAGAGCCTGTACTTTTAAGAACATCAGTAAATTTTGCCTCCTTAAGTGAAACTGTATTAATTTTTACAGCATTTCTGTAAACATTATATGTAATACCAGCACCTTCTACACCAGTCCAGGTAATATCTACACTACCTTCATTTAATACTGCATGGATAGCAGTAGGAGCTACTGGAGCCACTGGAATAACCGAACTATCTTCATCACTACTACAAGATGCAAGTATGAAAAAAGATACAAATAGCAGAGTAATTTTTTTCTTCATTTTTATTTTTTTTTAAAATCAATTCGGCTAAAATAGTCAAAACAAATACAGAAAGTAAGGATTTTACATGTTAAATTTAAAATAATTAATAATAATAATTCTTTAAAATTTAATTACATCAATTCTCACAAACATGAACCTTTATAAT
>NZ_JPRM01000044.1 GCF_000737695.1 Flavobacterium hydatis
AAGCAACTAACGACCTTAAGGTGGTTATTGCGGCGGGGCTCACCTCTTCCCATCCCGAACAGAGTAGTTAAGCCCGCCTGCGCAGATGGTACTGCAGTTATGTGGGAGAGTATGTCGTCGCCTTTCTTTAGAATCCTCATCATTTATTTGGTGAGGATTTTTTTTTGTGCTTTACTTTTTGGGGAGAAGAAATACGCAAAAAGATTTAAACGCAAAGTACACAAAGCTATTTATTAAACTTTACGAACCTTTATGTAATCTTTTGCGCTCTTTGCGGTAAAATTTTATTTATAGTTACGATGAGCTAATGTAATCTGGATTGATTAATAAACTACGAACAATTGGCTTTCCTAGCTTTAAAGAGATGTATCTTGTGTTTAAATGGAGTCTTTGTATCTCTTCGACTTCACGATTATAAGTAATTTTCTCATGCTCTTGATTAAAAAGAAAGAATCATTCGTAAAAGGTGAAAAATATAAACCGATATTCAATTTTTGAATTTCAGATAAAGTAAAAGCTTCGTAAAAGTTTCAGGATTTTTTTTGTTTTAAAAAAAATGTATAAATACAGTTTAGTTTAAGTTTTTAGCTTTTACGCGTAAACATTGTTCCGTTCCTAAATAGAGCGGATCTCCGTGTTTTTCAGACCAAAATCCCTCCAGTATATCTGCAGTGATGCATTTGTAAACAGCAACGCCTTTATAGGTTTTGTTTTCGTTACCTTTGTAGCTAAAGTTAATGACCAGAATATTGTCTTTAAAGAAGCCGTGACCTTTTTGTTGCTGAGTGTTATTAATAAGCCATTGAGCAATAATCCGATTATTTTCGTCGAGTGATAAACTCAAAATACCTTTGTAAGTTACCTGATTACTTTCGTCCTGATTGCTTCCGGAAACGGAATAATTACCAATTAAATCTTGTACATTCATTTATTTCCCGATGCAGAAATTAGCAAAAATATTACCCAATAATTCATCATTCGATACCTGACCAGTAATCAGCCCAAATTGGTATAAAGCTTCACGAATATCGAGTGCCATTAAGTCGCTTGAAAGATTGGTTTCTAGGCCGTATTTTACTTTTTGTATTTCGTCTAGCGCTTTAAGTAAAGAATCGTAATGTCTGGTGTTGGTTACGATAGTTTCGTTATTTCGTAATGCTCCAGTATTTACAAAAGATAGTAATTGATTTTTTAATTCATCAACACCAATATTTTCTTTGGCAGAAATAGTCTGAAGTTTAACGTTTAATGTTTCAAGAAGATTGTGAATATTCTGAATTTCTTCTTCTGAAAGTAAATCTACTTTGTTGATTACAACAAGTAACGGTTTTAAAGGATATTTATTCTTTACTTTTTCTATTTCTACAATATACTCAGAACTTTGTGCCTTAAATTTTAAACTATCAAATAAATAAAGAACGACTTGCGCTTGTTCAATTTTTTCGAAAGTTTTTTTGATTCCGATACTTTCTACATAATCTACAGTTTCGCGAATACCAGCTGTATCTATAAAACGGAAACCGATTCCGCCGATAACCAATTCATCTTCGATGGTGTCACGTGTAGTTCCGGCAATTTCCGAAACTATGGCACGTTCTTCGTTTAATAAAGCATTTAATAAAGTCGATTTCCCTACATTAGGCTCTCCAACGATAGCAACAGGAATTCCATTTTTAATTACGTTTCCAACCGCAAAAGAATCTATTAAGCGTTTTAATACAAACTCGATACGATTTAGTAATTCATGAAATTGACTTCTGTCTGCAAATTCTACATCTTCTTCAGCAAAGTCCAATTCGAGTTCTATAAGCGAAGCAAAATTTAATAATTCTTCACGTAGTTTGGCTATTTCATTACTAAAACCACCTCGCATTTGTTGCATGGCGATTTGATGAGAAGCTTCATTATCAGACGTGATTAAATCAGCTACAGCTTCGGCTTGAGATAAATCTAGTTTTCCGTTTAAGAAAGCACGAAGCGTAAATTCTCCAGGATCTGCCATTCGGCAACCTTTACGAAGTAATAACTGAATTATTTGTTGTTGGATATAAGTAGAACCGTGACATGATATTTCGATAGTATTTTCTCCAGTATAGGAGTTTGGTCCTTTAAATACAGAAACCAAAACTTCATCAAGGGTTTTTGAACCATCTACAATGTGACCTAAATGTAAGGTATGGGTTTTCTGTTTAGTTAAATCTTTATTTTTAATAGATTGAAAAACACCGTTACCAATTGTAATGGCATCGCTACCCGAAATTCGAATTATGGCTATCGCTCCAGCTCCCGAAGGTGTTGCTAGTGCTACTATAGAATCTTGATTTATCATGCTGCAAAGGTATAAAAAAAGGCTAGAAGTTCCGAAAGAGGTAATTATATAAACAATATACTTTTTATAGATTGTTATGCTTGTTTTTGAAAGAATTAGCAGCAATTTTCAGGACTTTACGTGAAGGGTACAAAGTTGCAAAAGTTGAATACTGAGAGGTAAGATGAGAACTTCAACTGGGGCTGAACACTGTAATTGAGTACTTATATTAACAAATTGTAAAATGTTAAATAACTGATAATTGTCATATCGAAGAGGTTGTTTTATGGCTAAATTTGAGAAACTAACATATAATCCAAACTGTACGATGAAAAGAATATTATTCCCCACCGATTTTTCTGAAGTAGCAACAAATGCTTTTGTTCATGCTTTAGAATTTGCAAAACAGGTTAAAGGTGAGCTCGTTTTGCTACACACTTTTGAAATTCCGGTTTATGACAGTCAGTTTTTTCCAGAAAACTTTGCAATAATATATAATTCATTAGAGTTGTCTAAATTTGAAATGTTTAAAGATCAGATTCCAAAACTTCGCGAAATTGCTAAAGAACGTGGTCTTGATGATATTGTAATGAATCATCGCCTAATGGATGGTGATTTGGTTTACAACATGAAAAAAGCAATTAAAGAAGATAATATAGATTTTGTGGTAATGGGAACTTCTGGTATTTCTGGCTGGGAAAACTTTTTCTTAGGGACTAATACCGATGCTGTAATATCTGGAGTTGAAGTGCCTATTTTGTGTATTCCAGGAGAATCTGAATTTAAGAAAGTAAAAACCATCGGATTTACTACACGTTATCGTGAGAAAGACAAAAAAGAACTTCGTAAAGTTTTGGCTATAGCAAAAAAAATGAATGCAAAAATTAAATGTCTATATGTAAGAACTCAGAATACAGATGTATCTGATGCTACTATCAAAGAATGGGAAGCAGACTTTAAAGATGAACCTATTCAGTTTTTGGTGCTTCCATGTGAAGAAGTAAAAGAAACTATTCTAGATTTTGTTTTATATAAAGACATTGATGTTTTGGCGATGATTGCTTATAAACGTAGTTTCTTCGAAAGTTTATTTCATCCTAGTTTTACTAAAAAGCTAACAAAGGATATTGCAATTCCGGTTTTGATTATGCATGAGCAATAGATCTTCGTAGTATTATAAAATTTTTCGTAAAGGCGCAGAGTTATAAAGAGTAAGTTTTAAGCTTATTTTCTTTGCTTTTTGCGCCTTTGTGAGAATAAATAAGTGTAAACTTTTAATTGAGAAAGAGAATCTATTAGTAATTAATATTCCTATTGTTTAAAGTAGTTATTTCGTAACTGTAAACTTATATTTGTATTTCAATATAATTTCTAAAAAGGAATAATTACTTTAAAACAATGGAAGAATATAAAAAAAAAGTTAGCAGTTATTCAGATGCTTTAAGTGCAATTAATAAAAAATACAATAGCATTAGTTTATTACGACTTTTGAGTATTGTTTTCAGTTTGGTTTTAAGTTATTATTATCTTAAAACAGATGCTTCAGTATATCTTATTTCAGCTTTTTTATTATTTATAGGTTTTATTGTTTTAATGCGTATTCACTCTAAGTTGTCTTTTAAAAAGAAGCTCACAGAAACGCTTTTGAAAATTAATAAAAATGAAATCACGTTTTTAAAAAGAGAGAAATTACCTTTTGAGAATGGACAAGAATTCATTGACTTCCATCATCCGTATGCTTATGATTTAGATATTTTTGGAGAGCATTCCTTGTTCCAAAGTCTTAACAGAACAGGTACTTTTGTTGGGAAAAAGACATTGGCAAATCAGTTATTATATAATTTACCTAATAACGAAATCACCCAAAATCAAGATGCAATACACGAACTTCAATCTAAGTTAGATTGGCGTCAGGAATTTCAAGCACTTGCAATATTAGGGCAAGATACTAAAGAAGCTTATCAGGCATTACTGAATTGGAAGGATGGCAAAAGTGCTCCTTTTTCAAAAGTAATGTCTCTATTGATATATGTTTTACCCGCTATTTTCGGAGCGCTCGTAATTGCATATTTTGTTACATCTAATCTCTCGTTGCTATCTTATATAACTTTTGTATTTGTCTTGAACACGACTATTTTGGGAATGTTTTTTAAAAGGATTCAAACCGAAATTGCCAAAGCCGAGAATATTGATAAAATTATCAAGCAATATGGTTTATTGGTTAAGGAAATTGAAAACGAAACTTTTAAATCAGAAAAGTTAATTACACTACAAAATAAACTGATTTATAAGAACGCCAAGGCAAGTGTTCATTTAAAACAATTATCGGAGTTGTTCTCAAACATGGATACTATCAATAATTTTGTAACCGCTTTATTATTTAATGGTATCTTTTTATTTAATCTTCATGTTTTAAAAAATCTGTTGAATTGGAAAACGAGTCATGCAGCTGTTCTAGAAGAATGGCTGAATGTAATTGGTGAATTTGAAACACTAAATAGTTTAGCTAATTTTTCTCATAACAATCAGGATTTTGTTTTTCCAGAGCTGAATAATGATTTTAAAATTGGATTTTCTAATCTAAGTCATCCGTTATTAAATCCTGATACTAGAGTAGGGAATGAGGTGCAATTTTTCCCAGAATCATTTATGATACTTACAGGATCGAATATGTCCGGAAAAAGCACCTTTTTGCGTAGCTTGGGTATCAATATGGTTTTAGGCGGAATAGGTTCTGTAGTGTGCGCAAATAAAGCTGCAATGCATCCATTACCTGTTTTGGTTTCGATGCGACTGTCAGATTCTTTGTCTGATAGTGAATCGTACTTTTTTGCCGAAATTAAGCGTTTAAAACAAATTATGGATGCACTGGAGGATAAACCTGCATTTGTGCTCTTAGATGAGATTTTAAGAGGTACAAACTCCGATGATAAACGTAACGGAACTATCGAGGTTGTAAAAAAGGTAATTGCAAAAAAAGCAATTGGCGCAATCGCAACTCACGATATCGAAGTTTGCTTAACTACTAATGATTATCCTGAAATCTTAACAAACCAATGTTTTGAGGTTGAAATAAAAAATAACGAATTGCATTTTGACTATAAACTTCGTGAAGGTATCTGTAAAAATAAAAGCGCAACTTTCTTAATGCAAAAAATGGGTGTGATTTAGTGGTGTGAGAGAATAGAGAATAGATGAAAGGCTATAGGTTTAGAGTAAATACTATATATAGAGTAAAAGCTAAATGTTTTTATGGGGGAGTTAGTGGTGTGATCTTAATTGGAATTGTAGGGCACTAAACCTAGTCTTGATTTACTTTTGTTATTCTTTGCGTCTTACTCCAAACTTTTCATCCGAGGTAAAGGGAAGTCCTTGTGGTGCTTAGTAAAATAAGCTACAAAATAAAAAAACCGCAATTTCTAAAAAGAAGTTGCGGTTTTTTAAGTATAAAAATGGTTGGTTAATAGCGTAATTGTTATGCAATAATAAGTATTATATTTGAATATCAAAAATCTAATATAACAAAAACATAATTAAATGTTAACTATTTAGCATTACCGGCATAACCAACATGGTAACTGTTTCTCCATCTTCTAAACCATCTACAGGAGTTAAGATACCCGCTCTGTTAGGTAAAGACATTTCCAACATAATCATATCTGATTGTAAGTTTGTCAACATTTCGGTAAGGAAACGTGAGTTGAATCCGATTTGTAAGTCATCACCTTGGTAATCACAAGTCAATCTTTCTTCGGCTTTGTTTGAGTAATCGATATCTTCGGCAGAAACATTTAATTCAGCTCCAGCGATTTTCAAACGAATTTGGTGTGTAGTTTTATTAGAGAAAATAGCCACACGACGTACTGAACTTAAAAATAAAGAACGGTCAATCATTAACTTGTTTGGATTCTCTTTTGGAATTACAGCTTCGTAGTTTGGATATTTTCCATCAATTAAACGACACATTAAAATGTAATTGTCGAATGAGAATGTAGCGTTAGAATCATTGTATTCGATTTTTACTTCAGCGTCAGAAGATCCAAGAATACTTTTTAAGATATTCAAAGGTTTCTTTGGCATAATAAAATCAGCAACTTGTGATGCTTTTACATCTGTACGTGCATATTTTACTAATTTGTGAGCATCTGTAGCAACAAATATTAATCCTTCTGGCGAAAACTGGAAGAATACTCCAGACATTACCGGACGTAAATCGTCGTTACCAGCAGCAAATATTGTTTTGCTAATAGCAGTAGCCAAAACATCTGAAGGTACTAGAGTAACCGAAGGCTCTTCTAGATTTACAGATTTTGGAAATTCTTCTCCAGCTGCATATGCCAATGCATATTTTCCTGAGTTAGAACTAATTTCTACAGTATTATTATCTTCAACTGTAAAAGTTAAAGGTTGTTCTGGAAATGTTTTAAGAATTTCTAGTAATAATTTTGCAGGTATTGCAACACTTCCTTTGCTCGTAGAATCAATCGCTAAAGTTGCAGACATCGTCGTTTCAAGATCCGATGAAGAAACTGTTAATTCGTTATTGTCTAATTCAAATAGAAAGTTGTCTAAAATAGGTAACGTATTGTTACTATTGATTACACTACCTAAAACTTGTAATTGCTTTAATAAGTACGAACTCGATACTATAAATTTCATCTCTTTTGTTTTATTTTTTGGTATATATTTTAGCTTGACAAATGACTAGAATACATTTTTACAAATATATCGTAAACAATCCTAGTATACTAAATTTTTTATTAACATCTATTTGCTGTATTTCTTTCTTCGAAGGAAAGTAAATGCAAGTCCGAAGACCAATAATATTAGAATTGGTAGTCCGATAGTTATGAATTGCGTAATGCTATACTCTTGATAAACTTTTTCTTTATCTAATAAAGGTAAATTAAGATCCTTGCTTCTAATGTTAATAAGTCCTGTGTCGTCTAGTAAATAATTAACGCAATTCATTAAGAAATCTTTGTTGTCGTACAAATTTCCTGAGCGTTGATCGTAACCTAATTCTACCGGAGCTAAATTTTTATCCAATTGATTACGGACTAAATCTCCATCGGAAATTACAATCATTTTGGTTGCTTTTCCTTTTGTCTGAAATGTTTTTTGTTCAAAAGGTAAAACTCTATTTTCGTACATCGAATGGAAATCTCCTTCTAATAAAACCGATAAAGGAAAATTACCTTTATTGATATAATCATTTGGTGAAGTTTCTTCGGTTACAATATTTAAATTGATTTCGGCTGGAGTTCCAATTTTTTTAGAATAAGGAGATGATTGCAAAAGAACCGTTTTTTTAATACCATTTTTTAAAGTATCGATTGGGTTTGCAAAGTCAAATTTTATTCCGCCAAGGTTTTTTACAATAGGATGTTTGCTTTCAGGATAAACCTGCGGAGCATATTTCCAGTTAAATTGTTGATATTGGGTTGCGCTACCTTGTTCTCCCGAAGCTAGTTTTATAGGGCTTCCTTGTTCATCTTTTACTAAATCAGGATTAATTCTGAATCCGTATTTAAAGAACATGTCATTAAGATTCAAATCTCTTGGGAAAGCCAGCGTAGCACCAGACTGATTGTATAAACTATCCATCTCAGCATTTACCTGATCTACAAGCCACAATGTTTTTCCTCCGTTTATGATAAACTGATCTAGAACTTGTTTCTCACCATCTGTAAATGCCTCGGTAGGTTTAGCGATAATAGCCAAATCATATTTTTGTAGTGCATCTAAAGTTCCAATTGGATTTTTGGCAACAGAATCTAAAGTAAATGGACCAATATGATAGCTTTCGCGAATTTGCATCAGGAATTTTGCCATGAAAATCTCTTTCATTTCTCCGTTTCCTCTTATTATAGCAACCTTTTTTTGTTTTTCTGTGGTAATTTTATTCAATGCATCAGCAATAGAATATTCTAAATGTTGTACAGATCCAATTACTTTTTGAGTAGTCGAAGCGCCCATCTGGTTTTTTAATAAAGGGATATTAACTTCTTTATTATTATAGACTGCAATTGCCCAAGGAAAAACCATTGCTTGCGATTGTTTTCCTTTATCATCTACAGTTATGTTTATAGGAGTAAGCCCTTTACGGTACAATTCTTTAACCATATCCATGCTTTCTTCTTCGTTTTCTAAAGGATTAACGAATTCAAAAACAATATTTTTATTATAAGCCTGAAACTCTTCTAGTAATTGTTGTGTTTCTTGTTGCAAACGTTTAAACTCGGCAGGTAAATCGCCTTGCATATAAATTTTTATAGACAACGGATTATGAACCTGTTTGATAATGTTTAAAGAAGTTGGAGATAGAGTATATCTTTTGTCTTTGGTTAAATCAAAACGATGAAATACAAATGTACCTGCAATATTCAGGACAATTAAAGCTATAACCGTAATCAGTAACGTTTTTATATTTTTTTGAGAAGAAATTTTCATTACGATTTAAAAGATTTTAGTTGATATACAGTAAACGAAAGAAAAAGCACCGTTATACTTAAAAAATAAATTACATCGCGTGTGTCGATAACACCTCGGCTCATACTTTTAAAGTGATTTTGCATTCCTAATGATGAAATTACATTCATAAATCCAGGAACGATAGTCGATAAACCTTCAAAACCAAAATAGAAGAAGAAGCATAAAAATACTGCTATGATAAAAGCTACGATTTGATTTTCGGATAATGTAGAAGTGAAAATTCCGATGGCGGTATAAGCTGCAATCAGGAATAATAATCCGAAATAAGAACCAATTGTGCTTCCCATATCGATATTACCTTCTGGCAATCCTAAACTCGAAATTACTTTTACATATATAAATGTTGGAATAATTGCCATTATAATTAAAAGCAAAGAGCCAATGAATTTTCCGTTTACAATTTGCCAAATACTTAAAGGCTTTGTAAGCAATAATTCGATTGTACCTTGTTTTTTCTCATCAGAAAAACTACGCATGGTTACAGCTGGAATTAGGAATGTTAAAATCCATGGAGCCAAAGTAAAGAAAGGAGTAAGATCGGCAAAACCAGTATTAAGGATATTGTATTCTCCTTGAAAAACCCATAAAAATAAGCCATTACTAATCAGGAATATTGCAATGACCAAATAGCCAATGGGAGATCCAAAAAAGGATTTTATTTCTCGTAAAACGATTGATTTCATATTTTAACGTTAATTTGTTTATGCGTTTATTTTGTTTAAAGTTTAAAGTTGTCCAATCAGTGGCTAAAAATTAACCGCAAAGTTTGCAAAGATTTTCGCAAAGTTCACAAAGCGATGAAATCTTTTTAATCTTGATAATCTGTGGCAGAAAAATTAACCGCAAAGTTCGCAAAGTTTTAAAGGCTTTATTTATCTTAATTTCTTAATGGTTCAATTTTTTATTTTTGTTTAAACTAAAGAAACTAATTTGTCTACACTCCAGGCTTCTGGTTTAGCATTAAATAAAGTTTTGGTAAACGACCAAACCGTATTAAAAAGTTCCGATTGTCGGTAATTTTCTAAGTCGGCTTCGGTTTCCCAATAACTGTATGTAAAAAATATGCTTTTATTGTCTTTATCTTGATACAGCTCTAAAAAACGATTTCCGGGAGCATTTCGTATTTTATCCTTCACACTATCAAAATTTTCCATGAAAGCAGGAATTTTATCTTCGTGAAAACTCATTTTTACTATTCGAACAAACATTTTTATAATTTTAAGTCGTGAAATGGCTTATATGCGCGCAAAAATACCAAAATAGATTATTCTTTCTGTTAATATTTTTCTTGTTATGAAAAACTATTTTTAAGATTGTAAAAGTTATCGGGATTAAGCTTTAAAATTTGTTGCTTAATTCTTGAATTGGATTAAGATTGTATCACGATAATTAAGTCCTAGTAAACTATTTGCCGAACCAACTTTTGAAGGATTACTTCTGAAAATAGCAATTTCAAGAAAACCAGCTTCGTTAAAAATAGCTAGTTTCTCGCCTTCATAAGTTTTGATTGGGTATTTATCTGAACTGGCAATTGCCGAGTAATTTGGCAAAATAGTTTTGATGCTTTTTGGTTTCATCACAATTTCATAAGGACGTCCTCGTGCCACTTCCAGAAATTGTCTTTTGGATATATTGGTTACTACGTTACCAAAATGATCTATATAAGATACGTATCCTTTTAAAGAATTTCCATCATTAGATACTATCGATTGTAGCTCGGTTATTTGTTTGATGTTTTGTGTTTCTTTACCGATAACATTTAGCAAACCGCCTTTGGCAATATGGCAGGCAACTTTTATAAAAACATCTAAGTCGCTGGCATCACCGGGTAATCGGTCATGAATATTGATTGCAACAATTTTTTGCGGAACAATTTTTTGCGTAAGCATACTTAATATACCATTATCAGCACAAATAAAGTAATGATCGTTCCATTGCATGGCAATATGCTGGTTCTCTTTATTACGCTCTATATCGACACCAATAAGGTGTACTGTTCCTTTAGGAAAGCTAAAATAAGATGCACCAATAATATAACTTGCTTCGGTTGTATTAAAGGGGTCGATGTCGTGCGAAATGTCTACAATTGTAGCTTCGGAATATTCGGATAATATTTTCCCTTTCAGCGCGCCTACAAAGTGGTCTTTTAAGCCGTAATCGGTAGTAAGGGTAATTATTGACATCATTTTGTTTATAACTATTGATAGTATTTAAATCTAATTTTCATTAAATTTGAGAAATGCAAAGCTAATAATAGTTAGCGCAAAATGGAAGGAAAGAAAAGACAAATTGTATTTTAAAAATAAGTAAAATTATAGTAGTCTCAGTTTACAGTTGCAGTATTCAGTTTATAAGCGAAATAGCATTTTTTTAAAGAAGTGAGATTTCGTTGAAAATATAAATGGTGACTGAAACTGAACACTGGGACTGAAAACTTAAAAAGAACCCGACAGCCATTTGATTTATAAAAAATTAATTTTAATTTAAAACTACCTCATTTGAACGAAAGAATAATCGAGCTAATAGACATCGCTCCAAAAGACTTTTGGGGCGCTCAAGACACTCATCTTGAAATAATAAAAAAGTACTACCCAAAGCTTAAAATAGTAGCGAGAGGGACGACTTTAAAGGCGTTTGGCGAAAAGGAAGTCTTAGATGAATTCGAGAAAAGATTTCAAAGATTGATGCTCCATTTTACCCGATACAACAACATTGATGATAATGTAATTGAACGTGTAATTATGAGCGATGGTCAGGATGAAAAGAAAGCATACGATCATGACAAAATATTAGTTCATGGAGTTGCTGGTAAGATTATCAAAGCCATGACGCCTAACCAGCAATTATTGGTAGATACCATAAAAAAGAATGACATGGTATTTGCAGTTGGTCCTGCTGGAACAGGAAAAACGTATACGGGTGTTGCAATGGCTGTTAAAGCACTTAAAGATAAAGAAGTAAAAAGGATCATACTTACACGACCAGCTGTAGAAGCAGGGGAGAACCTCGGATTTTTGCCTGGCGATATGAAAGAAAAACTAGATCCATACATGCAACCTCTTTATGATGCTTTGCGCGATATGTTACCAAATGAAAAATTAGAAGATTACATTTTAAAAGGAATTATCCAGATTGCACCACTTGCTTTTATGCGTGGTCGTACACTAGATAATGCATTTGTAATTCTGGATGAAGCTCAAAACACAACACATTCTCAGATGAAAATGTTTTTGACCCGTATGGGAAAAAATGCTAAATTCATGATTACAGGAGATCCTGGTCAGGTCGATTTACCACGCCGAACAATTTCTGGACTTAAAGAAGCGATATTGGTTCTTAAAGATGTAGAAGGTATTGGTATTATCTATCTGGATGATAAAGATATTGTACGCCACCGATTGGTAAAAAAAGTAATCGATGCCTACAAACAAATCGAAAACAACGATTAATAACATGAAATGGTTCTTAAAAAATGTCAAATGTAAATCGTAAAATGTGTTTTGATATTTAATGATATTCGTTTTATACATCTCTTTTATAGAAATGTATAAAACGAATATTTTTTTTGCTGATAGAGTTAGCTTGTTAAAAGCTTTTTTTGAAATTATAAAGAATAGATTGACTCAGTTAATTTATGTTAAATAAATAGTAAAGTTTAACTTATTTCTTCCATATTTCTCGGTTTTCTTTGCTTCCCATTTTACAAAGCGATAAATTTGTAAATAATAAATATTTGATACTCAATATGAATTCAGAATCTAAAAAAATAAAAGTAATCATCACCGATTTAGATGGTACATTACTTAATCCAGACCATAAAATATCTTCTTATACAAAATCAGTTTTTCAAGAGCTTCACAATCAAAAATATCTTGTTATAGTTGCTACAGGACGTCATCATCTAGATGCAATGGGAATTATTGATACTTTAGGAATTCCTGTTTATTTGGTAAGTTCTAATGGAGCACGTATACACTCGCCAGAGAAAAAAGAACTTTTTGCTTTTGATATAGAAAGCGAAGTTGTAAAATCGGCTTTGAGTGCAGATATAGATCCAGAGATTACAACAGTTTTATTTAAAGAAAATGTTTGGCTTACAAATAGAATGAGCGAAAAACTAAATGCTTTTCAAGCTGATTTAGTTTATCATCCGGAATTAGTCGATTATTCAAAATTAGAAGATTACACAGCCATAAAAATATTTTTCACACATGATAATCATGAAAAATTGGTTGCATTAAAAGATGTTATTTTAAGCAAAAATTCAGATGTTTTGCACCATGCTTTTAGTTTACCAAATTGTCTGGAGTTTATGGATAAATCTGTAGATAAAAGTGTAGCTATTGCTAAAGTTTTAGAATTAGAGAATATTACTTTTGATGAAGCTATTTCTTTTGGAGATGGTTTTAACGATTTAAAAATGTTATCCTCAACAGGCAAAGCTTTGATTATGGGGAATGCTCCTCAGAATTTAAAAAATGAATTACCACATCTCGAAGTTATAGCAACAAATAGAGAAGATGGTGTTGCGAAATATTTATCTGAGAATGTTTTGGGTAAAATTTCGGTTACAGTTTAGAATATAATATAGAGACATGATTTTTTAGTGAAAAATTATGTCTCTTTTTTTTTCTGCCACGAATTGCACGAATTCACACAAATTGTTTCAAAAAAAATTCTTGCCACAGATTTTTAAGGATTAAATAGATTTAAATTTGTCCTGTAGAGACGCACCGCAGTGCGTCTACATAATATAGGTTTATTCATAAAGTAACCACAAACTTGTTTTTCTTGACACAAGAAAAATTTAGGTGAATAACTCGACAATTTAGGATATGTTTGGATTAGTTTCTTGTGGAGACCCTTCGTTCCTCAGGGTGACAAGATTGGGGAACTTTGCGTAACTCTTCGCATCCTCTGTGGTTAATTTTCTTGCCACAGATTAAAAGGATTTATAACCTTTGCGAACATTGTGTATTCCTTTGCGCGCTTTGCGGTTAAATTCTCTCCTTCAGCTTAAAGAAAGATTTTTTTAATTGCTTTCAAAGTGTATTTTTGTGTTAATCAAATAACATAAAAATGACTAAAAATATCTTTGCAATTGCTTTATTGGTTTTTTCAATATCAGGTAAAAGTCAAAACTTGAAGTTGGAAGAAATCATGAAAGGTGATTCTTTTGTTGGGGTTCAACCGACCAATCAACATTGGAGTTTGGATGGGAAAAAGGTTTACTTCGATTGGAATCCAAATAAGGAATTAGGTTTAAGTACTTACTATTGGGAAAAAGGAATGACCAAACCAGTATTGGCTCAGCCAAAAGAAGCCGCTTTTTCGCAATTAGATTTTAAAAGAAATCCAACATCCGATATTGTTTATTATATTGATAACGGTGGTTTATATTCTTATTCTATAAATAATAAATTTTTAAAAAAGATATTCCAGCAATCGAGTCCGATTTCTAATTTAGAACTAGGCTTTGAAGCTGGAATTTTGTTTTTTCAGCAAAATGATAATTTGTTTAAATACAATGCCAAAGAAGGAACGATTGTACAAATCTCAAACTTTAATAGTGGAGATAAAGCGGAGAAAGAATTAAATAAAGATTCTTTCTTGAAAACGCAACAGAAAGAATTATTCCAATTTGTTAGAGATGCAGCAGCTAAGAAAGAATGGAATAATGCTAAAAAGAAAAGTGTTAAAACTGACTTTCCTAAAGGATATTATTATGGAAAGAAAGATGATTTTGCAAGTCTTAAAGTGAATCCAAACGGAAATTTTGCAACATTTAGTTTAATCGAAAAAGTAGATGTTAAGAAAGAAACAATGGAAGTTTTTATAACTGCCGATGGGTATAATCAATCGCCAGAAACGAAAGAAAAAGTTTCTGTAGATAACTTTGTAAAGACTAAATTCGGAATATATTCTGTTGCCAAAGATTCTGTTTATTTTGTCAACTT
Organism: Flavobacterium hydatis; assembly: GCF_000737695.1. Lineage (GTDB taxonomy): Bacteria > Bacteroidota > Bacteroidia > Flavobacteriales > Flavobacteriaceae > Flavobacterium > Flavobacterium hydatis. The sequence continues at coordinate 14,761 of NZ_JPRM01000044.1, forward strand.
TTCTACTTTAAGTCATATTCAGGACGTTCCTAAATATTATGATTCGTACGAAAATCTTAAGAATAAAGAAAAATCAGATAAGCTAATTACTGTTCAGGCTCCCGTTTATAATGCAAGTGGTTCATTGGCTATAGCCGAAATAAGAAGTCAGGATAATAAAGACAGATGGTTAATTAGTCTTGATTTAGACAAAGGAACTTTTCAGGAAATAGAACATCAGCATGACGAAGCTTGGATTGGTGGACCTGGAATTCCTTCTTATGCTTTTGAATCGGGAACTCTTGGATTCCTTTCGGATAACGAAACTATTTACTTTCAATCGGAAGTTACGGGATATTCTCATTTATATACTTATAATTTAAAAACTAAAAAGAAAACACAACTTACTAGTGGTAATTGGGAAGTAAGGGATGTGGCTTTATCAAAAGATAAAAAGACTTTTTATTTAACCACAAATACAACTCATCCGGGTAATAGAAATTTTTATAAACTGGCTGCAGCCAATGGTGTCCTTGAACCGATTTTGACCAAAGATGGTGCTCATGAAGTAAGTTTGTCTCCAGATGAGAAAACATTATTGGTACGTTATTCTTATAAAAACAAACCTTGGGATTTATATATTGGCGAGAATAAAAAGAATACAACGCTAGAGCAAATAACATCTTCGACTACTGAAACTTTTAAAAAATACCCGTGGAGAGAACCAGAAGTAATTACGTTTAAGGCGCAAGATGGTACGCCTGTTTATGCGAGATTATATACTCCAAAAGCAGAAACGTCTAATAAAGCAGCTGTATTATTTGTTCATGGAGCAGGTTATTTACAAAATGCACACAATTATTGGAGTAATTACCACAGGGAATATATGTTTCATAATATGCTAACCGATTTAGGTTATACTGTTTTGGATATTGATTATAGAGGTAGTGATGGTTACGGTCGTGATGTAAGAACTGGAATATACCGTTTTATGGGCGGAAAAGATTTGTCGGATCAAATAGATGGAAAAAAATATCTAGTTGATAACTACGGAATCGATGCCAATAGAGTAGGGATATATGGAGGTTCTTATGGTGGTTTTATCACTTTAATGGGAATGCTTACAACTCCGGGAGAATTTGCTTCGGGTGCTGCATTACGTTCTGTTACCGATTGGGCTCATTATAATCATGGTTATACAGGTAATATTCTTAATTTTCCTGAAACAGATCCTGATGCTTACAAAAAAAGTTCACCGATTTATTTTGCAGATAACTTAAAAGGAAATTTATTGATGCTTCATGGTATGGTCGATGATAATGTAGAATATAAGGATATTGTACGTATGTCTCAACGTTTTATCGAATTAGGTAAAAAGAATTGGAGTCTTTCGTCATTTCCTGTAGAAGCACATGGATTTAAAGAAACCTATTCTTGGATTGATGAATACGACAGAATCCTGAATTTATTTAACGCGACACTTTTGAAGAAGTAAGTTTCTTAGTATTCAGTCTCAGTTTTCAGTGGCAGTTTCCATGCTGAACGAAAACTGTGACTGGTACTGAGACTGAAAACTGAATACCGACACTGAAAACCGCGTATAAAAAAAGAATCTGAATAGATTCTTTTTTTATTTTAATTAGTTTTAAATTTGCATTCATAAAACACGAAACAACACAACACAACAAATAATAATGAGCAATACAATTACAACTACTAATTTTAATTTTCCTAATCAGAAATCGGTTTATCGCGGAAAAGTTAGAGAAGTTTATAATATTAATGATGAACTTTTGGTTATGGTTGCTACAGACAGGCTTTCGGCTTTTGATGTAGTTTTACCAAAAGGTATTCCTTATAAAGGACAAATCTTAAACCAGATTGCAACTAAATTTATGGAGCTTACTCAAGATATTGTTCCTAATTGGTTAATTGCAACACCAGATCCAAACGTAGCTGTAGGACATTTATGTGATCCTTTTAAAGTAGAAATGGTTATTCGTGGTTATGTTTCAGGTCATGCTGCTCGTGAGTATGCTGCTGGAAAAAGACAAATCTGTGGAGTAACAATGGCTGAAGGTTTAAAAGAAAATGATAAATTTCCTGAGCCTATTATAACGCCAACTACAAAAGCTGATAACGGTTCTCATGACGAAGATATTTCTCGTGAAGATATTTTGGCAAAAGGAATTGTTTCTGAAGAAGATTATTTGGTTTTAGAAAAATATACCAGAGCTTTATACCAGAGAGGAACTGAGATTGCTGCAAGTCGCGGATTAATTTTAGTAGATACTAAATATGAGTTTGGAAAAACTAAAGAGGGAGTAATTGTTTTAATAGACGAAATTCATACTCCAGATTCATCTCGTTATTTTTATGCTGATGGATACCAAGAGAGACAAGATAAAGGCGAAGAGCAAAAACAATTATCAAAAGAGTTTGTTCGTCGTTGGTTAATCGAAAATGGTTTTCAAGGACAAGACGGACAACAAATTCCTGATATGACTGATGCTTATATTGAATCTGTATCTGAGCGTTATATCGAATTATACGAAAACATCCTTGGAGAAAAATTCGTTAAAGCCGATATCAATAATATTGACCAACGTATCGAGAAGAATGTAATAGCTTATTTGAGTAAATAATATTTTATTTTACAATTGATTAAAACAAAACCCGCAATTTAAAATTGCGGGTTTTGTTTTTTATATTACTGTGGGCCTTCTTGAATTATTTTTAAATTCTGAAGTCCGGTTTCTAGTTGTTCTCCAAGCATCTGATCCATATTCATAAAGGCAAGCATTAAATTCATAGGATATGGTGATCTACCATCAAATCCCCATTTTACTTTGGTTTGCGTAGGAGTAATTGCCTCAGTTGTCATATAAGCCATATCGGTAGATTCAAAAGGAACTTTAAAACGAAGTTCAAACTCCAAACGTTCTCCTGGAACAATTTTTTTTATTTCTTGTTCTCCTTTACCTACGTTTTTGTTTGTACTATCCCAAGCCGATATTGCACCAACTGTTCCATCGGTTCCTGTAAAAGTTTTTTTCATTGCTGGATCTAACTTGGCCCAAACGCTAAAATTATCTTGATTTTTTAAATACTTCACATAATTAAAGATACTATCTTTTGGTTTATTGATTGTGACATCTCTTTCTACATGATATTCATTTGGTAAAAATAGAGCGACTATTAGCGCTAGAATTACAATACTTAAAATTGCGAGAAGAATTTTTTTGATAATTTTCATAAATTTAAAATTAAGTGGTTTATAATTATTTTGACTGTTTGTACTTAAACTGTGATTCATAGCAATTAATCCAATCTTCAACAGACATTTTTTGTACCAGTTGAGCTATTAAATCAAATGGTATATCATCCATTTTTTTAAATCGAATACAACTTTTCCCCATGTCTAATTTTTGTTTGCAATATTTAGGATATTCAGAAACAAACCATTCTAGTAATTCTGGTTTTGCATAAATTCCCATATGGTATAATGCAATAAAGTTTTTCTGAGATGCTATGTTTATAAATGGTAAAGGTAATTTTGGGTTGCAATGGTAACCTGCTGGATAAATAGAATGTGGTACGAGATAACCCAACATTCCGTAACTCAATTCTTCAGTAAAACCTTCAGGAAGATTATTAAGTATTGCTTCGCGAAGTTTAAGAAATGATGGTTTTCTTTCTTCAGGAAGAGATGTTAAATATTCTTCGATTGTAGTTGCTGATGACTGCATTTTTTAGTTTTTAATGTAAAGTTAAATAAAATTTAGTGTTCTGAATTTTAATTGCTTATAAAATAAAAGAGGGTGTTTTAAATTATTTTTATATAAGATGCAACCTTTTGATTCTTTTTGTCGTCTTACTAAATATATGAAATAATTTTTGTTCAATAAATATTGTTGTAGAAAATAGAGTTTCATATATAATCATCAATAATCAATCAAAAAAAGAATCATCATGAAAAAGTCAATCGTTTATTTAGGAGTTGCTTTAGTCGCATTTGCAAATGTAGCGGTAGCATCTGGCACCAATACAAATTATAAATTATTAACTAGCTCAAAGAATATCGTTCAGCAATATGACCGTAGCCCTCTTAATGTTGCGATTAGTAAGGGAGATTTTGAAACGGTGAAGAAGTTTATAGAATATGGTGCTAATGTAAATAGAGTATTAGATGGTATGTCTCCTTTAATGGCTGCAGCGCGTTATAATCAAGTTGAGATTATGAAGTTTCTTGTATCTAAGGGTGCTGAACTTGATACTGAAAATGAGAAAGGTTATACTGCATTAAAGTATGCTGAGGTTTCTAAAGCTAAAGAAGCGACTACATTTTTAAAAACACTTCTAAAAAAATAATTGTTGTTTAAGTTATATAAAAAGACCTCAAGCCTAAATTTGAGGTCTTTTTTGTTTAATAAAGATTTTGACTTTTTTGACAGGCAATTTTCTTTTTGAATAAAAAGTAAAAATTATTATTTAGTTCTGTAACATTTAGCTTTTTTGTAAGACTTATAATTAACGAATTTGAAAGAATTCTAAAATCATCAATCAAAAATCAATCAAATCAATCACCATGAAAAAATCAATCGTTTTTTTAGGAGTAGCCTTTATGGCTTTAACTCATGTTACACAAGCTTCAAATCTTAATCACAAATCATTTACAAATGCCACATATATCAATAATGATATTAGCCCATTAAATGTTGCCATTTGTAAAGGAGATATTGAAACCGTAAAAAGACTTATAGAATACGGTGCTAATGTAAATAAAGTATCGGGCGGCTTAACTCCCTTAATGACTGCAGCTCGTTATAATAAAGTCGAAATTATAAAACTCTTGATAGAAAAAGGAGCCAATCCTTATACTACTGCCGAAAATGGTTATAATGCTTTAAGATTTGCTGAGGTGTCTAAAGCGCTAGATGCAGTAGCTATTTTAAAGCAATATTAACGGTATATCTTTATTAAGTAAAACCTCTAACCCTCATTTTGTCTAGAGATTTTATCAATTCTAAAATTTAATTTAGTTGTTTTTAATCTACTGATATTTAGTTATTTATTTTTTTAAATTAAATGTGTAACATTTAGTTTGTTTATGCGTCTTTATAGTAAGTAGTTTATTTTTAAATACAATAATTTAAAGTTGAGGTTCTAATTTTAAGTAAATGTTAATTATTGGTTAAAACAAAGTACCTTGTAAAGCATAATACCAAAATTAAATATATATTTGTACAAGAATTAAAAAGCATTTTAAAATCATCAATCAAAATTAATTATCAATCACCAATCAAAAAATCAATCATCATGAAAAAGTCAATCGTTTATTTAGGAGTAGCTTTAGTAGCTTTTGTTAATGTTTCTTTAGCTTCAAATTCAGTTCAGCATTCATTTGCTAATGACAAGATTATCGTTTCAACTTACGATTCTACACCATTAAATGTTGCTATCAGCAAAGGTGACATCGAAACTGTTAAAAAGTTTATAGAATACGGCGCTAATGTAAATGAGACGGCAGATGGAATGTCTCCGTTAATGACAGCAGCTCGTTACAATAAAGTTGAAATTTTAAAAATTTTAATTGAAAAAGGCGCTAATGTTGATGCTAAAGATGAAAAAGGATACACAGCTTTAAAATACGCAGAATTATCTAATGCTAAAGACGCTGTAGCAATTTTAAAACATGCATAATAACATTAACTGTTGTTTTAGTTTTATTAATAGAAAGACCGCAAATCTGAATTTTAGATTTGCGGTCTTTCTGGTTCTTGTAAGTTTGAATTTAGCATTTGATTAAAATCAAAAAAGCACCATTATAAAACTATAATGATGCTTTTCTTTTTTTTGAATTAATCTAATACCTCTTTTTTATATAATTGGATGAAATTTATTATTCGATAGGAGCATCTTTTTTTCGATTGAATACCCAGAATATAATAGGGAATACAAGCAATGTTAAGATGGTTGCAGTAATTAAACCACCGATGATAACTATCGCCAATGGTTTTTGAGATTCTGAACCAATTCCTGTAGAAATTGCTGCTGGCATTAACCCGATAGATGCCATAAGTGCTGTCATTACAACTGCTCGTGTTCTTGCTTTTACTCCTATAAAAATAGATTCTTCGAGGGTATGTTTGGCTTTTATATTATTATGAAATTCGGATATTAAGATAACTCCGTTCTGGATACAAATTCCTAATAAGGCTATAAAACCAACTCCAGCAGAGATTCCAAAGTTCATTCCTGTAACGTGTAATGCGATTATACCTCCAATTATTGCAAAAGGAACATTGGCAAGAACTAATAAAGAATCTTTTAAGTTACCAAACATTATAAATAACAAAACAAATATCCCGATTAAACTAATAGGTACTACCTGGCTTAAACGTGCACTGGCACGAACTTGATTTTCAAATTCTCCAGTCCATCCAGTTGTGTAGCCATTTGGTAATTCTAGTTTATTTACTTTGGCTTGAGCTTCGGCAATTGTACTACCTAAATCTCGATCACGTACAGAAAATTTCACACCAATAAATCGTTTGGTATTATCTCTATAAATGTATGCCGGACCTGTTAAGGTTTCTAAGTCACAAATTTCTTTTAGCGGAATCTTAGCTCCACTCATTGTTGGTACTTTTAGATTACTAATATCTATTTCATCTTTTCGGTATTCTTTGGCATATCGTACACGAACATCAAATTTCTTTTCGCCTTCGTATTTCTGTGTAGCTATTTTTCCACCAAAAGCGAGTTCCAATACAGCTTGAGCATCGGCTAGAGAAACACCATAACCAGCCATACGATCTCTGTTAAGTAAAACACTAATTTCTGGTTGTCCGATATTACGTAATATACCAACATCTTTTATTCCGGGAATGCCTTTAATTTGCGCCATTACTTTCTTGGCAAGCTCATCTAGTTTGTTTAAATCTTCACCGTAAATTTTTACCGCATTTGATGCTTTAAAACCCGCAACTGCTTCGGCAACATTATCTACTACTGGCTGAGAATAGTTATAGGTAATACCTTGATATTGCTTTAATTTTTTATCCATTTCATTGACTAATTCATCAGATGAAATTTTTCTTGTCCATTCTTTTTTAGGTTTTAAGTCTACTTGAAACTGCAGGAAACCAAAACCATTTGGATCTGTACCATCATTTGTTCTTCCGGTTTGAGATAATACTCCTTTTACTTCAGGGAAACTTTGCAGTTCTTTCCTTATTATCGCAGCAGTTTTTACACTTTCGGGTAGGGAAGAACTCATAGGTAATTCGGCAGTTACCCAAAGTGCTCCTTCATTAAGTTGAGGTAAAAATTCTGTTCCTAAAAATGTAGCCGAGAAAAATACAACTACTAATAGCGCTATTGCGGTAGTTAGTGTTTTTACTTTATGTTTAAATGTCCACGCAAAACCAGACGATACAATTCGATCCCAGAAGTTTACAAACGGATTATGTTTTTCTTTTACATTTTTGTTTAATAACAAATGCGATAATACAGGAACTAGTGTTAATGTAAATATTAAAGCGCCCATTAATGCAAAACCTAGTGTATAGGCTAGGGGAGAGAACATTTTTCCTTCTACCTTTTGGAAAGCAAAAATTGGTAATAAAGCCGTAATAATAATCAATTTAGAGAAGAAGATTGATTTACCCATTTCGGCACCTGTTCTTTTAATCAAACTTCCTTTGGCTATTTTATTAAATTTTGGCATTCCTAATTGATGTGCACGGCGGTCTAAAACAACAAACAATCCCTCAACCATGACCACCGCACCATCAATAATAATTCCGAAATCGACTGCACCCAAGCTTAATAAATTGGCGCTCATTCCCATTAACTTAAGGCATAAAAACGCAAAAAGTAAGGATAACGGGATAACTATAGAAACAATAAATGTTGTTCTCCAGTCGGCCATAAATAAGAATACAATACAGGTAACCAAGATGATCCCTTCAAATAAATTATGCATAACCGTTTCGGTCGTATAATTCATTAAATTATCACGATCATAAAACGTTTCAATCTTTATGTCTTTGGGTAATATTTTTTCGTTAAGCTCTTTTACTTTATCCTTAATTAAGGCTAATGTTTCCTTGGCATTTTCGCCTTTTCGCATTACTACAATTCCTTCTACAACATCATCGTCATTACCTATACCTGTTTGCCCTACTCTAGGCATAGCACTTTCGTATACATTGGCAAGGTTTTTTACTAATATAGGATTCCCATTTGCATCATCTACAATTATGTTTTCTATATCTGGAATAGAGGTTAATAAACCAACTCCTCGTACAACAAATGCCTGACCATTTTTTTCGATTACATCTCCACCAACATTTAAATTACTTGCATTTACGGCATTATATACCTGAAGCGGAGTAATATTATATTTAGACAATTTCATTGGGTCTACACCAACTTCATAGGTTTTTTCTTGTCCACCAAAAGCATTTAAATCAGCCACACCAGGTACAGCACGAAGTTGTCTGTCGATTATCCAGTTTTGGTACGTTAAAAGTTCACGGCTATCACGGCTTTTACTTCTTATTATGTATCTAAAAATTTCGCCAGTAGGACCATAAGGAGGTTGTACATCTGGCTCGACACCATCTGGCAAAGAAACATTCTTTAATAAATTATTTACCTGTTGGCGCGCAAATGTATCATCGACTCCATCATCAAAAATTATTTTTATTACAGACAGTCCAAACATGGTAATACTACGTACACTTGTTTTCTTTTGTACAGAGTTCATAGATATTTCGACTGGCGAAGTCACAAAACGTTCTACTTCTTCGGCACTACGCCCATTCCATTGTGTGATGATAATGATTTGCGTATTGGTTACATCTGGAAATGCATCTATTGGCATATTCTTGAAAGAAATAAATCCTGCAATAGCTAATACTCCTACCCAGAAAAAGGTAAATGCTTTGTTCTTGAGTGAAAAAGCAATGAGGTTTCTTATGAATTTGTTCATTTTAAAAAGTATTTTAAATGATGAATTTTATTTTTTTATTGTGAGATGTCTTATTTTAAACATTATAACTTTTGTTCTTACGAATATTAAAACTCGGTATGAAAGCGTAATGCAAAAAAATGAACAGGACCTCTGTCTTTATTATATGCTGGATTTATTGCAAACTGATAATCGGGCGAAAGCGTAAAATGTGTATTTGGGATTAAAAAAGAATAATACACTTCGGCAATTTGTTCTGTTCCATAATTTAAACTACCATCACCAATCATAAATCCATTTCCGCCTAGTTTTTGGTATTCTTTATGAGAGGCTGATAATCCATTGGCAACAATTGCAATACCAGCAAAATCATTTGGGCGGTTCCACATTTTTCCTTGCAAGTTGATTCCTAATTGCGCTGAGCGATCAATTTCTGTAAATGCCCAAGTTTCATTTTTACCATCATTATAGCTCATTCTTGCAAACAGTCCCCAACTATCTTTATGAGTGTAATCCATGTTTAAACCCAATCCGTATTTGGTACGACCATTTCTTTGAGTGCTTACGATATCGGGTGCTGTTATAAAATTACTATTGGCTTCGTCATAATTTCCCATTCCTGCTACATTGCGAAATCCTAATAGTTTTATAATGCTTGTATCATTGTTTTTAAAAGTTATTTTTTTCTCGACTTCTACATTCAAGGCATTCGAATCTTTAAAGCTAAAAGCTACATTAGGGCCATTTGCCGTAGTAGGTTCTGCGCTTAAACTTGCTCTTACCTGCCAGCTATTAAACTGATAATTAATATATAATCCATCTGTATATCCTCGAGTATTTGCGGCGTAATCCCAAGCTCCGTGCGTCATTAACGACCAGTTTAAAAACTGAGTTCTGGGATCATGAGAATAGGCATTATCATCAAAATAATCTGAGAGTCCAAATTTTCCAAATACCAATTGTAAGGATCGATTATCTTTAAACTGAAATATTTGTTCCAAGAGCATTCTCGCCACATATACTACAGGCTTAGGATCTCCAATTCTAAAGGTTTCTCCGTTAGGAAAACCTCCTAATCCTCTTGCTTGTGACAAACCTTGTCCTCCAGACATTTCTGGATTAAATGTGGCTGTTGCTCCTTTCCAAAGTGGTACATCCAGATACAAAGTTGCTGTTAATGATAAAGCGCTTTCTTCTTCTGGATTCATACTATTTGTTCCTGAATAGGCAGCATTAAAAGCAGGATGATATTGATAAATAGAAGTCATTTGATATTTTAGACTATATTTTCGTATCGAATCTGTTTCTTGAGAAAAGGATATTGTTGTAATAAGCAAGGTTGCAAAACTCAATATATTTACAGATTTTTCCATTTAATTAATCGTTTAAAGCGTCATAAATAAATAGTTGATTATTAGTAATTACCTTTTCATTTTCTTTTAAACCACTAGATATATATGTTGTAGCTCCTACTTGGCGATAAACATCTACTTGTCTGGTTCCAATATTATTACGATCTTTAAAGATCATCACATAATTTTTGCTTTTATCAAATATGATAGCTGTACTTGGTACTGCAATCATCGATTTATCTTCATCAAATGATAATTTGATACTTGCATTCATATCTGGTTTTAATAAAAAATCGGTATTTTGTAGTTTGATACGAGCTTTCATCGCCTTGGTTTCCGGATCGATGATGTTAAAAATTTTATCGACTTTACCTTTAAAGATTTTATCAGGATAACTTAATGTAGTTACATCTGCATCGATACCTAATTTTACCTTATTAATATCAATTTCATTAATATTGGCTATAGCCCAAACTTCGCTTATTTCGGCAATATCAAAGATGTTTTCAGAGCGATCATTTCTTAATAACATATCTTGGTTTATACTTTTCTGAATAATAAAACCACTTATAGGCGCTGTTACCTGATAGATAGATCCAGCTTTTATATTGTAGATTTTATATATTTCCTGAACTCTGTTTAGTTGTGATTGAGCTTTACCAACTTCACTTTTTGCTTGTAGAACATCTCTTTCGGCATTTAGTTTTCCTTCAAACAATTCTTGAGCTACTTTTAGTCCGTTTTTTGCAACCAACAAATCGCTTTTGGCATCCACCATTTGCTTTTCGATATCGGCAACATCGGTACTTCTTATAATTGCCAATACTTGCCCTTTGTGTACATAATCACCAAGTTCTACATTTACCTTTACAACATTTCCGCCTACAAGAGGGTATACGTCGATTAGCTTATTATTGTCGGCAGTAATTTTTCCGTAAAAACTCAATTCATTTTTTACAGGAATTGTTTTGGCTTCGGCAGTTTTTGTCGTTTTAAGCATTTGATCACTTAAAACAAATGAGGTAGTATTTTCGGGATTATCAACTTCTTTCTTGCAACTTGTTATTGATAATCCAATGATTGCGATTCCTATGATTAATTTATATTTCATCATTTGTTTGAGTTTTTAAAATAAATCTTTGTTGATTGTACTATTTAGTTCTTCACCCGAAAGGACTACGTTTTTCTTTAACTCATTGAGTTGGACTGCAGCTTGATTATAACTTTCCATAAAATCGGTAAACTCTAATATGCTAATATTTCTTTTCTGAAAATTATCGAGCATTCCTTTGTACACAGCTTCAAAATCAGCATTAGTAGATGGTTTTAGCAGCATGTAATTTTTTCGGGATTCATCCCATTTGCTCCAAATCGAATTAATTTCGGTTTGTAATTGCAAATCAAAATTTTGCTTATCAATTTTTGATTGATTTAAAATTGTTTCTGCATACTTAATATTCCCTTTGTTTTTGTTCCAAAGTGGTAGCGGAATTCCAATTGATAAATTTGATTCTTTTTCAAAAGCACCACTTCTTTGGTCATAATTTACGCCAAGAGTGATATCTGGGATAGAAAGTGATTTTTGCCATTTTATATTTAATTCATTGGCTTCAATATTTTTTTGTGTCAATAAATAATCCGGACGATTTGCAATAGCGTCTTTCTGAAAAGCATCAGAATCAAAAGGGATTATTTTAGTATATTTATTAAAGTCGTTTTCGGTAACAATCGGAATCACATTTTCGGTTTCATTCAATAATAACTTTAAGTTGCCTTGCTCCTCAATATTACTATTAACAACCTCCATTCTTTCGTTTTTAAAATTCAGGAATAACGATTGTAGTCGTACTAAATCTTTTAGTGGTACATTTCCTTTTTGTGCCTGTACAGAGTAGGAGTTAATTAAATCCTCGATATGTACGAGTTGCTTATCTGTAGTTTCAAGGTTTTTGGTATTGTAGTATACAGTATAAAAACTTTTTCGTAATTGTAGTTTTAATGTACGCAGTAAGTCATTAAATTGTAATTGGGCTAATTGCTCATTAGTTTGGGCTAATTTTACTTCATTACGTTTTTTTCCTCCTAAGTAAATTAGTTGCTCAATCCCGAAAGCTTTTTGCCCATTTTTTCCAATATCAAAGTATTGCTTGTTTTCTGGATTGTAGGCATTTAAATCGGCAGTAATTGTAGGGTTCTCCCATATTTTTGCCTGAATTGTTAGTGCCTTTGCCGCATCGATATTGTAGTGGGATGCTAGCAAAAAGAGGTTATTTTTTAAAAATTGACTTTCACAATCTTGTAGAGTGATTGTTTTTTGAGCCATTGCCACCTGACTGAGCAGCATAAGAATTATTAGGGTTAATAAATTTCTCATTGTATGAATTTTATTTATACAAATATGCTATCTACAGACTTTAAGAAACCTTAAAATCTACCTTAAAAATACCTTAAATTTTTTTAAAAACGAAAAAATAACTGAAATAAATTCTTGTTATTTTTTGGAACTGAGTAAGTTATAGTTCCATTGTGAAGTGTTAAAATGCGCTGAACTATTCTTAAACCAAGTCCGAAACCTGAAGTTCCTATAGCGTTTTTCCCACGCATAAATGGTTGAAAAAGATTCTTTTGTTCCTCTTCATTTAGTGTTTTGCCAGTATTAGAAACAGAAATTATTAAGTTATGATTTGCTGTACTAATTTTTATTTCTGCTTGTTTGTTGTCAGAATATACGCATGCGTTTTTTAGAACATTACTTAAAGCAATTTCTAATAAATTTTTATTACCCTCTATTTCTAAAGCAGTATCCAGATTATCATTTTCTTCGATATCAAATGAAATGACAAAATCAGGAAATGTGTTATTTAATTTTTCGATGCATGTAAAAATAATTTCATCCATTCGATGAGGTTCTTTATTTTCATGCTTTTTATTATCCAGTTTAGATAAAATCAATAACGAATGTATTAATTCAGTTAATTGATTTACATCGGATAAGATGACTTTTAAAAAATTCTTACTCTCATTATCTGTTTTATCATTAGAAATTACATTTTCTATCTGAGAAGTTATTCTAGATAAAGGCGTTCTTAGCTCGTGAGATGCATGAGCCGTAAATTCTTTTTGTTTTTGATAAGAAATCTCAATTCGATCCATCATAAAGTTAAACTCATTGGCAATCAGATCAATTTCATTGTCTTTGCTTTGAGTTTCAACACGCGTGTCTAAATTGTTTTCGTTTATTTTTTTTATTTTCTGATGGAATAATCCCAACGGACTCATTACTTTTTTGATAGTAAATGAGGTAAGTAACCAACAAGATGTAGTAAAGAAAACATAAGATAGAATTAAAACATATCGCAAATAGAGTAGTTTTCGTTTACCATAAAGATCTGTTGCCGATATTAAAGCATAAAAATCCTTATCGCCAGTATCATAAAAAACACCATAAACTTCATAATCTCCTTGTTGCTTAAAAAAGGTTTTATTTTTTTTGAGATATTTTAAATCTGCAACCGACCAATTAATCTTAGCATCATCAATACTGCTATAGATTAATTTATAGTTAGAGTCGAAGATTAATGTTTTTTCGTCATAGAGCTGATTAATAGAGTTTCTATCAATCAATTTTAAGAGACGATGATCAATTTCTTTTACATTGACCAAAAGTTTAATATTAGATAACGCTTTTATTTCTAAGCGATCCTGAAACTCTTCTTTTCTAAAATTAGAGTACAAGACAAATATCAATGTTGAGGCTAAGCCAAACAAGATTGTAAAAAGTAAACTTACTAAAAGCGATATCCTATTTTTTAATGTCATTCCTGATCACTTAAATAATATCCGTACCCAATTTTGGTTCTAATTAATTTTATATCGTGATTTTTATCAATCTTCTTTCTTATAAAATTAATGTAAACTTCAATCGTATTTTGATTGGTTTCGATATGATAATCCCATAATCTCTCGGCTATATACTGTTTAGATAGCACTTTTCCTTTGGCATTTGCCAACATTAGTATGAGCTTAAATTCTTTAGGAGTTAATTTAATTTCTTCACCCGAACGTAATACTTTCATTTCAGATTCTAAAATAACCAAATCCTGTATATTTATTTTTGTAGCTGTTTGTTGCGGAATTATTTTTCGTCTCATAAGAGCAGTAATTCTGGCAAACAATTCTTCAAAATGGAATGGTTTTACTAAATAATCATCGGCTCCGTTTTCAAAAGAAATTAATTTATCTTCAATTTCACCAAAAGCGGTAAGCATGATTATAGGCGTTTTTTTGTCAATTTCCCGGATTGCTTTACAAACTTCAATTCCGTTTTTGCCTGGAACATTAATATCTAGTATGACTAAATCATATTCAGTAGGAATATATTTCTTCAGTAAAAATAAGCCATCATAAAAAGGAATACATTCAAATGACTTTGAAGTAAAAAAAGAAACGATTTCTGTAGATAAAGTAAAATCGTCTTCGAGTAATAAAATCTTCATTTAGACTGTTTATTTGTTAATTCGGTTATTCGTATAATTTGGTTTACTTAAATAACCGAATTAACGTTTAAACATTTTTATTTGAAATAAGAAAAAGTTTCCTCGTTTTCAATTTTCAATAAAGATTCATAAATCAATTTAATAACATTCTCTACATCATCACGATGAACCATTTCTACAGTTGTATGCATATATCGCAAAGGAAGAGAAATTAATGCAGATGCTACACCACCATTGCTGTAAGCAAAAGCATCTGTATCTGTACCCGTAACTCTAGATGAGGCTAAACGCTGAAACGGAATTTTATTGGCTTCGGCTGCATCAATAATTAACTCACGTAGATTATTTTGTACAGCTGGAGCATAAGTAATAACTGGTCCTAAACCAATTTTTGTATCTCCCTCAATTTTCTTTTCGATCATAGGAGTTGTCGAGTCATGGCAAACATCGGTAACAATTGCAACATTTGGTTTGATAGTTTTTGTGATCATTTCGGCACCACGCAAGCCTACTTCTTCCTGAACAGAATTTGTAATGTATAATCCAAACGGAAGTTTTACTTTGTTTTCGTGTAATAAACGCGCTACTTCGGCAATCATAAAACCTCCCATACGGTTATCAAGCGCACGGCAAACAAATTTGTTTTCGTTTAAAATCATAAATTCATCAGGATATGTAATCACACAACCTACATGAACGCCCATTTTTTCAACTTGTTCTTTGGTTTCGCAACCTAAGTCGATGAAAATATTACTAATTTTTGGATTTTCTTCTTTATCTCTATTTCTAGTATGAATAGCTGGCCATCCAAAAACACCTTTAACGATTCCTTTTTTAGTATGAATGTTTACCCTTTTTGATGGAGCAATCTGGTGATCAGAACCACCATTTCTTATTACATATATCAATCCGTCATCAGTAATATAATTTACATACCATGAGATTTCATCTGCATGACCTTCGATTACCACTTTATAAGGAGCGTCAGGATTTATAACCCCTACAGCTGTTCCGTAAGTATCAGTAATAAAAGTATCAACGTATGGTTTTAAGTAATCCATCCATATTTTTTGTCCGCTGCTTTCATATCCAGTAGGAGAAGCGTTATTAAGATAGCTTTCTAAAAAAGCTATTGAAGTATCGTTTAAGATTGATTTTGTACTCATAAAATTATTTTTTTGCTAAATTATAAATTTGGTATTACAGTTGTATATATAATGTATAATTTTACACTTAAATTAATAACTCAATGAAGTTTATAGCCTACTTATTCTGCTTACTATTTATGTCATTTGTTGGTCATGCGCAAATCGATAAAAAAAATCCCGAACAAATGGGATACACTTTAACCGAAAGGGATTCAATACTAAATGATACAATTGAATTACCTGAGATTATTATATCAAAAGAAAAACTTGACCCCGAATCTCAAAAACAATTTTTAATTCTCCAGAATAGAGTTTACAAAACGTATCCATTTGCAAGATTAGCATCAGATAGGTTAGTGGCACTTAATAAAGGGATGGCTCGATTATCTTCTAACAGAGAAAAGAAGAAATATTTTAAAATTGTCGAAGATTATCTGAGTAATGAATTTGAAGGAAAGCTCAAAAAGTTATCCCGTAAACAAGGACAGATATTAGTAAAACTGATTCATCGACAAACAGGAACGACGACATTCGAATTAGTAAAGACCTTAAAAAGTGGTTGGAAAGCATTTTGGGCAAATACCACGGCAAATGTTTTTGATATAAGTTTAAAAACTGAATATGCACCTTATGAGGTTAATGAAGATTATTTGATAGAAACAATCTTAGTACGAGCTTTTGAATCTGGCAGATTACAATATCAGGCGCCTGCACATCCTGTCGATTATGACGATCTTAGTAACCGATGGCAAGAAAAAGCTAAAGAGCAAAAAGCAGCAAAATAAATAGAATATTTAATTAATAAAAATATGTAAAGACTTATCATTTAATATGGTAAGTCTTTTTTTTTGCAGTTTATTTTTTTGCTAAGAATAATGAGACTTTTTTTAAGAATTTATTTGCTTTAATCTTATTCATGATTTATTGCATTTTCTTTTTTAATTACGGCGTAACCCCTATATTTTGTTATAATTCTTCCTTATTGGCTATGTTTTCTTTTCTTATTTAACAAAATAGATTTATTTATAATTTGTTATTTATGATTTTTTTTGTAGGTTTACTCTTTAGTGACTATTTGTTAACCGTTTATTAATCAATTAATTTAGTAAAATGAAGAAAAAATTACTTAGCCTGATTATGATGTTTTTCGTTATTACATCATGGTCGCAAAGCATTTCTGAAAAAGATTTTTCTATTTCCGTAAATGGAAATAAAATAAGTACTTCTGCTAATTTTAAACAGCAGATTAAAGAACTTAAGAAAACAACAAGTAAGCAAAGTCCGAAAACGGAATATACTTTGTTGCAGTTTACAAAAATCCCATCGGCAGATGAGCAACAGAAATTAAAAAGACAAGGAATAACATTGCTTAGTTATTTATCTAACAATGCTTATTATGCTGCAATCAGCCCAGAGTTTTATAGTAAAGGAACTGTTCCTGATAATATAAGAACAGCGATTACAATAGATTCCAAATATAAATTAGATCAAGAGATTACAAATGGGGTTATTCCTGATTATGCGCAAGCAGGTAATAGTATAAAAGTAACAGTAAGTTATTTTAAAGGAGTTGATGCTAATATCATTTCACAAGATCTAACGAGCTTGTTTGTAAAAAGCAGTAAAATTATCGAATCTTTTAATGAAGTATATTTAGAAGCTTCTAAAGAAAAACTAGAAGAAATTGCAAAATTAAATTGGGTTCAAAATATAGAGTTAGTTCCACCACCAGTAGAGAGTGATAATCTTCCAGGAGTGACTTCACATAAAGCCAATGTTTTAGGCTCAAGTATTGCTGGATTAGGATACGGACTAACAGGAAAAGGAGTAAAAGTAGGTATTTGGGATGGAAATCTCGAAGAGCACAAAGATCATACAGGCAGAGTAACTCGTAAGGAATATGAGTCTAATTCATCTCACGGAGAACACGTTTCAGGAACTGTCGGAGGGGCAGGTTTATTAGATCCAAGAGCAAAAGGAATGGCTCCAGAGGTAAAAATGTATGGTTGGAATTTTAATACTCAATCTAATGGATTAACTAATTATCAAGAAAGAGTATTATCTGTTCAGCAAGATGATATAGAGATTACATCAAATTCTTATGGAATTAATCTTACTTCAGGGTTTAATACGTTCAGATATAATAATGGAGATCGTGGAGATGATGATGTAACAGTGATGTATCCTTATCTTTTAAATATTTATTCTAACGGAAATGCGCAAACAGCATATCCGGGAGGATTTAATACATCTACAAAAAATTCAAAAAATGCTCTACACGTAGCAGCAAATGATCCTAATGATTTAATTAGTAGTTATAGCAGTTTTGGTCCTACACTCGATGGTCGTTTAGTGCCGCAAATCGCTGCAGTTGGTACGGATGTGTATTCATTAGATTACAGCAACTCGTATCAGGTTATGAGCGGAACCTCTATGGCAACACCGGGAACAACAGGTACAGTGGCTTTACTTTACGAGAGATATAAAAATATTTACGGCACAAGACCATTGGCATCCTTAATGAAAGCTTTGGTAGCAAATACAGCCAAAGATGTTGGTAATCCAGGTCCAGATTATAAATACGGATTTGGTAATCTTAACGGATTAAGAGCAGTTAAGGTTATCGATAAAAATATGTTCTACACAGCATCTGTAGCTAATGGAGCAACTTATGAAAAAGATATTGTAGTTCCAGCAGGATTAGTTACATTAAAAGTAATGTTGGCTTATTCAGATACAGGTGCAACTCCTGGTTCAGCTTTAATCCAGATTAATGACTTAGATATTAAAATTGTTAAAGATGGAGTAACTACTTTACCATGGGTATTAAATCCAACAACACCCAATGCAAATGCAACAAGAGGAGTTGATAATTTGAATAATATCGAACAAATAACCTTAGACAATCCGGCTCCGGGAACTTATAAAATTATTGTTGCTGGTACAAAGATTCCTCTTCTTCCTACTCAGGAGTTTTCAGTAGTATATGATTATGTAGCCCCAGAATTAATTCTTACCTATCCGATAGGTGGTGAAAAATTCAATACAGAATCTACAGAGTATATTCGTTGGGATTATGAAGGAGAATCAAAAAACTTTACAATAGAATATTCAGTTGATGGAGGAGTAAATTATTCTATAATTGCAGCAAATGTTCCATCGGCAGCAAGAAATTTTGCTTGGAAGGTTCCAGCAGGAATAGTTGCTAATGCTAAAATAAGAATTAGTGCAGGTACAAAAACGGATGCTTCCAAAGAAGTTTTTAATATTATAACCGAACCTAAAAATCTAGTTATTGCGCCAGCAGTATGTGGTGCCTCTTCTTATAAAATGGATTGGGATCCTATTGCAGGAGCAAAATATGAGGTGTTAAAAATGAATGGATACAAGTTTGATGTTGTGGCTACAGTTACAAGTCCTACTTATACATTTGCAAATGTTGCAGTGGGAGAGGATAACTGGTTTTCAGTTCGTACTGTAGATATTGCAACAGGGATTGTTTCCGAACGAGTTCGTGCAGTAAATGTAGAGCCAGTTTCTCAACCAGTTTTAAATGCAGCTAGTTTACCATTCCTTGAAGAATTTACTAATAGAAAAGCAACAAATTATGTTTTCTCTAAAGGAAGAACAGGAGAGGTAAAATATGAGTATGTAAATGCTCAGTTTTTAGATGGAGTAAAAATGGCTGGATCAGCAGGTACGGCTTTGGCACCTTGGGTAACAAGCCCAAAAAATAACCTAGCATTTACTAATAATCCAGATTATATCAAAAAAGTTACTTTTTGCGATATCGATGCAACTAGTTTAGCAGGAAAAGCATTAAGGCTGAAATTCTTTTTAGAATGGGCTAATGTAACTCAGGCTGGGGTTGATAAAAACCTTTTTAGAGTTACGGTAAATGGAATTCCAGTATTGAGCCATGAAAATCAAGATGTATATGGAGAAGACCCTTCTTATAGTGATAAAGAGTTAACTTATGATTTATCAGCTTATGCAGGAACCACATTTAGTGTAGCTTTTGAAACAGTAAGTGATAATGATTTTGTAGCAACAAATAGCGGAAATGTATATGGGGCAACCTATATAGATAATGTCGAGATTTTTGAAGCTACAGCAACAGATCTGGCATTAAGTTCATTTACACCAAACACAGGATTTACTGCTACAGAAACAGTACAGGTAAAAGTTTTCAATAACTCACCAGTAGCCGTTAGTAATATTCCAGTATCGTATAAAATTAATAACGCAGCAGCAGTTGTAGAGACAATTGCAGGGCCAGTTGCTCCATTAAGTGAGGTGACTTATAATTTTACTCAAAAAGCAGATTTTTCTGTACCGGGATTGTATGCAGTAGTAGCTAATGTAGATTATCCAGGAGATGTAGTTCCAGATAATAATACACTAACAAAAAATGTTAATAATACAGGTTCAGATATAGCAATGGGATCTTCTGCTAATGTAACAACTTGTTCAGCTGCATTTACAGATAGTGGCACACGTTACGGAAATTATGCAGACAACCTTACCCAAACAATGACTTTTAAGCCAGGTACAGTGGGTAGTAGTATTAAAGTAGATTTTGAAGCTTTTGATGTTGAGGCTGATTACGATTATTTATACGTTTATAATGGACCAGCAGTTAGTGCAGGTACATTAATAGGTACATTTACAGGAAATACTTTGCCATCATCATTAACATCCACAGCAGTAGGAGGAGAGTTAACTTTTAGGTTTACTTCAGATGGAGGAGTAACAGAAGCAGGTTGGGTTGCGGCTATTACTTGTGTGACTAAGCCAATTGTAAATGATGCAAGCGTTGTTTCAATAGTAACACCAGAAGTTCTTGGTAAAAAATCAAGTACGCATGATGTAACTATAAGAGTTAGTAATTTAGGCCCAGTTGCATTAGCAAACTATCCAGTATTTTATCAAATTGGTGAAGGGGCAAAAGTTATTGAAACTGTCACTGCTATAGCACCATATTCAACTGTAAACTTCACGTTTGCTGCCAAAGCAGATTTATCTATTGTTGATGCTACATACATAATAAAAAGTGGTGTAGATCTTGCAGATGATAATGCTGCAAATGATGTAATCGTGAAAACGGTATATAATAAAAACGATTTACCAACACATACCAATACAGATGGATATGCAATATCTAAACTAAAGTGGAATGATGTTATAAATACTTCAGGTACTACAGCATACTCAGATTTTAAAAGTATAAAAATTCCAGTATATGCAGGATTTACCTATCAACCAGAAGTAACAATAATTAAAACAGATACACCTATCACGCGTGATCAAACGGCTAATGTAGGAGTATTTACTATGATGGTAATAGATTTAAATGGAGATGGTAATTTAACAGATGAGTTTTATGCAGGTAATTTTTGGGTAAATACTACTACAACAGGTGCAGCTCCTCTAATTCCATCAACAATGAGTACACATTATTTTAGAAACTTCTCTACTTTAACAGGAGGTTTAACTATTCCGGTAGGGACAACAGCGGGTGAAAAACTTATGCGTATTGTGCACATGTATCGTTCGTCTGGTGAATATTATAATGTAAACCTAGGGCCAACTATTAATGGGCTTACAAGTTCAAGATCAGATTTTGAGGTAGAAGAATATACGATAAACGTATTGCCATTTACAGCTGCCGATGCAAGTGTCGAAAGAGTTATTGCTCCAGTTAAACCAGGTAATGCACCAGTTACAGTTTCAGCTTCACTTCGTAATTATTCGACTACACCAATTTCAAACTTCCCAGTGGCATACAAAATTAATGGAGCAAACGAAGTAGTTCAAAATTTCACTGGCACAATTGCTGCGGGAGGAACTGCTAATTTTATATTTACAGTAAAAGCTGATTTAGGAGCTCCTGGAGATTATACAATCGATGTGTCTACAAAACTAGTAGGAGATACAGATGCTACAAATGATTCAAAATCAGTAACACTTTCACATGCTGCAAATTTTGCTAAAAATGTTACAGGAACTTTTGATGGAGTAAACGATTTTGTAAAAACAGATAATACACCAGCTTTAAATCTTACTAACAATTATACATTCGAGGCTTGGATTAATCAGAAACAGCCATCAGTTTTCGCAAGAGTTATAGATAAGAGTACAGTATTGGCTTTTATACATAATACTGCAAATCTTACACTTTATAAAGAAAATAGTTTGGTACTTTCTATTACTACGGCAACAGGTTCGTATGCTATAAACACAGGGTTAAACTCTATTAAACAAAATACTTGGCATCATATTGCTTTTTCAGTAAGCGCTGCCAATGTTTATACAGTTTATATAGATGGAGTTTCAGTTCCTTATACAAGCACAGGCACAGCAGCTGCAGCTTCTTCAAACGCTACTGCTGCGGCTTACTTTGGTAATAATGCAGGCTTGGCTCGTGGACTTAACGGAAATATAGACGAAATACGCATTTGGGCAGGAGTTCGTAATCAGGCGACAATCAATGCAAATGCGACGACGAAATATATAGGTAATGAACCAGGACTATTAGCATATTATTCATTTTCAGAGGGAGACAAGCAGTTTGTTTTTGATAGTACTATAAGCGATAATACAGCAGTAGTAACAAATGCAGATACAAATGGGCAAGGAGAAGGTAAATTCTGGAATGTTCCAGTCTTATTACAAAAAGTAGATTTTGTAAACCAACTCTCATCTTCTTATGATGCAGCAACCAAAACATATTCAATATTATTAAATGATGGTGCAGATATAACAGCAGCAGTTGCTAATCTTTCCATAGGGATGAAAAGTATTGCAAAAGTAAACGGAGTCACACAAGTAAGCGGTATTACTCCAAATGACTATACAAACCCAGTTACTTTAACTGTCGAAGGAGTAGGTTTTAACACAGGAATTATCGAAACGTATACTATTAAAGTGCTTACAGGCTTAAGCAACGAAAGCAAATTACTTTCTTATGATTTCAAAACAGCATCCAATCCAGGATTAGCTCAAGAAATAAATACAGATATCGTAGGAAGTAATGCAACTAAAACGTTGTCTTTTGGAACAGATGTATCTAATTTAATTGCAGATTTTTCAGTTTCACCAGGAGCAGAGTTATATATAGACGGAGTAAAACAATTAAATTCAAAAGCAGTTGTTTCAGACTATACAAATAGCTTTTTGGTTTCAGTAGTTTCAGAGAATAAACTTTCTAAAACAAACTACACAGTTACTTTAAATGCAAACAATCCTGATGCAAACATTATTGCATATTCGGTAGCAAACCAGATAGGAACAAGTGTAATAGATCCAGTCTTAAAAACGGTAAAAGTGTTCGTTAATAATAATGCCAATTTAAGCGTATTAGTTCCTGTTTTCCAAGTATCAGATTTCGCTACATTACGTATCGGAACCTATTTCCAAAACAGCGGAGTAACAACATTAAATTATACTCTGCCAATTGTATACAATGTAACAGCTCAAAACGGAACTATCGAGAATTGGACAGTAACAATTGAAAAAGCGAAACCAATAATTACACTTCTAGGAAACGCAGTAGTTTCACTAGATAAAGGATGTCCTTATGTAGAAGCAGGTTTTACAGCACTAGACAATCTAAATGTAGATATTACTCCAGGAGTAATAGTTACAGGAACAGTCGATGTAACCACACCAGGGCAATATATCTTGACTTATACAGTAAGAGATGCGTTGCTAAATGAAACTGTTGTTACACGTACAATAAACGTATCAAGTACGGTTTGTACTCTGGGAGTACCTACAAATACAATTGACGGATTTGTAATTTATCCAAATCCAGTTAAAGACGGAAAAGTATATGTGCAAACAACATCTACAAGCAAAAAGAATATCAGAATATCTGATATGTCAGGAAAAATTGTTTTCACAGTTCAAACAGAAAACAAAGAATTGAATGTTCATAGTCTACCAACAGGAGTTTATATTATAAAAGTAGAGCAAGAAGGTAATACATCAACTCAAAAGCTTATTATAGAATAAACATATTGCGAGATTAATTTATCCATAAGCGGCTACTATAATATAGTAGTCGCTTTTTTATATCCTTATATATAGGAGTGATATTCGGTTATACTATATAGGAGAAGCTTTTTC
>NZ_JPRM01000045.1 GCF_000737695.1 Flavobacterium hydatis
TAGTAGATGTTATAAATTTTGTAAAATTATTATCTATTGCTAGAATAATATTTATATCATCATTGGTAGTATTGTATTCTTGAAAAGCCTTAAAATGTGTTTTGAATAAATCCTGGTCTTTTAATTCTTTAAGATAAATATCTAATTTTTCTTCATCACCTAATGGATCAAAGTCTGAAACAACAACATTACTATAATGTTCAAAAGCTTGTTTTATGTTCTTAACATTTACATTTTTATATGAAAAATCAATAATCTTACAATCATTTTTATATTTAGTAGTTCTATTAACTCTTGATATAGTTTGGATTGCATTTATACCTCTTATTTCTTTATCTAAAAAAAGTGTGTGTAATTTAGGCTCATCAAATCCTGTTTGGAGTTTATCAACTACAATAATTAATCCGTTTTTAGCTAATTTAAAGTTCTGTAAAACTTGTTTTTCATTTATACCATGATTAACACTATTACTGCTTGGTTGGTCTTGACTGTCAGAATAAACTATATAAATTGGAGCTTCTTTAAATCTTTCGTGTTTTTTTTGTTCTACTAATTCTTTATAGTGTTTATCAATTAATCGTTTGTATCTGATTGCATTTGGAATTGAGGAAACTGCTAACATAGCTTTTGCCGTACCTCTAATATTATGATAAACAGTTGAGACTAATCTTTCTGAAATAAATTTTGAAATAGCTTCGATTCTTTCTTTATTGGAATAGATTTTCTTTTTACGAATTGCGTACTTTTTACCCTCTTCATCTATACCAGTATCTGTATCGTCTGGTATTTCTTCGTATCCAGAATCACCTTCAAAACCTTCTAACTCATTATCTGGTATTCCAAATTGCATTTTTGATGAAACTGGAACAATACCTCTAATAGGATTTAAAATAAAACCATCTTCGATGGCTTCTTTCATAGTGTAACTATCAAAAGGAATCCAAAATTTTTCTGCTTCCGCATATTTATTATACTCTCCAAAACGAGCTAAAGTAATATCGCTAGGCGTAGCTGTGAAACCTATTATTAAATTCTTTTTATGAATCGTATTTGTGTAAACTTTACTGTTATCAAAACCGCTTTGCAATTCATCGAAAACACTTATCATTTCTTCGTTTTGTGATCCACTATTACTTCTGTGAATTTCATCAATTAAGAAAGCAACTCTTAATGTAGATAACTTCGAAGTTACTTCATTATCAAGTATTTCTTTTATTGCACCAAACTTTTGAATATTTACAACAATTACTCTTTTATCACTACTTAATGCAGTCATAAAACTTTTCTTGTCTGAAGCTTCCAAAAACATTCCTTTTTGAATGTTCATATTGTGTAACATACTGTCTAATTGGTCTCGCAGTTGCAACCTATCGACAACTAACATTACTTTATCGTAGATGTAATTACCATCTTTACGTAAGTCTTTTAATTGTAATGCTGTCCAACCTATAATATTACTTTTACCAAAACCTGCTGCATATTGCAACAATAAAGAATATACATTTTTGTTGTTTTGATATTTTTGCCTTTTTGCAATTAGTTCTTTTATTTGGGTTTCTCCAATACCCTTTGCTTTTAATTCTTTTTCTAGTTTATTGATGAAATAATCAGGTTCGTTTTCGTGTTCTAAAAACTCATTGATTTTTGCAATAACCTTATCTGCACCAAATTTTTGTTTAGGTCTTGGGCTGATTAATCTACCATCATTGTGCTTGTATTCTTTTACTTTACTACCTTCTTTTTTAATTAATTCACGCTCAATAAAATTATAATAGAGTATTTCTTTTTCTATCATTTTTTTATCGTACAAGGCTTTGAAAACCTCTTCAAATTTTAGGTTTTTATCAGCATCTTTATTTATTAGCGGATATGGTTTAAAATCTCTAAAAACTTTTTTCTCGTATTCGTCAAAATCATATTCATCTGAAACAACTGTATTTTTTATTTCATCAAAATGATTAGAAATATTTCTGATAATATAGGTTTCATTAATATCTGTAGAAGTAATATGAATTGCTTTTTCAAATATTTTTAAAAAGTCTTTTCTAATGGTTTGAGATAAATCATTTCCATCAGCAATTTTTAAATATTCTTGTACTGCGGTTTGATAATCCATTGCAACTTTCTTTCTGCCGTTCTTTTTAGCATTTTGATTGTTCCAATTGCTTTTTAATTCGCTATAGCCTAAAAATATACCATTAAGAAAAAATGATAAATCTGGGCGAAAAGAAAAGTATTGTTTGCCTTGATACTTAAAAGTATAAGGTAACTCCTGAACGATAGAGAATATGTTTTCATCGAACAATTTATCTTCGTGAGTTTCACTACCACTAGGATAGAATAAATGAAATTTCAAACCTTCAAAAGTAACTGATTTGTTAGAATTGATAAACAAAGCCATATTCATAGATGATTTTACTTTTTCATCTAAAAAAAGGCTGAAAGCTTCTATTAGTTCTTTTTCACTAGTAAACTTTTTAGAAAGTTTTTTATAGTTGTCTTTGTTTAAAGAAGTTTCAGAAAGAAATTGTTTTAAATCTTCGTTTATAAAAAAATGACTTGAAACTGTATTTGCCTTAGCTTCTTTGTATTGTAAACCATCTGGACGTTCACAAAAAAAGTTTACTAAATATTTGTCTTGTAAATCTAATTCATTCATCTTAGTCCTATGTTACTTTTATTTTACCTGTAACCACATCATTAATTAATGTTTTACGAAGCTCTTTTAATTTTATAATTTGAGTATTTATATTTTCTACAATTTTATCAGTAGTTTTTATTTTCGTGTCTAAATACTTGGCAATTTCTGTTTGTTCATTTAAAGGTGGAAAAGCAATATTAATAACTGCCATTTCATTATTCATAATTTTTGCACCGTTGGTATCAATTCGTTTATTGTGAGTTGCACTCTCTTGCAAAGCATAAACAACATAGTCTAAATCTAAATTTTTTCTTTTGGGTATTAAAGTACCACAGACATTTGTACAATTAAATTTGCCACTACGTCTGAATACTGTTCCAGCATTTGCACCATCTGTTGTCCAAGTTAATAAATCATTATCAAAGTCATAAGTTTCAATATAACCTAAACAACCATTATTTTCAGTTTGAGAAGAATATACAGGATATTTACCTTCTTCAACTAGTAACTCTTGACCAATTACACGACCTCTACCAATATTAAATAAATCTTTAATTCGTTCTATTTTCCAATGTTGAGGAATATCATTAATATAGTTTATATCGCTGTTTTTGAATTTTACATTTTTATCTAATCCTTTGCAAACTGCTTCATTAATTATGCTTTTTCTATACTCCTTGTAGTAGTTGGCTTTTTGAATTAAAAGATTTATTTTTTTATCAATTGCCTGGGTTTTGCTGTCGAGGTAATTTGCTATTTCAATTTGTTCTTTTAACTGAGGTATTGCAATGTTTAGATTTAAAATTTTTGTTGGATTAGTTCGTGGCATTTTAACACCATCCGTCATTGAATTAATTTTAAAAATAAATTTAGTTGACAAAAATCTATAAAAGAAATATTTTGAATGACTAAACTTTCCATTAAAAATAGAGCGCAGAACAACAACTTCACCACTAACACCACCATTAAAATCTGGTAAATATATTTTGCCTAAATAGGGCCGAAGTTTATTAATCAATATATCACCTGAATTAAACAAATTTGTTGTTTCGTTATTATCATTTGAAACTCTTTGTATTAGTTTGCCTGTAAATTGCTCTATATTTTCCAATGGTATGTAGCAATTTTCTGATAATTTATTACCATTTAGTGATATTTGCTTAAACACATCTTTTATTCTTTTTACTTCCCATTTTGAAGGAATTTCACCTAACCAATCAATTTCTGAAGGTTTATATTTTTCATACTTTATCATATTGATAATTCTTTTTCAAGGTTAGCTAAATCAATTTCAAGTTGTTTTAAATCGGCTGTTATTTTAATTATATCTCTTAATTTTTCTGGAATGTAAAACACTTTATTAAAATTGATTTCTACACCAATTGTATTATCTAAATACTCAAAAGGTTTGGTAATGTATTTAGCCATAAAAGTTACAATTTGCTTTTGATTTTCCTGTTCATTAGGATTAAAAGGAATTATTTCATAATCTTTTTGAAGATCTTTCGTTATTTCAGCAGTAACCAATATATGTTCTTCTTTAGTCGAAGTTTTTTTCTTGTAAGTAGATTTAATAACTATTTTACCATTACCTAAAAAGCTTAGTTTTTGGTTTTTATCTTTTACTACAATAGTGGCTTTATTATTATCATAATGAAATGAATTGCCTTGTTTATCAATTAATACGAATGCATCATCTTTATAATCAAAATCGTTTACAAACGACTTAAAATAACCCTCATAGAAATTGGCTAAACTAGAATAGTTTTTATTTTCAAACTTAGTGATTACCATTTCATTAATTGCTTTTATACCATTTTCTTTAAAGCTGTCTAAAATAGCAATTGTTTTAGGTTCTATTTTTATGCTTTTATCTTCTTTAAAATCGCCGTTTCTATCTGCTTTATTAGGCATTTCAACAGATTTACCTTCATCATCTACATTGGTAAGTATAATAGATTGTTTGTTAAAGTAAAAGTGCCATTTATCAAATATTTTGCAATATTCGTTGTCTTTAAATTCAGTAAAAGTCTTTATAATTTCAATTCTATTTTCTTCGCTCATTTGCTTTCTCTTTTTACCTTTACTTTTCTTTAAAGGCACAAACAGATTGGCTGCATTGATAAGCATTACTTTATCTTTTCTCTCTGTGGGTTTGTTTTTGTTGAATATCCACAAATAAGTATAAATACCTGTATTGAAAAATTCGTCAGTAGGCATTTGAACAATTGCTTCAACCCAATCGTTATCTAGAAAATATTTTCTAATGGCACTTTCACCACTGCCTGCATCACCGCTAAATAATGTTGAACCATTATGGACCACGACTGCTAAACCATCATCAGCCAATTGATATAATATGTGTTGTGTAAATAAAAATTGACCATCAGAAATTGAAGGCAAGGCAACAAATCTTTCTGTAGTATCATTTACAATGTCTTTTTGATATCCTTTCCAATCGACACCGTAAGGAGGATTTGCAACAATAATATCAAATTTCTTTTCTATAAACTTAATTTCTGTTAGTGTATTACCATGTTCTATTTGAGAACCAACTCTAAATCTACTTTCGATTTTTGCTAAAGCGTATAGACTATCGTTCCAATCTTCACCGTATGTAGCTGTTGGTCTTTTAAAGTTTTCTTTGATTTTATCTTCTACTCCAAATAAAAGGTTTCCTCCACCACACGTTGGATCATATATTGTTAGAAATTTTTCATTGTCTTCAATTTTAGAAGCAATAATATCTGTTATCAATGAAATAATATCGTCAGGTGTATATTGCTCTCCTGCTGTTTCTGCTGAAATATCAGCCCATTTTCTTTTGATGTGTTCTTCTAAAGTAGTTATTTCAGAATTATTAAAAGGTGTTAAATCAATTTCACTCCAAGTTTGCACCGTTTCAAATAATATTCGTTTCTTTTTTAATAATCCACTAATACCAGATATATCCAAAAACTTTTCTTCTTCAGTTCCTTTATCAACTCCTAACAAATATTTAGTTTCAGCATCAAAAGCTTTTAAGTATGCGTGGAAATCTACATCAAAAGTTTTGTCATTTTTACAAATGTCTTTTAATGTTTTGTTTTTACGAATTACGAAATCATTATATCCTAATCCTTCTAATTGAAACATATCAATAAAATCCTCAATATCAATATCTCCGATATCTTCTTTCAATCTTTTTGCTTCTCTTACTAATCTACTCTCTACCATTAAAAGAGCAAAGAAAGGCATCATGTATTTTGGGAAGTCACTTTGTTTTATTCCAGAGGCTATAAGTAAATCGGCAGTTTTCCAAACGTCTTTTTCGTATTGTAATATATTTATGCTCATTTTGTGTTTTAATGTTAGAATTGGTAAATATAGATAATTCTAATGCTTATTCTCCTCAGAAATTATTGATAAAATTGCTTTTTTTTAAAACTAAATAGGCTTCTAGTTTATATTTGTGAAAGAAGTGTATGAGCAAATTAAAAAAAAATTAATTAAGAAAAAATAAAAGTAAAAAGTAAATTCTGATACACAAATAAATAGAGTGTTATTACATTTCTATTAAATAAAAAAGATGCTTACGCATCTTTTTTATTTAATCTCCTACTCTACCAAATATCATTTGATGATAATTTCTCATGAATTCGTATACTGTTCCTCTTGCGTATAAACCAACTGTAATTTTAATAAGTAAAATATTCATACCATTCCATAATCAAATACTGGAAAATAGTATAATTTAAAATCGTAGAGATCTTAGTTTTTATTTTTCAAGATCAAAATCTAGTAATTCTTTAGGATGCTTTCCTAATCCTTTTGCTAAATCCAAAAGTGTTGTAAATGATAAATTTCTTTTCCCATTTTCTATGTCACTTATTGTAGCTTTGATAAGCTTATCACTATTTAAGGCAACAGTGTCTTGACTTAAATCTAATTCAGTTCTAAGCTTTTTAACATGCAAGCCAAATTTTTTTAATTTTTCCTCCTTATGTTTTTCCATCTTTTTTAAGCATTTAAACAAAAGGCGTGATAATTCCATTAAAAAATATTATAAGATCTTATAACAAATAAAAAAAAATTGTTATATTTGTTTATTATTTGAATTAACATTTAATATTATTTGCATTTAGCATATAATTAAATAATTTTGCGATTCTTCATGTAAAAATATTTGAAGCATTCGCTTTGATTCTCGTTTTCAAAAACTGGCGTTTTATTAACCACGAGAGGATAAGTTAGATGCTCACGTCTTATGGCGTGGGCTCACTTATTTGTGGTAGGGTGCCGCCAGTGCCTTGAAAACGATAAGCTGAGTTCCGCGCTTTTTTATGCAAAAAACTCACTTACTTATTCTCAGCGTAATACCTCTTATTTTTTTTAAAATTCGCATCTAATTAGTCGAACCTTTTAAAATAATCATTGCCTGTGTATTAAAAATCTCCCTTATGCCTATTAAGCTGTGTACTTAATACATAAAAAATGGCCCTCAGCTGCAGCGACCAAACTAGAGCAGAGGACCTTAGCTAATCAAATATCCATTTAACTAACCAATCCCAATATTATGAATTATTTTTCATTTTCTAAGGATGGAAGAGCACTTTATTGCCTGTTTTTTGCTGGCATTCTGTTGTCTTTTTCCACCATTTATTCCAGAAATTTTCGAAATGATAAAATGCTACCCTACCAGCAACATGAGGTCCAGGGTATTATAAGTGATGGTTCTTCTCCTCTTCCAGGAGTCACGATCACGCTTAAAAGCAGAAAGAATACAACCGTAATCACTGATTACAATGGCCACTATTCTCTGCTAGCTTCTCCTATAGATACTTTGATAGTATCTTTTATTGGATTCAAAACTAAATTTATTCCAGTAAATGAGAGAGCTAAAATTGACATTAAGCTGGAATACGATACTACTACCCTACAGGAGGTTCGGGTAAATGCTGGTTATTATTCCGTAAAAGAAAGTGACCGTACGGGGAGTATTGCCCGAATTACCTCTAAGGATATAGAAAATCAGCCTGTTACTAATGTACTCGCCACGATGCAGGGACGTATGGCTGGTGTAAATATTATTCAACGAACAGGTATTCCCGGGGGCAGTTTTGATATCAAAATCAGGGGACAGAACAGTATTCGGACCGATGGAAATTCGCCGCTGTACATAATAGATGGCGTTCCCTATTCGTCAGATGTCATTAGTTCAAGTCTCACGGCTACCGCTTTTCCTTCCGGTGTTAATCCACTTAACAATATTAATCCAGATAATATTGAAAGTATTGAAGTCCTCAAAGATGCTGATGCAACATCAATATACGGTTCTAGAGGAGCTAACGGTGTTGTGCTGATCACAACCAAAACAGGAAAAAAAGGAAAAACATCCTTCAATTTGCAGACATCTACTGGTTTTGGAACAGTTACAAAACTTCCAAAACTGATGAATACAGAGCAATACCTTAAAATGAGAAAACAGGCATTCATAAATGACGGACTAACCGAGTATGGTCCTTATGATTATGATGTTAACGGGACATGGGATCAAAACCGGTACACCGACTGGCAAAAAGAACTTCTTGGACGCACATCCCAAACATCGGATTTTCAAGGAACAGTTAACGGAGGTTCTGAAAATACGCAATTCCTTATAAGCGGAAATTTTCACAGGGAAACAACCGTTTTTCCGGGTGATTTCTTATACAAAAGAGGCGGCGG
The DNA here is from genome assembly GCF_000737695.1 of Flavobacterium hydatis. Taxonomy (GTDB): domain Bacteria; phylum Bacteroidota; class Bacteroidia; order Flavobacteriales; family Flavobacteriaceae; genus Flavobacterium; species Flavobacterium hydatis. The sequence continues at coordinate 8,348 of NZ_JPRM01000045.1, forward strand.
CCATATTAACCTCAATCATAATTCAGACGATAATAAATTTAAGATACATTTTTCAGGATCATATAATGTCCAGGACAACAACCAGCCTTCTTTTGACTTTACTAATGAAGCTAGATATTTGGCACCAAATGCGCCTGCGCTATACACTGCAGATGGGCAGCTAAACTGGGAGAATTCTACATGGGATAATCCCCTTAGAAATCTTGAAAGCAAATACAAGTCAAAGACTAATGATCTTCTGGCAAATACCTTGATATCATATGAAATCTGGAAAGATTTTACAGTAAAGAGCAGTTTTGGTTGTACAAGTTTGGATACTAAAGAGACGAGAGTTATACCTTCAACTATGGCAGATCCTGCCTATGAAGCAACAAGCGATGATTCATCGCTATTTTTAAACAATACCAAACGAAGCTCATGGATTATCGAACCGCAGATAAACTGGTCAAAAAATCTTGGAGCTGGCAAAATAGATATTTTGACTGGAATGACTTTTCAAAGCCAGAAAACAGAGAGAATTAATCTATCAGGAATTGGATTTACCTCTAATAGTTTGATCTATAATATTGCTGCCGCAAAAAACATTAGAATATATACCGATGATGAGACAGTATATAAATATCAAGCATTCTTTGGTCGATTTAATTACAATTATAAACAGAGATATATTGTTAATCTCACAGGCCGTCGCGATGGTTCAAGCAGATTTGGACCTGGAAATCAATTTGCAAATTTTGGAGCTGCCGGTATTGCGTGGATTTTCTCTAAGGAAACTTTTCTGGAAAATAATCGATGGTTGAGTTATGGAAAAATAAGATCGAGCTATGGAGTAACTGGTAGTGATCAAATTGGCGATTATATGTATCTTGACACTTATACAACTTCAGGTAAAGTATACAATGGAGTAACAGGAGTTCAGCCCTCACGCCTCTTTAATAAAGATTTTGGATGGGAAACTAATAAAAAATTTGAACTTGCTCTTGAACTAGGTTTCTTACATGATAGAATATATGTTACAGGAGCCATTTATAAAAACCGTTCTTCAAATCAACTAGTAGGTATTCCGCTCCCAGCAACAACTGGCTTTACTTCATTGCAGTCTAATTTAGATGCTGTAGTAGAAAACACTGGACTTGAATTAACCTTTCGAACAGTAAATCTTAGAGGAAAAAACTTTAGCTGGTCTACAAATCTCAATTTGACATTTGCCCGAAATAAGTTGGTAGATTTTCCTGGTCTGCAAACGTCAACCTACAGTCAGCAGTATCGTATAGGCCAACCGCTAAATATTAATCTGCTTTACAATTTTAAAGGAGTCAATCCGCAGACTGGAATTTATGAATTTGAAGATCTAAATAATGATGGCAGAGTCACTTTTCCCGATGATAGACAAGCCGTAGTAGATTTAAATCCAAAATATTATGGGGGTATACAAAATCAAATCAGCTATAAAAATTTAACTCTGGATTTCCTGTTCCAGTTTTCAAAACAGAAAAACAGATCTTATCCTGTAAGCGGTGCCGGTCAGATGCTAAATCAGATAGACAGGCTTACTGACAGCTGGACACAGACGGGAGATAATTCACCCTATCAGATATATACCACTGGATATAATAACGATGCTCTAAATGCAGATTCCCTCTACTCACAAAGTACAGGTGCTATTACAGACGCATCTTTTGTTAGATTAAAAAATTTATCCCTCACCTATGATCTCCCATTAAGTCTAAAAGGGCTTAAATGTAAAATTATGCTGCAGGGCCAAAACCTGTTGACTTTTACAAAATATAAGGACGGAGATCCTGAATTTATTTCTTACGGTTATCTGCCGCCATTAACGGTAATTAATACCGGAATTCAATTAACATTCTAAACTATCAAAGATGAAAACAACATATATCGTACTTCCAAAGATATTTTACTTATTAATTATTGGTTTAGTATCATCATGCCAGTCATTTGTTGAGGTTGATCTGCCAAAATCACAATTGACCACAGAAAGTGTATTTGAGGATTATAATACCGCAGAAGCAGCCTTAACTAATATTTATACAAGTATTAGAGAAAAAGGTATTTTAACAGGTGGCCAGCTTGGAATTTCAAATCAGCTCGGAAATTATGCCGATGAGATCACCTGTGTGGACAATCCTTCAAAAGCAAGCTATAATTTTTATCGCAACTCTCTCTTACCTACCAATACATATGTTACTGGATATTGGAATGCTGCCTACAATCAAATTTATGCCGCTAACCTTGTCATTCAGGGTACCAAGTCTAGTAAAAATCTAACTGCTCAGCAAAAAGACCAACTCGAAGGAGAAGCATTATTTATTCGTGCTTTACTTCATTTTTATCTCACAAATATATTCGGAGATATTCCATATGCTACACAGACAGATTACAAACAAAATAGCATTATTTCTAAAACTTCAGTAGACCAAGTATATCGTTTAGTTGTTACTGATCTACAGGACGCTTCCGTACTTTTAAGCAGTAAAGATGACAATCCTGGTCGTTTACAGCCGAGTGTGAGCGCTGCGCAGGCATTGCTTTCAAGAGTCTATCTCTATCTAAAAGCTTATCCCGAAGCTTCAAATAGCGCATCTGCAGTTTTAAATCAGAGCAGCGAGTATAAATTAGAAAATATTTCAAATGTATTTTTAATTTCTTCCTCCGAGACTATTTGGCAGTTACAATCTGAATTAACAGGACAAAACACAGCAGATGGAGCTTTTTTTATTTTTACTTCAGTGCCACCGCCGTCTGTGTCATTGGATAGTCAGCTGATAGCTTCATTTAACGCTGCTGATCTACGAAAAACAAACTGGATTAAATCCGTTACAAAAGGAAGCCAAACCTATTTTCATTCTTATAAGTATAAAGAAAAAGATTTTACTGCGACATCTAAAGAATATGCAATAGTACTAAGACTTGCTGAACAATATCTTATCAGGGCAGAAGCCAGAGCCTACCAAGGCGACTTAATTGGGGCAAAAGAAGATCTAAACAAAATTAGAAATCGTGCAGGACTAAACAATGTCGCTGCTGTGACACATCAGGAAATTTTAGACGCAATTCATTTAGAGCGTCGATGGGAACTCTTTACAGAATATGGACATCGCTTTTTCGATCTTAAGCGGTCAGGTAAATTAGATTCTTCACTAAACGGAATTAAGCCTGGCTGGAACAGCAGCGATGCTTTATTTCCGCTGCCACAAAATGAACTGACCGCTAACCCAAACTTAAGACCTCAAAATACTGGATACTAAATATTTTATTATGCAACTTATACATATGCACGTGTCAATCGGAAATTACAGCCAAAGATTAATACAGAAAAGTTTTTTTTTAGTTTTATTTTTTATTTTGCCATTAGTAGCCTGTCCCTTATGGGGACAGGTGGTGCAAAAAAAGCAATTGGTTTCATCAGATTATTATGGTTGGGGAAAAATAATTATAGATAAAGTCTCCCCTGATGAGAAATGGGTTTGCTATAAAATGGAATACGAAAAAGGAGGTGACACTTTATTTATCCGTAATCATTTTTCGCATAAGTCTTATAGTTTTCCTAAAGGCAGAAACGGCTTTTTTGCCGGAAATAAATTTATCTGTAAGATAGATAAAGGTATTACTATTGTAGACTTAAAAACAGCTTTCAGAGAAAATCTTTCCGACGTTGATCGCTATTCTTACAATCAGCAAACAGAGCAGCTAATTTTTCTTCTTGCTGACAAAGAAGCAAATAAGAAACTTGCAATACGCTCTTTTAAAAACAGCACAATAAGAGAAATTAAAGACGTAACTGATTTTAGTCTCAGTCCTTCTGGCAATCATCTTGCATATTTCAGCAACAATAACAAAACATCTTTTGTTTTCCAAATTAACCTTAAATCAAAAGAAGGACCTAAGCTTATTGCATTAAACAAAAAAGGGAATTTCATGGGGTTCACATGGAATAAAAACGGCAATGCATTGGCTTTCTATCAACAGGATAGAAATATGAAGATTAATGCTTTAATATATTATTTGTCCAAAGAGGATAAATTGTATAAACTCGACAGTGCTTCTGCTGTAGTCTTTCCAAAAAATACAGACATTATTTATGAAAATCTAAATGGAATTTTTATCTCTGATGATGCTGAAAAAGTATTTTTTTCAATTAAAAATCAAGAAGAGATTATTTCTAAAAGCCATCAATCAGATGTGGAAATATGGAATGGAAATGACAAATGGACTTATTTACAGGAAAAAAACTTTGGCAACTTTGAAAATGGTCCTAAAACAGTAATGTGGATTCCTAAAACAAATTATTTTTCAGCAGTTACCTCAAATGAATTTCCAAAAGTAATACTAAGCGGTAATTATAAATATGCCATAATTTCTAATCCAAAGCAGTATGAACCGCAATTTGATTTCAACGGCCCTAGAGACTATTATCTTTTAGATCTCAGTACTTTTCAAAAGAGTCTTTTATTACAAAGACAGTCCTACGATCATAAAAACCTGATTGCTTCGCCAAAAGGAAAAAGCTTTGCTTACTTTAGCGAAAATAATTGGTGGGTTTACAATTTTGAAGAAAAAAAACACATCAATTTGACCGCATCTCTTGGAGTAAAATTCACAGCAAAGCTACATGATCTTCAAATAGAATCAATATGTGGCAGTCCTGGATGGACTGTTGACGATAATGAGCTTGTATTCTATGATAAATATGATATCTGGGTAGTTTCAACTTCAGGTAACGAAGCGAGAAGGTTAACCCGTGGAAAAGAAGAAAAAATCAGATTCCGCATTGCTGATATGCCTAATAAAAATATTGATAATTATATTTATGACGGTCTAATAAGCCGGGAAATTGATGTCCAAAAAGAACTGATTCTTCAAGCCGAAGGAGAAGATGGAAAAACAGGATATTTTATATGGAGTCCTGACGGTTCATTAGAACCAATAGTTTATAAGGACAGTTTTATTGATCAGCTAAATTATGGTACAGAAAAAAAGAATTTTTATTTCAGAGAGCAGAAATTTGATATATCCCCAAAACTGATTCTGAAGGAAAGAAGCAAAGAACCGATAACAATTTTTAAGAGTAATCCTCAACAGGAAAATTTCTTTTGGGGCAAGTCACAATTAATTAATTACAACAGCGATGGAAATTTCTTGAAGGCAGTTCTTTATTATCCTGCGCAGTACGACTCCAAAAAAAAATACCCCATGATTGTCAAAATCTATGACAGGCAGTCTAATCAATTGCATAAATTTGAAAACCCAACTTATAATAATGTAAACGGTTTTAACACAACTCTTTTTACCTCCGAAAACTACTTTGTCTTGAAACCTGATTTATTATTGGAAGCTAAAAATCCAGGGGTTTCTGCATTGTCCTGTGTAATTTCAGCAGTAAACAAGGTAGTGGAAACAGGAATAGTTGATTCCTCGAAAATTGGTCTGATGGGACATTCTTACGGAGGTTTTGAATCTTCTTTCATTATTACTCAAACTCAGCTGTTTTCTGCTGCAATCGCTAGTGGTGCGATTACGGATCTGAACAGTTACTATCACACTATAAACAGTAGATCTGGAAAACCTGATATGTGGAGATTTGGAATTGAACAGTGGACAATGTTGGCAACACCTTATGAAGCACCAGAATCCTATTGGTCAAACTCACCTATTGCCCACGTAAAAAATGTAAATACGCCCACATTATTATGGACAGGTAAAATTGATTCGCAAGTAAATCCATCCCAAAGTTTTGAATTTTATTTAGCGCTGCGCCGACTTGGTAAAAAATGTATCATGCTGCAGTATCCAGATGAGAATCATCTATTGATAAATTCTTTAAATCAAAAAGATGTTACAGAACGTACAATGGATTGGTTTCGTTACTTCTTAAAAAATGACCAATCCGCTATGTGGATTGAAAAGGGTACAAAATAAAAAAACAATGCAGTTCAAATTATGAACTGCATTGTCATTTTAATAATGGATTCAATTGTCATAACGATATAAAGGCGTTACACAATTATTGTTTGTAGTTTTCTCATAGGCCAATGGTCCAGAGTCACCTGAAATGTGGCAAAAATTTTCACTTATAGCGTCGTCGCAATCTACTGACACATTACCACATTTGTTGTTTGACAAGGCATTATACCCCTGTGTCAGGGTAGTTGTTTTTTTCGAAGCGCTCTGCATCGAAGTGGTTGCAAATGCACCACAGACTGCCAGAGCTATAACTCCTGCTGGCAGCAGATTTTTTAAACTTAAAGTTTTCATGATTTTAATTTTTAAATTATAGTGTGATCTACTTTTTTCTACAGGTTTTCGATCTTAATCCTGACACCGGCCGGTATATCTTAATGTTTTTATAAAATATTTAATGTGATGAGATTTCCTTTTTAATGATATCACTAAACTTATATACAACAAGAGTTTTATCAATCAAAGCATATAAATTTTCTTCAGTTATAGTTAAAGAACGCAGTCTTTTTTTTCCTATATGATAAACTGGAAAGCTCAGGAGATATTTGTTAGTTTTAATATCATACAAATCAATTATAGAGGAACGTTCCCAAAGCTTATCGATTTCATTTTTTCCTTTTATCTTTGAATTTACAAAAAGTAGATTTTGATAAACAGCAGAATGTGCATTTACAATATAAACAGGCGAAGAAATAGTTCTCTCTTTATCATTATTTAAAGATGCAGTTTTTATCTTGACATTCTTTATTGTATCTATAGTATGCCCTCTATAAGATAAATTTCCAAGTTTATCAGCAATTATAAATTCGTTCCGGTAGTAATAGAGATACACGATTTTTTTTAGCTTTGGGCTGTATAATAACATCCCATCTGTATCAAAAATTCCATCTGTCTGCCGCTCTAATAAATCTCTTTTATATTTAATCCTGCCAGACGTATCCGATGTGTTGTAAATTCCAAGTACGTTTGCTGCGTTCTTTGCATTATTAGATCGGAATACTGCGCTAAAATCGTCTAGAGGCAATGCTTTTGTAAAATAAGGAAATCCATCAAAATCATTATTAATTTTCCAATTTTTCAGACTTCCCTGAAAGTATTTTGGGACACTCCCATCGAATAAATAAAACGAGGAATCACGGACTGCTATGGAAATATTTTTAAATGGTATTTTGTTTGGAGAAAATGATATTCTAACCCTTTTAATCTGTTTGTTTTTATTATCAATTAATAAAACCTGTGAAGGATTGGTGTAATTACCGAGATAAACTTTTTTCTCATCGGAACCGGCAAAATAATATGAATTGAATTTCAAATCAATCTCGTAAATAAACTCTGCTGCATGCACAGGATATCTTCTGATAAATGGGTTGTTATAATGCATAATATTTTCTGAGGAAAGAAAAAGCAATGTGACGCTAACTACACTAAAAACTAAGCAAAAGCAGATTAGTCTTATAGGTTTTAGGTAACTTTTAAAAGTATACTTTCTTTCGCCGCCATTGGAACTTAATAAAATTGTTAAAACCGCTAGAATAATAAATGTTAAATTGAAAAGCAGGTGCACATTCCAGCTCATCTTTTCTAACACACCACCACACGAACAAGGAATAAAAGAACTAAAGTGAAGAATAATAAATATATAAACCGTAAACATTTCCATCAGTATAAGAGAAAAATAAAGTCCCCACAATCTAAATCTTGACGTAATTAACAATATAGCAGTAAGAAGTTCTGCAATTGGAACTAACACAGCTATCCATGATGAAAAAGCACTTAATAGAGGAGATTGTGACAACTGCACATGAAAGTTCTCAAAATCAAGCAGTTTACTTATTGCAGCATATACAAACAATAAAACATATAAATAAGAAACTAACTGTATTACAAGATTTTTTATCGATCGACGTGAATTCATAATCTTAAGATTTTAAGTTTATCTCATTTTTAAATCATATATTATTAGATGATTATCTTACACAAATGTAAATACGAAATTTCGCATAAAGACTTTAAAAATCAAGCCAAAAACTTTGAAAATCAGGCAGTTTTACATTTGAGATGGCATAAAAAATAAATGCCTGCACTTTGTAAGAATAGCGCAGGCATTAAATCATTGTAATTGTTTTTGAAATCAGCCTTTTATCGAGGCACTGATTCCGGCAAGTTTTTCATGCAGCTCTATAAGCCCTGCTTTTTGCAGGCACTCTTGAGAGAGACTCTCCAGTTCTGTCCTTCCCTGCTCACTTATGCTCTCCAATAGTACCGAAGATCCTTCTCTTATCTTCAGCCCGTCCTGTATCAAATGGCTTAAAAGCAGCACATTTTTTCGTGAAATTTTCAAATCCATTTTCACCGGCTCATTCATGCCAGGGATACTCAGCACCGTATCAAAAACCTTGGCCGCATCATTTACTGTAATCATACTTCATCATTTTAAATTAATATTTCACTTACCGTAAAATTATAAAGTATCATCCCTATTTACCCTACTCAAAATTTGGGGAGGATTGCAGGGCTTGGAGGCCTTTTCTAATTTAGCTCTCATGTAAATCCGTAGAACCTGTTCAATTGGTGCATTTTAGATTTTTAAAGCAGATTCTGAATGGATTTCCTTTAATTTTTAATAGGGATGACAGCTTCTTCTTAGCTGATTGCTACAGCTGAAAAAAGACTTTTAGAAGCTTTCGGACTGCGGTTTTCTGCAGTCAGCAAGATGTCTGGTTGTATCACAACCAAAAATCTTGCTGCCCCTCTGCTCGGAACTCGCTGGCAGTAAAAATTTAAGGTTGAATGAAATTGAAACAGAAAATGAAAAGATCATGGAAGAAAAAAAAAGCGGCAGAAACAGATGGCTGCACATCCGGCTGACCAAAGAAGAATTTGATTTTATTGATAAGAATTTCAAAGCATCAGCCTGCCGTAAACGCAGTGACTTCGTGCGCAGAAATCTGCTGAGAAAACCCATTGTAATGAGATATAGAAACGAGTCGCTGGATAAGCTGCTGCAGGAGCTTATCCAGCTCAGAACACAGCTGAATTTCATGGGAAATAATTTCAATCAGAGCGTTAAAAAACTCCATACCCTTTTTGAAATTTCCGATTTAAGAGTCTGGATTCTGTCTTTTGAATCTGAAAGAAAAAAATATTTTTCGCTGGTTGAAGAAATAAAAAAACAAATTGAAAATCTCGCCCAAAAATGGTTGCAGTCATAAACACAGGACACTCGATTAGAGGCATCTTCATGTACAATGAGAATAAAGTTTCCCAGGGTGCAGCTGTGTGCATCGGCGAGGGAAATTATCCCATCGATATTGAAAAAATGTCAGAATCTTTTAAGCTCGGCGTATTTCTAAAACAGCTCCAGCTCAATGAAAATGTCAAGCGCTGCGCTGTGCACATCTCACTGAATTTTGACCGTTCGGACAAGGATTTATCCAAAGAGAAACTCATGCAGATTGCCTGTTGTTATATGGAGAAAATTGGATTCGGCGCACAGCCTTATCTGGTCTACCAGCACCACGATGCGGGACATCCCCACCTTCATATCGCATCCATAAATGTGCGGGCAGACGGATCCAGAATTAACATGCACAATATTGGAAGAAACCAGTCTGAAACTGCTCGCAAAGAATTGGAGATTTCTTTTAATCTGGTTCGGGCGGACTCGAGAAGAAAACAGAGTCCGGCACTTATTAATGACATCGATGCGGAAAAAATAAAATATGGGGCAATACATTCCAAGACAGCCATCGGAAGTGTACTCAATGCAGTTATTCCGCACTACAAATACACAACGCTGGGTGAGCTGAACGCAGTATTGAACCTCTATAACGTGAAGGCGGAAAGGGGAAAGGAAAATTCAAAAATGTTTCAGAATAAAGGGCTGGTCTACCAGATTCTGGATGAGAACAAAAAGACTGTCGGAGTTCCTATAAAAGCCAGTAGTTTTTATTCCAAGCCAACCCTTTCCCGGCTTGAAATTAATTTTGCCGACTCCAAAACTTCTCGCATGATAAACATGAAAAGAACACGAAATGCGGTGGACCTGCTCCTTTTGAAATACCCAAACATTACGCTCTCGCAGCTTGAAACGCGGCTGGCTAACCAGGGCATTACGGCAGTTGTCAGAAAAAATGAACAGGGGCTAATATACGGCATGACGTACATAGATCATAACACCAGATGCGTTTTCAACGGAAGCAGTCTGGGACCTGGATATGCAGCCAAAGGTCTCCTGCAGCGTCTGGGCCATTCCTCTCATTATGAGAAGCAGTATACAGTTCCTGATGGTACCGCTAAGAAGCACGGCTCTTTTATTTCCGCAGGGGAAGTGCAGCGGATAATTGATGAAGTGCTTTACGCCGGAACGCCGTCAGATTACCTTCCCAGAGAGCTTAAAAACAAGCGAAAAAAAAGAAGGAGAAAAGGACAGTCCGATAATAATTAACACATAAAAATCAACAGCATGCAGACGGGAGAAAATGAACAGGCGCTTAGAAAAATTTTAGATATGACAAGACTGATGAGCATCGCAGTGCTGCTCATCCATTTTTATTATTACTGCTTTAATTCCTTCAGGCATTGGAATCTTGCGCCGGATTTTACCTGCAGGATACTGGAGAATATTTATCGTACGGGGCTTTTGGACAGCTTCCATAAATCAAAGCTTTTTGCACTTGGACTCTTGGTTATTTCCCTCATGGGGGCCAGAGGAAGAAAAGATGAAAAGCTCCATTTTAGAACTGCTTTTTATTATATCTCATTGGGGCTGATGTTTTACTTTGGTTCCTATCTGGCTTTTGTAATATTTGCGAATGCTGAGGTCTGCTCCGTACTATATATCTCACTGTGTTCTTTGGGTTATTTAATGACGCTTTCCGGTGGCACCCTACTCTCCCGAATTATCCGCAGAAAGCTGGGTTCAGCAGATATATTCAATAAGGAAAATGAAACTTTCCCACAAGAGGAAAGGCTGATTGAAAACGAATATTCCGTTAACCTTCCCGCACGCTATCACCTCAAAGACAAAGTGCGCAGCAGCTGGATTAACATTATAAATCCCTTCCGAGGTATTCTGGTTCCAGGCACGCCGGGTTCGGGAAAATCATACTTTGTAATCCGCCATATAATCACCCAGCATATTGCCAAAGGATTTTCCATGTTCATCTATGATTTTAAGTTCGACGACCTCACCGTTATCGCCTATAATGCCTGGCTGAAATATCGTCATCTTTATGCCGTGGAGCCCAAATTTTACATCATAAATTTTGACGACCTCTCCAGAACGCACCGGTGCAATCCTCTTGATCCTGCGGCAATGACAGACATTACCGATGCCGCTGAATCTGCCCGCACAATCCTTATGGGACTCAACCGGGAGTGGATTAAAAAACAGGGAGATTTCTTTGTGGAATCCCCTATAAATTTCCTGACAGCTGTCATCTGGTACCTTCGAAAATACAACGATGGCGAGTTCTGCACCCTGCCCCACGTTATTGAAATGATCCAGGCAGATTACGAGAGCCTTTTCACGCTTTTGAGAACTGAAAAAGAGATCGAAGTGCTTATCAATCCCTTTGTCAGTGCGTTCCTGAACGAGGCTGTAGACCAGCTGGAGGGGCAGATCGCTTCTGCTAAAATCTCACTGGCAAAACTCTCCTCACCCCAGCTTTACTATGTGCTGTCAGGCAGTGATTTTACCCTTGACATTAATAATCCATCTGATCCAAAAATTGTTTCAATGGGGAACAATCCGCAGAAAATACAGACATACGGGGCAGTCCTTTCCCTTTTTGTCAGCCGTCTTATCAAACAGGTAAACCAGAAGGGAAAGCTTAAAAGCAGTCTCATTTTTGACGAGTTCCCCACTGTCTATCTCAATAATATTGACAGTCTGATTGCAACGGCAAGAAGCAACAGAGTGAGCACCTGTCTGGGTATTCAGGACTTCAGCCAGCTTCGTAAAGACTACGGCCGCGAGCAGGCTGATGTGATCATTAATATAGTCGGAAATATCATCTGCGGACAGGTCAGTGGGGATACGGCCAAACAGCTCTCAGAGCGTTTCGGAAAAATAATGCAGGACCGCGAAAGCCTCTCTATAAACAGCAGCGACACCTCCATAAGCCGTTCCCGACAGCTGGAATCCGCAGTGCCGCCTTCGAAGATTTCTTCGCTGAGTTCGGGGGAATTCGTGGGCATGACAGCTGATAACCCGGACTGCAGAATTGAGCTTAAAACCTTTCACTGCGAGATCATCAACGACCACGAAAAAATTAAAAAAGAAACAGATAATTACCAAGAAATTCCGATCATACGGACAATTGATAATGCTATCATCCACAAAAATTATCTGCAGATAAAAATTGAAATTCAGGAAATAATCCACAGTGAAATGGAAAGGATAATCAAAAATCCTGCGCTTTCATCACTGGTTCTCAAAAAAGAAAAATAACTTTTAATCCTTAGATGTTTTCTTGAGACAGAGAAAAAAGAAATGTTTTTTTAGCTACCGGATTCTTTTATAAGCTGCAGTGTCTTTTCGTCCTGCTCTCCATTGTAATATTTCACAAGCACCTGCCTGAAACATTCAGGCGTTTCAGGCAGAAGTCCGAACAGGGTCATGCAGGATTTAAGTTTCCTTTCATCTGGCCTGCCCAGAATTTCCAGTGCCGTTTTATTCTCGATCTCAAGCATTGGCTGGGTAATTTCCACCAGACGTTTTCCCAGTATCGGGTGATTGAGATACAGTGAGGCTTCCTTTAGGTTTTCAATGCCGTAAAAGATATTATAATCCGTGAATCCCAGTCCTCTTAGCTGGGGAAAAATAAACCACATCCAGTGGGTCTGTTTGCTGCCCTGCCTGATCTCTTCCAGAGCATTGCCGTACGTTTCCCGCTGCGCTTCTAAAAATCGGTCCAGATCATATCGCTTTTCCATTGCATTGCTTTTTTGTCACCTGAAATTACAAAATATTTCAATGCCGATCCCAAAACAGGCATCTGAAATAGGGGTTCAGCCTGCTGTAAAAACTATAAGGAAATTTTCAATGAAAACGGATTAAAAGAGCCGCGAAAATAGCACCCGCAGGCTCCTGCATGCGCATAACGGCCTTGCCGCCCTTCGGGACTTATAGCACTCCGGATCCTTGATCGGGCGCTTGATTTTGTGCTTTCTTTTTTCCCGTTTTTTCTTTGAAAAATTTTATGCGGGCTTGAGAAAAAACAGAAAAAATATTCACTTAAAATTTTACATCATGGAAATCTCAGGACGAATCACAAAAGATGCCGTAATGGTAAAAGTTTCAAATGACAGGGAGGTGGTAAATTTCTCCATTGCCATAAACGACAGCTACAGACCAAAAGGCTCAGGCGAGCTTAAAAAGATTGTAACCTACATCGACTGCTCCTATTGGATGGGTTCCAAAATGGCGCAGTGGCTTAAAAAAGGAACCGTGGTTGAACTCTTCGGACGTATAGGTATGAATGTTTACAATAATGCCGAGGGCAAAGCGCTCGGTTCGCTGACCTTTCACACCAGTAATATTAAAATACTGGTTTTCCCGAAAACAGAAAACACTACTGAAGTTCCCGCAGTCCAAAAGAAAAACATGGATCAAGACACCCCTGACGACCTGCCTTTCTAATTGGAATCTATACGGTTTCACATCAAAATTTATACGCCATGAAAGCCTTTGAAAAATCAGTCTACATAGAATATCCCGTATCCACCCAGTTCAAAAAAATAGTCCTCTCCAATATGGAATCTTATGACGGAACAAAAAAAGAGCAGTTAAAATCTTTTTTGGAAGACCTGCAGAAAAATGGATGCATCTGCGGGATGATTTCAGAGTTTGTCTACAACTCGGACTGCAGGAAATTCTATATCCAGCATTTGGATGATTTGGAAAATATCCGATACGAAATTGAAGATTCCCTTGGGGAATCTGTCAAAAACCGCCACCGTCTGCCCCATTACACCTTTGTATGCTGGCTCTGCTTTGAAGAATACTGTTTTGACATCTACAGAAACAGTTTTGAATAACGCTTTTCAATCTTAAATCTTCCCTTATGAAAGCATCAGATAAATTTAAAACCGCTATAGAAAGCTACCTGAGCGAAAAAGCGCAGAACGATGCCGTTTTTTCAGCGGACTATAAAAAAGAGAGCAAAAACCTTGAAAGCTGTTTCCATTACATTTTCGGCGAGGTCAAAAAAACAGAGGAATGCGCCTTTGACAATCAGGAAATCTTTGACATGGCTGTGAAGTACTACACAGACGACACTATTGGAACGCCTGCCCCTGTTCAATGCAAAGTAGCAGCAAGTTCCCCTGCCAAACCTGATTTGTTCTCAACTGCTCCCGCAGTATCTCAAAGCACAGTTCAAAAAACAGAAATAGTGCAGCCCGTGAAGCCTGTACAAACCCTAACACTCTTTGACTTATGATACCCAAAACAGTTATAGAAAAAGAAATCAGCGCCTTAAGCACTACCCTAGCCCCAATCACAGCACAGATGCATCAGTGGGCGGAAAAAAACATTTTCCTGAAATGGGCGGTACTCTCAAGGGGAAAATTCCATTGTCTGGAATGCACCCATTCGTGGAAACCCGACAGCCAAAGCCAGTCTTGCAAAAATTATATTAACTGTACCGCCTGTCAGGGGAAACTTAAAATGCATCAGCACAATCAGGTGCATTTCAAAGAAATCGAATACTTTGCCCTCACCGATACCTGCTCTGGGTATCAGGTGGTGCGCATCATCTGCTCGCACAAGAACATGAAAAAAAATGTTCTTCCTGCCTATTCCCATACCGAAGTCATGCAACATTGGATAAATCCAAAAGGGGAAGTGCGCACCATCTCAAGAAGCACCAATGTTTTTTCTAATGCCTATGATGCATGGCAGTACTATTCCCCTTTAGAAATCCGCCCAAAGGATTTTCAGAACTCGCCAAAGTACCGCATCAATCCCTACAAGGTATATCCGCACATGAAAGTGATTCCGCTTTTGAAAAGAAATGGTTTTAAGACTTCCACGTATGGCATTGCACCGCAGATACTCTTTACTGCTCTTCTAAAAGACCCCATTGCAGAAACCCTTTTAAAAAGTTCGCAGACCTCTCTGCTCAAGCATTATCTCACCTCCCATGAACAGCATCTGCGTGAAAACTGGCAGGCAGTAAAAACCTGCCTTAAACAGCGTTATCAGATTCAGGACATAAAAATTTGGGAGGATTATATTGCCCTGCTCCGATGGTTTAAAAAAGACCTCAGCTCCCCTGCTCTTGTCTGCCCTGAAAATTTAGACCAGGCGCATGACAGGCTTGTTGCCAAAAAAAGGGATATTCAGCGCAAGAAACATCTTGCGCAGATGCGTGCTGAAATACAAAAAGCAGAGCCGATTTATGAAAATGATAAAAAACAGTTCTTCGGACTTTCCTTTACTGATAACGACCTTACCGTAAAAGTCCTTGACCGTGTGCAGGATTTTCTCGAAGAGGGCGACACGCTCCACCACTGCGTATTTACCAATGAGTATTATAAAAAGAAAGATTCCTTGATACTCTCGGCGCAGATTGAAAACAGACCCGTGGAAACCATTGAAGTATCCCTTTCGAGAATGGAAATTATCCAGTGCAGGGGACTTCGCAATAAAGCCACTAAATATCACAGCAGGATTCTTAGGATTATAAATAAAAACCTGCCTGAGATTGCCGGGCGGTTGAAAAAGCAGAAAAAGCAGAATGCTCTCGCCTAAACCATTTTACTATTGATACCGCAGATTTTACACTGCGGTATTTTTTTGCGCGCGCAGACACTTTAAGGTTCACAGAGCAGTCCCGGCTTAGGGGCTATTGTGGAATGTTAAGTCAATTTCACCACAAAGTTCGGGCACGGCTTTCGGTTCTCCGCAAAAAATTCCCCCATAAATGCAGGGCTGCGCTCCTGCTTTATTGCGTTGCTTTCTGCGTTCGCTCGTCCCTGCCCGCTCAGCGGTGCTGTAATTAATCTTAAAACTACAGCAATTATGAAAAATCAACATCAAAACACAGACTGGCAGAAAGTATCAGAAATCGAACTGATCTATAAAACCAGAGTAAAAAGTACTGAAAGACCGTGTATCACTTCTTCCAGAGATGCTTACCGCATACTGCTCGACAGCTGGGATCCCGGCAAAATAGAATTCTTTGAGCAGTTCAAAGTGCTGCTGCTCAGCCAGTCCAACAGGGTTCTGGGAATCTATGAGGTTTCCTCAGGAGGCATAGCGGGAACTGTGGTGGATATGCACCTGCTTTTCGCTGCAGCCCTGAAAGCTGCCGCCGTCGGGATCATCATCACCCACAACCATCCCTCCGGAAAAACATCACCTTCCGAGGCCGACAGAAATATGACCCGAAAAATCCGGGAAGCGGGAAAACTGCTGGATATTCCACTGCTCGACCATCTGATTGTGACACCCGAAACCTATTACTCTTTTGCAGATGAAGGCGCCCTTTAGGGGCGTTTTCATCTTTCATGCCCTTGTGCTGTTCTGGTTTTTTAAGTAATTTTGCCCTATGAATCATGAAGAAATAAAACGATATTTTGAGAACACTCCGCCGCCGAATGAAGTAGTGTGGACCTAATGGGCGAAGATTACCGACACTCAGGTTTTCCTGAAAAGCTGTTATACCACCATCAGAAACTTTAACGGTCCTGTCGATCGCTGTCCGGCATGGTGGCATTTAAGGGATTTTTACATTCTTATGAAGAAAACAGCAGACCAGCCGATCAGCGAAGAACCTGCTTCAGAATAATTCTGATCCTTCCGTAAATTCTTAATAAAGCAAAAAGCACCGATTTGCTTTTTTTATGCCCTGAAAAATAAGGATTTTTAGATTTTGTTATTATTTAGAACATTTTATTTTTAAAATTTGTTACCAACTGTACTAATTTTGATCTGTATAAAATGAGTAATTGACTGCATTGACTTTAAAACAGCCTGAGCGATATTAGAAACGAATTTACAAATTTAAAATTAAGACATTAGAAATGGGAGATATAAATAGTGCCCCATGATTTTCCCTAATATTTTAATAAAAACACTCACGTTACGGAAACCCGTAATTTATTTACATTAGCATTTTCTAATTTGCGCCAGACAATGAAAAATCTGCTTAAAAAAAGACATGCCGATTAAACAAGTTTAAACACGTATTTATACTCTAGCTTCTTTTTTATAACTTTCTTTATCTTAGTCACCTTGATATTAAACTCAGTGATTATAAATAATCCTGTTAAATAAGCTATCGATCCATAAGTAAAATGACGGGATTAGATTTACAGAAGTGATAAAAAAAGAAGATAAAATTTAAATAATCATTTTTAAGTCTTAAAAATATAATAAAATGAACGGAGTACCTATTTTACTGAATAATAAGGCTTTTACGCCATTTCACTTTTATTCGTATTTTTTAAGCAGCGTTGCTAGTTTTTATCAGCAATTTCCAAAGGAAAAAATAACATTTTTCTTAATCGGTGAAAATGAAAAAGAATCCTTCTTGCATTCTTATTACTTTGACCCAATTACTATCCCCCTATTTCTTTCATTGGCGGACCAGCTCACCAAGTTTCATAATGAGCCTATTTCTCTTGAATTATACAATACCCACTCCACAAATAAAGTACTGGCTTTTTTAGACAGGTCCGATTTTTTCAAAGTTTCAGGTAATTTTGCCAAGCCTGGTAAAAATATATTAAAGTTCAACAAGGAGTATTTAGGATTCTTCAATTTAAATGAACAAAGGCCCGAGCACAAAGTGAGATTTTATTCTTTGAATGAAGTTAATTCTTCGCATAATATGATCAATGTCTCCACGGCTGAACAGCAGAGAGATCTTCTTATCGAATACTACACGTACAAAGTCAAAGACCATTTTGAAGATATTTTAAAAGAAAGCCACCAAAACAATAAAGTTGTTTTCGACTATGTCCAGATCTTATCAGAACTGATTACTAATGGAGTTTTGCACTCAAAATCAGATGTATATGCCTTGATGTTTACCGACAGGGAAAAGACCTGTTTCTCAATTTCGGATAACGGAATTGGATTGTTTTCATCTTTGGCTCTGAAAGAAAAACAGATTGTAAACGACAGCTATAAATTGTTTGATTTATATAATGAGCTTTTGAATGAGATTCCATTAAATGTAGCAGACAAAATAAAGCAGTCATTTTACGCAATTTTTGAAGCCCTTTACTATTCAATATTAAAGGACAGAAAGGGACTTTTTGACTTAATGACTACAGTCGTATTAGATTCTAATGGATATTTCAGACTGCATAATAATAACGCCCAGATCATAATATCACTTAGAATGTTTAATGAAATTCAGAGCTTGGTAAATATGCGAAATCTAATCTATGATAATCATTTAAAATATATTTCGAAGTTAATTACTAAAGATGAATTTATGACTGTTTTCAACGAACTTACATTGGTCGTTAGAAATGAATTTAAAAAGTTGATTTCAAACATAATTTCAAATTATAACCAAGATGTAAAATACTCCTCCATACGCTTATATGAGGTTAGATTTAAAGGGGTGCACATAGAAGTAGAAATCCCTAAAAAGTACTAAGTATGTTAATTTCTAAGATTATACATGAAGAATCGATTTATTTCAATCTTCACGCTGAACAGACTATAAGCAGCAGCTACTTCGCTGCTGAAATAGGGTTATATGCCACAGAACTTTTTGACAGCACCCTTAATAGGATTACTAAAGGTCTGGATGAAATCGATAATAGTACAAAATATGTCTTATACCTAGATTTCGAACGTATTGAAAACGCAGGAAAAAATTTATTTGACGACCTATCTTCAATAAAAAGCAAAGTAAAGTCTTTGATATTCATTAATTTAAAAGAGAATATTTTAAGTCAATTATCACTTAGTGAGGACTTTTTGAACAATCCTAACAATCATAAAGTTGACGAAGACGATAAATTTGCTATGTTCTATTTTGGAAATGATTCTGCAACAGAAAAATATCTAGATTCGAAAGACTTGTTTGAAGACTATCTGCTGTCATTTATAATGCATTTTAAAACTAAGGATACAGACAAGTTATTTTTACATGAATCATCTTCAGTTTACTTGACATCCTATATAGATATCAAAAGAATGATTTCAGAGGATACCAGTTTTATGATGTTCTGCCTTTACCATTTGTCAATAAAAGTTAAAGATAGCTGGATTGAAAACATTAATGATAAACCAGTACTGGTTTGCCAAAATTTAAACAGCTCTTTCATCAGCTCCGTACTATCAAATTTCCTCCAGCTTGATATACTGATTCTTGATCACGTTGGTCCTGTCAATACACACTACAGCAGTTTAAACAGCAAAATCGAAGAAGGCAAAAAATATATAATTGTGTCAGATGTTGTATGTCTGGGCACAGAAGTTAAAATCACGAAAAATATTATTTCTTTTCTTGGCGGGAGGGTTATTGGTAATGTTAGCATTGTAAAATTAGATACGTTATATGAAGATGACATTGCCAAAGAAAAAATTAAGAACTTAAGTGTTTTTAACATCAATCAGAAAAATAATTCTCAGGTAAAATTCAAAATTAAAACAGCTATAGATCCAGATGAATAAGGCAATTTTACACATATCAGATTTTCATGTAACCTCCTGCTTTGACGCAAACGGCGATCTTCTTAATGATTTCAATTCTTGGCTTGTGGTTGATAAGAAAGCTGAAAATGAAAGATTTATAATATCTTTCTGCGATTTTGTAGAAGAACAAATTCCAGATACATTAATTTATTTAATTATATCTGGTGACTTAACAAATTCAGCAAAAGATAATGAATTCATCGAACTAGCCTTAATTTTGGATATACTCATAACCAAATTAAGGATTAGTAAAGAAAATATTTTAATAATTCCTGGTGATCATGACGTAAATAGAGTTGATGCTGCCATAGCATTTGAAAAGGCCGGTGCGGGAGCACAGCCAAAAAAGCTTTATGATTTTAATGTGGAGAAATTTGAGAAATTCTACAACACGTTTTTTGAAAAATCAAAAACATTTAGTGCTGAGAATGCTGTTACAGATGTACTAGTTATTGAAGATTTAAAAATAATTTACATAGGCTTGAATTCCAACTTCAAAATTGGTGCTATCTCAGGTTTAGGTTTTATAGATCCTGCTAAACTTGGACAAGAACTGGCTGAAATTACAACAACGTACTCTGATTATATTAAAATCGCAGTTATCCACCACAATTTAATCAATTTTTATAAAAAAGAAATAGCTCCGCAGTGGGATAAAGAGAATTACTCGGACATAAAAAGAATACTCGAAATCAATCAGGTGGATTGTTATATATTTGGCAACGAACACACTCCATTTTCCGAAATAAAAGAAAGGGTTCCACATATCAGCATAGGGTCGTTCGGCTGTAAAAACCCTGATCCAAACTTTAATCTTTTAGTCTTTAAAAAAAAAGATTCACAGGTGATTCTTGAAAATAAATATTTTAGAATTACTAATAACAATATAAATGGACAGCCTGAGCACGGGGTATGGGACATAAGCTCTTCCTGCGGGGAGGTCAGTAAAATAGAATTAAAAATACCGCCAAGCCAGACGGCTCTTCCTTTTTCTGATTTTTTACCGGAAGAAACCGAATCACCAGTAGATGCCGAGGTGCAGAAAAAAGAACCGCTTCATCCATTCGATATAAATGACAGTAGACATCTTAGCTTATTGAAACTGATCAAGGACAATAACTTATTTCATTCCGGACATTTTCACTGGAGCGAAACCTCACGGGCTCACGGATGGATTGATGTAGCAAAATTATTGGGAGATAGATCCCGTCTTGCTAAATGTAAAAAGCATATTTATGAAACTATAGCAAACTCTGACATTAAATTTGATTTTGTAATTGGGCTCGGAGTTGAAGGAAATATTCTGGCAACCAGAACAGCAGTCCTCAGCTCAAAGCCTTATAGTTTCTTGCCATATTCCTATAGATATGACGATCATTCTGACTTTGAAAAACAATTGAATTTTGAGAATAACGGACGTTTTAAATCTGTTCTTATAATAACAGATGTTGTTCATGATGGAAGAACTATTCGAAAGTTAATTCATAAAAAAAGAAAGGAAGACAAAACTCATGAATTTTTTAATGGCGTTGAAAAAATTTATGTTGTTTCATTATTCTATACTGGAAAGATTACGGAATCTCATACAGATGTATATAACCTGCTTAATAAGAATAAAGAAGATGAATTTTTCGACAGTGAGAATGATCATTTAGAAAGCCGTATTGAGTTTCATTTTATCTCCCATATAGGTGTTGAAGTCTGCCCTTACAATAAAAATAACTATAAATCAGACTGCATTATCGTAAGGGAAGGATTAGGCTGCATACACAAATTTTACACAGAAAAAATTTAAATAGAAAATGAGAAAGCAGGAAATTAAAAAGTTCAACAAAACCCTTAGTAAAAATAATTTAACAATTGTATGCGCCGAAAGTATTACCGCTGGAATGCTTTCAAGCTCGATAGCTTCTGTTGCAGGCGCTTCAAGTATTTTAAAAGGAAGCATTGTCACATATGACAGAGAATTAAAATCAACAATTCTACAAGTCAATCCATCAACTATTGATAAATACTCTGCTGAATCAATTGAAACAACTATAGAAATGGCATATGGATTGTTAAAGCTCTATCCTAGTTCTGATATATATGTTGCTGTTACAGGAATAGCATCTCCTGGAACGGAAAAGTATCCTGTATCTGGTGAAGTTGGGGACATTTTTGTTGCAGTCTACTATAAGCATTTAAAGCCTCATTTACGACTTCAAACTTTTATTACCAAAATAGAAAGTACTGAAAGAAATAAAATACGTGAAGAAGCAGTAAGATTTATTTTTGAGAAGATTACCAACATGGTTTCATAATAAGTTTTCGTTAAATCATGATTTCAATTCAGATTGAAAATTTTAATAAAGACTTTAATTTACAAGTAATTTAATATGACAGAAGCAGTTTTTGGACTTATTAGAGTGTTAATTGGATCTGGTATAACTTGGTACCAGTCTTATTATACAAATAAACAGTCAGAGGATTGGATTTGTATTGCAGATTATAATAGTTTTAATATTAAAACTAATTATAAACCTATTGGGCTAACTTCAGAACAAATACTATAAATAAACATAATTCTACTTTTGACAGTTTTAATTTTAATTAAAACTATAGAAAATCTAATTGTATCGATTATAGAAAACCACGTAGCAAGCATACCGTATAGAAATCAAAATTGCAAAACTAAAAGTATGCTAGTATTTGTAGCCAACTTTCATCATGATTTGTTTCAATCCAAAATGAAGTTCCTGAATATAAAATTATAGACAAAATTAAACTTAAAAATAGAATAAATAATGTGAATTTAAATGACCAAAGTAATTCTATAAATGTGTTGCTTCTTCTAAAAAATAGATAAATCATTATCAGAAGAAGACATTATTATAGCCCTTGCTGTAGAAAATAAAGAAAAAATTGATTTTATTAAGCATCTAAAACAACTAAAAATTTTATAATATATATTATTTCAATTCTCGAATCTCTCTTTTGGTGTTTACTTTCTTAGTTTTAAATGCTTTGTCAATGTCATGCAAGTTGTACAATCCTCTTTTTGTAGAATTTTCTAACTGAAATCTCAAATCGGAAATATGTTGATAATATTTTTTACCTAAATCTATTAATTCAAGATTAGATTTCCCTCCTGCTTTTATATTTAAATTATAAAAAAGTTCATTTAACTTCTCCAAATTTTCACTCGTTTCATCATCTATCCATAAACTAAAACTTATAGCCATTAGCATATTTTTCTGGAACTCAAAAAATTCGATATCGCTGTAAGAGAACATCATGTGATAAGGTTGGCTGTCTGCCTCATCTAGCACAACAGTCTTAAGAACAGCTATTTGGCTTTCAATATACTGATAAGCTACTAATCTCTTTTTTAATATTTCTTTATAGTACTCATTTTTGAAATCTAACTTTTTAAGCTTAACAGTAATGACATAAGATACAATCGCAGAAACTATTCCGGCCATAATTGTACTAGTTAGAAACAATCTAATATCATCCATATTTAGTTGATTTGATAGTTATATAATTGATTATTATCTTTGTAGTAGAGCATTTAATTTTTATATACGCAAAAAAGCTTCATTGTTCTAAAAATGTTTTACGGTAAGCTATTTCTTTAGATATTTAAATTTTCGCCATCTAAGAGTTTTATCCAAGTTTTTATTATGTAAATAATGAATAATATCATCCATATTGAAACCCAGAATGAAATCTTACCTAATGTTGTAGAATAATGCACAAGCCACAAATCTCTTAACATCAAAAAAGCAATTCCAAATAAAGCCAAAAATATTAAGATAACTGGGGACAAGACGGCTAGGCCAAAAATAACACTTGCTATTCCTCCTTCTTTAACAATCATTTGTTTTCCAAAAGATGAATATGAAAATGGTAATGAAATTCTGTCTATAAAATTATTTTGATGATCATAAATATTAGGACAATTATAATCATTATTATAAATTTTTTTTCCCAATTTTTTAATTCCAAAATACAATTCGCTTTTGTACATAGACATAGAAATAATAGTGAATATAAAAGAAAAATATAAAACAGGAAGTATAATTGTAACAATGGAGGTGTTTTTTATAGCAACTGGTCCAATTTGAAGTGTATCAATTTCTAAATTTGAAGAAATAAAAAAAAATAAAATAACAAGAATTAAGTATATAGAATATTTATCAACTTTTTCATTCAGTTTTTCTAAGTTCGAATAAGCTCTATTATAAAGGTCTAAGATAATACTGTCTTCTGCATTTTCGGTCAATAACAATAATTCTTTTTCTCTATTCATTAGTTATTTTTTTTTTTAAATATAAGTTAGTAAATATTATGATCTTTAACTCCTTTTTTTCTTGTAATAAAATATAATATATCCTATTCCTGGAACTAATATATTTACAGCAGTATTTAGAAAAGTATTATCACTTACAAACAATAAAATAATTGCTGTAATTAGCGATGACAATACTAATATTAAAACTATTTTATGGCGTTTTTTTTCAAATGCAAAGTTTACAAACACTCCTGAAATTACTACCAAAAGTGTGCAAAACTGGAATAACAATGGAACAATTGGATTTGGATCTTTAACAACTAGAAATTGCTTTGACTTTACTTCTTCAGAAATATTATCAAAATCAGTTTTTAATTTATTTAGTTTTTCAATACGAACTTTCCAATTAAATACTGCATATATATCTTTAGAATCAGGATCTGAATAAACATTACTTTTTACCTCGTAAACGGTATAAAATAAAGTGTCTCGTTCAGATTTTATCTTCAAATATTTAGATTTTTCGCTTAAAAATTTATCATAAGCTTTTTCAAAATTTTTTGCTTTATTTGTATTTGCATAATCATTAAATACTCTGTCCAAAGAATCTATTTTTGATTCAATGGAACTGCCGATTTTAATCTTAACAATTTTATCAGCTAATGAATTCACAAGCTTTGTTTTTGCAGGTAACAAAAAGTTATTGATTGAATTTAGGTATTGCACAGCGTAGATTGCTTCTGCATTTAGTTTTTTATAAACTTCTTCTTCTTTCTGTTTCTCTTTTCCAATTTTGATATATTCAATATCAATATTTCTGGCTTTTATTATCCAACTTTCTTCTTGTCCTTTAGGTAATAAGTTGCAAAGTGATTGAAATTCTTTATCGCATCTATCTTGATATTCTGAATCAGATAATTGAGCGTAATTATTTAATGTTGAAAATAGTAAAAATAGTAAGAATATCTTTTGTTTCATGTTTTTGATCCTTAATATTTTCGTGTTAATGTATTTTATTCTTTATAATTGTTCTGTACATATTAATTATTTTTTTGTCATTTAAAATTTAAAAAATCATCAACCTTCTTTCCAAAATTTGTTACAGAAATATTGTCAATGCCTCTAACTAGAATATATACTCCCCCTACAAAACTCATCAATTTTTCGATTTTCCAATAAAAAATATCTAAACTATTATTTACAGATTGAAGTACTATAAAAATAGCCGTAACCCCTACGCTTAATTCAATTAGACCATATAACAACCTATATTTTTTTCGAATAAACCAAAAAATAAGTCCAATTAGCAAAGAGTAAAAAATTAAAAGAAAATAAAATAGTACCTCATTAAAACCTTTAACATAAGTAAGTAAAATATATGTTATTGGCAAAAATAAAATTGTTCCAATTACAAAATTCCTCACGATTCGAAGATTAACTGCAGACTTTGAATTTGGATCGTTTAGATCATTAATTCTAAAATCATTATTTTCAATTATCTTTTCTATTTCTGAAATGTTTTTTTTACCATTTTCGATTAATTCCTCTAACTCTTTACGTATTTCAATATCTTTTTCGTGAAACTCTTTATTCATGTTTTTTTTAAAAATTTTCTCATATCTATTACCTCAAAAAATAATAATTTGAATCAAAACTAAATAAGCATTTTTTTAATATGAGCTTTCCTTTTAAACACTGATATTTAGTTTTGGATCTTCCATTTTACCTATTGTTTCGAGATGCAATTAATTCTAATGCTGCAAATGTTTCTCGTTCTGCTATTTCAATAGCTTTAATTTTGTTGATAAAATTTTCAAACCGCTGTAGCCAATTACCTTTTGTGATAGAAACTATAAAAGCTTCTCTTGATATTTCAGCTACTATAAACTCATTATTGAGACGTTGAGGAAATAAGCAATATAGTTTTGTATGTCTGCTTTTTTTGGGAGTTTCAATCCTACCAAAATCAAAAATAACTGCGACTGGTCGATAAATCCAATTAGAGGGAAAAATCTCATATGAAAAGCTTGTTCTAAAAACTTGAGGCATCAATGAAGAAAAATAATATTTCCCTTTTTGAAACCGTTTAAAATCATTTTTAAGCCGTGTTCCGTCAACAACCCAAATTAAATTTGTATAGAAGCTTTCTCGTGAAGCTTGTTCCTTTGTATCAATATGCGAATGTTGAAATTCAATTATAATATTATTATCAGTTCGAACATCAGCTATGTGAAGTTCTCCTGTAATTTCATCACGCATTATAATTTCTTGCCAATTAAGCGGAAATTCTTTTTTCCAATTGCGATGCCATTCAGTTTCAGCTTCCCACCACTTGTCACAATTTTTATTGCTTTGATGCGCCCAATGATGAATTCGCTTTGAACCACACTTTGCTACAACCTGTTGAGTGCAACCTGGACAAATCGCTTTCCCGTTTGGAGTCGCCTCAACTCTCATATCTTTAATTAATGCAAAACGCATACTTATCCTTATTAATTTAGCACATTCGATTACCAACAATAGCTTTTAAATGTAGCTTTTGCTAGCTAAGTAAGTTTAATTAGCTTAATACTAATTAACTAATATCTAAATTAGGGTTTAAACCGTTTCTTAAATTCTTCTAAATCATATCCAGTTTGTAAACGTAAAAATGAATCAGCTGTGCCTCCAAATACTTTTTCAAGTTTTAAAGCTATCATAGGAGAAACTTCAACATTACCATTTAAAACATTGGAAATATCCGAAATTGGAGTATCTAGCAATTCTGCAATTTTACTTATTGAAAATTTTCTTCCATCTATAAGTTCCATTTTTAAAATTTCTCCAGGATGAACGTTTCTCATTTTTCGTACCATATAAAACTTTTTCAAAAATTATTTAGGGCACTACGTTTATCTTAGCAAAACATATCTTATTTCACTTGTTTAAAGTATCTACAATTAAATATGCTCAATTTTTATTAGTCCTTCTTATCTTCAGGCTTAACTATAACTTTTGGCTTTAGTGAACTAGTCGGCACTGGAACTATTCTTCCTGCAACAGCACCTGTCTGTACATTTTTATTTAACTTTTCTATAGTTTCTTTTAAAATATCGGCTACTTTTTTTTCTATCATCTTTTATTTTTTAGGATTATTAGCTGGTCTATTCTGTGGTGGTAGAGGAATCGTCCTGCCTTTTTCTTCTGTTGCAGGCATTGGCTTGGCTGGCGGGCTAGGGTTTTGTTTATTGCTCATATTAAATAAATTTATTGTTACAAAAGTTAGAACGAATACAACTCCAATTATCAAACTCCAAATTGATGTTCTATTCAGACGATTAATTATTTTATTTCTTTTTTTAATATTTTTAAAAATATCATTATACTTTTTCTCATCTATTTCTTGAATTGTTAAATCGGAATCTATAATTGATTTATAATGAGAGTATAAATTTGAAAGCAATGTTAGAACTAAACAAATAAGACCAATAATGTATAAAGGTTTGAAATCGGTCTTGTCAACTGTAATAATTTTTTCCAAAAAAGTCAAAGAAAGTACAATTCCACCAGAAGCTAATAAATTTATGTATTTTTCAAAATCATCTTGACTTTTACTTTTATTATCAGATACAGCATTACGATATTCTATCCAATCTTGTTCAAACTTTTCATTTGATGATTCCATCTATATTTCAATTTTATTTATTTTTTTCATATTCTTATCTGTTTCAAATGATAAACAATAGTTTTTAGGTAGTTATAATCAAATGTCATTTTGGGTTGTATTTTTTTTTACATGTTTTTGATCCAAAAGGCGTAATATGATCTTAACTTCTTTGAAATATATTAATTAATCTTTACTATCATTATTGTTGCATTAAGTTTCTAAAAGTAAGAAATTTGATTAATATTTCACGAGTATATTATTAACAATAATTTTCTGCATTTAAAAAAATGTATTTGAAATTATAAGTAACCTTCTCTAATTCTTGATAAAAAAAAGGTGTAGGATGTGGTAGGATGTTGTTTTTTTACTTCCTACCACTTCCTATTATGTCCTACTATTTCCTACTATGTTTCCTATTACTTTTTTATAGTAAATATCTATAATACAATTATATATAATAATGTAGGTGCAGAATCGGTGCATCTATTTTAACACAAACCATAAAACACTATAAAACAATCACTTGAAACCTTAAGTTCGAAACATTACTAAATTATCTAAATGAAATATAGACTGTTTCTTTTTTACTTTTTATTTTTTGTCAGTACGTAATAATTCCATTGGTTTATAGAATTTACTACTAACTATCATCCATGTTACCCAACCGGGTCTTTTATTAAAATATTGCTAACAAAAATTATTACCAAAATTTTTAATTCATTTAATTTTCCTACTCTGTTGTAAAATTGTAGCACAAGCTATTTTTTAAAACTAGAGAATCATTTATTGGCAAAGTTTAGATTTAAATATATTATAAAAGCTCCTTGTTTTTTAGTTGTTTTTTTTATTTTAACAGGTTCGATTCGCGATCACAACACCAAGGAATAGAATTCTATATCTAAAAATGTTGAAAAAATTAGTAATAAGTTTTGTGGCAAAAATATGGTACATGGCATTTGGAGTCGATATCTTTTTTTTACTACTGTTATATAAATTGACATCTACTTAAAAATCTAAAAACGAAAATATCAGATTAGTTAACGAATTAAAAAACTTAGATTATGAGTACGGATGATCATA
>NZ_JPRM01000046.1 GCF_000737695.1 Flavobacterium hydatis
TTCATATAACAATAACCAAATTGTAAAATTTATAAAATAGGTACTACCCTATTTCTTTAATTCCTTTCATGAAAATCCATTTCATAAAAAGTTTTTCACCATCTTTAGTTTTAGCCGCTTGAAATTTTGGAGACAAAAGAGTTCCAATAACAAATGCTGTCATAGGAATCCAAAATCCTGTTAATCCTGAATATTCAGCTACCAAAAATCGAGCTAATATAAATAATATAGCAAAACAGCCCAGCTGATATAAAAAAGCTCTTACTTGTAATTTTGTCATTTTTTTAGAGTTACTGAGGCTCTGAGAGGCTAAGATTCTAAGATTTTACTTTTAGAACTTAAACTCCTGAACCTAAAATTATTCTTTTCTCTTAAATTACTGAGACTCCAAGATTCTGAGCTTAAAAACTCAGCAACTTAGCATCTTAGTCACTTAGAACCTTATTCAGAAACCTGAAACTTAGTTCTCTTACTTCCTTCGTACATTTCGTATTTTATCAATCTAGCTTCTAAACTTGCATTAAAAAGCTTAATTTTTCTAGATGGTTTTAACCCAACATATTTCAATGCTTCAAGATTGGCAGTAATAAACCAAGCATTCGTTCCTGGATAGTTTTTCTTTAATGTATCACCAATGTTTCTGTAAAACTCTTCCATATGAATATCCAAACGCTCATCATAAGGCGGATTAAATACCATGTGTAAAGTTCCTTGAGTCGTTTTTTCAGTATCAAAAAAGTTATTCTCTTCGATAGTGATATAATCATCTAAGTTGGCATTCCTAATATTGTCTTTGGCTTTGTTTACAGCACTTGGGGCTTTATCAAATCCTTTTATAGTATAATGAAACTCCTTAGTTTTTTTCATCAAGCTACTTACAATTTGGTCAAATAAATCATTATCCCAATCATTCCACTTTTCAAAAGCAAACTCTTTTCTGTTTATATTCGCCGGAATATTACATGCAATCATAGCTGCTTCAGCAAGAAAAGTTCCCGAACCACACATAGGATCCAGAAAATGACCTTGACCTTCCCAACCAGACAACAACAAAATTCCTGCTGCCAATACCTCATTTATAGGAGCAATATTTGTAGCCGTTCTATACCCACGTTGGTGCAATGAATTACCAGAAGTATCCAATGCAACCGAAACCTGATCTTTATCGATATGCACATTAATCCTTAAATCAGGATGTGCTTTATCAATACTTGGTCTTTGTCCCGTACGTTCTCTAAATTGATCCACAATAGCATCTTTACACTTTTGAGAAACAAATTCAGAGTGATTAAAATGTTCAGAATGCACCGTTGCATCAATCACAAAAGTCTGATTAGCATTTATAAGTTTAGACCAGTTTACCCCCAAAATACCTTTGTATAAAGCTTTTTCATTATTTGCTCTAAAAAAGTAAATTGGTTTTAGCACCTTCAGTGCCGTACGCAACGATAAGTTGGCTTTGTACATAAACCCTTTGTCGCCCTTAAAACTTACCATTCTCACACCTTGTTCAACATCTTGTGCTCCTAGCAATTGTAGTTCTTTTGCTAAAATCTCTTCAAAGCCAAAAAAGGTTTTGGCCACCATTTTAAAATTATCTTCCATTTTTATATTTAAATTAAAACAGATTTATTTAAACTAAAATCAATCTGTAATAAAAAATTTTCGAATCTACACAGCGACATTGTTCGTGTATCGCTTGTAAAATAGTTATTTTTCAGCAAAAATACACTAAATTTGCGGGACTTGAATTAATTGAAAAAGAATAAATGTCTGAAGCACATATCCCATCTACCCCAAATACAAACGAACCATCAGAAAACTGGTTCACTTCTTGGTTCGACACACCTTATTATCATATATTATATAAAGACAGAAATTATAGAGAAGCCCAAATTTTCATGGATAATCTTACACATTATCTTAATCTTCCAGAAAAAGCAAAAGTACTTGACTTAGCTTGCGGAAAAGGGCGCCATTCTATTTATTTAAACCAACTTGGGTTTGATGTACTAGGAGCCGATTTGTCTGAAAATAGTATTGCCGAAGCTAGCAAAAACAGTAATGAAACCCTGCACTTTAAAGTGCATGATATGCGCGAGCCTTTCGACGAAAAATTTGATGCTATTTTTAATTTATTTACCAGTTTTGGTTATTTCGAAAGCGACGACGATAATCTTACTACGCTAAAAGCTATAAAAGCAAGTTTAAGCGAGTATGGCTTTGCCGTAATCGATTTTATGAACGTAACACAAGTAATCGAAACACTAGTTCCCGAAGAAGTAAAAACAGTCGATGATATCGATTTTCATATCAAACGATACGTAGAGGACGGGCATATTTTTAAAGAAATAGATTTTG
The DNA here is from genome assembly GCF_000737695.1 of Flavobacterium hydatis. GTDB lineage: Bacteria > Bacteroidota > Bacteroidia > Flavobacteriales > Flavobacteriaceae > Flavobacterium > Flavobacterium hydatis. The sequence goes on from NZ_JPRM01000046.1 coordinate 2,362, forward strand.
AAGACCAAGGGCGTAAATATCATTTTACCGAAAAAGTAAAAGCCCTAACATTAAAAGATTTCGAAGAATTAATGGAACAAGCAGGTATTTTCCTTTTAGATACATTTGGCGATTATAAATTAAAGAAATTTCACAAAACCGATAGCGAACGATTAATCATGATTTTTAAGTAATTGGTAAATTGTTGATTTATTTAACCGTTTAAACAAATCAATGATTAAACAACTAAAAACAATTAAACAAAAAGATGAATTATCTATTACCCTTACTTTCAGTATTATTAGGATATATTGTCGCATTGGTACTAAAACCAAAAGACAAGACCAATCTTAAACTTTTATTGGCTTTTAGCGGATCATTCCTACTATCACTTACAGTAATGCATTTGTTGCCCGAAGTTTATGAGTCACATAACCATAATATTGGGTTATTTATAATGCTCGGAATACTGTTCCAAATCATACTCGAGTTTTTCTCTAAAGGAGCCGAACATGGGCACGTGCATGGTCACGCCCAAATGTCTCAAATCCCGTGGTTGTTATTTATCAGCCTATGCATACACGCCTTTCTAGAAGGGTTTCCAGTAAGCCATCATCATGATATAGCCATTGGTATAGCTATACATCACTTACCAATTGCCATCATACTAACAACATTTTTTGTAAATGCACACCTTAACAAAAAAGCCATTTTTGCATTTATGATAACATTTGCAATCATGACACCGTTAGGAACAATTGCATCTGAATATTTGCCTTTTTTAAACGATTATTACACCGAGATTACAGCAGTTGTAATCGGAATATTATTCCATATCTCATCAACAATAATCTTTGAAAGTAGCGAAGGACACAAATTTAATATTGCGAAAATTTCGATGATTATATTCGGAATTGCATTGGCATATTTTATATAATCTGGGCGTGCCCACATTTACAAAAGGCGCTATTTAGCTAACTGATTATATGCGCCTTTCGTAAATATGGTCGGGCTATCCGCACTACTTCGGTAGTTTACTCCTATCCCTCACGCAAAACAAGAACTTATCGTTTTCAAAAAAGAACATCTAACAGTTCCAAAGTCCGATATCATTAAGTTAAGCTTTTTAGAAAGCAGCATTAATCTTATAAAGATGTAAAACACAAAGTTTAAACACAATCTTGTTATAAAATGACAAGATTATGTTTAAAAATGCAAAAAAACTAAGAAGTAAAAAAGTCTTTTTTATTATTTACAAGTACGGATTTTAAATCCACCTTATTAGTTTTTATTCAAAATCAAGCAATTCTTTTACTGATATTCCTAAACCCTTAGCCAATGCAAGTAAATAAAGATATGTAGGATTGAATTCACCAGCTTCAACTTTATGTATAGATTGCTGATCTTTAAGTATTAATAATCCCAATTTGTTTTGTGTTAATCCTTTCGCATTTCTAAGCTCTTTAATTCGAGCACCTAAACGCTTTAATTCTTCTGATTTATCCACTTTTTTTAATTTGAGACAATTTCCATTTTTTATTCATTCTTTTTAACATACTATAGTATGTTATTTGGAATTTTTCGTATATTTGATTTTGAAAGAAAAAACGCCTTAATAAAATAAATAAAACTAAAAATGGAGAATCTTAGAAAACTAACTACACGATATTTCAACACCTTAAAACCGTCTCCGGATAAAAAAGGTACATTTACGGCTCAAATTAAACTATCAAATTATTCTGAGCTTGGTTGTGTTATTACCGAAACCCTTAAATTATGTATTGTTGCGCTGGATCACGAAGCACATAAAACTTCGGACACAATTAAAAACTCACCTATTAATGTGGCACTCGTTTTAGAAATGGTCTTAGAAATATTTCCTACTGATGAATTTGAGGTACTAGATGAAATTAATCAGATACTAGCTGTAAATTCTCAAAGCCTTAATAAATAAATAAAAAAAATGTTTCCTTAATTTAAACTTCGGGATTTAAAGCCATGTTGGAATACTCTACTGTAATTATCTAATTAGCTCTCTTCTTCTCTTCTTCGTTTCCTGAATTGCGCTGGTTAACATTAATCTTTTTGTTTCCAAAATTATAAACTACAGATAAACGAGCAAATCGGTTACTTTCATTTTGGCTATAAACTTGCTTTACGCCATTTACAATCGAAACATCATTTTTTAAATAAGAGGTATTAAAAATATCATTTACCAAAACAGCAATTTGCATTGTTTTGTTTAACAAATCCTGTTTAAAACCAATATTTAGGCTTGATACATATCCAGTATCATATAAACCACTTTTATAAGGCGTAGTATAGTTAAAATCTACTTGTAGTTTAGTCGCTTTTCCTAACGAAAATGTATTATTTGTCGAAAAATCAATCTGAAGACTATTTGCTGGTGTTGCATTAATATCTTTTGTGAATTTAATATCTGATCCCAAAAAATACAATGAATTCTCACTCTGCCACCAATCTGCAAAATTAGCCGAATACGTTTCTCCAACACCATAATTAATCCCTTTAAAATAATTCTCTCTAGATACAACTTGAGTCAACGTTTCTGGATTTGCAGTAAATATTACACCATAGCCGTCAGTAATCGCATTTAAGAAAATACTAGTTCTTAATATTTTTTTATACGAATGAGTAAATTCAAAATTATCGCTAAAAGAAGGTTTCAAAAACGGATTTCCTTCAGAATAACTATTGCTGCTAATATAAACTCGAAACGGGTTTAATAAACTAAAACTTGGTCTACGAATTCTTCTTCCGTAGTTTAAACTAAAACTATTGTTTTCATTTTTATTATAAGAAGCGTAAAAGGTTGGAAATAATTTAAGATAATTATTTATGGTTTCCTGATTCAAGTTTACCGAAAAACCATTTGTTTGCGTATTTTCTAATCGTAATCCTGCCTGAAAATTCCATCTTTCATTTATTTTTTTATCTGCACTAATATAAACCGCTTGGTTATTTTCGTTGTATTTAAACTGGTTTGTTTGGTTTAGATCTAATTCTGGAGTTCCAGTAATGGTATTAAAAAATACAACATCGCTATTACTTTTGGTAAAACTCACTTTTGCTCCATAAGATAAATTTACATCTTGAAGCGGGTGTTCCATATCAGCCTTGAAACTCAAATTATCAATATCCTGATTCGAAATATTTCGTCCAGATTGATTTACATCGATAAAAGTTCCATCTGATGCATAATTATTCGCAATAAAATTTCTGTCGAATTTTGAATCATAATTAAAGAAATCCACATCAAATGATAATTTTCTATTTAAAGAATCAAGTTTAGTAATCAAATGTAAATTATAAGTCTGATTGCCCGTTTTCCTGTCTAAAAAACTCTCATTAAGTATATAACTGTTTAATTCATTTTGAGCATTATAGTTATTGATTCTAATATCCGAATCAAAATCTGGGTTGCTTCTATCATTTAAAAACTGAAAACCAATGGTTGTTTTGTCCGAAAAATCATAATCTAAAGCTACTTTCCCAGAAAGGTTTTCCTCATTTAATTTCGTTACCGCATTCATTTTCGAAGGCCCTTCAACAAAATACATATCTAGAGATTCTTTAATGTTTCTAGCACCTGTTTTTCCGTTAACACTCGCCGAAAACCTAAACTTATTTTTATTATAAAAGAAGTTATTCCTTAAAGCAAAAATTCCATATTTATTTTGATCATACGAAGCTGTAGTTGTATTTTTCCAAGAATCACGAGCCCCTTTTTTCATCACAATATTAATTAATCCCCCAGTTCCTTCAGCTTCAAATTTTGACGAAGGATTACTTATAATTTCGATATTCTTAATATCACTTGCCGAAATAGATTTTAAGAACTCATTTAACTCTTCGCCAGTTAATTCAATCATTCTTCCATCAATCATCACACGCGAAGCTCCTTTTCCTAATATATTAATAACATCATTTTGTACCGCAACTCCTGGTGCTGTATTTATAGCGCTCAAAGCATCGCCCACAACGTTTGTTACATTATTCTCCAGATTATAAACCAAACGATCTGTTTTTTGTTCAATCGCATTTTTTCTGGATTGAATGACAACTTCACCCAAATTTGTTACGTTTTCCTTTAAAATAATCAAACCAAAATTGATGTCTTTTTCTATCATAATATCTTTCTCAAATTCAGAATATCCCTGCGGACTAATTTTTACTTTATAGAATCCTTTAGTCAAATTCAATTCGAAACTACCATCTTCTTTTGTGGTTGCTCCATTTATAATCTTCCCTTCTTGATTTAAGATTACAACATCTGCCCAAGCAACTGAAGCTTTTTCATCGGCAACTTTTCCATTTAATTTAAGGGTTGTTTGTGCTAAACAAAAAAGAGGCAATAGTAAAAAAATAAAAAGGTTTACATTTTTCATAATTTCTAATTTTAAATTGGTTCTGTTAATTTGAAGCAAAGTTGCCTTAGAAATTTTGGATATGCGACCGACAAAAAAAGTCGAACCCTTTTCTTTTCAGAAAATCAGTTCGACTTTATTAAGTACAAAGTACGACTTTTTACAAACCGCTAATTACGAAGCGTTTCGGTAAGCTGTAGGCGTAAGATTTGTATATTTTTTAAAAGAAGTATTAAATGATGATTTCGAATTAAAACCTACTTCGTATAGGATTTCTAAAACGGTTAAATCCCTTTTTGAAGGATTCTTCAAAATACTCATGGCTTTTTGAATGCGATATTCATTTACAAAATCAAAAAAATGTTGGTCTATATGATGATTAATCAAAACTGATAAATCCCGAACCGGAATATTAATTTGATTAGAAAGTTCTTGTATCGTAAGCGACGGATCGAGATAAGGTTCTTTTTCGGTCATGTACTGTTTTAATGTCGAGATTTGAACAGAAATAACTTCGTTTTGATTGTCTTTTACTTCGGTAATATTCTCGTTTTTCTTTGGAAGAATATCCCTTGCTAATTCTAATTTTGAATCGATTCCTCTAAAGAGTTCAGGATAATTAAGGGCTTTTAATACAAACCAACAGGTTAATACTAAAGCCAAAAATTGCATTACTACATTTGCCCAAATCCATAATGCTTCGAAATCTGTGTATCTCAGAATATTCTTTGCTATTGCTAAATAATACAACATAAATACCACAGTCGATAATTGAAACAACCACTTAAAAATAGACGTTTTAGCATCGGCATAATTTTCCTGATATATTTCTTTATATCTTTTTAAAACTAAAAATACACCAATGCTATACAATATAATTTGTATACCTAACATCACCTGGAAGCCATACAACTCAGGCAATTGACTACGATGGTCGTAAAATTGTGTTTTTTCGACATTACTCAGAAAATAAAGTCTAAATGCAAAAAACACATTTGTTATTATAAACGGAAGTGCATGAAGTAAATGCTTTATTTGTAATCGAAAATCAGTAAAACAAACCGACACAATATATAAATAGAAAGCAGGAAGTGTTAGAGCGCAAGTGCTCCATCTGAAAAATTCTAAATTAAAATGGCTTCTAATAAAATTTTCGTTAATAAAAATTCCAACATTATCAATTGAAAAAAGTAGTAAATACAACGCAAATAGCCTATTTGCTAGTTTATTCTGGGTTTTTACAGTCAGTAAAAAGAATGCCAGCAATAATGAAACAAAAACTGAGAGCCAGCTCATAGCAATTAAAAAACTATCTATATCCATTATTTTTTTAGATTATTTAACAAATATAATATTTTAGTTCTTTTAACACTATTCCTGAGAAAAAGCATCACTACGAAAAACAAACATTTAAGAATTCGAATTTTAGAATTAAAATAAAAACTTTTCTTTTTTTAAAACTTACATCTTTAGGGTAAATTCAAACCATTATTTATGAAGCGTTTCTATAAGCCGTAGGCGTAAGATTTGTGTATTTTTTAAAAGAAGTATTAAAAGATGATTTAGAATTAAAACCCACTTCGTATAGAATCTCTAAAACCGTAAGTTCGTTCTTAGACTGATCTTTTAAGATATTCATTGCTTTTTGAATACGATATTCATTTACAAAATCAAAAAAATGCTGATTCATATGATGATTAATCAAAACTGATAAATCACGAACAGGAATATCAATTTGGTTAGAAAGCTCCTGTATTGTAAGTGATGGATCAAGATAGGGCTTCTTCTCTGTCATGTAATTTTTTAAAGCTAAAATTTTAGAAGAAATAATCTCATCCTGAACGTTTGCTATTTTAGTCGAAACATCAGTTTGTTGAGGGATAATATCTTTGGTAAGTTGTATAGTAGAATTGATTCCTCTAAAAAGTTCCGGATGATTTAGTGCCTTCATTACAAACCAACATATTACAAATAAAGCTCCGCATACCATTAGAACATTTCCCCAAAGAAAAATTTCTCTGGAAGCAGTATAACGCAACAAATTTTTTGAAGCTGTAATAGAATGCATCACAAGAAAAACACAATTCATCTGAAAAAGCCATTTGTATGTAGAAGTACTGGGATTAGTATAGTTTTCAAGATAAATTTTTCTATACTTTTTTAAAATTAAAAAAATACTAATGATATAAAACCAATATTGAACTTCGATTAAAATCTGAAAAAAGTAAACTTCAGACATTTGATTAAAATTGGCTATGAATTGTTCTTTTTCAATACCTGATTTTAAATAAAATCTCGGCATAAGAACTAAATTCATAACAATAAAAGGAAGTGTATATACTAAATGTTGCCATTTTAGCTTAAAATCATTGTAACAAACTGCCAAAACATAAAGATAAATTAGAGGCATTTCTAATAAACATATTGTGCTTCTTATAAGTTCTAAATCTGCATATTCTTGAGGAAATGTGTAAGTAAAGAGTCCTGTAAAATCAATTGCTGAAAAAATAATAAAAGTACCAAATAGTCGGTTTGCTAACTTATTTTCGGTTTTTACTGTTAGTAAAAATAATGCCAATAATAATGAAACAAAAACAGCAATATGAGCAATACCATCTAAAAAGCTTAATTTATCCATTTATCTTTAAAATATTTAACAAATATAATATTTTAGTTCTTTTAATGAGATTCCATAAGACATTCGTTGCATACGAATTAAAAGAAAAAAAGTTTATTTTAATCTTTACGACTTTACGCACTAAATTTCGAAATTGCAAGAAAAAAGATTAATTTTGGGCAAGATATTATACTAAAAAATGACCTTTACAAAAACTACAGAACAGTCCTCTAAATACGAACATCTGGAAAGCATGAGTGTTCAAGACTTGTTGATTAACATGAATCAGGAAGACAAAACAGTTCCATTTGCCGTAGAAAAAGCAATTCCGCAAATAGAAGCTTTAGTGGCTCAAATTGTAAACAAACTAAAACTTGGTGGACGCTTATTTTATATAGGAGCAGGAACATCTGGTCGTTTAGGAATTTTGGATGCATCCGAATGTCCTCCTACTTTTGGAGTTCCGGCATTTTTAGTAAACGGGATCATTGCCGGAGGAGATAAAGCCATTCGTCAGGCGGTAGAAAATGCCGAAGATAATCCTAAACAAGCCTGGATAGATTTGCAAGCACACAGCATTTCTGAAAATGATGTTGTAATAGGAATTGCTGCTTCAGGAACAACACCTTATGTAATTGGTGGTTTAGAGATTTGTAATAAGAACAATATAATTACTGGTTGCATAACTTGTAATGCCGAAAGTCCGCTTTCGCAAACAGCCCAATATCCTATTGAAGTAGTTGTAGGCCCCGAATTTGTTACAGGAAGCTCTAGAATGAAAGCTGGAACTGCACAAAAATTAGTTCTTAACATGATTTCGACAGCAACCATGATAAAACTAGGAAAAGTAAAAGGCAACAAGATGGTCGATATGCAATTAAGTAATAGTAAATTAATAGATCGCGGAGTAAGAATGATTATGGGCGAAATTCCTGTTACATACGAGCAAGCATCTGAATTATTACACAAATATGGAAGTGTAAGAAATGCTGTAGATAATTTTCAGGCACAATAGTAATTCAGTTATAAATACTGATTTCAATAAAACCGTTGCAAAGATATAATCTTGATTATGCAACAATAAATAGACGTTTTTTAGTTCCCGCAACTTTTAAACTTCAATCATTAAACTTTTAAGAATAAAAAATATGGGAACAAATAAGGAGTTAATAGGAAAAGGAATTAAATACTTATCGGGTTCTTTACCCCTATTATTTATTGGCCCTTCGGTAATTTACAATGCGTTTATGAACAAGCAAAACGTTTGGCATTACTTAGTTCTGGCTATTGGTATCATTGCTTGTTTAGCTGGAATGTTTCTAATCTTTTATGGTTTAAAAACAATCATGAGAGGTCTGTTTAATGACTAAACATTTAATTAAAATAAAACTCAAAAAATCCAATGGATAGCTTAATTCATATTCAAAAAACATTCGATAAGGTTATCTACATTGATAAAAAAATAAACAACCGCGAATTTGAGGATTGTGTATTTAAAAATTGTGATTTCTCTAATAGTAATTTTGCTTACAACACCTTTCTTGATTGCGAATTTATCGATTGCAATTTATCTATGACCAGCCTAAAAGGTACAAGTTTAAAAAATGCAACGTTTAAGAACTGTAAACTTCTGGGAATTGCATTTAATGAATGTGAAGATTTTTTGTTTCAGGTATATTTTGAAGAATCTGTTTTGGACTATGCCTTATTTTCTAATAAAAAAATGCCTAAAACTAAATTCGTAAATTGTTCTATGAAAGAAACTACTTTTATAGGAACCAATTTAACCAGTTCTGTTTTTGACAACTGTAATCTCGAAGGAGCAATTTTTAACGAAACTCAATTGGCAAGTGTTAATTTTAAAACAGCTTATAATTTTAAAATTGATCCTGAATTTAATCCTATGAAAAAAGCGCAATTCTCGACCGAGGGAATTTTGGGACTTTTAGACAAATATGACATTAAAATTGTATAATTATGGATGCAACTGAAGCGTATTTAGAAAGTGTAAAAAAACAGTTTTTATATTATAAAACACTGGGCGAAAAAGCAATTGCTCAACTCGAGCCTGAACAACTTCTTATTACAATAAATGAGGATACAAATAGTATAGCAACTATTGTAAAACATCTTTCGGGTAATATGCTTTCGCGTTGGACTGATTTCCTTACAACCGATGGCGAGAAAGAATGGCGTAATCGCGATGAGGAATTCGAAAATGACTTGCAATCTAAAGAAGAAATAATGACTGCTTGGGAAAAAGGCTGGAAATGTCTTTTTGATGCCATAAATGATTTGCAAGCTAATCAACTTGCAGACATTATATATATCCGAAATGAAGGTCATACGGTTATTGAAGCTATCAACAGGCAATTAGCACATTATCCTTATCATGTTGGTCAAATTGTATTTTATGCCAAACAATTAAAAAACAGCAGTTGGGAAAGTTTATCGATTCCAAGAAAAGAATCTAAAAATTACAACGCTAATAAATTTGCCAAGGAAAAAGAAATTAAGAACTTTACCGATGATGAGTTAAAGAGATTGAAGTAACAATATTTCTAAGGCTACGCGAAGTTGAAAGCATAAAATCTATTATTATATTTATTTCAGAATTATAAATATGAAAGACAACAAAAATGAGACGCATCATTTTTTGCCTAGTGGAGAGTGGGAAGGATTTTATTGTTATTCTAATTCACCGGCACAACATAAAATGTCTATTGAATTGAATTTTGTAAATTCTATTATTTCCGGCTCTGGAGTTGATGATGTAAACTCCTTTAAATGGAATGGTTCTTATAATCTGGAGCATTTTAAAATTAAAATGGTCAAAACTTACCCAACGCATATCATCAATTACAACGGAGATATTGACGAAAATGGTATTTGGGGCGTTTGGGATAATCCTGAAGATTTGAGTTTTTTTGCTAATCTTTCACCAAATATTTACCAACAAGCCAAAGCAATGACAAAAGGTTGTTTTCATATCTGGCCAAAAGCAGCAAAAAACGAATCTAAAGAAGAAATTAAAGAGGAAGTTAAAGAATCTAAAAAATTAAAAGAGTTTTATATCCAGAAAATTTAAGACTTAATAAATCAATATAATACTAAAGGTTCTTGAGAACCAATTGCAAACTAGCCCTGATTGTAATGGAAATCCTTTTATGCCGGGGTTCGGCATAAAAGATTGAAATGAAAAGCAGGATTAGCTCCTAAATAAACAAATTACTTATTATGAAAAAATTACTATTACTCCCTTTGTTACTTATTGTTGCATCTTGTTATAATACGGAACACAATTGCAAGGATTTTAAAACCGGAAAATTCAAGTTTGAATATGAAGTTGATGGAGTAAAAAAGACAACTATTTTTGAAAGAAAAGATGATATCGAAATCGAAACTTTTGAAGGTAAAACCGATACTGCAACAATTCGTTGGGTAAGCGATTGCGAATATGTTCTGGAAAAAAAACACCCAAAGAACAAAGCCGAAGAGAAAGCTATCGGAATGAAAATTTTGAGTACAACCAAAGATTCTTATACTTTTGAGTTCGGAATGGTTGGTTCTAACCAAAAACAACGCGGAAAAGTTGTTCGTGTAGATTAAATTATTATATATCCTTATTACCTCTTAATACCTTTTTTAAATGGAAGTATTTTTAAATCCAGACGCTTGGGTTGCCCTATTAACATTGACTTTTCTTGAAATTATTTTAGGAATCGACAATATCATTTTCATATCGATAGTAACTGGAAAGTTACCTCCTGAAAGTCGTAAAAAAGCAACTCGAATTGGTTTGTTTTTAGCCATGTTTATGCGTATTGCTTTGCTAATGGGTATTTCGTACTTAATTGCTATGAAGGCAACTGTTTTTAGTATTAAATGGGGTTGGCTAAATGCTGATTTTACTGGACAAGCCTTGATTTTATTGGGCGGTGGATTATTCCTGATTTATAAAAGTACTAAAGAAATAAGCGAAAAAGTTGATCATAAAGGCGAAGAAGAAAAAACATTAAAAGATGTTGCAAAGCAATCTTTTTCGAATGTAATTGTTCAAATTTTACTAATCGATTTAATCTTCTCTGTAGATTCTATTTTAACTGCAGTAGGTATGACAAATGGTGTTACAGGTGCTTTGACAATTATGATTACTGCCGTGGTTATTTCGGTAGCTGTTATGATGTTGTTTGCGGTTCCTGTTGGAAATTTTGTAAATGCAAATCCTTCTATTCAGATTTTAGGACTTGCTTTTTTAATCCTAATCGGTTTTATGTTAATAACTGAAAGTATGCACTTATCTAATGCATCTTTAGTAGGTGAACATATTGGGGCTGTACCAAAAGGTTACTTGTACTTTGCTATATCATTCTCATTGGCAGTCGAGTTTATCAATATGAAGATGAGAAAGAGATCAAAATCATAACTGATTTTATTATAACAAAAAAGCGCTAAGGTATCTTAGCGCTTTTTTTGTATTTATTTGTTTCCTGAAATTAATCTTCGATAAACAATCGATATGGAAACACATTTGATGATCTGTTTTTTAAGTTTTTCATGAAACTCTCACACAAATAATCCCACTCGGTTACTGATAAATGTTGTTTTTCGGCTGCATTAATTTTTAAGTAAATATCTACCGTTCGACTAAAACCTGCTTTTACTGAGATTTCTTTACGTGTTCCTTTTTCTATTTTAACATCTGTAATACAGCTTTTAAAATGGTTAAAACCAAATGCCTTTATATCGGCAAAAGTTACAATTCGTCCTCGCGTTAATAAAGCATTGCGATAAGCAAGAATACGGTCCTTGTTATTTTGTTTATTCATTCCGCCAACTGTATTGGTAACTAATACAGCTTCTTTGCTTACAAAAAACAAATCTTCTTTAGATTCTAAAACTGTACCTGCTTTAATGTCATTACCTTCTTCGGCACAAGTCGACCAATAACTTATTATAAATGATTTCCCTACTGATTCATCTACTTTTGGTTTAATCATCAAATATGGATCGTTATTTTTAGAAAAGCTACTTTCTTTCGCTTGTTGCTCAACCGAAGCCAATAACTGATTAATTTCGACCAGGGAACTATTCATAAAATCTTTTCCTAATCCTGAAAACGAAGAACTTTCGTCTTTCAATAAATCCAATACGTTCTGAAGTAATTCTGAAGCTGTTCTGGAATCAAATCTAGAAACTCCTCCTGTACGTAATACAGCATTTCCTTCTTCGATAACACCATCTTTAAATTCTTTTATTTCATAATGGTTATCAAATGGATCAACTACGGTATCTACATCTAGATAGATATTATTACCTGTATCTAAGGATACGTAAGACAAGAAACCTCCAAGTGTTTTATTTATAATATGTCGTCTCTTATTAATTACAGGAAAACAATTTGCTGTAAAAGATACATTGTCTATTATTTGAGGTATTAATGATTCTGGAAAAACCATTTTTATCCAAATAATCGGATTACCATTATCCTTTGTTACTTCTTCAAAAACCTTATATTCTGGGTTATATTTATTTATCTCTTTATGTTTCAATGCCCCTTTTAGGGTATAAAAGTTATCAAAATAAAACTCATTAACTTCCTGCATTAATTCACTAAGATGCGTATAATTTCTGTTTATTATACTTTCGATATCCAGATTGTTTACCGGGACATTATACCCTTCTTCTACCGTGATTTCCTTTTCATCATAAAAGCATTTCATTTGCTTTAGATAATAATGGAACATTTCTTTTTGATGGGTATTTTTAATGTCTATATACAACATTAAATCCTCTAGTTCTAATACGTTGGTATTATTCAATTCTATCCCTAAAAACACTATTCCCGAAGGCAGAGAGTTTTTATAACCTCGAACTGAGTCTTTATAAAAAAGATTTGAAACTTGGTATAGATTTCTTTCGTAAGCTACGTACTTAACCTCACAAGAAGCTAATTTCACCTCTAATGTTGGCGATAGTGTTATCTCCTTTGTAATAGGCGCTAACGGATTATAAATATTATGTATTCTCCTGCTTACCGACATTTGGTTTAGCAAAGAAACTTTCATATTGTTATCTATAGGTAAAGCATGCATGATTGCTCTTGCTGGTTTAGCTCCTGCACTAACTTCTGGAAACATAATTTCAAGAACTCTTTCGACCACGCGAGTTTTAGAATCCTCCAGTTCATGAGCCACTTTTTCTAACTCATACGACAATGCATTCAACATCATTGATACTACTGGATCAAATGACGTTTCCATCTCTACATCCGAAAAGCCCCATGATCTCGCTGCTCTTTTTAATACTCTATCTTTTATTCGTTCTTGTCTCATTTACTTATTTTTTATTGGGACGTATTTTTTATTTAAACTGATAAACTTATCGAATCCTATAATTACCTATACAAAAATTAATATTTATAATATTCCTGTCCTTTATCATGTACAATTCGTATGTATTCTATTTCACCTTCGGTCTGACGATACATAATATTATAAAAATCAGCTTTTTCTTGTTCTTCAGGAGTTAAAAAACCACTAAAAGTAGTAAAATAACCATTAGTCAAAGTAGTAGTAGAACCATCCTCTAGTTTTGCATTCAAGTCTGCATCATAAAATTTGATGACTGGTAAATCTGCTTCTATTCTTTTTTTATTAATATCTGACACTTTCATACCTGCTTTTACTTCTGCTCCCTCTATATTTAGCGGTTTTGCATAAATTTTAAAAGGATATATAAAATTCTCAGGAGCTCCAGATCCGTTTTTCTCATTCTTTAACATGTCTGTATAAAAATCTGGATCCGTTTTTTCTGGAAACCAACCATCCTTATGATTACGTTCTTTCACAAATTCTACAGACATTCTCCCTTTGGCTTCTTCAAGTTTCCCCATTTGTCCCAAAGGACTATCAAGATTCATAAAGAAGATATGAAGCTCATCAATGTTTTTATTTTTATCTGATTCAGAAACATAAATCCCTAAATCATCCCAGATATATACACTTGTATGATAAACTCTACTATATTTTCCGAAAATCTTTATCCATTCGGCCACGGGTTTACCAAAAGGCAATTCTTGTTTTTTATAAGTAATAGTATGTTCGCTAATATAAAAATCAGTTTCTAACTTGAGTTCTTTTTTTGAGGTTTTACATTGTAAAGCTATACTTATATAAAGTAAAAGAATAATCTTTTTCACAATTTTCATTTGTTAAAAATATATTTTTTCAACTTAATATTCTTGTCCTGTATCATATACAATTCTTATATATTCAAGTTCTTGCTCAGTATAACGATACAAAATATTGTATTTGTTCGCTTTCTTATCTTCTTCAAATGTAAATTTATGTGGATACAAATAGGTAAAATAACCGTTAGATTTAGTAGTCGTAGAACCATCTTCCTCTTTCCAATTCATATCAGTATCCCAATATTTTATTAATGGTAAATCTGCCTCTTTCCTCAATTTATTAATTTGCGAAATAGTCATCCCTTCTTTTATCTCAATCCCCTCTATATTCAGAGATTTTTTATATGTAGTAAAAGGATATGGATAATTCTTAGGAGCTTTGGAACCTGTAGACTGTTCTTCTTTTATTTCTTTAATAGTACCTGTACTTAAAGGATAACCTTCTTCTGTATTTCTCTTTATAAGGACTTGCAAAGATTCTCTCCCTCTAGCAAATTCTAATTTGCCAGCTTGTCCTACTGGACTATCTAAATTATTAAAAAAAACATAAAGCTCAGGGATTGTTTTTACTTCATTATCTTCTCCAAATTCGACAACCATAATCCCTAATTTATCCCAAGTATAGGTTCTCTCTACAATATATTTCTTTTCTAATGGAGGTAATACTCTGTCATACTTTCCTAGTATTTTTACCCATTCATTTAGTGACTTTCCTAATGGAAGTTCTATGCCTTTGTAACTTACTTTTTGAGTATTAATCGTAAATTCTGTTTCCATTTTTCTTGATTCTTTTTTTGTCTGACATTGTAAAGCCAAACTTACGTAAAATAGTAAGGCAATTATTTTTAAGGTTTTCATCAATTGAAATATTTTAAAATTTCTTGTATTTTATCATTGCTTATAGCACGTTCTGTAACTTTTTCGGCATGCTCATATACAGTATCACTTTGAAGACGAAATATGGCCTTTTCATTGACTTTTGCCCAATCATAAACAATACTGTTTGCCCATTCCGTTCTTGAGTCTTTGGGATGTAATGTATATTTATTAGCTACATATTTTGCAAGCTCTTTTCCTGAAGGGTCTTTTCTTGTTTTCCATTCTTCCATTATAAGTGTAGCTACATCCATAACGGCTACTTTTGCTAATTCAGAGGCAAGAGGATTTAAAGGATGATTAAGTGCATCTTTGGCTATTTGAGTATGTGTTGGGTTCGTTCCATAATTTTTGTTACTATTCAGCGTTTGTTCTTCTTTTATATCTTCATCTACCGAAGATAGGAATAAATTAAAACCAATATTAGAAAAAGTGGCTAAACTGTCTCCCAAGTAACTCATGCTTCTATCAATAAATCTTCCTATTGGTCCTAAAAATTGCATTCCTGCCGATTTAATATCAAGTAATTTTAAATAATTATTGTATGTTACTAACCATTCAGATGTTGTCATCCCCATATAAACTGGGTCGTTTTCTACACCATCTGTTTTTTGTCCTTTGGACAAATCTTCTAGAGTAGTCACTATAAAAGCATCAGTAAAGGTTCTATCTCCCGGTTTTCTTTGTACGTAATCTTGTATACCTATAGGAAACATTTTGTCACCAACTTTTGGCAATACACTGGCTAGAGTATCGTCCATCAAAAATTTACCAGTGACAATAGGAATAGTCGAGTAATCTTGTCCTTGCATCCCTTCTACCCATGGGTAAACCAATTTCAGGTTTTTAGACAACTCTTTATTGATTTGGTATTGTGGTAAACTCCCAACCTTTATTAACATTAATTCACAAAAATTAGAATGTGAGAAATAATCTTCTAATACATGAAAAGCTGCTCCCAAGTGTCTAAATCCATCTTTATTTTTACCATACTCTACAGCAAGTTTTATTTGATCCCACATATACCCATCAGACGAAGGTCTCTCTGGAATACCGTGTTTATGGATATAATTTTTGATATTAAACTCTGGGTCTACATCGATAGATTGGGCTGTTTCGCCTGCATAGAGTTTTACGGGTTTAGTTAATCCCTTGGAATACTCATAATTAAATGATATACTTAAACTGCTAAAATCGTTTAACCCTTTTGGATTATCAATATGTTCTTCAGGTCTATAAAGTCCCAATATATCCTTAGTTAATGGACCATATTGTTTTCTGAACAAATCGAGATACCTTTTATGATCTGCGAATTTATTCTCACCAAATACAAATTCTTTGGCAGCTAATAATTCTAATAGTTTAACCCAAGTATCATGCGAAAACTTATTGGGATTACTTTTTAATAAATCAGTAAGATGTTTTGATTTAGACTGTTTTATTTTGTCGATATCAGGTTTCTCTAATCTTATGGTGGTTTCTAAAATAACCTGAGAATAATCTCGTAACCAATTGCCATAATAAATTTGGTTCATTTCTTCTTTTGAAAAAAGACCTTTCAATGCTTCTCTTTCAATGCCACCATGCATACCAGCCTCAAATCCTGCCCCAAAACCATCTTCATCTTCTTTAGGGTTAGCATCATACTGCTGGTCTTCTGCAACATATTCTTTAATCTGTTTATGGATGGCTGAAAAATCTATAACTAAATCCCCCGTATAATTGGGTGTCTCTGTTTTAGCATAATTTAGAATTGTTTCATTAAAAATATCAAAATTAAATAAAGCATAAGCAAACTTTGCTCCTTCATCAATATTATCAGTATCTTCTTTTCCATTAGTTGCCAACTCAGTACGAAGAATATTGTCTATATGATGCCCATATTCTTCAACCAATGCAGCCAAAAGTTCTGTTCTCTTATCATTGTCTTTTATTGCCAGTTCCAAAGTATATTCCCAAATCAATATTT
Source organism: Flavobacterium hydatis (assembly GCF_000737695.1). Taxonomy (GTDB): domain Bacteria; phylum Bacteroidota; class Bacteroidia; order Flavobacteriales; family Flavobacteriaceae; genus Flavobacterium; species Flavobacterium hydatis. The sequence continues at coordinate 19,383 of NZ_JPRM01000046.1, forward strand.
TTTTTTTGCTATTACTATAATTAGCAATTCTTCCTCTTACAGGAAACTTAGTAACCATAATCTCTGGCGAAACTATCGACTTATCACTAAGTCCTCTGTATAATTTACTTAATGCACTGGCTTCAATTTCTTCACCAAAAACTCCAACCATAAAAAACATAAAAGGCAATTCGTCTAATTGTCTTGCCAAAGCTGAAAGTTGCTCATGTGCGTAAGTACTTTCAAGTTTATATTTACTTTCGACGATTTCTTGTTTAGGAGGATTTTTCGGCTCTCCATAACTAATTCCTACATCGCTTGTTTCTGTAATTGCTTTACCTGAATTATATACAATATTACCATCAGAGTAGATATTATGGTCTCCAACAGTAGTTTTTGTTATTGTACCTCCAACAATTCTTATTCTGCTCATAGCTTAATGAATTTTAGGTTTTAAACTAATTGTAATTCCTCTTCTTTTTTATTCGCTTCTCAACTATATTTATTATGAAATAAACTTTATTCATATTTAGAAAAGAACATTATTGAATACGTAATAATTAAAAATAATATCGTCAGTACAGATAATCCAATTGAAACAACCCACCAATTTATTTTACTTGCGGGTTTAAAAAAGAAAAAATAGGCTATAAATAAAACTACTGTATTAAAAGCTGCTAAAAAATTCAATTCGATAAAAGCAGCAGGTATATGGCTATTATCATTTTTGTAAGTTAAATACAAGTGTATAAAGCCTAACAATTGTATGAAAATAACAACAGCCGGAATAATTTTAGTTTTGTTCATATATTAAAAGTCTATTTAATATTTCATTAATTCAATCATTATGGACTCCTTTTCTTTCATAAATGGAACCAAATTTTTATCAGATAATTAAGTATTAAACTTACTTTTAATCCGATAATGAAAATTAGACTTTCAAGAATAAAAACTTAATTATAATTTATGGTCTTGTCTCTTTTATATAGTCTCTTTTGATTATTTTACCAGAGTTTGAATCTACACTATACTCAATTCTACCAAAGGGATAAATATCTTTAACCACCTCCCATATCTTTTCATCATCACTTAATGTTAAAAACGTATTTTTAATATCTTCTCTATCTTCAGGATTGAGTATCCTTTGCTTTTTTAGAGCTTTAGAAATGATATCTGGTGAAATTTCATCTTCTCCTTGTGGTAAATCAAAAATAGCTTTAAAAAGATTTTTATCCTCTTTGCTAAGCTTTATAAATAAAGGCTCTTTCTTTAAAATTTCAAATAAATCAAGTGGTTTTACCTTTATATTTTCATATTTAACGGCCTCATCTACTTCTTTAATTAATAAACCTGTGTTATCATAATACTTAGAGGTTCCAAATTTAACGATATCAGATCCTAACTGTAATCCAATATATCTTTGGGTTTCAGATTCCAAGAATCCATTTTTATGATAACTTTTATATGTTTCTATTAATTCTGGAACAGGTGGTAGAATTATTACTGTTGCAGATTTATCTTGTGCTTGCGAACTTTCAACCACATTTCCATTTGTTAAAACCTCAACATGATTATAAAGATCAAACTCACCTAATTTTCTTTTCTCTTCAACAATTCGGTTATATTTAACAATATCAAACTTATCAGTTGTCATAATTTTCTCTTTAGGATAATAAACTCCTTTTTCTGTTTGTCCACCACAAGACATTAAATTAAATGCAATAATGCATAGGTATATTATACTTTTTACTTTTTTCATCTTATGCCGGAATTAAGAATTTTCCATTGCCATCTATTTGTTGAAAAACGTGCTTTACCAATTTGATGGGTATAATCCATAATATTATCTGTATTACAGAACTTATAAGTAAACAAACCATCATTATCAAAAGTATGATATAATCCCATTGCATGCATTAACTCATGAGGAGCCGTAGAATCATTTCTGTTTTGATATACAACTGCTACTCTGGAGTTACCTCCTACATTTTCGGCTATACCATTTAGTTTACCATTAGGAAGCATATACAGCCTATAACAATCTTTATAAATTTCATTTTCCTTCTTTTCAAAAAACACATCATCAAGTGTTTTATGAATCGATTTCATATTAGAAGTGTCCATTAATTTGTTTCCTTTTTTATCTTTTGCTGTAAAAAACAAATCATACCACCAACCTCCTACTTTTATTTCGCTCATGCTCTTTATATCACCTTTGATATAAGATTGATTTAAAGCATTACTAAGGATTTGAACTTCATTTCCTTTAACACTTCCTTTTATACCATTATAATTAACAGGGATAAAAAGAATTTTAATTTCTTTTATATTATTGTTAGGCAAAATAAATATTTCGCCCACTTTTTCTAAATATTTTTTCTTTGTAGCTATTATTCGAATACTTTGTTTTTTATCAAATTGTTTTAAACATTTAATTTTCAAAGCTTTTTCATCATAATGCTTCCCTTTTGTCGAAGTTAATTTTTTTAATATGGTGAGCTCAAAAACAGCTGTATCATATACATAATGTAATTTTTCAGGTTCTTCTTCAACTTCTGTTATTACATCAAAAAATGCTGTTTGCCCAGCCATAAGAGTAACATTGGGAATATAATATTTTCCTCTATAACAATTAAAAAAACTATATTGATTTAAGTGATTTAGATAAGCTTTATTGTCAGGAGTAAAAACAGCTTTAGGTTCTGATCCATAAATTGCACCATACTTACCTATAATCCCATTGTAAGGGACATCAACAGCCATTTTACTGTCTCTTTTTCTTGGCCAATCTATACCAAACTCACCTTTCCAATCCTTGCAAGGTCTATATTCAACTAAACATTTTGCAATTCTTTCAGGAGGCGGAGCGTCTTTGGGTTCTCCATAACTTATACCTACATCGCTTGTTTCTGTAATTGCCTTACCTGAATTATAAACAATATTCCCTTCGGAATATATATTATGATCTCCTACAGTAGTTTTTGTTATTGTACCTCCTACAATTCTTATTCTGCTCATCTATTAATGAGATTTAGATTTTTCGGCGCTATTATTCTGCATTTCTTTTTTAGAATGCTTGTTTATACCACCTTCACTACTTGTATCAATTCCTTTTACAGCTATTTCTTGTCTTTCTTTCTCGGTATGAGACTCTAAATTACCTTGAATATTTTCCATAAAGTTCCCCGTTACATTTAGCATATTATCTCCACCTACGCTAGTATTTAGCATCATTGCTACCATTGTAGTTTTATCTGCTCCTGCGCTTTCCATAATACTCATTCCTGCTGTACTGGTAATATTTTCAGAAGCATTCATAATAATATTAGTAGCATTCATAGTTATTGTACTTGGTGCATTAATATTTATATTGCCTCCTACAGTATCAAGCTCTATTTCGTTGCCAATTTTATCTGTAATAATAATACTCTCGTCTTCTGTAAATTTTATGATATGTCCGCTACGGGTATGAATGGCTTTTATATTATTCTGACCATCTGCATAGCCGCTTTTATCTTGTCCGTTGTATTGTGCTCCTATAACGTAAGGATTCTGAGCATTGTTTCCCTCAAAACCTATCATTACTTCTTCACCTATTTCGGGAATAAAATAAAATCCTTTTCCTGCTCCCGAATGAGGTTGCACCATACGTATCCATTGGCTCACAACATTACCGCTTACTCCATAAAACTGAACTTTTACTCGTCCTAATCCTTCTGGATCACTATTATCTTTTACCTGTGCTGGCTGAGTCTCTGCTTTAGCAAAAATATGTACGTTAGTATAATGTGGTGCAGCAACATCAGCTGGGATAGCCTTAAACTCACAAGAATAGTTTCCGTGTACTTGAGAATGATGTATTGCTTCAATAACAATTAGTTCATGCTCTACAGTTTGATTTACTATTGTAAATACTTGCCCTAGTCCTAAAGGAAAATAAGAAATTCCGCTATAATACACACTATTGGCATCACTACCTCCTGTTTGCAATGTAACCATTTCATCTATTTCTTCTTTATTCTGAGCATTCGTTGTATAGGCGCTAATACTTAGGTCAGATTGTGTAACAGTTCCCTGATTATACCCTACAATAGAAGAAAAGCTATCTTTACTACCCGCAGAAGTTCTTGCAGCTGCATTACGTATTGTAGCCGCACCCTCATAATCATAACCAGTTAAGGAAATTTTGTGCGACACCATATTGGTTTGTATCTTAAAACTATGTAACGAAGCTCCGTTAATGAGTTTTATTTTACTTGTTTTTGTTTGTCCGAATTGCATACGCATTCCATCAAAATAAAACCATTGCCCATAACGTGTTGCCAATCTTTTAAGAAATTCAAAACTGGTTTCGTTATACTGTGCCATGTATTTTAATTCCTTAAGATAAGTTGATCTTATAGAATCTCTTTGATAAAACTCACCTGGCCCTTCGGCTAAAATACTAAGTACGATATCATCCATTCCGCGTTCCAGATATGTTCGTGATTTTTTCATATCATCAAGAACAATACTATGACTCACACCTGTTACGTGTAAACCTACTGGACTCCCATGAAGATCTACAGAAGAAAGCTCGGTAATAATACCTTTACTCATCAATCTTATTCCCGTGAGACTTTTAAAAGTAAAAATAACTTCGTCACCTAAGTAACTTCTTAAAGCTTTAGCTTGGTCTGCTGGTTTTATTATTGCTTTACCTGTATATTGCCAAATAAACGAAAAATGATGATGATCGGCCATATTTTGCGATAGCTTTAAATCATAATAAACAACATTTTGGGTAAAACTTCCTATAGATATATGAACTTGTTCTGAAAAGTGTGCCATAATAATACGTCCTTGTTTTTAATTAGCCTTTACAATTAATCTAAAGCAATCCAGTTATTTGAAAATTTAGCATCTCCAAATGTCAATTCCTTAGCTACTAACTCCATCGTTATTTTCATTGGCACTTCAGTAGTACTTGTAAATTGCTCATCATAACCAATACAAAATGCTTTTACAAACGTAAGTTCTTTCATTTTGCTCAAAGCATCTCTTCTATAAAAAACAATTTTTCCATCTTTAGTTAAATCACTATTTAACATCCATGCTAAAAAATGACTATTCTGACTTGCCTCGATAATCATTCTTATAATTCCACCTTTGGCTTCGCCGGTAGGTTTACTCGTAGTATCGATTTTTTGTTTAAAACTAATATTAAATTCCAGGACATTATATTCTTCCCCGTCTATATGTAATTTGGATAAAAAACTCATTTGTAGATTTTTAGATTGTTAAAAAGTAGCGTTATAAAGTTTAAACATCTACTTAAAAAAGATTTAGATGATTACAATAAAACAAAAAAGGAAGTCCAATAAATGGACTTCCTTTAATAGTTTCAAGCTTGATAAAGTTTGATAAAGTCCAAAGGATTATACCCAAGCATTATCAAATTCTCCTCCGCCCATCGAAATTCTACGAGCTGAAATCATAAAAGTTTCCGTTAACGGAGTAGCACTGTTATGATCAAAATTCTCTTTGTACTTAACCATGTAAGCTTCTGTGAACTTCAACTCTTTTAAAGTAGCATTCGAATCACGTTTGATGAATTTTACTGACCCATCTTTTCTTTCGAAATTGTTAGTCATCCATTCGAACAATTCTGTGCTACCAGTTGATTCTACTTCGATCATGATTCTACCACCACGTGTTACTGTAGATGGACGCCCAGAAGCATCAGTTTCTTGAGCTAAATCATAACTTACATTTAATACTTTGTAGTCCTTTCCGGCTACTGACAACGATGTTAAAAACGACATAATAAAAATTTTTAATTATTAATTTATTTATTTATCCTGTAAATATATAAAAAAAATCTTATTATAATATATTTTTTAATAAAATTTTATTTACATTGCTAATATTTTAAGATTTAAACAATCAAAACATCGCTAAACCCTTGTATTTAGTACTCAGACGAGTAACTTTTATTTATAAGATAATGGTCCTACAAAAAAGTATCCTCTAAAATCAAAATCTCTATTGGTACTTTTTATTGTTGCTTCAATAATAATATCAACTCTTTTTTTGGCTCTGCTCACATCATCGACTACATATTTTGCCTCAGATAACTCTACTTTTAGCTCATTAACTTTAATCCTTCCTTCATGAAGAAGTAATGATTGTTTCATCGTTTTAGAAATTATTTCTTTTAATGTATTTTCATTCATTAATAAATCAAAATCAATTTCCCAGATTTTAGAACCAAACGTTTCATCAAATTTGCATTCGCCAAAAGTGGTTGTTGCTAACAATATTACTTGTTGAGCAATCGAATGTTCGATAGAAGTTTTTTCTAACTCTTTTTTCTGAATTATTGCATTAAAGTCTATAGGCAGTTTATAAAAAGCTCCTTTCATATTTTATACTTTTTAAATGTAAATTAGCTTATCTGCTTGTCCTTGCTTGTTTGTTTCCATAGCTTTCGAAACTTGCTTTCTCTTAATTACATGAAGCTTTACTTTTGGCGTAAGCTTTAAAAACTTCTCTCGGTATAGAATATCTCCTATAAATCGTTGTCCATTTTTTTCATCGACTATAACAAAATAACTTGTTCCTTTTTCGACTTTAAGTGTATTTATGTCTCCAGCAAATATTTGTATGTTTTGTGCTGAGTTTTGAAAGGTATAAGTAAGCACATCATGATTTAATTTTCTATATCTAGAAATATCAAATGTCTCTATCTCCTCTTTTAAAGGTTCAAAAGGAATATTTTCGAATAGGAAATTTTTAGTAGCTAAAAATTTTAATCCCAAGAAACTCCATAATCCTTTTTTGGTTGTTTGTTCTTTAAAGAAATAAGTATCTCGAGTAACTTTATATATTTCTCTTTCGTTTGTTTTATCATCTGTAACAATCATCTGATAAGTTGGTATCTCAATTTCAGCAGGAATTTCGGCACCTTTAAAATGTGTTTTTAAATTTACTGATCCTACTTGTTGCTCAGAGATTGTTATACTAATAGTATGTTGTTTCAAGGCAGAATCTGTGCGAACAATAACTTTACCCTCGCCACTCCCGGCATAAAAAACAGAACCATCGTTATCCGTTAGTCCTAATGAAAGATTTAATTCTGGAATTGGCATATTTAGATTTTTAAATAAATTAAACTTTAATTTTAAGAATACTTTTTACAAGTACTATTATGAAATTATAAACTCATTCTATCTTTTCCTGATTCTATACAATTTCAAACATTTTAAATATTCTTTTATGTTTTTATTATCGATAGCACTTGGGCTAAACTCATAATCTCTTTTGAGTGTGTAAAATTTGATGGTATTAATATCATTAGCCATTAATTTCTTTATATCTCTCCTTGAGAGTTCCAAAGCTGCTGTCCCATCACAGTTTACTGCAAATGAATTTTTTAAGATATACATTTCGCCATTTTTAAAATAAATCTCCAATGGCTGTTGTTGTTTTACGCACACATTATCTGTGAAGATTTTAAAATATAAGTATATGCTACTTCTTCTTTTCCCGAGTTGAAATACTGCATATTCATAATCTTCATTAAAAACACGTAGCAAAATTGGTGTCGCACTTGCAAAAAGTTTACCCGAAAGCAATAATTCATTTTGCGAAATAGGGCAATCTAAAGTATCAATTGCTCTTATTTTTTGAGCCTCGGCCGAACTTGAAATTGAAAATAATGCGATTAAAAGTAAAATTTTAAGTACGTTCATGAATTTGAATTATTTGGTTTGACCATTCAAAAGATCAATGTTTTGTTTAAAAAAGGAAACACAAAACTTATGTGTTTCCTTTTTAGAATTTACTATAGAACAATTATTTTTGCTCGTAATCTGTATCCCATTCTGTTCCATCATCTCCTTTATGACCATCCATTTTTATAAGGAAATTTTTAGCCGGGAAATATGGTTTCATATGGATATCCATATATATTCTATCCTTTTGGATTGGGTCTTGCTCAAATCTTCTGATTTCGAAGTTCTCAATCAATTTGTCTGGACCTGTAATACCATCAAGGAAAGCAACGATTTGATTCATGATTTCTTTACGAGTCTTAGCTGTAAAGTTTTCGAAAGCACGACGGTTAAGGAAATCCATTAATACTTTAGTCACGTAATCAAAAACACGAACTACTGAATAGGTTTGTAATCCTAAATTGTCTCCGCTAAATAAAGTTTTTGCAGAGAATGCCATTACTTTACCATACTCATTTACCATAGGAACTAATCCTAAGTTCTCAAGATTTGCAATTTCACTTTTCTTAAGGTCAAATTTAACTCCATCAACTTCATTGATTCCACCGAATTTTTTACCAGCAGTAACCTGAGACATTAATGTTTTGTATATTTTTCCTGCAAGTGCTGCAGATGGTGCGATGTGTAAATCTTCGTTTTCACCAATTTGGTCAAATCTTCCACGTCCTACTAACCAGTTACAAGTCATGATTACATTTGAGCGATATACATCTCCACCTGTTAAAGCAGCTGCATCAAACATTTCCATTACATCATCCGGTTCATCTAAATGTTCGAAATCTGTAACTAACATTACTTTATTTTCATGTGCAATTTTTGCCCATTTTTCGATTACTTTGTTTGAACCTAAATAACCAGGAATAACAAGAATACCGTAGTTATTTTTAAGATCTAAACGATCGTAATTATCTACTAATTCTGCGTGAATTGAATCAATAAAACGAGTATTATCAAGATCTTTTAATTGCTCTAAATCAGCATTTACGATAGTTACATTTTTAACTTTATCAGTTTCAGTATTTTTGAAAAACAAAGCAACAGTTCTATATGCAGCTTCGATTTCTCTTGTATCTTCAACAGCTTTTACTAAGTTCTTTTTTAATAATACTTCAGACTCTTTGCATTTGTCTTCACTCTGAGCCACCATATCAGTCAAAGCCTCATTGTTACTTAAAACCGAAGCCCAAAGTTCTAATGTTTTTAAAAGTGTTTCTCTTTCTTTGGCTTTGTTTACTTCTCCAAGGAAAATTTTTCTTCTTGCTTTTCTATCTGGATTTAGGTTTTGAATTCCTTCAATAGACATTTCTAACAAATCAAACCCACCATATTTAGCTAGTTTTTCAACGTTTTTCTCGATAGAAGAACCTCCTGTTACTACTTTGCGTTCTAATACTGCAGTATCAACGTCATTACTTTTATATGCTTCTTTATTTGACATACTTTCTATATTTTTTTAAATTTCTTATTTATTCTCTTTCAATTCAGTAATTAGAGTTCCAAGGCTTTCTAATAATGCTTTCTTAGCATCTGCATCTTCTAATGCTGCTTTCAAGATTTTATTAGATTTTAATTGGCGAATAATTTTTTGATATTGGTCTTTTTCAGTTTCCAAATCAGATAAAAATTTACTCTGTCCTGTGATTCCGTTTACACCAAAATCTCCTAAATTTTTAAACTTTAATGCTTCAACTTTCGTTGCTCCATCTGCTGTTTCAAAATTTACTTTTACTTCTGGCTTAAAATGTTCGAATGCTTTCTCTACACTTGTAATTCCTTCTACCAATTCTGGTTTAACAGGTGCATCTACAGTTAGTTTTTGAGCAATAAGGGTTCTGTTTTGAGGGATTGCAATGATTGCTTCATCTGCATCTAATTTTACTTCATTACCTCCAATTCCATAATTTGACAACATAATTTTAAATTTTAAATGATTAGTTTATTAATTCGTTTTATTCTAATTTCTTATTATTGATTTTGATATATCTGACGACAAACATCTAAATCTCTACTTACTTTTTCTAACTCTTCTTTATACGTTTTAGCCGATTGATTCAAACTATCTATTAAATGAGAGTTATGTGTAAGGCTTCTAATTTGTTTTTTATAATCAATAATGTTCTTGTATGCCAAAATCACATTGTTATATAGCTTTTTATTCTCAGTAGTATCTTTTGGAATTTTCTGATAGATATTGGCAATCATAACATTTGCCAAACGTTGCTGAAAATCGTTATCTACTTTTGGCGAATTAATAGAGTCAATTGTCATTCGTACACTATCAATTTTTACCGAAAAATTAGTTTGATAATCATATTCTCTTTTCATCATTTCATTCTCTGCTTTAAGCATTTTATTTTCGGCCATAGGCATATAAAAATTAAATGATACTGCAATTAACATTACTGTAAAAGTTAGAATAAAAGCTACTAGAAAAGCTATAAATGCTTTCTGGCGTTCTGATTTGTTTAATACTTCCATAATTTATATTACTGTTATTTTGTTTAGTCTTTTATAAAGAAACCATGTCGTTTTGGGTTATGAACAATATCTTTTTTGTCTGTTTCGGCAACAAATAATTCGATATTTTCTTTTTTCTTCCCTATATAATCCAGCTTACTCAAGGTCTCAAACAACTTCTCTATTCTTTGTAAAAAATTCATTGTTAAGCCAGCTGTTTTATCTATATGCACATGATCGTAACCTGTATTTATCAGTGATGTAAACAGTATTTCAAAATCTCCTTGCGAAATGTCACACCACTCTGCAAAATAATTTAGTAACTCTTCTTTTCCTGCTCCAGATTTCGAATCGATAAAGTTTTTCATCACTCTCGCAAAAGATACGACTGTACTTAACATCGCTGCTGGATGCTGGTGCAGAGAGAACCAACGAAATTGAGTTAAACAATTCCCTAAATAATATCCTGTATTATCTGCCAATTCCATCATTGTATGTGCCAAAACACCTGTTTGCTGAACTCTATTAATTTTTTGAGAAATTTGTACAGAGTAAATTTCTATCTGTCCAAACGAACGTGCAATTTGTGCTTGCATATCGACTAATTTTGGATGACAGGTTACTGTAACTGACGACGGGATATAAGCCTCATCCAGAACAGTTGTATCTCCTACCAAAACTTTACCAATGGCCAAATAAAATCCTCCATATCCAATTCCTGATCGAAACTCATCGGCCTTGATTAAGTGTAATTTATATTCTGGTTGTGTATACGGATATCTTGGCGGAACTTCGTCTGGATCTGGCTCTCCAAACGGAATTCTTTTTTTAGAATTAACCGATATACAGGCTAACAGTTCTAATTGTTCTCCTTCTTTTATTTGGTAAGTATCCTCTGGATAAGGAACCTGAAGATCTAATGTATCTGTATTAGTCTTACTAATCTCGATTCTAGATCCATTTGGAGTAACGGCATGACATTCTTCTACACGTACACGAAGTAGTTTATGATTATCAATTCCTAACGTAATTTTTGTCGATTCTCTGTTCTGATTTCCCAAATCCAGTAATCCATAACTCATAGGTGTTGTATGAATTCCGATTGCATCATTTACCAATTCAGAAACATTATCCTGCATCGATAAGAAATGACTTTTGTTTATCTTCATCCCATCAATCCAGTTAACGGGAAAATGATTCAATTTTTCTATCATAATTCTTTATTTATTTTTTATTGGAAATATAATTTTGTTATTTCTTATCCTCTTATTTTACTTTTTACTCTAGTTATTGCATTGTCATAAACAACATTCTCTTTTAGGTCTTTGGCAAGATTGTAATAGTTTAATGCCTCTTCAAAATCATTATCGTTTTCGAATATCTTGGCTATGTTATAATATGCACTCGCTTTGGTCGTGTTTATCGAATTACCAGCGGCATAGGTTATTGCTTTTCTGTTGGCATAAATAGCTTCTGCTTTATATCCTTTTTTAATGTACATAAGACCTAAATTCCCATAAGCTTGTCCGAATACTGGATTGTATTCTAAGGCTTGTTTATAAAAATTTAAAGCTCCATCTATATCTTTAGCCTGATAAGCTAAATCTCCTTTTGTGTTTAATTGAAGGGCTCTTTTTCTGTCTTCATTAGATACATATACTTCTTCTTCAGTATCTCCATTATATGAATCATCAATACCTACTTCTTGTTCTGTTTTTGAGATGATAGTATTGATATCGATGATTTCTCCGTTTTCATTTATTTTGAATAAATTCCACACATTGCCTTTTTTGTTTTTTGGTATGTAATATGTTTTAACCAATGATTGTCCTACATACACAAATACTTTTGCTCCACTTGCCGAAAGTTGATACGAATTCATATCTTCTTTATTAGAATAATCGTGAACAAAATAATGATAGCTTTCTCCGAATTTTTTATTCTCAATCGTTATCGTTTCTGGGCCATAACTATCCGTATCATCTACATCTAGGTTAGCCATATTTCCTTTTTTGTGTTGAAAGTATATATGATTACCCTTAAAACTTAAATGAGAATCTAAATCCTCGGGATATTTCCCCCAGTTTAAAACAATTCTCATTCCGTCTAGATTTTTCATTACTGGGCTCAATGCATACGTTAAATCATTACACGGGCATTTTACCACAAGGCTCGAATAATTTTCTTTTTTAATAATTAATAAGGTATTCGAGTCATCTTGAAAACCTCCATTAATTGTTGTTCTTCCCTGAGCATTAGTAAATCTTTTGGCAGATGATTCACCATTACGCTGAATCATTACTTCGGCATTGTCTAATACTTTATCTTTCTCTACAGCAGATAAAACTTGTATGGATATATCTTGTGCATTAACATTTACACAAAAAGCAAGTACTAAAAAGAGTACCGAAAAATTTATCTTCATTTTATATTATTTGTTTACTTTTTATTAATTCTAAAATGCATTAACCAGACTTATTAAATAAGTTTATTTGGGTTAAATACAAGCAATGGCGCGCAATGAGCCCATATTATCCAGAAAATATTTACCTTACAATTTATTTACTTTAAATATTTTTATGATTACTTAATTGTTCCTAATATCCGAAGAACCTTGATTTATGATATTACATAGAATCATTAACTGAATCTCCAACATCTTCACTTGTAATGCAATCCTCTTTTGTTCCTTTAATTGTTTTTATGCTTTTAAAATTCAATTTATTCACAAAATATTTAACAACTGTTGACGATCCATCATATGTAATTTCCCATTTAGATATGCCTTTATCTTTATCTATCCATTGAAATCTATAATATGATTTTTCTAATTTATCCGTAAATAAACTTATCCCATCATTGCTTTGTTTTATATGGTCGATTTTCATATTACTATCTTCCATTATTCCTTTTTCAAAAATTGAATCTCTAGAAGTTTCAATTCTTTCTCCGTCATAGCCACAATCTACAAGTACAAATTCATTTCCTTTTTGTTTAACCTCTAACCAAGTTCCTATATAACCTTCACTACTATCTTCTGATTTACAAGATATTATTATGCTCAACAGAAATAGAACAAATACTAATTTTCTCACTTTATAATTTTATCTTTTTACGTTTAATCATAAGAACTTATTATTTTAAAATTTGCCAAATCAGTTTAATAAGTCTGTATAGTTCCATCCGAATTGACTATATATTTTGCCGAAAGCTTATTCTTCTTTTTATAAATTTTATCAAAAACAGAAACTATTAACCCCTTATCAATAATAAATGTCTTGCTAACAATATCTACATCTTCTGGAGCTTCTCCGTCAGGATACTGCCCAATTAATTGATTAGCTATAATTTTATTATCTCTCACATTCATCAAATAAGTTGTTGAAAGATAATCCTGTACTTCATCTCTTATTATAAAAACATAAGTGCTAAAATCTAAACCTAAATTATCTATGCAATAAATTATATCTGGTGCATTTTTATTTATTTTACTGTTAATCAATAATACTATTGATGACAATTCATCACTTTTATAAGAAGGGAATTTTTCGTCGCATATTGTATTTTCTTTCAAGTAGCATAAATCCATATATTTCTCATAATCAAAAGGAAGTTCCACTTTCTTTTCAGATATAGCGGTTTCATTTTTATTACTTTTTCTATATAATGTTGCTAATTTAGGTGAGTAGTATTCTCCTTTAGGTGATTTAATAACTTTCCACTCAATATAATTTTTAAAAATTTTAATTTCTGCTTTTCCTTTTTTAGCTCCAAAAAAACTATCAAAACTTAGCTGAATTTTATCCTTTACAATTAAGCCTTTTATGTTATTTATATCATCAACATCACAATCAAGTTTGCTTCCATTATTATAAACCGCACAATATTGTCCAAATACCGAATCCTTCTCAATTTTCTTAATCTTTATTGTAAACTCTTGAGATTTATCATCTGATCTCCAATTCCAAACACCAATTATATTCTTTGAATCCGCTTGAATATTGTTATTGACAATTTCATTTTTGTTATCGTTGCCATAATCAATATCTTTTTTTATCTCTTTATTTCTACATGAAGTAAAAAAAATAATTACAATAGCAATCTTTAAATATTTCATAACATTTTTATTTATTCATAATTTCCCCAACTAGCAAAAAAAGCATTCTTGCTAGCTGAGGCTTTTCTTTTCAATACGTCAATGATCTTATTATTTTAACAAGTATTAATCTAATAAAATACTTTTCTAAACCATTATTTTTGTTCTTCTATAATACCATTAGCATTTATAACATAAGACTTATAAAGAACATTTTTTTGAGTAGCATTTTTCTTTTTATAAAGATTGATAACATAATCTTTTGAAATATTAAATTGCATAATAGATTCTCCATCCATTATTCCTATTTCTAAAGATGAAATTATTTTATTATTGTTAAGTATTACTAAATCATAAGACTCAACATCAGAGTCAGTATTACATAATACAATTGGCTGATAATCTTTAAACTTTGGAAGATACATATAGTCACTAGGATGAAATTTATTTTCAAAAACTTTAGCTATGGCATCGTCTTCACTATAAAAATATTTTGGATAGTTCTTATTACATTTTATACTATCATATGGATTTACACAAGTTCTATAATACTCGTCAAAATCAATAGGTAGAATTGAATATTTAATGTTTTGATTTGAGATAAAGCCCTTCTTTTCTTTTTTTACTATTTGACACAAACTAAAAACATCATTCTCCGATAATATTTTTTTATCAAAATTTAATTCAATTGGATTATCTGGGTCAGCAGTTGTATTAAACAATTTATTATCGTTAACATTTAATGTCAACCAAGCAATTGTACTTTCAACCATTTGCTTCTCTTTAGGATTATCCGATAAATTATTTTCAACATATACCTTGATATCTATTGAATCATTTTTAATATTTTCAATCCTTACAAAATAATCATCTTTATAATCTTTTAAATTTAAATCACTTGATTTTACAATTCTATATATTACATCTTCACAAGTTAATTTTGCATTCTCAGCTGCTACATTTTTTAAAGAATCATTTGTTTCTTGCGGTTTAGAATCTTTACAACTAATTAGAAGTAGTGAAAGAACAAGTACTAATTTTCTCATTTTATTTACATTTAGAATCATCTTCATTTTTTAAACACATTTTTCTTTTATCAATTTAGGAATACCTCCAACTAGCAAGAGAATTTTACTCTCACTAGCTGGGGCTTTTCTTTTCAGTACGTCAATGACCTTATTACTTTTATAGTCAAAATCTTGATTCTTTTATTTAACTATAGGCTATTAATTTTATACTACTTTATAGGTTCTTTATTTCTAAGATTCTCTAAAAAAGTTACAGTTAAATCTTCCAATTTAATAGCTCCAAAATCCTTTTTAGTCCAATTTTTACTAGGAATATTTTCGTTGGGGTCTATTTTACTTGTAAATTCAATACTATACTTATGAAGATAAAATAATTTATTTTCGTATTTAAAAGTTAAATATTCATAGATTGAATAATCACTAATATCCCCGTGTTGTTCAATTGTAAAAAAATTATTTTTAAAAACTATCTTTTCAAATGCAGAATATGGAGAATTTTCATTCGCTAGTCTTATGATGTTTTTTGATTCAAATGTTTTTTTCCCATTTTTAAGAGTCAAGAAACCATATGTAAAATACTCTTCTTTATTTTGAGAAGAAACTACTGGAGCGTATAAACTTATTTGAAATTTTTCTGTTTGAGATGGACTAAACTCCCAAGAGTTAATCTCTTTTATTCCATCGGTTGTAATGGTAGATTTTGAAGAAACTAAACTTGAATTATTTTTTTCTTCACTTTCGTCATTAAAAACGATTATTTTTCTTTTAGATGTTTTTTTAATATCATATTTAATTGTTATAATATTTTTATTTATAAATGGGGAAACATTTAAAGATTCAAAATTTGTAAACAACTCATCTTTCTTTTTAAGAAAATCTTTAGCTTGTCTAATATATTCTGGACAACAGTTCTCATATTTATTTTTATTAGCTAATAAACTATTATAGAATTG
>NZ_JPRM01000047.1 GCF_000737695.1 Flavobacterium hydatis
TATAAATAAAAGTTGATCTGTCTGGCAGCGTAAAAGAGAAATACATCATGGATAAAATGAAAAAAATAGTATCACATTGTAGTTTATTAGCTTTTGTTTTTACCCAATTAATTAGTTGCCAAATGAAAAAAGAATTACCACAATTTCATGTAGAAATGTGCCATCCTGAGAATAAGTATTTAATAGAGCCTGTTTATGATAAAATAAAAACCGTTGAGAATGGCTGGTCTGCTTCGTTCCCGTATGGAGGCTCTTCGGGCGAATGGGGTTCTGCTCATGCGCGATGGACAGAACAGTACGGCACTCCTATAGGGGTCGATGTTACTTATTATGCAAAGTATGAAGATACTTTTTATCGTTTAAATGTTGATTTTCCGGTGGAAACTATACAGGATTTAACCAAAAGATTTTATTCTAATTATGAAGATTTAGAATATAATGACGATATAAAGGAATATGTATATGAGAGAAAATCACATCAAAGAGCTTATACAGGGTTTGGCGATATTATTTTTGGCTTTGCGCCAAAAGGAGTAGTTGTGGTTTGGTTACGATATGGTGCTACCCAAAAAGAACTGGGGCGTTATCAGGCAGAAGCCATAAAAGACGACAAGGCATTAGCAGATAAATTATTTTCTAGCACAATTACAGTTTCTAGGGAGCAAATAAGAAATACCCGACTGATTGGAGATGCAAGCCCTGAAAAATGGGATAATTACCGTAAGAAATATATTTGGCGTCCCGCCATAACTTCTACAAAGCCAAATTTTAAACTCTTTGAGACTATAACAGGATATTTTAATGGGGAATCTGAAATTGCAGTTAGACCTGTATTATTAAATCCTGCTAAGAGAGAAAGGGCTATACCAAGTCATATAACTTTTTTTTGGGAAACGGGTAAAGGAGAAAAATTTGAAGGCAGAGTTTTTTTTAATTGGCAAAAAACCAACGAACAGTTTGAAAATGAGAATACAGGAGATAATGAAATTCAAATAAAAATAAATGAAGATAATAATGGTTTTCAGGTATTTTTAAATAATAAGCCTTTGGAAACCGTAAATAAAAGAGTGTATTTGAGTAGTCAGAATTTTAAGGAATCATATAAGTAATTTTAGTTAATTAGGTAACTATAAAGGATCTTAGTTTAATTAACAACAAAATAGAAAATCTCATTCGCCACAACGAATGGGATTTTTTTATTTAGCAGAAGCCTTATTTAGATTTTTAAATATTCGTTTTAAAGATCCGAGCATTAACTTGTCCGAGTTTCTGTAGAATGTTATATTGTCTATAAGTTTATTTGATTTTTCTGTTTCCCACACAGATTTTGTGTCTTTTTTATGGGCTGTACCAACTACTTTTTGGGAGAAAATAATTTCCTGTAAGTTTAAGTCGTATATCTCTAGCGTTACAGCGCTTTCGTTTTTGCCTCTGTCGCTTTCGTCTTGATAAAGTTCAACAGAAGAAAAATCGCTTTTGTTTTTTGTGGAAACAATATTAATAAAGTAATCAAAGCCAGTTCCGTCTTTAAGTTCTTTTAGTTTTGTTTTGTTGGGTTCTAAAGGAATCTTTCGTGTAATTAATAATCCATTTACATCATTGATATAAGATATTCTTTCGCCTAAGTTCTTCTTGAAATATTCTAGAGTCTCAGAAGTTAATTTGTCTTTAGAATTTTTAGGACAATTTAATTCGTTAAGCAGCCATTTTCCAGATGTAAAATCTACACCCGTTTTTGGCCCAGGCATTGTTAGATACGATGATGATTCGCATGATGAAATAATGAAGAGAAAAATGAAAGGTATTAATCTTAAGCTTTTCATAACTATATTTTTGTTGGCTTCAAATGTAGTTTAAAAAAGGAGTTTCTTTAAAGATTTTGACTACAAAATTAAAAATCCCATTTGCCGTAACAAATGGGATTTCTTTTATTTCAATCTGAAAAGGTATTTTAAAACTGACTATTGTTTTTGAATACCTCTTGGTTTACTTCGTCGATATAGTTTAAGACATCATCTTTACCAGTAGATTCTGTTGCTGATGTTACAAAATAATGAGGCATTTCGGCCCAGTTATTAGCGAACATTTTCTTTTTGTAAGCGGCAATATGCGAATCGATTTTTACTTTACTGATTTTGTCAGCTTTTGTAAAAATGATGCAAAACGGAATTTCGCTTTCTCCCATGTACGACATAAATTCAATGTCGATGGCTTGGGCTTCATGGCGAATATCAATCAAAACAAAAGCGCAAACTAATTGTTCGCGAGTTTCAAAATAATCGGTAATGAACTGTTGGAAAACAGATTTTGTTTTCTTAGAAACTTTAGCATAACCATATCCTGGTAAATCGACAAGGAACCAATTGTTGTTAATCAGGAAATGATTTATCAATTGTGTTTTCCCAGGGCGACCAGAAGTTTTTGCTAGGTTTTTATGATTGGTCAACATGTTGATCAAAGAAGACTTTCCTACATTTGATCTTCCTATAAAAGCATATTCTGGCAAGAAGTCCTTAGGACATTTGCTTACATCAGAATTACTAATTAAAAATTCGGCGGTATTTATTTTCATATCTATACTATTTCTAAAACCTCCTCAAATTCGAAAGCGTTTATTATAAATTGGTTTTTTGTAACCACTCTTCAAGAATTTTGTTAAACTCTTCTGGATGTTCCATCATGGCAGCATGTCCACATTTGTCTATCCAATATAAAGAAGAGTTAGGAAGTAATTTGTTAAACTCTTCGGCTACGTCCGGTGGAGTTACTTTGTCATTTTTACCCCAAATGATACAAGTTTCTACTTGCATTTTAGGTAAATCTTTTGCCATGTTATGACGAATGGCACTTTTTGCTATTGTTAGCGTTTTAATTAATTTTATACGATCATTTACCGAAGCGTAAACTTCATCGATAAGTTCGGGAGTTGCAATCTTAGGATCATAAAACACATCTTCAGCTTTTCTTCTTATGTATTCGTAATCTCCTCTTTTAGGATAGCTATCGCCCATTGCACTTTCGTAAAGACCAGAACTTCCAGTTATAACAAGCCCAATTACTTTTTCAGGGTATAATTTGGTGTGGTATAAAGCAATATGTCCTCCTAATGAATTTCCTAATAAGATAACTTTATCAAACCCTTTGAAGGTGATAAAGTCCTTAACATATTTGGCAAAACTTTTTACGTTGGTTTTTAGTATGCTTTGTGTATATATCGGTAAGTCAGGTATTACTATTTTATATCCTCTATTTGAAAAATATTCGGCTACGGCATCGAAGTTACTAAGTCCTCCCATGAGTCCATGTAAAATAACAATAGGTGTCCCTTCTCCAGCTTCATAATAGCTGTATCTGCCTTCTTTTTTGTAATGTTTATCCATCTAACTAAATACCGATTTCAATTTGGACAAATATAGGGTTTAATACATAAATATGGATTTTTGAAAACATTTTTTAACTAGATAATTTTAGTCGAAGAAATAAAAGGCTAAAAATCAGTTGCTAGTTGTTTTGTTTTTTTTCTTTTTCCTTATGAAAATTCCCAAAATTTGATCTGAATTTTCGATAATATCATTTCGTTTTTTGTTATGTAGAATCATTCTTACAAGTATTTTTTGAATAGCTAATGTGTTGACTCTGCATAATTTAAGGCTTTTGGGGCAAAAGTGGTTAAACTTATCAACAAAGTGGTATATAGTGGTAAATTGTGGTAATATTTTTTATATTTTTGCTGTGTAACATATCCATACATTTTTTTGAACACAATTGTCGGGACATATGAGTGTAAAGTCGATGCAAAAGGGAGGCTGTTAATGCCTGCACCTTTAAAAAAGCAGTTGGCGACCTCTCTTCAAAACGGATTTGTTTTGAAGCGTTCTGTTTTTCAGACGTGTCTGGAGTTGTATCCAATGGAAGAATGGGATTTAATGATGCAGAAAATTAATAAACTGAATCGTTTTGTAAAAAAGAACAATGATTTTATCAGAAGGTTTACCGCTGGAGTTAAGATTGTTGAAATTGATGCATTAGGACGTTTATTGGTTCCGAAAGATTTAATGACATTTTCTGGTATTTCAAAAGACGTGGTGTTTTCATCAGCGGTAAATATTGTTGAAATATGGGATAAAGAGTTATACGAAAAATCAATTAGCGGCGAAGATATGGATTTTGCAGATTTAGCCGAAGAAGTAATGGGAAATATAAATGACGACGACAATGGAATATCATAATCCGGTTTTGCTTCATCCAACAGTAGATGGCTTGAATATTAAGCCCGACGGCATTTATGTAGATGTGACGTTTGGTGGTGGGGGACATTCAAAAGAGATTTTAAAAAGGCTAGGGCCAAACGGAAAATTATTTGCTTTTGATCAAGACGAAGACGCTTTAGCGAATGCTTTGCCAGATGAAAGGTTTACTTTGATAAATGAGAATTTTAGATTTATAAAAAGGTTCTTGCGTTTTCATGGTGTAAGAGGAGTAGATGGGATTTTGGCAGACTTAGGTGTTTCATCACACCAGTTTGATGTTCCCGAAAGAGGTTTTTCTACTCGTTTTGATGCTGAGCTAGATATGAGAATGAGTCAGAAGAATGATTTAAACGCATATCGTGTGGTAAATGAATACGACGAGCAGGATTTACGCCGCGTTTTCTTGGATTATGGAGAATTGAAAAATGCACCAGTTTTGTCAAGAACAATTGTAGAGGCAAGAGAGCACAGTCCAATTAAAACCACTGACGAATTAAAAGAAATTTTAGCGAAATATTTACCAGAAAGAGTTCGAAACAAAATATTAGCTCAGATTTATCAGGCCATTCGTATAGAGGTAAATCAGGAAATGGATGTGTTAAAAGAATTTATCGAGCAATCGTTAGAAGTATTAAATCCAGGAGGAAGATTAAGTGTTATTTCATATCACTCATTAGAAGACAGATTGGTGAAACGTTTTATTAAAAACGGAATGTTTGAAGGAGAGCCAGAACGTGATTTTTATGGGAATTTTTCAGTTCCATTTAAGACCATCGGAAAGCTAATAGTACCAGATGATGCAGAGATAAAAATAAACAACAGGGCTAGAAGCGCAAAGCTAAGAATAGCCGAGAAAATATAGTACTATAATAAGGTATAATGAAACACGGAGTATTTGACATATTAAAAGCAAGATTTCTTATTAATGATGACGCAGTGAAAAATTGGCGTTTTATCGTTTTTATCATTTTGCTGGCAATAATAATGATTGCAAATACACAACGATACGAACAAAAGGTTTTTGAAATTGCAAAATTGAATAATGAAGTAAAGGAATTGCGATCAGAGTTTGTAGACAGACGTTCGGAATTGATGAAGTTAAAAATGGAATCGACAGTATCGGAAAAAATGCTTAGTAAAGAAATTTATCCATCGACAGTTCCGCCGATTAAAATTGAAGTGAAGAAAGAAAAAGAAAAGAGCTTTTTTAAACGCATATGGCAGTAGACGATAAAAATATATCCTACAGAATTTATCTGGTAGCAGTTTTCATCTTTTTGATGGCAATTGGTATTGTCGTAAAGTTAACTAATATTCAGTGGGTTGAAGGTGATTATTACAGGAAATTAGCCAAGCAACGTACTGTTAAGAATTTTGTTATTCCTGCAAATAAAGGGAATATTTATTCTGCCGATGGGAGCCTTTTGGCAACCTCTATTCCTAATTACGAAATTAGATTTGATGCGGTTACACCTAAAACTGATGTATTCGAGAAAAATGTAAAATTGCTTTCGGATTCTTTGTCTATTGTTTTAGGAAGACCAAGTGGTTATTATCAAAATGAATTAAGAAAGGCTAGAGCCAATAAAAATAGATATTTTTTGATAGCTCGAAAATTGAGCTATACAGATTATATGAAGATAAAAGGGTTTCCATTATTTAATTTGGGAGCTTATAAAGGAGGAATTATCGTTGAGCAAGAAACGGTAAGAGAACATCCTATTGGTAAAATTGCCGAGCGTACTATTGGGTATGATAAAGGAGGAGTCAATGGAGACTCAATGGGAAAAGGAATTGAATGGGCATTTAGAAAATACCTGAATGGTAAAGATGGTAAAATTCTAAAGCAAAAAATTGCAAAAGGTCAGTGGAAACCTATTCGTGATGTAAACGAAGTAGATCCGCAAGATGGTTACGATGTAATATCGACTATTGATGTTTTTATTCAGGATATCGCGCATCATGCATTGCTAAAACAAGTAGAAGATTACCAGGCAGATCATGGTTGTGTAGTGGTAATGGAAACAGAAACTGGACGTATTAAAGCGATTTCTAACTTAGGTAGAGCAGAGGATGGTTCTTATTATGAGACTACAAATTATGCAGTAGCTGAATCGCACGAGCCAGGATCGACTTTTAAACTAGTTGATTTAATGACAATTTTAGAAGATAAAGTTGCGGATACCAGTACTATTTATGATAGTCAAGGAGGAACAATAAAATATTATGGTCGTTCTGTTAATGATTCGCACAGAGGTGGTTATGGTAAAGTTTCATTAGCTAGAGGGTTTGAGCTTTCGTCAAATACAGTAATGGCTCAGGCGGTTTATGATAATTATAAGAGCAACCCATCCAAATTTGTAAATCATATTAATGGGTACGGATTAAATAAAAGATTAGGGTTACCATTTGAAGGAGAAGGAAGACCATATATTCCACAACCAGGAGATAAACATTGGTCGGGAGTTTCATTGCCATGGATGGCTTTTGGATATGGTGTTTCGGTAACGCCCTTGCAAACTTTGACTTATTATAACTCGGTTGCGAATAACGGAGTAATGGTTAAGCCACAGTTTGTATCGGAGATAAAAGAATGGAATAGAACGATTAAGAAGTTTGATGTAGAAGTTATTAATCCAAAAGTTTGTTCGCAAGAAACCATTAATAAACTAAAAGCTGTTTTGGCGAATGTGGTTAAAAAAGGAACTGGATCTAAGCTGTATTCTAAAGATTTTTCGATGGCAGGAAAAACAGGAACAGTTAAGGTAAATTACGGAAAAGCTGACAAAGGAAATTTTTATTACGCTTCTTCATTTGTAGGATATTTTCCGGCAGATCATCCTAAATATTCTTGTATTGTAGTTGTTCACAAACCAAATACATCTAAGAATAATTATTATGGGGCTGATGTTGCAGGACCCGTTTTTAAAAGAATAGCACAAAAAATATTTACAGATGCACCATCTGCAAATACGATTAAAAAGATAGACGGTAAGATACCAAAACAAGAGGATAATTATAACACATATTATACTCAAGTGCAAAAGAAACAGTCAGTTCCAGACGTAAAAGGAATGCCGGGTATGGATGCCATTGCTTTGCTTGAAAATTTGGGACTTAAAGTAAAAGTTAACGGAGTAGGAAAAGTGAAAAATCAATCACTTCAGGCAGGGCAGAATATAGCCAAAAACACAATTATAATATTAGAATTATCGTGAATATATTAAAAGACATATTATACAAAGTAGCTATTGAATCGGTAACGGGTTCAACTGATATTGCTATTCATAAAATAGATTTCGATTCTAGAAAAATAGAAACGAATGATATTTTTGTTGCTATTAGAGGATCACTTTCTGATGGGCATGATTATATCCAAAAAGCAATTGAACTTGGGGCAACGGCTATTATTTGCGATACATTACCTGAGGTTTTAGCAAAAGAGGTTACCTATATTAAGGTTAAAGACACTAATTCGGCTTTGGCTTTTATGGCAGCTAATTATTTTGATAATCCATCAGAAAAAATAAAATTAGTTGGTATTACAGGAACAAACGGAAAAACTACGATTGCTTCATTGTTATATCAATTATTTAAAAAAGCAGGATTTAAAGTAGGTTTATTATCTACAGTAAAAATATTGGTAGACGAGACGGAGTATAAAGCAACTCATACAACACCAGATTCTATTACAATCAATCATTACTTAAATGAAATGATTGAAGCTGGAGTTACGTATTGTTTTATGGAAGTAAGTTCGCATGGAATTCATCAAAAGCGTACCGAAGCTTTACATTTTGTAGGTGGGATTTTTACAAATTTATCACATGATCATTTGGATTATCATCCAACTTTTGCAGAATATAGAGATGTAAAAAAGTCGTTTTTTGATTCATTACCAAAAACAGCATTTGCATTATCAAATATCGATGATAAAAATGGACCTGTAATGTTGCAAAATACAGTTGCTAAAAAGCGTACTTATGCTTTAAAATCCTATGCAGATTATAAAGCGCAAATTTTAGAAAACCAATTATCAGGATTGTTATTAAAAATTAATGATAATGAAGTTTGGGTAAAATTAATAGGAACATTTAATGCTTATAATTTATTAGCGATCTACGGAACAGCTATTGAATTAGGAATTGATAGCCTTGAAGCGTTGCGTTTATTGTCAGATTTAGAAAGTGTTTCTGGACGTTTTCAATTTATCGTGTCAGATTCTAATATCACAGCAATTGTAGATTATGCACACACACCAGATGCGTTAGAAAACGTATTGAAAACCATAAATGATATTCGTACTAAAAACGAACAATTAATTACGGTTGTAGGTTGTGGAGGAAACAGAGATAAAACCAAGCGCCCGATTATGGCACAAATTGGTTCAGAATTAAGTGATAAGGCAATATTTACATCTGATAACCCTAGAAATGAAGATCCAGAAACTATAATTAGTGAAATGGAAAAAGGTGTTGAACCTCAAAATTATAAAAAAACATTGGCAATTACAGATCGAAAACAAGCTATAAAAACAGCTTGTCAACTTGCTCAGCCTAACGATATTATTTTAATAGCAGGTAAGGGACACGAAACGTACCAAGAAGTAAATGGGGTGCGTCATGATTTTGATGACATGAAGATAGTTAAGGAGATTTTAGCACAACTAAACAAATAAAACAAGATATATGCTATACTATTTATTTGAATATTTAGACAAAACATTAGATGTGCCAGGAACAGGAGTTTTTCAGTACATTACTTTTAGATCGGCTTTAGCTTTCTTGCTTTCGTTGCTTTTATCAACAATCTACGGAAAAAGAATTATCAATTTCCTAAGAAATCAACAAGTAGGCGAAACTGTTCGTGAACTTGGACTTGCTGGTCAAAACGAAAAAGCTGGTACGCCAACAATGGGAGGTTTAATTATCATATTTGCTACCCTTGTGCCTGTTTTGTTGTTTGCTAAACTGCATAATATTTATATCGTATTGCTAATTGTGACCACGCTTTGGATGGGAGTAATTGGTTTTGTGGATGATTATATCAAGATTTTCAAAAAAGACAAACAAGGACTTAAAGGAATTTTTAAAGTTATAGGTCAAGTTGGTTTAGGTATAATTGTAGGGTCAGTGCTTTATTTTAGCCCAAATGTTACCGTAAGAACAGATACTGGTAATAGTGATATTTATAGAGTACAGTCAACAACAAGTGTTATAGTTCCTGCATTAATAGAAGAAAAGTCGACGGTAACAACTATTCCTTTCTTTAAAAATAATGAATTTGATTATGCTGAATTATTGGCTTGGACAGGTGAAGGATATGAAAAATGGGCTTGGTTAATTTTTATACCAGTTGTAATTTTTATTATCACAGCAGTTTCTAATGGAGCTAATTTAACAGATGGAATAGATGGTCTTGCAGCGGGAACTTCGGCAGTGTCCGTCCTCGCGCTCGGGATATTTACGTTTCTATCCGGAAATATTATTTTCTCGAATTACCTCAATATAATGTATATCCCCAATTCGGGAGAAATGACCGTTTTTATATCCGCCTTCGTAGGTGCATTAATTGGGTTTCTATGGTACAATTCATATCCGGCATCTGTTTTTATGGGAGATACGGGAAGTTTAACAATAGGTGGAATCATAGCTGTTCTGGCAATTGCGGTTCGTAAAGAAATGCTGATTGTTTTGTTCTGTGGAATTTTCTTAGCAGAAAGTGCTTCGGTAATTATTCAGGTAGCTTATTTTAAATATACAAAAAAACGTTTTGGCGAAGGACGAAGGATTTTCCTGATGTCGCCATTGCATCATCATTACCAGAAAAAAGGGTATCATGAAAGTAAAATTGTAACCCGTTTTTGGATTGTTGCAATCATGTTAGCCATATTGTCTATCGTAACATTAAAACTAAGATAATATATGAGGTTAGTTGTTTTAGGTGGTGGAGAAAGCGGTGTTGGTACTGCTATTCTTGGAAAAAAGAAAGGATACGATGTTTTTGTTTCCGATTACGGGAAGATAAACGAGAGTTATAAAGAAGTTCTTATTATTAACGGAATTGCCTGGGAAGAAGGAAAGCATACCGAAGACTTGATTTTAAATGCCGATGTCGTCATGAAAAGTCCCGGTATTCCTGATAAATCACCTATAGTTAAGAAGTTAGTAGAAAAAGGAATTAAAGTAATCTCAGAAATTGAGTTTGCAAAACCTTTCACCGAAGCCTTAACAGTTGGAATTACAGGAAGTAATGGTAAGACAACAACAACAATGTTAACCTATCATTTGCTGAAGTCGGCAGGATTAAATGTAGGATTGGGAGGTAATATCGGAAAGAGTTTTGCATGGCAGGTAGCCGAAAACAAATTCGATTTTTATGTGCTTGAGTTAAGCAGTTTTCAATTGGACGGGATTATAGATTACAGGCCAGATATTGCGATTATAACCAATATTAGTCCAGATCATTTAGACAGATATGATTATAAGTATGAAAATTACATTAACTCGAAGTTTCGGGTAACGATGAATCAGACTGAAAGTGATTATCTTATTTATGATGGTGATGATGAAGCATCAGCCGAATGGCTTAAAAATAACGCGACAAAAGCAAAATTAATTCCTTTTTCATTGACAGAAGAATTCAATGAAGGAGCATTTATAAAAAACAACAAAATGGAAATCAAGATTAACCAAGAAGAGTTTACAATGGATACTGAGTACATTGCTTTAGAAGGAAAACATAATTTGAAAAACGCAATGGCAGCAAGTTCAGTAGCTAAGTTGATGCAAATCAGAAACGCAACAATTCGTGAGAGTTTATCTAATTTTCAAGGTGTTGAACACCGCTTAGAAAAAGTTCTGAAAATTCAGAATGTACAATATATTAATGATTCAAAAGCAACAAACGTAAACGCTACATTTTTTGCTTTGGATAGTATGAATGCTCCAACAGTTTGGATTGTTGGTGGTGTTGATAAAGGAAATGATTATAACGAATTAATGTCATTAGTTCGTGAAAAAGTAAAAGCAATTATTTGTCTTGGAGTTGATAACAGAAAAATTATCGATGCTTTTGGAAATGTAGTTGACATTATGGTTGAAGTTAATAATATGAATGACGCTGTAAAAACAGCACAGCGCTTAACCGAAAAAGGTGATGCAGTATTATTATCTCCAGCTTGCGCAAGTTTCGATTTATTCGAAAACTACGAAGACAGAGGTAAGCAATTTAAGCAGGCAGTACACAATCTATAAAAGTTTAAGTTTTAATGTTTAAGGTTGAGCAACTTTGAACATTAAACAAAAATAACTTTAAACAAAATTGAAGATGAAAGAGCTAGTAAACAAATTAAAAGGAGATAGGGTAATATGGTCATTTGTGGCTTTATTGGCTTTGTTTTCGTTTATGCCTGTTTTTAGTGCGAGTAGTAATTTAGCCTATTTAGGTCACGGAACAGGAAATACACTGGGTTATTTGGTAAAACATTTGGCTCATATTTGTATTGGGTTTTTAATTATTTACTGGGTGCACAAAGTGCCATACCATTATTTTAGAGCAATTTCGAAGGTTGCTTTGCCAGTAGTTTGGCTTCTGTTAGCCTATACACTTCTAAAAGGAACTGTTATTGCTGGAGCAAATGCGAGTAGATGGATACAGGTTCCGTTTATCGGGATTACATTCCAGACCTCTACATTGGCATCGATGGTGTTGTTTATTTTTGTGGCGCGTTATTTATCGAAAACCAGAGATGAAGATGAACCTTTTCAGACCTCGTTGATACAGCTTTGGATGCCAGTTTTTGTTACGCTGATGCTTATTTTGCCAGCCAATTTCTCGACAACAGCACTTATCTTTTCGATGGTATTAATGCTTACGTTCATTGGTAAATATCCTTTAAAATATATCGGATTAATTATAGGTTCGGGAGTTGTAATGTTTTTGTTCTTTCTTCTTTTAGCGAAAGCATTTCCAGAATCTCGTTTTTTTAGCAGGGTAGGAACATGGGGAAGTCGAATCGAGAATTTTACGACCGATAAGCCAGATGAAGATGATTATCAGATAGAGAAAGCAAAAATTGCAATTGCATCTGGAAAATTAGGAGGTTTAGGACCAGGAAAAAGTGTTCAGAAGAACTTTTTACCACAATCATCTTCCGATTTTATTTATGCAATTATTGTAGAAGAATACGGTTTAATAGGAGGTTTAACAATCTTGTGTTTGTATTTGTTATTACTGTTTCGATTTGTAATCGCATCGCATAAAGCCAATACACTATTTGGGAAGTTAGTCGTCGTCGGGCTCGGGTTTCCAATGATATTTCAGGCGATGATTAATATGGCTGTTGCGGTCGAATTATTGCCAGTAACAGGACAAACATTACCACTTATTAGTAGTGGAGGTAGTTCGATATGGATGACATGTTTTGCACTTGGAATCATTATTAGTGTTACCAAAAAAGACGAAGAAATTGAAGAAGAGCTGAAAGAAAAAGAAAAAAGAGAAGAAGCACTTCAGAAATTAATTGACAAACAACTAGAAGAAGAGAATGAAGTAAGAAGTAGTCAAGAAGTAACAGCAGCATATTCTATAGAAGACAATGCAAAGAATCCAATGGAAGCTGTTATGAGGTAGTTAGAGTTAAGAAGAGAATATAATAATTTTTAAAATGTAGTAACATTTAAAAATATGACAAAATATAAATTCATATTAAGCGGTGGTGGAACAGGAGGACATATTTATCCTGCAATCGCAATTGCGAATGAATTAAAATTACAATATCCTGATGCTGAGTTTCTATTTGTTGGTGCCAAAGACAAAATGGAAATGCAGAAAGTACCACAAGCAGGATATGAAATAAAAGGTCTTTGGATTGCTGGGTTACAACGAAAATTAACGTTACAGAATGCCATGTTTCCTTTTAAGTTAATGAGTAGTTTATTGCAATCAAGAAAAATAATTAAGGCATTTAAACCAAATGTAGTTATTGGTACAGGAGGTTTTGCTAGTGGGCCGTTATTAAAAATGGCAGGCTCGGCAGGAATTCCAACAGTTATTCAAGAACAAAACTCTTTTCCGGGAATTACAAATAAATTGCTTAGCAAAAAAGCGAGTGCAATTTGTGTAGCATATAAAAATTTAGAACGTTTTTTTCCTGCAGATAAAATTGTTTTAACTGGTAATCCGGTTCGTCAGGATTTAATTGATATTGGTAGCAAAAGAGACGAAGCAATTGCATTTTACAATTTAGATGCAAATAAAAAAACATTGTTGGTTCTTGGCGGAAGTCTTGGTGCTCGAAGAGTGAATCAATTAATAGAAAAAGAATTGCCAAATATGCTATCGCAATATGTTCAGGTAATCTGGCAATGCGGAAAATTATATTTTGAAGATTATAAAAAATACAATCAGCCAAATGTAAAAGTGGTTGATTTTATAGAACGAATGGATTTTGTTTATGCAGCTGCCGATGTGATTATTTCAAGAGCAGGAGCATCGTCGGTTTCGGAATTATGTATAGTTGGAAAGCCAGTCATTTTTATTCCGTCACCTAATGTTGCCGAAGATCATCAAACAAAAAACGCACAAGCTATTGTAGATCAGAATGGTGCGATTTTATTGAAAGAATCTGAGTTAAATAGCGAGTTTAGCATTGTTTTTGAAGCGTTGTTGAAGGATGAAGAAAAGCAAAAACAGCTTAGAGAGAATATAAAAAAATTGGCAATGCCAGGTGCAACAAAAGCAATTGTTGCAGAAATTATAAAGTTGATTAAGTAAAAAAATAGTCATAAAGTTGAAGGTCTACGCGTAAAGCTTAGTTCCTAAAGCCTAAAGCAAAAAAGAAATGAATTTAAACCAAATACAGAACGTCTATTTTATAGGAATTGGAGGCATCGGAATGAGTGCTCTGGCTCGTTATTTCAAGAACATTGGAAAACAAGTTTCAGGTTACGACAAGACACCTTCAACGCTTACAAATGAGCTTATCGAAAGTGGGATTAATATTCATTTTGAAGATAATATCAGTTTAATTCCAAGTGATTATTTTGTAGAAAACACATTGGTTATTATCACGCCAGCAGTTCCGACTTCACATTCGGAGTGGAATTATTTTTTAGAAAGAAATTATCAGGTTAAGAAAAGAGCCGAAGTTTTAGGAATTATTACCCAAGGTACTTTTTCTTTTGCTGTAGCAGGAACACATGGTAAAACAACAACATCTAGTATTTTAGGACATATTCTTTACGAAAGTGGTGCAGATGTTACTGCTTTTGTAGGTGGAATTGTAGAGAATTATAATTCGAACTTAATAGGAAACGGGAAAACTGTTACTGTTGTCGAGGCAGATGAATTTGATCGTTCGTTCTTGCATTTACACCCAAATATTGCTTGCATCACATCTATGGATGCAGATCATTTGGATATTTACGGAACAAGTGAAGCAATTGAAGAATCATTTGTAGAATTTGCTTCAAAAGTTGAGGATAAAAATAATCTTTTTATAACCAAAGAATTACCTCTTGAAGGAGTTCAATGTGCTATAAACGAAGACGCTCCGTTTAAAGCATTTAATGTAAGAATTGAGAAAGGAAGTTATGTTTTTGATGTGCAAACGCCATCAGAAACTATTAAAGATTTGCATTTTGGATTGCCAGGTAAGCATAATTTAATGAATGCTTTAATGGCTATTGCAATGGCAAAAACATACGGAACATCAACCGATGCAATTGCAAAAGCTTTGGCTTCGTTTAAAGGAATAAGAAGACGTTTTTCTTATCAGATTAAAACAGATAAACTGGTTTATATAGATGATTATGCACATCATCCGACAGAAATAAATGCAGTAAATCAAGCGGTTAGAGAGTTGTATCCAGGGCAAAAAGTACTGGCTGTATTTCAGCCTCATTTGTTTAGCAGAACAAGAGATTTTGCAGATGGATTTGCTAAAAGTTTATCCGCATTTGATGAAGTGATTTTATTGGATATTTATCCAGCAAGAGAGTTGCCGATGGAAGGAATTACATCGCAATGGCTAATGGATAAAATGAGTAATTCTAACAGGAAAATAGTTGCTAAAGATGATTTATTAGCATCAATTAAGGCGAGCGATGCGACCATAATTGTGACTATTGGAGCGGGTGATTTAGGAGAATTAGTGCCGTCAATTAAAAACATCTTAAATGAAATTAATTAATTGGATAAATATTCGTTTGATACTCATGTTTGGAGTAGTCATTTTTTTATTTTCGTTTACTTCACATAGAAATGGAGAGCGAAATTTAAAGAAATCTACTGTTGTTTTTGTAGGAGAAAACGCTATTTTTATTAAGCCGGAAGCGGTTAATAAATTGTTAATAGAAAATGAAAAAGATGCTTCTAGCATTAAAAAAGAAGGGTTAGATTTGAATAAGATAGAGAAAGCCCTTAATACGCAAGTGATGATTGAAAAATCGGATGTATTTGTGAGTATTGATGGTATTCTAAAAGCAGTAGTAAAACAGAAGACGCCGATAGCCCGCATTATGAACGGGAATGAGTCGTTTTATATTGATTACGAGGGTAATAAAATGCCTTTGTCGGATAATTTTACGGCTAGAGTTCCTCTTGTTTCGGGGAATATAAATGAGAAAAATAACGAAGAATTAGCTACATTATTCCGCATGATTTTTGACGATGCATTTTTGAAAAAAAATATCATTGCGATTCAAATTATGCCTAATGGTAGCTTAAAATTGCTTAACAGAAATTTTAATTATGAGATAGATTTTGGCAGAACGATAAATGTTGAGCGAAAATTTAATAATTATAAAGCCTTTTTTCAAAAAGCTGTTTTGGATAGTTCGTTATATAAATATAAAAGGATAGATCTTAGGTTTACGGAACAAGTAGTTTGCACAAAATAATAGATAATGGGAAAAGATAATATTGCAGTAGGTCTAGATATTGGTACAACCAAAATTGTTGCCATGATAGGTAAGAAGAATGAATATGGTAAGCTTGAGATTCTAGGAATAGGAAAATCAAAAAGCTTAGGTGTTGCGAGAGGTGTTGTAAACAATATTACTCAAACAATACAATCTATTCAGCAAGCGATACATGAAGCGGAGAATAATTCGGGTTACAAGATTAAAGATGTAGTTGTAGGGATAGCAGGACAGCATATTCGTAGTATTCAGCATACAGACTACATAAGCAGAAGCAATCCTGAAGAGGTAATTGGCGAGAATGACATTCAGCTTTTAATAGACCAAGTTAATAAACTGGCTATGTTACCAGGTGAAGAAATTATTCACGTTTTACCACAGGAATTTAAAATTGATGGACAATCGGAGATTAAAGAACCGATTGGAATGTACGGTGGAAGATTAGAATCTAGTTTTCACGTTGTAGTTGGACAGGCTTCATCTATAAGAAACGTGGGAAGATGTATTCAGAGTTCAGGAATTGAATTATCAGGCTTAACATTAGAGCCATTGGCTTCGGCAGATGCTGTATTGAGTCAGGAAGAAAAAGAAGCAGGAGTAGCACTTATCGATATCGGTGGCGGTACAACAGATTTAGCAATTTTTAAAGACGGAATCATTCGTCATACTGCTGTAATTCCTTTTGGAGGAAATGTAATTACAGATGATATAAAAGAAGGTTGTTCAATTATTGAGAAACAAGCCGAATTATTGAAGATTAAATTTGGATCTGCATGGCCAGGTGAAAACAAAGACAATGAAATTGTTTCGATTCCGGGATTAAGAGGAAGAGAGCCAAAAGAAATTTCTTTGAAAAATTTATCAAAAATAATTCATGCTCGTGTTGTCGAAATTGTAGATCAGGTTTTTACAGAAGTAAAAGCTTATGGACATGAAGATCCTCGTAAAAAATTAATTGCAGGAATTGTTCTTACAGGTGGTGGAGCTCAACTAAAACACATTAAGCAATTAGTAGAGTACATTACAGGAATGGATACCAGAATTGGTTACCCAAATGAGCATTTGGCAGGAAATTCTAACGAAGAAATCTCTAGTCCGTTATACGCTACAGCTGTTGGTTTAGTAATGAACAGCATAGAAAATAGAACTCAAAGTGCCGTAAGATTGGATGTTATAGAACAACCAAAGGCACCAGTACATAGAGCCCCGGTACAACAGCAACATTATGAGGTTGAAGAATCTTATGTAGAAACTGTTGAAGAAGTGAAGAAGGTAGTTAAGGAAGAATCGACTGAAACAAAAATAAGAAGATCCTTTTTTGACCGCTATGTCGATAAAATCAAAGATTTTTTAGACAACGCTGAATAAGCGATTTGAAATAATACAAGAATTAATATTTAATATCAAAAAACCAAAAATATGATGGGCAACTCAGAATTTGGAAGCATTTCATTTGATTTACCAAAGAATCAATCAAATGTAATAAAAGTTATCGGTGTAGGAGGTGGAGGTAGTAATGCCATAAACCATATGTTTAAACAAGGAATTAAAGGAGTAGATTTTATCGTTTGTAATACAGATTCACAAGCGCTACAAAATAGTTCCGTGCCTAATAAAATTCAGTTAGGGGTTAACTTAACAGAAGGTTTAGGAGCAGGTGCCAATCCAGATGTAGGACAACAGTCGGCTATCGAAAGTATTGCAGACATCGAGAAGATGTTGGATCGCAATACCAAGATGGTATTTATTACTGCAGGTATGGGTGGAGGTACCGGTACAGGTGCTGCGCCAGTAATTGCACAATTATCCAAAGAAAGAGAAATTCTTACAGTTGGAATCGTTACTATTCCGTTTCTTTTCGAAGGTAAAGTACGTCAGGAGCAAGCGCTTTTGGGTATCGAAAAGTTACGTAAACAAGTCGATTCATTAATTGTAATTAATAATAATAAATTAAGAGAAGTTTACGGAAATCTTGGTTTTAAAGCAGGATTCTCTAAAGCTGATGAAGTTTTGGCAACAGCCTCAAGAGGTATTGCTGAAGTTATTACGCATCACTATACTCAGAATATCGATTTACGTGACGCTAAAACAGTATTGTCTAATAGTGGAACTGCTATAATGGGATCATCTACTGCATCTGGAGAAAACAGAGCAAAAGATGCTATTATTTCGGCATTAGATTCTCCATTGTTAAATGACAATAAAATTACGGGAGCTAAAAACGTATTGTTGCTTATCGTTTCAGGTTCTAACGAGATTACACTTGATGAAATTGGAGAGATCAATGATCATATCCAGGTAGAGGCAGGTTTTAACGCAAATATCATTATGGGGGTTGGTGAAGACGAAACTCTTGGTGATGCTATTGCTGTTACTATTATTGCGACAGGTTTTGATGTGGAACAACAAAACGAAATCGTAAATACTGAGCCTAAAAAAATTATCCATACGCTAGAAGATGAGCAAAGAAGTGTTCATAATTTAACGAATAAAACAGTTACTACTTTTGATTTGAATGCTGAAACCCCTTCAACACCAAAACCAGAAGATAAAATAGTTTTTGAACTAATCGACGATACACCAGCACCTACACCTGTTGCACCGATTGTTCAAACACCAGTGATTAACGAAGATGAATTAGTTGTAATGTCTGAATTTATTAAAAATTTAGATGTGACTTTTGAAATCGTTTCTCCAATTACAGATATTGATTTTACTATTTCAGCTCCTGAAGTTGCCCCTGTAAGAGCTGTTCAACAGAGAATCATTGAAAAAGAGGAACAAACTACTTTTTCTTTTGACTTGCCTCTTTTTAGAACTGAGCCAGAAGTTAAAGCTCCACCTGTAGTTGAAGATACTAGAGTTTTATTTGAATTATCAAATGAAACACGTGATATTAAAGTAAATCAGCCAGTTCAATTTGTTCCAGTTACAGAACTTTCGGATAAAGGTATTATCAAATATTCTTTGGAAGAGTATATGGAACTTGAGAATGATTTAAGTTCATCAAAACCTGTTGAAAAGGTAATTGAGGAAGTTATTCCAGAAGAACTTAATATTACAGTTCACCAAAGAGCAGTTGTGCCTGAAACTAATTTTTCTGCAGAAGTATCTCCAATGGAGTTAACTATCGAAGAAACATTACGTTTGAGAGCTGACGAAAGAAGAAAGAAATTAAAAGAATTTAACTATAAATTCCATAATAACGTTTCTAGAGTTGAAGAACTAGAGAAAGAGCCAGCCTATAAGAGATTGGGTATTGATCTTTCTAACAGTTCACAGAATAACACAAATTCTAGAATCTCTGTAGGAACAGATAGTAATAATGATTTACAGTTGCGTTCTAACAATTCATTTTTGCATGACAACGTAGATTAATATTATAAAATCAAAATGAGGTAACCCGAAAATTGAATTTAATTTTCGGGTTATTTTTTTTATCTTCGCACAGAATTAAAATCGGCTGAATTTTATACCGATTCTTCGGGATTTTGAATTCAAAAATCAAATTTTCAAATCATATAAGCCTAGCTTATTAAAAAATATAAATCAGATGAGTTTACAAACACAAATCATGGACGAAATTAAAACCGCCATGAGAGCAAAAGATACTGTTGCATTAGAGGCTTTAAGAGCTATCAAATCAGAAATGTTATTGGCTGCTACAGCTTCAGGATCTAAAGAAGAATTAACTGAAGATGATGAAATTAAATTACTTCAGAGATTAGTTAAAACTCGTAAAGAAAGCGCTAGAATTTTTACAGAGCAAAACCGTCCAGATTTAGCAGAGCCAGAATTGGCACAAATTGCTGTAATCGAGAAATTCTTGCCTGCACAATTAAGCGAAGAAGAAGTAGAAGCAGTTATTGCAAAAATCATTGCAGAAACTGGAGCTTCAGGAATTGCTTCAATGGGCAAAGTAATGGGATTGGCTTCTGCTCAATTGGGTGGAACTGCTGAAGGAAAAACCATTTCGACTATTGTAAAGAAATTATTAGTATAAGAATTTTATAGTTTGGATTTTAGATTCCTAATCGGGAATCTAAAATCTGAATTTCAATAATCTATAATCAAAATGACTGCGTAGTTCAACTGGATAGAATATCAGATTTCGACTCTGAGGGTTGTAGGTTCGAACCCTACCGTGGTCACATATTAATTGCTAATTCATTTCAAAACGCCTTATTTTAAAGGCGTTTTTTATTTTAAAATGAATTTAAATCCCACAATAGCCTTCTGAAACAAGGAACTTAGTCAGATATGAATATTTCAAATTTGAACTTCCTTTGTTTTGATAATAACCATGACTGAAAATGATTACTTGTTATTTTTTTGGCTGAATTTGGCGTGTAGAAAGGAACCGGTACAATACAGTTTCTTGAATTGTCGAATAAGATCAAGCTATCAATTTTAACTGTATAATTCTGATTTGTCTGATTGTTCGTTATTTTCTGTTTTTGTGTTGCACAATTTGTAAGTCAGAGAATAAAAATTACTTGTAAATATATTTTGTTCATTTTTTTTGATTAGCGCTAGATTCCTTATTCTGCTGTACAATGACCACAAACGTTTCGCAGCTGGGGACTTTTAAGTAGAGTATTTTTGACTGAACGTAAACGTGATTGTTTACGGTAATTCCACTAAAGCTCCAATCTACCCAAACTGCTGTTGGCGGATGGTATTATCGTTTGTTGGGTTCTAAATCCTTGTTTTTACTCTTCAAAACTTCAAACTCAATTAAATTAACTGGCTTTAGTAGAGGTTCTATTTTGGATGGATATTTCAGTAGCAATTCTTTCGGTCTAATTGGTCTTTTCTCAAATCCACCTCCGCAATTTGGGCAAACATTTTCTAAGAGATTGTCTACACAATCCTTACAATAAGTACATTCAAAAGTACAAATCATTGCTTCTTCACTTTCGTTTGGTAAAGATTTTGCGCAATGTTCACAAATAGGTCTAATTTCTAACATTCTTTTTTTATTTGTTATTCCACGAATAATAATTATGATCTAAGTCCATTGAAAATCCAGCTTTTGGATATAGTTTGTTTCCAACATCGTTTGATTTTGCAGTTTCTAAAACTATTCCACAAGAATTGGTTTCTATGCAAAGTTCTTTTGCTTTATTGATTAACAAAACCGAAACGCCAAGTCCTCTGTGATTATCAACAACAAATAAATCATTCAAAAGCCAAAGTCTTTTCATTCTTGTCGATGAGAAAATTGGATACATTTGAACAAAACCAATTAAGTTGTTTTCTGGATTCTCAGCTACAAAAATCTCGGATTCCTTGTTTTTAATTCTTTCAAGCAGGAATTTCTCTGACCCTTCCAAGTCAGATTCCATTTCATAGAAAATTCGGTAGTCATTAAAAAGCTCGGATAAATTCTTAACGTCATTTAGTTCTATTTTTCGTATTTTCATATGTTTCTTATTGGTACGTACGAATGTTCGTTTCTGCTTGCCGCCAACTTGTATATATGTCTGACGATAGCCGACTTATCTACACTAAATTGGGGCGCTATGTCTGACAGATGTCAGTGTTATTTGTTTTCAAAAATAGAATTTTTATTTCATTAACCACCAAATGGACTTTTTATTTATTAAATACTTTTCGTACTAATACGATTGTAAATCTTGGCGTTATTGTTACTTTGATGAATTAGCGAGAACTCAACTCTAACCAATAGTGATATTAAATTCAAATTGCAAAATTAGACATCATTCAAAATCTTTAAATCTTCCAATAATTGGTTCGGATTTTGTACCGTCAGGGTCACAATTTTCACTTTATTTTAAAAGAAAACGCCTTATTTATAAGGCATTTTCTTTTCTTGTAAACGCACGATTCTAATTCCATACAGCGAAGTCCGTAATTATAGGATATACCAATGTAGGTTTAATTTTCTCTTAATGCATCAGGGTACTTTTTTATAGTCATAATATTCTTTTTATTTATCTTCGTAAGTAATCAAACTCAACAATGGTGCTACTGAAGGTTTATTTCAATAGTCTGAAGTTGATGATATTATTAACCCAAAATAACGAAAATTGATATTCGACAACTTAAATTTATCTGACCAAATTTCATCAGATTTCTTTGAAGATTTTAGTAAACTAATGACTTTTCAGGAATTTCCAAGCAAGCACTTATTACACCGTGAAGGAACTATTTGTAATCAATTTTTTATCCTGCATAAAGGATTGGCAAGAGCATTTTATTACAAGGACGCCAAAGATATCACGGCTCATTTTGCGATAGAAAATACAACTATAACAGCTATTGATAGTTTTATCCAAAGAAAAAAAAGTCGGTATAATATTGAATTATTAGAAGATACTTCTTTGTCATATGTGAACTACTATGATTGGATAAAATTACTAGAAGATAAACCCCATTATGAAAAATATGCTCGTATTTTTCTAGAAAACATCTATATAGATATTGCAGAACGTATTGAAGATTTACTTTTTCACTCAGCAAAAGAGCGTTATGTAAAGCTAAACAACAAATTTCCTTCGCTTCAACAAAGAGTTAATTTAGGATACATTGCATCTTATATAGGTATTACACAAGAAACATTAAGTAGAATTAGAGCCGAAAAATAAAATGCGATTTTGATATTTGTCAAAAAGATACAAATATATTTGACTGAGCTTTGTAAAAAAAGATAATGAAAAATATTGTATTTGAAAGTGCGACAGAGCTCGTTAAAAAAATAAAAGCGAAAGAAATAACAGTTGTAGAAACTGTTACCGCTTTTTTAAACCATATAGAAAAATTTAATCCTAGAATTAATGCTATTTCAGATTTAAGAGAAAAAGAAGAAATTTTAAATGAAGCAAGGGAAAAAGATTTAGCTATTGAACAAGGGAAAAGTCTTGGACTCCTTCATGGATTACCAATAACTGTAAAGGATAGTTTCTTGGTAAATGGATTAAAAAATTCAAATGGAGATCCTCTTTCG
The DNA here is from genome assembly GCF_000737695.1 of Flavobacterium hydatis. Lineage (GTDB taxonomy): Bacteria > Bacteroidota > Bacteroidia > Flavobacteriales > Flavobacteriaceae > Flavobacterium > Flavobacterium hydatis. The sequence continues at coordinate 23,145 of NZ_JPRM01000047.1, forward strand.
AGAAATTATGTTGCTACAGAAGATGCAGAATTGGTTAAAAGATTGAAAGATGCAGGAGCTATTATTATTGGAAAAACAAATACTGCACTTTATTGTCTTGACTGGCAAAGCACTAATTTTTGGAACGGACAAACGAATAATCCGTACGATATTTCGAGAGTTGCAGGAGGAAGTTCTGGTGGTTCAGCAGTTTCGGTAGCTTCAGGTTTTAGTCCTTTGGAATTAGGAGCTGATGCTGGTGGATCGATTAGAGTTCCTGCTCATTTTAATGGTATTTGTGGTTTGCGTCCATCCGAAAATTTTCTTTCTAATAGAGGTCATCTAAAAGTCAAAAACAAACCACAAGGAAGGCGACATATTATTACACCTGGTCCTTTTGCAAAAAATGCTACAGACTTACTTTTAATGATGGAAGTTTTAGGGAATAACACGAAATATGAACTTCCCGAATTGTTTCCAACTAATTTAAACATTAGTGAATGGAACAAACAATCTTTAACTATTGCTTATTCTGAAACCATAAACGATACAGAAGTTGACACTGAATATTTAGAATTGTTTAGGGATTTTATAACCAAGATAAAAAATGAAAATCATATTTTAATTATTGACCACCCAAAATATGACGAACAAAAAGCCTATTTAGAATGCAGTAAAATTATTGGATTTGAAATAGGAATTAACAATCCCAAAGTACCGTTATTAGCCAGCTTTATGTATGCGTTTATTCGTCTGAAATATAGAGACCATTTGTGGGCAAAAGGAATGGCTTTGGGACAACGTTTGTCCAACATCGATTATGCAAAAGCAATAGATTATAAAGATGATTTTTCTAAAATTTATAATGATTTTTTGACAACTTATGACGTTTGGATTACGCCAGTTTGTTCTTTTGAAGCTTATAAACATCAAAATGCGGGAAAACCTTTTACCGTTAATAATAAAAAAATAGGCTATACTAAAGCCCTCGCTTCCTTTAACTTTACTACTGCATTTTCGGGACATCCAATAGTCGTTATCCCGATTGGAAAAAAGAAAAACGGAATGCCTGTTGGAGTTCAAATACATTCCAAAAAATGGACAGATAAGAAATTATTAGAAATTGCTCAATATTTTGAAAAATTCACTAATGGATTTGAAAAACCTATTTCGTACTGAAATAGGTTTTTTAAATTTCTTTAGAAACTTCATCTTATTTATTACTAGAAACAACTCTAGAGTCAGTTATGAAATTGTTCCAAACAGTTAAAGGAATTATATAAGATGTTTGATAACTTGTATCAAAAATAAAGGCTTTGTCTTTTACTCTTAAAGTATCAACATTAAATCTTTTTAGTCTTTTTTGTTGCTTAAATAAATCGATTATATAATGAGTTTTAGGACAGCAGCAATACCCTTCATTTTTTGTAGAATCAAATAATGAATCAAATTCTTTTATTTTCTTTTTATCAAGTATTCTGTCTAATCTAACAAGTTTTGTTGTGTCCTGCCGAGTATCGTCTTTAATTTTATATAGAGAAATTTCTATTCTATCCATTTCATTTCGTAGCTTTTTGAAATGATTTTTGTGATACTCTAAAACTAAATGCTTTTGGTCTTTAACGTCTTGTTCTATCTTTGGTTTTACAACTTCATTTTTTTTATTGCAACTACTGCAAAATATTGCAATTCCAATAATAATCACTTTTCTAAGTTTAATCATATGTATAATTAATGTGTTGCAGATGTATTTTTTGTTTCAAGTTACAGCTAATTTTATATATAATAAAATAGTTTCTGTATCTCTATTTGATAGAGATACAGTTTATTAGCATGTAATTGCTAATGTATAACTATTTTTTTATTAGATCGATTGCCTATTAAAGCAGATCTTGGTAAAAGGTAATGTTACGTACATTTACAGGATCCCAGCCTCCGTTGGAAATACGGTGCAATTCGATATAATAAATTCCTTCTTCCAGATGAACATCTCCCAACTGGTCGATTTGATAGTTGTTGAAATTATTACTAGTTGTAGTAAATGGATATTTAATAGTTGAAACATTATTTATCACCAATTGAAATTTACCTGAATAACCGGATAGTTCGCTTTTCCAATGGTAAATACCTGCTGTATTCACTTTAACTCTCCAAGCTGGATAAGCTGCTGCATTTGTCCATCCGCCAATGTTATAATTTGGAGCATGTTCTATCACGATACCACTTCCGTGTAGTATGGCATTTTGAGCAGGAAGCACAAGCGTTCTATCTGCATTTTGATTGATAATAGGAGTTGTATCGACTGGAAGATGAATCGAAATTTGACGCACATTAACAGGATCCCAACCTCCGTTTGAAATACGATGTAATTCGATGTCATAAACACCAATAGGTAAATTAACTGTTCCTATAGATAAGGTTTGATAATTAGTAAAACCACCTGTTGAAATTGTAAACGGATAAGGTCCTTGATCTACTCCGTTTACTTTCAGAACAAACTGTCCCGAATAGCCAGATACAACAGCATCCAAAATAAAGTTTCCGGGTTGTGTAACTTCCACATGCCAAGTAGCAAATTTAGTATCATCAGTCCATCCGCCAAGATTATAAAGGGGACCATTTTCGATACTGAGTCCACTTACAATAGCATCGACAGCATTCAGATTAAGTGTGCCATCTTTGAATTGCTTAACAAAGTTGATTAGTATATCTATAATTCCTGACATTTCTAAGACAATCGTTGTACTAATACTATCTATAGGGTTGGCAGGTACTGGAATAATATATCCCGAAGCATTTTCATTAGGCGCTATATTCAGTGCTGTTTTGGTAGTATCGGCAAGAAAATAGGCTTTAACAATGCTACCTTCACGAAGGCTAGGAACAACTAAATTTCCATTTTCGGGCCAATTATCAGTAAATACATGTAGGTATAGGTATTGAGTTCCGTCTATAATTTTTCGGGTAGCTCGTCCCCAAGGCAATTGCTTTGTGTATGGACTTGGATCTGCTTTCTCGATAGCCGTTTTATTTATAATCATCCAAGCTGCAAAACCATCAAGTCTGTTTATAGCTTGTGGAGGGAATGTTCCGTCTCCTTCAGGACCAATGTTGAGCAAGAAATTACCTCCTTTACTCACAATATCAATCAATTTTTGAAGCAAATCTGTTTCTGTTTTCCAGCGCGGGTCGTATGCATCATATCCCCAATTATCATTCATGGTCATACATGTTTCCCAATCTGTTCCATTCCCGTTAGGTGGCATACTAGGAATGTTTTGTTCAGGAGTAGCATAGTCTCCAGTCAAACCATCTTCCATTCGGTTATTGAATATCAAGCGGTCTGATCCGGGGATGTTTTTTATTGCCTTCATCATTCGGTAGCGGAATTCGGGTGTGCTACCGCCTCCCATATCCCACCAAAGTAAGTCAACACCATAATCGTTAATCATGGTCTGGATATGAGGTATTACAATGGTATCAGTATATGTTGCTTGATCCTCATAAGAAGCCTCATGACTTGGTGTCGTATTTTGAGGAATCCATCCCATTCCTCCCGGATTCATCCAGTCCAGACATTGCGAATAATAAAACCCAATTTTTAATCCTGCAGCATGAGCTACAGTGACCAGATTTTTTAAAACATCGGCTGTAATATTGGTATCATCCTGAATATTGTATCCTACGTGATGGGTATGCATCAAGGCAAAACCTTCGTGATGTTTGGCAGTAATAACAATATATTTCATGCCAGCATCTTTTGCCATTCTTACCCATTCGGTTGCATCAAAGTTTTGTGCTGTAAAGTTTTGCTGCCAGCGTGATTTGTATTCGACTCTGGGAATTTGAGCTGCAAACATAATCCACTCGGCATATTGACCGCGTTGGTAAGGTTCTCCTGTAGAAGGATCGATTTTAATAGTTCCATCAGGATTGATCCATTCAGGACGATAAGCAGAATAGTAATCTTTCATCCAGTAATCAGGCCCTGTATACGGACCGGATTTCATTAAAGTTGGTCCTTTATAAAATCCTGCAAGTCCAGCGTAAGCACCCCAATGCAAGAATAGTCCAAAACCAGCTTCACGCCACCAGGCCATTCTTGCGTCTTTATGGGCTTTTGTTTCCAGCGTTGCCACATAAAGATTATTACTGAGTTTTGTAAAAAGATTTTGGTTGTCATCTCGTCCTCTTACCGAGAAAAAGTAAATATCAAAAGCATTCAGGTTATGAATGGTGATCGAAGTATGGGCAACATTTTGATGAAAAATACCTTCTTTAAACACATCATACGAAGTGATTCCGGGAAGTTCATCCCACGATAAAGTAATTGAATCTGTTTGTATATCAGTTGCTACAAGTTCTTTAGGATTGTTATTGTAAAAAGGATCAATATCAATTTCGGTATCGCTAAAAGTTAAATTATCAATGTATACAATATCTCCAATGGCACGATTATCAGTAAAATCGGGCTGAATACCAAAAGCCGAGATATCTTTTACTTTATTCGTTAATAAATCAAAGACTGCAACTCCCCATTCGTTTACTTTATCTAATGGACTTTGTGACATGAATTCAGTTGAAATATTAAGTCTAATCTGAGAATTCGGATTATTGCGATAATACTTCATGTACAAATACTTATACTCTGTGAGAGGCTGATTCAGCGTACAGTAAAATCCTGCCCATTTAGCGGTATTATCTGTCCGTTTAAATTTCAGGACTTTATTACTTTGGTTAGATCCTGTTTTATCTGGATTATCTACCACCGTAATTTGCATATCGCGAGCAGGGTTTATGTTTATTTTATCTGTAAAGTTAATTTGTCCATTTTCAAAATTATCAATTATGAGAGGCTCTCTAATTATTGGACGAGGATAATAATCTGGTTTAAAGTTCAGTTTACCAAGAGCGGTCTGAATTTCGGGAGCCGACATAAAGTAATCCCAAAGCAAACCCGAGCGGTAATTTTCGATCATACAAATAATCGGACCTTGATCGATAGCAAGATAACTACCATCGACCCAATTGACAGTTTCATTAAAAGAGTCTATAAATCCTGCTTTTTCGTTCCAGATTTTTGTTCCCAATTTTTCATAAAAATACCTTAGAGCGGCTAATGATTCTTTCGGAGTATAGGGCATTGATGATATGGCTGCGGTTGGAGCAATTACTCCCTTGTCGTTTCCGGGTGAGTGGGCGCTGTAACTTATATTTCCATCAGAGGCAGTTAATCCCCAAGCTTTGTTCTCGCCATATCCTTTATATCCTAGCGGATTTTGTTCGCAATAGGCTCTGTTTATTAGTGTGTGAGCTACATTTTGCTGAAAATAATTTACATCATTATAAGTATCTCTCAAATTTTTAGGGTTGAATCCCAGAAATGAATAATGAGCAAAAAATAGAGGTCCACCTTTTGCATTTCCGTTACCGATAGGAAGTGTAATATCATAAAACTTTTGATTCTTGGTTTTATACGTACCACCAGATGACCAGCCACTTTGCCACAAACTAGGGTCGATGGCATGAGTTGGGGAAGCAATTGCCAAGAGGTAGGTAATCATACATTCGTTCCAACCAACAACTTGTAATTTGAGTGTATTTTGTAACGCATTATCGCAATGCCAGTACAACTTATTAGAACCAAATGTAAAGTAATTCCAGTCGACATTGTTCCAAAGTATATTAATCTTAATAACAAGAGCCTGTTCTATTAATGTAGGTTGGTTAAAATACTGACGTGCCGTAATCAAGCCCTGCATCATATAGGAGGTTTCGACCAAATCACCACCATTATCGTTTGTGCTAAACGGAATTGTTTCACCCGTATTTCCATTAATCCAATGAGCAAAAGCTCCTTTGTAATTAGTAGCGGAGTTGGTTAAGAAATCGACAATTTTTTCAATACGCTGACGACCTTGCTCTCTGGTTATAAATCCTCTCTCTATGCCTACTAAAATAGCCATTACTCCAAATCCAGAACCGCCTGAGGTAACGGTATTTCCAGCTGTTCCCGAAACAGGAATGCGTTCGTGTGCCATTCCTGAACTTGATGCATTATCCCAAAAGTATTTAAACGTGTATTGTTGCGTTTTGGTAAGCAACTGTTCATCCGTAAGCGTAGGTGTTACTAAAGCAGATTCTTTCATAAGATTAATTAATTTTTAGGTTATAAATAATAGTAAGGAAAGCGGTGTGGTATTGTCAATTTTCAAACAACTCGTATAAAATAACTTATATCCTGTTGTAGATGATATTGTAATGGGGAATCCTGATAGCTTATTAGAAACTAAACGCTTATGGTTTTATGTATTTGAAAATCAATACAATACGAATGTATCGATTATTATTGAATAACACAGTATGAAAAATATTATTTATTTAATTTATTTATTTATTTATTCTGTGATGATCTATTTATCTTTAAATTGTTTTCTTTTTTATTTCAAGAAATTGTTTGGAGTAATAGTATCTTGTAGGTAATCAAACTATGTCTTATTTTGTCATAAATAAGGCTATGGATAAATTCTCTATTATCTGCTTTTCTATAAGTTTGTGAAAAATAAATTATTGATTATTAGTTGAGTGTGTTTTTTTTTTGAATAGATGAAGTGTTAATTTGGAAAGGTAAATTGTGAAAAATAAAATTTATGAAAGCTAATTTTTTTCAAATTATAATTATTGGAGTTTTATATTTATTGTCGACTCTTTTGTATAGTGTTTTTTTTGGATTTCCTCCCTTTAATCATGGTTTAGTAATTGGGTATCCTGCAATATATTATCAGTTTTATGTTTCTGAAGGATATAGACAATTTGGTTTTACAGGAATTGGTAATCTAATGGTAAATTGCGCTGTAATTCTTTTTGTATTTTTTATTTTTAAGTTTTTAAAACTAAGTAATAAATGAAAAGAAGTTTTATTATACTGCTGTTAATTTTAATGAATCTAGTCATCATTTTTTATATTGACTATAAGATAAATTTACCCGATTTAGATTATTACCACGGGAAAGACGGTGGGATAATTGTAAGATTTCAAGTAACTATCGTTATGAGTGTTATCTATTTTTTTATCATGAGTAAAAAGAATAAAATTATATATGCTATTTATGGATTAATCATTGGGATATTATCAATGGTTATTTGTTATTTGACTCTAGCAAAGTTTACAAAATTGGATGATGTTTTTTATCAATTAATTGCAACTATAGTTTTTATTTCGGTATTTCATTTTATTGAAAAAATAAATACGGTTCATAAGGCATAAGTAGAGTGATAAAAGGAATGAGGCTAAATATTTAAGAAATAAAATTTTAAAATGGAAAATAATACAATACTAGAAAATATTGATTTAATTCAATATGTATCAAAAAGACCAGCAATGTTTTCTATTCATAATGTAGAATCTTTTTTTATCTTTTTTAGAGGATATTCAAGCGGTAAAAGTGATTCAATAGTCTATGATTTTTTTGAGTCTTTTGGTAATTTTATTCATGAAAAATTTGCGGAAGATGGGTTGAAAAATATTGACCCTGAAAGAATTATTAGACTTTATAGTGCTAATGATAGCTACTCTTTGGAACTTTTAAGAAATTTGATAGAAGAATTTATGGAGTCTGATGTAATAAAGGATAAAGTTTAATTTCATTATCAAAAAGTTAATCTTTAGATTGTCTTTTTGGTAATATCCCAGATTAGAATATTTTATAAAAACTATTAAGATTTATGTCTTTGACTTTCTTTAATCGCTCAGAAATATCGTCTGATTATATGTGGAAATTATTTTACGAATAATTTAAAATTAAAATAAAGAGAATAATTAATGAAAATCATAATTAATATTGCCTTGGTATTGTTTTACACCTTGCTTGTATTTTTTGCCGTAATTTGGTTTCTTGCTCATGGTTCAGGTCACGAAATACCACTCGAAACAGATTTAAGTATAGCAGGATTTATAGTATTAGATATTCTAGTAATACTAGTTTTGAGATTTGCTAAAAAAAGGATTTCAAAAGATGAATAAATTTAATGATTTTGTATTCAGTTAACCAATGAAATACACCAACTGGAATTCACGAAAACAATTAAAAATATGAAGAATTTATATTTAATTATTTTGTTAGGAATTATAACGGGTTGTTCTTCTAAAATTGATGAAAATCAAATAATAGGAAAGTACGAAATAGATAAATTTGTAATAAGAGATTCATTAGTTAAAGTTGAAGAATATAGATTGTTATTATTAAATCGAGACAAAACTTTTGAGCTAAAGAATTATGATAAAAAAGAAAGTTCTAAAGGTACTTGGAAAGCTGAAAAAACTATGAATGATAACGGAATTATCATAGAGTTTAGTTTCTTAAATCGAAAAATAGAAGGAAAATTAAATGGTAGTAGTAACATAATTACTTTTAATCATCCAAATGATTTGTACTTAGGGAAGTATAGTCATTTACTCTACGTAAAACTAAATAAGTAGGGAATAGGTTAAGGTTGTATAATCCTCAAATCCCTAAACACAGACTTAGTGATATCTTTTCGGCAAGGACCGAAATTAGTACTATTTAATTTTCTGTCTTGTATAAGGCGTGTTGCAAAAAAGTAAGTTCCGTTTTTATTCTCGATATAACCAACCCACCAACCCGTATTGATTCCGTTTTCTCTAGTCCAACCCGTTTTAGAGTGAATAGTATATTCCGTATTTTGTTCAGTTATCATTACCTTTTTTACTATTTCGATGTTTCGTTTAGAAAAAGGAAGATTTCCTTCGTAAAGTCTTTTAAGAAATTCAACTTGATTGATTGGCGAAATTCCGAAAGCACCAAAATTCCAGAAGTCAGCATCTGTTTGTGAGAGGTCTAGATTACCGTAATTACAAAGCGTTAAATATTTTTTGTAATTGGCCTTACCAATCTTTTTCGCTAATTCTATAAATGCCCATCCTGCCGAAACTTCAAAAGCTTCTTTTACCGTTATATCGTGGTAAATACTTGGTCGGAAATCATATTTTATAGTATCAGTACTTCCTGGCCATTTTACTATCTCATTCTCGCTGGCAATGGTTTTTGTTTCTAATGCAATAAGAAGATTAATAATCTTAAATGTAGATGCTGGTAAGGTTTCTTTTCTTGTAGTAGTTGTGTCAGATAAAATCCAAGTATGGTTGTTATTATCATAAACAGCAATTGAGCCTTCGGCATTGCAATTATCAAAATGTTTTTTAAAATCCTCACGTATCAGAACTTTATCACTATTTGATGTAATTGAGGAATTGTCTTTTTTCTTGTTTGAAGAACAAGAGAAAAGAAGTCCGATAAATACAAATCCAAAGAATAATTGTTTCAATTTCATTTTGATGCTTTAAAATGTGTTCATGACTATTTTTTAGCCACAGATTAAAATAATTTTGTGGATTTCTTTATAAAAAGGTTTGCCACAAATTACACAGATTTACACTAATGTTTTATGTCAATTGAACATAGTGAATATTCAATTTGAATATTCAGATTTGTGAAAACTTGTGTAATTCATGGCGCCCCCAAAAAAACTAAAAAAAAAATTTACTGTATATTTTATACTTTAAAAATCATTTTCTTTTTATAGAAAACCCAAAGTATAAGTGACCAAAAAATAGCGTATGATATTGCATAAGCTAATGATGCATTTAGCGGATTTTCAAAACAAGGCACTATTCCAAATTTGTAAATCAAGGCTTGAAGATTGATTTCTTCTGCCGCTATATCTGGACTTTGAACTTTAATAGAACTCAAAACTCTAGGGATTATTCCCGAGAAGTAAAATACAATCATTGGGTTTACTCCCCAAATTAAAAACAGTTTAGTCCATTTTGTATAGTTTGCTACATCTATTATATAGTATAAAATGGTTAAGCATATTGTAGCTATACCAGCTGTATATAAAACATAAGAACTTGTCCAGAGTGATTTGTTTATTGGGAATATTATGTTCCAAAGCATACCAATAACCAAGAGTACAATTCCTGAAATGGCTAATTTTTTTAGAATCTCAGTTTTTGTAATTTTTAGGTTTAATATTTGACCTATAAACATTCCGAGAATTCCTGTACCAATTGCTGGTAAAGTACTTAAGATTCCTTCTGGATCCCAAGTTTTAGAGAAACTCCATAAGTGTCCGTTCAAAAGTAAATCGTCTAACCAAGCAGCCAGATTGGTGCCTTTATCAAAATTAGGATCGCCAAATCCGGGAACAGGTACAAAAGCCATTAAAATCCAGTAAATCAACAAAATTGAAGCTGTAACCAGAAGTTGTGTTTTTAAATTTGTTTTTAGATATAATAATGAAGTAAAGAAATATACAATCCCGATACGTTGTAAAACTCCAGGGATTCTTACGTCTTCAAAGGCTTCTATTTTGCTATAAGCTAAAAACAATAGTAAGGCGAAGATCCCAAAAACAAGATATGTTTTAATTTTTAAAGTAAAGTTTCCTAAAAGGGCATAAGCTACTGCAAATGTTATGCTTAACCTAAGAAGCAATAAAGGGATTCCTTCCAGACCAAACAATTGGATTCGGCTGAAATAATTTAAAGATAATCCTAAACAGAATATACGTAACGAACGAACCAAAATTTTATTAAAAACACCTGAATCAAGATGTTTTGTAGGCATTGCAAACGGGATTGCTGTTCCCATTATAAAAATAAAAAAAGGAAAAACTAAATCGGTAGGAGTACAGCCGTGCCATTCGGCATGTTCTAAAGGCGGATATATAGAAGCCCAGCTTCCTGGGTTATTAACAATAGTCATTAATAAAATCGTAAATCCTCTAAATACATCGAGTGATATTAAACGTTCTTTTGTCATTGGTTTAGTTTATTTTTTGGTTTCATTAATTATATAAAAGCGTAAACTTTTAGTAGTTCTTTATTTTAACTAGGAAAAGAAATTTTCCCCATCGATACAGATGGAATTCCTTTGCGTGTTCCAAAATCTGAAGTTCCACCAGAAACAGTTTCGTTTGCTAAAATGGCAAACAATATGGCTTCTTTTGCATCTCCTGAAATTCCTAGAGAATCAGTATTGGAGAAAGTACATGGCAACAATTCTTTAAGCCAACTTACCAGTAATGGATTGTGTGCACCTCCGCCTGACATATAAATTGTAAAACTTTCGGCAGAATATGTTGTGTTGTTTATAGCTGTATGTATAGCACTGGCTATTGTTTCGGCGCTAAATCGGGTTAATGTTGCTAATAAATCTTCAACAGAAATATCGTTTGTATTGCTCTCGGTTTGCGCTTTTCTAACATATTCTATATTAAAAAGTTCAGGTCCTGTAGTCTTCGGGAAAGAGGCAAGGAAGAACTCATCGGCTTTTAAAGCTTCTAAAAGAGAATTATTTACTTTGCCTTGTTTTGCGATTTCGGCATCTTTATCATAGGCTTTATCAGGAAATGAGAGTCTGGTAAAAGCGTCGATTAGTGTATTTCCTGTTCCTGTATCGGTAACAAAAACTTCTTCGGGACTACTGCTTGATGGCAAATAGGTAAAATTTGCAATACCACCCATATTAAGCATGATACGATTTTCGCCTTTTTTCCCAAACAAAAAGTAATCTCCATAAACGGCAAGTGGTGCTCCTTCGCCTCCCGCAGCAAGATGCTTTTGACGAAAGTCTGAAAGGGTTATAATTCCGGTTTTTACAGCAATATGATCACCGTCGCCAATTTGCAAAGTAGCGTTTGGGAATTTATCTTGTTGATGTAAAATCTTTGGTGCATGAAAAACAGTTTGTCCGTGTGAAGCTACCAAATCGACTTTGTTGGTTGGGATTCCCCAACGTTCTAAACATTCCAAAATCATATTGGCATGAAGAACTCCAATCCATTCATTTAATAAAACCAGTTTCTGAAAATCAATTGTTTGTTTAGCAAATACAGTTCTGATTTCCGATTTTATTTCTTCTGAATAATCTACAGTATCAAATTGAACTAATCGAACTTCTGTGCTTTCGCCAGAACCTGAGATTTCGCATAAAGCCACATCAAGACCGTCCAAAGACGTACCAGACATTAATCCGATAATAGTTCGGGAAGGTTTTTGAGCAATTTTATACAGTGATTCCAGATTTGCGTTCATGATTTTTGTTTTTTAATAAATGGAATTATTTTTAACACATAGTAACATAGCTTTTAAATCTCAAAAAATAGACGTTTCACTTATTTAAAAAGCACATAAGCTATCTATGCGAAAGAAATGTTTTTCTTTTTGTATTCTTCTTTAGGAACAAAATCTATGTTTCTATGTGTTAGATAAAAAACTATAAATTATGCCTAATAGGTTTTTATTTTATAATTGCGTCCTGAATTATTCTCTGAATATCTTCTCTGATTTTTCCTCTGGATAATTTATTCTCTTCATTAATAACTTCGGGATAGGTTCTGTTGGATAAAAACACATAAACAATTTCTGTTTCTGGGTCAACCCAAGCTATGTCTCCTGTAAATCCGGTATGTCCAAAACTAGACTCAGAAACACAACCGCAAGTAGGACCATCTTTTCCAACTCTTTTATCAAAACCTAAACCTCTTAAAACTCCTTTGTCTTTGTAATAACAAGTATTAAAAGTATCAAATGTTTGCTCAGAGAAATATTGTTTGTTACCGTAATTTCCTTTTTGTAAAAATAGCTGCATCATTTTGGCCACATCCATTGCATTAGAGAAAATCCCTGCATGTCCAGCAACCCCGCCTTCCATTGCTGCTGCCATATCGTGTACATATCCCTGAATAACCTGATGTCTGAAATAGTTATCAATTTCGGTAGGCGCAATGTTGCTTCTGTCAAATCTGTCTAAAGGATTGTAAAGCGTATTGTTCATTCCGAGTGTGCTGTAAAAATTTTGCTGACTCAGTATTTCTAATTTTTTATGCGTTTTTCTTTCTAAATATTCTTTCAGAATGATAAAGGTAAAATCGCTATATCTGTATTCTTTCTTTAGGGATAATGGACTATCGGCAATAATTTTCATGATGGTATCATGATAGTCATTTCTAATAAAAAGGTTGTCCGCAACTTTTGTAGAAAAATCAGATTCGGCGACTCTACGATAATATTTTGCCGAAGGTTTACCTTCGCTATCTAGTGTTGCTTTGTAAAACGGAATCCAAGCCTGTAGTCCTGCATAATGAGTTAGTAAATCCTTAAAGCTGATGTTTTCTTTATTTGTTTTCGCGAAAAGCGGCACCATATCTTTTAATTTGGTATCCAAGTCTACTTTTTCATGATCATACAATTGCATTACGTTAGGGAGTGTCGAAATCATTTTAGAAATCGAAGCAACATCGTATAAATCTGAATTTGTAACTTTTCGGGTATTATCATAAGTTTGGTTACCGTATGATTTCTGGAAAATTACACTTCCTTTTCTAGCTACAAGAACTTGCATTCCCGGAGTCATTTTACCATCAATTGCTTTTTGTGCGATAGCATCAATTTTAGATAAAATAAGCGGATTCATACCTACATTTTCTGGTTTTGTAAAACCTAAACGATTTATTTTTTCGGTAGTTAAACCATCATTTACATTAAAAGAGGTATTAATAGATACGGGTAGTTTTCCTTTGGCAGGGATTGCTCCAAATAATAATTCTGCCGAAACGATCTGACTAATATCTGAGTTTTGATAAGATACTACTAATCCTTCTATATCATCAAAGTTGGTGATTGGTAATAGGGAATATGGTTTTGTAAAAATATCCAAAATCACTTTGTTGTGTTTTGCAATTTCTTGTAACCAAATCAGTTCAGAATCGGTAAAATTTTGTTTCTCCCAAGTTTTATTTACTTTGTGAAAACCAATAATAACGAGGTCGTATTTTTTTAATTCTTTGTTTAAACTATCTAAATTAGTATTGGCTACTTCTGTAATTTCAGTATATTTTTTTAGGGTAGTTACAAAATCACTGTTAACATCTTCTCCTAGTTTTACATACGCTATCTTTTGCTCTAAATCTTTGATAGGAAGTATTTCCTTTTCATTTTTTAAAACGGTAATGGCATTTTCATATAATTTATAGTGTAAAGCATCGTTTTGTGACGGATTAAGGTCATCGTATATGTTTGCCATATTGATGGGCTTGTATTTGTTTAATCCTGCTTTAAACTTATAATGCAATATTTTTTTTACCGAATGTGCCAAGCGTTCTTCGGTAATTACCCCTTCGTTATAAGCTACTTCTAGTTTCTGGAATGCTACAGGTACATTATCTGAGCAAAGCAAAATATCGTTTCCTGCAAGTAGTACCGCAATTTCTAAATCACCAGGGCCTTTAAAATTACTAGCGCCTTTCATGGCTAAACCATCTGTAAAAATTAAGCCTTCAAAGCCTAATTCTTTTTGAAGCAGATTGGTTACAACATTATAAGAAGCCGAAGAAGGAACATTTGGCGTTGGTTCTAAACTTGGAATATTAAGATGGGCAACCATAACCGATGCTAAACCTTCATCAAAGATTCTTTTGTACGGATATAATTCGACTAGCTCAAGTCTGTCTTTTGAGAAATTAACCAGAGGCAATGCATGATGAGAATCTGTTGCCGTATCTCCGTGCCCAGGAAAATGTTTTCCGGTACTAAAAACACCTTGACTTTGTACTCCTTTCATTAAGGCAATGGCTTTGTCGCTTACATTAACTTTGTCTTCGCCAAAAGAACGGTTTCCGATAATAGGGTTTTTAGGATTGGTATTAATGTCCAGAACTGGAGCGAAATTAAAATGAATTCCGATTCGTTTGTTTTCGTTGGCCATGTTTCTTCCAACATTCTCAATTAGGCTTAAATCCTCGATTGCTCCTAAGGTCATATTCCAAGGGTAACGATAGGTAGAGTCTAATCGCATACCCAATCCCCATTCGGCATCAATTCCTACAAACAAAGGAACTTTTGCTTTTGATTGGTACAGGTTGGTTAATTTTGCCTGACGAACTGGACCTCCTTGAAAAAATATTACTCCACCTACTTTATAGTCTTGAACTAATTTACTGATTTGGTTTGTATGAACAGAATCTTTATTAGAATAGGCCGAAATCATAAACAGTTGACCTATTTTTTCCTGAACCGACATTTTGTTGTAAATACTATCAACCCAACTAGTTTCTCGGTCAGAATCTTTAAAAAAGGTTTTCTTTTCGGATTTATTTGGAGCTACATAAACGACTGTATCTGTTGAGGTATTTTCTTTTGAATCTGTAACTGTGTTCGTTTTTCTAGAAACGCCACAATTGGTGATTAAGAATAAAAATGTGGCACAAAGGCTAATTTTTATAAAGTAATCTTTCATATCATTATTTTTTGACAATTGAATGCTGAACGTATCTAAAAGCGTTCAATTGATTAGTTAATTAGTTTTGTTTTTAAGATGGTTTTAAAAACTTATTTTTTCGCTACTGCGTGAACTTGTTAGGTATAATCCTAAATAGGTTAATAATCCGTTTAGCACGATTAATTCATTATCAAATACATATCCTGCAAACAATACTTTTGAGTTTTCATTTATTAAATACGTGAAAAAAGGTGATAATAAACAGATTAACGGAACTAGTTTATCATTTACATTTCTAGATTTCTGGAACAATCCAAAAGCATATAATCCTAACAATGGACCATAAGTGTAGGAAGCAACTTTAAATATCATCCCAACTACTGAACTATCATTGATGGAATTAAAAATGAGTATTACGATAAAAATTAATGCTGAGAAGCTGATGTGAACCAAATGTCTTATACGTACAGAGTTTTTCTTATCGCTATTTTCAGCTTTGTCCATGCCTAAGAAATCGACACAAAATGAAGTCGTTAATGCTGTTAATGCTGAATCTGTTGTGGCAAATGTTGCGGCAATAATTCCTAATAAGAATACTATTGCAGGAATTGTTGCTAAATGATTTAAAGCTATTTCAGGAAAAAGTAAATCGGTTCTTGGCTTTCCTGTAATTAAATCTGTTGGGATTGCAATTCCGTTTTTATTAGCATAAATGTATAGTAAAGCTCCAACGCTCAAAAAGAATATGTTGATTATAACGAAGATTCCTGTAAATGTGAACATGTTTTTTTGTGCTTCGCCAATGTTTTTACAGCTCAGGTTTTTTTGCATTAAATCCTGATCTAGTCCTGTCATTGCTATAGTAACAAACATTCCTCCTAATATTTGTTTTACAAAATGGAATTTGCTTCCTAGAAAATCATCAAAGAAAAATATTTTAGAGTAATTACTATTTTTAACTTCTTCAAAAGCACCAATTGCACTTAAATCCATGCGATCACAAATAAAATAGATGGTAAGGAAAACCGAAGTAACTAAGAAAAATGTTTGTAAAGTATCTGTAATAATAATCGTTTTTAATCCTCCTCTATAGGTATAAGAAAAAATAAGAAGTAAGGAAATCAATACCGTAAAGGCGAACGGAATACCATAATAATCGAATACGAAACGCTGTAATACAATTACCACTAAGTATAGTCTGAATGCTGAACTAACGGTTCTACTAATCAGGAAAATAGAAGCTGCGGTCTTATAACTGTAAAACCCCATTCGTTGCTCTATATATCCGTAAATAGAGGTTAAGTTCATTCGGTAATAAAGCGGCAATAATAACTTTGTAATTATTATAAAACCGAGCGCATTACCTAATACAAACTGAAAATATTTGAATTGTTCTCCACTTGCAGCACCAACTTCTCCTGGAACAGATATAAAAGTTACCCCAGAAAGAGCAGTTCCTATCATCCCAAAAGCAACTAAATACCATTTTGAGTTTTTATTAGCGGTAAAAAAAGCATCATTTCCATCATCCTTTCGGCTTACTCTATGCGAGATATAGAATAGTGTTCCGAAATAAATGATAATAAGAAGAAGGATAGTACTTGGTGTCATTTTATAGCTTTTGTGGTTTGGTTTTTATTCTTTTGATTAAACCTAACAGGTTTTAAAAACCTGTTAGGTTTCTGTTGAATCTCGAAAGTTATAGATTGTGGTCTTAATTTATATAAATCTATAAAAAAGATTTTGATTAGTTTGGAAGTTAAATTTCCAGATTTTTATTTTCTGCCAATAAAACGGCTCTTACGCTTTTGTGTTTTTTCAATAATTCTGAAGCTAGTTTCTCGTCAATTTGAAGTTCTTCTACAATCATTTCTACACCTCTTTGTACTAGTTTTTTGTTAGACAATTGCATGTCTATCATTTTGTTGCCGTAAATTCTTCCTAGTTTAATCATAACTGATGTTGATATCATGTTTAAGACTAATTTTTGAGAAGTTCCCGCTTTCATTCTTGTACTGCCTGTAAGGAATTCTGGTCCTACAATTAGCTCAATAGGATGGTCGGCTTCTTTAGAGATAAGACTTGCACTATTACAAGAAATACTACCTGTAATGATATTATTTTCTCTTGCTTTTTTTAATCCTCCAATAACATAAGGAGTATTTCCTGAAGCTGCGATTCCTAAAACAACATCTAAACTCGAAATATCGTAGGCTGATAAATCTCTCCAGGCTTGATCAATATCGTCTTCGGCATTTTCTACCGCTTTTCTAATGGCAGAATCTCCTCCTGCAATGATACCAATAATCCAATTGTCTGGAACTCCAAAAGTAGGAGGACACTCAGAAGCATCCAGAATACCGATTCTTCCAGATGTACCTGCGCCGATATAAAATAGTCTTCCGCCAAGTTTCATTTTAGAAACGATAGCATCTACTAATTTTTCAATATTAGGAATTTGTTTTTCAACAATATCGGCTACTTTTTTGTCTTCATTGTTTATATTGGTAAGCAACTCATTTGTGCTCATTTTATCTAAATTAGAGTAAAGTGACTCACGTTCTGTATCGGGATTTATCTTTGCCATTTTATTTTTTTTAGCTGATTTTTTTAATTTTTTGAATTTTGTTTGGAACATATTTTATGATTGGGCATCATAAAATACAGCCCAGAATTTATTTGACAATAAATAAGGGTATGATTTAATAGATTAGGTATTTTGTACGCATTTTTTTAAATGCTTCTAAATCCTTTTGCCAAGTCTTTCTAATTTTATCTTCAGAAATTCCGCTTTCAATTTGCTGTTGTAATTTCTTTGTACCAGCAAGTTTTGTAAAAAAGGCATTGAAGAATTTAGTTTTATCACTTGTATTTTGGTAAGCTTTAATTAGCCATTTTAATTCTAAACGTGTTAGTTTAGGATAAGATGTTAAATCCTCGCCAAAGCATTCTTTCCCATTATAAAGAGGATCTTTGGCTCCAAAATTTGGTTTAGGAGTAAAGCTAAAATTTGTTTTCGTTAAATAAGGAGAACCATAAATTTGGAATTGTTTCTCAGTTCCACGTCCCATACTTACATTCGTACCTTCAAAAAGGCATAAACTTGCATACAGGTTTATAGATTGATCATTTGGTAAGTTTGGTGATGGTTTTGCAAGCAAACTATATTCCATTTTTCGGTCATAATCTACGCAAGGAATAACGGTTAACTTACATTGAGCTCCGTTTTTAAGCCATTTCTCACCATTAATCATTTGAGCATATTCGCCAATGGTCATTCCGTGAAGTAGTGGGATAGGGTGCATGCCCACAAAACTTGTATATTCTTTTTCTAAAAGTGGCCCATCAACAATAGCTCCATTAGGATTTGGTCTGTCAAGAACAATAAGCGGAATTCCGTTTTCTGCACAAGCTTCCATTACATAGTGTAAAGAAGAAATATAGGTGTAGAAACGTGCTCCAACATCTTGTAAATCAAATATCATTACAGCGATTCCTGCTAATTGTGCTGCTTTTGGTTTTTTATTATCTCCGTAAAGAGAAATAATCGGTAGTGCGGTTTTTGGATCTTTTCCGTCTACAACATGTTCACCAGCATCGGCAGTTCCTCTAAATCCGTGTTCGGGAGCAAAAATGGTCTGCACAGCAATTTTTTTCTGTAATAAAAAATCTACTAAGTGAGTTTTGTTAGTCAAAATCCCTGTTTGATTGGTAACGATTCCTACCTTTTTATCTTTTAATAAGGGTAAGTATTTTTCATAATTATCAGCTCCGGTTTTAATTACTGGTGCATTTAATTCTGATGTATTGTTTTTTGTAATTGTATGGAATGAACTGGAATAAGTTGGTGTGTAAAATATTGATGCTACAATAAGAATACATTTGGCTATAAATTTTATCATTTTAAATTACAGTTTAATAGTTTAGAAGGCAGAAATTAACTAAATAAAGTTAGATTATTATTTGATTGAAATTCTGTATTTTTTTGGTTGTTGTTGTGTGGTTTATTGTAGTAGATTTTATCTGAGTTTTCAGACTTAGAATTTTATTTTCGTTGGTTTATTAATTGATGACTTTGTTGTACGAAATGATAATTTTAAAATACTACCTCTGGGTTTTAAATGCAGAGGTAGTTTATTATTTTGTTAGTATTCAGTTTTTAGATTCTGAATTACCAACCTGGGTTTTGTTTTAATTCAACCCCTTGAGCTTTATATAAATCAATATCGTTTGTTGGGATATTCATTAAATAATGTTTGGCTTCAAAAGTTCTTGTATTTGCTGGGTATAATTTAATATATCCGTTACCATCTACTATAACTTGTGTTCCTACAGGCGTACCTATTCTTGCACCAAGATTTACATCTAGATTTTTTGAAGTATCAAGGTAATCTCCTTTTTTCCAACGGTAAATGTCCATTTGTCTAAGCGTTGTCCAGCTCATAAATTCAATCTGACGCTCACGACGTACTTCCCAGATAATAGGGCTAACAGAACCAGAGATTTGCTCTAAAGTTGCCGTTCTTCTTGGGTCATTAATTTGTATTCCTCCAGCAGAAGCATTAGTTCCATCTGTAGTTAAAGGCGTAATTCCTGCACGAGCACGTACTTTATTGATAGACATATCAAGATCAGTATTTGTAGCTGTACCAAGTTCAGCACAAGCTTCGGCATAATTTAAATATACTTCACTTAATGTAAATATTGGTGCATCAGTATAATTACGTCCTCCTGTAGTAACATCTGGGCCTGTTGTTGCAGGATTGTTGTATAATTCAAACACATATCCAGACATTGAAACTAATGTAGCCGCGCTAAAAGGTTTCCCTTTGTATCCATAGCTAGTAGGATTTACAGTTTTACCAAAACGAGGATCTCTATTAGCAAACGTTTTTGTAATATCAGTATCACCAGTATATTGGCTGTTTCCTGCTTGTTGTATAGGTAATCCATTTGTAGTTACATAACTATCGGCAGCCCATTTTGTTAAACCATATTGTATAGTTGATGTATTGGTATAGTTTTGAAGAGAATGCATTAATACGTTTGATAAATAACGTTTTGTAAGTATTACTTCTGTATTACCAGCCAATTCAACAGAGTTGTAAAGAGATTTCCAATCTGAGTTTAATTTATAACCACCATTGTTCATTACGGCAAGAGATGCTGCTTTGGCTTTGTTAAGATAAGCGCTTCCGTCTTGACCTAAATGGTATTTTCTGTACGTTCCTTCGTAAATACAAATGTTGCTTAAAGCTGCATACGCTGTATATTTATTTACAGTAGTATTTTTATCATCTACAGGAAGTAACAAGTCTATAGCTTCTTCCATATCTTTAATAGCTCTGTC
The DNA here is from genome assembly GCF_000737695.1 of Flavobacterium hydatis. Taxonomy (GTDB): domain Bacteria; phylum Bacteroidota; class Bacteroidia; order Flavobacteriales; family Flavobacteriaceae; genus Flavobacterium; species Flavobacterium hydatis. The sequence goes on from NZ_JPRM01000047.1 coordinate 43,776, forward strand.
AATAACTTCTGCTCTTGGCGTTGCTGGCGAGTAAACTGCAGCATCACTTTGAGCTAAAAATTTATCGGTGTACGGAACATTCCCCATTTTTTGTACTAAACGGAAATAAGTGTATCCTCTGAAAAATTTAGCTACTCCTAAGTAATGATTCTTTTTTACTTCTGCCATAGGAACAGTAGGTACTTTTTCTAGCATTAAATTGCAACGACGAATTAGTGTGTAATATTCATCCCAAGAATACTGATTAGTAGTACTTGCTGTAACAGGCATTTGAAAAAAAGTATAAGCTGATAAGTTATCGTCTACTTTAGAGTCACTACCATGGAAATAGAAAGAAGAAACCCCAATTGATGTCCCATTCCCATAACCAAAGAAGGTGTCGTAATTAAGCCAAGAAAATGTTTTTACGTTGTCTTCTGATTGCCAAAAGTTCTCGTTTGTAAATTTATCTGCAGGCTCATCTGTCAGGTAGTCTGAACAACTAACAGCACTCATTGCTATTATAGTTGCAGCAAACATCAGCTGTAATTTGGATTTTATAATTGATTTTTTCATTTTAAAATTTTTGAATTGTTAGTATTAGAAAGATAGCTCAATACCAAAAGACCATGTTTTGGTAAAAGGATAAGCTCTTCCCCAGAAGATTTCTGATTCATCAAGTTCAGGATCTACAGGAAGACGGCTATCTGCCCAAGTCACTAAGTTTTCTCCCGAAGCGTATATTCTTAATTTTTCTAAGCCTGCTTTTTTGATAAATTCTTTTGGTAAAGAATAACCAAGAGTTACATTTTTAAGACGTAAATAAGACATGTTAAGTAAATATCTTGTTTGAGTAACGAAGTTGTTCATACCTTCAGTACTACCCCCAAAAGCTTTTGATTCATTACCATAATAAGGATTAGGCCAGTAAGCTTCAGTATTATCAGGTGTCCAATAGTCAGATTGGTTAGCATACATTTGTTGAGGTGCACGATAGAATGGTAAAACAGCATCTGATGCAGCCCAATAATCACGTTTAGCAACTCCTTGGAAGAAACCAGAAATATCAATACCATGATATTTTCCACCTAAAGTTATTCCGTATTTGTAACGAGGTGTTGTATTACCAATTTTGCTTAAATCTCCATGGTCATCTGCAGTTCCTGCTCCACGTGATATAGTTCCATCTCCATTTGTGTCTACATAATGTACATCTCCAGGCCCGTATTTAAAACTACCAAGCATGGTTTTAGAATAGTCAACTCCATTTACCGTTTTACCATTGTTAGTAAACACGTCAGTAGATTGTAAAAGTCTATCACTTGTTAAACCCCAGATTTGACCAATTTCATATCCGTCATAATAGGTAGTTAATAATTTAGAACTGTTGTTCCATTTTGTAACTACCGATTTGTAATCAGATAAAGCAAGGTCTACAAATACTGATGCATTATCATTTATTTGTTTGTTAAAGTTCAATGCCAATTCCCATCCTCTTGTTCTCATGTTTCCTGAGTTTGTTTGAGCAGCATCTTGACCAAATGAACCCGGAAGTGTTATACCAGGAGCAAGCATCCCTTTTGTATCACGTTGGTACCAGTCAAACGAAGCACTAAGCATATCAAAAATTCTAATATCGATACCTACATCTTTAGTATATACTTTTTCCCAAGTTAATGATGGGTCAACGTTGCTTGGTAACTCTGTAGAAGGAGGCAATACGGCTCCACCATTTATCCACGAAGGATTTTTAGTTTTCATTATAGATAAGAAAGCATTGTTTCCAATGTTTTGATTTCCGATAGATCCCATAGAAGCACGTAATTTAAGGTCGTTTAACCATCCACGTGTACCTTCCATAAAAGATTCATTAACAATTTTGTATCCTATAGATGCTGATGGGAAGAATCCCCATTGTTGATCTGTAGGAAATTTAGAAGAACCATCATAACGAGCATTTAATTCTAATAAATAAATTCCGTTATAATCATAATTTACACGACCGAAGAAACCTGCGATAGAATAGCTTGTTACATTCGGGTTCAAATCAGTATTTGTAGCTCCAGAAACAAATTGTTCTCCTACTGCAAGGTTAAATTCTGGTTTTGTTTTGTCTAAAAGTGTATTTCTTCTTGCATAAGTACGAGAGAAATCTTGCCACTCTGAGTTAAAACCTCCTAAGAATTTTAAATTATGTTTATTGAGTTGCTTTTTATAGTTAGCATAAATATTAACAACATTTGTTCTTGTTTCTGCTTTTGATTGTGCTACAAAATCATTTCCTGCTTCAAGAGTTGCAGGTGTAGCTGTTTGTATTGTTGTAGCGTCGTATGGCATAGATGACCAGCTATCCCAAGCTTGAAATTTACCACCGTTTTGTTTTCTTGAGTAATAATCAGTAACACTGCTTATCTCAGTAATTAAATTAAGATCTTTGGTTATTTCTGCTGTAAATTTAGCACTTAATCTATTATTGTATTGGTCATTTTCGTTCATAGAAGCATTAGATAAATATCCTCCCGCAGTACGGAAATTATATCCTCTATACGTTCCAAAGTTTGGAGTGTATTGTCCCCAACGAAGTGCATAACCAAAATAACCTCCATATTTTGTATCATCAGTACCAGAACCACCATAATAGTTAAATGGTTGATCATAGCTACTACGAATAGTCATTACCTTGAAATCTCCTGTAAGCCAATCCGTTAATTTTGTAGTAAAACCTAAATTGATATTAGTTCTCTTTCTAGTTTCCTGATTTACTCTTAACATACCTTGTTGGTCTGTAATAGCAAACGAAGCAAAGAAGGAACTTTTTTCTCCCAGATTACCTTGTGCAGAGAAATTGTGAGAAGTTTGAAGTGCATTTTTTGCATACATTTCTTTATTTGCATCCCAAACTCTGTAGAAATAAGGTGTACCATTTTTAATTTCCCAATCTTCACCATAAACCATTTCATTACTGGTACGATTGTTTGCGTATTTTTCTTTCCAGGTTTTAATACCTGCAAGTAAAGTATTGTAGTTTGCACCAAAAAATTCTGGGGTAGAACCATCAGTACGAGTTCCAGCTGCAATTAGTCCCGGAATTTCTTCTGTAGGATCTAAGAATTGTAGTGTAGAAATAGGATTGGTAAAAGCAGTGTTTCCGCTATAAGAGAATCTAACTTTTCCTTCTCCCGTTTTTCCTCCTTTTGTAGTAATAAGCACTACTCCAAAAGCAGCACGAGCACCGTATATAGATGCTGAGGCGGCATCTTTAAGTACAGATATTGTTGCTACATCATTAGGGTTAATAAGAGATAAATCCGTAGGGACTCCATCAACCAATATTAAAGGATCGTCAGAACCATTAGCATTCACAGTTCCAGATCCACGTATGTTTATTTTTGCCATACGATTAATGTTTCCAGAGTTAAAGCTAACATTTACACCAGGTGTGGTACCTTGTAAAGCCTTGCTCACATCAGTTAAAGGTCGGCTACCAATTGTTTTGGCAACATCGATAGACGCAACAGCACCAGTTACATTAGTTTTTTTCTGAGAAGAGAATCCCACGACAACTACTTCATCTAATTTTGAAGCGGTTTCAGAGAGATCAACATTAACCTTTTGTTGTCCCTCAACTTTTACCACTTTGGTTTCAAAACCCATGTAGCTAAAGCTAAGGCTTTCTCCTTGTGATACTGCGATACTGTAGTTACCATCAAAATCAGTAGAGCTACCTTTTGCAGTTCCTTGAATAAGGACACTAACTCCAGGTATAGGAATCCCATCCGCTTTGTTTTTTACAGTTCCGGTAATTGTTTTCGTTTGCCCAAATGTTACTTGAATGAACAAAACCAACAATGAAATAAGGAATAATTTTTTCATGATAATTTGGTTTTTTTAATGGTTGTTGAGCAAATATATTTATTTAATGCATATAAATGCGTCATTTTGTAATTTTTTTCAAAAATTAACTAAAATAACGCAAAACAACGCATTTTTTACGTAACAATACCCTATAAGGTCTATAGGGGATTCAAAATATGCAAACTATTGCATATACTAAGGAGTCCTCAGCTTTTGAATTGAATTATTTGATATATTTGTGCTGAATTTTTAATTTTTAAAAAATGCTGAAAGCCGAAAGACATAAATACATAATGACTAAACTCCTTGAAGAACAAAAGGTTGTTACAACGGATTTGGCTTTGGCTCTAGATTTGTCTGAAGACACTATAAGGAGAGATTTGAATGAATTAGACAGTAAGAATCTTCTTGAGAAAGTTTACGGAGGTGCTATACAGCCTACAGAAAAATCTGTTGATGTTTTTGATATTGTCATATCGGCAGAAGAAGAAAAGAAAAAAAATGTCACAAAAGCATTGTCATTATTGCATGATGGACAGGTTATTATAATGAGCGGAGGGAGCACCAATCTTGTGTTTGCGAAGCTAATTCCTTCCGATTTAAAGGCTACAATCTATACATATAGCTTACCTATAGCGATGCAATTATCCCAGCATCCTAATATAGATTTAATATTTATAGGTGGAAAAATGCAAAAAAATGCAATGGTTACTATAGGTATGGATGTAATCCAGGTTTTATCTAAGATTAAAGCCGATATCTGCTTTATAGGAGCTAGTAGTATTAATGTGAAACAAGGTTTAACAGAGATAGGTTATGAAGTGTCTATTGTAAAGAAAGCAATGATAGAGTCTTCTGACAGAGTGGTTTCGATGTTTTCTTCGAATAAATTAAATACTAAAATGCCTCATGTAGTTTGCGAACTTAGCCAACTAGATACTATTGTTACAAATCTAGATCCCGAAGATCCAGCGCTGGAAGAATATAGAAAATCAGGGGTTTTTGTATTGTAATTTGAGATTCAGTCAGTGATTTCTGCGTTATTTTACGGTATTTTAATTTAATTTTGTTAAATAACGCAAAATAATGTATTCGTTTTGTTTTTTGTATATATTTGTTAAACTAATTTTTTAACTAAGAGATATATTATGAAAACCAATACTTCTTTGGCTTACGACATACCCGGCAAATTTGAAGAAACCCGATTTGAGAAAAATCATAATGTGATTTTTGATAATTCTATTGTAGGTTCAAAAGCAGTTGCTCAGGAAATAGCCGAATTAATCCGTTCAAAACAAGCCAAGAATAAAACTTGTGTACTTGGTCTGTCAACAGGCTCATCACCTATAAAAGTATACGAAGAGTTGGTTCGCTTGCACAAAGAAGAAGGTCTTAGTTTTTACAATGTAGTTACTTTTAATCTGGATGAATATTATCCGATGACCAAAGAGAACCGTCAGAGTTATCATTATTTCATGCACCAGTATCTGTTTAATCATATAGATATAAAGCCAGAAAACGTAAATATTCCAGACGGAACAGTAGTTTTAGAAGAACTGAATCAATATTGTGTTGATTATGAAATGAAAATAAAAGAAGCTGGAGGTCTTGATTTTCAACTTTTAGGAATTGGTCGTACAGGACACGTAGGATTTAATGAGCCAGGATCACACATTAATTCAGGAACAAGAATTATTACACTAGATCACATTACCAGAGTCGATGCTTCATCAGACTTTAATGGTATCGATAACGTTCCTAAAAGAGCAATTACCATGGGAGTTTCTACAATTCTTAGATCTAAAAGAATTGTTTTGATGGCTTGGGGACAAAATAAAGCCGAAATCATCAAGAGAACTATTCAGGGAGATATAAGTTCAGAAGTTCCTGCTACATTTTTGCAAAATCATTCAAACGCAACTTTCGTATTAGATAAATCTTCAGCATCAGAATTAACACGATTTGAAACACCGTGGTTAGTAGGCGGATGTACTTGGACACAAGAATTAAAAAGCAAAGCAATCGTTTGGCTTTGTAAAGAAACCAAACAATCTATATTAAAACTTACCGACAGAGATTATAACAATAATGGTATGTCAGATCTTTTGGCGCAAGAAGGTTCTGCTTATGATTTGAATATTAATATGTTCAATGTTTTACAGCATACCATTACAGGTTGGCCAGGAGGAAAACCAAATACAGATGATTCACACCGCCCAGAGAGAGCCAATCCAGCTAAGAAAAGAGTAATCCTTTTTAGTCCACATCCAGATGATGATGTGATATCTATGGGAGGAACATTTTCTAAATTAATAAAACAAGGACACGATGTACATGTAGTATACCAAACTTCAGGTAATATTGCAGTTACAGATGACGAAGCATTAAAATTTGCCGAAGTATGTAGTGATTTTGTTGGAAAAGAAATTGGAGAAGTTAATTTTTCATCAGTTATTAATTTCCTGAATAATAAAACAGAAAATCAAATTGATTCTTTAGAAGTTCGAAAATTAAAAGGACTTATAAGAAGACGTGAGTCATACGCAGCCACAAGATATATTGGTTTAAAAGACGAGAATACCCATTTCCTGGATCTTCCTTTTTATGAAACAGGACAAGTAAAGAAAAATCCTTTAGGCATTGAAGACATTGCTATCGTTAAAGATATTATTGCCAAAATAAAACCACATCAGGTATTTGCAGCAGGAGATTTGGCAGATCCACACGGAACGCATGAAGTATGCTTGAATGCAATATTTGCAGCCATGAAAGAGCTAAAGTCAGAACTTTATATGAATGATTGCTGGTTGTGGTTATATAGAGGAGCTTGGCACGAATGGGATATTCACGAAATAGATATGGCAGTACCATTAAGTCCATCAGAAGTATTATTAAAACGTCATGCGATTTTATACCATCAATCTCAGAAAGATAGAGTAATGTTTCAAGGAAATGACTCAAGAGAATTCTGGGTTAGAGCCGAAGACCGTAATAAAAATACAGCCTTTTTATATGATCAATTAGGATTGGCTGAATACGAAGCAATCGAAGCATTTAAACGTTTTGATTATTAATAATTTGTGTTAGTTTAATAGATTTCCAATTAAGGATTATAATCCTGCAAGATTTTGTACCGCAGACCTAACTTTTTTAAATGCAGTTAGGTCTAATCTTGCTAACTTGCAAGGTTAAATAATACCTTGGAGTACAATAGTAAAAAATAATAGCAATATCACCATTAAATGTCTGATTCTCTTCAATTACAGCAATTATCCGATTCATTAGAAGGAACCCTTTTTTATGACGAGCTTCATAAAAAATTATATGCCACTGATGCATCTGCGTATAGAATTATACCGCAAGCAGTAGCAGTTCCAAAAACAGAAGAAGATATTGTTAAGATTATTCGCTTTGCGGCAAAAAATAAGATTTCGATAACGCCTAGAACGGCAGGAACTTCTTTGGCAGGGCAAACGGTAGGAAACGGAATAATTGTAGATGTTTCTAAACATTTTACCAAGATTGTTGCTTTTGATGCTGCGAAGAAAACCATAACAGTTCAGCCCGGAGTAATTCGTGATGAACTGAATTTATATTTAAAACCACACGGATTATTCTTTGGCCCTAATACATCGACTACAAATAGATGTATGATTGGCGGAATGGTAGGGAATAATTCATCAGGAACAACATCAATACGCTATGGAGTTACACGTGATAAAATAGTCGAGATAAAAGCTGTTTTAAGTGACGGAAGCATTGTTGTATTTAAGGAAATGTCTTCGGAAGAGTTTATAGAAAAGACAAAAGGAGATTCGCTGGAAAGTAAAATCTATAAAGCAATTTATGAGGAACTTTCGAATAAAGAAAATCAGGAAGAAATTGTAAAAGAATTTCCAAAACCTGAAATTCACAGAAGAAATACAGGATATGCAATTGATTTATTATTAAAATCAGACTTATTTTCGGGTACAGAAAACACAATAAATTTAGGGAAGCTACTTTGCGGAAGTGAAGGAACTTTGGCATTTACTACAGAAATTACACTGAAAGTAGATGATTTGCCACCAACAAATAATGTTATGGTAGTGGCACATTTTCATACTATTCAGGAAAGTTTAGAAGCCGTAGTTACCGCAATGAAACATCATTTGTACACTTGCGAAATGATGGATGATACGATATTAGATTGTACCAAAACAAATAGAGAACAAGCTAAAAACAGGTTTTTTATTGTGGGAGAACCTAAGGCAGTTATAATGCTCGAAGTAGGATCACACATTAGTATGGAAGATGCCGAATTACAGGCAGATGCTTTGATTAAAGATCTTGAGGAAAATAATTTTGGGTATGCTTTGCCTAAAATTTATGGAAGCGATATTGATAAAATAAATGAATTACGAAAAGCAGGATTGGGACTTTTGGGAAGTATTGTAGGCGATGATAAAGCTGCAGATTCTATAGAAGATACAGCGGTTGAGCTAAGTGATTTACCTAATTATATTGCCGATTTTTCTGCCATGATGGAAAGTCATGGACAAAGCGCCATTTATTATGCACACGCAGGAGCAGGAGAAATACATTTACGTCCGGTTTTAAATTTAAAAACAAAAGAAGGATTACACCAATTTAGAAACATTGCTACTGAAGTGGCTATTTTGGTAAAAAAATATAGAGGTTCACTAAGTGGAGAACACGGTGACGGAATAGTTCGTGGAGAGTTTTTACCTTTTATGATAGGCGAAAAAAATTACGAATTATTAAAACGAATTAAAAGTGCTTTTGACCCACATACAATTTTGAATGTTGGAAAAATTGTAAACGCTTGGAAGATGGATGAAAATCTTCGGGTAGAATCGGGAAGGGTAGAACCAGATATTAAAACCATTCAGGATTTCTCAGATAGTATGGGGATTTTGCGTGCTGCCGAAAAATGTAATGGTTCAGGCGATTGCAGAAAATTACCTTCGGCAGGAGGAACTTTATGTCCAAGTTACCGCGCCACCAGAAATGAGAAAGATACAACTCGCGCTAGAGCCAATGCACTGAGAGAATATTTAACCCATTCGGAGAAAGACAATAAATTCGACCACGAAGAATTGTATAAAGTATTTGAGTTGTGTGTGAGCTGTAAAGCCTGTGCAAGCGAATGTCCGAGTAATGTAGATGTAGCTACTTTAAAATCGGAGTTTTTATACCAATACCAAAAAGCAAACGGATTTTCGGTTCGAAATAAAATATTTGCTTTCAATTCGAAATTGAATAAGCTAGGAAGTATTGCACCTTCCATGACAAATTTTGTAGCAAATTTAGGTTTTGTTAAAAAAAGCATGGGAATTGCATCTCAAAGACAAGTTCCATTATTAGCGCCAACAACGTTTAGAAAGTGGTACGAAAAAAATAAAAAATCAGCAAAAAGCAATTCTTTTACAAACGGAAAAGTCTATCTGTTTTGTGATGAGTTTACCAATTATTATGATGTTCCAGTTGGGATAGATGCTTATGAATTACTTACAGGATTAGGTTACGAAGTAATAATTGTAGATCACGAAGAAAGCGGGAGAGCCTTTATATCAAAAGGATTTTTGGAAGAAGCACAAGAAATCGCCAATAAAAACGTAGGTATTTTTAAAGATTTAATTTCAGAAAATACGCCGCTGATAGGAATCGAACCATCGGCTATATTGACTTTTAGAGACGAATATATTCGATTAGCAAAGGACAAAGAAAGTGCTGAGAAATTATCAAAAAATACATTTACAGTCGAAGAGTTCTTTAAGAGAGAAATTGCAACAGGAAAAATTCATTCGGGGCAATTTTCAGATGTAGAGAAAACAATAAAAATTCACGGGCACTGTCATCAAAAATCATTGAGTACAGTCGAAGCTTCTTTTGCTATGCTTAATGTACCTAAAAATAGTTCGGTTACTATTTATAATTCAGGTTGTTGTGGTATGGCAGGTTCATTTGGATATGAAAAAGAGCATTACGAAATCAGTATGCAAATGGGTGAGGATACGTTGTTCCCGAAAATTCGTTCAACCGAAGCAACAACTGCAATTGCGGCTGCAGGAACGAGTTGCCGTCATCAGATTTTTGACGGAACCAACAGAAAAGCAATGCATCCAGTGACGATTTTGAGGGATTGTTTGAAGTAAATTTCTCGAACATAAATTTTATGTTTTTTGAGTTTCATTAAATAAATAAGATTGTAACAAAAAAAGTTAACCATATAAGAGATAAAAGGAAATATAAGCATGGCTGATTGGCATAAAACTTAAATGAACTTATATCGCTTATATGGTTAGAATAATTTTATTGACCTAGCTGTAGCTTTAAAGTCAGTGAAATAAGGACTTAGAGAAAGAAAGTTAAATCATTTAACCCGTTATATTTTCTTGTCAAAATGTATTAGAAATAAAAATTCTCATACATTTTGAAGAAAAGCTATTGCCCCTTTTTAACCAAAAGAAACCATAATTCTATGAAAAAAACAATCTATACATTACTCTTAGTATTTCTGTTTTTCTCGGCAAAAGCGGCTAAGACAGACACAATACAAGTGTTTAGCACATCGATGAATAAAAACATAAAGACGTGTGTAATAGTTCCTGATAATTACAAAAAAAGCAAGAAAAATTTACCAGTTGTGTATCTGCTTCATGGATATAGCGGAAATTATGCAACTTGGGTAAAAAGTTTTAAAGAAGTTGGAGAACAGGTAGATAAATATGGATTTATAGTAATTGGTGTTGATGGAAATTATTCAAGTTGGTATTTTGATAGTCCGATTGACCCAACTTTTAAATATGAAACTTATGTTGTAGAAGAGTTAGTTCCCTTTATAGACAAAAATTACAAAACAATTGCAAGTCGTGAGGGTCGTGCCATATCAGGTCTTAGTATGGGCGGACACGGAGCATTGTATCTTTCGTTTAAACATCAGGATGTGTTTGGAGCTGCGGGAAGTATGAGTGGAGGAGTAGATTTTCGTCCGTTTCCTGAAAAATGGGATATAAAAAAACGCTTAGGTTCCATAACAGAATTTCCTGATAATTGGGACAAAAATACAGTAGTAAATATGCTCGGATTGGTAGAGAGCAACAATATAAAACTTATTATCGATTGCGGTGTGGATGATTTTTTTATTGATGTAAATAGAGAACTTCATACAAAGATGCTCAGTCTAAAAATAAATCATGATTATATAGAACGTCCAGGGAAACACAATATCGAATATTGGGAAAACTCCCTGAAATTTCAATTACTGTTTTTTTATAATTTTTTCAATAGCGTAAAGTAGGTACAAAGGTTCAGAGAAACAAAGGTTCAAAGGTTTCCTATAGATACGCATATAGACGCACAGTGTAGAGACGCACCGCAGTGCGTCTAACGCAACAATAACAGACATTGCGTCTAAAGGATCAAAAGATTTTTTTTCGCCACGAATTAATGAATTTACACGAATTAAATCTGCTAAATCTGCGAGAGAAAAAACACAAAGATGTTTTGTAGAGACGCACCGCATTGCGTCTAACACAACGTAACCACAATATAATTTGTTTCAAAATAAAGTAAAAAACAAACCAATGAAACATTCATTTTCGATAATATTATTACTTTTTATAATTGCATCAGGGTTTTCTCAGAAGGCAGAAAAATCAGGGAATATCAAGTTTGTACAACTTACAGATTTGCATGTTTCTGTGGGGAACGAAAATGATTTTTTGTTGCAAGACATTATAAAAGAAATCAATAATTCGGATAATGAATTTGTTGTAGTAACAGGAGATTTAACAAATCGTGGCGCAGACGATGAACTAAAGCAAGTACATTCAATTCTTGCAAAACTGAAAATTCCGTATTATGTAATCTCAGGAAATCACGAAACCAATTGGAGCGAAAGCGCAGGACTAACGTATAAAAAAATATGGGGCAATGATAGATTTGTTTTTTCAAAAGGAGACTATCTTTTTATCGGATTTCCGTGTGGTCCATACATGAAAATGGGAGATGGTTTTGTAAAGCATGAAGATGTCCTTTGGCTTGACCAAACCTTAAAAGACAGTCTTAAGAACAGCAATAAAAAAGTACTGAACTTTGCACATTACCCATTAGATAATAGTGTGAGTAATTATAAAGAAGTACTCTCTGTTCTAGAAAAGTATCCTACAGTTGTAAGTTTCTGTGGTCACGGACATACTTTAAAAAAATACGATTTCTCGGGATTAAGCGGAATAATGGGAGCATCTATTACTTCACGCGACGGAAAAACAAAAAGTTATAACGAGGTTGTAATCAGTAATGATAGTATTAGTGTTTATCAGAAAATGATAGGTAAAGCAGGAGTATTTAATTTCTCAGTTCCAACAAAACCTTCAAAAATTGAAATTCCAAAAGACAATTTAGAGGCTAATTTCCCTCCATTTATAAAAGACATTGCATCTATTTATAGTGTTCCTTGTTTTGATAAAAAGAGTGTTTATTTTACCAATTCTATTGGTGAGATACAATCGGTTAATTTGAAAAATAAAACGCTTAATTGGAAAACAGAAACAGGAAACGCAATTTATTTCGCACCAATTATTGTAAAAAACAATCTTGTTATTGGTACGATAGAAGGGAATTTGTTAGGGTTTAATGTCGAATCGGGAAAGCAAAAATGGAGCATAGTAGTTGGCGGAGTTTTGGTAGGTTCGCCAATTGTCGAGAATAATAAAATTTATACAGCAAGTTCTACAGCATTTATTTGTATTGATGCCGTTAGCGGACAGGTAATCTGGAAGAATAACTTACCACAATCGTATTCGCAAGGAACACCATTAATACAAGGTGATAAAATCATTTTTGGAGCATGGGATGCCAATGTATATTGCTTAAATAAAAATACGGGAGCACTTATTTGGAGATGGAATAACGGTAATACAAATCAGCTTTTATACTCGGCTGGAAATGTAAATGTAGCATCTACAAAAAACAGACTTTACTTTGTTACTCCCGAACGTTTTCTAACCATTTTGAATATCGAAACAGGTAAAACTCTTTTAAGAACTTCTAAATGGAAAGTTAGAGAATCGATGGGGAAAAGTCAAGAAGGAAAGTGGTTTTATGCAAAAACAATGAATGGCGAATTGCTAAGATTACCATTAAGTGACAATCTGGAATTGACAGAAGAAAATTTGATTGCAAAAAGCAAAGTTTTAGATTTAAAACTAGGGTACGAACATAATCCGGCAGCAATAATAGAAAGTAACAATAAAATATATATAGGAAGCAGAAAAGGAGAAGTTGTTATTGTAGATGCAGAGAAATTTGAGATTATAAAATAAATTAATTTAGGAAGTTCGAGTGTAAATGGATTTACAGTAGATGATAAAGGGAACGTTTGGACATCACTTATTGAGGGAGGAATTTATTTGTTAGAGTAATTTGTTTCGTCTAGTCTGTCATTTCTGAAATGACAATATTAGGAAAAGCCTTTGCGAGCTTAGCGTAAAACCTTTGCGAGCTTTGCGGTTAATTTTTTCGCCACAGATTAAAGGATTAAACAGATTAATACTATAGCGAGCATAGCGTAAAACCTTGCGAACTTAGCGGTTAAATTCTCCGCTAAAGATTAAAATGATTTAACAAGCTTATGAGACTGTATACCGATACTGAATACTTTTCTCGTAACAGATAAAAATAACTAACCAAAAATAGAATTTATGAAAACCTTAAAAATTTTAATTCTAGTGTTGCTAATTCAAGCCAATCTTTTTGGACAGCAACCGCCTAAAAGAGAAATGCGGGCAGCATGGATTTCTACTGTCGATAATATAGATTGGCCTTCAAAACCAGGTTTGTCAGACAAAGCGATGAAAGCCGAAATGATAACAATTCTGGATAATTTACGATCGTATAATCTGAACACTGTAATTTTTCAAATTCGTCCTACAGCCGATGCTTATTACAAATCTACAAAAGAGCCAGCATCACATTGGATAACAGGAACACAAGGCGTTGCTCCCGGTTTTGACCCATTACAACTAATGATTGATGAAGCTGGAAAAAGAGGAATGAGTGTGCATGTATGGCTAAATCCTTATCGAGTACAAAAAGATACAACCAAAGATGTACTTGCAAAAACACATTTATATTTTAAGAAACCAGAGCTATTCCTTACGTACGGAAAAACCAGATATTTTAATCCCGGTTACAAAGAAACCAGAGATTTTGTTGCTTCGGTAGTGGGCGAAATAGTTCGGAATTATGATATTCAGGCAATACACATGGATGATTATTTTTATCCATATAGAATCGCTGGACAAGAATTTCCTGATGAGTTGGCATTTGCCAAAGAACCTCGACAGTTTAAGGACAAAGACGATTGGAGGAGAGACAATGTCGATTTAATAATCAAACAGATCAGAGATACCATAATTGCAAATAAACCAGAAGTCGAATTCGGAATTTCACCTTTTGGCGTATGGCGAAATATTGCCAAAGATTCAGAAGGATCAAATACGACGGCAGGAGCTACAAACTATGATGATTTGTATGCCAATGTTTTAAAATGGCAAAAAGAAAACTGGATAGATTATGTAACGCCTCAAATATATTGGCACATTGGTTTTGACAGAGCAAATTTTGAAGTTTTGACAAAATGGTGGGCAAAACATAAATACGGGACAAATGTGTATGTAGGTCACGGAGTTTATAAGCTTTCAAAAACAGCAAAAGAGCCAGAGTGGAGAAGTCCGGATCAGATTGTGAAGCAAATAGAAATGGTTCGATCTCTGCCTTTACTAGATGGCTCCATGTATTTTACAGCAAACAATTTTCTAAAAAAAGGAGATACACTTAGAAAACCCCTTATCGAAAAAGAATATAAATATATCGCATTAACACCCGAGGCAAACAGAATTACTAGGATAATACCACAACCACCAATAAACGCTACAATTGCTAAAAGTGGAGATAAAGGACTGCTTACCTGGAAGGCTGGATTGAACAATAAAAAATATGTGATTTATAGATTTGCCAAAGGAAAAATAACCGATTTCTCTAGCTCAGAGAATATTTACTACGTAACCACAGCTACAAAATTAGAAATACCAAATGCTAATTTTGATAAATACATTTATGCCATTACCGCTTTGAGTACCACACAAACGGAAAGTATTCCAATACAATTTTAACAAAACCAAAAACCAGAAAAGATGAAAAAAAGTATGCTACTAATCGCAGTTTTCCTGAGTTCACTGAATGTATTACAGGCTCAGAAACTCGATATAATTCCGCAGCCAGTAAAAATAGAACAGAAAGAAGGAACATTTATAATTCCTTCATCGGTACAAATTGTGGTAGACAAAAAGTTGCAAAAAAGTGCCGATTATATAGGAAGTGATTTTTTTGCAACCACAGGAATTAAACCAATTGTTTCTATTGGAAAAAGTAATAAAAAAGACGGAATATCATTTTTAGTAGATGAAAAATTAAATCTTCCTAATGATGGTTATGAATTGAGCGTAACCAAAAAAGGAGTTCATATAAAAGGAAAATCTTCAAACGGAGTTCTAAACGGGCTTCAAACCTTATTACAAATTTGCTCAGCCAAAGAAGTAAAAAAAGGAACAATACCATTTGTAAAAATAGAAGATTACCCTCGTTTTGAATGGCGCGGAATGATGCTTGATTGTTCAAGACAGTTTTTTGATAAGCAAACGGTTAAGAATTATATCGACTGGTTGGCAGCACATAAAATGAATATTTTTCATTGGCATCTTACCGATGATAACGGTTGGAGAGCCGAGATTAAATCAATGCCAGATTTAACCCTAAAAGGAGCTTGGAGAGGGCCAGGAGAAGTATTATTACCATCCTATGGTTCAGGAAACAAACGTTATGGCGGTTATTATACCCAAGCCGATATGAAAGAAGTTGTGGCTTATGCAGCAGCTCGTGGAATCTCAATCATGCCAGAAATCGAAATTCCGGGACACTCACGTGCAGTAACGGCAGCATATCCAGAAATAGGATGTGTTACAACTCAGGAAACAAAAAGTGTACAGGGAGAAGTAAAAAATGTATGGTGTGTAGGACGTGAAGAAAACTATCAAATTCTAGATTCTATAATTAGAGAAGTTTCAGAAATGTTTCCTTTTGAATATATACATATTGCAGGAGATGAGGTAAACAGAGCCAATTGGGAGCATTGCCCAAAATGCCAGGCTTTGATGGCGAAAGAAGGATTTACAGATAGTTTTCAGCTTCAGAATTATTTCCTTAGAAGAGTTCAAACCATTGTCGATAAATATCATAAAAAAACAAATGGCTGGAATGAAATTTTAAAAGGCGGAGAAATAAATCCAAATACTTTAATTAGTGCTTGGCAAGGAATTAGCTACGGAATCGAATCGGCTAAAAGAGGTTATGAAACCATTATGATGCCGGGACAATATACTTATTTTGATATGGCACAGTCAGAAAATGAGCGAGGTCATCGTTGGGCAGCAATTACCGATACAAAAAGAGCCTATTCATTTGAGCCAATTCCAGATAACGATTTAACTCCCGAACAACAAAAACTGATAATAGGAGTTCAAGGAGCTTTGTGGAGCGAATATCTAGATCGCCCAACAAGATTTGTAGAATACCAAAGTTACCCAAGAATTAGTGCTTTATCAGAAATTGGATGGTCTAAAAAAGAAGATAAAAACTGGGATAATTTTTACGGAAGATTAACCAATAGTCATTTACAACGTTTGACTAATATGGGAATTGCTTTTAGAGATTTTCCCCCAACAGCAATTTATAAAAGTGGAACCATTACTGTAACACCACCTTATGAAGGAGCGGTTGTGCGTTATGATGCGCAAGGAAATGAACCAACAAGACAATCGCCTTTGTACACAGGACCAATTCAGACAAAGAATTATGAGCAATATTTATTCCGTACTTTCTTTAATGAAGATTCTGCAAGTCCTGCGGTAAAAGTAGAGAAGTTACCAGTTGCAAATTGGAATACATCAAAGGTTGAAACGTTAAACATTTCAGAGAATATTTCGGAGCATGTTGATAAAAGAGGAATTTGGTATCTAACATTTAATCCAACTACAGATGAGTCTATTAGCGGGGTAATTAAAGCTGTTTCGCTTTATGAAAATGATAAACTAATCCAAACTTATGCAGAAGAAAAAACGTTGAAATCAAAACCTCGTTTGCGATTTGTGATTGATAATTACAATGAAAAAAACACCTATCGTTTAGATTTTACTGTAGAAAATAAAGAAGCTACAGCATCTTCGGCTAAGGTAAATTTCAATTGTTCACCTTATATGGAACCAGAGGTAAAAGTGACCTCATCGATGGCTGAAAATCCTAAATTTCCAATTTCAAGATTAGAAGATTATAATATAGAGACTTATTTACGCACCGATGTTCCTTGTGTAAGTGGCGACTGGATTTTATACACATTTACCAATCCTGTTACTTCTTCAAAAATTGATGTATTAACAGGGATTCCACATCACCCAAGATTCATTGTAAATGATGGTTATGTTGAATACTCATATAATGGAACTGATTTTGAAAAAGGAGATATTTTTGATTACGGAAATGCTTCCATCTACCCAAAGAAACCTGTAAAAGCAGTTAGAATAATGATTACAGGAACAAACAACGAACCTCTTATGGCAGGTCAGGACTTGCGAGTAAATCCATAAAAGAACATGAAGAAAATAGGAGTTAAAATCGTACTTGTTTTTTTGATACTTCTAGAGATTAGTTGCCATTCTCTAAAAAGTCCAAAAAAGTCTTTTGATACAAATCAAAATCAAGTTTACATCGATTCGATGATGAATAATGCGCTCGAAAAAGGGTTCTTTCCCGGAGCACAAATTATTGTAGGTAGCAAAGACTCTGTTTTCATTTTGAAGAATTATGGGTATCACGATTATTCAAAAAAAGAGTTAGTAAAAACAGACGACGTGTACGATTTAGCTTCTATGTCTAAAGTTTTAGGAGCAACTGTCGTTGCCATGCGTTTGGTGGGAGAAAACAGATTAAAATTAGATGATAAATTGGGAGATGTAGTTCCTATGTATAAAAACACAGCAATTGCCGATTTAACTTTTTTTGAGTTACTCACACATACTTCGGGACTAACGCCGAGTATTACTTTTTATCAAAGCTTGTTATCTACACCAGATGGATCACCTTTATTAAGCAAAGAAAAGTCGGAGAATTATCCTGATTTGTTTGATAATATGTATGTAAATAAAAACATTTTTTATGATTCTAAGTACCTTTCATTTGAGCCAAAAGCTAATTATGTACAAGTTTATAAAAACATGTGGGTAAATCCCGAATTTTATAATACAATATATGAGAGAATAGCTGTAGCCAATATCAATCCTCGAGGGAAGTATTTGTACAGTGATTTAAACCTGATACTGGTACAACAAATGATGGAGACAAATACAGGCAAAAAATTGGATGAACTAGCAAATAAAATTTATGCAGAATTAGGGATTTCAAAAATTGGCTATAATCCTTTAAAATGGACTTCGGAACAAAATGTGATACCGACTGAAATTGATAATTTTTTCAGAAAAGATACCATTAAAGGATATGTTCACGATGAAGCTGCGGCTATTTTAGGCGGAGTTTCAGGAAACGCAGGTTTGTTTGCCAATGCACAATCTATCTCGGTAATTTGCCAAATGTTGCTTAACAATGGGAAATATCAGGGAAAACAAATTCTAAAAGCAAAAGTGGTTACAACATTTACAAATTCACCTTTAGCGAAAGAAGGAATTTATCGCGGACTTGGTTTTGATAAACGAAAACCCGATGCTTTTTATAAAGAAAATGATTTTGGACATACAGGTTTTACAGGAACGTTTTTCTTTTTGAATCGGGATAATGATAGGTTCTTGATTATTCTTACCAATCGTGTAAATCCAACAAGAACGAATCGATTAATGTACAAAGATGACTTTTGCCCGAAGATTTGGAAACAAATAAATAATTAAAAAAAGGTGCCACTAATTACACAAATTTTCACTAATTGGTTTGTATGAAAAAAAGTTGTAGGCTTAAAGCTTTGTGGACTTTGCGTAAAACTTTGCATCCTTTACGGTTAAATTTTCTGCCACAGATTAAAAGGATTTTTTTTCACGCAGATTCAGCGGATTTAAGCAAATCAGCACAGATTAAAAATTTAAATTAAATCTGCTTAAATCTGTAAAATCTGTGTGAAACAATTTGTACAATTTATCATAATGTAAATCTCCTAAATCTGCGAGAAACAAAAATTAGCGAAAAAAACTTGTCATAAAAAAATAAACTCATATGAAAAAACTAACCATAATATGCATACTAATTACAACAGTATCTTTTGCGCAAAAAATAAAAACAGGTGCAGAAAACTATACCGAATACCTGCCTTTACTAAAGGGAAAAACTATCGGTATTGTAACCAACCAAACAGGAATCATTGACAATAAAACCCATCTCGTTGATTTTCTGGTAGAGAAGAAAGTAAAGATAAAAACCATATTTGCCCCAGAGCATGGCTTTAGAGGTACTGCCGATGCAGGCGAACACGTATCAGATGAAATCGATTCAAAAACAGGCTTGTCGATTGCTTCCCTTTACGGGAAAAATAACAAACCAAGTCCAGAGCAATTAAAAGGAATTGATGTCATGGTTTTTGATTTGCAAGACGTAGGAACACGATTATATACGTATGTTTCTACAATGCACAGAATAATGGAAGCATGCGCAGAGAATAATATTCCGTTGATAGTAATGGATCGCCCGAATCCGAATATTGGTATTGTAGATGGGCCTGTTTTGGATATTGCTTTTCAAAGCGGAATAGGAATGCACAGAACTCCTTTGCTTCACGGAATGACGCTAGGCGAAGAAGCTAAGATGATTAATGGAGAGAAATGGCTAAAAGACGGGATTCAGTGTAAACTGACAGTGATTCCGTGTTTAAATTATGACAGAAGCATGAGTTATAGTTTGCCTGTAAGACCTTCTCCAAACTTGCCTAACGACCAATCGATTAATTTATATGTTAGTTTGTGTCTTTTTGAAGGTACAAATGTAAGTATGGGACGTGGAACCGAAAAACAATTCCAGATTTATGGTTCTCCATATTTACCGAAAAGCGATTTTGCATTTACACCCAAACCAAATTTTGGAGATAAAGACCCTTTATATAATGGAGTAGAATGTAATGGAGAGGATTTGTCGGCAATTCCGAGAATTAACAAACTAGAAATTAAATGGCTTATAAAAGCATACCAAACAACGGCTGATAAATCTAAGTTTTTCGACAAAAGAAAATTTTCTATACGAGCAGGAAATGAAAAACTACAACAACAAATAGAGGCAGGAACCTCAGAAGAAGAAATAAGAAATAGTTGGAAAGAAGGTTTACGAGACTTCAAAAAAATGAGAGCGCAATATCTGATTTACAAATAAGAATAATAAATAGACAGACTTAGCCCTAACAGGATTTAAAAACTTGTTAGGGCTTTTTTTGTGAAAAGTAAGTAATGCAGAAAGGGAACGCTGATGAAGCGGATTCGCTGAAAAAAACGGATTTAATAATGTTAAATAAAAAAATCCGTGATTAATCCGTGCCTTTACGGAGTAAATCCGTTTTATCAGCGTTCCTTTTTATGCGCAATCCAATCCTTTGCATCTTTGCCTCTCTGCACCTTTGTACCTTCTTCAAACAATTTTGTCACCCCGAGGCACGAGGGGTCTCCGCGAGTAGCTCCACAATCTAATACTACATTATGTTAGTTTCTTGCGGAGATCCTTCCTTCGTTAGGAAGACAAGATTATGGTTGTTTTACGCGTAATCTAAGTCTTTTCATTTTTGTGTCTTCTTCAAAAAAATCCGTGATTAATCCGTGTCTTTACGGAGTAAATCCGTTTTATCCGCGTTCCCCTTTTGCGTAAACCAATCCTTTGCACCTTTGTACCTTCTTCAAACAATCTTGCGATACAATCCACACCTTTACCTCAACAATAAAAAACTTGTTTTATTGTAACAAAATGATATTTGTAACTTATTGATATATAATGTGTTAAATACTTGGCAAGAATGATACTTTATCTGTTGTACTACATTATAATATGTGTTATTATTTAATTATTCGCAGTATTTTTTGGTTAAATTTACGTTTCTAATTTTTAAATACCTGTAATTCAATTACTTAGTAATTTAGTGTTCCTTAAAAAAGAAATACTGTTTATGTTGTTTTAATCAGATAAGATTTCTTTTTAATACTCCCAGTTATAAATACCCCTTACCCCAAATAATTAACTGATTTTTTTCATTATTAAAACCTACTATTATGAAATTAAAATTATTTTTATTACTCGTCTTTATTAGTTCTTATTCGTGGTCCCAGGCGGGATCAACGAAAACGTACACCAATAATGGGACATTTCCCGTCCCCGCTGGTGTAACTAGTGTCATTGTTCAGGCATGGGGCGGTGGCGGATCTGGCGGCGGAGCCAGTGGCGCCCCATTGCTTTTAGGAAGAGGTGCTGCTGGTGGAGGTGGAGGCGCTTATGCAAGTGCTCCAATTTTAGTGACTCCAGGAGCAACTCTAAATGTAGTAGTCGCTAGTCAAATCGCAGGTACTTCAGGAGCAGGAGCTTCAGGAGGAAATTCTACTATTACAGGTTTTGAATCGACTATTTTAGCCGCAGGAGGTTCAGGAGGAAGCGCCAATAATACAGGAGGTTCACCTCTAGGAGGAATTGGAGGGACAATTGCAGCTTCTGCAGGTTCTAGTAAGTTTGCAGGTACAAACGGAGGTAATGGTAACTCATGGAACCTTTTAGGGTTATTACTTTCGTCTGGCGCTGGTGGTGCAGGAGCAGGTTCTGGTGGTGCCGGAGGTACGGCAGTTTCGGGTTTGCTTTTAAGTAACGCACCTGGTAATGCAGGATCTCCTCCCGGAGGTGGAGGTAGTGGAGCTATAAACTCAGCATTAGTTGGCCCACAAATTGGGGGTGCTGGTGCAGCTGGAAGGATAATTATTTCTTATTCTTGTCCTAATTATAGTGTTACATCTGCCACAGCTACAAGTATTTGTGCTTCTAGTGGTACAACATCTACAATAACTTTAACAGGTAGTGCTGCCTCATTACCTATTGGTAATTATGTGGTTACTTATAACAGGAGCAGTCCTAATGGTACAGCATTAACGGCAAATCTAACGGTTAGTACTGCAGGTACAGGAACTTTTACAGCAGTAGGATTAACCACAGCAGGATCAAGCACGATAACCATTACAAAACTTGAATCAAACACCTGTTCTTCTGTTATTACAGCTAATAATACAGCTACAGTACAAGTGTCGCCAGCATCAGTAGGCGGAACAGTAAATGGGGGGACTACAATATGTACAGGAAGTGCAAGCGGATTATTAACTTTATCTGGTCATACAGGATCAGTTGTTAAATGGCAATCTGCTGTAAGTCCGTTTTCGACATGGACAGATATTGCTAATACAACTTCGACTTATACTTCGGGAGTATTAACAGAAACAACACAGTTTAGAGCTGTAGTTGGAAATGGATCTTGTGCTACTGCAAATTCTGCAGCTACAACTGTCACCGTAAATTCATTACCAACTTTAACACTTCAGTCACCAAACAAATCAGTTTGTGGGGATGGGAAGGAGATTAGTCAATCTTCATCTTATAGTGTTACAGGTTCTCCAGTATCATATAGTGTTGTCTGGAATCCATCTCCACCAAATAATTTTCCAGCTATTATCGATACAGCATTATCTGATAGCTTTATTTCTTTTATAGTTCCTGCGGGAGCAGTTGCAGGAACATATACTGGTACAGTAACGGTAAAAGATGCAATAGGCTGTGTAAGTTTAGGTGTGCCTATTACTGTAATTGTAGACCCACCTCTTTCAATCACTACTACAGGGGTAGTTGCTTCGGTTTGTACAAGTAATATTGAACAGAATACAACATTAGCGTATTCTGCAGCCATTGCTAATCCTATAGGTTATTACATTAATTGGGATGACACCGCAAATGCAGCTTTATTAAAAGATCAATTTAGTACTCGGTTTGCTTTTGATCCTAATGGAGGTGTTGTAAATAATATTGTTGTATCTCCAGATGCTCAATCAGGAACTTACTCAGGAGTAATGACGATTTATAATACTTTTTGTTTTGTACTTCAGCCTATATCTATAACAATACTGCCAGCATCAGTAGGCGGAACAGTAAATGGGGGGACTACAATATGTACTGGAAGTGCAAGCGGATTATTAACTTTATCTGGTCATACAGGATTAGTTGTTAAATGGCAATCTGCTGTAAGTCCGTTTACTACATGGACAGATATTGCTAATACAACTTCGACTTATTCTTCGGGAGTATTAACAGAAACAACACAGTTTAGAGCTGTAGTTGGAAATGGATCTTGTGCTACTGCAAATTCTGCGGCTACAACTGTCACCGTAAATCCATTACCAACTATAACAACATCACTTTTGACAGGAAGCTTTTGTTCAGAAGTTAATGAAACCTATAGAGGGTTACTTTATAGAGCAACAACTGGATCTCCAGTAACATATAGTATTGTTTGGGATTCTTCTCCGGCTAATAGTTTTGCAGACGTTATCGATGCAACTTTGCCAGCGAACGAAATTACGATTGTAGTTCCTGGCGGAACAGTTACAGGAACTTATTCTGGTACATTGACAGTAAAAAACGCAGATGGTTGTATAAGTATTGGTAACCAATTTTTTATAGGCGTTGAAGAGACTCCTACAATTGCAACAACAGGAGCAATTACTTCGGTTAACGCAAGTACAAGTAGTCAAAATGCAAGTTTACCTTATACAGCGACTACATCTAATCCCGTAAACTATTCTATAGAGTGGGATGCGGCGGCAAATGCGGCTTTATTAACAAATCAAGCGGATACTCCCTTTACTTTTGCGTCAGGTGGAGGCGTTATAAATACGATCGTAATACCTGCTAATGTTCCAGCAGGAACTTATAATGGTATATTATATATAGATAATGATGCTTGCTTTGCTTCTCAATCTATATCTATAACGGTAAATGCTTTGCCAACTATAACATTAGCCACTTCGGCAACTAGTGTTTGTTCAAGCGTTAATGCGCAAAGTACAACCTTAAGTTATAGTGCAACTACAGAAAGCCCAACAACCTATAGTATTGTTTGGGATGCATCTCCTACAAATAGTTTTGTAGCAGTTACCGATGCTAATTTACCAACTAGCCCGATTGCGATTGCTATTCCAGCAGGTACTATACCAGGTACTTATACAGGAACATTGACAGTAAAAGATGCAAATGGTGCTGTTAGTAGTCCAGGTTCAGTATTTACTGTAACTGTAAATCCATCACCAACGATAGTATTAACAAAAACAGAACTTAGTACTTGTACGTTTGATGGTGCAGGACAAATTTTACAGTTGGCGTATAGTAATACCACAGGGTCTCCTTTAACCTATAGTATTGCTTGGAATCAGTTGCCAGAAAATAATTTAATATCAGTAACTGATCAAGAATTAGGGGCAGATGTAATTGAAATTTTTATTCCTTTAATTAGTGCTGGTACTTATACAGGAACATTGACAGTTAAAAATGCAAATGGTTGTGTAAGTACAGGCTCTGTCATTACGATAATTGTAAATCCAAGACCTACAATTGCTACAACAGGAACAATTACTTCAGTTAATACAAGCACCAGCAGCCAGGATGCAAGCTTAATTTATACAGCGACTACATCTAATCCTATAAGGTATTCCATTAATTGGAACGCTGTAGCAAATGCTAATTTATTAGTAGACCAAGGTGATACTTCATTTGCTTTTTCTTCAAGTGGAGGTATTATAAATAATATTCAGGTACCTGCAAATGTTCCTGCAGGAAGTTATTCAGGTTTTATGACTATTTATAATGGAGTTTGTAAAGAGTTTGTAGATTTAAATTTAACAATAAATGCTTTACCAACGATAGTATTAGCTCCAGCAACAGAAGACATTTGCCCAGATGTCCATGCTTTTGTAAATAGTACAACATTAAGTTATAGCGCGACAACAGGAACTCCTATAACTTATAGCATTATTTGGGATGCATCTCCGGCAAATAATCTTGCGGGAGTTACTGATGCAACATTACCAACTTCTCCTATATCAATTAATATCCCCGGAAATACTAATGGAGGCACTTATACAGGAACGTTGACAGTAAAAGATGCAAACGGTACTGTAAGTTTAGGTTCAGTTTTTACTTTAAAAGCAAATCAGCCTGTTAATATTTCCGCACCAGGATTTGTGGCCTCCATTGATCCTGTTACTACAAGCACCAGTTCACAAACGACTACTTTTACTTATACTAGTACGAGTGGTAATCCTACTAGTTATTCTATTGATTGGGATCAGCAAGCAAATAATGCCTTATTAGCGGATCAGTCTATTACTCCATTTGCTTTTGTGTCTGGTGGAGGCATTATAAATAACATTGAGATATCTGCAGACGTTTTCGCAGGAGCTTATAGAGGTATCTTGAAGATTTATGGTGAAAAGTGTGAGACAAGTTTGCAAGTATCTATAGTGATTAATAAAGCGTTACCAACAATAGTATTATCAAATCCAGAGATACAAGTTTGTCTTCGACCTAATACGGAACAATATACATTCTTAAATTATAGTGCCACTACAGGGGATCCTACTACATATAGTATCCTTTGGGATTCTTCTCCTACAAATACTTTTGTAACTGTTGTAGATGCTACATTATCACCTAATTCAATATTAATTACTGTACCAGCGGGAACAAATCCAGGAACGTATACAGGAACATTGACTGTAAAAGATGCAGGAGGTAATATAAGTTTGGGTGCACCTATTACTATTATTGCAAATGAGGAAACTTCAATTATTTCACTACCAACAGTTGATCCGATTACTGCAAGTAGCACTGCGCAGAATGCAACATTGGCATATTCAGGATTTACAGGTAATCCAGTAAGTTATTCGATTGATTGGAATGGGGCTGCAAATGCAGCTTTATTAGTAGACCAGGGGGTTACTCCGTTTACTTTTGTAGCTAGTGGAGGTGTTATAGACAACATTTATATACCTGCAAATGTACCTCCAGGGACTTACTTGGGAGGAATGAGTCTTCAAGGAGATAATAATTGTTCTATTGATAGAATTATCATAATAACAATTAATCCAATGGTATTGCCTACGATAGCATTAGTATCTTCGACGCTTAATAATTGTTATGGTGGCGGAAATTTTGCTCAAAGTACTGAATTGGCCTATACAGGAACTACAGGAAATCCGATAACATATAGTATAGTTTGGGATGCGACTCCGACAAATAGTATTGTACCAGTTACGGATGAAGAATTACTAGCCAGTCCAATCAAAATTCTTCTTCCTACAGACATACTGCCAGGCACTTATAAAGGCACGTTAACTGTAAAAGATGCAAATGGTGCTGTTAGCAACCCTGGTTCTACTTTTAGTGTAACTATAGGAACACCTACTCAGATTCTTACAAATGGTAGGATTGCTCCTGTTACTACAAGTAGTAACCTGCAAAATACGTCATTAACATATACAGGAACTCTTGGTCTTCCTCTTGATGTGGGCTTACCTACAAAGTATTATATTGATTGGGATGCTACGGCAAATGCTGCTTTATTGGTAGATCAGCCTACTTCTCCATATACTTTTTCAGCAAGCGGAGGTACTATAAATACAATTGTAATACCGGCAAATGTTCCAGCAGGTACGTACTCAGGTTTTATGTATGCTTCTAATGAGGCTTCTTGTGAACAAAGAATAAAGATTACTATAATAATTAATCCAATAGTATTACCAACTATAGCATTAAACGCGTCTGCAGAGGATGCTTGTATTGACTTAAGTGTACCAGGTAATACAGTTACAACATTAGGATATAGTAGTACAACTGGAGATCCTGTAACATATAGTATTGTTTGGGACGTATCCCCAATAAATAATTTTGTAGCTGTTATCGATGCTGCTTTGCCAGCTAGCCCAATTACGATTGCTATTCCCGCAGGCACAGTACCTGATACTTATACAGGCACATTAACTGTGAAAAATGCAAGTGGTGCTGTTAGTAGTCCAGGTTCTACTTTTACAGTAACTGTTGATGGTCCTGCTATAATTAATACAATAGGAATAATTAATCCAGTTGTTACAAGTTCAAATTCACAAAATGCTGAATTAGAATATTCTGGAGTTACAGGAAATCCCACAGAATATTATATTAATTGGAGTGATACAGCTAACGCTGCTTCACTGGTAGACCAACTTGAGGTTCAATTTGCTTTTGTATCAAGCGGAGGAGTTATAAATAACATTGTGATACCAGCTAATGTTCCAGCAGGAACCTACACAGGAACAATGGGACTTTTTAATGGAACGATGTGTGAAAAAACTGTACCAGTATCTATAACGATTAACCCAGCTCCAGCACCTACGATAGCTTTAAACTCATCTGCAGAGGATGTTTGTATAGACTATAGTTTGTTTCATGATATAGTTACAACATTGGGATATACTGGCACAACTGGAAATCCAACGACATACAGTATTGTTTGGGATGGATCTGCAAAACGTTATTTTGAGGATGTTACTGATGAAATGTTGCCTTCTAGTCCAATCACAATTAAGCCTGGTGACAAAACAAAACCTGGAACTTATACAGGCACATTAACTGTGAAAAATGCAAATGGTACTGTAAGTAGTCCGGGTTCAGTTTTTAGTGTAACTGTAAATTATACCCCTTATATTCTTACAACAGGAACAATTGCTTCTGTCAGTACGAGTACTATTAGCCAAAATGCGGAATTAGCATATACTGAAAGTTCAGAAAACCCTACAATCTATGCTATTGATTGGGATGCTACGGCAAATACCGCTTTATTAGTATATCAAGGAGATACTCCATTTACCTTTCCGTCAAGAGATGGTATTATAAATACAATTGTAATACCTGCGAATGTTCCAGCAGGAACGTACTCGGGTACAATGTATATTTCTAATGGAACAAGTTGTATAAAATCTCAACCAGTATCTATAACCATTAATGAAAGCGCGCCTACAATAACATTATCTACTTCGGCTATAAATGTTTGTTCAAATACAAATGAACAAAGTGCACCCTTAGATTATGATGCTACTACAGGTAATCCTACAGTATATAGTATTGTTTGGGATGTATCTCCGGCGAATACTTTTGCAGCTGTTGTTGATGAGGTATTGCAGGATGGTTCAATTAAAATTATTGTACCAGCAGGAACTGTAGCGGGAACTTATACAGGAACTTTGACCGTGAAAAATGCACTTGGAGGAGTTAGTTCAGGTACAAACTTTACAGTAACAGTAAATGAGACACCTGCATTTGTTTCATCAGAACCAATTGCTGCAGTTTATACTAGTACAAATGCTCAAACGACAACATTAACATACACTAGTTCTTTGGGCGGTGCTACAGGATATTCTATTAATTGGAATGGCGCGGCAAATGCTGCTTTATTACAAGATCAGCCTCTTACGGCACATACCTTTAAAGAAGAAGGCGATGTTATAGACACGATTGTAGTATCTGCAAATGCTCAGCCTGGAACTTATCAAGGAACTATGATTTTAAACTTTGGCCTTTGTAAAGGAGTTCAAACCGTATCTATCACAATCGAAGATATCCC
The DNA here is from genome assembly GCF_000737695.1 of Flavobacterium hydatis. Taxonomy (GTDB): domain Bacteria; phylum Bacteroidota; class Bacteroidia; order Flavobacteriales; family Flavobacteriaceae; genus Flavobacterium; species Flavobacterium hydatis. The sequence goes on from NZ_JPRM01000047.1 coordinate 72,382, forward strand.
AGTGCCAACTATAGCTTTGGGGGGAACAAAAAGTATTTGTAATGGAGCACTCTCTACGTCCTTGTCTTATAAAGGTACTACAGGAGATCCGATAACGTATAGTATTGTTTGGGATGCCTCTCCTGCAAATAGTTTTGTGGCGGTTACAGATGCGACATTACCATCTAGTCTTATTGAGATTACTATTCCTACAGGAACAGTTTCTGGCGTTTATACAGGAACATTGACTGTAAAAAATGCATTTGGTACTAGTAGCTTAGGCTCAACTTTTGAGGTAAGAATAGGTACAATCCCTACTATTGAAATGTCACAAGAAATTACCTCAGTTTGTTCAAGTACTAACTTGCAATATACAACGCTATTGTATTCTGAAAAGACAGGTAATCCTACAGAATATTTTATAGATTGGGATGATACGGCAAATAATGCATTATTAGCAGATCAAGGTCTTACATCTAATGAATTTATTGATGGTGTTGGTATTATCCAAACAATCGCAATACCAGCTAATGTTCCAGCAGGAACGTACACAGGTAATTTATTTATTAGAGATAGTGCTTCTTGTGAGCAGTATTATCCGGTAGCTATAACGATTTGTGATCCTACATCGGCAAAACCTACTCCTAAAGATATTATAAAACCAGGAATTGTAGATTCAGAATCCACAGGAAATACAATTTCTGTAAGTATCGATAACAAGGTGATTAATGTTAATACATTTAAACAGAAAATCAATCAGGTATCTGTTTATGATGTTTCGGGGAACTTACTCTATAATAGAGATGGAGTAGGAGATTCAAAATTAAGTATTGATAATTTAAGATCCAGTAATCAGGTATTATTGGTAAGAGTAGTTCTCGATAATAACCGTGTGGAGAATAAAAAAGTAATTTATTAAATATATTGTGTTCATAGTTAGAGAAAACCATCGGCTTCGGCTGGTGGTTTTTTTGTTATAAAAGAAACTTGTTAAGGTTGTTGCAATTGTATTTTTTTTCAGAAATAAACTTGGTTTTATGTAATGGAATATTATTTTTCATACATTTGCATAACTAGTTATGTAATTAATTATATTATGGAATTTTTTAATAAAGTAGGCAAAGTGGCATTAGGAAGCCGATTGCGTTTAATGACCACAATGATAACCGATGATGCAGCCAAAATTTACCAGCTTTACGGTACAGAGTTTGTCCCAAAATGGTTTCCGGTGTTTTATTTACTTTCAGAAGAAAGAGAAATAACCATTACCGAAATTGCCAACGAGATAGGACATTCGCAGCCATCGGTAAGTAAGATTGTTCAGGAAATGATTGCAGCAGGATTGGTTCAGGAAAGCGAAAAAGCCAATGACAAACGTCGGAATATAGTAGTCTTAACCCAAAAAGGGAATTTACTCTCGAAAGAAATAAAATTGCAATGTATAGATGTAGAAGCCGCCGTAGAAGAACTTATAGAAGAATCAAATCATAATTTATGGGCAGCGCTAGAAGAATGGGAGTTTTTATTAGAACAAAAAACATTGTTTAAAAGAGTTAACGATCAAAAGAAACTACGAGAGAGTAAAGACGTGCAAATTGTTCCGTACGAAGATTGTTATCAAACCGCTTTTAGAACTCTAAATGTAGAATGGATTTCGACTTATTTTAAGATGGAAGAAGCCGATTATAAAGCATTAGATAATCCAAAAGAATATATTCTGGATAAGGGCGGAAAGATATTTGTGGCACTCTATAATAATGAACCAGTAGGAGTTTGCGCATTGATAAAAATGAATGATCCCGATTATGATTATGAGTTGGCAAAAATGGCAGTTTCACCCAAAATACAAGGAAAAAGTATCGGTTGGTTACTAGGTCAGGCAGTGGTAAATGCAGCCAAAGATTTAGGCGCTTCGGCAATTTATCTAGAGAGTAATACCATCCTAAAACCAGCCATTAATTTATACCATAAACTAGGATTTAATAAAGTAGTAGGACGAGCAACTCCTTACGAACGTTGTAACATTCAGATGGAGCTTAAGGTTTCTTAAAAAGGTACTGAGGTTTTTTAAAAAGGTGCTGAGGTTCTAAGGTTCTAAGGTGCAAAGGTTTCCTATTGGGATGTTTAAAAAAGGCTCAGAGGAAAAGGTTCAAAGGTTTTTTATCGATGTGTTTAAAATCCGTTTTTATCCGCGCTTTCGCGAAAGCGAATCTGTATCATCCGCGTACCTTTATCAGCATACCATCATAAGCAATTAAAAATATGAAAGCAACAATCAATCATAATCCAGAATACCCTCAAGAGATATACATTATCGGGAATGGAGTAATTGCAAAAGCTTTGGCTGTAGCATTAACCATTAACGGTAGGAAAGTAACAATCCTTAGAGGAAGCATTGATAATATGCCTGCTTATACAAAAGGTATCGAAGTAGAAATAGAGGATAAGATACTACATGCTGATATAACAATAAGCGCGATAAGCAATTATGAAACGCTCGACGGAATAATATTATTGACTAATAAATCATTTGGAAATGCTGAACTTGCAGATAAGCTTAAAGCAAAAGCAAAAAAAGCTCCTATCGTTTTTCTTCAAAATGGTTTACATATAGAAAACAGTTTTATTGATAGCGGATTTACTCAACTTTATAGATGTGTATTATTGGCAACAAGCCAATCAGTAACAGAAAATAGAGTACGATTTAAACTAGTTGCGCCATCTCCAATAGGAGTAATAAAAGGATCTGATACAGTTCTTAAAAATATAGTAGATACTCTCAATACAACGCTTTTTACATTTCGTAGTGAGGCAGATATACAAACTGTGATTTGGAAAAAAGTAATTAGCAATTGTGTTTTTAATTCGATATGCCCATTATTAGAAACCGATAATGGAATTTTTCATCGTAATGATGCAGTTCTTCAAATTGCAAAAACAGTTGTTGCCGAATGTTTAATTGTTGCCAAAGAATATGGTATTGAACTGACTATGGATAGCGTTTTAGAAAATATTCTTTTTATAAGTAAAATGTCCGATGGACAGAAAATATCAACTTATCAGGATATCCTAAATAAACGAGAAACCGAAATTGAAACGCTTAATTTGGCTATAGCCAAAGCTGCTCTCATAAACGGAATTACCGATGTACGAACTACAGCTTTATTGGGAGAATTGGTAAAAATAAAGTCAGAACTATCAAGAAGTTTTGGGGAAGGTGCTGAGGCGCTAAGGCTCTGAGGTTCTGAGTTACAAAGGTTTCTTAAAAAGGTACTGAGCTACAAAGGTGCAGAGGTTCAAAGGTTTCCTATTGGGACGTTTAAAAAAGGCTCAGAGGAATTGAGTAGCAAAGGTTCAAAGGTTTTCTTATCAATGCGTTTAAAAATTCTTTTAATCAGTAGCAAAAAGAGAACGCAGATAAAACGGATTTACTTCGTAAAGACGCGGATAAAAACAGATTTTTAAAATAATCCCGAAGTCTCGGGAGAAAATCCGTGTTTTTCCGCGTTTTCGCGATAGCGAATCAGTCTTATCCGCGTACATTCAATCCTTTGTGCACTTTGCGGTTAAACTTTCTCCAGTATGCAAAAAAGCTCCAAGACTATATCTAGGAGCTTTAATTTATTTGGGAATTCTATTTTTATTTATCTACTTTAATAAAATTTCCCTGTGTATCAAATACCAGTTCGGTATCATTAGATAATTCTACTTCGATAGTTGTTTTTTCTTTATCAATAGATGTTACAAACAAATTGGCATAATTTGCTACCACATAAGCATTGATTTTTTCTGGAATTAATGCAGTAGGAATTGCTTGGTGATTTCCATCGATTTCAACCCAGTTACCATTAACATCAAAATCTATTTCAAATCTATTCGAAAGACTAACATCATAAACAGTACCGTCTGAACTTGGCTTGTTTTGTTTTTCAGCCAATCTAATGGTTGCATTTGGGAAATGTGTACTAATTAATGTTTTTGCAGTTTGCGGTAAATCCGTAGGGTTAATAACGACTTCATTGTGGTTGTCTCCATCATGATCTATTCGGACAAAATCTCCTTGAGGAGTAAAAACTAAGTCTATACCATTAGAAAGTTCGATATCGTATTTAGTCTTTTCATTTTCAATTTGCACAATAAACAAATTAGGATAATTGGCAGTAACATACGCATTAATTTTCTCAGGAATTAAAGCAGTAGGTATAGCTTGATTTCCTCCATCTATTTCAGTCCAGTTCCCATTGGCATCAAAATCTATTTCAAAACCATTTGTAAGCGAAATATCATAAACAGTTCCGTTTAAACTAGGGGAGTTTAGCTTTACTGTTGATTTATAAGATGCATTAGGAAAATAGGTTTCTTTAAATGTTTTTGCCGTAGCAGGAAGAGCAGTTGGTTCGATTGTAGTTATATCATTACTGATAGCATCGTCATTACTATCACAAGAAGCTACAGAAAGTAAAATTGATAGCGCGATGAAACTTGTTAAAAATGTCTTTTTCATAATTATAGTATTTAATAGGTTAAACGTTTATTTCGTCTTATTATACTGCAATAGTATTACCTGAATCTGGAAAGATTTAGGAATATTCCTATTTTAATAAAAAGAAATATGAGGGCTACTAATTTTTATTAACGATATATTTTTAAATAAATTGTAGGTTGTTTGTTTTTAACTATCTGGTTGTTATTGCGTTATGTTTTTTTTTTTTCTTATGTAAAGTTGAGGTTTAAGTAGATTCATGACTAAAAAAATAACCGCAAAGTTCACAAAGGTTTTAAGAAAGGCTCTAAGGTACTGAGGCGCAAAGGTTCAAAGGTTTCCTATTGTTACGTTTAAAAAACCTTTTAATAGGTGGCTAAAAAAGAACGCGGATGATACGGATTTACAAAAGTAAAAACGCGGATAAAAACAGATTTTTAAAAACTATCCCGTAGCCTCGGGAGAAAATCCGTTTTTTTCTGCGTTTTCGCGATAGCGAATCTGTATCATCTGCGTTCCTTTTTTTTACCATGATGATTTAATCCTTTGCGGACTTTGCGTATCCCTTTGTGACCTTTGCGGTTAAATTTTCCCAGTATGATGCAGTTTTGTTTTTATTTGTCTATTCTTATAAAATTGCCTTTAGAGTTAAACTCTAATTCCAGACCATTACTTAAATTTACTTCATAGCCCCAAGTACCTTTGTCTATTTTGGTTATTATAGTATTTGCAAAATTTGATTTTACATAAGACACAATGTTTTTAGGAATTATAGAGATAGGTATTTCGGCATGATTACCGTCAACTTCTTCCCAATTTCCTTTTGCGTCAAATTCTACTTCGATATTATTTGCAAATTGTACTTTATAATCTTTAGAGAACGTTTCTTTATCCTCTAGTATATAAGTAGGTTCTTGTCCTGTAAAATGTGTTTTTAAGAAAGTTTGAGCTTTAAGAGGCAATGCAGTTTTTGTAATTACTGTTTTTTGTGCATTTGCCGAAAGGCTAAATGTTAATCCTGCAATTAGGCATGTAAAAAGGTTGAAATTCGTTTTCATAATTGTTGTTTTTTAATTCTGATACAAGTGTATAACCTGAATTAGGAAACAATTAGGAAAGTAAATGGAATACTATTTTTTAGGGAAATTAATTTTGAATTGGTGATTACCAGTAAATAAATATTCGATAGTAATCGAGTAATTATTTATAATAGATTTTACAATGGACAAGCCTAAACCGGTAGATTCATTTGTGGTGGTATGACGATAAAATCTGCCGAAAATAGCTTCGGAATTCAACGGAGAATTATTTCCGCTGTTCGAAATTATAATTTCATTTTTATTAATTATAAAATTTACAAAACCATCAGGATGATTATGTATTAAAGCATTTTTTAATAAATTACTAATTAATGCAATGGCTAAGCCTTTGTTCATTATAAAGAACAAGGTGTCATTTTCGGTAACATTTATTTTTATTTTTTTAAATTCAGCCAAGTCAGCATAATCTTCTGTCAATACCAAAATTAGTTCATTAAAGTTGACATTTTCTTCTTCCGAATATTGTTGATTTTCTATTTTGGATAACATCAATAACGATTTATTCAACCTTGTTAAGCGCGTTAAAGTATCGGTTATTTTTCCTATTTCCATCATTTGTTCATCAGGAAGAACAGTATTCTCTGCAAATAATTCGAGTTTGTTAATGCTAATTGCTAGCGGAGTTTGTAATTCATGAGAGGCATTCTCTATAAATTGTTTCTGACTAGAATAAATAGTCTCATTACGATTCAGCATTTTCTCTACTTCTTTGGCCAAAACATTAAACTCATCGATAGGAGAATCTATAGGTTTTAAGTGGCTGCCAGTTCCTAGTTTAATTTCTTTAAGATTATCTAAAATGATATGAAACGATTTCCAGATTCTTTTTAGTAACAAATGATTTACTGCCAATATGCTAATTACGAGCATAACATATAAACCTATTAAAGCCAGGAATAGATCTTCGAGTAAGTCATCTTCTTCTACAATAGATGCTTTTATGATTAACTCATGAGGATTGCCTTTATCATCATTAAAAATAGTTTTTAATGTTCTAATTGGTTCGTTATCATTATCATATTCCATGAATTCCTTAGAAGTAGTAAATTCATCCTTTCGAGAATAATCACCTTTAGGAAGTGGTTTTATTGTAAACTTATTGATACCAAATTCAGGAGAATTTAATAGTTTTTTGTCGGCAAAAGCATGACGGATAATAATGATTTTAGAATTCTTTAAATCATCATCAATATTATCATGTACTTCATCTAAAATTAGCATATAAAAAATCCCCGCCCAAATTGGTATTACAATAAGAAGCGTAAGTGCCAGATAGCGAAGTGTATAATTTTGTAATTTCATTAATTCATTTTATAACCAATTCCGTAAACTGCCTGAATATCAATTTCAGCATCACTATCTTTTAGTTTTTTGCGTAAATTTTTAATCTGCGAATATACAAAATCCAGATTGTCAGCCTGATCCGTATGGTCACCCCAAACATATTCGGCTATTGCAGTTTTATTAATTAATCGGTTTGGATTTATTATAAAATAGTAAAGTAAATCAAATTCTTTTCTGTTTAAGATTAGTTCATTATTATCTATAGTTACAGTGCGTTGCTCAGGGCAAAGCGTTACGTTTTTCCAAACAATTAAGTTGTCTCCGTTATGATTGTTTCTACGCAGTGCCGATTTAATTCGGGCATGTAACTCTGATAAATGAAAAGGTTTACTCAAATAATCATCAGCGCCTAAGTCTAGCCCTTTTACTTTATCATCGACAGCATCTTTTGCCGAAATAATGATAACAGCGCTTTGTTTCTTCTGGTTTTTTATTTCCCTCAGTAAGTCCAGACCATTACCGTTAGGAAGCATAATATCTATTAAAATGCAATCATAATCGTAAGCGCCTAGTTTGTCTAGACCAGAGATATAATCATGTGCAGTTTCTACAATATATTTCTCTTTTTCGAGTGATTGTTGCACAACTTCACGTAAACCAGCTTCATCTTCTATTATTAAAATTTTCATGTTACCTGTTTTATGTAATTCAAATGTATGAATACGAATTCAAAATAAAACTTGGTTTCTGGAAACATTTAGGAATAAACGAAGTTTGCATTAAATAATTTATTTTAAAAAAGGCTAAATACAAAAATTGATGTATTTAGCCTTTTTATAATTGGTATTTTAAACTGTTGGTAATCTCAGCGTTTTATTATCTACGACCTCTAAAACCGCCGCCACCGCCGCCTAATCTGTTTCCGCCACCTCTCTGAAAGTTTTGCGTTTGTGCTTCACCTCGTTGTCGGGCAAAATCCGAATGATTAAGTCCTTCTATAGTATTCGCATGACCAGGATCACCTAGAGATCTGTCTGGAGAACCAAGTGTTTGCGTTGGTCTCTGGATATTATTATCACGTTGAATATTACTATTATCGCGTTGCACATTACTATTATTACGTTGCGCATTATCACGCTGTACATTATCGCGTTGTGTTTTATCTCCAGAATGTTGTGTTGATCCTAAAGTACCAGCCTGAGACCATCCGCCATTACCATTATTATAATGACTCCAGTTGCCATTACTATCTTTTTTATAAACGTGGCCATCATGTCCGGCATAAAGATTATTGTTAGTGTGTACCGTAGTTCCTCCGCCTCTGCGGTGAGTGATTACACCTTCTTTACCACCAGAAGTTTGATAACCTACTACAGTTCCTTGTCTTGTAGTAACATGACCAGATTGTACCCATTGGTGACCATTAGATGCTGCCGAATGTCCCCATTGCGCATAAGCGTTATGACCTTGTTCCGTTCTTCCATAATTTCCTGTCCAAGGATTATAACCACCAGCTACAGTACGTCCGCCATACCAGCCTTGTACACTAGCTGAGCGGCCATATCTTCCGGTAGCAGGATTATACCAAGCAGATGTTCCTATAGATCCGTAAGGACCATAAGCGGCTCTTCCTGCAGCCCAACCACCTGTCCAGGGATTATAAACCGCTCCAACACCATAAGTACATGGCCATGGGCGATATACAGGATAAATTCCGGGTCCATAATAAAGATAAGGTGGGTAGTAAAAACCAGTTCCATAAGTAAGTACAGATCCTATTACAGCACCTACTATAAAAGCACCAAAATATCCTGCAGTCGTACTACTTTCGACAGTTGTTTGGGTAGAATTTGTTTGCGTAACATACGTAACGTTATAAACAGGTGAACTAGGCGGAATAGAATAAATTTCTTTAGGTACAGAATCGGCTACTTTCCAAGGTCCATTAGGAGTTGTAGACATAAACCATACTGCCTGAAAACATAAATAATATAAATCGCCCACCTTTATTACCTTTTCCTGCGTATTACTTGCGTATTGTAAGGATGTCCCTTGTATAGGTTTAAACTGTGGAGTTCCGTCGTAAACAACTTTTGCTTTAGCTTCGGCATCGGCTTTTTTTACAATAGCGGTTGTAGGAACTTGAGATAGCATTACTGCATCCGAGGCTTCCTGAGTTCCGGGAATAGAAGCTAATACATTTGCTCGAGGTGAATTTTTAGGGATTTTTGTAAAATCAGCAGGTAAATTATTTGTAGCATAACTCCATGGACCAGTAAGTTCTTTAGAGCGAAACCATCTGCCTGATAATAATACATAATATTGTCCATCACCTTCATCGGCAAAAACATCATTATCAGTATTTTCAATGTATATTAATTTCGTTCCGGGTATTTTAACAAATTTTGGAGTTCCATTTATAGCAATAAGTTCAGCAGGTTTATCACTAAAGAAAACTTGCAAAGAAGTATTAGTTGCTGGCGGAGGAATCATTTTTTTGACTTCATCAAAGTTTTGTCCCGCAGGTAAATTGCTCATTTCTTTAGGCAGAGAGCTTGTTTTTTCCCATTTGCCCTTTAAATCAGTAGTTGTAAGCCAGACATTCTCGACTAATAAATAGTATTTCTTACCCAATTTATCAAAAAACAAATCCCAATTTGTATTTACAACATAACTTAGATTTGTTTTTTCAATCGGAACCAAAACAGGATCACCCTGAACCATCAATAATATAGAAGGGCTTGTACTGTAAAAAATAGTTGGAGGATCATTTTTAACGGCTACACCTTTGGTAGGAGTTTTTGTTTTACTTAAATCAGCCATTATACGATCTATAGAAATTGGATCACTTCCTTTAGGGATTAATTCTTTAAATAGTTTTTCCATTTGTGGAACTAGTTTTTCATCTAGTGCAGGAAATCGAATATCGGTAACTTCTAGATTTCTAAAAAATACGCTTCTAGTATCCTTATCTACCAAGGTTCCTGCTTTTAGAGAAGCTACACCCAGCACTTCTTTGCCATCTTTAGGAGTTAAAGCAAATGCAATTCGTGCTGTTATTTCTTTAAAATCTTTCCAATCGTCTACCTGAGGTTGGTAGTAAACAAGTTTTGCATCGTTGTTTGTTACTTCACGAGGCCAACCTTTATCGATTGTATTAGTAGAATCTGAGGTTGAAGCATTTTCTGCTTGAGATTTTTTATCCTCTTTATCTTTTTTACAGGAAAAAGAAATTAAGAGAAAACTAAACGCTATTACTATTAAAAATGTCTTTTTCATAATTTTAGATTATATCTGATAAAATTAAGTTGGCACACATTAGAAGCCTAATATTTAGTAGTTTAGTCTGTTTCATATTTTAAAATGATACGAAATGCTTTCTTTATAGTTTGTAATCTTTAGCTTTTTAGGATTTAAATCACTGTATATGAATCTAAAGAAAAGTATAAGATGTTTGTTTTTAGATTGTTATATGGTTGTTTCTGAATCGTATTTATATGAATTTTAGGCAAAAAAGATGAAGTTGAGGTAAAATAGAATAAGAGAAATTCGGTGTTTTTAATCATAAATATTCTTTGATAAAAAGCACCAAAATTATACTACGATTTATATATTGAATTTGTAAGTAGAATAAATTTATTAAGTATTATTTTTATGCCTCAAAAGCTCTTTTTTATGAAGTAATAAGGAAGATTAATTTTCGTTCTATAATACAATGAAATCATACGTTACTTTTTTTCTTCTTTTTCTTTTTCCCTTTTTTTGCAAAGCGCAAATTGATACTACTTACGTTAAACCTTTTGAAGATAAACTTTCGGTAAGAGGTTATTTATCTATGAAATTCATTTCGATGGATCAGGAAATAAATGGTGAGATTAAAAAATTCATGCCCAATACGCCTATGAATTTAGGTTTTGGAGTTTCTGTAAACAATACCATAATTAATTTGAGTTATGGATATGGTATGGATTTTATGAAAGATAAAGAAAAGGGAAGAACCAAAGCATTAGACTTTCAAATTCATAACTATGGACGAAAGTTTATAATAGATCTTTTTATACAAAAGTATAAAGGGTTTTATACTGCCGATAGCAATGATAAAAACATACAATTATATCCAGATTTAAAAATTGAGCAATATGGAGCATTTGGGCAATATGTTTTTAATAATAAAAAATTCTCCTATAAAGCTGCTTTTAATCAGAATGAAAGACAATTAAAATCGGCAGGAAGTTTTTTACTTGGAGGAGGGGTTTATTTTACAAAAATAGGTTCAGATAGTTCTTTTGTACATAAGGATAAGAACTCCTTACGTAATTTTCAGTTTGGAGTAAGCGGAGGTTATGCTTATACTTGGGCAATTAATAAAAGATGGTTTGCCAGTGGCTCTGCAACTATGGGAGTTAATTTTGGTACTGAAACAATAAATGATTTCGGTAAAAAAAAGATAGAAGTATATCCCACATTTTTTCCGAGAATGGCAATAGGGTATAACAAAGAAAAATGGTCACTCGGATTGTCTTACGTTAACAACCTTATATTTTCTTCTTTTTCAGATAATGATAATGGTAGTAATATAGGTCTATCTTCGGGAAATTTTCAGATTGCTTATATATGGAGGTTTGATACTAATCCCTTTTGGGGAAAGAAGAAAACAAATTAAGTTGTAAGAGTATAATATTGCTATCTATGTTTGAAGTACTGATTTGATTAATTTCACAGCTCTAACAATTATAGTATTGCTAAAAAGCTCATATTATTCAATAAAATTATTTAAACCATATAAGTGATTTAAGTAAATATAAGCATGACTAACTAATTAGCCTTAAACTTAAATGAACTTAAATCACTTACATAGTTAACTTTTTAGTTTTATATAGCTTAATTATTATTTAAACTTCATAAGGTATTTTGCTACAGCTTCATAAGCTGGTAGAGAGTATGGATCGTTTGCGGAGTTTGCTGCAACAGGGTTAGATGCAAAACGTACAATAACCATATCAGCTTTTGGATCTATATAAATAACTTGCCCATGTACTCCACGAGCACAAAATGCACCATTATCATTATTAGTTATCCACCACATATTTCGGTAGCTCCATCCTTTTAAAAGAGAATAATTTGCTTTGGCAAATGCTTTTTTATTACCTCCTTTTTTTATGTCATCAATAGCCGATTTTGGAATAATTTGTTGGTCGCCCGATTTTCCGTTATTCAAAAATAACTCACCAAAACGTGCCATATCTCTTAAACCTAAATTATAACCACCGCCAGCAAACGGAGTTCCTACGGCATCTACAGAGTAATATCCATCTTGTTCAGTTCCTAGTTTTTTCCATATTTTTTCGGATAAAACTTCGGCAATGGATTTTCCTGTAACTCGGGCAATAATCCATCCTAAAACATCGGAGTTTACGGTTTTATAACCAAAAGCGTCTCCATGAGTTCCTTTTTTCTTAACTGTTGGTAAGTATTCGTAATAGGTTTTTGGACCATTGTAATCCTTAGGTTTTGGTAGCGGATTACCAGCAGCCGAAAATTTCCATATTTCGGCATTAGGATCAGCATAATCCTCGCTAAATTGTAAAGCTGTAGTCATATCCATTACTTGTCTTACAGTTGCATCTCCAAAAGCCGAATTTTGTAGTTCCGGAATATATTCAGAAACAAGTTTGGTAGGATCGATAAGACCTTCTTCGGCTAGCATAATTCCAAGAGTACCCGTAAAAGATTTGGTAACAGACATGGCTGCATGTTGTCCATCGGCGGTTAATGCTCCAAGATATTTTTCATATACAATCTTTCCGTGATGCATAATAATTACACCATCGGTATATACTTTTTGTAAAGACTCTTCCCAAGTAATTGTTTTTTTCTCGTTTAGAGGTTTAAATTTAATTTGATCAATATCACTTTTAATACTTGTTTCTAATGAGGTTGAGTTTTCTAAACCACGAGAAACATTTACAGTTGGCATAAATTGACGCATATGTGCTACGCTCCATCTTAATGCTGGAAACTGAAAAAAACTACCATCATCAAAACGTACAAGACGGTCTGCAGGTGGTGGAGAACCTACCATCCAACCCATTTTTATAGGATCACTTTGTTCAGCATCTAGAAATTTATTTTTGTCTTGAGCATTACTAATAGTACTCGATAATAACATTGAACAGGAAAATAATACACTGGAATAAAAATAGATTTGTTTCATATTTGTCTTAATTGATTAGCTAATGGGTAATGAAAATAGAATGTAGAATGAATTATTTTTCAGCTTGTTTTTGGAAGTTGGTTTACTGAAAAAATAAGAATTTACGCTAAGTTAAGAACTTAATTTTAAAATGTTAAATTTTATGGGAATATAATTTTTACAAGATGGAAATATAGCGATTACTCGAAAGCTGTTTTTTGGAGATGAAAAACCTTCGTTTTGTTCTGGAATTAATAAGATTATGATTATTTTAAATGCATCATAGAAAACCTCTGAGCCTTTTTTAGCCACAGATTAAAAGGATTAAAAAAAAAAATTTTCACGCAGATTCGACAGATTTAAGCAGATTTAATTTAAAAAATAGTTATAAATAAATCTGCGCTCATCGGCTTAAATCTTTTTTAAATCTGCATGAGAAAAATTTATCCATTCGGGATAAAAGGATTTTTTTAGCACATTCGGAGAAACCTTTGAACCTTTGTACCTCAGAACCTTAGTCCCTTAGCCCCCTCTTGTTAAAAAAACAAAAACTAATCAATGCTAAAATCCATACTCCAAAACCTCCGTATAAAAGGATTAAGTCAAAACCATGAGCGAGGGCATCGTGTACGATTTGTCCTGATGCGTCTAATGAAGTTAGTTCAGGAAAATCTTGATGGAGAGAAGAGAAGTTTCCAGCGGCTATTTTTTCGGCTAACGAACGTAATGTTTCTTGATTTAGAGATTTAGAAAAGGCGGTTGATAAATGTGAAAAGATTCCTTCGACTAGTATAAAACCCATTAAGGCAATATTTATTGATAATGAAATCATTCTTGCACTCATGTCTATTCCCGAAGCCATTCCTGCTCGATTACTCGATACAGAACTAGTTGTAGTATTAGTTACGGGTGTGTTGGTTAAACCTAGTCCAATACCTGCTAAAAGGGAACCCGGAAGCATGGTGAGCCAACTAGGATTTTCTGCCACGGTACCATATCGCATAATTATAAAGCCTAATCCTAATATGAATAATCCTAATGGGATTACGATTCCTGAACGATAACGAACGGAAAGATATTCTGCCAGCGGAGGAATAATTAGCGTAGGTAGGGTATAGGCGAGTAATGAAAGTCCTACTGTTACAACATCGTAACCCAAACAGCTTTGGAAATAAATAGGCAAGTAAATTATAAACGGCCAGAAACTAAAATTCATACCAATTGAGCCAAAGATAGCACCAGTGAAATTGCGAATTTTAAATACCGAGAAATCAAACATGGGATGAGGGTTTGTTTTCTCGACCCATATAAAAAGTATTAAACTTATTATTGTGATAAGGATAATTATTAGTGCAATAGGACTAGTGAAGCCTAAATCTGGTCCTTGAGTAATATAATAAGTAAGCCCAAAAATAGATATAGATAGTGTAGTCATTCCCCAAATGTCTAATTTTTTGGCTTGAGGATCTTTAGATTCGTTTACATTGCTATAAACCAGGATAGCTGCAATAATGGCTATCGGAACGTGTATCAGGAATACCCATTCCCAAGATAATAAGGCAGTAATTGAGCCACCAATAATAGGCCCGAATCCTAATCCGACTCCCAGAATTATTCCCCAGATGCTAAAAGCTCTGCTGCGTTCTTTTCCTTCTTGAAATTGATAAGATAAAGTAGCTACTTGGCATATAAGCATTGCGCCACCACTTACTCCCTGAAAAAATCGGCTTATAATTAATACAGTTACATTTTGTGCTAAACCGCATATTAGGGATGAAATACCAAACAAAATTAAAGTGATGATAAGAATGCGTTTTCGACCATATCGATCGGCCAAAGTTCCTGCTGCCATAAGAACTGCGGTACAACCAATAGTATAAATATTCATTATCCATTGCATATCACGGAGGTTGGCATTTAAGACTTTTTCGAGGGTTGGGAGAATTACCGGAACACTCGAAATCTCTAGTGAAAACATTAATGTGGCTAGACAAATGGCAATTAAGGCAATTGTATTTTTGGAGAGTTTTAATTTTTGCGTCATTTCTTATATTTTTTATATTTAGCAAAAATAAACTGAGTATGATTTATATTTCAGTACAATTTTATGATAAAGAGGTATCTTTGCAAGATGAGAAAAGAAAACATGCATCAATCTGTAGAGGTAATTTATAAGAAGGTTAATGAATGCCCAATTGGAAATTCACAATTCAGCTTTTTTCAGATGGTTTATGTTATTTCTGGTAATGGATTTTTTCATATTAATGGGAATTGTATCTCGTATCAGGCTGGGAATTTAATGTTGCTTACGCCAAATGATTATCATACGTTTGATATTGTTACTACTACAGAATTCTTATTGGTTAAGCTTAATAGTGAGTATGTACGAGATTATAAGTCGAAAAGTATCGATCATATCGAATGTATATTGCATTATGCAAGTCATTTATCTGGTTGTATTTTAAAACGCAAAGAGGATGAATTCCTTGTTAAATCTATAGTAGAATCCTTGATACAGACTATAGAGAGTAAGGATGTTTATGATGAGGATTTAATTATTCATTATGTAAATGCATTAATCGTAATTGCAGCAAGAAATATTGATAAAATAAAACCTGTTGGGATAAAGGAAAATGCCGATAAGAAGATTCTGGATATCATTAATTATATTCAGGCTAATATTTTTTGTCCTCAAAAATTAAAAGCTTCGGTGATAGCGGAGAAATTTGATATATCTGACACGTATTTGGGAAGTTATTTTAAGAATCATTGCGGGGAAACGATTCAGTCTTTTATCTCAAATTATAAGATTAGATTAATTGAGCATCGATTGAGTTTTAGCGATATGCGAATTAATGAAATTGTAGATGAATTTGGTTTTTCTGACGAAAGCCATCTTAATAAATTCTTTAAGAAACACAGAAGCATTAGTTTAACTGGTTATAGGAAGGCTAAAGTTTTGATGAATTAATATGCTTTAACTATGACTAAATTGTTTTTTGCCACAAATTACACGAATTTTTACGAACAATGATAATGTGGAAATATAGGTGGTATAATTAATTTTAATACATAGAAACATAGATCTTGTATTTTAAAAAAGGCGTTTCACTTATTTAAAATGCATATAGCCTAGCTAT
>NZ_JPRM01000048.1 GCF_000737695.1 Flavobacterium hydatis
TTTCCTTTTTGATAAAGGAGTTTTAAAATCAACATCATTTGATATTCCGATTATTGCAGTTGGTAATCTTAGCGTTGGGGGAACTGGAAAAACACCACAAATAGAATATTTAATCCGATTGTTATCAGATAAATATCAGGTTGCAACACTTAGTCGTGGATACAAACGACAATCTGAGGGTTTTGTACTTGCTGATGAAACTTCTAATGCTGTTATATTAGGAGACGAACCTTTTCAGTTTTTTCAAAAGTTCAAAAATATCCAAGTTGCGGTTGATGCAAACCGAACAAACGGAATTCAAGAATTACTTTCTCAACCTAAAAAGCCTCAGGTTATTTTGCTTGATGATGCATTTCAGCACCGAAAAGTAAAAGCGGGTTTTTATATTTTGCTCACTTCATACGGGGATTTATATGCAGATGATTGGATGTTGCCAACCGGAAATTTACGAGAAAGCAGGAGTGGAGCAAAAAGAGCTAATATTGTTATAGTAACCAAATGCCCTTCTGGACTTCAGGAATCCGAACAGCAAAATATTCGTAGAAAGCTAAAACTAGAATCAACACAAGAATTATACTTTACTTATATCGATTATGATGATTGTATTTATTCTCAAACGGGGAAATTAGCAGTCGAAGAAATTAAAAATGAGCGAAAATTACTTTTGGCAGGAATTGCAAAGCCAACACCATTTTTTGAGTTTTTAAAATCTAACGATGATGAATGTCTTACATTCCCTGATCATCATCACTTTACAGAAACGGATATTACAACGATTGCGAATAAAGCAAAAAAACATAAAATTATTACCACCGAAAAGGATTATGTTCGCTTAAAAGGCACTAATATTGCGCCGCAATTATTTTATTTGCCAATAAAAAGCACTTTTATTAATTATCAAAATAATTTTGATACAACAATTTTAAATTATGTGGGAAAAAGTTCAGGAAACAGTTAGTTATATAAAATCAAAAACACAGTTCACACCAGAATATGGAGTGATTTTAGGTTCAGGTTTAGGAGGTTTTACAAATGATATCGAAATAGAGTATACATTACCTTATAATGAAATTCCTAATTTTCCGGTATCTACAGTTCAAGGTCATAAAGGAGCTTTAGTTTTTGGAACTATTGGAGATAAAAAAGTGGTTGCGATGCAAGGTCGTTTTCATTTTTATGAAGGATATACTATGGAAGAAGTTACTTTTCCGGTTAGAGTAATGAAGTTTTTAGGGATTACTAAATTGATGGTTTCTAATGCTTCAGGAGGAGTAAATGCAGCTTACAAAGTAGGTTCGATAGTAATTATTAAAGACCACATTAATTTTGCACCAGAGCATCCTTTGCGTGGTAAAAATGATGAGCGTTTTGGACCTCGATTTGTAAATATGAGCGAGCCATATTCTAGAAAGATGATTATTAAAACCAAAGAAATTGCTTCAAGATTGAATATTGAAATTCATGACGGAATCTATTTTGGTTTACAAGGGCCAACTTTTGAAACTTTGGCTGAATATAAAATGGTTAAGATTCTTGGAGCAGATTGTGTAGGAATGTCAACTGTACCAGAAGTTATCGTAGCACGTCATATGGATGTAGAAACTTTTGGAATCTCTGTAATTACCGATATGGGTAACGAAGAAAGTATAGATACAATCTCGCATGATGAAGTTCTTGAGGCGGCAAAAATGGCTGAGCCTAAAGTAAGAGCTTTGATAAAAAACTTGATTTTAGAGTACTAAGCGCTTACGTTAAAACATTTAGCGATAATGCTGTAAAATTCATCAGGAACAAAGGGTTTTGTTATTACGTCGTTCATCCCGAATGATAATAACATTTCCCTGTTCTCATCTAGCGAAATAGCAGTTAGAGCTATAATTGGTGTTATCTTGTCAAATTCTCTAATATATTTAGTGGCAGTGGTTCCATTTATTCCAGGTAAATGGACATCCATTAAAATCATATCAAAACGTTTGATTTTTAATAACTCAATCGCGTCCTCTCCATTATCAATTACCTCGCAGGTGATGCCTTTGTTTTCAAGCATTTTACGAGTAATCATTTGATTAATTCTATTGTCTTCAATCAATAGAATATTTTTGTCTTTTAGTTCGTAGTCGTTGTACAATTTGATTTCTTCTTTAATAGCTAACGGTTCACTATCTATTAAAAACTTTAGTTTAAAAGTAAAGGTAGAACCTTTACCAACCTCGCTTTTAAGATTGATTTCCCCGCCTAGCATTTCGGTTAATTTTTTTACAATTGTAAGTCCCAAACCAGTTCCTCCATATTTTCGGTTAACCTCTATAGAGCCTTGCGAAAAACTTTCGAAAACAGTTTGTAGTTTGTCCTCTGGAATCCCTATTCCAGTATCAACTATTTCAAAATAAACAGTTGCCGCTTCGTCTTTTAAGGAGTGTAATTTTACGATTACATTCACACGTCCATTTGCTGTAAATTTTAAGGCGTTATTAATCAGATTCATTATAATCTGAGACAATTTTGTTGGGTCACCAATTAAATTGTCAGGAATGCTTTTGTCGATATCTAAGTTAAAATAATTTTTATTGGCTGTAGCCAATTCCTTCAAAGAACTTTGTATGTTTATTAATAATTCTTTTAGATTAAAACTTATATTTTCTGTTTCGAGTTTGTTAGAATCTATTTTGTTGATTTCTAGTATTTCATTAATAAATGTAGTCAAATAATTCCCTGAAAACTTTAATGATTCTAAGTATTTTTTCTGTGATTTTTTAGGGTTGTCCTCTATTAATAAATGCGTAATTCCGTTAATGGCATTAAGAGGCGTTCTTAATTCATGACTCACCGTCGATAAAAATTCAGATCTGGCTTTAGATGCCTTTTCAGCTTTATTCTTTGCAATAATTAACTCATTGTTTTTTTCTCTTAAAAGCATATTATTCTGATTACGAATAATGTTGTTTTTGTAAAGAGATAAACTCAAAAGAGATAAAATAGAGATTAAGGCAATAGCAAGAATACTTATTAACTTAGAATATTTATATGTTTTTTTATCTTCAATATCCTTCTTCTCTTTTTGGATAGCGCTGTTTATTACCTCTTTAGTCTTGAATTTTTTAAAATCGTCAAAATCAGATTTTGAGTTTTTTAATTTATAAATATAGTTTTTTAATTGATAATGTTCATCCAGATAAGTATAAGCTCTGTCGTAATCCTGATGGTTTTTATAATATTTGCTAATAGCTAATAAAATTGTTGCCTTCTGGTTGAGGTCATTACTTTTGGTGGTTAATGCTAATGCTTTGTCTAGGTAATATATAGCGGAATCATTTCTTTTTAGATGACTCTCGATAAGACCGAGTTGATAGTAAGCATCAGTTTTTGTTCTTAAAGTATTTTTGTTATCAGGTAATTCAATTATTTTTTTGAAAGTAGAGATTGCCAAATCATATTCGTGATTAGTTTTTAAAGCAATTCCTTTTTGAAGACTTAATGCCTGAGTTGAGTCAACGATATTTAACTGCTTAAATACCGATTTTGACTTGTCGAAATATGTTTGAGCAAGATTATGCTTTCCTCTTTCGGTATTGGTTATTCCGATATAATGAAGAGCAAGTGCTTTGGTAATAGATAAAGGTTTGTCTTTTAATAAATCAACACTTTTATTGAAGTTGATTAAGGCCTCATCATATTTTTTCTGATTGTAGTAAATTTTACCAAGTTTAAAAGTTTGGCTGGCTTGGTTTTCTATTTTATGGTTTGTTTGACAAAATAGAATTGATTTTTCGGTAAAAATCTGTGCTTGGTTATACTTGTTTTCTTTAAGACTAGAGTTTGCCTGTTGGTCATAATAGACAACACTATCTGTATTCCGATTGAATTGGGAATACAAAAATGAACTGAAAAAACTGATTAGGATAAAAAGATATTTCATGTATTGTAATACTTTTTATTAGTAGTTTATACTTCCTTAGTTAGCAATATCAAATCAATTAATCTTGATGAATACCCAACTTCGTTATCGTACCAACCTACAACTTTTACCATTTTATCGATTACAGATGTAAGTTGTGCATCAAATAAGCACGAATTCGGATTTCCAATAATATCAACAGATACAATAGGGTCTTCGGTATAATCTAAAATTCCTTTTAAACTAGTTTTTGCTGCATTCTTGAATGCTTCATTAATCTCTTCAATTGTAACGGCACGTTTTACATTAAATGTAATGTCTGTTAATGATCCATCAGGAACAGGAACACGTATACCGCAACCACCAATTTTGTTTTGTAATTTGGGGAAAATCTTAGTTAATGCCTTTGCTGCGCCCGTTGTTGTAGGAACAATAGATTGGCTCGCACCTCTGGCTCTGCGCAAATCTTTATGGGGTTGATCGTGCAGACTCTGATCTGTTGTGAATGAATGTATTGTTGTAATGTAGGCTTGCTCAATACCACAAAGATCATCGATTATTTTAATCATAGGAGCTGCATTGTTTGTGGTGCAACTCGCATTAGAAATTATTGTTTCAGTTCCGTCCAGTATTCCTTCATTAACACCTAAAACGACCGTTTTGATCGTATCAACTTCAGATGGTGCAGATATAATGACTTTTTTTGCTCCGGCAATAATATGTGCATTAATTTCTTCATGCGTTTTATATTTACCGGTCGATTCTATAACATAATCTATGTTACAGTCTTTCCAATTTAAGTTTGAAATGTTTTTTTCATGGAAAAACAAATAATGCTTTCCATCTACGATTATTCCATCTTCGTCACTGCTTACCACAAACGGCAACACACCATGAATACTGTCGTATTTAATAAGGTGAGCCATAGTCTTGGTGTCGGCAATATCATTTATGGCAACAACTTCAATTTCAGGATGGTTTAAGAGTAATCGAAACAAGTTACGACCAATTCTTCCGAAACCATTAATAGCAATTCGTATTTTTTTATTCATTTAAAATAAAATATTCAACATTTAAAACTTAAAGAATATGTTTTTGCGCTTTGTAGGATGAACGCACCAACGGACCGCTTTCGACGTGGCGGAAGCCTAATTCTAGTCCGAATTTTTCGTATCTGGCAAATTGATCTGGAGTGATAAATTCTTTTACGGGTAAATGTTTTTTACTTGGTTGTAAATATTGACCAATTGTTACTACGTCTACATTTGCATTACGCAAATCAGTCATAGTCTGAAATACCTCTTCTTCGGTTTCTCCTAGTCCAAGCATGATTCCAGACTTGGTTCTGTTGATTCCTTTTTCTTTTAAGTAGCGTAAAACTTCTAAGCTACGATCGTATTTGGCTTGTATACGTACTTCACGAGTTAATCGACGAACAGTTTCTACGTTATGAGAAACAACTTCTGGATTAGCTTCTACAATTCTGTCAATGTTTCTTTCGATTCCTTGAAAATCAGGAATTAATGTCTCTAAAGTCGTATTTGGATTCATACGTCGAATTGCTTTCACGGTTTCAATCCAAATAATCGAACCACCATCTTTTAAATCATCTCTATCTACACTCGTTATAACGGCGTGTTTGATATTCATGATTTTAATAGAACGGGCTACTTTTTCTGGTTCGTCCCAATCTACAGTCTCAGGCCTTCCAGTTTTTACACCACAAAAACCACAAGAACGTGTACAAACGTTACCTAAGATCATAAAAGTAGCTGTTCCTTCTCCCCAGCATTCACCCATATTTGGGCAGCTTCCGGAAGTACAAATTGTATTTAAACTATATTTATCTACTAAACCACGTAGTTCAGTATATTTTTGTCCGATTGGGAGTTTTACCTTCAACCATTTTGGTTTTCCGATAGGTAAATTATTATCTATAACGCTTTCCATATTCATTATTCAAAGTACAAAGATAAGCAATGTTGTTTATTTGTTTATTTGTTTATGCTTTAATTTATAAAAGGATAACAAAATGAGTGTTAAATTCTTTTTTGCGAATTATTAATAATTCAAGATGAATGAAAGTTTTTTTGATGAAAATCGCAATAAATAGTCAGAATTTATGAAATTACAAGATAATTTTTTCTTCTAAAATTAATTGGTTTCCGAGATACGGGTATTTTAAAGATGTAGTATATTTGCTACAGTTAATTTAATAATTAAAAAGATGAAAAGAAAAACGATAGCGTTAGTTGTTTTGCTTGCAACTTTTGGTTTTACACAAGCCAATGCGCAAATAAATTTAGGAGAAAAAGCTTTAGGAGCTGTTCAAAAAGGAGTTGCGGGATTTACATTTAGCGATGCCGATGCAGCAGCTTTATCAAAAGAAGCAGTTGCAGAAATGGATGCTAAAAATCAGATTGCTCCAGCTACAGATGGTTATGCAATTAGACTAAACAGATTGTTTGGAAAACATACTGCTGGAGAAGGATATACATTAAACTACAAAGTATATATGCTAAAAGAAGTAAATGCATTTGCAACTGCTGATGGTAGCGTACGTGTATATTCTGGTTTAATGGATATTATGGATGATAACGAATTGCTTGCAGTTATTGGTCACGAAATTGGTCACGTTGCCAATCATGATTCAAGAGATGCGATGAAAGCTGCTTATAAAAAAGAAGCTTTAATTGATGCTGCGGCTTCACAATCAGCAAAAATTTCTGCTCTTACAGATACGCAATTGGTAAAAATTGGAAATGCAATGATAGATAGTAAACACAGCAGAACTCAAGAATCTGAGGCTGATTTGTTTTCTTATAACTTCATGAAAAAGAATGGCTATAATGTAAATGCCGAAGAATCTGCATTTAGAATCCTTGCTAAAATGAGCGAAGGTGCCGAAGGATCTTTCTTGGATAAAATGATGAGTTCACATCCTGATTCTAAGGAAAGAGCAGATAATGCTAAAAAAAGAGCTGAAAAAGACGGATTATATAAACCATATGTTCAGCAAAAAATTGTTAACACTGTACCAGTAGCGGCAAAGAAAACAACGACTAAAAAACCAGTAGCTAAAAAAACGACTAAGAAATAATTAGATGTATTTTTAGAATTGAGAATAAAAAAAGCAGAACCTAGGTTCTGCTTTTTTTTATTCTATTTTAATACGTGGTGTGCTAATACTTTTTGAACCTCATATACATTTACCGATTTATTAAATTGTTTAATAATACTCGGATGTAATTCGCTCGAAACCCAAATTTTTAATTCTGCGTCAAGGTCAAAAGTTCCTGCAGTTTCTACACTAAATCTTGTGATGCTTTTGTACGAAATCGATTTGTATTCGGTTTTACTACCAGTTAATCCTTGTTTATCAACCAGAATTAATCGTTTTGTAGTAAAGATAAATGTATCACGAATAAGTTTAAAACCTAATTCTATTTCTTCGTTATCGGTTAAAAGTAAACCGTATTTTTTAATTAATTCGTCTTGACTTACTGTACCAGCATTACCAAGCATTGCGGAAAATATTCCCATAATTTATTATTTGTTTGATGATTTTAAAAAAGCAATTTTTATCAGTAAAGATACATTTTTTTATAAAAAACCTACTTTAGATAATTAGATAAGAATAGCTTTTTTAAAACAAAAGGGCATAAAAAAAGCAGAACCTAAATTCTGCTTTTTAATTTATATTTATTCTGTTTTTATTGTGATCGGTAGGTTATATGCAGTACGAACTGGTTTAGAATCAATCATTCCTGGAGTCCATTTAGTTCTTAAAGATTTTAAAACTCTTATAGCTTCTTTTCCTAATCCATATCCCGGATCATTTCTTACAAGAATGTCGGTCATACTTCCGTCTCTCTCAATTACAAATGATACATAAATACGAATTGTTCTTTCGCTATCTAATTCTGGACGATTAAAATTGTTTCCTACATAAGTATAAAACTTATTCATACCTCCCGGAAATTCAGGCAATTTGTCTAGAGAACCAATCGGTGTAGGTTCGTTAATAGTCGGAGCTGTTACCAACTCTGGTCCGCCGCCGCCATTTATAATGCCATTTTTTAATTTCCCATCACCTTCGCCTGTTGTTGCTGGTGCCGTCACAATGTTCTCTGTAACTGTTGCTATTTCCTGTGGTGTAGCTTTACTTGCTTCTACTATCGTAGGGTTTACAAGTTGGCTTTTTTCAATAGCAGTTTCAACAGGTTGAGATTTTACAGCAGGCATTTCTGCCGATTTCTTATTAATGTGAACTTCACTCACTTGTACAACTGTCGGTAAACTATCGGGGATAGTGGTTATTACATCGACTTTGCTCAGTTTAGTAATAAACATTGAAGCGCACACAATGGCTGTGGTAAAAAACAATCCCATGAAAAGTGCCTTAATTGAGTTTTTTGAACTTTCATGGCGTAACTGGTACGCGCCATACTCTTTGTTTCTGTTTTCGAATACAAGGTCAATCCATTTGTTTTCGTAGATGCTTGATGTTGACATAATTCACGGTTTTTTAAGGTTAAGTAGTGGTTAAATCATAAGCAAAAAATTGTTTTACCTGATAACGTTAATAATAAGAACTTTGGTATGCGGGATTATTGTTTATTTAAGAATAAAGGTGTAGATGTTTTATCCTTTGCTTAAAGATAATAAATTATCTTTTGTTTTTAATCACTTCTGCTAATAATTTTTTAGCGCGAAGTAATTTTATTTTTACATTGCTTAAAGGCTCATTTATTTTGAGTGCAATTTCTTGGTAACTCATTTCCTGAAAATAGCGTAGCTGAATTACTTCCTGATAATGTGGCTTTAATTCTTTTATGCAATGTAATAATCGGGATAAATTTTGTTCAGTGATTAATTCATCCTCTACCGACGGAGTAGTGTCGGCAATATTATAAGCTTGTTGGTTTTCCTGATCGGTGATTTCTATAAAAAGATTGGTTCTCTTTTTACGTAATAAATCAATATGTACATTCTTTGCAATGGCAATAAGCCAAGTGTTGAATTGAAATTCAGAATTGTACGTTTTTATTTTATCAAAAGCTTTAGAGAAAGTTTCGATGGTAATATCTTCGGCAATGGTTTCGTTTTCGGTACGTTTAAGCATGAAGCTATAAACTTCGTTCCAATAATGGTCCAACAAAAAAGTGAAGGCAATTTGATCTCCATTTTTTGCTTTCTCTATTTTAGAATTTATTTCCAATGTACCGGTTTTGAAAAGATATTAGTTATAAAGATATTAATTTGAGTGAATATAAGCACAATTTCTACGATAGGAAACCAAAATTTTAGGTCATTTTCTTTTAATTTACCTGCTGAGAAACCTACAACAAGCCACGCAGCAATATAGCGTACCAAGAATAAGCTTAAAACAATGATCCATTGAAATTGAAATGCAAGCAAAATAATAGCTAGTATAAAGAATAATAATTGAGAGCTATAAAAAATACCCAATTGAATTTTATCAAAAACTTTATAATAATTAGCAGTAGCTATATGTCTTCTTTTTTGAATAAACCAATCTCTATATGTTTCCTTAGGTCTAGAATACGTAAAACTTTCAGGAGAGTAGGATAGGGTTGTGTTACTTTCGTTAGCAGCTTCATTAATAAATAAATCATCGTCGCCAGAACGTACCTGAATATGTCCGATGAATCCGTTTACATTAAAAAACTCTTCCTTTTTATAAGCTAAATTACGACCAACTCCCATATAAGGATGACCTGCTTTTGCCCAAGAAAAATATTGTATTGCAGTAAGTAAAGTTTCAAATCGGATGATTTTGTTTAGGAAGGATTTTTCGATTCTCTCGTAAGCACCATATCCTAAAACAATTGTTTTATTCATTGTAAACTGAGAACTCATAGTTGTAATCCAGTTTTTAGAAGTAGGATAACAATCAGCGTCAGTAAATAATAAATATTCTTTTTTTGCGGCTTTTATACCTAATGTAAGCGCATATTTTTTATTACCCCAAAAGGCTTCGTTATTTTTTACTTTAACTAAACGGATAAGGTTAGGGTATTGACTTTCGAAAAGTTCAAAAATTTCTAAAGTTTCATCACTCGATGCATCGTCTATTAAAACAATTTCGAAATCTGGATAGTCTTGCTCTATTAAAAGCGGAATATATTTAACTGCATTTTCAGCTTCGTTTTTTGCACAGACTATAACCGAAATTGGAAGTCTTTTTGGAGTGATTTCCTGTGTTTTAGCAAAAGAGAATTTACTAAATATACCCAAATAGTATGTAAGTTGTACAACAACGATAGCAATAAAAAAGTATAAAATAATTGTAAGCATCTGATTTTAATGTCTTTTAATTTTGAATCTTGCGAGTGCAAATGTAATTATGAATTCCCGATTTTCAACCCTTAATTTGTAATTACTTTCTGCATTTTTCCATTTCTTTTGCAACGGCAATAGACTGAGGGTTTTCTGTTTTTTCTAAGGCTGTGATTATGTTTTTGTAATCTACATCGTCTCTATTTTGCGACATTTTTTTAGTAGCCTGAATTTCATCTATTTCAATCTCGAAAGCGATTATTCCGTGCGCTTGTCGCATTGTTTTTGCAGATAAATCTTCTACTCGAATAGGTTTTTCTGAACCAGCTTCGTATTTGTCTACTAATTTCTTCAGAGATTCGATTGCAGCTTCGTGATCTACAATTTTTATTCTGCCATAAATATGAACCGAACTATAGTTCCAGGTTGGTACATTTTCATGATTATACCATGATGACGAAATGTAACTATGAGGTCCGGAAAAAACAGCTAGTATCTGATCGTTTTGTGTAAAACCTTCTCCTTGCGGATTTAGTTTAGAGATATGACCACATAATATTTCTTTGCCATCTGCTCTGGTTTCTATTTCTAACGGAATATGTGTTGCCCACAATTTTCCATTCGTTTGATTGATTAATATCCCAAAGCTGTTTTCTTTAAGAAAAGCTCTTATTGCTTCAGGATCTTCATTTTTGAATATACTAGGTGTGTGCATATTATATTAAGTTTTTTCCAAAACAAATAGCCTCAACATTATTTGCATATTTGCCGTAGTTTGGAATGATTTTATAACCTGATTTCTGATAGAATTGTGTTGCTACTAGATTTTTAACCCGAGTTTCCAGAATTAATTCTTCGTAACCAATTTCTTTGGCTTTCGTCTCTAAGTAGGATAAAATAGATTGTCCAATTCTCTTTCGAGGATATTTGGCATACATCCGTTTTACTTCGCCAGTAGTTTCAGTAATTGGTCGTATTGCGCCACAACCTACGATTTCGTTATCGAGTTCGGCGGCAATAAATAAATATTTGGAGTTGTTATTGTTCCAATCTGTAAATGAGTTTTTCCCGTCGCTGCCAAAACGTTCCTGAAGATTTACGCATAGCTCATTAATAATAGGAGCTACGTTTTTGTTATCAGGATTTATTGTTTTGATAGATAGAGTTATACTCATATTTTTTTAGATTTAGATTACATTTACTTCGGCTTCTATATGTATTCCGAATTTTTCAAATACTGTTTTTTGGATGTCTTTAGAGATAGCCAAAATTTCTTGTCCAGTTGCGTTTCCGTAATTAACTAGAACCAAAGCTTGATTTTTGTGAATTCCGGCATCGCCAAAACGTTTTCCTTTAAAACCAGCTTGCTCTATAAGCCAACCTGCTGGAACTTTAACCTCAGTTTCGGAAACATCATAATATTTCATTTCGGGGAATTTCTGATGAATTTTTTCGAAATCTGATTTTAATAAAATTGGATTTTTAAAGAAACTTCCGCTATTTCCTAATTCTTTCGGGTCTGGTAATTTGCTTTGTCTAATCGCAATAACAGCATTACTAACGTCTTTTAATTTAGGATTTGTAATATTGTTTTTGGCTAACTCCGCAGTAATATCTCCGTACGAAGTATTAATTTTATGATTGCGCTTCGTTAGTTTATATGTTACAGATGTAATGATATATTGGTCTTTTACTTCATGTTTGAAAATGCTTTCGCGATATCCAAAATTACATTCGGCATGAGTAAAAGTTCTTATTGCCTGAGTTTCGATATTCATAGCTTGGCAAGAAACAAACGTATCTTTTATTTCGGTTCCGTAAGCGCCAATGTTTTGTACAGGAGTAGTGCCTACATTACCAGGAATAAGCGACATGTTTTCTAATCCGCCAAAATCTTGCTCGATTGTCCAGAGCACAAAATCATGCCATGTTTCTCCTGCTTGACTTTCGACCCAAACAAAATCATCATCTTCGTCAACTATCTTTTTTCCTTTTAAATCAATATGGATTACCAAGGCATCAATATCTTTGGTTAAAAGCATATTGCTTCCACCACCTAAAATAAATTTTGCCTGATTTTTATTTTCTTCTAATACCTTTTTCAATTCATCTATTGAATGTACAGCAACAAATTGTTTTGCTTTGGCTTCAATGCCAAATGTGTTATGGTTTTTTAAAGAAAATTGAGATTGAATTTCCATAAATGAGAAACTTTTTTGTAGAATTAATCGAAAGGTCAAAAGTAAGGATTATAATCTATTTTGGCTTGAGTTTCTATAAAATAACAGGCAATTAAATACATTAAAAAATAAATTGATACTATAATATCTTGTAAAAGCTTCAGATAGCTTTTTTAAATAAAGCTTTTTTAAATAAAGCTTTATTTTAAAGCCGCAATAAAAAGTTGCATTTCTTTCATTGTTCCAATTGTAATTCTTGTCCATTTTCCGTTTTCTTCATAGATTTTTGTTCCCATTATATTGTGATCTTTTAATTGCTTGAAATAATCTTTTTTATAATTGGCTAAAGACAAATAAATGAAATTTGAATAGGACGGAATACAAGTTATATTTAATTGGGTAAGTTGATCTATAGTATATTTTTTTGCTTCTTGATTTGAAGAATAAACCTGCTGAACAAATTTATCATCATTTAAAGATGCTATGGCTGCAGAAGCAGAGACAACGCTAACTGACATATTTGTAGATGATTTTAAATTGCTCAATTGTTCAATGGTTGCTGAATGTGCAATTGCATAACCGATTCGCGCGCCAGCTAATCCGTAAAGTTTTGAAAAAGTTTTGGTTATTATCAGGTTTTTGTTTTCGGTAACAAGGCTGCTAAATGATTGTTCTGTGGTAAAATTGATATAAGCCTCGTCTATAAAAACCATTGTCTTTTTGGTTGCTTCGTTAATAAACGATACCAATTTTTCTCTGTCACAAATTGTCCCTGTCGGGTTGTTGGGATTGCAGATGTAAACCATTTTTGTATCTGAATCAATAGCTTTTAACATTGATGTTAAATCATGTTTTTTGTCATTAGTTAATGGAATAGCAATTTTTTTTAAGCCTAATTTATCAGCAGGAGCTATCCAGTAATCGAATGTAGTTTCGGCAATTATAAAATTACCTTTGTTTAAAGCTGCATATTGAAGGACTAAATCTAAAATTTCAGTGGAACCTGCGCCCAATAAAATATTATTATCTGTAACGTTATCTTTTTTTGCAATAAGAGAAATTAATTCTGACCAAAGATTCCATCTATATCTATTACTGCTGTTTACACTTTCTGTCATGGCAGCACGAGCAAGTGGAGACGGGCCGTAAGGATTTTCATTTGACCTTAATAATATAGGAGAGTTATCTAAATTGGGTAAGATGTAATCTGATGGAGTATTTGCAAAGCTTTCAAATTGGCAAAAGCCTAATCCTATTGTGCCTAATCCTATTTGTTTCAGCCAGTTTCTTCTATTATTCATCTCTATTTCAGAATTAAATTAAACTATTCAGTGAACCGATATGACGTTGGAAATGAAAAAATGTTACGCGTTGAATAAAATAAGATTTTTTACCGCAAAGTGCGCAAAGATTTTTATCTCACTATGTATAGAAAACACAAAGTTCGCAAAGCTAGGTGTTGATCCAGCTTTGCGAACTTTGTGTTTTGTAGAGTCATCTATATAAAAACCTTGTGTGCTTTGCGGTTAATTTTCACGCAAATTCAGTAACTCATGATATTTATCTGCGATAATTTTCATGTTGATATTGTAATTGGCATTTTCTTCTACAAACTTCCTATTTTGCATAGTCGCTTTATTTCTTGAATCAGGATTTTTAAATGACCAAATAAGTTCTTCGGCTAGCTTGGTGTAATCATCAATCGGGATTAATTGTCCGTTGTCACGATGGTTTATCCAACTTTGATTTCCGGGAATATCAGATACAACGGGATAGCAGTTGCAAGCCATGGCTTCGAATAAGGAAGCCGAAACACCTTCGGTACTTGGCATACTAATATAATAATTAGCGTCTTGTAATAGTTTAGGAAGTGCTGTATTTGGGATTCTTCCTGTAAAAATTACTTTGTCTTGAATGCTTAATTCTATAGCTAGACTTTTGAGGTATTCTAATCTCGTTCCGTCACCAACAATTGTTAGGTTGAAATCAATGTTTTGTTTGTCTAAAATAGCAAAAGCTTTCAAGATGCAATCATGTCTGTATTCGGGTTGTAGGGATCGGGTAACGATAGCATCAATTCTATTCGATTTGTTTTCGGAAGCTTCAAAAAGGGATAAATCGATTCCTTTTGGCATGACCAAAACCTTATTCATATCAACCCCAATGGCTTTCATCGAAATTGTCATTACAGGACCCCAAGCATGTATTAAATGTGCTTTTTTGAATGCGTGTTTCTGAATGATTTTTTTTAGGGGTAATAATATAGAGCCTTCAGGCCATAAATCGGTTCGGCCCTGTTGTGCAATTGCAATTGTATTTGCACCCGATATTGCAGCAAGAAAACCATAGCTAGTAGTTCTTTCGGCAATAACCATATCGGGTTTTTCTAATCGAATGATTTTTTTTATCGAGAATGGGGAAAATAGATATTCGGCTATTCTTTTAAAACGATTGAATTTAGTATTGTTTGGAGTTTTTAGTTCCCAAGTGCAAATTTCAAAATCACCAAACTCTTTTAAACCTTTCGTCCATGTAATTGCATCGGCTCGGTAGGATTCGCCAAGAAAAAGTATTTTTCTTTTTTTCATTCGTAAGTTTATGCGCTTTTGCGTAAATGTTTTTTTTACCACAAATTTCACAAATTCACACAAATTTAATTAGTGAAAATTAGTGAAATTCGAGGCGAAAACTTTTTAAATTGTTTTAAAACTCATCAGTCGTTAAAGCGCGATTGATGAATTCGTTTAAAGGTTTTAGTGCAATAAGTTTTTGACTCATTTTGGCAACGAAATCTTTCTGTGTTACTTCTTTGATGTCGTATTTTTGCGTAGCAGTAAAGCTTTTTAATTTTAAAAACTCAATGGCAGGATGATCTTTCTCATATCCGCGTGGTGGGTTTTTAAGCGAATTTGTTTCGGTTACATCTAAGCTTTCGAATTCTTTCTTGAAATTTTTATCGGCAATGATGGCTTCTAAATCATCATGGAAGAATGCGATTTCTTTACGTACTTTTTTTAAATCGTCTGCTTCTGGCGAATAAAAACCACCAGCTATAAAACTTGCGCCTTTTTCGATGTGTACATAATATCCAGCACGGTTTTGTCCTTTTACACCAGTAGAAAGCCAAACACCAAGATGTGCTTTATAAGGAGATTTATCTTTAGAGAAGCGGATGTCACGATTAATTCGGAAAGTACAATTTTTTACTTCTAGTAATTCCAGTGAAGGATCCATAGGTTTCATGGCGTCCAGAAAATCGGCAACTAGTTGATGGTAATCTTTCTTGAAGATTTCATAACGTTTTTTGTTTTCCAAAAACCAATCTCTGTTGTTATTGACTTTTAAATCATCTAAAAATTGTAAACTTTCTTTGGTAAGCATATTTTTAGTTTTATAGTTGTTTTTTTAAATCGGCCTCACTAATAAATCCTGTGTTTTTCCATTTTACTTCCTTGTTCTCATATAATAATAGCGTAGGAAGTTGGTCAATTTTCATATCTTTTACCAAGGTTTTATTCTGGTCAACGTCTATGCGAATAATAACTACTTTGTCGGCTAGCTCTTTTTGCATCTTCGTAAGGTAAGGAGTCATTTGTTTGCAAGGACCACACCATTCAGCATAAAAATCAATCAAGACTTTTTTATCAGTATTTAATAAAGCTGCATATTCCTCGCTTGTCATTCCTGTCGCTTTGGTACTAGGTTTAGAGAATCCCTCGGCGTTCCATTTCATTATTCCGCCATCAAGTTCGTATATAGTTGTAAAGCCTAATTCTTGTAATTTTTGAGTTGCTTTTTTACTTCTTCCACCACTTAAACAATAAACAAAAACAGGTTTAGATTTATCGTAAGTTGCCGCTTTTGTTGCGAAATCTTCGGCATTCCAGTTCACATTTACAGCATTGTCAATATGTTCAGATGCAAATTCGTCTGGAGTTCTTACGTCTAAAATCTGAGGGTTTTCAGTAGTTTTTATTTTTTCCGCGAAAGCGGCTGGTTCAATAACCGCGACATTTTTGCTTGATTGTCCGTTGCAAGATGCAAGTACGAATGCGATTACAATAAGGAATGTTTGTGGGAATTTCATAATCTTGAATTTAAATGTGTAGGCTAATTTAAGCGTTTTTTTAATTTTGAAAGCTGCACAAAATCATAAATTAAATATTTTATAAGTCTGATGTGTCGATTTTACAATGGTTTCAGTTCGCTCAGGATGTGTATCAGAAATAAAAAGTTGTCCGAAAGTATCTTTGTTTACCATCTCGATAATTTTGGCAACGCGACTTTCGTCTAATTTATCAAAGATGTCATCAAAAAGCAGCAGCGGTTTTACGCCGCTTTGTTTTTTTAAGAATTCAAATTGAGCCAATTTTAATGCAATCAGGAAAGATTTTTGTTGTCCTTGAGAGCCGAATTTTTTAATGGGATGATGGTCAATTTCAAATGATAAATCATCCTTATGTATTCCGACACTTGTATAATGCAAGGCTCGGTCCTTATTAATGTTTTCTCTCAAAAGAGTTAATAGGTCTTTTTCGAACAAATGACTTTCGTAAACTAACTGAACTGTTTCTTCGGAGCCAGTTATCGCTTGATGATGTGTATTGAAAATCGGAATAAAAGCTTCGATAAACTGTTTTCTTTTATCGAAAATAGTTTTTCCGTAACTATCCAATTGCTCATTATATATAGATAAGGTGTCGTTATCAAAAACATGATTCAATGCAAAATATTTAAGTAGCGCGTTACGCTGGCTAATTACTTTTTGGTATTGAATAAGTTGTTGAAGATAATGAGAGTCTAGTTGCGAAATAACGGTATCCATAAATTTACGACGGGTTTCGCTTCCTTCAACAATTAAATCCCTGTCGGCAGGGGAAATTATTACTAAAGGAATAAAACCAATATGGTCTGAGAATTTATCGTAGGCTTTACCGTTTCTTTTTAGGATTTTTTTCTGTCCTTTTTTTAAACTGCAAACTATTTGTTCGTTTCGTTCATTTTTTTCTATCTCGGCATCTATTACGAAAAACTCTTCTCCATGCTTGATGTTTTGTACTGCCAAGGGATTGAAATAGCTTTTTCCGTAAGCTAAATGATAGATAGCATCGAGTACATTGGTTTTTCCAATACCGTTTTTTCCAACAAAACAATTTATTTTTTTGTCAAATTCGAAATTGGCTTCGGAAAAATTTTTATAGTTGAATAAAGAAATCTTTTTTAGATACATCTGTAAATTGCTGAAATAAAGCTTTTTATTGTTTTTAGGTGACAATTTTTAAGCGTGTGCAAATTATTGAAAAATATCGATAAAAACCGTTTTTTGGGACATTGAGTGTGATTTTTTTTGATTTTACGGTGTGTAAAAGTCCGTTTTTGAAGGATTTTTTTTAAAAATAAATATAAAATTGATTTTTTTCATGTAAGTTTCAATAAAAATTTTATTTTTGCCGTTCACTAAATTAATTTTAAATGGCTACTTACAATAAAAGAGGATATAAAGCACCAAAAGAAAAGGAAGTTAAAGATGAGGTTGTTAATGAAGAACAACAAGTAATTCTTGATGGAAAAAACAGTAAGACTGCTGAAGTTTTTTCTAAATTAGATGAAACTGCTTCTAAGACAGAGGATTGGGTTGCTAGAAACCAGAAAATTATTATTGGATTAGTTGCTGCAATTGCTGTAGGAACTGTAGGTTATTTAGCTTACCAAAAATTTATTGCTGCTCCTAAACAAGATGAAGCTGCTAATGAAATGTTTGTTGCTCAACAAAACTTTGAAAAAGCAACTAATGGTGTAGCTAGTGATTCTTTATATAAATTATCATTAAATGGTTCTGAAGGTAAATTTGGATTTTTAAAAATCGCAGAAGAGTATTCAGGAACTGATGCTGGAAATTTAGCAAACTATTATGCTGGTGTTGCATACTTAAACACTGGTAAATATGATGAGGCAATTACTTACTTAGGTAAATTTAGCTCTAAAGATTTAATTTTAGGAGCTTTGGCTAAAGGAGCAATTGGTGATGCTTATTCTCAAAAAAATCAACAAAAAGAGGCTTTAGACTATTACGTAAAAGCTGCTGAATTAAATAAAAATGATTTTACTACGCCACGTTTCTTACTAAAAGCTGGAAAAACTGCTTTGGCTTTAGGTCAAAAATCAGATGCTCTTAAGTATTTTACAGACGTAAAAGAGAACTACGAGGCAACTCCAGAAGCAGCTTCTGTTGATGTTTTGATTGGTTTGGCACAATAAAAATATTAGATTGTAGATTTAAGATTGTAGATTTGTATTTAAGAATCTGAAATCTTAAGTCTAATATCTAAAATCTAAAATATACAGATGGCTACCGAAAATAAAAATTTATCCGATTACGATAAAAACACAGTCCCAAATGCGAAAGATTTTCGATTTGGGATTGTTGTTTCTGAATGGAATGACAGTATAACAGAAGGGCTTTATAATGGCGCTTTTGAAACACTTATTGAAAATCAAGTTCCTGCACAACACATTATCCGATGGAATGTTCCTGGGAGTTTTGAGTTGATATATGGAGCAAAAAAAATGTTACAAACTCAAAACGTTGATGCTGTAATTGTAATTGGATGTGTAATCCAGGGACAAACTAAGCATTTTGATTTTGTATGCGAAGGCGTAACTCAAGGAATTAAAGATTTGAATGTTCAAACTGATATTCCAGTTATTTTCTGTGTGTTAACAGATAATAATATACAACAATCTATTGATAGAAGTGGTGGTGTTCATGGTAACAAAGGTACCGAGGCTGCTATTGCAGCAATAAAAATGGCATACATCCGCCAACAAGCTTCTTTAAATCAGTTTCAAAACCAACAGTTGTTATCAGCTGGTGCGCTTCAAATAGAAGACAAACCATTGGAACTAGAAAAATAAAAACACATTTGTAAGAATACTTAAACCTATACTGTGTAAAAATAGTATAGGTTTTTTGTTTTTTTTATGAGTCCCTAAGCCAAAAAAACCAGCTAAAATTCATTAAATTTGTGCTTCTTGGTTTTGAAACTTTAAACCTTAACCTTTAATCTATTTTTTCTTAATGTCGAGTATTATACAATTACTTCCTGATCACGTTGCCAATCAAATTGCTGCTGGAGAAGTCGTTCAAAGACCTGCTTCGGTGGTGAAAGAGCTTTTAGAAAACGCAGTTGATGCTAAAGCAACGGATATTAAATTAATCATCAAAGATGCAGGAAAGTCATTGGTACAAGTAATCGATAATGGTTCAGGGATGAGTGTTACCGATTCGCGTTTGTGTTTTGAGCGTCATGCGACTTCAAAAATTCGCCAGGCCGAAGATTTATTTTCATTACATACAAAAGGATTTCGTGGTGAAGCGCTTGCTTCTATAGCTGCGATTGCTCACATGGAAATGAAAACCAAACAGGAACAGGAAGAATTAGGAACTCATATTATTATTGAAGGAAGTAAATTTGTTTCGCAAGAAGTAGCCGTTTTACCAAAAGGGACTTCATTTGCGGTTAAAAACCTATTTTTTAATATTCCGGCTCGTAGAAACTTTTTAAAGTCGGATATAGTTGAATTTCGTCATGTTATGGATGAGTTTCAGCGTGTAGCCTTGGCGCATGCTAATATTCATTTTACTTTTTATCATAACGGAAGTGAAATGTATAATTTACCCGCTTCTAGTTTTAGACAACGTATTGTTGGAATCTTTGCTGGTAAAACCAATGAAAAGTTGGTTCCTGTAAATGAAGAGACCGAAATCGTTGCTATAAAAGGATTTGTTAGTAAACCAGAGTTTGCTAAAAAGAGTAGAGGAGAACAGTTTTTCTTTGTTAATGACCGTTTTATTAAAAGTAGTTATTTGCATCATGCTGTTATGGCTGCTTATGAGGGAATTTTAAAAGATGGTGCGCAACCAAGTTATTTCTTGTATTTATCTGTGCCGCCTAATACAATCGATATCAATATTCATCCGACAAAAACTGAAATTAAGTTTGATGATGAACAAGCTTTATATGCAATTTTAAGAGCGTCTATAAAACATAGTTTAGGGCAATTTAATGTAGCGCCAGTTTTAGATTTTGATCGTGATGCTAATCTGGATACACCTTACCATTATAAAGATTTAGAAGGAGAAACTCCTACGATTCAGGTTAATAGTAACTTTAATCCGTTTGCAGATGATACTCCAAATAAACATTATGCAAATACAAATTCTGGGTCTGGTTATAGTTCAGGATCGAGTTATAGTTCGGGAGGTAGTTCCTCGGGATCTGGTTCATATTCTAGTTACAAGAAACCTGAACCAACAGCTAGTTGGGAAAGTTTATATGTAGGTTTAAAGCAAGATACGGAAGAAGTAGGGATGATGTCTTTTGAGAATGAAGAAGTAACTTCGTCTTTATTTAATGATGATGAGATTGAACAAACGGTTCATAAAACCTATCAAATACATAAAAAATACATTGTTTCGCCTATAAAATCAGGAATGGTGATTGTGGATCAGCAACGTGCACATCAGCGTATTTTATACGAGCAATTTTTGCATAATATGACGGTTAATCAGGCTTCAAGTCAGCAATTGTTATTTCCTTTAAATTTGTTTTATTCGTCTACGGATATGGAAATTATAAGAGAATTACAATTATCGCTAGTAAATACTGGTTTTGTTTTTGAGTCTACAACCGAAGAACATATTGTTATTTCGGGAATACCTATAAACAGCACCGAAAGTGAAGTTTCGCTGGTTATAGAACAATTGTTAAGTGATTTGCAAGACGGAATTCCGGAAAGTAGCTTTTCACAAAATGACACTATTGCCAAATCTATGGCAAAAAGTATGGCTGTGAAAACAGGAACATACTTAACAGAAAAAGAACAAGATAATTTGGTAAATGGACTCTTTGCTTGTAAGGATCCAAATATTTCGCCATTTCAAAAACCTACTTTCATTACCATGCGTGTGGAAGATATAGATAAAAAATTTGCATTATGATGAACATGACTCCTGTTGTAAAACAATTATTGATAATTAATATTATCTTTTTCCTTGGCTCGCAATTAGTGCCGGTTTCGGAACAATATTTTGCATTATATTTCCCAGAGAATTATCATTTTAAACTTTGGCAGCTTATTACACATATGTTTATGCATGGAGGATTTATGCATATTGCATTTAATATGTTTGCATTGGTTTCTTTTGGTTCAGCATTAGAACATTTTTGGGGAGGTAAAAAGTTTATATTCTTTTATATTTCATGCGGATTAGGTGCGGCTTTACTTCAATTAGGTTTTAATTATTATGAAATTCAAAGTGCTTTAGAAGGAGCTTCTAGCTTAGGTTTGTCGGATAATTCATTGCACCATATAATGAATGTTAATTTCTCTGATGGTATGAGTTATCGTGGAGATTTGTTTATGGATGGAATTAAACCAATTTTAGAGGAAGCAGGAAAAATTAATTTATTAAATGAGGTTAATTTTAAAAGTTTATTCGATGCATCTATAATTAATCAGACTCCTATGGTTGGAGCGTCTGGTGCTATTTATGGACTTTTGGTAGCTTTTGCTTTCATGTTTCCTAATGCTGAGTTGGCACTTATGTTTATTCCGGTGCCTATAAAAGCGAAGTATTTTGTACCAGGAATTATTGCTGTCGATTTATTTTTAGGTTTCCAAGGAAATTCATTATTTGGTAGTGGAGGTACAGGAATTGCTCATTTTGCTCACGTTGGTGGTGCACTTGTAGGATATTTAATGATGTGGTATTGGAAAAAGACTCAGTTTAATAATAATCGTTGGAATTAATTTTTTAGCTTTATTATCTAAATTTTAAACAAAAAAAACACGTATGAATATATTAGACGATTTAAAGTTGCAATATAAGATGGGCGGTATTGCTCAGCGAGTAATTTATTGGAATATTGCTTGTTTTTTAATTTCATTGGTGTTTTTTTATCAGTTTTCAACTGGACAATTTGTTTTACCAAGTTGGTTAGCATTATCGTCTAATCCATCGGATTTTTTGTTCAAGCCATGGACATTTTTAACCTATGCTTTCTTTCATGATGGATTTCTGCATTTGTTGTTTAATATGTTGGTTTTAAATTTTGCAAGTTCTTTGTTCTTGACTTTTTTTACCGAAAAGCAGTATTTAGGATTATATGTATTAAGTGCAATTTTTGCTGGTGTAGCATTTGCTCTTAGTTTTTATTTTTTAAATCTTAGTGCTTCTGTGGTTGGAGCTTCGGCTGCAATTATGGCAATTTTGGTTGCGACAACTACATATCAGCCATTAATGAATATTCGTTTGCTACTTATTGGTAATGTTAAGTTATGGCATATTACTCTTGTTATTTTAGTTTTAGATCTTATGCAGTTTAGATCTGTTAATATGGGAGGACATATCTCTCATCTTGCTGGAGCTGTTTTCGGATTTTTATTTATAAAGCTATTGCAAAGTGGAGTAGATTTGAGTAAGATCGTAACTCGTGTTTTAGATTTCTTTGCTAATTTATTTAGAAAATCACCATCAACTCCTTTTAAGAAAGTTCATAAAAATTATAATAATAAACCAACGCAAAGAACTACGGTTTCTAAAATCGTTACCAAAGACAAAACGCAACAACAAATTGATGAAATCCTAGATAAGATTAGTCAGTCGGGTTACGATTGTTTGACAAAAGAAGAAAAAGAATTTTTGTTTAAAGCGGGAAAGTAAAATCATTAATTAATACAAAATGAAAAACCTTTCATGGTTTAATAAAATAATGTTCTTTCTGAATATAGTGCTTACTGTATTGACATTTAGCGCTTATGTTTTGCCTTTTTTAGCACCCAAAATTTTTCCACTTTTATCGGTGTTTACTTTGTTTATGCCATTGTTTTTTGTGTTTAATGGATTGTTCTTTTTCTATTGGGCAATTCAGTTTAAAAAACGAATGATCTTGTCAGGATTGGTTCTCTTAATGGGAATTACTTTTATAAATAAATTCTATAAATTTTCGACTAAAGAATATGTTGAGAGTAATAAGGATTTTACTGTAATGAGTTATAATGTACGCTTGTTTAATGTCTTTAAGTGGATAGATAGGGAAGATGTACCACTCGATATAGAAACGTTTATAAACGAGAAAAACCCTGATATTTTATGTATTCAGGAGTTTTCAAATTCTGCTAATATCGATTTAAAGGTTTATCCGCACCGTTATATATTCATGGAGGGAAACAAGATAAAGACTGGTCAGGCAATTTTCTCTAAGTTTCCTATATTATACCAAGGTAATATTGTTTTTCCGAATTCTAATAATAATGTAATCTATGCCGATATTAAGCGTGGTAAAGACATTATTAGGGTTTATAATATGCATTTGCAGTCCATCAAGATTTCGCCCGATGTAAATGAGATTTCTGATAATATTGATGTAATGAATCAGGAAAAATCACAACTTATTCTTTCTAGAATTAGTAAAGCATTTAAGCAGCAGCAAGAACAAGCTGAGATATTTAGAGAGAATAAAAAAGAATGTACGTATCCGCTAATTATTTGTGGAGATATGAATAATAGTCCTTTTTCATACGTTTACCGTAATATAAAAGGAAAACTAAAAGATAGTTTTGAAGAAGCTGGAGTAGGATTTGGGGCTACTTATAAGTTCCGTTATTATCCTGCAAGAATCGATTATATTTTTGCTGATAGCAAGATGAAAGTAAAGAAATTTGAAAGCTTTTCAGATTTCGAAAATTCGGATCATTTCCCTGTTTTGGCAACTCTTTCTATGGAATAGTAAGTGAATTATATAATCACTTTTTGATTTCTTAAATAGTCCATAGCAAATTTTCCTTCATTAAAAAGTAAATCCAATACACTTAGGTTATTTATAAAGCCATGTTTGTCATCAAAAACCTGTGTGTAGTTTTCGAATGTGTTATTGTCCTTTTTTCCGTTTGCTAAGACTCTAAAATCCGAAATGCTAGCGTCAACCTCATGAAAGTATTCTGAGGTCTTAGCGTATTCTAATTTCATTCGTAGGCATTTTGAAACTATATCTAAAGCTTCAAAATTTAAGTCCATCAGGAATTGATGTTTCTTTTCGAAGAATGGGCGTATATCATCTTCAAAAAACTCAAAAAAAGGAGAGCTTCTATAAGCTGCCTCTAGTGATTTAAAATGCTGTTTTTGCCAATCGAATTCATTTTCTACCTGAATTTCTTTCGTTTTCTGGTGTGCGTTTTTAGAATGCTTAACAGGAATGTTTAGTAATTGTATTCCGTTAGGGCTATAAATATACGTACGGTTTCTGTTAGTTTGTTTCTGGAAATTATCTTCTACTTCAAAAGTAATATTTTCAGATTGAGCCATTACAGCACAATGACTAATTGAAGGAAAGTAGGTTGGGAGTAATAATGAATTCATGTGATTTTTTGTTTGATTGGTTAATCGCTTAATTATTAAAAATAGGAATAAACGATTAACCAGTTAAACGAATAAACGTGTTATGCTTTTTTCTCTTTTCGTTTTCTCCAAAAATATTCGCCAATAAAGTAGGCTGCCAAGAGAAATAAGAAATGTTTGAAGTATGATTGTGGTTGCCCTTCACCGTCTACGGTAGTGAAAACTCTATCCCAACGAACTTTATTTAGTCCTTTGCCGTGAGTATCCCAGCTCATCCATATAAATACAGGTTTCCCTATTACGTGGTCAAAAGGTACAAATCCCCAATATCTGGCATCGATAGAGTTGTCTCTATTGTCACCCATCATCCAATAATAATCTTGTTTAAATGTGTAAGTAGTAGCAAGTTTACCATTAATGAAAATCTGATTTCCTTTTACTTCTAAATCATTACGTTCGTATTCTGATATTAGACGTTTGTAAATAGGAAGTACTTTTAGGTTAATAGCAATTGTTTTTCCTTTTTGAGGAATATAAATTGGGCCGAAGAAATCATTATTCCAGTTGTAATCTTTGTTATGAGGGAATATTTTAGGATCTCTATCTCCTTTGTTTGCTTTTCTTAGCTCAAGACTTTCTACATAAGGATTGTTCTTGGCTTTGCTAACTGCTTCTGGGGTGGCTTGTACGTAATAAGTATCTGTTTTAGGATCGTAACCTAAATCATCGGTAATATCATATTGTCTTAAAAGGTTTGAAATTTCTTCGTAAGAGGAGAATTTAACCTTAAATTTAATATTGTAAGAGAACTGTAGCCTAACTCTTTCGGTTTGCTTCATTTCTTTTCCATTAATAAAAACGAGTCCGTTTCTTATCTCTAGAGAATCTCCAGGAACTCCAACACATCTTTTTACTAAGTTGGTTTTTTTGTCAATTGGTTTGTAATAATTTCTATCTGGCGAAAAATTATTCATGTCCAAAAGAGTATCTGCAGGTTGATTAAAAACAACAATGTCATTGCGTTTTATTTCTTCGAAACCAGGAAGTCTTAAATAAGGTAATTGAAACTTGTTTAAAAGAGAGGTGTTTTTTTGTGTTACATCATCATTAAATAAGTATGATTTCTTTTTTAGTCCTGGAATAGTGTCATGTACCATAGGCAAAGCTACTGTGGTCATAGGTATTCTTGCACCATAATTAACCTTGCTTACAAACAGAAAATCACCTACAAGTAATGATTTTTCTAATGATGAACTTGGTATTGTAAAGGGTTGGATAAAATAGGTATGAACTAAGGTTGCAACAATTATTGCAAAAAGAAGCGAACTAAGTGTGTCTGCGGTTTTGTTTTCGGGTCTTAAACTTCTGTTTGCATTGTAATCTAATTTTTGAGTATAGTTTACATAATAGATGTAGAATCCGAAGGTAACAAGACCGAGAATAGTATCTAATGTAGATTTCTTTCCAAAAGTACGTAGGGTTTCAATCCAAACAATTGGAAACATAATTAGGTTAATAATTGGGATAAAAAGTAATATTGTCCACCAAGTTGGTCGACTGATAATTTTCATTAATACAATGGCATTGTAAACAGGGATTGCAGCTTCCCATTTTTTTCTTCCTGCTGCTTCATATAGTTTCCATGTTCCTATAAAATGAACTATTTGAATAATTAAGAAGAATACAAACCATGAATAAAATGTCATATCAATTTTTTTTAAGTCAGATTATTGAACTAAGTATCAGTGATTAGATATTCTTTTTCTCTTTTCTTTTTTTCCAGAAATACTCACCGATAAAAAATGCTGCAAGAGCAAACAAGAAATATTTAAAGTACGATTGTGGCTGACCTTCACCATTTACTGTAGTGAAAACTCTATCCCAACGCACTTTGCTCATTCCTTTACCGTTAGTATCCCAGCTCATCCAGATGAAAACTGGTTTTCCTACAATATGGTTTTCTGGAACGTAACCCCAGTAACGGCTATCTTCAGAGTTATGACGGTTATCTCCCATCATCCAATAATAATCTTGTTTAAATGTATATGTTGTCGCAACTTTACCATTAATACGAATTTCTGAACCATTTACTTGTAAATCATTCCCTTCGTATTCTTTTATAATCGCTTTGTAAAACGGTAAAGATTCAGTTGTTAATGCAACTGTTTTTCCTTTTTGAGGAATATAAATAGGGCCGAAATTATCGGCATTCCATTTGTTTAACTGAGGGAAAATACCAGGATCAACTCCTTTTGCAATTTCTCTTCTTACATCAGTTATTCCTGGAACATTTCTTAATCTTGCCGCACTAGCTTCTGTTAAAGCTCTAAAATATAAGGTATCTTTTTTTACATCATCTTTAAAACCTGCACCATCAGTAATATCTAATTCTCTTAATAATGATTCAAAATCAATAGGTGTTTTTCCGTCTAAAGCTACTGCGTAAGAATATTGA
Organism: Flavobacterium hydatis; assembly: GCF_000737695.1. Lineage (GTDB taxonomy): Bacteria > Bacteroidota > Bacteroidia > Flavobacteriales > Flavobacteriaceae > Flavobacterium > Flavobacterium hydatis. The sequence continues at coordinate 27,234 of NZ_JPRM01000048.1, forward strand.
GGTTTAGCTCTTTCTGGTAAAACTAAAACTTTGTTATTAATGTAAACGATTCCGTCTTTTATAGCCAAGCTATCGCCAGGAACACCAACACATCTTTTTACATAATTTGATTTTTTGTCAATTGGTTTGTCGGCTCTTCTTTTAGAAGTGTCAAAAAACTTATAAACGGTATCCATTGGCCAGTTAAAAACGACAATATCTGTTCGTTTTATTTGTTCATAAGCAGGAAGTCTAAAATAAGGTAATTGAGGCCATTTTAGATATGATTTTTGTTTAGTCATCGGGATAGAGTCATGTACCATTGGCAAGGCAATAGTTGTCATAGGAACTCTTGGTCCGTAGTTAACTTTACTTACAAATAAAAAGTCACCTATAAGTAATGATTTTTCTAATGATGAAGTAGGAATTGTATATGGTTGTACGATATAAGTATGAACTAAAGTAGCTACAATTATAGCAAAAAGAAGTGAACTAACTGTATCGGCAGTTTTGCTTTCTGGAGTTAGGCTTCTGTTAGCATTGTAATCTAATTTTTGAGTGTAATTAACGTAATAGATGTAAAAACCCAAAGTTACAAGACCTAGAACAGTGTCTAATGTAGATTTTTTTCCGAAAGTTCTTAAAGTTTCAATCCAGATTACCGGAAACATAATCAAGTTAATGATTGGGATAAAAAGCAATATTGTCCACCAAGTTGGTCGACCAATAATTTTCATTAGTACAATAGCATTATATACAGGAATTGCTGCTTCCCAACTTTTTCTTCCAGCAGCTTCATATAATTTCCAAGTTCCTATAAAGTGAATAACTTGCACTGCTAAAAAGAATACAAACCATAAATATAGTGTCATACTAATTTGTTTTAAAGTTTAAAATATAATTTTCGTTAAACGAATTTTATATTTCTAAATTGTTTTTTATTTAAAATTCAAGAACATCTTTCATTGTAAAGATACCTTGCTTTCCTGCTAGCCATTCCGCAGCAATTACTGCTCCAAGGGCAAAGCCTTCGCGATTGTGTGCTGTATGCTTAATTTCGATACTGTCAATTCCTGAATTGTATGTTACGGTATGTGTACCAGGAACAGCACCAATTCTTTTTGCTTCAATATGAATTTCTGTTGGCTGAGCTTCATCAAGAGTCCAATTTGTGTAAGCGCTATTTTCGATTACGCCTTTGGCTAATGAAATAGCTGTTCCGCTTGGAGCATCTAGTTTTTGAGTATGGTGAATCTCTTCCATATCAACTTTGTAACTATCAAATTTAGCCATCATTTTGGCTAAGTGCTCATTAAGTTCAAAGAAGATATTTACACCTAAACTAAAATTTGAGCTAGAGATAAAACCTCCCTTTTTTTCATTGCAAAGAGCAACCATTTCATCATAATGTTCTAGCCAGCCTGTTGTTCCCGAAACTACAGGAACATTAGCATTAAAAGCATTAGAAATGTTTGCAACTGCAGCAGATGGAACGCTAAAATCGATGGCAACATTAGCAGTCTCAAGTCCTTCGTAGGTATTGAATTCATCTTTCTTTAAGACAATTTCATGACCTCTTTCTAAAGCAATTCTTTCGATTACTTGCCCCATTTTTCCGTATCCTAAAAGCGCAATTTTCATTTGTATGTTTATTTTAAATTCAAAAATTGCAGTTTATCACTGCAATTTAAAAGTGGTAATTAAATGTTAGTCCAACGTTTGGTCGCAATGTTACATCGTCGGGATATATTTCTGGGCGTAATGATAATCTTTCATTTACGTTAAACTGAATTAATGCAGCATCAACATTTGCATCTATTATATTTAAAACATAAAAGCCCAAGGTTACTAGGGCAGATAAATCTCGATTACGTTGATAAAATTTTTGACCTGCAATAAGTCTGCTATCGTCCAGATATTTATAGTCATCATCGTTGTAGCCTTCAAGCCTTCGCTTGTAGGCATCTCTATATTGATGGTATTTTTTATTGTTATCAATGTAGAAATACAAACTTGTACCTATTGCTCCATAAACAAGAGGAATTTTCCAATATTTTTTATTGTATGCTTGTCCTAAACCTGGTAAAATAGCAGAGTAAAAAGCGGCTTTTGCAGGAGTAAGTGGGTCTATCTCAATCGATTTTAGGGTGTCTTTTGCTACCAAGGCAGCTTCTTCTTTTTTTGACTGAGCAAAAAGAGTAGTGCTTCCTAATAGAAAAAAGAATAGACCTATGGGAACTATTTTATTCACTACCCGTTTATTAATTTGATAATTCTGGCAAAGTCTTCTTCTGAGTGGAACGGAATTGTAATTTTTCCTTTTCCGTTTCCAGCAACTTTTATGTCGACTTTTGCACCAAAATAATTTGTAAATGTGCTTTTTTGATCCTCTTCGATATCAAATGAAGAAGCTTTTGGTTTTCCAGCAGGCTTAGGTTTTAAACTTTCGTGGTAGTTTTTTACCAAAGCTTCTGTTTCACGTACTGATAAGTTGCGGCTAACAATTTTTTGGTAAATATCAGTCTGAACATCTAAATCGTCAACGTTTATAATTGCACGACCATGTCCCATACTAATAAAGCCGTCACGAATACCAGTTTGGATAATCGGATCTAGTTTTAAAAGACGTAAGTAGTTTGCAATTGTAGAACGTTTTTTACCAACACGGTCACTCATTTGTTCTTGAGTTAACTGGATTTCATCAATCAAACGTTGGTAAGAAAGTGCAATCTCTATCGGATCTAAGTCATGACGTTGAATATTTTCAACCAATGCCATAACCAATGATTCGTTATCATTTGCAATTCGGATGTATGCAGGAACATGCGTTAAGCCAATTAATGTTGAAGCACGTAAACGACGTTCTCCAGAAATTAATTGGTATTTATTAAAGTCTAATTTTCGAACAGTTATAGGTTGAATCACACCAAGTTCCTTGATAGAAGTGGCTAGTTCACGTAATGAATCTTCATTAAAATTGCTTCGGGGTTGAAACGGATTTATTTCGATAGCACTAATTTCAAGCTCTATAATACTTCCTACAACCTTATCAGCATTTTTATCATCAACGGATTTTATATCATTTTCCGGATCTTTTAATAATGCAGATAGTCCTCTTCCTAAGGCTTGTTTTTTAATCGCTTTTGTCATAAAAACTATTTACTGTTTTTCTTTATAATTTCTTGAGCCAAGTTTATGTAATTAACAGCTCCTTTACTTGTAGCGTCATAGTTTATAATGCTTTCACCAAAACTAGGAGCTTCACTTAATTTTACATTTCGTTGGATAACGGTATCAAAAACCATATCGTTAAAGTGTTTTTGAACCTCTTCAACAACTTGATTAGATAAACGTAATCTCGAATCGTACATGGTTAGTAACAATCCTTCAATATCTAAGTCTGGGTTATGAATTTTTTGGATGCTTTTAATCGTGTTTAGTAATTTTCCTAAACCTTCAAGTGCAAAATATTCGCATTGAATAGGGATAACTACAGAGTCAGCCGCTGTTAAAGCATTTAAAGTTAAAAGTCCTAATGAAGGAGCACAATCGATAATAATATAATCGTACTCATCTTTAACACTTTCTAATGCTTTTTTTAGCATGTATTCTCTGTTTTCTTTATCGACCAATTCGATTTCGATAGCAACAAGGTCAATGTGAGCCGGAATCACATCTACGTTTGGAGCTGTACATTGAATAATAGCTTCTTTTGGCGTATGACTGTGTTCCAGTATTTGATAGGTTCCAATCTCAACAACTTCTACATCAATACCAAGTCCTGATGTAGCATTTGCTTGAGGGTCAGCATCTATTAGTAATACTTTTTTTTCTAAAACACCTAATGAGGCCGCAAGATTTACAGATGTTGTAGTCTTTCCAACGCCTCCTTTTTGATTAGCAATCGCAATGATTTTGCCCATTTATTTTCTGAATTTTGAACCGTAAAAATACGATTATTTATGGTTTTTGAAAATCTATTTTGTTAACATTTGTTAAAGCCTGATTAATCGTCGTTTGGCAGCGTACTGTTTTTTAAATAGGTATAATTCCTAATGACGGTTTTAATTTATTTGTTTCAGGTTTAGTTTTTTCTATTTGAACGTTATTTAAAATAATAAATTTTTAGAGACTATTGAATATCAATTGATTGTTGATTAATAGCCTGAGAATTAGTATTTCTGATTCAAATGAGATAATGTTATTCAGATAAAGATTCAAGGTTGTTTAATTATTCTTTTTTCATGTCTTTTACTAAACTTGCAGTAAAATATAAAATTGCAATTCCGCCAATTATAATGCATATCCACATAAACCATGATTGTTGCCAGAAAGATTTATTTTGAATTGTGGTATCTGCAGAAGCAATTTGTTTTATTTCGGATATTGAAGCTTCGGGTAAATTAGCCGAAATACTATTCTTGAAATTGGAAAGGTCATATTGAGGTTCGTTCAAATTATTGTTTCCTGTTTTTATAGTATAGTTTTCATTCGCATTTAAACTAGTAACTATAGAAACGGGTATTTGATAGAATTTTATTTCGCCAACACCCAATGGTGGATTATCCTGATTGTCGATAGAGATGTAGATTTCTTTCTCGAATATTTGCGGAACATTGAATGTGTTTTTTGTGTCCGAATTTAATTCGAAATAGGTAATGTTTTCTTCGTACGTTTCTGTTTTACGTTTTACTTTTCGAGTTGCATTTTTATAAATAGTAACATCTCGTTTGTAAAATTCTGGTTTCGAAATATCAAATGTAATTTGATCTATTATCTGTGGCGCATCAAAAACAATGTGGATTTTTGTTTTCTTTTCTGCTGTAAGCTGAGTTAGCGAGCTACTCTTAGGGATTATTTCCTGTAGCGAATTGTTTTTTACTTGTTGGGTATAATTTCCTGCCTTTAGTATATTTATCGGTAATGTTTTTTTGTCATCAAAATCGATTTTTAAAAATTGATATGACGAAAGAGGAAATGATATAGTCTTGATAACATTTGTTTTATCATCGCTATTAAGGTCAGATAGGTTTTGTGCATTAGATAAGCCAAACCATTCTTTTTGGTCGTTACTCCCCGAAAGACTGTATGTTTTTACCACATCGGAATTGGCAATAAAAAGCGAAATCTGATTAATACTTTTTGTTGATGGATTGGCAATAATAACAGACGAGCTCTTATTAGGAATAACGGTTTTAGATACAATACTATATTCTTCGAAAGAATTAGAAAATGTTTCTTTTTCATTTCTCGCAACGAAATAAGGAACTTCAATTCCTTTTGAATCAAATATTCTAAAATCACTTAAATCTTCTTTGGATGCTGAACGAATTGCTGGCGGCAAAACGATTTTGTTTAATCCAGTTGATGTTACTGCTTTTATTTTTGCAGTAGTATTATATTGTGCAAACGAAAAGTTTACTAAGAACAATAGAAATAAAAATTTATTCGGCTTCATCAGTTTCATTGGGTTTGTTTTCATCTATAACGAGTACTTTAATTTTTTGATAAACAAATGAGATTATCAAAATCAAGATACCTAATAATATAAACGAGATGATTTTTCCTGTTTCGGAAATGTTGCTAATATCGTATAAAAATAATTTTACGATTGTTAATCCTAATAATGCCAAAGCAATAATTCGGATTGTTTTTGTTTGCTTTTTTATTCCTATGATAAGGAAAACAAAGGCTAGAACTCCCCAAAGAATTGGAAAGCCAGTTTTGATTATTTTAATTCTAGCCAAACTAATAGCGTCTTCAGTAAGAGTTTCTTTTATGTATACTAAATCCGTTTTATAGGTTGCGTATAGATTACTTGCCTGAATTTGTTCAGTTGTTATTGGAGAATTCATAAATATTAATCCATGGAGCATTAATTCTGTACTGGCTATATAAATAAGGATAAATGCTGCTGCCCAGATATAGATTTTGTTGCTTAATATAGAGAAGATTGCTTTGGTAGCATTTATCTGGTATAATAGATAACCAAAATATATAACTATTAGCAAAGAAATATAATGTAAGTAAAATGCATACGGCGTTCCTGTTCCTGAACTTATAATTTCTTCATGTTCTCCAAAGGCAAAATGTGAGAACCAAAAGGCAAACAAAACAATATTGATTAGTGCAATTAAGGTTATGCCTTGATAACCAGAATTTGTTTTTTTTCGGGCTAAATAACTAGCGACTATTGCAAAGAATAATAAATGATATACTACTGTAAATGCTGCAGCGGTATATGAGTTTTCAAAATAATAATTAGATTGATAAATTACTTCAAGCAGTCCAACAAAATAGCCGATTACAAGACCTAGTCCAAAAGTGAATTTCCCATATTTTTCTGGATTAAAACTAAAACCAAGTAATTCAGTGTTTTTGGTTTCGGGTTTTAATAGATAAGTAACGGTAAACAAAGAGGCTATTGCAACTAATCCGGTAATAAATATTGGATTAATGATTATGTTTAAAACGGCTATGTTTTCGTAGAACTTAGCCCAATCTAGCGCCAAACTTATAACCATTAAGCCATGAACAATTACAGATCCAAATCGATAACTGGCAATTTTTGATTTTTGCGAAAGCCATAATAGTAAAACCGCTTCGGCTGCCCAGAATAAAGTTATGTAGTTTCCTTTAAACTGTATTGGGATTGCTAGTGTTACAAAGGTTAATGTTAAACCAATAAGTAAATAAACGGCCTTTTTGTCAAGTCCGAATTTTTTATACAAAAGCCAGGCATAAACTAAATTAAGTAATGCTATTATGGTTGTAAATAAACCTCTTAATTCAGGATGGAAATTTGTTAAAATTGTCATACCAGCTGCGTAAAACAAGAATGTATTACTGGCTAAAATGGTTAATTGTGAAGTCGATAATTCTCCTTTTGTTCTTATATTATTAATGATATTCATTAAAATAAAAATAAAATAGAAGGCAAATCCAAATAATAGTGCTCCTAGATAATGAGGTTTTTCGCTAGTCAAATCATTAGCCAGCCAGCCACCATATAATATGATTGTGAATACATAGGCAAGAATATTTACCAGATTCCACTTTTTATGATAAGCCAAAGCTAAAATTCCAATATTCAGAATGATGATATAAGTAAATAATACAACATAATTCCCTTCCCCAGTACTTACCATAAAAGGAACGGCAAATCCACCTATTAAAGAGAGTACAGCAAGTTCAATCCTATTGTAAGATAAGGATATAAGTGCGCTAAAAGCGGTAATTACGACCATTATGCCAAAAGCTACACTCTGACTAAATAGGTGATAACTATGAAAAGCGATTCCAATCGTAAAATAGAATATTGCAATTGCGCCCGCTACAATAACGGAGCTAAAGGCTGCGTAGTTTTTACGCAATTTATGGGCAACTCCCATTACCAATGCGCCAGCTAAAATACCAATTCCTACTCGAGCAGGTTCGTTTATCCAATCTTTATCGATAGCATATTTTACAAAATAGCTAATTCCTAAAACAAGAATCAGAATTCCTATTTTGTTAATTAAGTTTTCACCAATGAATTTTTCTAAATCAGGATTTTGTTCTTTAAATTTTTCCCAGAATGATTTCTCTGGCGGAAGGGGAACATAAGGTTTAGGCGCTTCTTTAGGTTCTGCTGGTTTTGGTGTATTTTCGGTATTGTACGAAAGAGCAATTTTTTCTAGTTCCTTTTCAGGGATTTTTTCCTCGGTGATTTCTTCTTTAACAGTCTCAAGAGTAATTGGTTTTATTTCTTCAGGAGTTATAGTTGGTTCTTCTTTCTTTGCAATAGGAATTGGAGCAACAGAAATACTTTCAATTGGTTTCTCTGTAGTTTTTTGTTGGTCTAATTTTTTATTAAGAGATGAAATGTCATTCTCAATTTGGTCAAATCGCTTATTAAGGGTATTGAGTATATAGACCAAAAAAACAAATATTAGTAAAAATAGAAATGTCTCCATAAACAAATAAAATAAAATATTGCAAGCGGTAAATATAATAACATTTTGATAGTGTTAAAGTGTTTTGGTAGTTTTTATCTGTATAAAGTATTTGGTGATTTGGGTAAAAAATATAGAATAATCTTAAAATAAATGTGCTTTAGGACTTTAGAGTGTTAAGATGTTCTTGATTCTTTTTTGAATAGAGTACTTTTTTTCAATATTTGTACATTTGATTTAATTGTAAAATAAAACCTACTTTATGATAATAATCAGCTTTATCGCAATATTGTTTTTTTAAATTCGAGGATTAATTTAATGCAACAGTTTAATAAAAATAGAATTTAAAATTTAGTAAAGACTACTTTATTAATAAGGGGAGAAACATTAAGGAATTAGCAACTATTTCACCTTGAGTTCTACATTGACTTTTGCAAAACTAAATCAATACTCAAATGAAAAAAGTTGTCTTAATTATGGCGGGACTTGCTTTTGTAGCCTGCAAGAAAGAATCGAACGAACATGATTTCTCAAAAGCTCCAGTAGTCGAAAAATCAGAATTATTAACCAAAGCATCTAATTTTTTCAAATCTGTTTCAACAGTAACTGGAGAAGATATACCGCAAGAGAAAATAGATCTTGGTAAGAAGTTGTTCTATGATAAAGCATTGTCTAAAAATGGAACTATCAGTTGTAATTCCTGCCATAACCTTGCTACTTTTGGTGTAGATAATAAGTCGTTTTCTGAGGGTGATACTAAGGAACTTGGTGGACGTAATTCTCCTACGGTTATTTATTCGTCACTTCATTCTATGCAGTTTTGGGATGGTCGAGCCAAAGATGTAGAGGAACAAGCTAAAGGTCCTTTGCTAAATCCTGTTGAACACGGAATTCCAAATGCGGAATTTTTAGAGAAGAAATTAAGAGGGATTCCTGAATATCAGCTACTTTTTAAAAAAGTGTTCCCTAAAGATAAAGAGCCTATTACCTTTGACAATCTTGCTAATGCAATAGGAGCTTTTGAACGTAAATTGATTCCTAAAAGTAAATTTGATGATTACCTAGATGGAAATGAATCAGCGCTAAACGATCAGGAGAAAAAAGGGTTAAATTCTTTTATAGACAATGGTTGTATTACCTGCCATGCTGGTGTGGCACTTGGAGGGCAGATGTTCCAGAAATTTGGGGTTTATGGAGATTACGCTAAAATGACTGGTAGTAAAAAAATGGATAAAGGTCTTTTTGATTTAACTAAAAAAGAAGGAGATCAGTTCCTGTTTAAGGTTCCGAGTTTGAGAAATGTCGAAAAAACGGCTCCTTATTTTCATGATGGTTCAGTTGCTTCGCTTAAAGATGCTGTAAAGATGATGGGGAAATTACAATTAAATAAAGATATTTCGGATAAAGATGCCGATGATATGGTAGCTTTCTTGAAAACCCTGACAGCAGATGTTGATGCGAAGTACAAGGAATAAGAAATTGATTTTTTAAAATAAAGAAAAGGCTCTTCAGTAAATTTTGAAGAGTCTTTTTTTTGTTTATTTAGACTGGTTGCTTTATTTGTACGAGTTTTAAATCTATTTATTTAAGTTTTAAAACATAGCTAATTGCATCTGTAATTATGGAAATATTATTTATTAGTAGTAATTTGGTAAAAAAAAAACATACTCAACTAGATGTTTGAGTCGAAGTAATATTTAAAATTGACATGTTAAAAAATTTAGCTCGATTAGGACATCCTGTTTTTCTTATTTCATTGATTATTCTTATTCTTAACGATTGGGTATTTAAGAATGTTTTTCATAATTATGTTACAGGAAAATTATCCGACTTTGCGGGTTTGTTTGTCTTTCCTTTTTTCTGGAGTGTGCTTTTTTTTAAAAGAGCGAAAGAGATTCATTTAGGAACTATTTTGTTTTTTATCTTTTGGAAAAGTCCTTTTTCAGAAGTTTTTGTAAACTTATTTGGATTGTATAGAATTGTTGATTTCTCGGACAACATGGCTCTTTTAAGTGTTTTTGTTTCATATCAATTGCTAAAAAAAGAGAGTGTTTCTTTAAAATTACGGCCTATTACATTACAATTGATTTTTCTTCTTTCTTGTTTTTCTTTTATTGCAACTACACAACGACCTAGCTATGAGGAATACAGTATTGAGAATGAATTTTTGAATTTGTATTTAAAGAATGAAACTGATAAGAAATTAGTGATTTTGATTGATTTTAAATATTCTAAAAATGAAGAGGAGATTTATAAGAAGCGGCAAATAGCACTAGCAATAGATGATTTTAAGAAAATCTGGGCAGGGAATTTGAGAGATGGAAAAGCATTTGTTTTCACATCTTCAGATTCTATATGGTTAGCAAAGGGTATAAGTGAAAATTGGGCATTTCGTGAAAAGACCAGTAATATAGATCCATTGGTTTTAGATGTTAAAGCTACGCAGTCCATTAAATTACCATTGTATTATAAAGACAGTTTGATAGGATTTCCAGAAAGTTTTAAAATTTCTGTTCTAGATAGTAATTGGAAAACTATAAAGATTTATACCAAGAAAATATTTTTTGATAAAATAAATATAGACCAAGATCGAAAAATTAACGAATTTTCAAGACCAGAGAGTTTAAGCTTAACTTTTGGAGAAAAAAAAGAACCACTGATTGTTTCTAATTGTTATGGAAAATGGGAGTCGAATAAGAGAGGGGATTTAAATAAAATCGAAATCAACTCTCGTTATTGTGTAAATGATACAAATGGGGATGTTTATGAATGTAGATATATTAATGATTCTATTTTGGTATATACTCCAAATAAGATATATATAGGTGTTATTAAAAAGGTGACTACTAATGAACTTGTGATTTGCTGGGATGGAAAAACAATTTTAACATACAAAAAATCTTCAAAGCTTCCGATTCTGGGCTAACAGTTAATTGTATTTTTAAGCCAAATCATTTTACTAAGTAATGATTGATTCGAAAGAGGCTTTTTGAAGTAATACTAGTTAGAGATTGAATAAATGAAAAGACTTTTGTGAATAGCGGAAATGAGCTTCTGGTTTCTTAATTTCAGTCAGGAAGCTATAGCCGTTCTCTGATTTTATTGTAAAGATTAACCGCAAAGTACACAAAGAAAAAAAA
>NZ_JPRM01000049.1 GCF_000737695.1 Flavobacterium hydatis
AGAATAATTACAATACCACAAAATATGAATAGTAGCCTATTTAAAGAAAAAATAGATTTAGAGCCCTCAGAATACAACAATTTATTTGGAAACACTTTTTGGGGGATACCAGGAAATTCTAAAGCAATGAAATTTTATCTTCAATTAAATGAAAGAGAAAAAGCTTTGATGTTAAAAGCTAATTATATAAAAATGATAGAAAAAGCCAGAGAAAGAAATTTTAATAAAGCAGCTGATTGTTTACAATGGTGGCTTGACGGAACGGGTTTTACAAAAAACATCGATTTCCATTGGCTTAGGAGTAAGAGTGAAGTTATTACGGCAGAAAATATAAATATTGAACGTTTTGAAAAAGATGATAATTTTAAATTTAGAACTTTTCTTAAAACTTTAAAAGTCGAAGAAAATAAGCCTTATGTAGCTCACTTTGATAAAACTTTTACAGCAGGAATTTTCGGAGAATTATATTATCTTTCAGGCACAAGTACGATAACTTCAACATGTAATTTTAATATTACAAAAAGAAAAATCATTTTACCTTATCTGGTACGATAATTCATATTTGGTGGGACAAATATGATTGGCACAACGGAGCTGATGCTTATATCCCTGGATTTGGTTCTGTTAAAGATTCAGATGCCTTATTGGTAGAGAAACATTGTGGAGCAAAACCTTTTAGAATGGAAAGCAAATGGAAACAAACATTCAATAAAACCTTTCAATATACTTCTTCGGGAAATTTAAATCTTAAATTAAAATAAGAAAATGAAAAAGAAAATATTCATCTCATTAACGGCATTAACTCTTTTATTTTCTGTTTACTATTATTGGCAAAATAGATATGTAGAATTTAAACCTGTTATTCCAGTAGATATAGGACGTACCCTATTTGTTTTCTCTCAAAATGAATTTTACAGAATTGCAGAGCCAAATGAAATCCCACCAGATTTTTATAAAAACATAGAGCCAACTTTAAAAAATTGTGGCATAGATTACATATTCAAAAATGGTGTAATATATGCTAAGTATAAGCAAATAAATGATTATGAAACTATTTGGAATTACACTATTAATTCTAAAGATTCTGCTTGGTTTAACAAAAGAGCTTGGTGGAGAGAAAAGTAAATGGAAACAAAGTTTCGACAAAAGCTTGTTGATTGAAATTACGACCGGCAGCTTAATAAAACTAAAAAAACCGTTTCAAATTACGAAACGGTTCTATAATCTATTTTATATATTTATTAGCACCCAACTACACTTCCATCTCCCAAAAGTGTTGGTAAACAAGGTACTTCTTCAGGTCCAATACATGGATAATTAGGATAATCTGAAGGATTAACACCCGGACCAGAAGGTGCCCAGTCTCCATCAGAACATCTAGCTACAGGTTTCGGATCATTATAACCTTTACCCACAATACTTTTTTGTTGATTTTTGTTTAGTAATTCTACTCCATTCAAATTTAAAATTGTTTTTAACATCGTAATTTAAATTATAAAATTTTTAAAATTATCAATCATTTTGAGTCCATTGATTTTTAGACTTTTTAAATATAGAAGATTTTATTTAGCACTCCGTTACGGTACCATCAGCATGAAAAGTTGGCAAACAAGGTACTGGTCCTTCCACATCAATACATGGATAATTAGGATAAGTGGCTTGCGTAGCACCAGCCGGTGCCCAATTTCCATCAGAACATTTACCAACTTGTCCTGGTCCATTTTGACCTTTGCCGATAATGTTTTTTTGTTGATTTTTACTTAGCAATTCTACTCCATTTAAATTCAAAATTGTTTTTAACATACTAACTTAAATTATAAATTTTTTAAATTCACCAATCATTTTGAGTCCATTGATTTTTAGACTTTAAGAAGTGCTTCTATTTAATTAAATAATATGATTAACAAATTACCGGAGGTGCAAAATCATCTAAAGGGTCTGGACAAAGTGAAACCACTTTGCCTGGTATATCTGCACATGGATAATTAGGATAATTGGCTTTTGTTGCTCCTGGAGGTGCCCAATTACCATCTGAACATCTAGGAGCAGTTCCAGATCCACTTTGTCCTTTACCGACAATGTTTTTTTGTTGATTTTTACTTAGCAATTCTACTCCATTTAAATTCAAAATTGTTTTTAACATACTAACTTAAATTATAAATTTTTTAAATTCATCAATCATTTTGAGTCCATTGATTTTTAGACTTTTAAATAACTAAATATAGGAAATTACTTTTAAATAGAAACGCTTTTTTATGCAAATTATCGCATAAAAAAATAAAAAAAACTGACTTTATTTTGCGGCAACAAATAACTATAATTCAAAAAAAAAGCAGCAAACTTACGCTTGCTGCTTTTTTTAAAAATTGACTTGTATAAAATTAATTCTCTATTCTCTTTTTAGAATTAAACTTAAAGATTTTATACTAGTATGTATATTCAAAAGTTTCTCCACCACTAACTTTTTTCGTCAAGAAGTTGTTAGCATCATAAGTGTTCTCATAGATATGAGTTCCTACAATCGTCTCTCCTTCTTTTTCTGTTAGTTTACTAAAATTATTTACTGTATTAACTTCCTGATCAAAAGCTTCAGAATCTAATAATTGTGTAAATCCTAAAATATTTTTGAATGGATTATTTTTAGTATCGTACTCTATTAAATTAGTACTATCATTAAATTCAACTTTAACTACATTTCCATTAGTATCTAAAGTAAATATACTCGATGAATCTAATGTTTCTACTTGATCTGTACTAATTAAAAAAGTAGCAGTCGAAATTGTTCCGTTTGCATTATAAGTATAGTCTTTTCTTCTCTTAGAAGAATTACCAGCTGGAGTTTCTAGATAAGATTTTAGTTTATTGTTTTCATAAGTAAAAACCGTAGTTGTAACTAATACATTTTCTTCATAATATTCGGTTTTGGTAATTAAATTACCTGTATAGGTAAATAAAGTTTTATGACCTGCATCGGATACAAGACTTACGATTTTATTTTCATCATAAGTATAGGTACTAGTCGAATTATCTTCTGAATGAGTTGTTGATGTATACTTCTCTGTTTTAGGTAAAATAACTGTTTCAACTGTCGGAATAATTGGAATGGTAGGAATATCAGAAATTGCAGAAGTAGCATTGTCATCTCCATCATTAGAGCAAGAAGTAAGCACAAAACTTGTAGCACAAAATAAAAGTAAGAGTTTTTTCATTGGTATTTGGGTTTAAATTTTCTGCAAATTTATAATAATATTCGTGATAATATATTTGTTTGTTTCATGTTTTAAACTGTATCTCTTTTTTATTTTTTCTGCTATTAAATCAATATTCTAATTCAATTATTACAAATAAAATCGATTAATAGATTATAGATTTATTCCGAGAGTTTTGATTTCACTTTCAACACTTATCTAAATTCTCTTTGACAAAATAAAAAGCACTATAAGTAAGATTACTAGAAAAAAAACTGAATTAGGATTTGCGAAATTTATTGTCCAGCCTAATTGTTTTATCCTTTTTGGTGGGAGTATTCTTTTATCTTCTTTATTGTAATAAAAAATACCCCATATCCAATTTGATGGATCTTGATGCCACTTGTCTTTTGTTTCTTTACTTGGTTCCATAATTTATTAGATATTAATTTTTTACACATAAAAAAAGGACTATCTTTTTATGACAGCCCTTTTGTTTTTTTTGCATTTAACTATTGAAAAGCATAAGTTGCTAATCTGAAATTACTAGCAGCTGAAGTAAAAGTATAAACATTATTAGGTACTCCTCCTAGTTTGTACGTTTCTTTCTTAAAGTATAAACCTTTTGGATTTGTTAATTCCTGATCAAATTTCTTCAATAATGCTGGTTCTGGAATAAGTGCTGTAGCAGTTTGCCAAGAAATATGCTTAAGGACAATTGTTTTATTTACTGCATCCTCAACAACTTCTACATTATGATATAGTGTCGCTTTTCCTCCTGTGAAGGTATATACTATATACGTACTTCCTGCATCATTGAATTGAAATTGAACTCTGTTTACCTTTTGTGCTGCAGGTAAACTAGCATTAATTTCATTCAATAACGTTTTGCATAAAAGAGAATTTCCTGCCGTATTACTCAAATACTGTGCAATGTATCCAAATGCTGTTGCTGGTTGTCCATCTAAAATAATTTTATAATCATCTGTTAAAACTAATGGTTTTGTAGTATACTTAATAGTAGCAGATACTCCATTTGTTCCTGTTGCTGTAAAGCTACCATCTAAATCATTATAAACAAACTCCGATAAGGCTTGGCCTTTAATCTCAATAGCAGGGCTTACTATCATTCCTGTTGCAGAATAACCAACACCTACATTATAACTTTCAGAAAAACCTGCTGTAATCGGATCTGCAGTAGCAAAACGAGTAACATCATCAAAATTAAAATCAAACTGACGTACAGTTGATCCGTCATTTGTTTCTAATAATCTAAAAAGTGGGCGTGTATTTGCACCAATTACATTCTGCTCCATTGTAGTATTAAGTGGCAAATTATCCCAATCTGCAGCTGTAGCTTTTACAAAACGTAATTCTATAGACTTTCTGTTGGTTCTAAAGATAATATCTCCTTTATCTTCTCCATAAAATAAAAACTGAAAATCTCCTAGATATCCTTGTCCTTTCAACTCTTCGGTTGGATATGATTTTGAATCAGACAAAAGATGTATTCTGTTGGCAGTAGTAAAAACAACACTTACAGTGCTCCCTAATTGAATCTCGTATTGACTATCATATTTTTTTGTATCACTATCAAAATCTGATGCCATTGTTACTTTTCCTCCAGGAGAAAATTTAAACAAATGAGTATATCCGCCCAGTTGCGTATTATCTGTAAAATAAACAGCTTTCCATCCATACTCTGATGAAAGTAATAAATCATCTAATTTTTTAGACTGAGCATTTATTCTTGCAGTAGGCGTTTGATCAAATTTTTCCTCAGTATCACCGTTGTTACTGCAAGCAACTAATTGAATTGCTACAAAAGCAACAATTAGCAACTTATATAAATATTTTATTTTCATAATGTTTTTTTAAGTTAAAGTTTCGAACTTAATATTGTAATTACTATTTATTAGAAATTACAATTGTAGTATTTTTTTCTGCCTCATCTCTTAATGCATAGAAATCCATATCAAAAGCATCTTTAAAATACTTAACCACAATAGCTTCCTTCTTTTTAATATCTTCTTTAGCTTTTGCACTTTTTATACCTGCTAAAATAGCGGCATATTCTGCTTTAGTACTAATTAAGATTATAGAAGCTGTTTCTGCAAAATCTTCAACAATATTATTTCTTGCATAACTTGTTATAAAACCTAATTCTCTCGATGTAGATTCTGCTTCTAAATGCCAGGTTGCTGTATATCCTGAAGGAGTTATTTTACCCCAAGCTTGCTCATCAAATGGTTTAGTCTGGTTTAAAATATGAACATACTCATGCTGAATTGTATGGATAAACTCTGAAACTATTGCACGATTTTGTTTATTGATATAATCTACTTCAAAAAGAGTAATTCTTTGTCCCCCTTCTGCAATACCTAATGTTCTGGTACCATTGTCATTCATATTTACTCCACCAACTAAAACAACTTCTCTTGGTGCAATTTTCTTAACAAAATCTGCTCCACCAATAGTTGCATAACTTTCCAACCATATTTGTTTAACAATTTCTAAAGCTGGCTGTACTTTATCGATAGTTGGAGGAAATAAAAATCTGCTATTATCAACAGTATTCTGATTCCATTTGTATCGAGCGTTAATATTGTACGGATTAAGGTAATTTGTAGTAATCCATTTATCTAATTCTGTTTGAACAGGCTGAGTAAAATCTAACTGACTCTCACCTGGTTGATCCTCGTGAGCGCAACCTGAAAAAATCATAACTACTCCTGCAATTAATGCTAATTTTTTATATTGGTTTAATATTTTCATAATACTTTATATTAAGTTTTTATCTTGGATTTCTTTCAACTCCGTTGCTCGATGCACTTAGAGGTATTTGTAACGCTCTACGTTTATCATCTTTAACTAATGTGTTTGACGGGCTATTGAAAATATCATGCTTCACTACAAGATTAAAACGTTTCACATCAAACCATCTCATACCTTCATGAATAAATTCTCTTCTTTTAGCCTCAGCGATAGCTTTTACATACGATGTCTGCACTGGAGTCATAGTATAAAATGGCGTATACTCATCGGCAATTACTGGGTATTTAGCAACAATTTTTGCCTCTGTTAACTTATCAGTTGCAGCATTATAGGCCTTTGTTCTCATTCCTAAAAAGAATTCTAACTCTGTATTTGCTTCAGCAATTCTGTTAGACATAACAAGCGCTTCAATTCTGTTTAAATAAAACTCATCATTAGATAAAAGTACTGTCCCTAAATAAGGTTCTCCAATCGCAGCTGTTAGGTTAGTATACTTGAAATATTCTTTGTACTTAGGACGGAAATCTGTCTTACTGTTATAAGAGTATGTAGTATAATACCAAGCTTTGTTATATATATTTGTTGCGTTCCCAAAAATTTCAATAGCTTGATTTGAACCTAAATAAAATCTATTTTGTTGAGTCGCTCTAGAATAAATAGAATAAGATGAAACTACTAATAAGTTTGTAGGATGTTCTGCTTTTGCATAATCGATAAACTGTACGTTTGGATCTAAACTTGTATATGCTAAATAATCTCTGATTTTTCCAGCAGGTTTTGATCCTAATCCTTCTGTAACCTCTAATACTTTAGCCCAGTCCCCTTTTATAAGATAAAAACGGCTTGCAAATGCTTTTCCTGCTTCTCTATTAAAATGAAACTTTGGTTCTTTATACTCGTTTGTTACATATTTTAAACCTTCTTCTATATCTTGTTGAATGAAATCATAAACTTCTGCAACAGTATTTCTTGTATATTTTTTAATTAATACTTCTTCTGGTTCGTTTACGTACGGAATACCTAAATCAGTAGCTGCAGTAGCTGGATTATATCTGTTAGACCAAAATGTTACTAACATAAAATGTGAATACGCTCTAGCTAATAATGCTTCTCCTCTTTGAGCATTCATATTAGCAGGATATCCTTGTTGTGCAATAGCTTGTAATGCTTTATTAGCGTGCGCAATAGCTCTGTAACATGCATCCCAATAGTTTGCCTGAGTATCTACATTGGTTTCATCCTGCATTTGCCAATTATAGTTCTGCAAGTTTTTAGGTAATGTCTCTACTAATCTTCCATCAGTAACGTTATCAGACATTGTTTCGGCAAAATCCATATAAGTTCCACCCACTGGATATGCATTTACCAATAATTCTGATATTTTTTCTGGAGTATCTATTTGTGTTCTGTTATCTGGTGTTTCCGAAAGAAACTCATCACAACTACTAATACTAAATAGTAATACTAGTGATAACGCTATTTTTATATTTTTCATAAATTAATGATATTATAATGAAATATTTAAAGTAAATGTATACTGAGAAGTTATAGGAAATGCTACCCCTCCTGTATTACGGAATTCTGGATCCTGACCGTTTAATCTCTTATCAGAATAAATTAACCAAGGGTTAACTGCAGAACCTTTTAAAGTAAATGTGTTTACACCAATCTTTCTTTTAAAGTCTTTAGGAAATTCCCAACTTAATGAAATATTTTTCAATCGTACAAAATCACCATCAGCAATTCTAACATCTGAGTAGTTATAAGTATTGTATGCTCTTGCAAGTGTACGTGCACCATCATAATTAGCATTTAATCTCTTATCTGCAATAACTGGAACATTAGTTCTGTTTTCGTCACCTGGATTTATCCATCTGTTAGTAAAGTCTTTTGTGAAAACAGTTAAATCATCATATTCACTATCATAAATAGGGTTTAAACGAACTTTGTTTCCTGCTGATCCAACAAAAAATACATATAATGACCAATTTTTATAAGTAAAGGTATTAGCTAGACCAAATGATTTATTTGGCTCTATTGATCCTTCGTATTTTAAATAATTAGTTACATTATCATTATCCTGAAAATTAGCTCCTGTAATGTTATTTGCTGCTCCATCTTGCATTTTAAATGTTGGAAGACCTTGATTATTTAAACCTGTAAATTGGTAAGAATAAATAGAGTTTCTAGGACGACCTATAGCGTTTCCTCCATTTCCATCAATTAAATCAAAAGCAGTTGGTTGGTTTTCTAACTTTGTAATTTCCTGATTAAATACTGAAAAGTTGAATGTTGTAGACCATTTAAAATCTTTGCTTACGATATTTTGCGTTGTTAAACCAATCTCTAAACCTTTGGTTTCCATGTTTGCATTATTACCTTGCTTAATTTTTTGACCACCAATTCCTGATGTTACTACATAATCAACTAAATCAAAAGCTTTACGTCTGTAAACATCTGTTACTAATTGTACTCTGTTATTAAACAATCCTAAATCTAAACCTAAGTTAGTTTCAAACTGTTTTTCCCAAGTTAAATCACCATTTTGTAATTGATCGATTTCAATACCTGTTTCTCTATCATTTAAATTTAAACGATTAGCAACCATACTTTTGTAAATAGCCAAAGAGTTTGTTGCTGGTCCAGCTGTAGCTGTTAAACCATAAGAACCTCTTAAAGCTAAATTATTTACCGCTTTATAGTTTTGCATGAATTTTTCTTCAGAAACATTCCATTTACCACTAAAAGTGTATGTTGGTAACCATCTAGAAGAACCACTATTTCCTTGTCTGTTAGAACCATCATAACGTCCTGTTACAGATGCAGTATAACGACGATCAAAAGTATAACCTACTTTACCAAAGAAACCTACAGTTCTTTCTTTTTCTGCATTAAATGCAAAATAAGAATTCCCCTCATTGATTACTTTTTCGATCATTCTAGGGTCTGTAAATGCTGTAAGACCTCTATCATATTGAATTCCTGCTGCTGTAAAATTATCGCTGTTTCTATCTAATGATCTTAACTCTGTACCAAAAAAGCCTTCAACTTCGTGTTTTACATTAAATGTATTTCTATAATTCACACTATTTCTGATGTTATAAGAAGTCATATCATTTGTAAACTTTCTTAAAAATCCTCCATTAGGCAAAACTGATACTGGTGGTATAGATATATCATTTGGATTCTTGTATAAGAAGATGTTTGCATCTCTTACAATTGTAGTTTCCATTGCATTATACGCCCCAACAACATTTGAATCTTCTAAAATTTTATGCTCTCTTGTTGTATTTGCATAACGTGCAGATGCTGTAAGGTTATACGTTAAATGTTTATTTATTTTATAATCTAAATCTACCTGAAAACGGATATCCTTTACATTAATATCTAAATAGTTATTTTCTAACTCATTAATAATGTTCATAGGAGCCCAGTTGTTACGGTAGTACTCTAGGTTTCCTTTTTCATCATAAGGTCTTAATGTTCTGCTTGTATTTAAAACATAGCTAAATGGGTTAATATCAAAATCTCTGGTAACTTTTCCAAAAACCTCATCTTTTTGGCTTTCGTATGTTCCCGGAGCTTGTTGATCTCTAACAGAAGCCATTGTAGATAAAGTAATATTTAAATTGTCATTTATAAAAAATGTCCCTTTAATATTTGTAGACAATTGTTTTACTTGATCAGCAATAGTCCATCCCGGATCTGTATAGTATCCTAAAGACGCATAAAATGTATTGTTTTTTCCTCCTCCAGAAAAACTCAAAGAGTGACTTTGTGTAATAGATGGTCTGAATAAAACTTTAAACCAATCTGTATTTGCTTGTTCATATTTTTTCAAGAAATTATTACGGCTTACAGGATCATTGTTTACCAAATATCCTCCAGTTTCTGGTACGTAAGTATTTATAGCTTTTCCTAAAATATTATATACTCCACCGTATCTTCCTTGTACAGTAGATGGTAAATCTAAATATCCTTTAGATTCCATTTCTTTAAAAATACTCATAGACTCTTGAGAGTTCAAGATATCATATTGAGTGTAATTTGGTACTGATCTTACTGTTTGCTCTAAAGAGTAACTTACTTTTAAAGGTGAATCTCTACGACCTTGTTTCGTTGTTACAACTACAACACCATTTAAAGATCTTGATCCATAAATAGACGTAGCCGAAGCATCTTTAAGAATTTCAATACTCTGAATATCGTTAGAGTTTAATCCTGCAACAGATGAACTTAATAATGTTTCTGAGTTTCCAGAAGCTAAATCTGCAAATGAAATATTGATAATATCTTCTTGTACAACACCATCAATAACCCATAAAGGTTTTGTATCTCCAAAAATTGAAGATGATCCACGCACCGTAATTTTAGGAGCAGTACCAAATGTTCCAGTAACGTTTTGTACTGTAACACCCGCCGCTTTTCCTTCAATCATTCTACTGATATCTACAACTCCATCAACTTTTAACTCCGTTCCCGAAATTTTACTAATCGCTCCTGTAAAAGTTCTCTTAGATGTTTTTTCGTAACCTGTAGTAACCACAACCTCTTTTAAGTTTTGTCCCTGTTCACTTAAGGTAATTGTAAGCGGTGAGTTAGTTATGTTCACTTCTTTAGTTTCCATACCTACGTAAGAAACAACCAATTTCGTAGTGTTTGCTGGCATATCGATTGTAAAATTACCATCAAAATCAGTAAGCACTGCAACCTTGCTCCCTTTTGCAAGTACAGTCGCTCCTGGCAACGGATCACCACTTTGGTCTACAACCTTTCCTTTTACAATAGGAATGAACAAACTCTCAAACAAAGAGCTTGGAAGGTCAATATCCTCAAAATTAGCTCCTTGTGAGCTATCTTTTTGCAAGATAATCTGATTACTTACCTCAGAGTAAGTAATATTAAATGGTTTTAGTACTCTATTAAGAATACTAGATAAAGTTTCATCATTGGCTTCGATACTCACTTTCTGATTCAATTGAGTCATCCTTGAGTTATACGAAAACTTAACTTTAGCTGATTTTTCAAGCTTAGATAACGCATTATCTAAACTCAAATTAACAACGTCAATAGTCACTTTCGTATCCAATTTCCTTTGTCCTTTCACACTATTTGCCATAGTGACAGTTGAAAAGACAAATGCCAAGACAAACTGAAATAATGTTATTTTCATGATTCGAAAGAGTAATCGTTGTTTAACAACATGTTTTTTCATAATTTTGGTTTGTTTAATTAATACTATTTACTGGGTATTGAGGAACATCACAAATTGCCCTTTACAGAGAGCAACTTGATATTATCTAAGCGTCGAAAATGTTACAGCATCTTCGGCGCTTTCTTTATTATATACTTTATATAAACACTAGGGTTTATTCACATCCATTTGATGTAATTATGATTTGATTTCCATTCATTTCATAATTTGTATTATTACCGAGGCTTTTACAAATAATTTTTAGTTTCTCTGGTAATGGTTGATCACTCAACGAAGTAGTAAGATGGCAATCTTTTAATTTCGAATAAGGAAAATCAATTTTTACTAAATACGCTTGTTCAATTGTCCTGAGGATTTGGGTAACAGGAATATCATTAAATTCAAAACTTAATTGCTCGATATTACCTACCGAGTGCGCCAAGGATTCATCTAATGTGATATCGGTAATTTTATTAAAAGTAAATCCTTCACGTACAAAACGTAACGCTTGGTTAGGTAATAAAATAACTTCTTCTCCTTTTGTGCTGGATTTTGAACTTGTAATTAATTCATTAGATTTTACTGTTACTTTTCCTGTCCGTACAAGTACCTCTACATTAGGCTGATCAGAATATGCTTTAATCCTGAAACTTGTACCTACAACTCGAGTAACTATCTCATTGGCGAAGACAAAAAATGGTTTTTTGGGATTCTTACTAATTTCAAAAAAGCCTTCGCCAGATAGATAAACTTTTCTCTCGTTTCCTATAAATATTTTAGGATAGCTTAGCTTACTGTTTGGTTTTAACAAAACAGAACTGCCATCAGATAAAGTTATTATTTGTGATTTATTGGTATTATTGGTTTGTTCTACTAAACCTTCATTATTCTCACTTACCAATTCTTTATAAGTAACAACTTCAGTATTTATATTATTATTTGAGTTGTTGTTATAAAACCAACTAGTAACCAATCCAAAAAACAAAACTGCCGCTGCACCACTAAACCAGTAATTTTTCCAAATTCTAAGCACTGGAGAATTTGCAGCTTTTTCAGCAATTTCTTTTCTTTCGATTTTATTCCAAGTAGATTCTAATGCAGATTGAATATCTGCTGGAGATAAAGTAGTTTCGGGAACATTCATGGCTAGTAACCATAAACGTGCTTCCTCTACCAATTTGGCACGTTTAGGGTTCTCTAGAGTCCATTCTTCCCAGCGATCAGTATCTTCTTCTGATTGTACCCACAATCGGAATGATTCGTCAGCCAAAAAATCTTCTACTTCTCTATAATTGTTACGTTCTTGCATCTAAAAATAAGGTTACAAAAACATAGAGGACAGTTTTTTATTTATATACTCACCAAATTATGATTTTTTTTACATTTAATTAAAAAAAACTAAAAAAGGCTTGATGATAACAGTAATAATAGGGAAAGATTACCCTTCCATTCTTTGCGAAGATTCAATAAAGCGCGATGTAACAAGTTATTTGCCGATTGGTAATTAACATCGAGCATCTCAGCAATTTGTTCTACACTAAGCCCCTGATTATATCTTAGATATAATGCTTCTTTTTGCCTTCCTGGTAAATTATTTAATAATTTATTAAGATGTGATACTTTTCCCAACGTTTCTTCATCGGCAATAAGTTGATGCTCGACAGAAAAGTCAAATAAAAATTCAATTGAATCTGTTGATGTTGATTTACGAAAAACATGATCACGTTCATGAAGTCGGGCAATTCTCTTGCGTACGCTAGATAATAAATACGCTTTTACAACAACCGAATCATTTAAGGATTCTCTATAAACCCATACATCCGTAAATACATCCTGCACGCAATCTTGTACTTTCTCGGCAAAGGAAGATAGTGAATTTCCGTAACGAACTAAATGTGCATAATGCTTTTCAAAAAGTAGTGAAAAAGCCTTTTCATCTCCTGCTTTCAGATTATTCCATAATATGGAATCATCAAGAACATCTACTTGTGTTATTGTTTGGCTTTTCATAATTTGGTTTGGTTAATTGGTTATTTTCAATGCGAATACACTGACATACAAGCCAGTCGAAATTCTCATTTAAGTTTTTTGGTTTAAAAATTTCAATGCTAACAAATAAAAACCTACATTTTATTTTTTTGATGAATTGATCTTCTACTGTATTTTTTAATTTATAAGTAGGAGTTAATTTAACAAATGATTTTATTTTTCTTAACATTTCAATGAATTTCAATCTTAACAGAATTGTATCAACTCGAGTAAACATTCTTATTTACAATACTTTACAATCCTTACTATCAGAGAATACTTTAGTAATACTCTCCTGTTTATTAAATAAAACATCAAAAAAAACAAAAGTTAATTTTAACCTTATATTTAATGTTTTATTAACAAACATAAACAATTATGAATAGAAAAATAATTTATAATCACAAATTTTTAAAGAAATGTAACAATCAAAATGAAAATGCAATTTTTAATAGAAATTTATTTTTTTTGAGCATGTAAATTAAAAATTCAATAACTTTAGGTTAACAAATAATCCACCAAGAAAAACTGAAAACCTTAAGGAATTAAGCCTTGTTAGTAAAAAAACAAATCAAATAATAACGCAATTTCCTTCCCCAAAACACGTTAAATACTATAATCTTCTTACAGTTTATAGCTTTATCTTGTTATATACAATACCAAATATTTCTAACTTATATAATAAACAAACTAGAATATGTGACTTTATAATTTTCGAACAATTTTAAAATTTTAATTATGGCATTTGAATATATAGAAATTGAAAGAGTAGAAAAACTTACAAAAAAAGAATTTATAGAAAACTATTATAAGCCTCAAAAGCCAGTAGTTATAACCAATCAGATAGAAGATTGGCCCGCATTTACAAAATGGAATTTTGATTTTTTAAGAGAAGTTGCAGGCGACAAGACTGTTCCTTTATACGATAACCGTAAAACCGATCATACTAAGAAAGTTAATGAACCCGATTTTACAATGCCTATGTCCGAGTATATTGATATACTCGAAAAAGGACCTACACATTTGCGCATATTTTTATATAATTTAATGAAAGATGTGCCTTCTATGAAAAGCGATATACGATGGCCTAAATTAGGTCTTCGGTTAATAAAGAGTTTGCCTCTGGTTTTTTTTGGCGGTCAGAACGCAAAGGTATTTATGCATTACGATATTGATTTTCCTAATATATTTCATATCCATTTTCAAGGAAAAAAACAATGTGTTCTAGTAGATCCTAAAGAAACTAAATACATGTATCGTCTTCCGTATTCCTGGATTTGTAATGAAGATATAGATTTTGATAATCCAGATTATGAAAGATTTCCAGCGCTTAAATTAGTAAAACCTTATATCACTAATTTACAACATGGCGAAATGCTATATATGCCCGAAGGTTGGTGGCATTATATGAAATATACCACTCCGGGATTTTCGTTAAGTCTACGCTCTTTATCCGGAAGACCAACTAATGTTATAAAAGCTTTGGCAAATGTAGCTGTTATTCGTCATTATGATAACTGGATGCGAAAACGCAAAGGCCAGGCGTGGCTTGATTATAAAGATGAAGAATCTATTCGTAGAACAAATGCTTTGTTGCAGGAACAATGATTTCACCATTAAGAGATTAAGAAAGATTAAGCTTTGTTCTGTTTCCACAAAATTGTCACCCTGACGCAGGAAGGGTCTCCACAAGTAACTCGACAAAGATTGGGTGAGTTTCTTGTGATTCTTCGACTCCGCTCAGAATGACAAAATTGAAGAAAAACTTTGCGACCTTTGCGTAAATCTTAGCGCCCTTTGCGGTTATTTTTTTTGCCACAGACTTAAAAACTACAGTTTCCTATCTACAATTCTAAAAGTAAGATTGATTCTTGGCAGAATATCTTTTGTAGTTTTTGGAACCTGATGTTGCCAAAAACTTTGTGTTGTTCCTCCCATTAACAAATATGAACCATGGTGTAACGGAATCTCTAATTGTGGAATTTCTTTTTTAAATTTATGTCTTAACTTAAACATTCGCGTCTCTCCAAAACTTACTGAGGCAATAATAGCATCTTTTCCGAAATTTTGCTCACGATCACTATGCCAACTTACTCCGTCATTTCCGTTTCTATATAAATTGAGCAAAACACTATTAAACTTTACTTGTGTCGCTGCCTCTACTCGCTCCTTTATTTGCAATAGCTCAGGTGTCCAATCTGGTCGATCGAGTTCTGCTCCAACATTACTTTTATCTTCATACCAAGAAATCATTCTGGGTACTTTAAGCGTTTTATCATAAATTTCCATTTCATATTCACGCCACGCTGTATCGTTAAGCAAAACATTATAATATAAATCTGCTTCTTCTTTTGTAAAAAGAGTATCGCACAATATCAATTCTGTATCTGGGAGATCAAAAACCTTTTTCTCCCTATTACCACTTGTAAATATCTCGGTATCATTAAAAAGTAACATGTCTCATGATTTTAGTGAAACGAACTAATAATTAGTCTCTTTGTTTTTATATAAAACAAAATTAGTATATATCGTCACAAATTCCATATATTTACTGTGACAAATTATCCCATTAACATATGTCTTTATTTTCTGATAATATTAAATACTTAAGAGCTAGAAAAGAGATTTCACAACGTGAAGTTGCTGAAGGCTTGCTCATATCCCGTGATCGTTATGCTAAATATGAAGATGGTAAAAACTCACCTCCTCCAGAAATATTAGTTGCCATATCGCGCTTCTTTCATATTAGCATCGACATTTTACTTTCGGTAGAAATGAAAAAGATTCCCATGGGTGAATTGCTAAAACTCGGAGATAATCGAATTCTACTACCAATTACGGTAGATAGAAATGGCGATAATTTAATCGAGATTATTCCGCATAAAGCAAAAGCAGGATACCTAACCGGTTATGCAGATCCCGAATTTATAGAAAGCTTACAACATATTTCGCTCCCGTTTTTAGGACACGGAAAACACAGGGCTTTTCCTGTAGAGGGAGATTCTATGCCTCCCCATGAAAATGGTTCTTTTATAGTTGGTCGTTATATTGAGAATTTAGGTGAAGTTCTGGATGGCAGAACTTATATTCTTATTACAAAAACTGATGGTATCGTTTACAAACGTCTTAATAAAAACGGAAAGAATGATTTAATGGCGCATTCTGATAATACTTTTTATCCTCCATATTTGGTAAAGGCATCAAATATTTTAGAAATCTGGGAATATGTATGCAACATTGGTAGAAATGATAAAGAACAAAAGTCCTCAGAAATAGACGATGTTAAAGCAATGTTTTTGGAATTAAAAAATGAAATTATAGCATTAAAAAATAGGTAACCTTTTATTCTATCCCATTTTTCTTTTTAAAGTTGGGTATAATATATCTCCAAATTCTTTTATAGCGATTGGCTTGCTTAAAAAATCGGTTACGTACCGATTACTTTTTATACGTTTTATCTCCTCTCTTACTAATGAAGAGGAAAGTACAAAGATTTGGGTTTCATATTTTAAATCTGCAGAAAGCTTATCGTAAGCCAGCAGAAATTCAAAGCCGTTCATGATTGGCATCTGGATATCTAAAAGAATAACAAGAGATTGGTTAAAGCTCTTTCTATAATTTATAATCCATTCTATTCCCTCTTTACCATTATTAACAGCATTTACATTTGTTACATCAAGTACTTTTTTTAGCAATTGTTTTATAACAAGTTTATCGATATCACTATCTTCTATTAGCAAAAAAACATATTTAAATTCCATCTGTAGGTTCTATTTTTTTTTAGAAATATGCTATCAAGTTTTTAATTATAATTTTAAATCATACGCATCTCCTATAATTTAGGAATCGTTACAGTAAACTTACTTCCTATTGTAAATTCAGATTCTACCTCAATTGTTCCCTTAAGACTTTTTATTGCTTCTTTTACGATATAAAGCCCTAATCCAGATCCTTTATTACTATCTACAACATAAAACATTTCGAATATGTGATCCTTAGATTCTGGCTTAATTCCAATCCCATTATCCGTAACTTCTATTATGTAAAAATTTCCTTCAAGATATGTTTTAATCGAGATACGCATCACATCTTTGTTTTCGTCAGCATATTTTATAGCATTCGACAACAAGTTATTTACAATGATTTTTAGCCTAAGACTATCACTCTGAACTTTGTCTGCCATTATATCAATATCCAGTATAATACGATCTGCATTTTTTATATGTGTATGCTGTATTATTGCTCCTTCAAATAAGCTTACCAGACTTACGGTTTCTAAAACAACATCTTTTCTTTTATTTTTAGAATAATCAATAATATCATTTATAAACTGATCTTGTTTAACTAAGCTCTGACTCATTAAGTTCAGATATTCTCTTATCTGTTCTAAGTCATCTTCCATTTGTGTAATCTCGATTAATCCTTTGAGGGAAGTAATTGGAGATCTTAAATCATGTGAAGCACTATAAACAAATCGATCTAATTCTTTATTTGCAAGAATTAAATTTTCGTTCTTAACCTCGATTTCTCTTTTTGAGGCTATAATCCTTTTTACCATTATCCAATAGTAAATACAAACACTACTAATTATAATTAAAATGAAAACTATATTCGTAAAAATCAATCGATCTTTTATTGCTCGGGTTCCCTCTCCTAGCGTATTCGAAAAATTACGTTCATTTATGGTTAATCTGTCACTTATTATACTAATTAAACTCAGAAAAGCTTTTTGATCCTCAGGTTTTAAAGTAGCGTTATTTACTTTTTTATCAATCTCTTTTCCTATCTCAAATATCTGGTTGATTAATTGATCGGCTTGCTCCCACTCTTTTATTGCTTTAGCTAAAAAAGAAACTGATCTAAAATTTCTAAACAGCCATATCATATCGTCTAAATCCTTTTCATGATTACGACCGTCTCTTAATCCATTTTTAATAATATGAATATCGCCATTTTCTAAAAGCAGGATTCGGGCAATGCCATCGCCTTGCGGTACTTTCAATTCTTCTTTATAAAGCTTCCACTGCTCCTTATCACCTGTATACAAATATGTTATCAAGTGCCTTACTGCATCTTTCTGTCCTTTTGAATAATGTGATTCGCCATTAACATAAGCTCTATTTGCAGATAAAATTTTTATGGTAAAAAAATTAATAAAAATTAATAATGTACATGATAAAAATACTATTAGTAAAAGAATGTATACATTAGGAAGTTTTAGGTTTTCTATAATTTTGTTTTTCGGCATATTTTAAATTAATCATTAGGGGCGACAATTAATACCAAGCAATTTTAAATCAATCTAAAATTAAGCAATTATTATAGAATTCTAACAAAAATAAAAATCTTAAATAACATATTTAACAAGTCTTATTTTATGTATAATACTAATTTGACTATTATAGTAAAAAAAATACACGCTGTAAATCAAGCAATAAAGCGCAATTAGCCTTAAAAATTAACATTTTATTGTTATTCTACTTAACCCATAGATTTTAATATAAACTAAATCTGACTTACATTTGCACCATAATTTAAAGGTCAAAAATAAACAAGGAGTACTAAATCATCTTTAATTCTCTACTAGTTAAGCATTTCCTTTACATTATTTAATGATTACAAATAGCTAGAATATGATAGAATTAAAAAATATAACCAAGAAATTTTACAAAACCGGGAGAGAGATTACCGCACTAAAAGGTGTATCTCTACATGTACCCGAAGGTAAAATTTTTGGTGTAATTGGTACTTCTGGAGCAGGAAAAAGTACACTTATACGTTGTATCAACTTATTAGAAAAACCAACTTCGGGAGATGTAATTGTTGGCGGAAAATCGTTGTTGCAACTATCCAATGCTGAATTGGCTCAGGAAAGAAGACAAATCGGAATGATTTTTCAGCATTTTAATTTACTGTCATCCAGAACCGTTTTTGATAACGTAGCTTTTCCACTAGAATTAGCTGGGGTTTCTAAAAATGAAATTAAAAACAGAGTAAAAGAATTATTAGAACTTGTAGGTCTTGACGAAAAAATAAATGATTATCCTGCAAATCTTTCTGGTGGTCAGAAACAACGTGTAGCTATTGCAAGAACTTTAGCAAACAATCCTAAAGTATTACTATGTGATGAAGCTACAAGTGCGTTAGATCCTGGTACGACAAGGTCTATTTTAAATTTATTAAAGGATATTAATAAGCGTTTAAATATTACGATATTACTTATTACACACCAAATGGAAGTTGTAAAAGCTATTTGCGATGAAGTTGCTGTAATTAGTAATGGCGAATTAATTGAACAAGGAACTATAGGCGAAATATTTGCAAATCCTAAGCATGCTTTAACAAGCGAATTTATTGCTTCTTCGTTACATATCGATATTCCAGATTTATATCAAGAACGTCTTTCGGCTGTTTATAAAAAAGGGCTAAATCCTTTATTGCGTTTAGAGTTAAACGGTAAATCGGTAAATGAACCTATTCTTACCCAAGCAGCCAGAAAATTTAATGTTAATGCTAATATTATAACGGCTCAAACTGCTTTTGCTGGCGATGTAAATTTTGGGATTCTTATCGTTGAACTTTCGGGCGACGAAAGCGAGCAAAATCAAGCAATTATTTTTTTTAAAGAGAAACATATTAAAACTGAAATATTAGGCTATGTCTGAATCTATTATAACATTATTATTAAAAGGCACATTAGAAACCATTACCATGACTTTACTTTCTGGTTTCTTCGGTTTTCTTTTGGGTCTTCCGGCAGGTATATTTTTATTCCTAACTCGTAAAGGACAAATTATGGAGCATGTTTTATTTAACCGAATTTTATCGGTTGTTGTAAACATATTCAGATCTATTCCTTTTATCATTTTAATTGTATGGATGATTCCTTTTACCAGAGCATTGGTAGGAACTTCTATTGGAGTAAGTGCTGCATTGGTACCGCTTAGTATTGGAGCTGCACCATTTATTGCACGATTGGTCGAAAACAGTCTTTTAGGCTTACCTTCGGGATTAATAGAAGCTGCAAGAGCATTAGGAGCAACTCCTTTTCAGATTGTTTATAAAGTATTATTGCCAGAGGCGCTTCCGTCGATTATCAATGCTGCTTCGATTACCTTAATTACACTTGTAGGTTATTCTGCAATGGGTGGTGCTGTAGGCGCTGGTGGTTTAGGACAAATTGGGTATCAATATGGCTACATTGGTTATGATGCTACTATCATGAATACTGTATTGGTTCTTCTTGTTGCACTTGTATTTATTATACAATTTGTAGGAGATGCACTTTCTAAACGTTTTGATCACAGATAAAAAAATAATTTTAATATTAAAATAAGAACATGAATACAAGAAATAAATTTTCAATACTAGCCGGAATAGCACTACTTACATTAGTTTTTGCAAACTGTGGAAAAGAGAAAAAAAACGATCCTAATCATATTGTAGTTGGAGTTGCTGCAGGACCAGAATTTTCTGTAGCTGAAGCTGCTAAAAAAGTTGCAAAAGAAAAATACGGACTGGATGTAGAGCTTATAACATTTAACGATTACGTAGTTCCTAACGAAGCATTAAATCAAGGAGATATTGATGTAAACGCATTTCAGCACAAACCTTATCTTGACGAACAATCTAAACAAAGAGGTTATAAACTAGCTATTATCGGGAAAACTTTTGTTTATCCTATCGCTGGATATTCTAAAAAAATAAAAACATTAGCCGAGTTACAACCAGAAAGCACTATTATAATTCCTAATGACCCAACCAATGGTGGTCGTTCGTTATTGTTATTACAAAAAAATGGTCTTATAAAACTTAAAGATGGTGTTGGGCTTTTGCCAAAAGTAACTGATATTACAGAGAATCCTAAGAACCTAAAGATAATGGAACTAGAAGCACCACAAATCGCAAGAGCGCTAGATGATGCTAATGTAACTATTGCCATTATTAACAATACATTCTCTTCTCAAGCTGGTCTTGTGCCATCAAAAGATGCTTTATTTGTAGAGGATAAAGATTCTCCTTACGTAAACTTAATCGTTTCTAGAGAGGATAATAAAAACGAAGAAAAGGTTCAAAAATTCCTTAAAGCATTCCAATCTGAAGAAGTAGAAAAAGCTGCTGAAAAAGAATTTAAAGGAGGAGCTGTTAAGGGCTGGTAGATTTTAGTATTTAGTCGCAGTCGCAGTCGCAGTCGCAGTCGCAGTCGCAGTCGCAGTCGCAGTCGCAGTCGCAGTCGCAGTTATAAAAAAAGAGTTTTGCAATGCAAAACTCTTTTTTTATATAAATATGTATGTAAATAACTACTGAACTAAATACTACCACTGAAGACTGGTACTGAGACTAAAAACTGAATACTGAAACTGAACACTGGTACTAAAAACTAAAAAGAAGCATCTACGAGAACCGCCAATTGTATACAAGGTTTATCTGAGCGATTGCTCCACGCATGGTTTGTTCCTCTTTGTATAACAATATCTCCTGTTTTTAAGAGCGTTTCTTCTTCATCGACAATAAGATATATTTCGCCCGAAAGTATTATTATATAATCTAATGTGGACGTTTGATGCATTAAAGGATGTGGTTGCCCGACTGGTGCTACAATCCCTAAATCTTTGTCGGGCGGTATCTGAACGTATCTAAAATAAGTTCCGTTTTTGGGTGTATTAGGAAAAGCTGTATTCTCAATAATTTTCTCTGTCGAAAGATTAGCTGGCATACTATCCGTACTCCAAATATCGGATATAATAAGCCCTGGAAAATGTTCTGAAACATTGCTTACTATTTCATCTTTTTCAATAATAGATTTCCCGTTTTTTGTTCCCGTAACAATTCTTCTTGGTATCGTTTTCATAGTGTCTATATCGTATTTATTTGCATGATTAATTTCTTGCCTTTTGTTTTATTTAAGCGAAGTATTTCGTGTGCTTTAGTGACTGTTTCAATATTTAACTCTCCGATAATTTCAATTTTTGGTGAGGTTATAGCTTTATTTTCTATTAATCGAACCAACTCTGATAATCCTTTTTTGTAATAGGCATAATTCTTATCTGCCGAATAAACATAATTAGAAATATTCATTATTACAGCTCCTTTATTAAATAGTGTTTCTCTGGATTCTTCGGTAGAAAGTGCCGTAACGTCAAGAAAAGTTCCGTTTGATTTTAAAAGTTTGGCTGCTATTTCGCCTATTTTATTTCCGACTAAATCTACCACAAAATCAAACTTTTGCTGGTTGTTTTTTGCTAAAGCAAAAATTGCTACATCATCTGTTTTATAATTGATGATTTGGCTTTCCTTTACTCCTATTTCTTTTAGTGACTCGATGCTTTCTTTATTTCCGGCTGTAACAATAAAGTTTGTGAATTTATTTGCCAAGAGAATTTTAACCATCATTGTTCCAACTCCCCCTGCAGCACCTGTTATTAAAACCGAATCGCTATTTTGTAGTTTCATTCGGTTAAAGGATTGTAAAGCTGTTAATCCTGCCGAAGGGATTCCTGCTGCTTGCGCAAAAGATAAAAAGTCAGGTTTATGCACCACAACAGATTCTCGAATAGCAATATATTCTGCATAAGTTCCATTTGAGCCCATGCTTCCTGAACCTGAAAATACAGCATCTCCAACTTTAAAACCTTGTACATTTTCTCCAATCTCAGCCACTATTCCCGATAGTTCTCGTCCTAAAATTGGGGAATGCATTAGTTTTCTTTCTAGTTCATTCTCTAACATCTGATAATCGATTGGGTTAAATCCCGAAGCGATTATTTTTATCAATAATTCACCTTCTTTTACTGTTGGAGTTTTTACATTTTCTAAATGTAATTTACCCTCTTTATCTGCTATAATTGCTTTCATTTTTATCGGTTTAAAACACAAAAATATTCTGAATATCATTTATATTTACTATCCGTTAACCAAAGGTTACTAGTTACCTTAAAGAAACTATTATGGCAAAAATTAAACGAGATGGTGTTTTGCGTGAGGCAAATTGTACTGAAGAACTTCTTGCAATGCGAGATAGTCTGGACGTTTTGGGTGGAAAATGGAAACTGATGATTTTAAGATTCTTAACGAACCGAACGCATCAAGTTATTCATTTCAAGAAAATGCAACGCGAAATAGAAGGTATCTCTGCAAAAATGCTAAGCAAAGAACTTAAAGACTTAGAGGTTAATTTACTTATTACAAGAGTAGTTCAGGATACCAGACCAATTACTGTTGCTTACTCGGTTACTGAGTACGGGAAATCAGTTTTGCCCGTTACCGAAACTTTAGTGCAATGGGGACTTAATCATCGGGAGAAGATTATCGAATCGATTTAGTTTGTTAAGTCTAGCGTTTTGATTAATACAATAATCAAGATTCCTATTAATGCCATCCCGAATAAATAATCGGCTATTATTTCTAGTCTTCTCTCTAAAGTTTCCTTTAATGTCTTGATAGATAAAAAGGAAAAGAAACAGGAGAAAATAAGAAATATAGCTATGATCGATGTAAACTCATCAATATATGTCGTTTCAGATTTATCTGTGATATGCAAAGAGGTTATAACAATAAGACAAAAACCCAAAAGATTTGCTGATGTGTTTAATATGTGTTGTGATGTTTTATTAGCCATATCAAAAATCATTTTAGTTATAAAAATATAAAGCTACATTTTTATTATGAAGTTTGTATGAAGAAGCAATTGGTAATTGGTAATTATTGACGCTCAGGGTACAAAAAATTAAACGCAACGATTCTCCGTAGAGACGCACCGCAGTGCGTCTACACAATATTGGGACTGGTTTTAACCGAAAATGACATAGTATTTCGGCTAAAGCCTTATTATCATCAATTCTTTAACCTCCAGCTAAAGCAGGAGGCAATTCAACTAAAACTGAACTATTCTGACGTTGAAAAGATATGTTTGTGGTTACATTATCTGTATACCTGTATTGCGTAGACGCACTGCGGTGCGTCTCTACAGAAAAACTTTGCGGCACAAAACCTTTGTACCTTTGCCTCTCTGAACCTTTGTCCCTCAAAATCTCTAAACCATCTCTCCAGCAATCATTTTTCCATTAAAGAACACACCTTCTCTTTTTGGTAGGCGCGCAACTGCTTCGGCTGAGCAGCTTGCTTTTACCAGAATAAAATTGGCATCATTCCCAACTGCTGGCCATACTCTGGTTCCTGCATCGTTAAGGGGTAATATCTCGTTTGTAGTGGCAATATGTAAGGCACGACTTAGGCTATATTCGTCTGTCCAACCGTAGAGTTGTGCACATAATTTTGCTTTTTCGAGCATATCACAAGTTCCAAAAGGCATCCAGTGATCTACGATGCTATCTGTTCCTGTCATTAATTTTACACCGTATTTTTTTAGGGTCGGAATTGGCATAATCGTTCTTCCGATAGGAATTGTCGAAACTACTCCTATTCCTAACGCTCCCATTTGTTCGGCTACTTTTTCTAAATCTTTGGGCTCCATTTTTGCAAGAGCAAAACCATGGCTTATATATGTTTTTCCTTGTAGCTGTTTGTTCTCCTCAGTTCTTTTTATAATATATTCTATTGCGTCTTTTCCTGATGGTGGTGATTCATGCAAATGAATATCTATCCCTTTATTGGTATCTAAAGCAATTTGAAACATGGTATCTAGCGATTTTTCCATATTACCATCTACACTTGTTGGATCTAATCCGCCGATGAAATCTACTCCCATTGCAGCAGCTTCTCGTAGTAAGGGTTCTGATTGCGAATATAAAATTCCGTGTTGTGGAAAAGCTACAATTTCCCACCCAAAACTGTCTTTGTTTTTATCTAATGCTGCAAGCAAATGTTCTAGACTTTTGAGTCCGCTAACAGGATCTATATTACACTGGCAACGGGCAAAATAACTTCCTTGGCTTTGCATTAGTTTTATGGCTTCTTCTGCTTTGTGCTGGGAGTCTGTAAGCAATTGTGGTATGATTTTTTGCTCTAGCGTAATCATATCTTTTACGGTATATCCTTTTCTTGGAGCAGCATTCCAATTCCCACCGTAATAGGTTTTATCGATATGTATGTGCATATCTCGTAATCCCGGAAGCATCAAAAATCCTTTGGCATCGACCGTTTTTAATTTTGTAACTGGTTTGCCTGTAGTAATATTTTTTATTTTACCATCGGCAATATGCAAATTATACAAGCTTGTTTTTGTAGCTACAACTTCGTTTTTATCATTGTATTCAAAACTTTCTTCTAGTCTTACATTAACTAAAATATATTCTTTTAAATCCTTATTTTTTTTATCCTCAGCTTCTGTTTGTGTCATTGCTGTGGCACCAATCCCCGAAAACAATGCGGCTCCTGTTGCAGCGGCTCCTAGTCCTAAGAACTTTTTTCGGCTTATTTTATTCTCTTCCATAAATTATATTTTATTTTGCTCCGGCTTGTTGTAGTATTTTAATCATTTCTGTATAACCTAGTTTTTTAGCGTGTCCTAATGCTGTTATGCCGTATTTATCGCCAATATTTACATTACAACCTCCATCTATTAAAGCTTTTACAATACTTACATGTACTGGTCCACCATCGCTAAGCAAAACCGCTTCTAGCAATGCTGTCCATTTTAAATTATTGATATGGTCTATAGGGAAATTTGGGGTATTTACTAAAAGCTTCACCATTTCCAGATGTCCTTTTTCTGCTGCCGGAATTAGTGCCGAACCTCCATATCGGTTATATACTCCAAAATTTGCTCCGTGTTGTAAAGCTAGTTTTACGACTTCTAGATTTCCTTCTGCTCCTGCGTATAAAAACGGACTGTTTAGCATATCATCTTGTGCATTTACATCGGCTCCAGCATTTATTAATAATGCTGCTATTTCGTTATTATTGTTATAAACTGCTCTCATTAAAGGGGTTTCTCCATCTTTATTTTTTATTTCTAATGAAGGGTTTTCTTTTAAAAGTGTAGTTACACTAATAACATCTCTGGTTTCGACTGCTTCAAAAAGTGTTTTACTATTCATTTTTTCTGTTTTTATATCTGCTTGTTTAGAAGAACATCCTGCTAACATTAGGACATTCAAAACTAAACAGTATAGCAAATTGCTTCTGTTTTGATTTTTTTCCATATTTCTTTAAATCATAATTGCTTCTGCAAATAATAATTATTTATCATTTACAAAAATCGTTTAGAATTTTAATCGGCAATGGTATTATTAATGAGAAGGATGGTAAAGATTATAACTTTCTTTAAAATCACCTGGTGTTTTGCCTGCATATTTCTTAAATACTTTGCTGAAATACCCATTATCATTAAAGCCTAATTGGTAGGCTATTTCTTTTATTGATAAATCGGTGCTTGTAAGTAATCGTTTGGCTTCGAGAATTGTTCGCTCTTTTATTACGTCGCTGGCTGATGTCTTTAAGAACTTTTGGGAAAGTATATTAAGATAGTTTGGTGTAATGCTGAGTTTATTGGCATAAAAATTTACGGAGGTTTCTGTTTGAAAATTTTTATCGATTAAGGTGTTGAAGTTTTTTATTACTTTTTCTGGTCTTGCCGAAAAACTATATTCTGGAAATTGTTTGAGATAATCTTTTTGCAATAACTTAAATAATAAATGCAATCGAAGCAAAACGGTTTCTTTTGTAAGCAAATCATTTTGTGGTAATGCGTTTTCTATTTCATGCAAATGTTTTTTAAATTCCTGAAATTCTTCTTGAGTCAATGAAAGGCAAGATGGTACGCTTTGCTCAAAGAATGGAAGTTGTGATAAATTTGAAAAAATAGTAACGATCTCTGATGATACCATAAGCTGAAATCCTGTGGTATTTACATTAAGTGACCAATTATGTACTTGTCCTGGTCGTATAAAATATACCTGATTATCGGCTACTGTGTGTTGTGTAAAATCTATGCTGTGAAATCCTGAACCTTTCTCTACAAAGAACACCATATAAAAATCGTGTTTATGTGGTTGCTCAAATGCATTACGCCCTTTTACACTATGCTGAAACAGTGTAATCCCCAAAGTTTCTTCGCCAAGTATATTGCCTACCGATAATGTGGGAATGGGAAATTTGCTCAAGTGTGTGGTATATTAGTTATGTATTTTCAAAAATATATAAATAAAGTAATAAAGTCCCACTATCAGTACTTTTTTTGCTTTTTTAACCTGATTTCTAATTTTATTCTTCTAAAAAAAAGAGGTTTAACTTTACTTTAAGCTAAACCTCTTTATGGCTAAATAAATTCATTTTTTTGACAATCTTTTATTCAACATATTAAATTTACTTGTTGTTAAAGTTTATTATAAACTCGGAGCGTCTGTTAAGTTGATGCTCTTTGTCTGTACATTTTACTCCATCGCTACATTTATTTATTAATTGAGTTTCTCCATATCCTTTACCAGTTACTCTACTTGGTCTGGCTCCTTTGTTTAGGAGATAATCTACTGTTGCTTTGGCTCTTCTTTCGGATAATTTAAGGTTGTACTCATTATCTCCGCGACTATCTGTATGTGATCTAATATCAACTGTTATTGTTGGATAATCTTTAAGAACTTGTACAATCTTGTTCAACTCTTTTTCTGAAACAGGTTTGATTCGTGTATCATCAAAATCAAAATAAATTGGTTTTAATCCCAGCTTTTTGGTCAAATCTGAACCGTCTGTAATCGATTTATTATCTTCGGTTGTGAGTTCGCTCGCATTGGGATCTGTATCTAGGTATTTATTGATTTCGATCATTTGATTTTCATCTTTTTTAACGATCTTCAAATCTTCTTTTCCTTGCAGATATCCTACTTTATCATACGTTAAGTAATAATCGCCTGCTGGAACTTTTATCAGATATTCGCCTGCATTATCGGTATAATAATCATCTAACTTTTTTTGATTGGAATCAAATAATGAGATTTTAGTTTTTGGTAATAATTCGTTATACTTTTTATCATATACTTTTCCAAAAACAACAAGATCATACTTTAATTTTAGCGGTTCTAGCTCTACAAAACTATAAATTTGATCATCGCCTGTTCTGTTAGAAGCAAAAAATCCTTTGCGCGTTTGTGCATTAATTATAAGTCCAAAATCGTCTCCTGGTGAGTTAATTGGTTTCCCTACATTTACTACTCTATAGGTGGTATTATCGCTGTTTTTAACTGCTTCAAAGACATCTAAACCTCCAAGTCCTGAATGTCCATCTGAAGCAAAATAAAACTCTCCTGTTGTAGAAATTGTAGGGAATGTTTCTCTACCAATGGTATTTATTGATGGCCCTAAGGTTTTGACTTCTCCAAATGTACCATCTGTATTTATGGCAACTTCATACAAATCTGTCTGTCCAACTGATCCGGGTCTGTCGGAAGCAAAAACCAAACTTTTTCCGTCTGGTCTTAATGCTGGATGTGCATTTGAAAAGGATTCGTTATTAAAAGATAAATCTTCGATATTTGTCCATTTATCATTTACGAGTGTTGCTCTATAAATCCTAAGTCGGTTGGTTTTTGTATCATCTACTCCGTATTTATTACCTAAAAAATTGCTTCGGGTAAAATACATTTGTGTACCATCTTTGGTAAATGCTGGTGTTGATTGATGAAAAACTGAATTTACTTTTCCATTAATCCTTTTAGCATCTGCCAAATCGCCATCATCTGTAATTGTTGCTTCATAGAGTTTAAAGAATGGTTTTTTATTCCATCTGTCTTTCATTCTCTCGACTACATTTGTATCTCTGGCTGAAGTAAAAACTACCTGATTTTCTTTGTAAAATGTGGCTCCATAATCTGGCATTTTCGAATTGATACTAACCGGTTTTATTGTATATCGATTGGATTGTCTCTCGACTTCTTTTAGATAATCGGTTCCGGAATTAATAGCTTCTTTTCCTGACTTACTATTAAGTTCTTTTATGATTTTTGATGCTTCATCAAATTTCCCATCTGACTTAAGACATTGGGCATATCGAAACAATTGCTCATCGGTAAACTTATAGTTATCTTTTAATTTACCTATCTGATTATAAGATTTTAAAGCATTTTTATAATCTCCGTTAAAGTAATAAGAGTCTCCTAGTTTTGCATAAATTCCCGAAGAGCCAAATTCTTTCTGTACCAACTTATCGTATAAATCACTTGAACTTACGTATGCATAAGCTTGTTTATCGTATTCTTTTTCTGCTTTATCAACTAATTTAGTCTGCGAGTGCACACTAAATAAGCCAAATAATGCTATCCAAAGTAGAAAATATTTTTTCATAAGTATTTTTTTAATCATTAATTAAAAGAATCTTGGATTTATCATTCGTTTATTTGACTTATTGAAAAGATCAAACCTTAAGAATATCTCGTGCGAACCTGAGTTGTAATTTCCCAGATTTGTAGTTTCATAATCATACGCATACCCAACTTGTATCCCATCACTAATTTGAAATCCTGCCAAACCACTTACGCTGGCATCCCAACGATAGGCTAGTCCTAAGGTTAGTTTATTACTAATTAAGAAATTGGCAGATACATCTACAGCTACGGGTGCTCCCTTTACTACTTTTACTAAAACTGCTGGTTTGAATCTGAAATTTGGATTTATATCAAAAACATATCCTGCAATACCATAAAAATGGGAGTTGGTGGTGTAAACCGTTGAAGCTACATCATCATAATAATCTGTCTTTAATAATTTAGGAACTGATACTCCTACATACCAATTGTAGGTATGCATATAGAATCCTGCTCCTACATTAGGAAGAAACTTTGACTCTTTCCCGTTTAAATAGGGATCTGGATTTTGAATAATTAATTTATTATAATCGACTACATAATTATCAAATCCTGCTGAAATACCAAAAGAGAATCTTAGGTCGTTATTGCCTATAATTGTATAGGCGTAATTTACCATTACTCCTGTATTATTTGTTGGTCCTATTTCTTCACTAATTACATTTAATCCAATACCGTTGGCATGATACCCTAATGGACTTTGTATTGAAAAGTTCATTGTTTTTGGCGCACCATCTAAACCAACCCATTGTGTTCTGTATAATCCCATTGCACTTACTACTTCCCTCGATCCTGTGTACCCGGGATTAAAAGCCATAGTGTTGTACATATATTGCGTATACTGCGATTCTTGTTGTGCCGAAGCATTAAAAACTCCCAATAACAATATTGCTACTATGTAAAATATCTTTTCCATTAGTTTATTTTATTGGTTATTGATATATAAATATCCTGAACTTTCGATACCATCTCTACCATTACTATATTTTAGTACGTAGAAATAGGTTCCTGTAGGAAGTTTTGCTCCTTTGTTTACAGTTACACGCCCATCTGAATATCCTGTGAACATATTATCGCTCTCGTTATATGACCTTGCATCATATACTTTTACTCCCCAGCGATTATAGATCTCTACTCTATTATCCGGATATTTGTTAATTCCTTCTATAAGGAAACTATCATTAATACCATCTCCATTTGGTGATATTGCGTTATTTATAACAATATCTAGATTAGGGTTAATGTCTGGTTTGTTAACTATCCCGATTGTAAAAATTCCATAACCTTTTACTTGTGAAGTAACTAGTTTTGAATAGCTTCCGCTAACATTTGGATCTGTTGTTATTCCGCCTTCATCTACCCATTTTGCTAATGCTGTGTCCCAACGTACTATGGATAGTTTTTTCTTGGGATCTAGTGTAAAAAAGGCTTCTGGTGTTGTAGCTGGATCTAATGAAAGACTTAATACTATCTTTTCGCTCCCGAGGTCTTGGGTTGTATTCCAGTATTCTACCTCATCAATAGCTAAAATAATATCTTCTTTACTTGTATATGGACGGGTAGTTCCCGCATTATCCAAAAAATATTGGGTTACATAAACATTATTTGCATCTGTACCTACTCCATGAAATGAAGGTCTGAAAAATAAATCATCTCCAACTGGAAACTCAAACAATGCAACTCCTCTTTTTTCTACTTTTCCATCTACAAAGCTCAAATTACTAACGTCTATGTGAGTCGCTTTTTCTTTGAAAATTACTTTACCATTATAACTAGCAGCATCGACAATTCCGCTTTTAAAATCTACCTGCTTACCTACAGATATGTTGGTATATAAATGAAAAGGAACTAATGAGGATAGATTATCAAAGACTACATTCTGGAAATCCGAAACTGAGGCACCTTCTATATTTTGGGCTGTTGTGCCTACAAAAAGTGTTGTTCCGTTATTAGCTTCTGTATAACTTACGACTCCATCATTCTTAAAATCTGAATAAACGATGAAACT
The DNA here is from genome assembly GCF_000737695.1 of Flavobacterium hydatis. GTDB lineage: Bacteria > Bacteroidota > Bacteroidia > Flavobacteriales > Flavobacteriaceae > Flavobacterium > Flavobacterium hydatis. The sequence goes on from NZ_JPRM01000049.1 coordinate 31,450, forward strand.
TCCATCATTTAAAACATTACCCGATGTACTATTATTAAAATCTGATACTGTAGCAAACTGTGTATTTGGCATGACTGTTAATTGTCCAGAATTTGCTGTTTGTGCACCAAGCCTACCTATAAAAAATACCGATATAATAATAGCTTTTATATAAAATTTAATCATATCATTTTATTTAAAGTGTTATCCCTAATTCATGACAAACTGTGTCTTAATTAAAATATTAGAGTTATTAAAACACCTCTATTATAGTTTTCATAAAAGAGGTGTTTTTCTTCTTTTATCCTTAATTAAGGAATAACATAGCCTACGTTAATATTATCTTGTACATACCCAATAGCCCAAGCCATTGCATTTGCATAGAAAATACTATTATAAACTGTTGTACCACCGTTATAAGGTTTAGAAAGCGGTAGTCCTGTTGTCGTAATTTTTGCAGGATAATCCGTTGTTGAATTATTTGTGCTTGATGTACCTGTAAGTAAACCTCCATCTCCACAATATACATATCCTAATGTATTGTGTCTAAATGTAGTTACCCTAGCAGGAAGACCACTTATAGTTGCTAGACTAATTGTATTTGCAGGTAGTGTCATAGAATATGAATTGTTATTATCACCTCCTATAGCAAGTCCTTGTATGTTTCCGAAAGGACCATTAAAGATTGGGTCTGCAATGTTTGCTAATGGATTGATGTAAGTACAGTTATCTCTATTAACATCGGCTGCAGTTATTGTAGAACCACAAATAGAATTAACTAAAGTTGCTATTCCTGCATTACCATTTTCTTGTGCCTGTATTAATACTCCTTTTTTGTTTTTAACAAAATCGGCCAAAATATTTAAAGTATTAGCATCTGTTGTATTGTAGTTATAACCTAATACGATAATATCAATTTTATTGGTATTAATCAGATTTTTAAGTGTATTACCAGTATTGGTTCCTCCATTAACAATCTTAATTCCATCTACCTGTACTGTACCTGTAGGACCAAAATTTGCCAATGAAGCTAAAACAGCTCTTGATGCATAAGCTCCTCCTGTACCTGGCTGATAAATACCATCTCCAAGTCCTAAAACGTTCATTAAACGAATAACAAATGGAACGGCTTTGTTACAAGGGGTACTTCCGTTGGTACTATTTGCTGTAATGGCAAAAGTAAAGTTACCTCCAGATGTTGGCGTACCTGTTGCAGTCATTACAACATTTTGTAATCCTATTGAAGAAAATGTTCCTGTTGCCGAGAAGCTGATACCATTTACTGTATTTGTTGAAATTGTATACGCTCCTACGTAGGTTACAGTTACCGGAACTGTCATGGTGTTTGTAGCATCCATTGCTGTTCCTGGCGCATAAGTACCTGCCACTGTTATTCCTCCACAATTTGTTACGTAGGTAACTGGTTGTGATGCTATAGTTACATTTAATGAACATGTTCCTACTGTACCCGGTGTTCCCGTAACCGTAAAGGCTATTGGCCCTGAAGCTGTAGGTGTTCCTGAACCAATTAAAGTCACATTTTGAGGTCCTAAAACAGATAAATTTATCAATCCAGTTGTAAATGTAATTCCGCTTGCAGTTGTAGTACTTATAGTTGTTTGTCCTGTTGCTGTTACATTAATTGGTAAACTGATTGTATTAGCAGGTATCAAAGGGATATTCTGCATATATACTCCATTTTGAGTTGCTGTTGTACAATCCATCGTATAGGCGACTGGTGCAACTGTAACGGGAACATTACTACAAGCACCTGTTCCTGCTGTTGTAGCATTAGATGATAGGTTAAAGTTATTTATACCTGATGCCAAAGGTGTTCCTGTTCCTCGTAACTCAATAGTTTGAGTTCCAGCTGCACTAAATGTGCCTGTTGCGCTAAATGAATACCCATTTACGGTATTTGTACTCATACTCCAGAAACCAGGAGCTGTTACGTTTACTTCTACTAATAGCTTATTTGCAACTACAAGTGGAATTCCTATATTATAGGAACCCTGACTAGTTATGCCTGCACAAGTTATAACAAAATCAACATTGGCTTTTTCTACAAATACATGAGGCACACATGAAACGGGAACTCCATTTAATGAAATAGTAAGTGCATCTCCTGGATCTCCTACTGTAAATCCATTATTTGGTGTACCTGTACCTGGCAGGTTCAGTACATAAGATCCTGCACTAGGAAAGGTTCCACTAGTAGTAAAATAATATCCATTACTATTTGTTGCTGAAATCGTGTAGGTTCCTGGCTGAATTGCTGTAACGGGAACTGTTAAATAATTACCTAGCGTTAAAGCTACCCCTTGTTTATACGTTCCGTTTCCTACTATTTGAAGACACTCATCTGCCGAGATACCAAATACTGCAGGCGGTGGCGTACCACAAATACTTAACCATACGCTTTGTATAGCGCTCCAATAATCAAAACATCCGGTTGTTGTATTAAATATCAACAAACCATCAGTTCTGTTCGCAGATGCAATTCCGTCACGCTGTGCTGTTGTCAATCTTGGAGTTAACATTCCTTTTGTGTTACTCTCCAATTCAAATAATGCTCCGGGAAAGGCTTTGGTTGCTCCGGTACTTACTGTACCGTCCTTTAATTTTGTATTATCCGTTTGAGCAAAAACTGAGCAAAAACTGAGCAAACTAAATAATGTTGCTAGGATAATTTTTTGCGTTTTATATATATATTTCATAATCTTATTTTTTAGTCTAGAATAATATTAGTTGATACTTATGCTTTTTGTATGTAATACTAAAAAGGGAATAAGAACTTTTATCATTTTTTCTCTAGTATTAGTTTTTCTAATTTTTCCAAACGTTGATTCATCGATTCTGAAGCTAATTTCAATTCTTTTATTTCTTTGTCTTTTGCTTCAATTTCTTTGTTTTGCTCTATAATATGAAGGTATATCTCTTCTGTTTTTTCTAATAACTGAATTGATAACTCCGACATATTAAATGAATACCCTTCTTTGGTTTTTTCTAGTGCTCCAATTGGAGTTATACCCGGAAGGTGTTTGTTCTTTTTAATATAATCCTCTACCTCTGATAAACGTTTGAATTTATAATCGGCTTTGATTTCAGAAAAACCTTTAAAATAATCTTCGAATACATAATCGGCATAGTAACTATTGATTGTTGTAATAGCACCATTAACTCTTAATTTTTCGTTGGTAGCAGTAGATGGTGTTGTGTATCCTATTCCTACCCATCCTTGTGTATAAATATTTTCGGTATTTAATGTTGCTCCTACATTTGTTGTAGAACTAAACCATGGCTCTTTTACTGCTGCACTTAAGTCTATAGGATTTACTGTTCCGTGTTCGTCTGTAAAATCTAAAGTACCTGTTACAAGATTTACTTGTAATGTTGTTAATGTTTGGGCATCTCCAACTAAATCAGTCAATTTAAAGTCGGAAGAATTTCCTTCTTCATCTTTATAAATCAAAGACTGTGTTGTACCATCATAACTTAATGATGTTAATGTTTCAACTCCTTTAACTAAGATTGATAAATCTATTGGAAAAGCAGTATTCGTTTCATCTACGTAAGTTAATGTGTGTAAATCTTTAATGTTTCCAAATGGATCTGTAACTTGTGTTACAACATCTGTTAAAGAAGTAATAGTCTCTTTAATATCTACTGGAGTTCCACCTGCTTCATTTGTATAATTTGCAATGATATTTCCTGTAGTTACTATTGGTGTTATTGTTGTTAATGTTTCATTGGCTTTAATAACTGCATTATCTACAAAACTACCTCCATCGGCTCCTACTTTTACAATGTTACCTGCATCGACGCTTACAACTTGCGATGTAACTGCTGTTCCTGCTTCATTTGTATAGGTTATAGCTCCTGTTGTTAAATTTTGAGCTTCTGTTGTTAAGGTTTCATTAGCTTTAATAACTGCATTATCTACAAAACTACCTCCATCGGCTCCTACTTTTACTATGTTACCTGCATCGGCACTTACAACTTGCGATGTAACTGCTGTTCCTGCTTCATTTGTGTAGGTTATGGCTCCTGTAGTTAAATTTTGAGCTTCTGTTGTTAATGTTTCATTAGCTTTAATAACTGCATTATCTACAAAACCACCACCATCGGCTCCTACTTTTACAATGTTTCCTGCATCGGCACTTACAACTTGCGATGTAACTGCTGTTCCTGCTTCATTTGTATAGGTTATTGCTCCTGTAGTTAAACTTTGAGCTTGAGTTGTGATTGTTTCTTCTGCTTTAACAACATTTGTAAGTTCTGTTACAAAGGCTGGATTGTTTACAATAGTCGAAGCATTAGAAATTACATCGCCTACTACATCAATATTTACAGCCGCTGCAGCCTCATTATTATAGGTATAAGAACCTGCTCCGTTATTTACAAGTGTCGTAACTGTTTCTTCCGTTTTTATAACATTTGTAAGCTCTGTTTTAAAAGAAGGATCGTTAAGAATTGTTGAAGCATTTGTAATTACATCACCCACAACATCTATCGTAGTAGCAGTTGCATTTTCACTTGTGTAAAGATATTTACCATCATTAGCAGGGTCTTTATCAAGTGTAGTAACTGTTTCCTCCGTTTTTATAACATTTGTAAGTTCTGTTTTAAAAGATGGATCATTAAGAATTGTAGATGCATTTGTAATTACATCTCCCACAACATCTATCGTTGTTCCTGTAGTATTCTCACTTGTATAAACATATTTACCATTATTCGCAGGATCTTTATCCAGTGTGGTTACTGTTTCGTTTGCTTTTACAATGGCACTAATATCTACTAATTGTGGAGTACCTGTTGCATCGGTATAACTAAACTGATTTGTTGTAGAATCAAAAGTTACAGCTCCTGCTGTTTTAGTTGCAATTTCCTGAATAATTGTTGTTACTGCAGGATTATTTGCAATGGTACTAAAGTTTGTTGTTACATCACCAACAACATCTATATTTACCGGAGTTCCTGCTTCGTTATTATAAGTATATGAACCTCCTCCATTATTTACAAGTGTTGTAACTGTTTCTTCCGTTTTTATAACATTTGTAAGTTCTGTTTTAAAAGATGGATCGTTAAGAATTGTAGAAGCATTTGTTATTACATCGCCTACAACATCTATTGTCGTAGCAGTTGCATTTTCACTTGTGTAAAGATATTTACCGTCATTAGCAGGGTCTTTATCAAGTGTAGTAACTGTTTCTTCTGTTTTTATAACATTTGTAAGTTCTGTTTTAAAAGATGGATCATTAAGAATTGTAGAAGCATTGGTAATTACATCTCCCACAACATCTATCGTTGTTCCTGTAGTATTCTCACTTGTATAAACATATTTACCATTGTTAGCAGGATCTTTATCCAGTGTGGTTACAGTTTCGTTTGCTTTTACAATGGCACTTATATCTACTAATTGTGGAGTACCTGTGGCATCGGTATAACTAAACTGATTTGTTGTAGAATCAAAAGTTACGGCTCCAACTGTTTTGGTAGCAATGTTTTCTATTATTGTTGTTACCGCAGGATTATTTGCAATGGTACTAAAGTTTGTTGTTACATCACCAACAACATCTATATTTACCGGAGTCCCTGCTTCGTTATTATACGTATAAGAACCTCCACCATTATTAACAAGCGTAGTTACTGTTTCGTTTGCTGTAATGATATTGGTAAGTTCTGTTGTAAAAGTAGGGTCATTAAGAATGGTAGAAGCATTGGCAATTACATCTCCCACAACATCTATCGTTGTTCCTGTAGT
>NZ_JPRM01000050.1 GCF_000737695.1 Flavobacterium hydatis
AAAGCAACTAACGACCTTAAGGTGGTTATTGCGGCGGGGCTCACCTCTTCCCATCCCGAACAGAGTAGTTAAGCCCGCCTGCGCAGATGGTACTGCAGTTATGTGGGAGAGTATGTCGTCGCCTTTCTTTAGAATCCTCATCATTTATTTGGTGAGGATTTTTTTTGTGCTTTACTTTTTGAGAAGAAATACGCAAAAAGATTTAAACGCAAAGTACACAAAGAAAAAAAAACGCAAAGGTTCGCAAAGCTATTTATAAAACTTTGCGAACCTTTGTGAAACCCTTTGCGCTCTTTGCGGTAAAATTTTTCTCAAAAAATTAAACGCACAAAAAAAGCCTTGAATTTCTTCAAGGCTTTAAATTTCTGGGTGGATGACCGGGTTCGAACCGGCGACCCTCGGTACCACAAACCGATGCTCTAACCAACTGAGCTACAACCACCATTTCTGCTTAGCGAGTGCAAATATAGAGCAAAACTTCACTTCTACAAAGAAAAAAATGAAAAATTTTAATCTTTTTTACATCAAATCTCCTAAACTATTGACGGCCAAACATCTTTCAACAGTAAAACCTTCAGCAAAATCTACACCAACTAATCTTCCTAAGTCTTGCGCACGATAATTTAAGCTTTCAAAAAAGTTTTTACTCGTTATCGGAGTAGCAGGTTCTTTAGAATTTGCATCATAAAACTGCGAACCGTATGCTAAAATGGATTCTATTTTCTTTTCAGTAAACCCAGTAATGTCTACAACAAAGTCTGGCTCGATATTTTTCCACTGAATATAATGATACACAACCTTAGGACGCCAAGCCGCTTGTTGCTCTCCATTAAGCGTAGTTTCTATCTTCATCAAACCAGACAAGAAACAAGCGTCAGAAACTAGTTTACTACCTTTTCCGTGGTCAATATGGCGATCATCAATTGCATTACACAAAACAATCTCTGGTTTGTACTTACGAATCATTTTTATTACTTCTAATTGATGCGCTTCGTCATTTACAAAAAAGCCATCGCGCATAGCTAAATTCTCGCGTACAGAAACACCTAATATATTTGCCGCTGCTGCAGCTTCCTGATCTCTTAATTCGGCAGAACCACGCGTTCCTAATTCACCACGGGTTAAATCGACAATACCTACTTTTTTCCCAAGGGAAACCTCCTTCAAAATTGTTCCTGCACAACCTAATTCCACATCATCTGGATGCGCTCCAAAAGCTAATATATCTAATTTCATATTTTTTTATATTTAAATACCAGTCCCTGTTTTCGGACTCAGTTTTCACTGACCACTACAAACTGCAACTGAATACTTTTAACAGTTACATATTCAAGACTCTTTTCATCGTCATTGATTTATTCACACTTTCCTCCCACTCGTTTTCAGGAATACTCTCTTTAGTAATTCCGCACCCCATATATAAAACTGCTTCGTCATTGCGTATTTGCATGCTTCGTAAATTTACAAATAAATCAGAGCTTATCGAGTCAGATGCGAAACTGCTATTTAGTTCACCCAGAAAACCAGTATAAAAAGTCCTATCGTAATTTTCGTTTTCTAAGATAAATGCTCTTGATTTCTTTTTAGGATAACCACAAACAGCTGGCGTTGGATGTAATAAATCAATTACCTCATCTAAGCTAGAATCAGTATTTAAAGCACCCGAAATATCCGTTTTTATATGCCAGATACTTCCAGCATTAGCACTATAAGGTTCCGTAACCTTTACAGAAGAAGCTACGTCTTGCAATCTTTTTACAATAAAGTCGGTAACATATTGTTGCTCGTCTTTTTCTTTTTGATGCCAAATAACCTCAGATGCCAAAGCAGCCTTTTGAGTTCCAGCCAAAGCAGTTGTTTCAAAAATATTCTCATTTACTTTAAGCAATTGCTCAGGCGTTGCCCCCATCCAAAAACCAACTTCGGGATGATAAAAACAATACACTAATGTTGTTGGGTATAAACTTGCCAGATTCTGGAAAGTCTCAATAAAATCGAAATCGTTCAAAGGAACAATTTCGCTACGGGATAAAACCACTTTTTTGAACTCATCATTCACAATAGCTTTCACACCATTAGCAACTAATAACTCAAATTGTTTTTTAGCTTCAGCATCAAAACCAGAACCCGCAACATCTACAAGACTTAAAGTTTTACGCTCTAATACACTTGTACAAACTTCAGATTCATTTTCAGGAATAAGAACAATTTGTTTTTTATCAAAAGAAGCAAATACAAAACCCTTTTCTTTATAATCTACAACTTTATGCAACGTATTATTTTGTTGTAATAAAGCTATGATTGTATCCGACTTTGGTTTCTTATAAAGCACAAAAGGCAAAAGTTGCTCTTTGTGTTTTTTAATTTTAGAAAAAAATTCATTCATGATTCCCAGATTACTTTTTTTGTCTGTCTAAAACCATGTTCGTCAATTTACACAATGAAACCAGATTACCTTCTTCATCAGTAATTTTGATCTCCCAAAGGTGTAAACTTCTTCCCTTATGAATAATTCTTGCTGTACCAAAAACATAACCTTCACGAATACTTTTTAAATGATTTGCCGAAATTTCTATTCCGCGTACTTCTTGTAATTCAGGATTTATAAAAAAAAATGATGCTGCACTACCTACACTTTCCGCAAGTGCTACAGATGCACCTCCGTGTAACAATCCCATTGGTTGGTGAACCGCAGGATTTACTGGCATTCTTGCTACTAAAAAATCTTCTCCAGCATCAATATATTCAATTTTTAGGGTTTGCATCAAAGTGTTTTGAGAAAACTGATTGCAACGCTCCAATATTTGTTCTTTACTAAAATTCATTTGTTTGGCTTTAAAATGTAAAATTAAATAAAAGATGAGTCACAAAACAGAAAATGCAATTCTAAATTAAAAATCATATGTTAATCGAATTAGTTTTTTGCTATTTTTACATAAATTCTATTCAAATGCGTACTTTTTTTTTACTATTTACTATCGGAATACTTTTGGCAACAAGTTCATGTAGAAGTGATTTTGAAACCGTTGCCAGTACTGGAGATTTAGTTTTCTCAAAAGACACCGTTTATCTAGATACCGTTTTTACTAATATTGGTTCGAGTACGTACCAACTAAAAGTGTACAACCAAAGTAAAAAAGACATTACAATTCCGTCTATCAAACTAGGAAAAGGACTAAGTTCTAAATACAGAATGACCGTTGACGGAATGCGCGGAACCGAAGGCAAAATCTTTAGTGATGTAACCCTTTTGGCAAAAGACAGTATGTACATTTTTATAGAAACAACTGCAGCCATTACCGACGCAAACCCAACTGATTTTTTATACACCGACCAAATCCAGTTTGATAGCGGTACAAATCTTCAAAACGTAGAATTAGTAACACTTATCCAGGATGCTACATTTTTATATCCTAAAAAATTCTCAGACGGAACAATCGAAACATTACCGATTAATGGCAAGCAAGTAGAAGGCTTTTACTTAAAAGAAAATGAATTACAATTTACAAACCAAAAACCGTATGTAATATATGGTTATGCAGCCGTTCCAGAAGGAAAAACAGTCACCTTTGATGCTGGCTCAAGAGTCCATTTTCACTCGAATTCAGGACTTCTAGTTAGCAAAAAAGCAAGTATTAACGTAAACGGCGCTGTTTCATCAACAGAAAAACTAGAAAAAGAAGTAATCTTCGAAGGTGATCGTTTAGAACCATTATACTCGGATGTTCCAGGACAATGGGGAACAATTTGGCTTGCCGACGGAAGCACAAACAACATAATCAATCATTTAACGATAAAAAATGCAACAACAGGTTTATTCATAGAAAACAGTGACCAAACGACTGTTAGCATTAAAAACACCCAAATTTACAACTCTGTAAATCATGGAATTTTAGCACAAAACGGAAAAATAAAAGGAGAAAACATTGTAATAAACCGCGCTGGATTATCAAGTTTAGCATGTTTATATGGCGGAAATTATGAGTTTACACATTGTACATTCAATAACAATTGGCAAAGTTCCCAACAAGCAGCAGTTTCACTTAGCAATACACTTGCAGGCGCAACTCCCGAAACCAAAGATTTAACGCAAGCAACTTTCAACAATTGTATCGTTTATGGTTCAAATACAAACGAATTATCTTTTGACAAAAAAGCAAATTCAGCCTTTGTATATCAATTCAATAATTGCTTAATCAAATTTAGCAGCACAAGTACCAATCCTGACTTTCAGTTTAACACCGACACGCAACATTATAACGCAATTATATTAAATCAAGATCCTAAATTCTACAACACTTCTCAGAACAAGTTTAATATCGACACTAATTCTAGCGCTTTCGCGAAAGGAAATCAGGCGTATAATATTCCGATTGATATTATAGGAAATACAAGGACTTCCCCACCCGATTTGGGAGCGTATCAAAGTATGGCGTTTCCTAAATTGAAATAAAGTCGAAACAGTTTTCTTTATTTTCTTAAAGTCTTTGCGTCTTTGCGACTCAGCGAGAAATGCATTAAACATGCAAAACTTACCTTTTTTATAATGCTCGCAAAGACGCTAAGGCGCAAAGCTATCTTTAAAACTTGGCGACTCTGCGACTTAGCGAGAGAAATCCCTTAATTTACAGACAATACAACCACAAACTTGTCTTTCTGACGAAGGAAGAATCTCCGCAAGGAACTAACACAAACTATTTCTATATTGTCGAGCCACTAACGGAGATTCTTCCTTCGTCAGAAAGACAATATTGAGAAAAATATCGCTTTAAAAAATATTTTAAATCTTACATTTTTTAAAACCTACACTCCTAAACCCCTTTCATAGTTACAATAATCACGAGTAAGAAAAATGCCGCATAAATTAAACATCTCTTAACACAACGTATTACCAAAAGATGTAGATTTGTTTCAATGTAAAACTAACCAACTCAAAATCAAATTTTTGATACGTTTTACAAGCCCTATTTTTTTAACTTTAAACTATTAAATTAATTATGAAGAAAATCTACTCTTCCATTTTATTACTGCTTTTTAGTTTTGCAACTTTTGCACAAATTCCTACGGGATATTACAACACTGCAACTGGGACAGGTTATGCCCTAAAAACACAATTGTACAACATTATAAAAGGCCATACCGATAATGGTTACAGTGGCTTGTACACAACCTACCAAACATCCGACATTGACAATTTTTATGAAAATGACGGAACAGTATTAGATATGTATTCTGAAAATCCATCAGGAACTGACCCTTATAACTATAGTATAGCAACTACACAAAGATGTGGTAATTACGTAGTAGAAGGAGATTGCTACAATCGCGAACATATAATTCCGCAATCTGTATTTAGCGAAAAAGCACCTATGGTTTCTGACGTTCATTTTATCACTCCAACTGACGGTAAGGTAAATGGGATTCGTTCTAATTATCCACATGGAGTTGTAAATACACCAACTTATATTTCTAAAAACGGAAGCAAACTTGGAGCAAACTCAACATCGGGATATTCAGGAACTGTTTTTGAGCCAATCAATGAATTTAAAGGTGATATTGCCAGAATGTATTTTTATTTTGCAACACGTTATGAAAATACTGTTGCAGGCTACAGCTACCCTATGTTTGATGGTTCTAGCAATAAAGTTTTTACAGCAGCATTCTTAAACATTCTTTTGGCTTGGAACGCGCAAGATCCTGTAAGCGCAAGAGAAATTGCAAGAAACAATGCTATTTATGCACGCCAAAACAACCGAAACCCTTACATCGATCATCCTGAATATGTAAACCAAGTTTGGAATCCATCTAGCGATACGCAAGCACCAACAGCACCAACAAGTTTAGCAAGTACCGCAAAAACGTCTAGCACAATTTCTGTAAGCTGGGCAGCATCTACAGATAATGTAGGAGTTACAGGATATAATGTATATACAAATGGAGTTTTAAAAACTACAGTTACAACGTTAACCGCTACTATAACTGGCTTAACTGCTTCAACAAGTTATAATATTACTGTAAAAGCTAATGATGCCGCAGGAAACATTTCGGCTACAAGTAATACAATTACCGAAACAACCGATGCTGGTACTGGAACTGGCGGCGGAACAGCAACCGATTTATTATTCTCAGAATATATCGAAGGTTCTAGCAACAATAAAGCATTAGAAATCATAAACTCAACAGGTAGCCCAATTAACCTATCTGCATACTCTATAAAAAGACAAACAAACGGAGCCGGAGCATGGAGTTCTGGTCTTGCTTTGAGCGGAACTTTAAATAGTGGAACTAAATTTACAATCGTAAATAATTTAATTGCTTCTACCTGTTATCCAAAAACCTCAGCCAATATCTCTACAGGAGCTGCTGAACTTACATTTAATGGAAATGATCCTGTAGGTTTATTTAAAAACGGAGTACTTATCGACATCATCGGAACTTTTAATGGCGGAGCAGCTGACTTTGCTGTTAATGTAACTTTAAGAAGAAAATCGACTGTAACTTCTCCAAGTACAACATTTAACTTAAGTTCACAATGGGATTCATTCGCAGTAGACTCTTGTGAAAATTTAGGAAATCGTACACTGAAAGTAACAAACCCTGAATTAATTTCAGATTCAGATGAAATCCATTTATATCCAAATCCTTCAGATGGTAACTTTTTTATTGATTTCGATAATTCAAATACTCCTTACACGATAGAAATAATCTCTGTAACTGGACAAAAAGTATTCGAAAAAGTAAACACAACGCTACAATCTATAGCTGTAAGTAATCTGCCTAAAGGACTGTACATCGTTAAAGCTACAAAAGAGGAAAAAACTTTCATTAAAAAGATAATAATCAATTAATTACAAATTAGATATTCAATAATTAAAAAGCGGCAAATTGTCGCTTTTTTTTTTGATCTTAATTAACTAAATTTGCAGCTAAATACAACAAACTACACAACACAATGATTCATTTCTTTGAAAACCAAAGCAAAACTGTTTTTGCAGTACAAACGCAAAACGAAATTTCGGCTCAAGACATTTCAAAATTAAACTGGCTTTTTGCCAACTCCAATAAAATAGAAAAATCCGTACTGACGGATTTTTTTGTTGGTCCTCGTGCCACTATGATTACCCCTTGGAGTACAAATGCTGTAGAGATTACTCAGAATATGGGTATTCCTGGCATCATCAGAATTGAAGAATTTTATCCGGCAACAGCTGATTTTTCAGATTTTGACCCGATGCTTTCGCAAAAGTATACTGAACTGAATCAAGAAATCTTCACTATCAACGTACAACCAGAAGCAATTTTGGATATCGATGATATTGCAGCTTACAACAAAACCGAAGGTTTAGCTTTAAGCCAAGAAGAAGTAGATTATCTAGACAATCTAGCTGTTAAACTAGGACGTAAATTAACCGACTCTGAAATTTTTGCTTTCTCACAAGCAAATTCAGAACACTGTCGTCACAAAATTTTCAACGGAACTTTTGTAATCGACGGAGAAGAAAAAGAAACGTCTCTATTTAAATTAATCAAGAAAACATCTCAGGAAAACCCTAACGATATCGTTTCGGCTTACAAAGATAATGTGGCTTTTGTAAAAGGACCACGCGTACAACAGTTTGCTCCAAAAACAGCAGACAAACCAGACTTTTACGAAATAAAAGAATTTGATTCGGTTATTTCATTAAAGGCCGAAACACACAATTTCCCAACAACTGTAGAGCCTTTTAACGGCGCTGCAACAGGATCAGGAGGAGAAATTCGTGACCGTCTTGCAGGAGGACAAGGTTCACTTCCATTAGCAGGAACAGCAGTTTACATGACTTCATATTCTCGTTTAAACGACGACAGAAAATGGGAAAATGCAGTTGAAGAAAGAAAATGGTTATACCAAACTCCAATGGATATTTTGATCAAAGCTTCAAACGGAGCTTCTGACTTTGGAAATAAATTCGGGCAACCGTTAATTACAGGTTCGGTTTTAACTTTCGAACATTCAGAAAACGACCGTAAAATTGGTTACGATAAAGTAATTATGCAAGCGGGTGGAATTGGTTACGGAAAATTAGATCAGGCAATTAAAAAGAAACCACAAGAAGGCGATAAAATCGTTATTCTTGGTGGAGAAAATTATAGAATCGGAATGGGTGGAGCTGCAGTTTCATCTGCAGATACAGGAGCTTTTGGTTCAGGAATCGAATTAAACGCTATCCAACGTTCTAATCCAGAAATGCAAAAACGTGCTGCCAATGCTATTCGTGGTTTGGTAGAAAGTGATAACAACCCAATTGTATCTATCCACGATCACGGAGCTGGAGGACACTTAAACTGTCTTTCTGAACTAGTAGAAGAAACTGGAGGATTAATTGATTTAGATAAATTACCTGTTGGAGACCCAACACTTTCTGCTAAAGAAATTATCGGAAACGAGTCTCAAGAAAGAATGGGATTAGTAATTGGTCAAAAAGATATTGATATCCTTCAAAGAATTGCTGACAGAGAGCGTTCGCCAATGTATCAGGTTGGAGATGTAACGGGAGATCACCGTTTTACTTTTCAATCTAAATCTACTGGATTAAAACCTATGGATTACGCTTTAGAAGATTTCTTCGGAAGTTCTCCTAAAACTATAATGACCGATAAAACTATCGATAGAAATTACGCTGATGTTGCTTACAACACTGCAGATTTCGAAAGCTACCTAAAAGATGTTTTACGTTTAGAAGCAGTTGCATCAAAAGACTGGTTAACAAATAAAGTTGACCGTTGTGTGGGTGGAAAAGTGGCTAAACAACAAAATGCAGGTCCATTACAATTACCATTAAATAATGTTGGAGTTATGGCTCTGGATTATTTAGGTAAAGAAGGAATTGCAACTTCTATTGGGCACGCTCCTATCGCTGCTTTAATTGATCCTGTTGCAGGAAGCAGAAATGCGATTGCCGAATCGTTATCAAACATTGTTTGGGCGCCAATTAAAGATGGTTTAAAAGGAATTTCTTTATCTGCAAATTGGATGTGGGCTTGTAAAAACGAAGGCGAAGACGCTCGTTTGTACGCTGCTGTTGAAGGTTGTTCAGATTTTGCAATCGAATTAGGAATCAATATTCCGACAGGAAAAGATTCACTTTCAATGAAACAAAAATATCCAAACGACGAAGTAATTGCACCGGGAACGGTTATCATTTCTGCAGGTGGAAATTGTACTGACATTAAAAAAGTAGTTGAGCCAGTTTTACAGAAAAACGGAGATTCTATTTATTATATTAATTTGTCTCAGGATGATTTCAAATTAGGAGGTTCATCTTTTGCACAAATCAGAAACACAATCGGAAACGAAACATCTACAATTAAAGATGCTTCTTTCTTTAAAAATGCATTTAATACTATTCAGGAATTAATTGGCGAAGACCAAATTCTTGCTGGACACGATATCGGAAGCGGTGGTTTAATCACTACTTTATTAGAATTGTGTTTTGCTGATGTGAATTTGGGTGCTAAAATTGATTTTAGCGCTTTCGCGGAAAAAGATTTATTGAAGATTCTTTTCGCTGAAAACATCGGAATCGTATTCCAAGCAAAATCAGATGCTGCAGTTGAAGCTAAATTGAAAGCAAACAATATCGAGTTCTTCAAATTAGGAAAAGCTACAACTACTGAGACTTTAGACCTTGGTCTTTGGACTTTAGACATAAAAGCTTATAGAGACATCTGGTTTGAAACTTCTTATTTATTAGATCAAAAACAATCTAAAAACGGAAGAGCTCAGGCGCGTTTTGAGAATTATAAAAATCAGGTTTTAAACTATACATTCCCAGCACACTTTACAGGAAAAAAACCAGTAATCGATGCTTCGAAACCAAGACCAAAAGCAGCTATTATCCGTGAAAAAGGAAGTAATTCTGAGCGCGAAATGGCAAATGCTATGTACTTGGCAGGTTTTGATGTAAAAGACGTTCACATGACAGATTTAATTTCTGGTCGTGAAACTCTAGAAGATATTCAGTTTATTGGTGCAGTTGGAGGATTCTCTAACTCAGATGTATTAGGTTCTGCTAAAGGTTGGGCTGGTGCATTCTTATATAATGAAAAAGCAAAAACAGCTTTGGATAAATTCTTTAAGAGAGATGATACTCTATCTGTAGGAATCTGTAATGGTTGCCAATTATTTATGGAATTGGAAGTTATTAATCCAGAGCACGAAGTTCACGGAAAAATGCTTCATAACGAAAGTAACAAACACGAAAGTATCTTTACTTCTGTAAAAGTTCAGGAAAACAATTCAGTAATGTTATCATCTCTTGCAGGAAGCACTCTTGGAGTTTGGGTTTCTCATGGTGAAGGAAAATTCAATTTACCTCTTGCTGAAGAAAACTACAACATTGTTTCTAAATATGCTTACGAAGGATATCCTGCAAACCCTAACGGATCTGATTATAACACCGCAATGATGTGTGATAAAACAGGAAGACATTTGGTAATGATGCCACACATTGAGCGTTCGACTTTCCAATGGAACTGGGCGCACTATCCAAAAGACAGAAACGACGAAGTTTCGCCTTGGCATGAAGCTTTTGTAAATGCAAGAAAATGGATTGAGAAAATCTAATTTTCATACTCATACTTAAAAACTCATTCGTAACTGAATGAGTTTTTTTTTTATTAAGTAAGACTACTCTCATACGCAAAATTTAACATCAAAAATACAACGAGTTAATTCTCAATACATCCCATTTTTGCTAGAAAAAAGATAAAATTAGTACGCTGGTTTTGTCTTTTTTTTTGATCTGATTTTATTAGTTTTGCGCTCCCGCATAAAAAATACGCTTATTTATTATGCCCCAAAAACAAATAAAATTAATCCCTAAATACCTCTTTAATGAAACTTAAAAACCTACTTCTTGTCGGAGTTTTTCTTTGTTTGACAAATATTTATTCTCAAATAAAAACAGAAAAAATTACAGCTAAAAATCAAGAGCGTTTCATTACTACAACAATCTCTTATCCTATAAGCGGAATTTATTTATATGAAGGTAAAAAAGAACCTATCGTTCAGTTAAATGCAAATGGAACTGGAATTTATCAATATGAAGATCTTACCAAGAAAAACATTACTTGGGGATTTGAATGTTCTGAGATTGGAATTCCGATATTTAAAGAAGGATTTGATAGCGCTTCTTATTCTCTTTGGTATAAAACCAATGACAAAGAAGATACAGAATGGATTTACGCTCAATTCTCTATTCATTTTAAGAAAAAGAAAATGTACATATCGGGAGAAAGAGTAAAAGAATATGTAGAAGATGTAAAGAAATAAAAGTTCTGAATTATTAAGAAATTAAGAAACATTAAGATTAAAAGATTTTAGATTGTAGATTTATGATTTGGTGTTGGTAAATAATTAAGATTGTCATTTTTGGAGGTTTCATGCATCCAAAATCAAAATCGTTACCTGAGCCTAAAAGTGCGAACAGGTGAAGCAATCTAAAATCTGTAATCTTTTTTTCTTATCTTAACTGCTTTGTTCTAAAAAAATGAAGCAATTCAGAAAAATCTTAATCATAACTAACACAAAGACGGTGTTTTGAATCTGACTGCAAAATTTAATTTTTTAAACAAAAAAAAATATTATCATATTGTTAATTAGCAATATAAATAAAATAAAATATATCGCATAAAGAAATCGATTTCGTAATTTATATTAAATAGAATTAAAGTTTTCATATTTAATTTATTAAAAATAAAAATTAACGATAAATTTTATTAATTTGCGGTAAAATTCAATCTAAACGCCATATGGTTACAATTACGAGACTTTTTGATTTTCCTTATTATCAGAAAGAAAAATATAATAAAAAAGATGCTTTAGTAACCAAACGTAATGGTGTTTGGGAAAAAACCTCTACTGAAGAATATATCGCAAAAGCCAATGCCGTTTCTCGCGCGTTATTACGTATGGGAGTTCAAAAAAATGATAAAATTGCCTTAATCACTTCTACTAATAGAACAGAGTGGCATATCATGGATATTGGAGTTTTACAAACGGGAGCGCAAACCGTTCCTATTTACCCTACTATATCTGAGGAAGATTACGAATATGTTTTAAACCATAGTGGTAGTAGTTATTGCTTTGTATCTGACAAAGAAGTATTAGCCAAAGTATTAGCCATTAAAAATAATGTACCAACATTAAAAGATGTTTTTACTTTTGATGAAATAGCTGAAGCTAAAAACTGGTCTATTGTATTAGGCGAAGGTGCAGATGAAAGCAATCAGAATGAAGTTGAAGCAAGAAAAGACAGTATAGATACTGAAGATCTTGCTACGATAATATATACATCTGGAACAACAGGACGCCCTAAAGGAGTTATGCTTTCGCATAAAAACATCGTTTCGAATGTTCTGGACAGTGCGCCGAGAATCCCGTTTGATCCAGGAAATAGTGTAGCTTTAAGCTTCCTTCCTATTTGTCATATTTTTGAGAGAATGATATTATACATTTATCAATATTATGGTATTTCGGTATATTTTGGAGAATCAATTGATAAATTAAGTGATAACTTAAAAGAAGTTAGACCAAATGTAATTACTGCTGTTCCTAGACTTCTTGAAAAAGTATATGATAAAATTTATGCTAAAGGAGCTGAACTAACTGGAATCAAAAAGAAATTATTTTTCTGGGCTATCGATTTAGGTTTAAGATACGAGCCTTACGGAGCAAATGGTTTTTGGTATGAATTTCAATTAAAAATAGCACGTAAATTAATTTTCAGTAAATGGAAAGAAGGTTTAGGTGGTAATATTGATTTAATGGTTTCTGGAAGTGCCGCTTTACAATCAAGATTAACTCGTGTTTTTGCAGCAGCAGGAATACCAGTTATGGAAGGTTACGGTTTATCTGAAACTTCTCCTGTAATATCTGTAAACGATACTAGAAACAGAGGTTTTAAAATTGGAACTGTTGGAAAAGTAATTCGTAATGTAGAAGTAAAAATTGCTGAGGATGGAGAAATCCTTTGCAAAGGACCAAACGTTATGATGGGTTACTACAAAGATCCAGAAAAAACTGCTGAAGCTTTACAAAATGGATATTTCCATACAGGTGATATTGGAGAAATTGACAGCGAAGGTTTCCTTAAAATTACGGATCGTAAAAAAGAAATGTTCAAAACTTCGGGAGGTAAATATATTGCTCCTCAAATGATCGAGAACATGATGAAACAATCTCGTTTTATCGAACAAATAATGGTTATTGGCGAAGGCGAAAAAATGCCTGCTGCTTTTATCCAGCCAAACTTTGAATTTGTAAAAGAATGGGCTAAAATTCACAAAATAGTTTTAGGAGATTCTAACAACGATATCATTACAAATGCTCAAGTAATTAAGCGTATTGATGAAGAAGTTGAAGCTGTAAATGAAAAATTTGGTCATTGGGAAAAAATCAAACGTTTTGAGCTTACTCCAGATGTTTGGTCTATAGATGGTGGACAACTAACTCCAACTTTAAAACTGAAACGTAAAATAATAAAAGAAATTTACGCGCCACTTTATAAAAAAATCTACGGCGAATAAAATATATGACCTAAAGAAGTAACGCGGATAACGCTGATTTACTAAAGTAAAGACGCTGATAAATACTGATTTTTAAAACTTGTAGAAAGAAAAAAATCTGTATTTATCAGCGTTTTCGCGTTAGCGAATTCGTATCATCCGCGTTCTATTTTTTAGACAATGCTAACAATTTCAATAAATTTATCTATTTTTAAGATTCCGAATAATCCTAAAGATAAAATCATGAGAGTAAAATTTATTATTTGTTTTTTAAGCATTATATTATTTTCTAGTTGTAAAAATGAAGCCAAAGTAGATCCCGTTAAAGCTAATTATTTAGATTTTTCTAAACGTGATGATCAACTTACTGGCGGAATTAAGATGATTCCGATTACTACCCAAAAAGGAAATTTTAAAGTATGGACAAAAACTGTTGGTAACAATCCTACTATAAAAGTTTTACTACTTCATGGTGGTCCAGGACTTACGCATGAGTTATACGAGTGTTTTGACGGTTATTTCCCTAACGAAAGTATCGAATACATATATTATGACCAATTGGGCTCTTACTATAGCGACCAGCCTACTGATAGTAGTTTATGGACTAATGAACGTTTTGTAGAAGAGGTAGAACAAGTACGCATTGCTTTAGGACTGGACAACTCTAACTTTTATATTTTGGGTCAATCCTGGGGCGGAATCCTTGCTATGGAATATGCTCTAAAATATCAGAAAAACTTAAAAGGCCTTATCATCTCTAACATGATGGCAAGTGTTCCTGAATATAACAAATATGCCAAAGATGTTCTGGCTCCACAACTCGACCCAAAAGTATTAAAAGAATTACAGGATATTGAAGCTAAGAATGATTTTGAAAATCCTAGATACAGCGAACTCCTTTTTAAAAACTATTACACTCAACATATTTTAAGAATGCCTCTTGAGGAATGGCCTGAATCGATAAACAGATGTTTCAAACACATTAACCCGAGTGTATATGTTTATATGCAAGGCCCTAGCGAATTTGGAATAACAGGAAATGCTACTTTAAAAAACTGGGATGTAAAATCAAGATTAAAAACAATAAGAGTTCCTACTTTATCAATTGGTTCTAAATACGACACCATGGATCCTGAGCACATGAAATGGATTGCAAACGAGGTACAAAACGGACGCTTTTTATTCTGTCCAAACGGAAGTCATCTTTCTCAATATGATGATCCTAAACATTACTTCCCTGGTGTAATCAAGTTCCTAAAAGATGTGGATAGCGGAACTTTTAAAAAAGGATAAATTTTAAACCCTAAGAAATAGAAACCACGAACTTTACATTCGTGGTTTTTTACTATAATTTTCACAAACTAATATAATTAATTCTAATCATATACTATTAAATGCAAGAAGTAACAGATTTAAAAAGTTCTAAACCACATTATGAAATACTTGATGGCTTAAGAGGTGTTGCCGCAATTTTGGTTGTTATATTTCATGTTTTTGAAGTCCATTCTCATGGCGATTATAAAAAACTAATTATTAATCATGCTTATTTAGCCGTTGATTTTTTCTTTTTGCTATCTGGTTTTGTACTCGCCTATGCTTATGATGATCGTTGGGATACAATGACATTAAAAGATTTCTTTAAGCGTCGTATCGTTCGTTTACAACCAATGATTATTGCAGGGATGCTAATCGGGGCAATATTATTTTATTTTCAGGATTCGCCTGGTATGGGTTGGGCAGGTATACATGATGTCCCTTTATGGAAAATGTTATTGGTCATGTTAATTGGCTTTACCGTAATACCAGTAGGCAAAGGATTAGATATAAGAGGATGGAGTGAAATGCACCCCTTAAATGGCCCTGCTTGGTCTTTATTCTTTGAGTATATTGCTAATATTGCATATGCACTTGTACTACGAAAAACATCTAAAATCGTTTTGACAATTCTAACAATAATAGCCGCAGGAATAACAATTCAGTACGCTTTAACCAATCCTGCTGGTAATATTATCGGAGGTTGGACAATAGATGATCCTACACAATTAAGAATAGGTTTTACCCGTTTAACATTCCCATTTTTAGCAGGATTACTATTAGCCCGAATAGGAAAATTACGTTATACTAAAAATGCGTTTTTATCTGCAAGTTTATTATTAGTGGTATTTTTATCTGTACCACATTTAGGAGGAGATAATAATATATGGAATCGCCTATTTGAATGTTTTTGTATAATCATCCTATTTCCTTTTGTTATATGGCTGGGAGCTGGAGGAAAAGTACACGGAAAGAAAACTGCTGGAGTTTGTAAATTCCTGGGAGATATATCTTATCCTGTTTACATAACCCACTACCCTATTGCTTATGTATATATGGCTTGGGTAACAAATAACAAACTTTCATTAGAACAATCTTGGCCGTATATTATTCTTGTCGTTATCTCTGCTATTGCAGTTGCATATCTTACGATGAAGTTTTATGATTTGCCAATTAGAAACTGGCTACGAAGAAAAGTTTTGTAATGTTCTAATAAAAATATATCCACAGATACTCAACTAATCTTTCTCAATATGATAATTAAAACATCACTTTTTTGATATTATCCAACTCTTAAAAGACATTAATAACAGAACTTTAAAAAAGAAAATCTATTTTAATTTTATTAGTATTCAATTAAAAGTTTTTTAGTATGTTTGTTTTGAGTTTAAGAAATACCTTGCTTTTCTTGTATAAAGAAAATGATGATGTTTCGTCATCGATGTAAGATTATTTAACATTCAGCACTACTTCTATCTTATGGATGAGAAAGGGTACTATACGTACAGTTTCGGTTCCACCTCCTCGAGATTAACTGTACGTATAGTACCCTTTCTCGGGAGTTGATAGACATAGTCCTTAGAAAATACGAAGGTTCTAAACTTTAAGCCCTATTGCTTCAATAGGGCTTTTTAATGTAAAATAGCGATTGTAATATGTCTGAACAGCTTAGTAAACAACAAATTTATGATAGAATAAAAGCTACCTCAAAAGATAGCTACATATTAGAAGAAATGCAACGTTTAGGATTCTGGCAATCAGGATCTGAACCTACTCTCTCTGAGATCCTGATTAAACAGGAAGCAAAGATTGAAAAGGAATTAAATGATCTTTTAGCACAAGACAGAAAGTTTAGCAATAAAGAAGCAATGGTTCTTGAAATGCGTAAAGCACGTATGAAACTTGCTAAAGAAAAAAGAGCTGAAACTAAATTAAACCAAGAGAAAAAAAGACTGGATAAAGCTGAAAATTGGAAATTATTGCAACAGCAACAAATTCTATATTTAGGTGAAACTGTATCTAAAGGTTTAAATGCTAAAGAAACCAATTCGACCCTTTTAGAAAAATACAATCTACCTGTTTATGAAGATGCATTGGCATTAGCCAAAAGCATGCAAATAGATTTAAAAGCACTGCAATATCTTGCTTACAACAGAAAAGTTTCTAAAATTAACCACTATCATACATTTGAACTTGAAAAAAAATCAGGTGGCAAGCGTAAAATATCTGCTCCAAAACCAAAGCTAAAAGAGGTTCAAACCTGGATTTTAGAAAACATTCTCCATAAAATACCTTATACAGTGGAGGCGCATGGCTTTATAAAAGAACGTTCTATTGTAACCAATGCTCAACCACACGTTAATAAAGACATTGTTGTTAATATCGATTTAAAAGATTTTTTCCCGACAGTAACTTATAAAAGAGTAAAAGGATTATTTCATAAAATAGGCTACTCTGAAGAAGTTGCCACAATTTTAGGTTTATTATGCACCTACTCTGAAATTAACGAAACCACACTAGATGGAATTACTTATTATGTTCAATCTGGTGAACGAAAACTACCTCAAGGTTCTCCTGCAAGTCCAGCAATAAGCAATATGATTGTTTATAAAATGGATCAAAAAATCAACGGATTAGCCAAAAAATTAAGTTTTAGCTATACCCGTTATGCAGATGATATGAGTTTCTCTACTAATGAAGAAAACAGTCAGAATGTTTCCCGATTATTATATTATACTAAAAAAATTATTGAATCAGAAGGTTTTATAATTCATCCCGACAAAGTGCATGTAATGCGAAAAGGGATGCAACAAAAAGTAACTGGTGTTGTAGTAAATGAGAAACTTAATGTAGACAGAATTCAATTACGAAAATTCCGTGCCTTACTACATAATATTGAAAAAAATGGATGGAAAGACCAACAATGGGGAAATGCTATTCATCTAATTAATGCCATAGATGGTTACATTAATTATGTATATATGGTGAATCCTGAAAAAGGAACTGCATTTAAGCAAAATTTGAAAGCCATTATAAAGAAACACGGTCAGCCCAATATAGCAAAAACAAGTATTCCTGAAAAAGTAACTCCAATAGCAGTTCCCGTTCTAGAAGAAGTGGAAGAAATAGTAACGGATCAAAAGCCAGAAAACTGGTGGAATATTTTTTAATTAATACCCTTTTCAATTATGAAATTAATTAAACAGATTAAACTTTTCTATAAAGAAGGGAACTCAGATAAAGTATATGAAATAGACTTGTGTAGTATTGATGATACTAATTATGTAGTCAATTTTAGATATGGAAAAAGAGGAAGCGTTTTAAAAGATGGAACCAAAACACCTGAATACGTTTCGGCCGATAAAGCACAAATCATTTTTGACAAACTTGAAAATGAGAAAAAAGCCAAAGGATATGCTTCTGAAATAGAAACATTAATAGATCTTCCTTCATTAGAAAGTATTGAACCAGATTCTATAAACGGTATAATTCTTCAGCGTTTAGAAGATGCTGTAATGGGTAAAAACACTTTTAAAACACAATGGAAAACCAGTCGCGTAATCTGGAAAGCAGGTTTATTAGATACTAAAGAAGCAATTCCTTATATCATTAAATTAGCATCAAAAGGAGATGATTTGCAAACCTATTCGGCTATTTGGGCTCTAATAAAGCTTAAATCCGATGCTGCAGAAGAAGTTTTTAAATCGTATGCATTACAAAATAAACAAAAAGAATATATAAGAAATCTGGCTCATGAGGGATTATTAGAAATCTTAAAAGAAGAAGATTTACAAAAACATATCTCGACAATTCTGGAGACGATACCTCAAGAAGCGAGATATCATATTGAGAAAAAAGATTTTGATTCGTTAATAAATTTTCTAAAAGAAGAATTAGAAAACAATGCTATTAATTATCTGACAGCTTTATACCTGGTTGCAAAATTTGATAGCAAATTACACGAAATTGTCATTTTCTTACTAGAAGCCGTGCCTTTTAGACCTCCTTATTTTAAGCACATTAGGGCTATTTATAAACTGGCTCATATAAGAAACGATGCTGATGCAATTGCTGTTCTTGCTTATCGATTTGAGAATGAAAACCCAATGTTTACCAGAACAGTTTCATTAGAAGATGACTATTATAACTCGCAATTTATTAGCGCTATAAATGAAAGGGTAAATATTGGAAAAGAACTTAGAGGAAAAGATAGTAAAATTGCATTCTCTAATTTTACCAAATCCTATTTCCAGAAAAATAGTCTTCGATTTTTAAAAGAAATGGATTCAGAAATGGATTCTAAAAAATACCTGAAGTTTGCGATATCGATTTTATTGAAGTATTCAGAAGAAGATTATAGCAAAGCCGAAAGAGCACCTATAAACATTTATGGACAATACAATTACAATGATCAGAAATATTATTACACGGTTGTAGATTACCCTGAGTGTTCTAACTTAGTATTGTTATCAACCATTTTATTTGGGAATGACGAAAAACGAATTTTAACTTCAAAGATGAAATTCATTTTAAATCAAGAAGTTTTCTCAAGTAAAAATTATTATTATTCTGAAAATCAAGCAACTAAAGTTAGCAGTAAAGTAACTTCTGAAAAAAAGAATACAAATACTACGACAGATCAAAGTTCAAGTTCAGTATTAGATGTTGCTAAAAAAGCATTTTCAACTTTTTTTGGTAAAAAAGAAGTTGAGAATAAAGCCGAAGAACAAATAGTTCAAGAAGAACAAAAGTCAATCGTAAATAACTCTCAAAACCGTTTAGAATTATTTCCAGAACATTGGGACGCATTTCCTGAAGCTTATATTCAGCTTATAATGGAAGGGCAAATGAATATCGTTCATGAATTTGCTTACGGAAATTTAAAGGCAAGAAACGATTATAATACTTTGATCAATCGTTTTAACGAAACCAGTATACTTAATTTATTAAATAGTGATTTTACTATACCTAATAATTTAGGTTTTGAAACAATCGTTCTCAAAAACGAAACCCTTTCTACTCAAGTTAGCTTTATAGCTGATGTATTGAATTCTAAAACTGAGTCTGCAAGAAATTGGTCTAAAAACCATATTTTATCAAACACAGCACTGTTTCTTAATGACATTGAATGTGTTGTAAAATTGATTTTTAATGAAGTTCCAGATTTAAAAACATGGATCACTAACATATTAGAAAAATTTCCATTTACTGAAGATAAAGCTAAAGTAATTACTGGAAAAGTAATTGTTGAGCTTCTTACTTTTGAAGAATCTGATGCAAACAATGCTCTGGCAACTCTTGCGATCGAAAGACTTAAAAAAATAGCCACTCCACAACTTGAGCAATTAAGCTGGGATATTGTGGCACGTTTAATTTCTTCTGATTTAAAAACGAATAATCTGTTAGCGAGTTCTATTTTAATTCTAAAATCAAAAACAGTAGATTCAAAAGAAATTCCGTTTTCATTAATCGCTCTATTTTTAGAAGATGAAAGTTCTGAAATTAGAAAAAATGGAATTCAGCTCTTAAATAATTATCAGGAAGAGTACCTGTTGGTAAATAGTGAATCCTTGTTGGCTTTATTTCACAATGAATATTCAGATGTTGTAGAATCTGTTTTACAGCGTATTACACAATTAGGAAAAATACATTCTGATATAATCGAAATTGCACTTCGTGATGCCGTTTATGCAATGATTCGAAAAGAAAAATTTGAAGGTGCTCATTTAATCTTCAAAAAATTCATTCTCGAAGAAACAACTAATCATTGGGATACTGCATTACAACCAAGAGATGTTATAAAATTGATTCATGCTAATTACAGAGAAAGTCAATTAACAGGTTACGAAATTTTGAAAAAATATACTCGTAAAGACGATTTTACAATTCGCCAGATTATCTCTTTAGGAAACCATGAAATCCTTGCTATAAGACAATGGTGCTGGAATTATTTTATGGATAGAAAAGAACGAATCAGAGCCGAAAGAAATAATGCTTTGGTAATATTAGATACAACTTGGGATGATACCAGAGCATTTGCGTTTAATTTCTTTAAAACCGAATTTGATGAAACCGATTGGGATTTAGAATGTCTGATAAGCATTGTCGATTCTGTACTACCAGCTGTTGAACAATTTGGAAAAGAAATCATTACCCGATATTTTAATCCAGATGATGGTGTAACCTATTTGACTAAGTTAAGCCAGCATCCTAGTGTAAATATTCAGCTTTTTGTAACTAATTATCTCAATACTTATGCTACAGATAATGTCGCTAAACTAAAAGAGCTTGATTTTTATTTCCGTTCCGTATTAACCAGAGTACATAAAGCCAGAATTGCTAAACAGCGTATTTTTCAATTCTTACATCAAGAAGGAAAGAAAAACGAAGAAGCGGCAATTTTTGTAACAGAAATTATCGACGAAGTTTCGGCTACAGTAGCAATACAAGATAAAGCAAATTGTATCTCTATTTTGACTGATTTAAAAACGCTTTATCCGCAATTGCATACCCATTTAATCCTTAAAAACTAAGTTATGTTATTTGATTATAAATACAGCGGAAGCACCATTGTAAATAACACCTCTAATAGTACTGGCATGAGTTTTTCGCCAGATACATTGCGAGAACCTACTTTTTTTGTTGGAAAACTAAACCAAAAGATCGCTTTTAGAGAAGCCATTTCAGCATTGCATGACGTGGTAATTTCCGATTTACGTTTTTTTCCAAAGGATAAAGAAGAATACAAATTATGGGCTGCAGAACAAGAAAAATTATGGCTTAGCGAATATATGGCCGAATTTCAGATTGAAAATGTTCGTGCACGCATTCAGGAATTAAAAGAAGAATTGAGCGTTGTTCAAAAAGAGAAAAGAACAATTCTGGGACCTTTTAACAAAGCAAAAACTGCCTATTTTGATTATTTATATAAAAATGATAAAGATGCTTGGTTTGTCTTAGACCCAGTTATTACAGTACATCCTGATGAAGTATTCTTTGAATGTTTTAGTAAAGATGAATCATCTTATGGAAAATTAAGCTGTAATTATAATATATTCACAGAGATTAGTGACTTTAAATGCGGAACAACAAACATTGATTATTCAGAAGGATTATATAATGAATTCCAAAAAATAAGAAATTATAAAGAAACCGAATTTAAGATTGATCCCTCGGGTTTTGAAGCTAAAACCACAAATGAACAAGTCTATAAAGAAATAAAAATTGATTTGCCTGATTCTTGGGTTAGAGGATTTTTACAAGTAAGTTCTGCAATGACTTTGCCTGCGACTGTTCTGGATTTGCATCCAATGGATATTTTTAGTTTGTGTCAATATTTGCGTCGTTTCAAAGAAAAGAAAGGACCAAGAGCTTTACGTTTTGTTCTTGAACCGGACAAACCTATTAAAGCCATATTCGAACCTACGCATGACGAAATCACATTTCATCGTTCTATTTACCAAGGAAATGAAGCTAAAACAATACGTATATGGGGAAGACGCCGTTTACTTATTTTAGAAAGACTAATTCCTGTAACACGTAATTTTAAAGTTGTTCTGTTAGGCTCAGGTTTACCATCTTTTTTTATTGCCGACTTAGGCGATATGTCGTATACTTTAGGCTTATCTGGCTGGACTAAAAATGATTGGAGTACAGCAGGAAATTTTGATTTAATGGCACCAAGAAATAATGTCGATTTATTTACACAAGAAAAAGTCTTCAATGCATTAAAAGAAAACTGGCTTGATACATCTGATAATTTAGCCAAAAAACTAAATCTTGATCCTTCAGTAGTTTCGGCATCATTAACCGCATATACTCAAGCTGGAAGAGTAATTTATGACTTAAATTTAGGTGTATATCGCGTCCGAGAATTGACTCAAGAACCTTTGAATATGAAAACATTACGTTTTGCAAGTCCGCAAGAAGAAATTGCAAATCAGTATATCGCTCAAAATCGTATCAAAATTACTTCAAACGTAAAAGATGACCAATTGCAAATTAAAGGAAAAGTAACCGACAAAAATTTCACTTATACTACTCTGGCGGTTATAGACAAAGACAATCGATTAATCGAAGGAAATTGTGAATGCTCTTTTTACAAATCAAATCAATTACGAAAAGGACCTTGTGAGCATATTCTAGCAACCCGAATGGCATTACAAAATAAAAAAGCTATATAATATAAAAACCACGAACATTACATTCGTGGTTTTCTGTTTTAGATACAATAGATATAAATCTATCTAGTCTTTTTCTTTGCTTTAAGTTTGTACTTCATTATATCTTTTAGCATCAATTTATTATTTTTATTAAAATGTACTAATTCTGAAGCAACATCAGGATTTTTATCAATCCTATCTGCAACAATCTCATAAGCTATATTTTTTATCATTCTTTGGTTTTCCTCATGTTTTGTAAATTCATGCTTTAACAAATGAAGAAATACTGGTGCATTTTCTGGAATAACTGTATTTTTATAAACATCATTTATTGCAATTGATAAGTCTTCAGCTGAATCAATATTTGCTAAATAATTATTTAGACATTTCCCAGCATCTTTATTTGTCTTCCAACCCTGCAAAAGGATTTCCTGAGCTTCTGTTACATCACCAATCTTATTTTTATAAACCAGCGAAGCTTTTACATATTGAAAATTCGTTTTGTAATTTTCAATTACTCTATTAAAATACTTATCGGCTTCTTTTTTGTCTTTAAGAATCATATACAAATCTCCAACTTTCTCATCGTCGTTTAGCTCTTTATAAATTTCAATTGCTTCTTTGTACGCATGACCTTTTTCATAACATGTCGCTGCTTTTTGTTTGTTCTTGCAATACTTTAAATAGATTCCTGCAGCTTCACTATACAACTCCCTTTTTTCAAGAACTTCGGCTGCTTTTGGATAATTCTTTAATAATTTCAAATAAATGTGAGCCGCTTTCTGATAGTCTCCTTTCTCAATAAATTCCTCAGCCAATTTTTCATATTTGCTTTGCAAAGTGCTGAATCTTTGTGAATCAACCAGAAAAGATCCTCCGGAAGCTGAGTCGCTTCCACTCGATTCTCCTCGTGATAAAAATGATATAATTATAATAAATAAAGTTAAAATAACTAAAATTAAAACAACTACAAATACAAAAAAACTATGAGCTGTAAAATTTGAGTTTCCAGAGCTACAACTGCGAATACCAGACACAAAGAACAAAACTAAAATCAATCTAAAAATTAAAGTTAAACCGCCACTTTGTCCACCAAACAAGTCACCAATTTTACTAAAAAAAGATCTAAATACATTTCCACCAGAACCAAAAGAAAACTTCCCATAATTATCTCCTCTAGAGGTTCCTAATGTATCAAGCGGAATGGCATATTGTAAAGCCAATTTTGGATTCTTATCTAGAAAAGCCATAAACTTATCCATTTCTTTTTGGTTTCCTTTCATTACTTTTTGCATATCAAAAGGCATTTTCCCAATTATTTCTTCTTCTGAAGATGGATTTTCAATAGTCTCTAAAATCTTTTCCTGATCTATCTCGATACGCATCGAAGTTATGAATTGCGGAATCGAAACCGTTTTTGATGGTTCTGTTATTTCGATTTCTTTTTGCATTGGCAACTGAAGCAAATTTGCCCAGTTTACTTCTTCTTTTAATTCAACTAAACCAATTTCAGGATGCAAAAAATGATATGATTCTGAAAACAAATTAGACCATTCATCTTCTGTTAATTCAGGTGTGATTAAAGTATTTTCCGGAATAAATAACTTGTTTGCTGCCAATTGGTAAAAGTTATTTTTCCCAATCTCAGTAATTTTCATTTTACTCTGATTAAAAACTAATAAGCAACCCAGTAATTCATTTGCGTGTATACTTGGAACCGGAAAAACAGCAATAGAATCAAGTGATAACCCGATGTTTTGTATTTCATGAAGCCATACTTCCGCTGAGGCACTTTTAATGAAAATGCCTCCTTTAGGAAATGTGTTTTTTGTATTTATTTTTAATTTAAGCTCCATGATTCACGATATTCATAATAAAAGGTTTAAAATACTTTTCCATAAATACTTCATCAGCTATACTTTCTTTTGTATGACCTGGGATAAAGTAATCATTTCCAGCGTATTCATTTTCTGTTGCCATAATAGTACGCATGTTAATTATAAATGGAATATAAAACTTATCAAGTTTGGTATCGCTGCTTTCAAAAATTAAGATTCCATCTTTATTTCTAATTATACTTCCATCCTCAGATTCAAAAAGTACTGTTTCTATATAGCAAGTTGCTCCATTACTTTCAATTTCTTTTTTTAATTTTTCAGCATCATCTTTTTTTACGTTACTCAAAATAACATTAGATTCTCCATCGATAATATCTTTAGCTTCTTTTAAAGTTTTATCGGTATTTGTTTTTATTATCTGTACAACAGCCAAAGGTGATGTTCCTTTATTTTTTAAAATGAGGTTTACTTTTTCTTTAAATTTTATAGATAAATTTCCCAGTTGTCTGTGTGAAAATCTATGTTCCTTTCTGAACTCCAAATTCTCAATTCCGTACCCATTAATTATCAAGCAACTATCATAAACCACAATACTCTCTACTTTTTTAATTACAGCATATTTGCCTTTGCTGTATTTGTAATTATGAATAAAAGTAGATTTAACTTCGAGATTATTCCTAAAAGCTTGTCTTAGTTTTTCGTCTCTCAATGCTGCTGAACGAAAATCGTTAGCAATCTGGTAAAAAACTGGCAAAAGGTCTATAACACCTCCTGCTAAATAAAAATCCTGATTATATTCAAATACTTTGAGAGATGTATCATTAATTTTTTCATCAAAATCTTTATAACTTTTTAATTCTTTAGTATTAAGATTTATGGTGCTAGCATAATGTATTAAATCATAATAATGATACCAAAGTATTTTCTCTCCTTCACTATTCGTTTTCATCGCAAAATTGCCATTCTTAAACGGAAGGTTAGAAGCTATTTTCACAAATCCCTTATCAAATCTATCATTAGAGAACATAAATAAATTACCATTTATGTACATATAAAACTCATTGTTATGAGTAAATATATTTTGGTAAGATCGCTCAACAGGGTAAAGCAACAGCATACTTACATCTGCTATTTCTCTATCTCTTTGCTTTTTGTTTTTATTATCTTTTTGCCATAATTCCTCCAGCGGCATAATAATATGCTGCAACAGTTTCTTGCCTTTATTCTGATTTTTAAAAACATTAATATCCTGCATACCTATAGCAAAAACGTATTTTATATCATCAAAATACGTACTCATAGCATTTTGCATCGGAGCAAGCTTTAGGCTTTCCTCAGATGAAAAAAGAAATACTTCCTGACTCTTACTATTAATTTTATTTTCTGCAAAAAAAGAATCTAATCCTGCTGAACAGCTTAATTTACTACTAAGTTCAGTTAGAGAATTAATGACTTCGCTAACATTTTCTACTGAAACTTCCTTATAATCTTCGCCAACAACATAAACCTGACATTCGATATCGGTTTTAGGATGTCTGGCAATTGCGATAGCCGAAGCAAAAGCTAAAACTTTAGGATTTCCCCAGTTTTTTAAGGTATTATCTATTAACAAAATGCGCTTGAATTTATCTGCTTCTGGCGGCACTTCACGCTGAATATACAAGGCTTCGTTATTGGCAATTCTTGACATAAAAACATCATCATCATACGCAAATTCAGAAATTACGAGTTTATCAAAATCTCCTTTATTGGTTAAATCAGAAATTCCTCCAAGTGGTTGCTCACTCGGATGATTATGATGAAGCGGAATATTTAATCCTGACCAAAGTCGTTTAATAAGACTTCCTACATGAAATGTTTTGTCTTCTTCAATAAGCTGATCTACAAAATCAGTTACGTTATCAGATAGATTTTTTTCTTCTAAAATTTCCTCATTCAACGCATCATTTAAATCGTCATGTGGAATATTTTCCATCGCATCTAATATCGATTGAAGCGTTGGAAACTTAGTTTTTAGCAAAGCCAATGTTCTGAAATCTTTTCTAAAATTAGCCTCGTTGAATGGAATTTTTTCAGCTGTTTTTAATAAATGTTCTCTGTAATCTTTATATTCATCAAGAAGATTTTTTGCTTTTTCTGATGAAACTCTATTATGACATTCATGAAAAATAGTCTGAAATAACTTCATCCTTTTTTCGCCAACTTTATATTCATTTGGTAAACTAGACAGTAATTTCAAAAAATCTATACTGGCTCCAACTCTAAAGGATTGAGATTGTGGAAAAGCAGTTACTATATTCTTGCTTCTTACCAAATCATGAATCATTTCGATTGCTTGTTCATTCTCTGGATTTGTAGCTACAATGGCTAACAGTAAAGTTCCGAATGGCGGAATACTATCATCTGAAAGGTATTCTAAAATTTCAAAAACAAATTTCTCGTAACCAATAGTTTGTCCATTAGGGATTGTTATGGTCTCAAAGACACTATCTTCAGATAATATTTTATTCTCCCATTCCCAGAAATAGTCTTCGTATGATTGAAAATACTTTTGAAATTCCATTTTTATTTTATGAAAAAGTTAAGCGAAATGAACTTATTGAAAGTTGTTTTATTTGTGTTTTTGAAATAATTGAATAACTATTATCGGTATTCCAGAGTATTATATTTTCTTCTGACGGATTTAATTTTTCCTGAAGTATTTTGACTAAGGCAAACCATTCAAAATTATATCCTGTTGGAATTAAAAAATTATTATCAATCCAATACGTACTACCTTTTATAGGCAATAATGGATTCCCAATGATTAAGGCCCTTTTATCGATAATTACCCATTGCAAAGGTTCTAATCTATATTTTGGTGCCGACTCTATATACAGCTTCAATTCCTCGTAATCTACAAGCAAAGCAATAGCCTCTTTTATATCTTCTGAAGGTTTTAAAACTATTTTGAGCTTTTGGTCTACGCCAAAAAAGTTATGATTGAATTTAGGCAAAGAAACTGGTAATGCACGCAAAATTGGAGTCCACAATAATCCTGAAGGCAATTTTTTGGAAGGTAAAAGTTTTCCTTTTTCAAACAATAAATTATCCTTTAATTCATATATCGTTTTGTATGGAATTTGCTGAATTTCGGCTTCGGCTATTTGCTCCAAAGAAAAATCTTTAATCCAGATCGTATCAGTTTCAAAAGATACTTTTAGATTATCCCAATGTCTGATTAATCCCAAAAAATCTTTGTGTTCTTTTTTAATTTCTAAAAAATACATATTAAATAGTTTGAAGTATTTTTTGCCACAACGATTCTATATGATCCTGAATATATTTTTTCTTTTCGACATCTTTAATCCAGTCGCAACGGGTTTGAATATATCGTAGTTTATCTTTAATTACATTTTGCTCTTCAAAAGAAAGATTCTCAACTTGCCATTTTTCGGTTAAGTAATTAACTTCTTTCATCACGCTTTCGGCATCTGGAGTTTTGTTATACAATGCTTGCGGATGAGACGAATCTGAATTATCTTTTTCGATAATCTGATTAATTATTCCTTCCAGAATTTCAATCTGTTCTTCGTTATCCCAAATGTATTTTAAAACCCATAAATCAGATAAAACTGCCTCACTTCTGCCACACATTAAAGCACTTGCAGCAATAAGATTCTGAAGTTTTACTGCACGTCTGTCTGATACTTTTATACCCGTATTTCTTAAACTATGAATAATATCTACGTACTCATTTCTAATTGGGGTTAAATCTACCTTACGGCAAAGTTGTTGCAATTCTCTAATTTCGTCCGCTGAAATTGTTGGTACTTCTTTAGATGCATCACCTTCTAATTTCCATCCTGCCAATAATACTTCGTGTAATAAATCTGGAGCAACGTAATCACATTTTATACGAATTAAAAAACGGTCTAATAGCGCATTTAATGATTCATCTTCTGGCAAAACATTACTTGCGCCTACAAACATAAGTGCAGGAAGTTTTTTAGTTTCTTTACCACGACGAAATATCTTTTCATTCAACGCCATTAATAAACTATTCAGAATTGCTGAGTTTGCATTAAAAATCTCATCAAGAAATACCATCGAAGCCTCTGGCATCATTCCCTCAGTATTTGTTATTAATTCCCCTTCTTTAAGTTTACGAATATCAAAAGGTCCAAAAATTTCATTAGGTTCAGTAAAACGAGTCAAAAGATATTCGAAGTTTTTCCCGCCTTCAATTCCGTTAGATAATGCTCTGATAATAGCACTTTTTGCTGTTCCTGGAGGCCCTAACAAAAAAGCGTTTTCTCTGGCTAATAATCCAATTCCTAACAAATCTATAATTTCATTCTTTCCAACAAAAGTGTCTTTAATATGCTTTAAAACAATATTTAATTTATCGGTAGTTTTCATTTACTTACTTCTATTTTTATTTTATTCGTATCATTTTATAATTGTGCCCAAAAGAGTTTTCTATAATCTCCAAATCCTATTTCTAATTGTTTTTTTATAAAATCAGATTCGGTAAATTTTATTGCTTTTCTCTGTACAATTCGGTCTATATAAAGTTGCTGCAAACAATCATTTTCAGCAAGAATCTCAAAATCTATTTTTTCTATGTCAACCTCAAATCCTACAGCCGAATAATGAAACTGAAATAAATGTTTTTCAAGAATAGGAATAACCAAATCGTCAGGGTCTATCCTTTTCATTTCCATGATAATTTGCGGTAAAAAACGCAGACAAATATCCGCAGAAAGTATTGCCGATGCATTTATTTCTCCCTTATAATCTGGCAAAAGCATCACCAAATCTTTAATATTATGTTCTCTATATAATAATAGTTGTGCCGCTAGATATACTGTTTTGGATGCCCACAAAGCCGCTTCAGAATTAAATTCGGGAGCTATACCGGGATAATCTAAAATTTCCCTTTCATATTCGGTTTCCAGAAATGAGGTAACATCTGTCTCTTCTTCTCTAGAAATCGTAATTACTTTATCATACAGAATAATCTGTTCAATTGTTCTGAGATGATATATTGTATCTAAAAAAGGTGTTTTTGTAGTATTCATGCGTTAAGTTAGTTTCTTACTTTTAAAACTAATTATGAAGTAAAATCTTAAGTCTGTAAATATATAATTAAATCCTCTCACTTATAAAAACAAAAGTAAAAACCACGAACATTACATTCGTAGTTTTTTACTTTTTTAATCTATTAATAATTGGGTAACTGCAGCCGAATTAATTGCCCAATTTGCATCGTAAACCTCATCGGCAGTTGCTGCTTCTACAATTTCCAAACCTTGCGCTTCGGCTTTAAGAACTAACAAACTTCCTATGTTTAATTTACTGTTCAGCTTAGCTAATAATGCTTTTACACCTTTATAATCTAATCCTTGTACAACTTGACCAGCAAAAGTCATTTCTAACCAAATGATTTCTCTTTTGGCTACATCCAAAACTCCAAAAACAAGCCCTTTAGCAACATTTTGTGTCACTCTAACCTGATGATCTACACAAGATGGATCATAAGCAACTCCTGTTTTCTCGGATATTTTCATCGGATGTTTGCTATTCATCCAACCTACTATTAAATTCGGACTTATACTTCCGTTACTATATGCATTACAGGTAAAAGTTACAAACTTGGCATTTGCTTTAGCTAATTCGTCGATATTTATGTTGATATATTCAGCCGTACCTATTTTATTCGGAATTCTTTGTATATCTCCACTATGCTTACATCCTTTAGTTTCTAATCGGCTAAAAGAACAAATATCTGCACTATCTTCATAAGCAATATGGCAGCTTAAATCCATATCCAGATGTTGCGCTGGTAAATCATTACCCCATTGCATAAACAATCGCACTTCGTTACCTTCAATAGGGAAACGTGTTCCCATTAAAGCAACTGGTAAATCCTGAACATTTTCGCTTCTATCTCCTATCGAAACAGGAATATTAAACAATTGTGGATCTATATAAATTGTCTTATTTTCATTTGCAATAGCAGCAAATCTTTTCTTCATTGCCAAGATACAAACGTCTTCGATTTGATTTTTCATCACATCCAATTGTTCATCTGTATACAATGACAACAAACGATTTGGCTCAATTCTTTTAGTAGTTCCACCCAATGGTTTCACACTTCTCTGAATCGTTTTATCAAAATAATTTTGAGCGTACATATTCAAAGTAAAAACCAATCGTGCTGGCACTTTATCTATAATTTCATTAAAATGTGCTATCGTTTCATCGGCTCCAAACCAAAGCATATTCGAAAATAACGAACGAGCAAATAATCCTGGTCGTTGTTTTAGCAAAGCAAAAGTTTTATCTGCATCTAATTTCAAACGAAAATGATTTAGATTCCCTTGCCAAACTTCGTAAGTCTGGTTATAGAACGTATCTAATAAAACGGCTAATTTTTCGAAACCTTTTCTTTTGCTATATTCAGGCAAACGCAATGCTCTAATAAAACGAACCCACATTCCTCTTTTTGGATGCATGATTTCGCAAGCAGTATCAGCACTCATTTCAATATTATTCAACCAATTGGCAACCATTAAACATTCTTTTCTAGAATATTTAAGTTTCAGGTTCTCCTTGGCAGTTATTCTGGCTTGTACACTATTATCTAGCATATGTGCCAGGTGCTGATTGTTTTTTTCAACTCTCTGAATAATTGTTTTTGGATCTATAACTTGCAATAAATTGGTTTTCTTGTACCATAAATATCTCAAAATATCTGCTGGCGTTTTAAAATATTGTGTTGCTTTTTCGGCTTGATCTTGCTCGATTAATGCATCGATAACAAGCATCAACGTTTCTTTCATTGCAACAGCAACATCTGGCAATGGCAAATGCACAATTAAAGCTTTTAAACTTTCTACCTGAGTAGCATCCAGAGCTGTTTTTGATGTCAATAACGAAGTAAAGAAATCATTTAGCTCTTTTTCCGACCATAATTCTAAAACCTTTAATTTACTCCCTTGTCCATAGTTTTCTATCTTTCCAAATTCAAATGGAGTACCACAAAAAGGGCAACCATTATATCTTTCCAAAGGAAAAGTATCGTTAGGAATAATATGTCCGCATTGTAAAGTGATTCCGTTACTAGACTTAAAAAGATTAGCAAACAAAGTCGCCATATGATCTAAAACAGATTCTCCAGTAGGAACATTCCATTCTTTAACCAATGGAGTCCAGTTTTTATTTGTTCCCAAAACGTCTTTTAAAACGTCTAAAACTTCAATTTTATAATTCGGATTTACATTATTTAAAGCATGTAATAACGATTCTGAAAAAGTGAATCCAAGTTTTGAAACATTAGCTACTAAAGCCAATGTTGTACCTGATATTTTTTTAACATCATTTGCAATAAATTCTGTTGGAATAAAGATTGCGCTCTGACGTAAACTGATTTTTAATAATTCTTGTGTTTTCATTTTTTTAATTTTAAAAATTTAGATAATTGTGTTTCTAGTTCTACCTAAAAGATTTTTGAAGTAAGAAACACTTGACCTTAAATTCGAGGATAATTGATTAACTAAATGCTACCTGCTGGGTCTCCCCGAGAAGTAAGTTAATCTTGACCCTCATTTTTTTTTAATGATAATTGTAAAACTCGTTCGGATTCGAACCGAAATTAGCCGTGTTCTGAAGTAAGTTTTAATGACCATTAATTGTGGAGCAGGTGGGAATCGAACCCACGACACGGGCGTTATCAATGCGAGAAGTAAGTTAAGATTGACCTTTTGAGGATAATTTCAGAACTACCTGCTCTACCGCTGAGCTACTGCCCCATATTTTATAAAATGAATTAATCGATAATTGTTAAAGTATATCTTAAATGGTTATTGAAGTAACTTTAGACTTGACCTGATTAATTCATTTTGTTTTATTTAAAAGAACGTGTTTTTATTTCTTGAGCAAATATTCAAATTGCACTACGCAATTATTCTGCGTAGTTAAAATATATTTTTTTAATATGTATTAATTTCTTTTTACTTCTGAAACATTTCGCTCCTAAAATCTGATTTTACTTTGCAAAAGCATCCTTTTATTTATTCAAAAACCAGTAAAAACCTTCTTTTAATTACTTTATTATATTTCTTATTAAAAATTTACATTTATCTATAAATCAAGTATTTATACCTGATTATTTTTTAATTTAATTAATTAGTTTTATTCGCTTTTTAAAAAAGCTTCTGTAAATAAATGATACCTACAAAAA
>NZ_JPRM01000051.1 GCF_000737695.1 Flavobacterium hydatis
TTTATTATGGTTCGTTAACAACGGGAATTTGCGAAAGCATTACACGTTTAGCCGTAACAGCAATTATAAATGATGCAGGAACACCAACAGGAAGTGCAACACAAGAGTTTTGTTTAACATCAAACGCTTTGGTTTCAGATTTAGTTACAAACGAAAATAATGTGACTTGGTATGATGCTGCAAATGGCGGAAATGTAGTTTCGGCAGGAACAACACTTGTAAACGGGACTATTTATTATGGATCATTAACAGCGGGAACTTGCGAAAGCATTACACGTTTAGCCGTAACAGCAATTATAAACGATGCAGCAACACCAACAGGAAGTGCGACACAAGAGTTTTGTTTAGCATCAAATGCTTTGGTTTCAGATTTAGTTACAAACGAAAATAATGTGACTTGGTATGATGCTGCAAATGGCGGAAATGTAGTTTTGGCAGGAACAACGCTTGTAAACGGAACAGTTTATTATGGATCATTAACAGCGGGAACTTGTGAAAGCATTACACGTTTGGCTGTAACGGCAATGATAAACGATGCAGCAACGCCAACAGGAAATGCAATGCAAGAGTTTTGTTTAGCATCAAATGCTTTGGTTTCAGATTTAGTTACAAACGAAAATAATGTTACTTGGTATGATGCTGCAAATGGCGGAAATGTAGTTTCGGCAGGAACAACACTTGTAAACGGAACAGTTTATTATGGATCACTTACAGCGGGAACTTGCGAAAGCATTACACGTTTAGCCGTAACAGCAATTATAAATGATGCAGGAACACCAACAGGAAGTGCAACACAAGAATTCTGTTTAGCATCAAATGCTTTAGTTTCAGATTTAGTTACAAACGAAAGTAATGTAACTTGGTATGATGCTGCAAATGGCGGAAATATAGTTTCGGCAGGAACAACTCTTGTAAACGGAACAGTTTATTATGGATCACTTACAGCGGGAACTTGTGAAAGCATTACACGTTTAGCCGTAACAGCAATAATAAGAACCGATTTACCAGGAGAAATCATTGGCTGGAAAGCTACAACATGCATTGCTGAAGAAGTAACGTATAAAACTACATCAGCAATGTCCGATTACAATTGGATGGTTACAGGAGGTTCAATTAAAGCAGGAGGACAATTAAATGATGATTTTGTAACTGTTACATGGACAACAGCAGGAAATGGTTCTGTTGAGGTAGAATTTATAAATTCTTCTAATTGTAATCCGATTGTAGCAATTCATTTTCCAGTATCAGTAACTGTTTGTTCAGATATTGCGATAGGAAAAACGGTAAACAATCCAACGCCAACTATTGGAGAAAATGTTATATTTACTATAACAGCAACAAATATTGGCACAAGTGATTTTCAGCATGTAAGCATAGACGAAATGTTGCCATCGGGATATAGTTATGTAATATCAACAACAACTTCAGGAACATATACTAGTTCAAATGGAGTTTGGGATTTACCCGTTTTAGCCGCAGGAACAACCGAAATTTTAACGTTAACGGCAAAGGTAAAAGGAACAGGAGATTATCTTAATATTGCCTCTTTAAACGCTTCAACACCTGCAGATCCTAATCAGGATAACAATAGGGCAGAAGCAGCTGTTACACCTACAGGAGTAATAATATATAATGCCGTTTCGGCCAATGGTGATGGAATAAACGATTATTTCAAAATAGAAGGATTAGAACATTATCCAGACAATTCAGTCGAAATTTATAATCGTTGGGGAGTTAAAATCTATGAAACCAGCGGATATGGATCTAATGATAATGTATTTCGTGGTGTTTCCGACGGAAGAACGACTGTTCAAAAAGGGAATGTTGTACCCGCAGGAACGTATTTTTACATCCTGCGTTATCAAACAAATGCTGAAACAAGAACAGAAAAAAGTGGTTACTTATATGTTAATTAATCCTAAATAATAAAATTAGATTAATCAATTAAAAACTGCCCAGAATTATTCTCTGGGCAGTTTTTCTATCTTTTATAAAAAGTACTTTTTTAGAGTACGCACCATCAAGATAAACAAGAACTTAAATTGCAAATTACCTTAAAAAAAGTAGCTAAATACACTTTAAAAAAAGAAGCTTCAAAGGTTTTAAAATTTTTATTATAGGCTGATACGATAAAGTTAAATATCTTAATCCAATGCTTATTTGCTCCTTTTAAATAAAAAGAATGTGTTTATTTGCAAAACACAGTTAATATTGGACAATCTGCTTCATATAAGATTTGTTCTAGAAAAAAGTTTAGAAGAACCAATTTTGGCAATCAAAATGTTGCTAAGATGTTCCATTAAATAATACTTAAAAACCTCTTATTTTTAATAATAAACGTTTTAAAACGATGAATAAAGACTTAAAAGAAATCGCAATGCAATTTGCGAAGGCGACGACTTTAAATAATTTTGTTGCCTATGGCGATGTTGCGGCAGCTATCGAAACAGTTCAAGGAAATATTTATACGGGCATTAGTATAGATACAGCCTGTTCAATGGGATTTTGTGCAGAGCATAGTGCTGTAGCCGAAATGCTCAAGCATAATGAGTATCAGATAAAATCATTTGTAGCAGTAGATGGTTCGGGTAACGCAGTCCCTCCGTGTGGTCGCTGTCGAGAATTGATTAGTCAATTAGCAGAAGAAAATCGTAATGCGATTGTAGAAGTCACAAATGGTGTCTTTACTACACTAGATAAATTATTACCGTACGATTGGAAGAAAAATTTGAAATAATTTTTCTTAATAAATGCAGAAATACAATATTGTTTTGGTGACAACAAATAGTACCTATCTGAATACTTTAAGAGAAAATTAAAATGACTGTAATTCTTATACAGTATATTGCATTACGTAAACGAGCTTCCTTTTTTTGTATCTAATATAAGAGGGTTAGCTATAATAAAATTTGATTAGAATGAAATTGAGGAGAAAACCAAAAATGACATTAAAATACTATTTTGAAAAAAACTTTAATAACGAACAGTTATGGGAATTTAATAGCGAAAATGTAGAATTACTGGTAGAATTGGTAAATTTAGTTCGCCCTAAGAATCCAAAAACAGTAACTGTTGTTGATTTATCAGAACTAATTAATTTACTTCAAGAGAATCAAAATTATCGTAATGGATTAATGGTTTGCATTAATGCTCACTTAGAAAATAAAAAGTTTAATAAAATCCTTTCGGACGCAGGTATTCTTCAGGATGCCAATTTCTTCTTTGAAGTACGCAAAAGGATTTTTGCCAAATTAATTCCTGAGCAACCAGAAAAGGACACTTTACAATTTATTTTAAATCAATTATTCTTTGTAAATACAGACCCAATATGGATAAAAAAAATACCTCAAGAACAAATTCTGGAGTTATTTTCTTTACTTAAATTTCGTTCTATTTATGGATTAACGGATGAAAAATCCTCGTTTAATGAGCTCATTTTTGCGATGGAGGTTATTACGTACCGCATTTGTGGATCGGCAATGGAAACAGATGTAATCCAGATGGTACCAGAATATGAAAATCTAGAGAGTCCATTTATTGCTTTTCAGCGAGAATTATTATTAATGAATGAAAAGCTGATTGAATCTCCTGAGAATTCTATCGATGAAGAAGATTTAGGGTACAAACAATTAGTTATTCTGCATAAACAATGTGTTGCTTATATAGAAACAGCTTTTAAGAACAGCAACAAATTTGGTATTTCGCTGCACGTAAATCAAAGTTTGCTACGAATCCGTCAGCAACTTCAAAGACTAAAATCGTTGTTGCCGCTTTTAATAAGAGGTAATGAAGAAGATGCCAAAAGAAATACTATTTCGTTATCATATAAATTGATTAAATACAATTGTGATAAAAACAATATTCAGAAATTAGTTAATGAGAGTACGCAACTTTTATCTTATGAAATAACCCAACATACCGCTAATACGGGAGAACATTATATAACCAACAGTAGTAAAGAATATTATAAAATGCTTCTTTCAGCCGCTGGAGGAGGTTTTATCGTAGGGATATTATGTATTATCAAACTCTTATTAGGAAAAGTAGAAGCCAGCGGATTTGGACATGTTTTTTTATATAGCATGAATTATTCTATAGGATTCATCATCATTTATATTCTTGGATTTACACTCGCAACAAAGCAACCTGCAATGACAGCTTCTGCATTGGTAAGAGCTTTACAAGAAGGGTTTAAGCAAAAAACACAAGATAAAAAAGATTATAAGTATAAAGAATTTGCCATATTTTTTGCCCGAGTATTCCGCTCACAGTTTATTGCTTTTGTAGGGAACGTAATTGTAGCTTTTCCTGTTTCATTACTTGGTATCTGGCTTATTGATCAAATATTTCATTATAATATAGCTCAGGAAAAGTGGCCAACTTTATTACAGGATTTAAATCCGATTTATTCAGCAGCAATTTTTCATGCAGCCATAGCAGGAGTTTTTCTGTTTTTATCAGGAATTATTGCTGGTAGTATTGCTAATCGTGATAAACACAATCATATTTACTATCGTATTCAGGAACACCCATTATTAAAATTAAGTTTAGGCAAGAAGTGGACTAAGAAATTGGCATCGTTATATGAAAAAAAATGGGCAGGGATTATTTCTAATTTCTGGTTTGGAGTTTTTATGGGAAGTACAGCTTTTATTGGGATATTCTTCGGGTTAAATATCGATGTTAGGCACATTACTTTTGCGAGTGGAAACTTCGCATTAGCGATATATGGCGCTGATTTTTATGTTGACCAATGGATGCTTATCTGGTCTGTGATTGGTATCGGTCTTATAGGTTTAGTCAATTTTATGGTAAGTTTCAGCTTGTCGCTGGGACTTGCATTTCGTTCCAGAAACATTCCGCTTTTGGAATTAAGACAAGTAGCAAGAGCAATCTTTAGGTATTTTTTAAGTAAGCCTTCACATTTCTTTTTTCCACCAAAAAACAATACTATTTCGCAATAGCTATTTACAAAATTCACTATTTCTTAAGTAATATAAAAAAGGTGCTGTCTAATTTTGGACAGCACCTTTTTTTAGAAGTTTTAAAAAATTTGCAAGTAGGGTTAATGGCTAATTTTTTAAGCATAAAATCATCATGAAATTAAGCCTATTGTTTTTCAGTTTATATCTATTTATTTAGGTCTTCATATAATTTATTAACCACTTTTTCCAAAATTTCTCCTGTTTCATTAAAGCTGGTATTTGTGAATATAGATATTCCCATATTTTTTTTAGGATAAA
The DNA here is from genome assembly GCF_000737695.1 of Flavobacterium hydatis. Lineage (GTDB taxonomy): Bacteria > Bacteroidota > Bacteroidia > Flavobacteriales > Flavobacteriaceae > Flavobacterium > Flavobacterium hydatis. The sequence continues at coordinate 5,244 of NZ_JPRM01000051.1, forward strand.
TCACAAACCAATTTTGCATTCCGTATATGCCTCCGTGATGTCTATAAATTAATTCATTATCATTTTCTAATATATACCAATGATAACCTTCCCAAAAATCTGAACCTTCTTTATATAATTTTTTATGAGATTCATTTACAACAAGATTTGACTTGTCAAGTTGCAATTTCATATATTTTACTAAATCCGCAGGCGTAGAGTGCAATCCTGAAATTCCTCCCCATAAAGTTCTATTGAAGTTTGGCATTAATTCGTTTTTATCATTGTAACCCTTTACTAAAATTGCTTTTTCATTATCATTTAAGGTGAATTTGGTTTGGTTCATTTTATTTGGTTTCAAAACAAATTCAGTTACCAATTCCTCAAATGGCTTTTGATATACTTTTTCAAGTATATATGCTGTTAACTCTGGAGCTGTGTTTGAATAGGAATATATTTCTCCAGGTTTAGTTTCAATTTTGATTAGTTTTAATCCTTCAAAAAAAGCTTCTTTATTTTCGCTTTTTATAGGGAAATTAGGAAACCCACTTGTATGCGTGAGAAGGTGTTTGATTGTTATGGATTCCCCATTAAATTCTAAATTAGGATAAGGCTCGCTTAGATAGATTCTAATATCATCATCTAAATTTATTTTTTTATCAAGTACAGCTTTAGCGGCTACATAGCCCGTAAAAGTTTTAGTTACAGAAGCTAATTCATAAAGTGTAGAATCGTTTGGTTTGTTTCCTTTTCCGATAGATAATTCTCCAAAATGTTTTATTGTAGACTCTCCATCTTTAAACACAGTTATTGAAACAGAATGAAATCTTTTGTCCTCTAATAATTGTAAGGCATTTTTTGTAATAGCATTTTCAATATTTTGCTTATTAATTTCCTGATTACTTTTACACCCAAGTAAGGCAAAAAACAAAAATGCCGTTAAATGTTTTATTGTCATAATTTTTGGTTTAATTGTTTGATTAAGTGGTTTATAATGTCAGCTTGTGAAAAAACTTTGGTTTTGTAGTAAACAAATATATGAAAGTAATGTTTTTAAAAAAGTGTTTTTTGGGTACTTTAAGTGAGATAACATATACAAGGAATTTCCCGTAATTAAATGTGATTTTCAAGTTTAGAAGACACTATAACTCTCAGAAAGTTTTAGAAAATATGAAGTGAAATTGCTCCATCGGAGCATCATGTTTATAGAAAATATGCAGGTTCTTGAGGTAAAGCTACAGCGTAGCGATATTTAGATTTTTCTGCGGATTCATATGCCACCCCCTACGGGGTTTTACAAAAAAAAACATGAATTTCTATAAATATAGCGTTCCTCTGGAACTTAGAATGATATCTTATATTTTGCAGTCACGGAAAGAATTTCCGCGCTAACGTTTTGTATATCTGTACAATCGGGTTAATAAATACAACTTTTTAGTTAAGAACCATTTTATTGTACTTATTACGGTATTCTATAGGGTTTAATCCAGTGACTTTCTTAAAAATACTACGAAATGCTTTGGTATCTGTATAGCCTACATCGTACATTACTTCGTTTATATTCTTACGGCTGGTTTCAAAGCTTTTTTTGGCAAATTCAATTTTCACTCTATTTATATATTCTAAAACAGAATTGTTGGTTGCGGCTTTAAATCGTCTTTCAAAACTTCTTCTGCCTAATGATACTAGTTCTGCCAATTCATCGATTGTAATTTTTTCCTGAATATTATCTTCAATAAATTCCTGCGTTTGCTTTATTGCCGTATCATTATGATTTTTTTGACCCTGAAACATGGCAAATGCTGCCTGACTATCTCTATCTATATCAATAGCAAAATATTTAGAAGCCAATATAGCGGTTTGTCTATCCGTATATTTTTCTACCAGATGCAACAACAAGTTCCAGTAAGAGTTTGCACCTCCGCTAGAATAAATACGCAATTCTTCGGTAATTATACTTCCGTCGACAACTTCTACTTCGGGAAACATTTCTCTAAACTCGTTTTGAAATCCCCAATGTGTAGAACATTTTTTATTATTCAATAATCCTGTAGAAGCCAGCAAGAATGCACCAACACATAAAGAAGCTACTTCGGCACCTTTATCATATTGTTCGTTTATCCAAGGCAAAAATTGTTGATTTAGTGCTATTGCATTCTTCATATCACCAAATAATGCAGGTATTACAATTAAATCAGTTGTTGTAATATCTTTTAAAAGGTGAGAGGCGTTTACAGAATATAACCCGTCATTTAGTTTTACTTCTTTCTTTAAGCCAACTAACTGCACATCAAACAGCGGTTCTTTGCCAGAAGATAACATAAATTGGTTTACTGCCGAAAATAGATACTGAGGATCTGCAATGGCTTGCAAAACAGAGCTTTCAGGAACAAGGACACTTACTTTTTTTGTCATAGCTTTAATTTCATACCATTTCAAAGATAAATATAGTTTGTCGTAAAACACCCTTTTGTTGTCATTTTTATATATTCTTGTTCTACTATTTCTGTTCGATCTTTGTATTAATCAATTTAACAATTAAAAAATTAAACAAATGGCAACTAAAATTTTTATCAATCTGCCTGTAGCAGATTTACAAAAGGCAAAGTCTTTTTACACAGCAATCGGATTTACAAATAACCCACAGTTTACAGACGAAACTGCTGCTTGCATGGTTCTGACCGAAGAAATTTATGTAATGCTTTTAACGCATTCAAAATTTAATGAATTTACCAAAAAAGAAATCGGTAATACTCTTAAAACCGCTTCTGTTATTAATTCTTTATCCCTAGATAGCACTCAAGAAGTTAATGCAACAATTGATAAAGCTTTAAGAGCAGGAGGTAAGGAATATGCCGAAGCTAAAGATTATGGTTTTATGCAACAAAGATGCTTTGAGGATCTTGATGGTCATCTTTGGGATGTTCTATACATGGATATGGCTCAATTTCCGCAACAATAATAAAACAATAAAAATGGTACAGCTTAATTCTTATTTAACATTTAATGGCAATTGTCGGGAAGCCATGACATTTTACAAAGCATGTCTTGGTGGTGAACTCGAGCTACAAACCATAGCCGATTCGCCAATGGCTGAAGATTTGCCACAAAAAATGAAAAAATGTATTTTGCACGCCACACTCAAAAGTGACTCTATTGTAATTATGGGATCAGATATGGCACCAGAAAACTTTATTAAAGGAAATGCTGTCGCAATGATGCTTACTTTTAATAGTGAGGATGAAATAAGAAAAACTTATGCTCATCTGGCCAAAGATGGCTATGCAACTCATTCATTAGAAATGACTTTTTTTGGAGCCCTATTTGGTCATCTTACAGATAAATTTGGACATCAATGGATGTTCTATTATTCATCTGCTAAAAATTAATTTTTTATCTCAAGTATATTTATTGCAGACTAATCTTAGAAATTTTCTTGGGAATATTAGCTATTTATTATAAATTGTATCACAAACTAAATCTATAAAATTATGTCATTTCAAGCGTATATAGACAACATTAAAACTAAAACGGGTAAAACACCAGCCCAGTTTAAAGAACTTGCTGAAAAGAAAGGATTCGTGAAAGATGGGAATATTATCGAAACTGTAAAGGCTACCCAAATAACAAATTGGCTCAAAGAAGAGTTTGAATTGGGACATGGACATGCAATGGCGATTTATGCAAGCTTTAAGGGAAAAACGGAATAAAATTTTATCGCAGCTATCAAACGGAGACTTTAGGGAAAAACTTAAAGTCTTTTTTTGTGCCTATAATTTAGGGATGTGCTGCAAAAGTTAAGGATTAGATATAATATTTTTTAAAATTCTTTATTGATGTTAATGCTTTGTTTGTCTCATATCCAAAATAGTATTGTTGCATTTAACTTGTTCCACATTGTAACATGAAACGTTTTTGGACACAGAACATAATTGATTGGGTTTTTATTTTTTTTAGTTTTGATTTAACCAATATTTTCTGCAATTCCTTAGTCAGAATAAAAAGTGCTTTTAGCATTTAAAAAAAAATAGCCAAATAGTCTGATTTTAAATAAATTCTAAGTTGCATAAGTTTCATATCCAATAAATCAGATAAAATAATATTACCCCTTAATACTAATTTATCCCCAAAAAATTATGAACACAAAAAAAGTACCTATTAAAAAATCAAACATTATTACTGTTCTTACTGTGATATGTTTTTCTTTTGCGACTTTAATTGGATATTCCCAAAAGAGTCCAAATATTATTATTTTATTATCTGATGATACCGGATGGGGCGACTTAGGTCCCTATGGTGGAGGAGAGGGTCGTGGAGCTGCAACTCCTAATATTGATAAAATGGCTAAAGAAGGAATTCAATTTTGGTCATTTTACGGACAGCCAAGCTGCACACCCGGAAGAGCAGCCTTAATAACTGGGCGAATCCCTAACCGAAGCGGTATGACAACTGTTGCATTTCCTGGAGATGGTGGTGGTTTGCCAAAAGCCGAATGGACGCTTGCTTCTTTGTTAAAACGCAAAAACTATAGTACTTTCTTTGCTGGAAAATGGCATCTTGGCGAAGAGGATTATTCGATGCCAATCGCTCAGGGTTTTGATGTGATGAAAAACGTAACGTTATATCACTTAAATGCGTATACGTATACTGATCCTGAGTGGAATGCTGATATGCCTGAAAATATTAGAGCACAGTGGGTAAAAGGAACTAAAGGAGCTTTAGAAGGTGAGGCTGGAAAACCTTATAGAGAAGTTAGAAAAATAGATGGAAAAGTAATTCCATATCTAGACCAATATACCGAAGAGGAATCTATAAAATGGTTGAAAGAAAATGGGAAAAAAGATAAACCTTTTTTTATGGAAATATCTTTTGCCAAAAATCATCAGCCAAACATACCACATCCTGATTTTGCAGGAAAATCATCTGGTAAAAACAAATATGCGGACTGTATTGTAGAGCTTGATACCAGAATAGGTCGCATTATGGATGAAGTACGAAATCTTGGAATCGCAGAAAATACTTTAATTATATATACAGTAGATAACGGAACATGGCAGGATGTTTATCCAGATTGTGGTTATACACCATTTAGAGGGACAAAGGGAACTGACCGTGAGGGAGGAAGCCGTATTCCGACATTAGCATGGTGGCCTGGTAAAATTAAAGCTGGAACTCAAAACCATGATATTTTGGGAACGCTAGATTTTATGGCAACATTTGCAGCATTGTCTGGTCAGGAATTACCAACTATAGACAGAGAAGGCAAGCCAACTATTTTTGATAGTTACGATATGTCTCCAGTTTTATTTGGTACAGGAAAATCAAAAAGAGATATGTGGTTTTATTTTACAGAAGATGAGTTAACTCCTGGAGCTATCAGAATAGGTAAATTTAAAGCCGTATTTAATTTACGTGGTGATAATGGTGCAAGCACTGGAGGATTGGCCGTAGACTCTAATTTAGGGTGGAAAGGGGGAAGCAATTATGTAGCAACTGTGCCTCAGATATTTGATTTATGGGCAGATCCTCAAGAACGATATGATTTGTTTATGAATAACTTTACTGAAAAAACATGGTTTCTACCTACGATCCAAAATATAATTGGTGACTTTGTTAAAACATACGAAAAATATCCACCTCATGCAGTACAAAGTAATTTATATCCTGGGCCAACGACTATTTCTGATTATTTAATGTTTAAAAATGTTCAGGATAAACTAAAAGCAACTACAACTGCAAAACGTAGTGGTGGTGGTTGATTAGAATAACTATTTTATAGTTTTAACTTCTATGAGATAGCTTAAGAATTTGAAAATAAAACCTCCAGAATCTTCGGATTTTGGAGGTTTCTTATTATTACTAATCAATCTTACGATGAGAAATGACAGATTGGGACGATGCATTGCGCTCCAACGGTTGAAACCGTTGACAATGTTTGTGGGGTGTTATTCTTTTATTCCTATTTTAACCGTGTGATATAAATATTTTTTGTCAATTTTTTTGACAGTATAACTATTTATTAGTTTCTTTGTATCGATAATTATAGATATCTAGATATGATTGAATTGTTTAAAATGTTGTCAAACGAACACCGCATACTAATCTTGTCGTGGTTAAAAGATCCGCATGCTCATTTTGCTATTGAAGATATTGAACCTGAGGTAAAAGATTATGGGGTATGCATGAGCGTTATACAAAAGAAAGCAGGTATTTCTCAATCTACAACGTCATCCTATTTGTCATCAATGGTAAGTGCTGGTTTATTAAAATCAGTGAGAGAAGGGCAGTGGACATATTATAAGCGTAACGAAGAAAAAATTCAAGAATTAGGAGATTATATTAAACAGGCGCTATAGTTAGAAACTCCAATTTTAATGCAGATCAATAAATTAGGTGTTCAGTTATAATCTTAAAATGATTTAGGATGGATGCCTGAAAAGGTACTATTCTATTTTTTAAAACAAGATATCTATAATTCTAGATATCTAATATTCTATAAATACAAATAATTAAAAAATTACATTACATGGAAAATTCAATTCGAACTTTTGAAAATCACAAAGCATTCAATCGTATTTATGCTCCAAACAAACTAACGCTTGGTATCTTTTTGCCTTTGGACCTCTATGCTGGCAATCTTAATATTTTTAATGAGCATACTAAGTATATCAAACAAATTGACGATAAAAATTTTGGTGCTATTTGGGTACGTGATATTCCATTGTTTGATCCTGGTTTTGGAGACGCTGGTCAAGTATATGATGCGTTTACTTATCTGTCATTCCTTGCAGGACAAACCCAGAATGTTGCTCTAGGCACAGGAAGTATTGTATTACCTTTTTGGCATCCTATCTCATTAGCAAAAGTTACTGGATCATTAGATCAATTATCTAACAACAGATTAATTATGGGAGTTGGTTCTGGAGATCGTGCAGCAGAATTTCCTGCATTCGGACAACCTTTTGAAAAGCGTGGGGAACGTTTTAGACAAGTATTAGAAGAATTACGTAAGATAGGTCAGGAATCATTTCCTAGAATTAATTCTGAGCTAACTTCTCTAAATGGTTTGGATCTGATTCCTAAACCTATGGCAAAATCTATTCCTGCTCTTGTTACAGGATCAAGTCAGCAATCGTTAGAATGGATAGCAAATAATAGTGATGGTTGGATTACTTATCCTGGAGCAACCACTCATAAAAATGATACAATTAGACTGGGTGAAAAAATAAGTGTTTGGAGAGCTTTAATTCCTAATCAACAATTTAAGCCTCATATGACCAATGAATGGATAGAATTGGCAGAAGATCCATATTTTCCCAGAACACCATTAAGAGGAGGGTTTGTGCTAAAAACTGGAAGATTAGGACTTATTGATTTGCTAAACGAATGGCAGGAAGCAGGAGTAAACCATGCTGCATTAGGAATTCAGTTTAGTAAACGACCAATACCCGAAATCATCAATGAATTAGCAGAAGAAGTCTTGCCACACTTTCCATCATTAAACATTTAAAAAATTTCAAAAATAAATTATGTTTGATATTAAAATTGACTCTAATAATTACAAGCCAAAATATGTATATACACGAGTAGTTTTTTTTGTTTTATTTTTAACTGCAACTTCTTACAGTCAAAATCGTGACATTCCTGTAGAAGTTTTAGGAGGGAACAGAGCTTTTACCCATCAAATGTATATGACTAAATATATGCATGATAAAAGTAGGTTTGGGTATTTTGGTTATTTGAGATATGAATCTCCTTATGCAAAATTTGAAGAAAGCTCAATCCTTGGGCAATCTCTTTTCTTTTATGATGTAGCGGGTTTAATTAGTGTAGGAGGAGGTGGTTACGCCACCAATTCGGGGTTTGTTCCACAAATAGCCATAGCATATAGTAAAGCGATTAGGAGTTTTTCATTTTTAGCTTTTGCAGCTGTTGAACCTATTAAATCACCTAACGGAGAAATTTTTACAATTATGACCTATAATCCAACAATAAGTAAAAATGAAAATTGGAAATTATTCATGCAGTTTATAGGATCATTAAACTTTAATCTAAAGGGTAATGGCTATAATACTGCAAGTCAGTATTTACGGTTAGGATTGGAGAATAATGGATGGCAGTTTGGAATTGGAACTGACTTAATTCAGATAAGTACTACCAATGACTTTTCTGCAAATACTGGGCTTTTTATAAGAAGGCTATTATGATGAATTGTACTGTGAAGGATTGACTTGATTAATAAAATAAAAGAAGCCGTATCAATGTAAGATTTGAGACGGCTTCTTTTGTGTTATACTATATCTTAATTCTTGATGTATAGGTTTTACTAAGTAATCAAGACTGCAATAATTTTATTTTTTTTAAATTACATCTTAGTAATAATAAACTCACTACGTCTGTTTATTTGATGTTGTGCTTCAGTACAAGGAACTCCGTTTGAGCAATTATTAAGAAGCTGTGTTTCTCCATAACCTATTGCGCTTTCGATTCTATCAGGAGCAATTCCCTGAGAAATTATATAATCTCTAGTCGCTTTAGCTCGTCGGTCAGAAAGCTCGAGATTGTATTGATCATTAGCTCTGGAATCGGTGTGGGATTCTATCTTTATAATTACACCTGGATATTGAGTCATTAGTAAAACTACCTTGTTTAACTCTATTGCGGCATCATAACGAATATCTGATTTATTAAGATCAAAGAAAATAATACCAATTTTAATTTTCAATAAACCATCTTTACGCTCTATAAGTCCAGGATCAAGACCTATTGGAACTTGAATAATCCCAGAGCTTTCGGCTGTAGTAATTGCTGTTGTATTGGTTGTAAAATTATCTTTTGCAGCCTCAATTGTATAAGATGTACTACAAGCAATGTTTCCATCAAACTCAAAACTGCCATCAATTTTAGAAACCGTTTCGTCGATTTTTTGATTCTCTTTGTTTTTAAGCGTAACAATCGCACCAGCTATTTTTGCATTAGAAATAGCATCAAAAACATGCCCTTTAATAGTTTGTGTACAACTTCTTTCGAAAGAATAAATATCATCGTCACCTTTGCCTGTTTTTCTGTTAGAACATACAAAACCTTTGTTCGTTTCTTCGTTTACAATATAACCAAAATCATCCAGACTACTATTTAGTGGAGCTCCAAGGTTAACAGGAATATTAAAAATTTCGTTGTTTAATCGGCTTTCAAATACATCAAGTCCGCCTAAACCCAGAAAACCATCAGATGAAAAGTATAAAGCTTTATCAGTTATAAAAGGGAACATTTCGCGCCCGCTAGTATTTACTTTTTCGCCTAAATTTTTAGGATTCGAATATTGATCTTCGCCTAAAATATCTACTACAAAAACATCCGTAGAACCTATTGTTCCGGGCATATCCGAAATAAAGTAGAGTTTCTTACCGTCTTTGCTTACAGATGGTTGTCCAACTGAATAATTATCGCTGTTAAAAGGAAGTTCCTTTATGTTTTCCCATTTTACAGTACCGTTTCCGTTTTCTACCGCTTTTGCTGAGTAAATTTTTAAATTATTAATTCCTTTAGAATCTCTTTTCAGTTTTCCGTTATAATTATTTCTTGTAAAATATATTGTTTTTTCGTCAGGCGAAAAAGCCACACAAGCTTCATGATATTTTGTTGTAATCTCTTTTCCAAAACGTTCTTTAAAAGTCACATCTGTTTGGGTAGGGCTTATTTTTCCTAACTGAAGGTTTAAAAATGGCTGATCGTTCCATCCGTATTTATCTGTTTTTAAATAAGAAGAATCTACGGTTGTCGAGTAAACTAAATCGCCTTTATAAAACATGGGACCAAAATCGGAGTACGCCGAGTTAATATCAAGATTTTCGAGTATAAACTGTGGTTTTATGGCTTTAATGTCTTCGAGTGTTATTGTTTTTAGTGAAAAATTCTCGGCTCTGGAATCTGATGTTTTTTGCTTTTCAGAAAAACTTTTTATCCATTTTTTAGCCAATTCATAATTCTGGATTCCTTGTAAAGATTGTGCGTAACGGAAATAATATTCAGCCGAAACTTCATCAGAATAATCGGCAAGGAGCTTACCGTACCATTTACTGGCGTTTTCCATTTGTGTATTAAAATAATAGGCATCACCAGCACGCTGCAAAATTTCTTTAGAAACATCGCCATTTTTTATTGACATTTCATACGATTTTGCGGCTTCTATATAATACATTTTATCAAATAGAGCATCGGCAGTTTTGTTTTTCGTTTGCGAATAAACCAACTGCATGACTAATAATACAAGTATAATAATCGTTCTTTTCATATAGCATAGTATTAAAAGAATCTAGGCGATTTTAATCCTTTTTTGCGTGACACTAATTCAAATCTTAGCATAATTTCATGTGTACCACTATTGTAATTTTGTAATTCGGTTGTGGTATAATCATACGCATAACCTACTAGTATTTGCGGTGATATTTGTAAAGAAACGAGTCCGCTTACAGAATCTGAGGTACGATATGATGCGCCAAGAGTTAGACAATCGTTAAACATAAAGTTGGCCGAAAAATCAGCAATTAATGGTGCGCCTGCAACATATTTTATTAAAGTTGCTGGTTTAAATTTAGTGTTTGCCGATAAGTCAAAAACAATTCCACCAATAAGATATACGTGCATGCGTTGGTTTACAAGATCATCTGCAATGTCATCATAATCATATCGTTCGCGTGTCATAAAATTTGGTATCGATAATCCGATGTAGTCTCTTTCTCCGTGCCAGTATAAACCTGCGCCAATAACTGGTAGAAATTTGTTGGTAATGTTTTCACGGAACTGAGCATCGGGATCTCTGTAGCTTCCTTTTGTCCAATCTATATTTAATACACGTCCGCCGCCTTTTATACCAAAAGATAATTTATGAGTTAATCCTGATTGTATGGTATAAGAGAAATTAGCATCGATGTATTGTTCTTCAGATGGGCCGATTTCTTCACTAATTACAGATAAACCTAATCCAACACGTTTTCCTACTGGTGTATCTAAACTAAATGAAGCCGTTTTTGGCGCTCCTTCAAGTCCAACCCATTGGGTTCTGTATATTCCGGTTATGGCCAAATGTCCTAACGAGCCGGCATACGCAGAGTTTACGGTTAGCGTATTGTACATATACTGCGTGTATTGCGGATCTTGTTGTGCAAGAGCGCCAAATACAGATAGCATCGTTATGAGGGTGAAAATCTTTTTTATATTTTGAATCATAGCCAATTTAATTTTGGTTATTCATTTTATTTTAAATAAAGCCATCCTGAGGTTTTAGCAGAACCATCTCCGAGATCAAGGATGTAGAAATATGTTCCTTCCGGAAGCACTTTCGCAGACCCATCTGCTTTTCCATCCCAAGTGTTGTTATATCCTTTTTTATTATAAATTAAGTTCCCCCAACGATTAAATATTTGAAGGCGATTATCAGGATATTGTGAAATACAATCGATATAAAAAGTATCATTTTGTCCGTCGTCATTTGGGGAAAATTCGTTGTAAACTTTCAGGCAATTAGGAGCAATTGTTGCCGTATCCTGATTGTTTGACGAATTGGTATCTATCTGATCCATTTTTATAAAACTTGCCGTATTCAAGTAATCCTTAAAGTCTAATACTTTAACATGGATGGTCAATGTTTGAGAACTTCCTGCATTTACACTTGGTATTGTCCAGATTCCTGTTGTGCTATTGTACGCTCCAGATGTTACCGTAAAACTAGTTAATGCATATCCTTTTGGGAGAACATCCTGTACCTCAACATTTGTAGCTGTTAAGCCGCCAAGGTTTTCTGCTATAATTGTAAATATCACCTCGCTACCCATTGGAACATCTGTTTTATCTACTTCTTTATTTATGGCAATATCTGTTGATGGGATGTTTATGAATTCAGAATCTTCATCATCTTCACTTTGATCTCCATTATCATTATTTGGTTTACTATCCGGATCAAACTGATTACTAGCAGTAACCTGAGCAATGTTTAGATAATCGAAACTATCCAGCCCATGCGGATTCTCGACTGTTGCTTGATAAGTTAGCGTTATTCCGCCAACAGGCACGGTTAGATTTACCCATTTTATGATGCTTTTGCTAAATATTCCACCGCTATTAATGCTCGTAATATTAGATAATCCTATAGGAATCATGTCTTCTACAGCAACTCCTGTAGCGATACTAGGCCCATCGTTGTTGAGTTGTATAGTATAAGTTACAACCTCATTTACATTTGCGTTTTTATTGCTAACAGTTTTCTCTAAACTTAAATCGGCAACAGCTACTTTAATCTGTAAACTGTCATAATCATCTTCTGTAACAACTCCGTTATTTGGCGTAGAGTCAGGATCAGGTAGGTTACTAGCAATTACCTCAGTTGTATTTGTGTACTCATTAGCAACTCCTGTTGGTGGATTTACTTTAGTGTATATATCCAGAGATTGATTGGTACCACTAGGAATAGATCCTACATTCCAAACTCCCGTAATATAGTCGTAAAGACCACTTGTAGGACTGCTTGTTGCATACTCAAAACCAGGTGGCAATAAATCTTTAACTACTACACCGGTTGCATCTGCCGGGCCATCGTTGGTAACAGTTACAGTAAAAATAACTTGTGAACCTACATCATGAGTAGCATTTTGATTTAATGCTGTTTTACTAATAGATAAATCTGCCATAACAATTACTGGTGTTACTGATATGCTATCATAATCATCTTCTGTAGTGATTCCGTTACCTGGTGTACTATCAGGATCTAATTGATCTGAAGTCATTATTTCGGCAGTATTAAGATATTCATCTGTAGCTCCTGTTGGATTTTTTACATAAACATTGATTAATAAAGTATGGCTATTACCAGATAAAATCGTTCCTGGCGACCATATTCCGTTAAAGCGATTATAACTTCCGGATGTTACATTGTAGAATACAAAATCATATCCTGAAGGCAAAATGTCTTTTATCGTTACGCCAGTTGCTGTACTCGGCCCAGAATTAGTTACAGTAACCGAGAAAGTAATTAGAGATCCTACATTTGGCGTAAGGGTATTATTAACTACTTTTTTATCTATCGAAAGATCTGCAACAGCGGCAACAGGAACAAGGGTAATGGTTGAGATATCATCTTCGTTAGGATCACCATTATTTGGCGTGCTATCCGGATCTAATACGTTTGAAGCGTAAACTTCAGATGTATTAGTGTAATTGCCTGTTGTGTTAACTTTTGCAGTAACAAACAAAGAGGCAGAAGTACCATTAGAAACTGTTCCAATATCCCAAATTCCAGTTGTATTAAGGTATTGCCCAACTGTTGAGCTATATGTGATGTATTGATATCCGCTTGGTAGTAAGTCTATTACTTTTACTCCAGTTGCCGTTTGTGGACCACTATTTCTTACCGTAATTTCAAAAGTAACCGTTGAGTCGAACACAGGATTCAAATTGCCTCCTAATACCGTTTTTACAAGCGATAAATCAGCCAAAGGACTAGTTGGGGTAACTACGGCAGTTGCATAATCATCTTCGGTTACAACGCCATTATTAGGAGTTGAATTTGGATCTGGTAAACTGCTCGCTGTAACTTCGGCAACATTTACATAATTACCTGTTGCGTTTACAATAGCGGTAATTTGTAATGTTTGTGAATCTCCGTTTATCAAAGATCCAATATTCCATTTTCCGTTGTTCTTATTATAAGTTCCTTTGGTAGCTGTAAAACTAGTGTAAGTATAGCCAGAAGGTAATAAATCGGTTACTTCTACACCTGTAACATTCTGAGGGCCACTATTAGTTACAATAACTTCAAAAGTTACTTGATTACCAATTAGCTGACTTAACTTATCTACAGTTTTAGTTAAAGATAAATTTGCAGTCTGATTGATAGGAGTAGTGGTTGCAGTTGCATAATCGTTTTCTGTTGGTACACCGTTGTTAGGTGTAGAATTAGGATCAGGAAGATCAGCTGCAGTTACTTCGGCAACATTTACATAATTCCCTGTTGGGTTTACAGTTGCTGTTATCTCTAAGGTTTCAGATTTTCCATTAATTAAGCCACCTACAGTCCACAATCCTGTTGTAGAATTATAAGTTCCTGTTGAAAGCGAATAGCCATTAAAAGTATATCCAGTCGGAAGCTGATCTCGTACTTCAATACCTGTATTATCTAATGGGCCATTGTTTGTGATGATAACTTCAAAAACAATCTGTGAACCTACTAAAGGTGTTGCATTATTTACGGTTTTTGTTAACGATAAATCAGAATCATTTGCTTTCAATATTGGTGTTACAAATGCAGTTGCATAATCATCTTCTGTAGTAACCCCGTTATTTGGCGTAGAATCTGGATCAGGAAGATCTGCTGCTGTTACTTCGGCAACGTTAATGTAGTTTCCGGTAGGATTTACAATTGCGGTTATTTGTAAAGTTTCAGATGCTCCGTTGCGTAAATTACCTACTGTCCATATTCCTGTGGTTGGATTATAAGTTCCTGTTGAAATTGTAAAGCTATTGTAGGTATATCCTGTAGGGAGCAAATCACGTACCTCAACCCCCGTATTATCTTGTGGACCACTATTAGTTACTACAATTTCAAAAGTATCGATTGTACCTACCAGCGGAGTTGAATTATTTACTTTTTTAGTCAATGATAAATCCGAAGACTGACTTGTTGGTGTTATTGTAGCCGTTGCATAATCATTTTCGGCAGTATTTCCGTTGTTTGGGGTAGAATTAGGGTCAGGAAGATTAGCTGCGGTTACTTCGGCAATATTAAGATAATCGCCTGTAGCTTTTACAGTTCCTGTTATCTGTAATGTTTCTGATGTTCCGTTGGCTAAATTACCAATTGTCCATAATCCTGTTACTGAATTGTATGTTCCTCTTGAAACAGTAAATCCGTTATAGGTATATCCGTTTGGAAGTAAATCCGTTACTTGAACACCCGTATTATCTTGCGGACCATTATTGGTTACCACAACAGCAAAAGTAACTTGTGAGCCAACCAATGGTGTTGCATTATTAACCGTTTTGGTTAATGATAAATCCGAAGATTGGTTTGTTGGTGTTACTGTAGCGGTTGCATAATCATCTTCAGTAGTATTTCCGTTATTTGGGGTAGAATTAGGGTCAGGAAGATTAGCTGCGGTTACTTCGGCAATATTTAGATAATTGCCTGTTGCATTTACGGTTCCTGTTATTTGCAGTGTTTCTGATGTTCCGTTGGCTAAATTACCAATTGTCCATAATCCTGATGTAGCATTATATGTTCCTCTTGAGACAGTAAATGTGTTGTAAGTATATCCATCAGGTAATAAGTCCGTTACTTGAACGCCTGTATTATCTTGCGGACCATTATTGGTTACCACAACAGCAAAAGTAACTTGTGAGCCAACTAATGGTGTTGCATTATTAACCGTTTTAGTTAATGATAAATCCGAAGATTGGTTTGTTGGTGTTATTGTAGCGGTTGCATAATCATTTTCTGTAGGTAATCCGTTATTTGGTGTAGAATTAGGATCTGGAAGATCTGCTGCGGTTACTTCGGCAATATTTAGATAATCGCCTGTAGCTTTTACAGTTCCTGTTATTTGTAATGTTTCTGATTTTCCGTTAACTAAATTGCCAATTAACCACAATCCTGTTACTGAATTATATGTTCCTGTAGAAACTGTAAAACCGTTATAAGTATATCCATCAGGTAATAAATCCTTTACTTGTACGCCAGTATTGTCTTGTGGACCATTATTAGTTACAACTACAGCAAAAGTAACTTGTGAGCCAATTAAAGGCGTTGCATTATTAACCGTTTTGGTTAATGATAAATCCGAAGATTGGTTTGTTGGTGTTACTGTAGCGGTTGCATAATCGTCTTCGGCAGTATTTCCGTTATTTGGTGTAGAATCTGGATCAGTAAGTGCTGCTGCAGTTACTTCGGCAATATTTATATAATTACCTGTTGCTTTTACGGTTCCTGTTATCTGTAATGTTTCAGATTTTCCGTTAACTAAACTACCAACTATCCACAATCCTGTTGTTGGATTATATGTTCCTGTAGAAACTGTAAATCCGTTGTAGGTATATCCATCAGGAAGCAAATCTGTAATTTGTACGCCTGTATTATCTTGCGGACCACTATTGGTAACTACCACCTCAAAAGTAACTTGTGAGCCAACTATTGGCGTTGCATTATTTACTGTTTTGGTTAATGATAAATCCGAAGATTGATTAATAGGAGTTGTGGTCGCTGTTCCATAATCGTTTTCTGTTGGTACTCCGTTATTTGGTGTAGAATTAGGATCAGGAAGATCAGACGCAGTAACTTCGGCAATATTTATATAATTACCAGTTGCTTTTACAGTTCCTGTTATTTGCAATGTTTCTGATTTTCCGTTAATTATATTACCAATAGTCCACACTCCAGTTGTTGGATTATAAGTTCCTGTAGAAATTGTAAATCCGTTGTAGGTATATCCATCAGGTAATAAATCTGTTACTTGTACACCTGAATCATTTTGCGGACCGTTATTGGTTACGATGACTTCAAAAGTAACTTGTGAGCCAACTAATGGTGTTGCATTATTTACTGTTTTGGTTAATGATAAATCTGTATAAGGCTGAATTGGGGTAACAAATACGCTACTTTCATCATCTTCATTCTGATTACCATCGTCATTATTTGGTGTACTATCAGGATCAGGCAAATCACTTGCTGTAACCTGAGTCGTATTTAAATAAGTACCTGAAGGCAATACTTTTGCATCAATAATAAGAGATTCTGAAACTCCTGTATCAATACTACCAATATTCCAGAAACCTGTAGTATCATTATAAAGACCAGCAGATGAGCTATAGTTTGTAAATTCGTAACCATCAGGCAACAAATCTTGTACCTGAACTCCTGTAGCATTGTTTGGCCCGCTATTAGTAATAATAAGTTCAAATGAAATCTGACTTCCTATCAATGGGCTTGTATTTCCTGCAACTACATTTTTTACTAAAGATAAATCTGCAGATGGGCCAATAAAGATAATTTTAGCATTAGCTTCATCATCTTCACTCTGGTCGCCATCGTCATTATTTGGTGTACTATCAGGATCTAGCAAATCACTTGCCGTTACTTGAGCTGTATTTAAATAATTACCTGTAGGATTTACAGTTGCATTAAATGTTAAATTTGTAGTAGCACCGTTGGCCAATGCTAAGTTTTTCCACTCAAGTGTTGCACTAGCCACCTGATATATTCCGCCATTAGATACTGATCCCGGAACTAATGTATACCCAACCGGAATAACGTCTTGTATACTTACTCCTGTAGCATTTCCTGGACCTTTATTTACTAGAGTGAGCGTAAAGCCTACTACATCTCCAGCAGCTGCACTTGTAGGCAAGACGGTTTTACTAAGTTCTAAATCGGCTAATTTTAAAGTTATAGCGGCATCATCCATATCGTCCTCAGGAAGTCCATTACCAGGCGTACTATCCGGATCAAGTTGGCGCGCGGTTTGAATCTCGGCAACGTTTATATAATTAGCTGAGGTTGCTACATTAACCTTTGCTGTAATTTGGAGCGAGATAGAGTTCCCGTTATTAAGATTACCAACATTCCAGATTCCTGTAGTGTTATTGTATTTACCTGCACCATTATCGCTCACGTAAGTATATCCCGGAGGTAATTTGTCCAGAACAGTTATTCCGCTACCATTATTAGGACCACTATTGGTAACACTAATAGTAAATATTACATTGTCATTAATGCTCACGACTGCTGGTGATACTGATTTAGCAAGCGATAAATCGACAACATCCAGTATTATAGCAGCTTTATCCTGATCGTCTTCTGTTGGAACATGATTATTTGGGGTACTATCAGGATCAAATTGGTTTGAAGCAACTATCTCGGCAACATTTACATAAGATCCTGTTGAATTAATGGTGGCTTTAAAAATTAAATTTAATCTGCCTCCGTTAGGAACCATTAGATTAGACCATAAAATTGTATTATCACCAATATTGTATTGTCCCGCAAGATTTACAGAACCCGGCACTATAGTATAACCAGTTGGAAGGAAATCGCGAACAGCTACACCAGTAGCATCGACTGTACCACCCAATGAGTTGTTATTAAAAATCTGAATAGTAAAAGTTACAACATCACCTGCACTTCCTTTGCTAGGCGTAACAGATTTTGTTAGCTCCAAATCAGCAACAGCCAGAATAGTAAGAGTAACAGTATCTGTAGAAACAGCACAGTTACCATTGGTTACAGTCCATTGTAAAACATAAGTTCCAGAGATTGTTCCAGCAATTGCAGTTGTAGGAGATGTATCATCATCAAATCCTATTATTGTTGGGCCAGAAACCTGAGTCCAAACTCCTGTTCCTACAGTTGGCGGAACAGCATTTAGATTTACTGGTGAGAATTGCGGAATTGTTTGATCTGGTCCGGCATTAGCAGTTGACGGTAATTGATATATTGTGACTTTAACAGAATCCTGAGAGATACATCCGTTTACATTAAGAGTCGTAGTTGTCCATAAAAATTCATACGTTCCAGGAATCAACCCTAACATTAGAGATTTTTCATTATTTGGTGATGCAATATTGGCTGTATTAGGACCGCCAGGAACTTGTGTCCAAGTCCCTAAACCTGAAGTTACTGCCACAGCATTCATAGTAGCAAGAGTAACATCGCATAATTCTTGATCAGGGCCAGCATTTGCAATAGAAGGAGGTATGTCATTAAATGTTATTTCAACCGTATCTGAGGTTGGCTGGCATAAAGACGGATTACTAAATGGACCATTTGTTACAGTCCACGTTAAGATATATGTTCCTAACGTTGTAATGTTAGATAAAGTTGTCACGGGGCTATTTGGGCTATCTATTACCACAGCGCCTGCAGATGGATCATCTGTTGGGGTGGCAAAAGACCAAGTTCCGATACCTACTGTAGGTGGTACAGCAGCAGTTTTATATGTTGTTTGGCAAGCAGCTGTATCATCTGGACCTGCATTTGCAGTGCTTGGAGCAGCATTCATTTCTATTCTAACAATATCAGATAAGGTTCGGCAGCTATTACTTTCAAATACCCATTCTAAAATATAAAGTCCAGGAACTGTTAAACCCGAAAGAGTACTTTTGGGAGCAGTAGGAGTATCGATAACAGCAACGCTTCCCGTAGGCTGATAAGCAAATTGCCATTGAGCTAAAGAAACATCTGGAGGAGGAATGTTTCCATCTAGAGAGGTAACTCCTCCAACATCCTGAATACATAAAATTTGATCTGCTCCAGCATTCGGATCTACACTTGCTCCGCTATAAACAGTGATATTTACTGAATCTGATGATCCGGGACAAACCGAACTATCAGGATAAGTAACAGGATTGGTCGTATAAGTAAAAACATAACTATTTCCGGGTACAACTGTTGCATTTGCAATGTAACTGTCTGGCGGAGATTGTGTAATATTTACATCATTTACGTTTCCTGTTGTGCTAGTAAGAACCCATGTTCCTGTCGAATTATTATTTCCTATAAGTTGTATACTGCTTACATCGCAATAAGACTGATCAGGGCCTGCATTGGCAGCAGGAGCAACTACAACAGTCACATCATCAAAACTACCGCTACATAAATAAATATTTTTTGCTAAAATTGTCCATCTAAAAGTATAAGTACCAGCTACAAGGCCATTAATGACAGTATTAGGATTAGATGGGCTTACAATATTTGGCTGATTAGGAGCTCCAGAGAGTAAAGTCCATTGTCCGCTTTCAAAAAAGTCATCATAATTATTTCCAGCCATAGTAACACTGTTATTACTACAGATATATTGATCTGGGCCTGCAACTGCTGCATGAGGAGGAATTCCAATTGATAAGGTTACATCATCAAAAGCAACACCGCAAACATCGGCATTTATAGTCCATCTAAAAATATAATAACCGCTGTAAGCAAAGGTAAAAACTGCATTAGGGTCATGTTCATCGCTTATGCTATAATTTCCTGCACCCGAAATTCTTGTCCAGGTTCCAATTCCACCGCTAGTAGCTGTTGCAGCCATCGTAATTGTATTACCACATATTTCCTGATCAGGGCCTGCATTTGCCTCTGGTGGAGTATTTGCTATAGTTACAGAAACACTATTTTTGTTAGGTTCGCATAGTCTGGTCGCTGTTTCTATAGACCATGTAAAAACATAAGTTCCATTTCCGGGAACAGTTACCATTGTATTAGGATCATTTGGATTTGCAATTACAACTCCGGTTGTAGGAACAACAGTCCAAACTCCAGATTCTGTAAGAGTAGGAGTATTACCAGCAAGATTAAAAGTACTTGTACCAGATGGGTAACATGCATCTGGTCCTGCATCAGAATTTGACGCAGCCTGAGCATTATTTGTCGTAATTGTAACTGTATCAGAAATAGATGCACTACAGGCTGGACCAGGATGAAGATAGGATATTGTCCATTCAAATGTATATGCAGAAGCCGTTGTGGCAAAACCTGTAGCAACAGCATTTGGATCATTAAGACTTGAAAAAATAACTATATTGGGGCCGCCTGTTTGAATCCATTCTCCAATTTCGCCACTTAGCGGGGGTGAACCAGCCATAGTAACTTGCGAATTGGCACAAACAATCTGATCAGGCCCCGCATCTGTTGTTCCGAGATTGCTTGCAGAAACATATATAGTTACCGAAGCTACAGAGAAACCACATGTTGCACCACCACCTTTTGTTATATATTGAAAAACGTATGTTCCCGGAATAAGTCCGCTTATTTGTGTATCGACAGCAAAAATATCTGCAATAGTAGCGGTATTAGGGCCACTTAACTGACTCCAAAAATGCAAACCATCATCTATTGCCACTCCAGATAGCATTGTTGTTGTGTCTCCACAAGGCAAACTCACATCAGAACCTGCATTAGAAGGTGTTGGAGCTCCAGAAACTAAAATTGTCATCGTATCAAACCCAAAATCACAATTAACAGGAGATCCATTCTGACTCCTGATAAATTCGACACTATAATCTCCAGATGAGGTTAGGGTAAGAGTCAAAGAATTTCCAATATCTTGTAAAGCAGTAGGAAATGGACCTAAAGGTGAACCACTTGGGCCACTTACAATCCTGTATTGATTTACGCCTGTTCCTGTAACTGTAAGCGGAATTGTAAATACAGTTGCATTACAACTTCCCACCATATCTTCACCATTATTAGCTACAATTGTTCTTGTTGCGCCATTATATTGTACATTATAATCTTTGGTAAAAACACAACCTGTATTATTATTGGTTAAGGTATATCTAAATTTATATGGATTACCAGCATTTGATATATTAGTGACTAATGTTGTTGGATTGGTTGGTGAAACAATCATTGCACCAGGATCTCCCGCAATCTGAGTCCATTGTACTGTTTCACCTGCATACAAAGGAGTTTGAGCTACAAGAGTAACTTGAGTAATTGTGTTATTACAGAAATATATATTTTCATCTCCACCTGGTAAAGTAGTTACATTTTGCGTTGCAGCAGGAACAGCAATGGTAACCAAATCATTCCCAGAGGCACATGGTCCAGTAACTGCCCATCTAAAAGTATAAATTCCCTGAACAAGGTTAGATATTTGAGTTTTATTAGAGTTTGGACTACTAATAGTTGGAGTATTAGGACCACTTACAAATGTCCATAGACCAGATTGCCCATTAATATTACATCCGCCATAAGAACCAGTAAGATTTGTAGTTTGTGTAGTAGTATAACAATTACTTAAGGTTTGGTCTGCTCCAGCAGTAACTGGAGTAACTCCTCCATAATTAGTCACTGTGATTTGCGATGAAGTTCGGCATCGTTGTCCTGGCGAATATTCTGGCCCTTCTATAACCCACTCAAGCGTACTTGTACCACAACTCGTTTGCGGTAAGGTAATAGTTGATGTAGGTAGGTTTGGAAAATTAATTACAACTCCAGCATTATTAGCTCCAACAATATCCCAAAATCCTGTTTCTCCGGGGTTTTTTGGAGTATTTGCCATAATTGTAAGTGTCCCGTTACTATTAGGGCAACTTGATATGTTATTACCAGCATTAGCAATCGTAATGGGTTGTACATTAACAACTTTGTCCTGATAGGTTGCAATTCCGTCAGCACAAGTGGCGCTATATCTAAAAATATAAGTATTACCGCCCGTATAACCGCCTACAGTTGTTGTTGGGCTATTAGGAGAATCTATAACTACAGTGGGCCCCGATATTTGAGTCCATAGTACATTACCAGTAATAGGCGATGGTGTGTTTCCGGCAAGGATTAAATCGTCTGTTGCACATATAGTGACATTAAGTACACCTGCGTTTACAGAACAGTTTTGTCCATAAGACTTGGTAGTAAAAGAAATAACTACAAACGAAATAAAAATTAGTTTCCTAAAAAGAAACCTAAATAGTATAGATTGTTCCATAGACATTCTGGATTGAAAGGTGGACATGAACAATTTATTGACCACGATAACTTAAAATTTTAATACTGCTAAAATTTTAAATCTAAATGGGGATAAAGAAATATGTGGTCTCTCAAAATTAGCGAAATATAAACTTGAGATGCCTGTTTATATGTTTCATATTATAATATGAAACATATAAAATAATAGTACAGATGTATTTTTATTCATGCAATCCAGAACCAAATGGCTTACTATGCCTTGTAAACGTTATGTTAAAACAACATTCAAAGTAATATTTTATAGAAAGTAAAAAAAATATTTCCCAAAATAATGAACTGCATAAAAAAAGCTCAAATTGGAGGGATTTGAGCTTTTAAACTAACACCAGAACACTTTAGCACAATGATGTAGTCGATTTTTATTAGATTTTATTGCTTTTGATAAGGACATTCTGAAGCTGATCCAGAAGATTTAATTTTATTAGAATTAAATTGCTCATCGATTAAAAGTCTTTGCTCTTCAGAAACATCTTCTATTTTGCGTAGCGTGTTTATTTGTATATGTGGCCAACTTGTAGTACCGCCATCATCACCAAAATGAAATTCAAAAAGTATAACTTGTTCGTATTGCAACTGAAGAATTTCTTTTCCGTTTTCAATAACTGTTTCAACCCACATTTGCATATTCATTTCGACAGTAGGAGCAAAACGATTTACAAACGGCACATTTAATATTCCGCCTTGAGCGCCCGTTTTATTTTTAGATGACATCTGGATATGCACATGGTCTTTTATGACTTCTCCTTTAATAGAGTCACGAAGGCGTAAATCAGGTCTTACGGAATAAGGATATAAATGATGCGCAAGTATACGCTGTGAATATATTTTATTTTCTCTAGGGTCATTATGCTTGTCAAGTTTTTGAGTTACCCAATCAGGCGCAGGTTTATCAAGATCTATAGGATTTGCTTTTGCATCAGCACCACCCATAGTTCTCGAAATCGAAAGATGATCAAAATCCCAGGCAGCTAGTCCTTTAGGGAAATTTGGAGCACCAGTATTTAAACAACTAGGTCCTGATTGAACCAAATCTCCTAATAAAGTGATGGTACTACCATGCGGAATCACTCCGCTTCGAGAAATAGAATAATCAGGTATAAAATAAGGCCCTTTTTGACCATCACCTGGTTTAAGCTCTTTGGCGGGAATAAATTGAGAATACTCTCGTCCGTTTAAATTTTCCTGAGTTACATATTCATTTTTGCCATCGGCGTTTGTAACCAAATAAAGAATTTCATCTTTATATCCACTTTTATATAGGTCTTTATATTTGTCATCTGGCTCTATAGGGTGTAAACCACGGTCTTCTTTAATAGATTTTTCGGTAGCTGCATGGTTAAAAATATCACTAAGCCATAAATACATACCGTTTTCCTCATGAATAGGAGTGTATTTTAGCGCTGTTTCACCTTCTATACGGTTTACACTTTTAATACTTTGTTCATATTTAACAGCACCACAAAATTGTTCATTTGCACCACCACGATTACGTACGCCACCTTCAACTAGATTAAAAGTTAGTTTCTCTATATACTCTTCGCAATCAAAACTATATTTCCCCGGAATAGTACCCAAATTTGTACCTGGCGAAGGCATAATAGTAGTATGTATTCCGCTTCCAATTAATTTATTTTTGCTTAGCTCATTATAATTATTGTTTTTATAACTTACCCAAGTACCTTCTAATACTTTTAAAACACCGTATTTTACATTGTTTCCTATATTTTCTAAGTCACTTTCATGAAAGGCCCTAATTGGATCATTAATTTGAACTTTTTCATATCCTGACATTAAATCAAACAATATATCTTTCTTGTTTTCTTCAGCAGACCTTAATAATGCGTCATTTCCCTTTTCTGTCAAAAAGGAAGATGCCTGAAATAAATCATTTCCTTCTGTGGGGTCTTTACGTTTAAACATAATATTATTTTTTAAAGTTAATAGACTATTTATTAAAAAGTTACTCCTGCATTATCTTGAACATTAGAAGGTTATTTCATTAAGAATAAACCGTTATTATCGTCTAACTTTTTCTAGAATTTTATTTCCACAATAATAAAGTTAAAATTCAAAAGCCAACTAGGTATTTTTACTCGTTTTTCATTTCATACTCAATATAAATGCAAATTCCTTGGGTGTAATTCTATCCCGAGGCTTCGGGACTATGTGTAAACAAATTACGCCCAACGGGTTAAAAACAAAAAACAAAGAGAAAGAAGTATTTGCTAAAGAAAGGAGCGTACTGATAGAGGAGGAGAAGTCTGTTTTAGGTCATTTACTACAAGAATCTATATTAGAATGCATTTGTATTGGGAGTAATAATAGTGTTATGAATGCCGTGAGAAATTTTTTTTAAACTATTTTTTTCCTGTTAAATAATTTTAGAAGAAAATTTCTGTTCTTTGTACCTAAAGGTTTACTAAAAAAAATAAACCAGCCAGTCTTAGCTATTACTGTAAAGTGCCCTATTATTTTTGGGCATTAGGTTTAAGATTAAGATCATATTTGCGTTATGGACAACAGAAAGTTTATATTAAGTTTAAAAAATGGTAATGAAGCATCTTTCAAAGAGGCTTATCTTAATTACTATGATAAACTGATAAACATTGCCAAACGATTTAATTTTACAGTCCTTACTCCACAAGACTTTGTTCAGGAAACTTTTTTAAGATTATATAATAAAAGAGAATTGCTTAATGAAGATGTTTTGTTTGATAAACAATTGTTTACCATATGCAAGAACATCATTATTAATCATGTTAACAGAGAAAATAAGATTATTCAGCTTGATACTTTCCCTGTAAGAGTTGAAGAAGAAGATACAGAAGCAATAATTTTTGAAGAAAGAAAAGAAAAACTTTATAATTTCATAAATCTTCTTCCTGAGCAACAACAAAAAATATACACTTTACATAAACTGGAAAGCCTTAGTTATAAGGAGATTGCAGAGATTACGGATCTTTCTGAAAAGACCATTGCCAATCATATTTATCTCGCCAGTAAATTTATTCGAAAAAAAATCGAAGAGCATTAGGAACTTTTATGTTCTCGTTTGTTATAGATATAAACGGAAACATAAAATGCGTACTGAATCTTATAAAACAGATGTTACAACCAAAGAAGATGCAAGCTTTATTGTAGTGCTTCTGCAGTTTATCATTTCTGATTGTATAATGAATTTTGATTTGGATAATAGTGACCATATTCTAAGAATCGAAACCAATAGAGATATAAAAGAAATGGTTTATGGTGTTTTTAATAAACAAGGATTTTATTGTCAAAAACTTTAACGCATAAAAGATATGGACGAAAAGAAATTAGATGAGGAATTAAAAAAATTATGGGACGAAACTCCCTTTTCACATTCCGATATTGAAAAAGAGAATTCTTGGGAAGAATTTCAACTAAAAGCATTCCCACCTAAAAAGCAAAAAAATAAACCATGGCGTTATTATGCAGCAGCCGCAGTTTTAATTTTTGCCCTTGTAGGAACAGGTCTATATTTTACTAATGATCCGATAAGTAACAATATCGAAATTGTCGAAAATACAATAGTAAATACTACTTCTATAATCAAAATTGTATCCTTACCAGATAGTACAAAAGTAGAATTGAGTCCGAATTCTAAAATTATGTATGCCACTAATTTTGCTATCAATAGAAAAGTAGAGATTAATGGAGAAGCTTACTTTAAAGTAAAAAAAGATAAAAAACATCCTTTTCAGGTGTTTTGCAACGAAACCACAACTACAGTATTAGGTACTGCTTTTACAGTAAAAGGATATCCTAAAAAAGAAGTGGCGGTAGAACTTTATGAAGGAAGTGTTGAGATGAGTGTAAAAAATCAGACTCAAAAATGGATTTTGAAACCCGGAGAGAAATTCATCTACGGGAACGAAACTGCTTCAGTAACTGAATTTAGTAGGTTTGTAGATTTTGATGATGAAAAACTAAGCGTTATTAGTACTTATATCGAATCTAATTACGGTTACAAAGTGACAATCCCAAAAGAGTATTATAACCAACGAATTACTGTGCGAATAAATAAAAAGGAAGATTTAAAAACAATTATTCTATTAATATCCGAAATGTATAACCTAAACTATGAAGTAAATGAAAAATTAAAGCAGATTACTTTTCAATAGAAAAGAAAAGGATGCACTAGCCGCGAAACTAAACATCCTTCCTATAGTTAAGATAGTATGAAACTATCTATTTAATAATATTCAAAAATACAAAAATTCATGAAGCATATAATTTCAACGTGCTTTTTTTTACTCAGTTGGAGTATGTTCTCTCAAAACATAACCGTAACTGTAGATCAAACCGTAACATTAAAGGAATTTTTTAAGCAAATTGAGAG
Organism: Flavobacterium hydatis; assembly: GCF_000737695.1. Classification (GTDB taxonomy): domain Bacteria; phylum Bacteroidota; class Bacteroidia; order Flavobacteriales; family Flavobacteriaceae; genus Flavobacterium; species Flavobacterium hydatis. The sequence continues at coordinate 32,093 of NZ_JPRM01000051.1, forward strand.
TCAAACCGACTTTAAATTTGCCTATACGGATCAGATTAATATAAGTCAAAAGTATTTTACCCAAAAAAAGACTTATACTAATATCGATATAAAACAACTTATAAATGAAATTAATAAGGCTGGTTCAATTCATTTTTCGATAGTAGGCAATAATATTTTTGTAAAACAAAAGGTTACAAAAGGAGCCAAAAAAAATAAATTAACAGGACAAGTTCTTGATGAAAAAAGAGAACCCGTAATTGGCGCAAATGTATATGTTGAGGAAATCGAAAAAGGAGCAATAACCGATATAAACGGAAGATATTCTCTAGACTTAGATAACGGAATTTATACTATTTTGGTAAGTTACGTGGGGTTTAAGAATAAAAAAAGACAAGTTACTGTTTCTCAGGATGCAAAAATTGATTTTAGCGTAGAGTCAGACAGCCACGAGTTAGAGCAAGTAGTTATAACGACAAGCAAGGCGGTTGATGTAAAAAATACTCAGATGAGTGTTAATAAACTTTCGATGGCAGAGATTAAAAGATTGCCAACTGCAATGGGTGAAGCAGATCCTTTAAAATCATTATTGACTTTGCCAGGTGTCACAAATGCAGGTGAAGCTTCATCAGGATTTAATGTTCGTGGAGGAGCTGCAGATCAGAATTTGATTCTTTTAGATGGAGCTCCAGTATATGGAGATTCACATATGTTTGGTTTCTTTTCTATTTTTAATGCAGATGTTGTTAGCGGATTAGACTTATATAAAGGAGGGATTCCGTCTAAATATGGAGGACGCGTTTCTTCAGTTTTGGATGTAACACAGCAAACAGGAGATCTTAATGATTATAAAATAAACGGAGGTATTGGTCTTATATCAAGCCGCCTTTTGGTGCAAGGACCTCTAAAAAAAGATGTTGGTTCGTTTGTTATTGCAGGTCGTGCTTCTTATGCGCATTTATTTTTAAAACTTACCGATATTAAGAGTTCTGTTATGTTTTATGATATTAATGCCAAGCTTAATTATCGTTTAGGAGCCAATAACACAATTTCTTTTTCGGGTTATCTAGGAAATGATTTATTTGATATTAATAATTTTTTTGGCAGTACGTACGGTAATACTATGGGAACGGTTAACTGGAAACATAAATTTTCTGAAAAGTTAAATACAAGCCTTTCTGTTTTTTACAGCGATTATAAATTTAATCTAGAAATACCATTTCAAAAGTTTCAATGGGATAGTAAGATTACTAACTACGGACTTAAATATAACTGGAATCATACGATATCAGATAATTTTAAACTTAACTATGGTATTGATGGTTTATATTATGATTTTAATCCGGGAACTGTCCGTCCGTATGGTGTTAACTCGCAGTATAATTACAAACAATTAGATAAAAAATATGCTTTAGAAACTTCTGCATATCTTGATATCGAAAATCAGATTACAGATAAACTGAATCTTCGTTACGGACTTCGTTACAGCACGTTTTATCGTTTAGGCGGCGAAACCATTAGCACTTATGAAAATGGAGAGTCAGTAGTATACAATCCGCTATATCATATTTACGAACAAGCTACACCAATAGGAAGTACATATTACGGAAAAGGAAAAACCATCAGTAAGTTTGGTAATTTTGAACCAAGATTAGCATTATCATATGCTTTTAATGATGAAACTTCAGTAAAAGCAAGCTACAACAGAATGGCGCAATATATCCATATGTTGTCTAATACCCGTGCGCCGTTGCCTATGACAATCTGGACTCCAAGCGGACCTTTTACAAAACCACAAATGTTGGATCAATATGCAGTAGGATATTTCCAAAACTTTAAGGAACGTGAGTATTCTTTTGAGGGAGAATTATTTTATAAAAAAATTAAAAACCGTATCGATTATATCGATGGTGCAAATTTATTGGGTAACAATAATATAGAGCAGGATATCCTAAATGGAGAAGCAAGATCGTATGGTATGGAATTATTATTCAGAAAAAATACAGGACGTTTTACAGGATGGGTTGCTTATACGTTGTCTAAGGCAGAACAAAAAACACCTGGAAGAACTCCTCAAGAGCCGGGTATTGCTAATGGAGATTGGTATTTATCAGGATATGATAAATTGCATAATCTGAATATTACTGCAAACTATGAGTTTAATCGCAAATGGTCTTTTAACGCTAATTTCACCTTACAATCAGGTCAGCCAGTAACATACCCAAATGGTTATTATGAATTTGCAGAAAGAAACGTACCTAATTATACGTTGAGAAACTCAAACAGACTTCCTGCATATCATCACTTGGATATTGGTGCAACTTATACTCCTAAACCAGATAAAAAGAAAGGATGGCAAAGCTACTGGGTATTTAGTATTTATAATATTTATAACAGGCAAAATGCTGCATCGATGATGTTTTCGCAAAATAATAATACCGGAGCAAATGAGTCTAAACAATTGTCTATTTACGGATTAGTACCCGGTGTTTCTTATAATTTTAAATTTTAATAGCATGCTAAGATTAAAAAAATATAATTTAAAAAGTAAAGCATTTACTTTATTTAGCCTTCTTTTTGTTTCCCTTTTTCTGTCCTGTGATAAGGTTGTTGAGCTAGATTTAGAAACTGGAGAACCTAAAATTGTAATCGACGCCGAGATAGTTTGGGTAAAAGGAACTGACGGTAGCAAACAGACGATAAAAATAAGCAGAATGGCCCCTTATTACAGTGCCACTACACCAAAGGTTTCTGGAGCGCAGGTAAGAGTTGAAAATAGTGATGGAGTTGTTTTTACATTTAATGAGTCTGAGCCGGGATTATATGTCTGTACTAATTTTGTTCCTGTAATTAATATGGAATACAAATTATTTGCACAAGTCGATGGACAAAGCTTAACGGCTGTTGAAAAATTAGTATCTGTGCCGGTAGTTGAAAAAATAGATCAGGAATTTATGCCAGATATATCTGGACCGGATCTTATTGTAGTATCATTTTATTATAAAGACCCAGCTGATCAGACTAATTATTATCTGACAGATTATAAAAGTGTTTTGTCTCCTTTTCCGGAGTACACATCATCAAGTGACGAGTTTGCTAATGGGAATGAATTGGTTGAAAAATTTTCTGATGCAGATCTTAAGCCAGGAATAACTCTTAACATAACACATCGTGGTATTTCTAAGAACTTTTATAATTATATGAATCTAATTTTAGAGGTTACAAATTCGAATCCTTTTGCTGCAGTACCAGGCAATATTAGAGGAAATATAATTAATACAACAGATACTAATAATTTTGCATTAGGCTATTTCAGACTTTGTGAAGCAAACCGTATGACGTATACAGTAAAATAAGAAATTAATTGAAGGTTGATTTGTAAACACTTCTTGTTAAGGTTTGAATCCCGTGGAGTTATCTTTGCGGGACTTCGAGCTTTTTTTATTTTTAATATGAATAAAATTAAAGCAAAAAAGAGATAAAGAAGATTTTCTTCTTTATCTCTTTTTTTATAGATATCCTAATTACTGTAAAGTATAATTTTTAGCAAAAGGCTAATAAAAACAATCTCTTAATTAGCGCCAGCAGCAACTTTATCTACAAGAAATAATAGTTCTCCCGATACTGGTTTAATTAATTGCATTGGGTAAAGCGTAGGATTGTATTCTCCGGTTGTTACTTCTTTTAATGCATGTGTTTTTTTCTCCCCAAAAGCCACTACAACAATCTTTTCTGCTTTATTTATTAATGGTGCAGTAAGTGTAATACGGTGCATTTTTTGAGGTTCTAGGTAATAGGCAGAAACCCATTTGTTTTGTTCCTCTAATACTGCTTGATTAGGAAATAATGAAGCTGTATGTCCGTCGTCGCCCATTCCTAATAAAATAAGGTCAAACTTTCCTTCATTTCCTAAGACCTCTCTAATAGACTCTTCATAAGTAACCGCATAATCTTCGGGTGTAACACCGTCTTTATACATTTCAAAAATATTTTCTGACGGAATAGGAACGTGGCTTAATAAAGCAGCATAAGACATTTTCGCATTACTTAAGTCATCATTAAGAGGAACCCAACGTTCGTCACCCCAAAATATAAAAACTTTACTCCAGTCTATTTTATTTTTATAATCATCAGAAGCTAATAATTTGTAAATCCCTGCAGGAGAAGAACCTCCTGTAAGTACAACTGTAAATTTACCTTTTTCTGTAATTGCTTTTTGTGCAGCTGCTACAAAAAGATCTGCGGCTGCGGTATTAATTTCTTCTGTATTATTGTATATCTGTATCATCTGGAGTTACTTCATTTATTTTATTCTGTGTATTTCTAATCCAAGCATGACCTTGGCGAGCCAATAATTCGTCGGCTTCTTCAGGTCCCCAACTTCCAGCTTTGTAATTAGGGAAATTGGTTGGTGCTATAGTTTTCCAAACTTGTTGAATAGTATCAATAGCATCCCAAGCTTGTTCTACCTGATCCCAACGCATAAATAGGGTAGGATCTCCTGCCAACGCATCGGCAATTAGTGTTTCGTAAGCTTCTGGTGACATTGTAGAGCAAGAAAAATAATCAAAAATCATTTCTGCTGGTTCTAGAGAAAGTGACAGTCCAGGTTTTTTGGTCATAAACTGCAACTTAATATCCATAGAAGGCTGAATATTAATAATAAGTCTGTTAGGTGTCATACCTTCTTTTCCATAAGAAAATGAAGAATGCGGAACAGGCTTAAACTGTATAATGATTGAAGATTGTTTTTCTTCCATTCTTTTTCCTGTGCGCAGGTAAAACGGAATTCCTTGCCATCTCCAGTTATCCAGATAAATTTTCATTGCTACGTACGTTTCCGTATTAGAATCTGGAGCAATTCCTTTATCCTGACGATATCCCGGAACTGGATTTCCTTTTATAAAACCTGCATCGTATTGACCTCTTACAATGTAATGATCAACTTCATCGGGTTTAATACGTCGAATAGATTTTAAAACATCAGCTTTACGGTTTCGGATATCATCAGCTTCTAATGATGCAGGAGCTTCCATAGCTGTCATACATAAAATTTGAAGCAAATGGTTCTGAATCATATCTTTTAATGCACCAACTCCTTCATAAAATCCGCCACGTTCTTCAACACCAACTTCTTCTGCTACTGTAATTTGTACAAAATCAATAAAATTACGGCTCCATAAAGGTTCAAACATCGAATTTCCGAAACGGAAAGCAAGAATGTTCTGAACGGTTTCTTTACCTAAATAATGATCAATTCTGTAAATCTGTTCTTCCTTAAAAGTGTGCGAAAGCATTTCATTAAGTTCAATCGCAGAAGTTTTATCGTAACCAAAAGGTTTTTCAATAATAATGCGGTCTTGTTTGGCATTAGCCGCAAGGCCAATTTTCTTAATATTACTAGAAATTGTAGTTATAAAAGAGGGCGTAATAGAAAGGTAGAAAAGACGATTAGCACGTTCTTCAAAGGCTTCATCAATACTATTTATTCTTTCATTTAATCTTTGATAAGAATCTTCTTTATCAATATCAAAGCTTTGATAACTTATGTGCGAAAGAAATTTTTGAGTTTCTGAATCTGAAAGTCCTTTTTTTCTTGAAAAGGTATTTAGATTTTCTAATACATAGCTACGAAAGTCTTCATTGCTTTTTTCTGCTCTTCCTAGTGCGATTATCTGAAATTTTTCAGACATACGACCGTCCAGATACAGATTTTGAAATGCTGGAAAGAGTTTTCTCTTTGCCAAGTCACCGGTTCCTCCAAAAATAACAATGATTGTTGGATTTATATTCTTGAACTTATTCATTTTAGTGTGTTGTGTTGCTTAAAGTTCTTTATTCAGACCATTGTGTATGGAAAACACCTGTCGTATCAATACGTTCGTAGGTATGTGCTCCAAAATAATCACGTTGTGCCTGAATTAAATTTGTTGGTAGATTTTCTGATCTGTATGCATCAAAATAAGCCAATGAGTTCATGAGTCCAGCTACAGGCAATCCTTTTTGTACAGCAAATTGTATAACTGCTCTCATTCCTGATTGGTTTTCTGTTAATTTTGAAGCGATTCCAGCATCTAAAAGTAAGTTAGGTAAATCTGTTTTTGTAACATACGCTTTTCTGAAATCTTCTAAAATGTTGGCACGAATAATACATCCACCGCGCCATATTTTGGCAACAGTTTCAAGATTTAATCCGTAATTATATTCTTTAGAAGCAGTATGAAGCTGAGCTAATCCTTGTGCATAAGTTACCACTATAGAAAAGTATAATGCAGATTTTAATGCAGCAATTGCTTCGGTTGTATTTACATCGGTTTCGGCAGCATTCCAAACTAATTTTTTAGCGGCTTCAATTCTTTCTGGTTTTGTTTTAGACATATCGCGCATAACTACAGCAGCATCGATAGTTGGTACAGGAACTTGTAAATCCATTGCGTTTTGCGAAGTCCATTTTCCTGTTCCTTTAGATTTTGCCCAATCTGAAATTTTATTGATTAATCGGGTTCCGTCAGTATCTTTTTCTTTCAGAATGTTTCCCGTAATTTCGATCAAATACGATTTAAGATCATCGGTTTGGTTCCATTCTTCAAAAGTTTTCTGAATCGTATCTTCATCAAGATTATAACCACGTTTCATTAGGTCATAAATCTCAGAGATTAACTGCATGATTCCGTATTCAATTCCGTTGTGAACCATTTTTACATAGTTTCCGGCAGAACCGTTTCCTAAATATTCTACACAAGGTTCACCATCTACTTTTGCAGCAATAGCTTCAAAAATTGGACGAAGTCTTTCGTATGCTTTCTGATCTCCACCAGGCATCATTGCAGGACCAAATCTTGCACCTTTTTCTCCACCAGAAATTCCCATTCCAAAAAAGTGAATTCCCTTAGCAGATAATTCTAAAAACCTTCTGTCAGTATCCGTAAAATAAGTGTTACCTCCATCAATTATAATATCTCCCTGATCTAAATGAGGCAGTAAACTTGCTATTGCGCTGTCTACAGGTTTTCCTGCAGGAACAAGTAGCATAATAGCTCTTGGCTTTTGTATAAGTTCTACAAAATGTTTAACATCTGTTGTAGCTTCAATGGTGTGATCAGAATCTGCTTCTTGTTGCAGAGAATTAACTTTTTCGGTATCTAAATCTAAACCTGCAGCCGCAAAGTTATGGCTCGCAATGTTCAAAAGTAAGTTACGTCCCATAACACCTAGTCCTACGATTCCAAAATCAAATTTATTCATAGTTTTCAATTAACTAAAATTATTATAAAAATGCTTTTCCAAAAAAATGTAAGAAAAAAATAAGTAACGTTTTTTCATTCAGTCGTTTGCAAAAAACAAAGTTTGTTTTAATCTTATAATTTAAGATTTACTGTGCTAAGTTAAAGAAAAATGATGAAACACTATATTATTTGCTACCCTCTTTAAGCCTTTATTGTGATAGTTTTTATCTGTTAAAAAAAATATTCTGAGGTTCTCTTAAAAAGATATTTAGATTGACGTGTTTCAGTTTCTTGTTTCATTTTATAAGATGCAACAAAATACCTCTAGTAGCACTTTATACAATATGTAACTTTGATTTATACAGAATAAAAAATGGAAAGCAAAACAACTTAAGCAGCTCAATCTTAATATGTTTTCTATGAGGCTGAAGCCAAGAATTTAGTTGATTTTAAAGACATGAATTAACAATAAACCTTTATGATTATGAAACAAATCTTTAAAAATTTAATTTTATTATGTTGCGTAACAGCAATGGCACAAAATCCTCCTAGCCAAGGAGATAAAACTTTTAAAGGGGATATCAAATTAGATATTCGTGATTCAAAAGGGGATTGGCCAGCATTTCTGGAAACTAAAGCACCAAAAGACGCTCCTAATGTATTAATTATATTGTATGATGATACTGGTTTTGCAGCTTGGTCTCCTTATGGCGGTCGTATTAATATGCCAACTATGGATGCTCTTGCAAAAGATGGTATAACCTATACCCAATGGCATACTACATCTGTATGTTCGCCTACACGTTCTACACTATTAACAGGACGAAATCACCACCAAAACGGATTCGGTTCTATATCTGAGTCTGCTGTAGGATTCCCTGGTTATAGCGGACATATTCCTAAAGAAAATGCTACTCTTGCTACCGTTCTTCGTCAGGCAGGATGGTCTACCTTCTGGATTGGAAAAAACCACAATGTTCCTGTTGATGCGCTCGATATGGCTTCCTCCAAAGATCGTTGGCCTTTGGGACTAGGTTTTGATCGTTTTTACGGTTTTATAGGTGGCGAAACAAATCAATGGTATCCAGGTTTAATAGAAGATAATCATTTTATAGAACAGCCTTATCAGCCTGAAGATGGTTATCATTTAAGTAAAGATCTTGCAGATAAAGCAATTGCATATATTCAGGACACAAAACAGTCTAAACCCGATAAACCTTGGTTTATGTGGTATAATCCGGGAGCAAATCATGCGCCGCATCACGCACCGGCTGATTATATTGCTAAATATAAAGGCAAATTTGATGATGGATATGAGGCATATAGAGATTGGGTATTAAAGCGAATGATTGATAAAGGAATTTTACCTAAAGACACTAAACTAACTCCTATAAACCCAATGCCAAAAGGAAAATTTTCTGAAGGGGATACGGTAAGACCATGGAATACGCTCACGGCAGATGAAAAAAAATTATTCAGCCGTATGGCCGAGGTTTACGCTGCTTACTCTGAATACACCGATTTTGAGGTGGGGCGTGTAATTAAATACCTAAAAGATTCAGGACAATTTGATAATACTTTAATCATGTATTGTGCAGATAATGGTGCATCTGGAGAGGGTTCGCCAAATGGTTCTGTAAACGAAAACAATTTCTTTAATGCTTATCCAGACGATATGAAAGTTAATTTAAGCATGATTGATAAATTAGGTTCACAAGATACCTATAATCATTATCCTACGGGTTGGGCAGTTGCTTTTTCGACTCCGTTTAAAATGTTTAAGAGATATTCTGGATATAGTGGTGGTACTGCAGATCCGCTTGTTATTTGCTGGCCAAAAGGTATTAAAGCCAAAGGAGAAATTAGAAGTCAATACCACCATTGTACTGATATTGTACCAACTATATTAGACGTTTGTGGGGTAAAAATGCCTGATGTTGTAGATGGTGTAAAACAAACTCCGCTAGTAGGTGTTTCTATGAAATATAGCTTTGATAATGGCAAAGCTGCAACAACCAAAAAAGTGCAATATTATGAAATGGTTGGAACCAGAGGAATCTGGAAAGATGGCTGGAAAGCCACAGCAATTCACGGTGCGCTTCCGGTAAATATAGGAAACTTTGATAAAGATCAATGGGAATTATATCATGTAGATGCAGATCGATCAGAATCTACAGATCTTGCAGCAAAATACCCAGATAAGGTTAAAGAACTAGAGCAAGTATGGATGGATGAAGCTAAAAAATATAATGTTTTACCATTAAATGACGTTTCGGTAAACGAATTTCATGCAATGGAATATCATAAAGAAATTCCTGCTGACGGTAAATTTATTTATTATCCCGGAACAACTGAAATTCCAGAAGCTTCTGCAGCACCAACGCTTGGGCGTTCTTTTAAAATTTTGGCCGAAGTAGATTTTACAAAAAACACAAAAGGTGTTATTGTTTCACAAGGTTCCCGTTTTGGTGGTTACAGTTTATTTGTTAGCGGAGGCAAACTAAATTATGTATACAACTTTTTGGGACTGGCTCCTGAGCAAGTTTTAAGTACATCATTGCCTGCAAGCGGACAACATATTGTTGGGGTTGAATTTATAAAAGAAAAAATGACCGATAAAAATGAAACTTTAGGAACAATGAAACTTTATGTAGATGGAAAAGTGGTAGAAGAAAAACCTTTCCGTACTCAGGCAGGTCATTATGCGCTTTCAGGCGAAGGTTTGTGTATTGGTCGCGATTCTGGTGATCCAGTGAGCAAACAATACAAAGCCAAATATGATTTTGCAGGAGGAACTATTGCCAAAGTGGTCTATGATGTAAGTAATGATGCTTATCAAAATGTAGAGCATGAGTTTAAAGTAAAAATGGCAAGAGAGTAAAACGAAGTTCAAAAACTATTTAGCTATATAAAAAGCGATAAATCTCAGGGTTTATCGCTTTTTTAGGTATAATTAAAACGTTAATTTGAAATATTTACGGAATGTGTGTAATTACACTCTTTCTATTTTACAGATAAAACATCCAGCTTCGGCGTTTCTTGCGTGCAGATACTCAATATTCTTTTCTTCTTTAAAAATTTCAGAAATCAATAAATCGACATCGTTATCACCAACCAATTTTGTGAAAATCATTTTTTGCTCCGAGTTATAACCAATTAATGTTAAAGGGAAACTTACTTTATCGGCTTTTATTTCTACAGGGAAATTGTAAATATCAGTATATTGTTCAACTTCATTTTTATGAATAAATATCGGCCCCGATTGATTAAAGGCATTCTGTATAGAAAATGGACTATGAGCAAAAACCAACCGCATATCTTCACCAACTTTAAATGGCTTTAAAGAAACCCTACACGGTCCTTTGCCTGATGCGAGTTGTTCGTACACTTGGTTTCCGAAATTATCTGTATTCGATTTGCGAATCTTATCTGCAAATTCTTTTGTTAAAGGAACAATTTTAAAATTTTTCATGACTTTTTATATTTACACAAATATAATTTCCGGCTGTCTTCTTAAAAATCCATTTCTTGCTAAATTAAGTTGCAAAAACTATGAGTGAGATTAGGCTTTTCAGTTTATTTCTTCTCAAAAAAACTCATACCCATTTTTTTCCTGTTTATACCTAAAAACACGGACTACATAACATTTTATCATGCCTGACTATTATGATAAATTAAATTTACTAGAGAAACCTACTTTCAATCCGATTTATTTCAATAGTAATTTTTAATAATAGCTAAAACATTAAATTCATGTCATACCTAAACGTCCCTCGTCTTACATTTTCTGGGCAATTTCAGGCCGATCCTTCGACTGTAAATAATGATCCCTCACATTTTAATAATGAAACATTCGAACCTGATTTTCAGGATTACAGTACGGCTGATACTCCAAACGGTTGGTGGAATCCAGATGGTACGGGCAATTGGAGATTTTTAGGTTGTAAAATTACAAGCGTTACCTATCAGGACGGAACAAGTACTGATGATTCATTATTAGATCCTGTTATTGGTATGACTATCATAGATACTAATGCACGTACAGCAGGTAAAATTGTAGATTTAGATAGTCAGCAACAAATGGTTTCTCAACTTTGGGGATTTATTGTACGAATTGTAAATAATGAGGGCGATACCCTTGTAAAAGGAGATTATGATGTAGCTGCCTTTAGCAATATTTGGTTTAACAGATCAGTTGATCAATCAGCAGATTCAGCGGCAGGAGCAACTTATCAGTCCATTCTAAAAAATATCGAATGGAATTTTGAAATATCTAACTCAAGATATCTTAATGAGTTAAAATCTGCCAGTGCAGATCAATTATCGATACAGTTTAATGTAGACAGATATAATGGAGATTACACCTCTCCACAATTTACCTTAGGAAGAATCACGGGTTCGATAGGGCCTTCAAGTAACAGCGAGCCTAAGCATTTTGTGTTAGGGAGACAATTATTTCCTGCAGTACCAGGTTACAATTATGCTACTGCATTAGTAGATGAAAAATTGAATCAAGTTGTTCTTGATTTTGGTAATGCACTACAATTTTCTACAGGAGGAGTAGTAAACTCATTTGTAGATTTGCATCTAGTTATTGATACAAGTACTGCGGAAACAGTAAGTTATGTAGATATTGGGAAAATTGATTATTCAAATCCTGATTGGTATATGGGAACATCAGGAATCTTAACTTTTCCGTTGTCTGATGAGCAATTGAATCTCATTAACCAATACCCATTAGCTATTACGCAAATCCTTATTAGTCCAGACAATGTTTTTACTGTGACAAAAAATCAAACTTCAAGCGTAATTTATACAGAGTCTGTAGACTATGTGTGTGCAGATAAATTTGTATTCAGACTAGATCCTGATCAAGAGATTGACGACCCATTTGTTGTTAATTTTTACGCAACATCATTTGGGAAACCTTTGGCAAATACAGTAATTTCTATATTCCAGTCAGGTGTTAATGACAACGGCTATAAATCACATTTTAAAAATCCGCCTAGCGCCAATAACGCTCCGTTATTACCCCCATATTCATTTCAGAATTTAGCTCCAAGTCCAATAAATGGCACTCCGATAACAGCATTGGGTATTTCAGCAGACCAAAAAAATCCTTCTGCTACCCTGGCAACAGATAATAATGGATTTGTTTCCATTACTATTCCATATAGTGATCCAGGACTTGTGCGTGAATTTAAATATTATCAGTTAAATAGCGATAAAACAGAATATAACTTAATTGGTTATGACCCGCCACAGTTTATGGATGGACAATATTATAGTATTAATTATTGCTTACAGAGTCAACTAGCAACTTTTCCAAATAACATAAATCCTTCTAATACTTTAAGTGTTCTAATTTTTAATGGACCTAAAACGCTTTCGGGAATTCAACCAGATTGGGAAAGCTTTATACAGCCTATCATGCAGCAATACGCCAATTTGTATCCGTTGATGTCCAAAGGAATTTTTAATCTGGCTGATAAAGCGGTGTTTGAAAATAACGCACAAATATTGCATTTAGTTTTTAGCAAAGATCCCGAAGATCCAAATTATATGCCTGCTACAAGAGATCTTTCTAAATATAAAAAGACGGTTATCTTAAACTACTTACAAGGTATTATTGATAATGGAACTGGAACTAAAGCATAGTACTCATAAAATAAAAATCTAATTATGATATTCTTAAAAACAATAAAAATAGAAACTCTTGCGGATCTTAAAGTGGCACTGCAAAATGCCATTGAATTAGAACATGCAACAATCCCTCCTTATCTAACGGCAAAATTTACACTTTTTGAAACGGGTAACGACCAGATAGCAAATTTAATAAGTTCTGTAGTTGGCGAAGAAATGTTACACATGTCAATAGCCTGTAATATATTAAATGCAATAGGAGGTAGTCCAGTTATTAATAAACCTGGTTTTATACCAACATATCCCGGACCATTACCAGGTTCTGTGGTAGATGGGCTACAGGTGCCAATTAAAAAATTCACATTAGAACTTGTTAATGAGGTTTTTATGGCAATTGAAGAGCCTGAGAAACCAATTGATATTCATAATCGTATGGCAGTTTCTGATGTAATTACTATTGGAGTGTTTTATACTAGAATAAAGGAAATAATAAGTGAACTTGAAGCTGCTGCAAAAGCAGAAGGAAAGACAATATTTGTTGGAAATCCGAATTATCAAATGACTTTTGAAAATTTTTATGATGCTTCTTTATTATTTCCAATTGTCGATGAAGAAACAGCTATACGAGGTATAGACATCATTATTGATCAGGGAGAAGGAACAACAACAAATCCATTTGTAACTTCTGCAGATGATGGGAATGTTACTGAACTAGCACACTATTATCGTTTTGAAGAAATTTATAAAGGTAAAACAATACAGCAAGATCCTACAGGAGGGTATATGTTTGGTGAACCTCTAATTCCTTTTAATCCGAAATTAGTACCTAATATGTGGCCAAATCCTAAAATGGACGATTATCCAAAGGATTCTCAAGCATACATTAATAGCAAGTTTTTTAATTACAACTATACTTCATTACTTAATAGTTTACACGAAACATTTAATGGCGAACCAGAGAAAATTAATACTGCAATGGGGCTAATGTTCTCTTTGCGATTATATGCTATTAAGTTGTTGGCGATTCCAGATCCTAATCATCCGGGTTTTGTAGCTGGTCCTAGTTATGAATATGTTGTTGGAGAGTAATTTATTGGAATAAAAACAGAAAATTCTAAAATGAAATTCAAGTCAAAAGCAGTAGTTATTAAATTATCAGTGAGTGATATTCTTGTGTCTCAAAAGTTTTATGAAGAAGTTCTGGCATTTAAGGTTGATGATAAATACACTCTTAATTCCGATGGAAATTATGGTATGGAGTCTTTTATACAATTGTATCTAAATCATAAAACCGAAAATGGTTTTATGCTTGGATTATATAAAGATATTGACTCGCCATTTTATCCATTGCCAGAAACGGGAACCGTACCAACTTTTATTGTAGATGATATACAGGCAACACTCGTTTATTTTAAATCCCAGAATGTAGTAATTGATGTAATAGATGGCGCAGAGATTATCTCTAATATTTCAAACAAAGGATATGTAGATCAGTTTTTCTTTTTTAGAGATCCAGATAACAATTCTTTGGTTATTCGAGAGAACATCTTAAAGTAACAGCTTGTGATAGCGTAATTAGTAAAGTTATAAAACAATGATAGCAACACCAACCAAAACAGATTCTGGAGAACTAATAAAAGAAATAATTCAGAGCAAACTTTCGGGATCTGAATTAGATTGGTTTAGAGGAAATATCATTTTTGAAAATTCCGCACAGTTTTTTCAAGTGTTTGGATTAATCTCTAGAAATATCTCTCCCGTTATTCCAGAATGGACTGAACAGGAAAAGGTACAACTAGAAGAATTATATCCTGGTTTTACACAGAGCAATTGGGATTTGCAACAGCTTTGTCGCTGTTTGTTAATGGTTCATTTACCAGTAGAGCAAAATGTTGAGATAATAAAAAATTTGGCCGAAATGGCCGCTATAAAAGAGCTTGTTTGTTTGTATAAAGGATTGTATTTCTTAAAGAATGCTCCCGATTTTGTCTTAATGGTTCAGGAAGGAATCAGAACAAATATGGTTGCCGTTTTTGATGCAATTGCATTAGCAAATCCATTTCCTGCAAAATATTTGCCTACAGATCCTTGGAATCAATTGGTTTTAAAAGCCGTTTTTATGGGACGACCGTTGTATCAAATCATTGATTTAGACTTGCGTAAAAATGAAAAATTAGCCTTAATAGTTCATGATTACATTCACGAGCGTTGGTCGGCAGGCAGATTAGTAACACCCGAAATATGGAGATTAGTTGATGGTTATGTAAATCAGGAAATAGCTGCCGATTTGCTAAATGCTTTACAAACTGGGGATACATTAACCAAACAAGCGGCTATAAAAGTTTTAAAAGAAAGCTCGTTTTACAAAGAGAGCGAAATTCCTAATGAAGTACTATTAGAAAGTGCTATTACATGGAATGAAATAGGAACAAAATATTATTCACAATTAAAATCTTAGTATATGTATTATATAGATCCACATATTCATATGGTATCCAGAACGACTGATGATTACCAAGCTATGCGTGCTGCAGGTATTGTAGCCGTTATAGAACCCGCTTTTTGGTTAGGACAAGCTAGAACAGAAGCTTCTTCATTCAAAGATTATTTTAGCACTTTGGTAGGTTGGGAAAGATTTAGAGCCTCACAATTCGGGATTAAGCATTATTGTACCATAGGTTTAAACTCTAAAGAAGCAAACAACGAAGCTCTTGCAGAAAAAGTAATGCACTTATTGCCATTATTTGCTGCCAAAGAAGGAGTTGTTGCTATTGGAGAGATTGGTTATGATGATCAAACTCCAGCTGAGGATAAATATTTTAGGTTACAGATTGAGCTGGCACTAAAATTTAATTTACCAGTAATGGTTCATACGCCACACCGAGATAAAAAGAACGGAACTATTAGAAGCATGGATGTGTTAGAAGAACACGGTATTGCGCCTCATATGGTAGTTATAGATCATAATAATGAAGAAACCGCTAAACAAGTTCTGGATAGAGGATATTGGGCAGCTTTTACCATTTATCCTAATACAAAAATGGGAAATGAACGCATGGTTGAGGTTGTAAAACAATATGGTTCCGACCGTATTATTGTAGATAGTTCTGCCGATTGGGGTGTAAGTGATCCTTTATCAGTTCCTAAAACAGCAGCTTTAATGCTCGAAAGAGGAATTGCCAAAGAAGATGTGCATTTAACCTGTTACAAAAATGCCCTTACAGCTTATGGGCAAAGCGGGCAAATGCATGAAGATGACTGGAAAAACGAAATGGTTATTACCCAAGACACCTTATTTGAAGGAAGTAGCGTGCTAAGAGGACAAGAAGCCCAAGAAATAGTATATCCTAATATTATTATAGAAAACTAAATGTCTAGTAAATTATTTTATTTATTAACCTTATTGCGTCCCGCAAATATTGTTACAGCCGTGACAGATATTCTTGCGGGTATCGCTATTTCGGGAGTTTTAATTTTTTATAGTGACAATAATAATTTTATAATTAATGCATTATTGCTAATAACATCAACTATAGGTTTATACGGTGGCGGAATTGTATTTAATGATATTTTCGATTTAAAATCAGATGCTATTAACCGCCCAGAAAGAATACTTCCGCGTGGATTAGTTAGCAAAAAAGAAGCTGTTTTTCTTGGATGCCTAATGTTACTTATGGGAGTTGGACTAGCTTTTATAGTATCAGTTCTTAGCGGAATTTTAGCTTTTATCATTAGTCTTCTCGCACTTAGTTATGATAAGATAAGCAAACATTACCCAGTTATAGGCCCATTAAATATGGGACTTTGTCGGGGAGGGAATTTGCTTTTAGGAATGAGTATTAGTAATGATGCCGTTTATAATTATTGGTACATTGGTATAATTCCTATTTTATTTATTGCAGCCATCACGCTTACTGCCAAAAAAGAAGCATCTGGTAATAATAAAGGATCTATACTTTTTGCCTTATTTCTAGATGCTATAGTTGTAGCACTATTTATTTATATAGGACAGTTACTCGGTTTTAGATTTTTGATCTTATTACCGTTTCTTCTTTTTTGGTACGGAATTAATTTTATTGCAAAATATAAAGCTTTCATTTATAACCAACCAGTTAATATACAAAAAGCTGTAAAAACAGGAGTACTATCTTTAATTCCGCTAAATGCCAGTTATGTAGCAGGCTCAGCAGGATTGGTTTATGCGCTATTTGTTCTGGCATTATTGCCATTGTCTATTTTATTATCCAAAAAATTTGCCGTTACCTGAATATAAATTCCATAAAATGAAACATCAACATATACTTCAGCAAAATTTTCAAGTCACATTTAATTATGACATCATATTTAGTCGTTCCTTATTTGAAGTAAACAATACATCACTTATCGATGTGATTAAAAAAGAACCAGGTTTTCAGCAACCCAAAGTAACAATAGTAATAGATAATGGAGTTGTAGATGCTACAAGCCAGTTTATAACAAAAGTTATTCGGTATTTTAATGAGCATCAATTTGCTATTACCGAAGCTAATATACTTGTAGTACAAGGAGGAGAGGACGTAAAAAACAGCTCAGAATACATTGAAGCTGTATTAGAATTAATAAATAATAACAAAATAGACAGACATTCTTTTCTTATCGCAATAGGAGGAGGAGCAGTGCTAGATGCTGTAGGTTATGCTGCTGCAATTGCACATCGTGGCGTGCGCCTTATCAGAATACCTACAACTGTTTTATCGCAAAATGATTCGGGTGTAGGCGTAAAGAATAGCATGAATTATTTTGGTAAAAAGAACTTTCTGGGCACATTTGCTCCACCATACGCTGTACTTAATGATTCTGATTTTTTAACCACTTTAAGCGAGCGTAATTGGCGATCCGGAATATCCGAAGCTATAAAAGTGGCACTTATTAAAGACGCTTCTTTTTTTGATTGGATAGAAAACAATACACAAGCCCTCAATAACAGGGATGTTTCGGTAATGGAAACACTTATTATCCGTTGTGCCGCTTTGCATACCGATCATATTTCTAAAAAAGGAGATCCATTTGAGAAAGGTTCATCACGTCCGTTAGACTTTGGACATTGGGCAGCGCACAAAATGGAGCAACTTACTAATTACGAAATTACCCACGGAGAAGCCGTTGCAATAGGTATTGCTCTAGATGTTGCCTATTCTTATTTATCAAATAAAATAGATAAACCGAGTTTGGATCGAATCTTAAAATGTTTCTTAATCCTTGGCTTTGCCATAAATCACCCTATTCTTGACACTCATTTTGATGAGGTTATAAAAGGATTAGATGAGTTTAGAGAACACTTGGGAGGTCAGCTTACAATTATGTTATTAAGTGATATTGGTACAGGAGAAGAAGTACATGCACTTGATAACAATCTAATTGCTGAATCTGTTCAATATCTGTATTCGTTTTGCCAATTAAATACCGAAGTATGCTAATTAGTACAAATGGTCATTTAAGCTATTGTACCAACATTCATGCAGGTGAATCTTGGGAAGCTGTTTTTAATAGCATCAAGACCTATTGTGTTCCTCTCAAAAAGAAAGTTTCACCAGATATGCCATTTGGTATAGGTTTACGTCTTTCATATCAAGCAGCAACTGAATTGGTATTAGATGACAATCTATCCCTTTTTAAAGATTGGTTAGCACAAAATGAAATGTATGTATTTACCATGAATGGTTTTCCGTATGGAAATTTTCATAATGAGCCAGTTAAAGATAAAGTTCATTTGCCTGATTGGACAAGTAGCGAAAGATTAAATTATACACAATTACTTTTTACCATTTTAGGACAACTTTTACCTTCAGGGATAGAAGGAGGGATTTCGACCTCACCACTTTCGTATAAACATTGGTATAAAACTGAAGCAGATTTAATTCAGGCCAAGCAAGTTGCTACAAAACAATTAATAACAGTCGTTACACAGTTAGTAGAATTTTATGAAGCCAAAGGTATAATGATGCATCTGGATATAGAACCAGAACCTGATGGTATTATTGAAAACGGTGATGAATATATTGCCTTTTTTGAAGACTATTTACTTAAAGAAGGCGCTTTATTATTAGCAATAAACCTTTCTTGCACTGTATCTCAGGCACAAGAATACATACGAAATCATATACAGCTTTGTTATGATGTTTGTCATTTTGCCATTGGGTTTGAAGAAAGTGAAGACGTAATTAAGAAAATGGAAAAGCATGGTTTAAAGATTGGAAAATTGCAAATTAGCGCAGCTCTAAAATGTACCGCTTCTGCAAATGTACCAATTGACGAATTGCAAAAATGCCTACATACTTTTGATGAACCTACGTATTTGCATCAGGCTGTAATTAAAACTACAAATGATGAGTTACTAAAATTTAATGATTTAAAAAACGGAATAGAAGCCATGAAACGGGACGACTTTAAGGAGCTTCGCACGCATTTTCATGTCCCTATATTTATAGAAGATTACCAACTATTACAATCTACACAAAATGATATCGTAAATGTTTTGGAAAATTGGCGTAAAACAGCATTTACCAAACATCTAGAGGTTGAGACTTATACGTGGCAAGTACTGCCAACTCATTTACAAACAGACTTAGAAAAATCTATCGAGAGAGAATTAAATTGGGTTATAAACAGAGTAACCAATAATATAAAAGAGCCAGTTATACACCTAAGCTTACTTTAAATACAAATACAAAACAATGCAACAAACAGTCGTTATAAATGTGGTAGGGCTTACGACTACTTTACTCGAGGATTCAGAACTTTTTTTGCACCAATGGTTTAAAAAAAATAATCATTTAAGCATTATAGAACCTGTACTTCCTGCTCTTACTTGCTCGGCTCAAACTACTTATTTAACCGGAAAATGGCCTTCTGAACACGGAATCGTCGGCAATGGATGGTATGATAGAACTGATGCCGAAGTAAAAATGTGGAAACAATCAAATAGACTAATACAGACTCCAAAAATATGGGATTTAGCACGAAAGATAGATCCAGCATTTACTTGCGCCAATATGTTTTGGTGGTACAATATGTATTCAGATGCTAATTATACAGTAACACCACGTCCGCAATATTGGGCAGATGGACAGAAAAAACCAGATTGCTACTCCAAACCAGCCAATTTAAGAGATCGTTTGCAAGAGAGATTGGGAACATTTCCATTATTTGACTTTTGGGGACCAAAAACAACCATACGTTCCAGCCAATGGATTGCCGATGCATCAAAGTTGGTTTACGAATGGTATAAACCCACGCTTACATTAATTTATTTGCCTCATTTAGATTATTGCTGTCAAAAATATGCTCCAAAATCGCCAGAAATAATCAAAGATGTAAAAGCTATAGATAAAGTATGCAAAGATTTAATTGAATTTTACGAAAGTAATGGAGTAGAAGTTATTGTTTTATCCGAGTATGGTATCACCAAGGTTACAAACCCTATTCATATCAATAAATTTTTACGCTCTAATGGATATTTACAAATACGAGTTGAGCGAGGATTAGAATTATTAGACGCTGGAGAGTGCAGAGCTTTTGCACTAGCAGATCATCAGATAGCGCATATATATGTAAAAGATAAAAATGATCTCCAAGAGCTTAAAGAATTATTCGAAAAGATTGCTGGAGTAGCTAAAGTTTTAGATGATGAAGGGAAAAAAGCACATCATCTTAATCATGAGCGTTCGGGTGATCTTGTACTTATTGCAAATCAAGACAGTTGGTTTACCTATTACTATTGGTTGGATGATAGTGATGCACCTGATTTTGCGCGTACTGTAGAAATTCATAAAAAAACAGGTTATGATCCCGTAGAACTTTTTCTTGATCCTAAAAAGAAGTTCATTTTGCCTCGAATCATTTTTAAATTAATTCGAAAAAAACTTGGCTTTCGTACCCTTATGAATGTGATTCCGCTTGACGCGACATTAGTTAAAGGCTCTCATGGATGCATTCCTGAAAGTGATGCCGATAAACCCGTATTTATAAGTAAAAATGGTAAATTAGATAAAATAGAAAGCAATACGGTTTGCCAATATATACTCGATACTATCTTTAAAAATTAAATCTGTTTAAATAGATTTATTTAAACAAAACTGCTGATTTACTAATTAAAAAAGGAGTTAAACTTAATAGAAAGCCCAATTCTTTATTACTAAGGATTGGGCTTTTTTGCTATTATCCCATTATTTACAACCTTAATTTCTAATTATTCCTATCCGTTTAGAAAAAATCTTACACAATAAAAAAAGCGTATTCATGTATTAACTATTTTATTTTTAGCTGTTTAAAAGCTGAGTAAAAATTTAATTAACATTTTTTTACAAAAAAAACATTTAAAATTTTATCCTTGTAAGAATTTATAAAAATACTTATTAATTAAGCATATTTATCTTGATATTATTTTTTTTAAAGAATAAATAAAGACATAATAAATTGGAATAAAACTAGACGACGATGGATAAATTGGTTTGGTTTTAGAATAATCTACCACGCGTTTAGAAAGAATAAAATAGTTAAAAACAAAAAAACGCTAAGGATACTTAGCGTTTTTCATTTTATAAAATAGAATTAATTAATTGTGAGAGTCAATTAACACTTCTTCTTTAATCCATTTTACTTCTTCGTTTTCGATTACGACAATCATTTTATCTCCATCTTTTACTTCACCCGAAATTATTTTCTTGGCCAATGGTCTTCTTAAATGACTGCGAATAATGCTCTTGATAGGTCTTGCACCATATTTAGCATTATATCCATTTTCTGCCAAATGTAGTTTAGCTTCCATCGGGATTTCAACAGTTATATTGATGTTTTTTAGTAAATCCATGAACTCTTTTTTAAGATGGATTTCAAATATTTTTAATGCATTTTCTTTGCTAATAGGAGCAAAAGGAACAATTTCAGTTAATCGCCCTAAAAACTCAGGTCTGAAATAATTCCCCATAATTTCCATTAAGGAAGTTGAAGTTGGAATTTTACCACTATTAAAAGTTTCTACAATATGATCTGCACCAATGTTTGAAGTAAAAAGGATAATAGCATTAGAGAAATCCCCTTCTTTACCTAAACGATCATGAAGCTTTCCTTCGTCCATAATTTGCAAGAATACATCATAAACAGAAGTATGTGCTTTCTCGATCTCATCAAATAATACGATAGAATATGGTTTTTGTCTTATCTTGTTCACCAATAATCCACCTTCTTCATAACCTACATATCCCGGAGGTGCTCCATAAAGTAATGCTGCCGAATGCTCTTCTTTAAATTCAGACATATCAAAGCGTATAATAGCATTTTCATCCTGAAAAAGGAATTCTGCTAAACTCTTTGCTAGTTCTGTTTTTCCTGTTCCTGTTGGCCCTAAAAAGAAGAATGATGCAATAGGTTGTCCTGCTTTACTTAAGCCTGATCTTGATTCTAAAATAGATCCTGCAACAGTAGCAATACAATGATCCTGACCAATTACTCTTCGGCCTAAAACCTCTTCAATATTGTTTAGTTTCTGTTTTTCTTCCTCTTTTAGTTTTCCTGCAGGAATGCCTGTTTTTTGAGCAATAATAAGCGATAAATCAAAAGCTTCAATATGTACACGTTTGTCTAAAGCTCTTTCTTCAATAGCACTTATCAGGCTTTCGATATGATTGATGATAGACTCAGAAGTTTCAAATGTTTTATTGTCATTTTGCTCCTCAACAACCATTAAAAATGTTGTTTTATTGATTAAATCTATCAGAAACCAATTCGCTTCTTTTATTAATTGTTCTTCAGATAAACCAGCTTCATTTTGTTTTAAAAGCTGTAATTTATCCAGAATAGATTGTTTTTCTTTAAGGAAAGTTTCACCAGAAGTTTTTAAAACCGACATGGTATGGTCGATAAGATTAATTGCTGATTCTGGAAGACTTTTTTCTTTTAAATATCTTTTAGATAGGCGAATAGACTCTGTAATAGTCTCATCATCGATTTGTATTTTATGATGTTCCTGATATGTTTTAATCGACTCGCGAATCATTCGGAACAAAGTATCATCATCAGATTCTTCAAGTTTTACAATCTCAAACATACCCGATAAACCTTGTTCTTTCTCAATTCGTTTGGTGTATTCATCGATTGTAGATGTTGCAATAATGTTTAATCCTTTGGCTAATTCACCTTTTAAAACATTAGATACGCCTGAATCTCCACCGTTTTTATCTAGTAGAATATGAATTTCTTCGATAATAAGAATTGCTTTAGGATACTGTCTTAGTTCCTGAATACAATTTTTTAATCTGTCTTCGATTTCACCTTTATAAGAAGCTCCGGCAATTAGGGAAGATAAATCTAGTTCAAAAAGTTGTACTTTATTTAAAACATCCGGAACCTGATTTGCAATTACATTTTGAACGAGAGTATCAATTAAAATTGATTTTCCAATACCTCGATCACCAATCAATAATACATTGGGTTTAGAAAATCTGCAAAGAATTTCTTTAATCGTATTTAGTTCAGTTTCACGACCAATAGCGACTATTCTCTTTTTCTTTTTTTCAAGATTTTTATGGATGCAATATTTCCCCAAAAAGCCTTTTTTAACTTCCTGTTTTGCAACGTTTAGTTCCTGAGGTATGTTAGTTTGGTCTTCTAGTAGTTCGTTTCGAGAAATAGGATATGTTTTCATCTGGTCGAAATTAAATCCTACTCCAGGTGAGCTTAACGCTACTATAATAGCATAAAGACTAATTTCGTCTTCATTTAATATGGATCTTACCGATTCGGCTTCCTTGATGATTTCATCAATTACATCGCTCGGTTCTGCATTAAGAACTTGACTTGTTTTTGGTTCATCTTCCATTCGAACTTCTGCCCATTCGTCAAGATAATAAACATCTTTTCCCATTGTTTCAAGTTGCTTCAAAAGAGATAAATCTCTGTTTAAAATAGCTTTTAATAAATGGGCTGCCGAGTAGTATTTGTTTGAATTGGTTTTAGCAATTTTTCTTGCTATTTCAAATGCACTTAGTAATTCTACGCTGAAAATGTTTTTTTCTTCTTCCATACTATTTTAATCTTTAGTCCAGATCAAGTATTTTTTTACTTTATAGCTAATATTTAATCCTTTAATGCAATTATTTTGTTTGTCTTTGTTTAATCGTATTGATTCTATCTTTATTTTTTTGCCTTTAATAGCTGCACATAATTGTGAAAAAGTCAACAAATCTTTATCATTTTTTACAATCGGAATGTCTAAATCATCGCATAAGTATTCAGAAAAATCATCTTTGACTTTACTTCCTTCGGCAACTTTAGTTAGTAAGATTTCGAACTGATCTTCGGATATTTTAGGTGCTTTTTTTACTGCGGCAACACTATCTTTTTGTGTTTTAGTTTTTGGAGCAACTGGCACATATTGTAGCATATCTTCCAGAGGGTCTTTTTTAACAGAACCTCTTGGTAATGAGAAAGCTTCTGCCTTTTTTTCATACACATAAGACGTTATATCCAGCGGATTTGTTTTCTTAATTACTCTGGTATGTACATAGATCGTTTTTTTGGCAACAGTACTAAAATCTCCATTTATAATAAGCGTAATTGTTTTCTCACCTGGAGTTGAGAAAGTGTATACAGGATTTTCTGAAGTTTCGTCAATTCCTCTTCTATTTTCCCCAAATGACCATTCCCATGTTTTTGCATCATCAGATACGGATCTAAAATAGGTAGGTTGTCCTGCGGTGATTATTTTTGGGACAATAATTTGTGGTGCTCCAAATTTATCTGCAGCATATTTATCCTTAATTACGAGTTCTCGAGTATGGGTACAATCCCCATTTATGGTTAATGTAATTTTATATTTTCCAGGTTTTTTATACACGTGAAAAGTATGTCTTCTTACATCTAATAAAGACCCATCTCCAAAATCCCATTCCCATGTTTTTGCATTATGTGTTCGGTCATAAAACTCAATGGATTCCTCGCTTTGCGAGTGGTCAGAGAAAATATAGAACTTAACATCTTCGCAATCTACATGGTTGAAAAACTGTATTATAAATGCAACTATTCCTATCAATAATAAAACTGCAAAGAAGAATATAACCCTAATATCGATGTTTTTTTTATTCATTTTTTATTTTTAAGAATTCACAAAAGTCAGAATATATTTTATAAAGTTGCTCGCAAAAATAGTTTTTATTATTTTAAGATTCCAAAAATTATTACTATAAAATTTACAAAAAATAATTTGTATTCTTACATAATAATTTATTAGGTTTGCAACCGTGTGTTTATGAACATAAAAAAAATCATAATAAAAAGTGCCAGGCTAACAAATACCACAGCAGTTAGTATTTTGGCAAACTAAAAATGAATCATAATTTCATTTTTAGTCATTGTAGATTTAATTAGAAAAAAGTAAAATACCTTAAAGTGGTATTTTTAAAACTTTTTCAGCTTGTTTTCTATTCGATAGCGATATAGATTGCAGCTTTAAAATTTCAGAATAATTTTAGATTTATAAAGTTTGAAAATGTCGCACATCTTATGGAATGGGCATTTTTAAGAAAGATTACAATAAAAAACATAATTAGTTAGTAAATACCACATCAACTAGCTTTTGTAATTAACATAGATTTCAATAATTGAAAATCTACAGCCGTTGGTTTTTTTAAACTGAGGCAAAATAATATTTGATATTTTTTTTAATGAAGCAAGTAATTTTATTAATACTAGCAATGTTGCTACAAGCAGAATGCAGGAGTCAGAGTTATATTTCTCAGATTCCCTTTAAATATGATTATTCCTTGGATTTGTTGAAAAAACAATCTCACATGGAAGAAGTCGGTTTGAAGAATAAAGTAGTTGTAAATGATAATTCGGAAAATTTAAGCGATGCTATTTTAGCTTTAAAAGAAAAGTATTCGATAGTTCTTGCTGTAACTCCTAATAAGATAACGAATTATAGTTTGTATTCTTATATAGATACTTGGATTAATACGCCATACAAGGAAAAAAGCTTTTCGAAAAAAGGAATCGATTGCTCTTATTTCTTGCAATCATTGTATAGTGATGTTTATAAAGTAACGCTTCCTAAAGATCCTGCTGGAATGTGGAAATCTAAATCAATCCAGATTTTTACAGGACGAAGTTTTTTGGCAGAAGGAGATTTAGTTTTTTTTAGATACGACAAAGATCATCCTATCTCTGATGTTGGTTTATACCTTCATAACGATAGGATTTTGGCATGTACAGATAAAGGATTGGCGATTTATAATTTCAATGACGACTATTTTCAATTGCGCTATATAGGAGCAGGAAGAATCAATGAAGATGCAAAGAAGAAATAAACAGTCACTTGAAATTTTGGTAAAAGAAATAGAGAGTATTTCTTATGATATCAGAGCCGAAATCATAGCTAATGAACTCATTGAGAGCAGTAATGTTGTCTCGGAAGAAATTATTATTTCTAACAAAGGGCAATTCTCAAGAGCGTATAGGAGTGATGTTTTGGGCGCAACGATTCAGGATGATAACTACGATAAACAGGAATATCTTAATATATTCTTGTCTAGAGATAGTATCTATGATGCGCTGCCAGAGGGTTATGTTCATAGTTTAAGCGAGAACAATGCCGATAAGTCTGTTCGACAAATGATAAAAGAGCATAAGCATCAGAAAAAACAAGAAGCTGAAGCTCGTAACTTTTTTGTTCCTTTTGAGAATGAAATTTTTCATTATAGGACTAAGATTGAAAGTGTTGAGAGAGATTTTTTATACAAATTAAACGGAAGTAAACCGCTAGATTTTTTTTATGACTTCTGGGGTTTACCACAAATTTATCCAGCAGTTTTGGTGTCTAAGTTTATTCAGCTTTTACCATACGCTTATAAAATTGTTGGAGATATTGATTTGGCATGTCGCTGTTTAGCTAGTATTATAGAAGAAAAAGTACAATATACAATAACAAGTTCTAAAGAATATAGTGATGAAAACGAGCAAATAAATTTAGGAGAGAATAGATTGGGAGTAGATTTTATTTGCGGGAACAAATACATGGATTACTCCATGAATGTAACCGTAGAGATAGGACCTATAACCAATAAGCCTTTTCAAGATTATATTCATGAGGGTGGAGTTAAAAAATTTATAGATTGTTTTTATGAGCATTTTTTCCCGATGGAGGTTGAGCTTAAAACAATCTTATTAATGAATGAAGAAACAGAAGCATTTAATTTTAGTAAACAACCTGTGTTGGGGTATACAACACGAATTTAGAAATGGTAAAGAAACATTTATTAGCGCTTATAGATATTAGGCTCATTGTATTTCTGGTTGTAATTATAGCAGTAAGCGTTATTCTTACAATGGTATTTAGTGATAAGGTAAAAGAATTTGCAGTAAAATATAAGAGAAAATTTTACATCTATATATTTTCGTTTGTGCTTATTTACGCATTAGTAGCCTTTTTGGGTTATAACAAGTTATTTACAGAACTATCCGATGAATTTCTTTTTTATCAAATAGCTTCTTTATTGTTCGGATCACTCCATGTTTATTTATACCGATGGTATTTTGAAGAATTTAACGCCAAATCTGTTGGTATCGAATTGTTATTTTCATTACTAATTATTCTGTATTCGAGTGTACTGTTTATAATTATTTATACAGCACTTAATGGTATTGGACTTACTTTCTTAATGTGTTCCCACTTCTTGGTATTTATTGTTCCTACAGGAATTTACGCAGTATTTAATTATATGATGCAAATTCCACCAAAAGAATATGTTACCTGGAGAATACCAAAGGGTAAAAATCCTTTTCCAGAAATTGATGGTGTAGAAATGAAGGATTTATTACTTATAACTTTATTGATTCAGAAAAAATCTGATAGTGCAACTTATACTTCTCTTAGATCAAAAGGACCAGTACGAATTGATTTTGGAAACTTATTTTACCATACCGTTTCGGGATATAATGATCATAATGCAGAAAGTATAATAGAATTGGATCAAAATGGTGAAAACTACAATTGGGTATTTTTCTTGCAACCTAAATGGTATCAAAGTGCTAAGTATGTCGATGCCAAATATACTTTGGGTATGAATGGTATTACCGAAAACTCGGTTATTATTTGTAAAAGACAAAAAGAAAAAGAAATCAAAATAGATAAAAAAACGAAGAAAGAGGATGAAGGCTTTATGTACGAGCCTACGGTAGAGGAAAAAAAAGAAAGTAAAAAAGAAGTTAAAGAGCCAGCATTATAAGGTTACAGAATAAATTTTAAAATTAGCTAAGATACAATGTACTATATAGAAGGTTCTGAAATGTCGTTATACGACAAACATCGCACTTATAGAATAAGGGAAGGAGATACGCTGGAAAGTGTTGCTCAAAAACTTGGTATAGATGCGAGAGAACTCAGACGATACCATAATATATATTGCCCTATTCCGGATTTAATTGAAGCCGATTTTAAAAGTCATTTAGAATTATTGATTTTAGCTCCTGAAAAAAGTGATAGTACAGAGAAAAAGGGCATTGAGAATACAACTGTAAAAGTTGTTTTAAAGAATGATTACACATTGCCATTCTTGCTTAGAGGGCTTGATAAGAAATATAAAGTACATTATATAAGTGAAGTAGGAGATCAAGTTGATACTATTACTACAGAGGTAAATGTAAAATGGCTTGCTGTAGATAAGAATAAGTTTCAGCTCTTTGAAATAAACAAAGCATCTAATATTTATATAAATGCCGAAAAGCCAGATTCTGTGATGGATGAATTGGGAGCAAAAACTGCCGAAATTTTATATCCATTAAAGATTGTTGTAGACGGATCAGGCAAATGGGTTGATATTTATAATTATGACGAAATCATAAGCCGTTGGGAAGATACCAAGAGAGAAATTCTGGATTATTATGAAGGTGAGGTAACTCATGCTTATATAGAACATACAGAATATGCATTAGAGAGTTCGGGAACATTACTGGAGTCTCTATCTTCTGATTATTTCTTGAGAGCTTTTTTTAGTGGTATTTATGTAGGTTATACTGCAAATTATTCTTTTGAGAATAAGGTTTATTTTCCGTTAGAAAAAAATGAAGAGTCTTTATTTAAAGTAGAGCAAAAGGTAAATCCTTATCTAGATGAATCTGGTTTAATTAAAGTAGAGCAAAACGGAGCTTATGTAGATACAGGTTTTGATGTGAGTTTTGGTTTTGAAGCTTGGGAAGGAAATTATAGTGCAACCTATTTTTTAGATTCTGATACTTATAGTATAGAAAAAATAAATTTAGAATGTAGTGTTGACTATCATGAACCCATAAAATTAACTATAACAATCGATTCTTTAACAGAAGAAACGGAGACAGAAAGCTAAAAAAAAATAGAATAATTGATTTGAGTAAGATTTATAAAAAAGAAAACGGAATCAACAAGGATATTTAATATCCAAAAAAGGTAAAGCCATGAGTGAGAAACATGTAGTAGTACAGGGAGCAACGGTAAAATGTAAGTTTAGTGTAGAGCCTAAGTTGGATAAACTTAAGGTGAAAACACAAAGTAAGCATTATGCCAATGACAAAGATGCCGAGAAAAAACTCATAGCAACCGATAAAGAAATTGGGCAAACATTAGAGAAAAATACCTTTGGTAAATGCAAAATGCAACCTAACGGAAGCGGAGATTACCTGCCTTGCAAAGCAACGAT
Organism: Flavobacterium hydatis; assembly: GCF_000737695.1. GTDB lineage: Bacteria > Bacteroidota > Bacteroidia > Flavobacteriales > Flavobacteriaceae > Flavobacterium > Flavobacterium hydatis. Next base: position 61,644 of record NZ_JPRM01000051.1, read on the forward strand.
TACTAAATGGAGTGGTTTTTATGATAAAGTTACATTATCTAATAAAGGAAAAATTTTATTAGAAAATAGTAAAGCAACTTGCCCAATAGGAGGACCAGATTGTATTACTGTAGATAAACATGGACAGAAGGCAGAGCCAGGAAAACAAAATGCAAAAAAGGCTAAACCACAGGTAAGTAATCAGATAAACCCATTGGTAGATACAGCTAAATTTCAAGAAAGTTTAGAAGAGAGTGATTCTATTTGTAAATAAAACGAAGCAGTATGTCAGATTTTAAAATAACTGGTAATCCTAATCCTGTAGTAGGAAAAGAAGAGTTTTACACGATAAATGCTCTTTTTGGTAGCTTGCTTCCAAATCCTCTTATGCCTAAGAGTTCATTTGGGCCTCCAGTTTCCTGGACAATACACGTATTGGAGCATGGTAAGTGGCGAAAAACAAAAGAGAATGACAAAACAGGAGACAAAGTTTCCTATACTTTCTTGCATAAAAGCTTGGAAAGAAAAGGGATTCGTATCATGGCCAAAAGAGGGGAGCAAGTTGCTCGACTTGATGTAAAAACTCAAGCTGCCGGAACCCCAAAAATTGATAGCGTAGAATTACTGGACAAAAGCGGAAAAAAACCTGCCAAGCCGCTGTCTTATGGACAAACACTTAAAGCGAGAGTACATTGCTTGCATATGGAAAAACGTAAAGTGTATGTTACGCTTTGGGAGGATGATGCAAAAAAGGGAGGACACAATAAGGCAAATGAAAAAAATATAGTAGAAACACGTTTTGGAATTGTTAAAAATGGAAAAGCTGATGTTGATTTTCCTTTAAGACCAAGTTTTGCGAAAATTGCAACAAAAGCAGGGCCTGAAAGTGATAAAATTCATGAATACTATGTAACAACCGAGTTTAATAAAGAAAAAATACCTAGTAATAATGTTAATGTAAATGAGCTCGAAGCACCAGTAGCACCTTTTAAGGGTAAAACGACTTCTCCAGGACAAACACAACCAATTAAGAACAATGTGCCTGTGCAGAAACCTAAAACTTCAACTGTGCCAGCACAGACAAAAGTAAAAGGAGTTATTAATAGTGTAAACATTACTGATGCTAATGGAAACAAAATAAAAGGTGTTTTTAAAGAAAACCGAATTAAAGTCTGGATAAATTCTAAAGGACTTATCGGGAAAGAAGTTCGTCTTAAATTGTATGATGAAGATGTTGTTAGCGATGATGAATTACTTGATCAAAAGTTTACTATCAAGTCAGATTTACATGTTAGGCTAGTACCTCTAGATACAATACCAAGAAGCTTAGGAGGTGATTTCGGAGAAGGGCCTGAATTAGAGTTATTTGCACATGTTGAAGTATTACAAAGTGATGTGAATAAACCAAGTGAAGTAGTTAAGGTAGATGCTAAGGTATTTAAACCAGATCCTATTGAGCCTACGAATAATGTGATGAAGCAAGGCAAGAATGATAAAAAGGATGAGAAGAAGGATGAGAAAAAGGGAGGTTGTGAAAGATGTAAGACTTTGACAAAAAAGGAATTAGAGTTGATTTTTACAGATGCAGATGATTCAATGTTGACAAATGTCGTTAATGCTTTTAATGAGGGAATTAATAAATTTGAAATAAATACTTGTTTAAGGAAAGCTCATTTTTTTGCTCAGGTTTTAAAAGAAGTTGGAACTAAACTAGAGTTAAAAAAACCAGAGAGTATGAATTATAGTGCTGGAGCACTTAAAGATGGTTATTGGTATAGTGAAGGAACAAATTGGATAAAAGGTAATCGACAAACAGGAGAAGGCGGCTATTTTGCAAATGGAACAAAAAAGAATTATTGTAATTTATCTTATTTTAGAACTAATAAAGCTATAGCTGATTTATATGCTAGAAAAGATTTAAATGGTTATAATGATCGTGGTATTCAAAGTGCAAATCAGGATATGTTAGCTAATTATGCATATTCAAATAAATTTGGTAATAAAGGTTTTGAGACGGGAGACGGAAGTAAGTATAGAGGTAAAGGGTTAATACAATTAACATGGAAAGAAAATTATGAAAAAGTATATGAAAAAATAAAGCTAGTTGACCCTCTAGTTAATATTGTAAATAATCCAGAAAAGATTTTAACTGATATTAGATACGCAGTTTTTTCCGCAATGGGATTCTGGCAATTAAAAAAAGTAAACAGTGTTATAGTAAATGATACTAATGAGTCTATAGCTAATTTGGTGACAGGTAAAATTAATCCTAATGATGATGCTGATTCAAAAAAGAGGAGAAGAGAAAATTATAAAAATATAACTAAGAAAATATTTAAGGTTGATGATTGTGAAAATGGTAAAACAACTATAAAAGAAGTAGATGGACAATCCGAATATTATACTTATAAATCAGGGAAGATAAAACTTATTAAAGGTACTGAAAAGAAACATGCTTATTATGTAGAAAAAGGAGGTGGCAAATTTAAACTACTTTATGTTTTAGATGAAAATGAACATGGAATGGTAAAAATACCTAGTTCAGGTAGTGGATTTGGTAGATATAGTGGTGTTGATGCTGGTGGGATTTCTGGAGGAGAAACTGTTGGACAAGGAGACCATTATTTATTACCAAAAACAGCAGCATGTTTATTCGGGATTATTAGTGAAGTAAATGAAAAAGGTTGGGAAATTCACTTAGGTGATATGTCATCAGAAAATGGTAGTGATCCATGGGGAGCAGGTTCTAGTCATCATGCTGGGCATGGGCATTTAGGAAGAAGAAAAGGACTTGATTGTGATTTTCGTTATTTAAACACTTCAGGGAAAAGTTATCAAGGTAATAACACAAGTTCAATTTTTGATAAAGAAAAAAATAAAACAGTTTTTAATCTTGCTTATACATATGGTTTTAGAAAGAATTTTTGTGCTAATCCAGTAACCATTTTTGGTAATAGCATACAAGGTGTTATACATGATAAAGGTCACGCTGATCATGGCCATATTGGTTTGACAGATATTGATTTAGAAGAAGTAAAAAGTTTAAATGTAAATAAAATATGAGATTGTTTGTGATATTATTTTTGGCAACATTATTAAGTTGTGTAGACAAAAAAGAAGAGCAAAAATTAGTTAAAGATAAAATTGAAATTAGTACTAATACTCAAACAGATATTGATTGTGGGGATTTTATCTTAAAAGTTGATATTGATAAAGATGATTTTAGTATTGTCAATAAAGGAGACACTATATATATATATAAAGATCTGTATGGATCAATAGAAGATAAAAAAATAAGTATAATTGAGAAAGGTAGTAAACTAAGTAATATAGAATTAAATGAAAATATAGAGACTAAATTCTATCAAAGAATGACCGATGATAACAGTGGCTCTGCATTAGATTTTTCTTATGAAAAAATAAATAAGCCAAACTTAGTATCAAATGCATTCATTAGTTCTAATAGTGAAAGTTTTAAATCAATTTTATTTGACAAATGTTTTCTTGAAGTAAAAAATGAGTCTTTAAAAAAACAAAA
>NZ_JPRM01000052.1 GCF_000737695.1 Flavobacterium hydatis
TTCTCGCAAAGTCGCGAAGGCGCAAAGTTGCTTTTACTGTCTTTAATATAGTGTTACTACTGGATTTTGTCGCCCCTAGCCCTGATAGAAGCGGAAATCCTTGGCCTTTTTTCTTTAAAAAGGACAAGATTGAAGCGCATAGCAGGAAATAGCTCCCAAAAAAGCTTCTCCTATATAGTATAACAATATATCGCTCCTATATATAAGGTCATAAAAAAGAGGCTAATATAATATAGTAGCCACTTATGAATAACTCAAATAAGTTATCTACAGAACTCATAACAATACCATCTAACCGATTCCACCTACTCTTATATATAAAGACGAGATTACACCTTATATATAGATATTAAAAAGAAAGCTTTTTTAGAGAATACCGTTAAACAAAAAATCCCGTCATTTTATAAATGACAGGATCTACTATCTTGAGGATTCTATTTATTCTAAAATAAAACTCACACTTACATTTGATACAATTTCTATCTCTCCAATCGCAAGCGTTTCATTTGATGCTGCTCCTGCACTATCCATAGCCATCGATTTCATAGCTGCATACATAGGTTGTGGACGGTATGCTTGTGAGTTATCTGAAATAACTATTGCTTTACCTACTTTTTGCCCTAAAACTGAAACATAATCTTCTGCTTTAGACTTTGCATCTTTTATAGCTAATTTTCTAGCCTCTGACTCATGTTGTGCTAATTTTGAAGATTCGAAAGTAACTCCATCGATACGATTGATTCCTTGATCAACTAAACCTTCCATTAACTCATCATACTTTGTTAAATCTTTCAACGAGATTTCAACTGTTTGTGTAGCGTTATAATTATGTTTCTTTTTTTCATAATCATATTGTGGATTTAACGCAACTTGTTTTGTTTTAAAATCAGCCGTTGGAATATTCATTTTTTTTATGAATTTTAAAACAGCATCCATTTTCTGGTCGTTTTGCTTTTTTACATCTTTAGCATTACTTCCTTTAGTTTCGATTGTTGCTAAAATTGTTGCCTGATCTGGAACAACTTTTACTTTTCCTTCTCCTGATACACTAATTTGAGGAATTTGTTTGGTTTCTTGAGCATAAGACATAGTCATAAACATAAGGGTTAAAAATAGAGCTACTTTTTTCATATTTGTATTATTTAATTGTTTTTTATTATTCCTTTTCAAAAGTTGTGCCATTATAGTTTTCCGAGCTTAGCCATCACAAAAAGTATAACAATTGGCATAGCTAACAGAATAACCGTAAGGCTGTGATCATAAAATAAAGAAGGTTCTTTTGTTAAAGTAATTAAATAACCTCCTATTGCACCTCCAAAATGTGCTGTATGACCAATATTATCATTTTTAGCTTTCATCCCGTATATAGAATATAACAAATAGAAGATTCCAAAAACAAAAGCAGGCATCGGAATAACAAAATAAAGACCAACTTCGCTATTTGGGAAAAGTAAAATAGCTGAATACAAAACTCCTGTTACTGCTCCTGAAGCCCCTACTGCACGATAACTATAATCGTTTTTATGAAACAACATCGTTAATAAATTTCCAAAAATTAAACTTCCAAAATAAATCAAAAGAAATGAAACTGCTCCTAAGTAATTTATTACATCTGGAGCAAAAAAACAAAGCGTCAACATATTAAAAATTAAATGCATCATATCTACATGTAAGAAACCTGATGTCAACATTCTTATTTGTTCTCCCGAACGTATGCTTCCTACATGAAATTCATATTTTCTAAAAAAAGAAAGATCGTTAAATCCTTTATAACTAACTAAAACATTGGCAACAATTATTCCTATCAAAATGGTATTCATATACTATATTTATTATGAATTGTAAATATAGTCATTCTCTCAGAAATCACACTTACTGATTAAAATATATACGTTATCCATTTTTGAGTTATATTTGTAAAAAAATAAAACTGCATGCAATTCCTCGTTTATATAATGGCATATCCATTACTTTGGATTATATCTATACTTCCTTTTCCTATTTTTTATTTATTTTCTGATGTTGTTTATTTCATCATTTACTACTTGGTTAGATACCGAAGAAAAACGGTTAAGGAAAATCTAGCACTTGCTTTACCGCATCTTACTGACAAAGAAAGAAAAACGATTGAAAAGAAGTTTTACCAACATATGTGCGATATGTTTTTGGAGATGATAAAAACAATGACTATTTCTCCTGAAGAAATGCGCAGACGTTTTGTCTTAACCAATATTGAACTTATAAAAGAATACGAAGAAAAAGGCAAAAGTGTCGTTCTTGTTGCTTCTCATTATGCAAGCTGGGAATGGCTATTAACCTTGAATGCTCAAATAAAATTTAGAGGAATTGGTGTTTACAAAAAAATTGTAAATCCATATTTTGATAAGTTGGTGAGAAAAATTCGTTCGAAGTACGATGCTGAACTAGTCGAAACTAAAAAAATAATCCCTCTTATGGCACAAAACCAAAGAGATGGTATTTTAAGTATGTATGGTTTAGCGAGTGATCAATCTCCAAAACTAGACAGGGCTTTTCATTGGGATACTTTTATGGGAATTGAAGTTCCTGTACATACTGGTGCCGAAATGCTAGCTAGAAAATATAATCTAAGTGTTTTATTTGTGAAGGTAAAAAAAGTAAAACGCGGATATTACGAAGCTACTTTTATCCCTATTTGCGATACCCCAAAAAAAGCGGATGGTTTTGAAATCACTCATACTTATCTAAAAGAAGTTGAAAAACAAATTCTAGAAGCTCCTGAATATTATTTATGGACTCATAAAAGATGGAAACACAGAAGATAATTTATAAAACAAAAATGCCCGAAATCTAATTTCGGGCATTTTTTATTCCTTTTTATCACAAAAATTAAATTCCTGCGATTGCTTTTATTTCATCTATGATTCTTAAAGCAAGAACATCTGCTTTTTCTTGAGAAGGTGCTTCGGTATAAATACGAATAATTGGCTCTGTATTTGACTTTCTTAAATGTACCCACTCTGTAGCAAAATCAATTTTCACCCCATCGATAGTTGTAATATCTTCATTTTTATATTTCTCTGTCATTGCAACTAGAATCGCATCAACATCAATTTGCGGTGTTAATTCGATTTTATTCTTGCTCATATAGTATTCTGGATATGACGCACGCAAAGCCGAAACGGTCATTTTTTTGTTTGCCAAATGCGTTAAGAACAATGCAACTCCTACCAAACTATCTCTTCCGTAGTGAGATTCTGGATAAATAATTCCTCCATTTCCTTCTCCTCCTATAATAGCATTGTTTTTTTTCATCAACTCTACTACGTTCACTTCTCCTACTGCACTAGCTTCATATTTTCCGCCATGAGAAACTGTAACATCTCTTAAAGCACGAGATGATGACATATTAGAAACTGTGTTTCCTGGTGTTTTACTCAAAACATAATCTGCACAAGCAACTAAGGTATATTCTTCGCCAAACATCTCTCCGTCTTCGCAGATAAATGCCAAACGATCTACATCTGGATCTACCACTACTCCTAAATGAGCTTTTTCTTTTACAACTAATTCAGAGATATCTGTAAGGTGTTCTTTTAATGGTTCTGGGTTATGAGGAAAATGTCCGTTTGGTTCGCAATATAATTTCACGACTTCAACGCCCATTAATTCTAATAATTTTGGGATAATTATTCCTCCTGAAGAATTCACGCCATCTACAACAACTTTAAATTTTGCTGCTTTTACCGCTTCAACATCTACTAAAGGCAAATTTAAAACCTCGTCGATATGAATATCCATATAAGCATCATTCGATATAACTTCGCCTAAGCTATCTACATCTGAGAAATCAAAAGCTTCTGCTTCGGCAATTTCTAAAATTTTTGCTCCTTCTGCTCCATTAAGAAATTCTCCTTTTTCGTTTAATAATTTTAATGCATTCCATTGTTTTGGATTATGTGATGCAGTAAGTATTATTCCTCCATCGGCTTTCTCTAAAGGAACAGCAACTTCTACAGTTGGTGTTGTTGAAAGACCTAGATCTATTACATTAATTCCTAATCCTACTAATGTATTTACAACTAAGTTATGAATCATCGGACCTGAAATTCTTGCATCACGACCAATTACTACTGTTAGTTTTTCTTTTTTAATATTATTTTTAAGGAAAGTTCCGTAGGCCGAAGCAAATTTCACTGCATCAACTGGAGTAAGATTGTCCCCTACTTTACCACCAATTGTTCCTCTTATCCCTGATATCGATTTTATTAAAGTCATTATATTGAGTTATGGTTATAGCTACAAATATAAAAAAGTTGCCGAGTAAGTAAGAGAATAAAAAGCCAAGATTTAAAAAAAGTGACTAAAGCATTCTGTTTTTAGGCAAATGAGTTGAAAAGTTTTTATACTTTTACATGAGCAAACTTAGCGCCTTCTCTTTTTAGAACCTTAGTAACTCCTATAAAAATGAATTTCCTAGCTCATATATACCTTTCTGGCGATAATGATTTGATTAAAATTGGCAATTTTATGGCCGATGGAATTCGGGGGAAACAATTTGAAAGTTTTCCTGCAGAAGTTCAAAAAGGCATTATTTTGCATCGTGCCATAGATACTTATACCGATGCTCATCCTGTGTTTAGAAAAAGCACCAAAAAACTTCATGAAAAATACCATCATTATGCTGGTGTAATCATTGATGTTTTTTACGATCATTTCTTAGCCAAAAACTGGAACGTATATTCTGATGAAAAACTTGATGATTTTGTTAAGAGATTTTATGACTCTTTGACTGAAAATCATGATATTTTATCTGAAAAGACACAACGTATAATGCCGATTATGTTTCAAGAAAATTGGTTGGTAAGCTACCAAACCGTCGAAGGGATTAATCATATCCTGACTCAGATGGATCGCAGAACAAAAAACACTTCAAAAATGCAATTCGCTACAACGGAATTAAAAGAATTCTATTCTGAATTTGAAGCTGAATTCACTGAATTTTTTGAAGAATTAAAACAACATGTTAATCACAAATTACTTTCATTATGAAAAAGATTGCCTTTTTATGCTATTTTATCTCTCTTACTTCTTTTGCCCAAAATGCAACTAACCAACCAACAGGATTAGTTACGAGCAAAGCAATGGTTGTCTCGGCACGAGCTGAAGCATCAAAAATTGGTTCCGACATCATGAAAAAAGGAGGAAATGCATTTGATGCGATGGTCGCTACCGAATTAGCATTGGCCGTGGCCTTTCCGTACGCCGGAAATATTGGCGGTGGGGGCTTTATGGTGTACCGAAAAGCAAATGGAGAGGTTGGATCTATTGATTATAGAGAAAAAGCGCCTTTAAAAGCTACTAAAGATATGTTTCTTGATAAAGATGGAAACGTTATTAAAGGAAAAAGTACAGGAACTGCTCTAGCTATTGGAATACCTGGAACTGTTGCAGGAGTTTTTGCAGTACACAAAAAATTTGGTTCTTTACCAATGGCTACAATTCTAGAACCTGTTATTGCATTAGCAGAAAGAGGTGTAGTTGTAACCAAAAAAGAAGAAAAACATTTAAATGAATACCGAGATGTATTTATAGAAAGAAACGGTAAGAATACTTTGTTAGCCACTGTATATAAAGAAAATGACACTATAAAATACAATGCTCTTGCTGAAACTTTAAAACGAATTCAAAAAAATGGTCGTGATGAATTTTACAAAGGCAAAACTGCTAAAATATTAGTTGATTACCTTAACAAAAGAGGTGGTATTATCTCTATGAAAGATTTAGCTTCGTATGAAGTAAAATGGAGAAAACCTTTAACTTTTAATTATAAAGATTTAAAAATTACTTCGATGTCCCCTCCTAGTAGTGGCGGAATTTGTTTGGCACAAATATTTAAAATGATCGAACCTTATGATTTAGAAAAAATGGGACATAATTCGCCAGAAGCAATTCAGGTAATTGTAGAAGCTGAGAGAAGAGCTTATGCTGATAGAAGCTACTTTTTAGGCGATCCTGATTTTGTAAAAATCCCATTAAAAGGATTACTTTCTGATGATTATTTAAAACAAAGAATGTCAACTTTTAGTTTTGACAAAGCTACTTTATCATCGGATGTAAAACATGGAGAAGTAAAATATAGCGAAAGTACTGAAACAACACATTATTCTATCGTAGATCAATTTGGTAATGCTGTTGCTGCAACTACAACAATTAACGATGCTTATGGTTCTAAATATTATTGTGACGAATTAGGCTTTTTCTTAAACAACGAAATGGATGATTTTAGTGTTAAACCTGGTGAACCTAATATGTTTGGATTAGTAGGGAACGAAGCTAATAGTATTGCTCCTCAAAAAAGAATGTTAAGCTCTATGTCTCCTACAATCGTTGAGAAAAATGGTAACTTATTTATGGTTGTTGGAACTCCTGGTGGCTCTACAATTATTACATCGGTTTTACAAACTATCTTAAATGTATATGAATATAATCTTAGCATGCAGGAAGCTGTAAATGCTCCTCGTTTTCATCACCAATGGTTACCAGACAACATTAGTTTTGAACCAAAAGCTTTTGATTCGAAAACACTTGAATATTTAAAATCTAAAAGTTATATCGTTAATGAAAAAAATGCTCCTGTAATTGGAAAAGTAGATGCTATTTTGGTTTTACCAAATAAAAGTCTAGAAGGTGGAGCTGATTTTCGTGGAGATGATGCTGCAGTAGGTTTTTAATTTAACAACATATAAAAGCACTTTTTTTAAAGCTGTTAATCACTTTCGAGAGATTAACAGCTTTAAAATTATATAATTTGGGTTCTAAAAGCTAAATTTGCACTATATACATAACTTTTTTAAAACATAATGTTAAAAAAATACATCCGGAGATTCGAATCGATTATTGCCATGTTGCAATCTGTATTGACGCAAAAGCAATTTATATTCTTGTCTAGTGTTTTGGTTGGTATTTCATGCGCCTTTGCTGTAATTGTTTTAAAAACTTTTGCTCACAGCGTATTTTCGTTTGCTACTTACATTAATGGTATTTTAAAATTAAGTTTCATTAATAGTATCCTACCTATTATTGGTATTTTACTTACTGTTTTTGTTGTAAAAAGAGTTTTAGGAGGAACGATTGAAAAAGGTACTTCTCAAATATTATATACTGTTGCTAAGAAAGCGAGTATTATACCTAAAAAACAAATGTATGCCCAAATTATTACAAGCTCTCTTACTGTTGGTCTTGGTGGATCTGCTGGTTTAGAAAGCCCGATTGTGGTTACAGGAGCTGCGTTTGGATCTAATTATGCCCAAAATTATAGATTACCTTATAAGGATAGAACTTTACTTATAGGTTGTGGTGTTGCTGCTGGAATTGCCGCAGCGTTTAATGCGCCAATTGCTGGAGTTCTTTTTGCTATCGAAGTTTTATTGGTCGATGTAAGTATATCGGCATTTACACCAATTATGATTTCGGCTGCGACTGGTGCTTTAGTTTCTGCAATAGTTTTGGATGAAAGTGTTTTGTTAAATTTTAAACAACAACAAACTTTCGATTATCATAACATTCCGTTTTATGCTCTTTTAGGTGTATTAACAGGTTTTATAGCTGTTTATTATGCTCGAAATTTCCAGAGAATAGAGCATTATTTTTCTAAACTAAAATTAAGTCCTTATAAAAAAGCCTTATTTGGTTCGTCGATGTTGGCAATTTTAATTTTCATTTTTCCTACCCTATTTGGTGAAGGATATGAAAGTATAAAAACCTTATCCGAAAGTGATCCTGGAAAATTATTAGATAATACCTTATTTGCAAGCTTTAGAAACAACCAATGGGTTTTGTTACTTTTTGTTGGATGTACCATGATGGTAAAAGTTTTTGCATCTGGTTTAACTATTGGTAGTGGTGGTAACGGAGGTAACTTTGCTCCTTCTTTATTTTTAGGTTCTTATTTAGGTTATTTCTTTTCAAAATTTGTTACCCTAATCGGACTTTCAAAATTGCCTATTAGTAATTTTACCATGGTGGGAATGGCAGGGATATTAAGCGGATTGTTTCATGCACCTCTTACAGCAATTTTCTTGATTGCAGAAATTACAGGTGGATATAGTTTAATGATTCCTCTTATGATTGTTTCGTCTATAAGTTTTGCTATTTCTAAACGTTTCGAGAAGTATTCGCTTGACGTAAAAGGTTTAGCCAAAAAAGGTCATGCTTTTACCAGTAATAAAGATTCTAATATTTTATCGACTTTAGAAATTGACTCTATTATACAAACAGATTATCTAACTGTTTCTCCAGATGAACATCTTAGCAAATTAGTCGATTACATCTCGCATTCTAACCAAGTCGTATTTGCTGTAGTAAATAAAGAGGAGGAATTGGCAGGAATCGTACATTTTAATGATATTCGAGAGATTATATTTAATGTTTACCGAGTAAAATATACTTTGATTAAAGATGTCATGAAAACTCCTCCGGCAACTATTTCCTCAATAGATAGCATGGAAACAGTGATGAATAAGTTTGAAGAATCTAAAGTGGCATTTTTACCAGTAATAAGAAACGGAAAATACTACGGTTTCATCTCCAAATCTATAGCTTTAGAAGCTTACAGAACTAAATTAAGATCTATGACAATAGAATAAGCTTAATATCGGATAGGTTAAAAATAAGAGTTATCCGATAATAAGACGTACCTTTGGGTATTATGTGGAATATAGACTTAACATATAGAACAGAATTTCAATCAACATTTGAGAGACTCTACCAAAAAAGACAAGATTTGCAAGCCAGCAGACCATTGCCCAACATTGCTTTGCATAAAATTCGCGAAAGCTTATCGATAGAATGGACATACAACTCTAATAGTATCGAAGGCAATACTATGAGTTTACGAGAAACCCAAATGGTAATACAAGAAGGTATAACTATAAAAGGAAAATCGCTTCGAGAGCATTTTGAAACTCATAACCATGACAAAGCTATTGATTATTTATATTCAATTGTAAGTGATGATTATAAACTACGAAGCATAGATATTCTTTCTCTTCATGGATTGGTCTTACGTTCTATCGAAGATGATTTTGCAGGACGTATCCGTAATGGCGGTGTTCGTATTTCGGGAGCTAATTTTATGCCCCAAAATGCTAATAAAGTTTCTGACTATCTTGATGAATTAATTGATTTTATAAATACAAATCCGTTAGGCTTAAATGATATTGAGTTGGCAGCAATTTTTCATCATAAATTTGTTTGGATTCATCCCTTTTTTGATGGTAACGGTCGTACAGTCCGCTTGAGTATGAATTTGTTATTAATGCGTTGTGGTTTTCCACCAGCTATTATCCTCAAAAATGATAGAAAAAAATATTACGAGGCGCTCAATCAGGCTAATAATGGTAATTATCAAAAGATGATACTATTAATGAGTCAAGCGCTAGAAAGAACACTTAATATTTACCTAAACGCAATGCCTGGCAACGAAACCGAATACCAAACAATATCTGATATTGTAAGTGAGCCAAGTGCACCTTACGGTCAGGAATATGTAAGCTTATTGGCTAGAAAAGGAAAGATTGATGCTTATAAAGAAGGGCGAAATTGGTACACTACCAAAGAAGCCATTGATGATTATATTTTAACTCGCAAAAGAAAACGTTAACTTATTTAAGTTGACTTTTTCTGTGCGCGTAATGGAACGTGGATAAAACGGATTTACTTTGTAAAGACGCGGATAAAAACTGATTTTTTATAAGTTTTTTTTCGTCTATTACTACAGGACAAACAAAAGTACCACAGTATTGTTCTGTACGCGTAATGGGACGCGGATGAAACGGATTTACTTCGTAAAGACGCGGATAAAAACTGATTTTTCATAAACTTATTAAAATCTGTTTTTATCCGCGTTTTCGCGATAGCGAATCTGTTTTATCCGCGTTCTATCTTAACGGTACATATATTAAATCCGCTTTATCTGTGTTCTATTTTATCGAAACGTACATTAAATCAGTATTTCTAGATGAACATTATATAACAGTAAATTAATTTTATCCATAATCTATTTTAACACAAACTTCTATAGTGTTATATCAAAAGAACAAATCAAAATGGTAACTTTGCTTTTTTGCAAAAACTATGTCGGATACAAATAATACTATTGAAGTTCTTGGCGCAAGAGTTCACAACCTAAAAAACATCGATATTTCTATTCCTCGTGAAAAACTGGTCGTAATTACTGGTTTATCAGGTTCGGGGAAATCTTCTTTGGCATTTGATACTATCTATGCCGAAGGACAGCGTCGTTATGTAGAAACTTTTTCGGCTTATGCCAGACAGTTTTTAGGTGGTTTGGAACGTCCTGATGTTGATAAAATCGACGGACTTTCGCCTGTAATTGCTATCGAACAAAAAACTACCAGTAAAAGCCCGCGTTCTACCGTTGGAACAATTACCGAAATTTATGATTTCCTTCGTTTATTATATGCGAGAGGCGCTGATGCCTATAGTTATAATACGGGCGAAAAAATGGTGAGTTATAGTGATGAGCAAATTAAGGATTTAATTATTCATGATTTTAATGGCAAGCGCATCAATATTCTTGCTCCTGTAATTAAAGCTCGTAAGGGTCATTATGCCGAACTTTTCCAACAAATAACCAAACAAGGATTTTTAAAAGTTCGTGTTAATGGCGAAGTACAGGATTTAGTTTCGGGCATGAAACTAGACCGTTATAAAACGCATGATATAGAGATTGTTGTAGACAGAATGGTAATTGAAGACACTCCTGATAATCAGAAGCGATTAGCAGAAAGCATCAATACGGCAATGCATCATGGTGAAAATGTATTGATGATTCTGGATCAAGATACAAATGAAGTACGCTATTTCAGTCGTAACTTAATGTGCCCATCTACAGGGATATCATACCAAAATCCGGAGCCGAATTTATTTTCTTTCAACTCCCCAAAAGGAGCTTGTCCGCATTGTAACGGATTGGGAACTGTAAATGAAATCAATGTTAAAAAAATAATTCCTAATCCTAAGTTATCTATAAAAGCTGGTGGATTTGTTCCGCTTGGCGAATACAAATCGTCATGGATTTTTAAACAACTAGAAGTTATTGGTGAGAAGTTTGGTTTTAAAATTACCGATCCTATCGAAAAAATTTCTACCGAAGCCATGAATATGATTTTGCATGGTGGAAAAGATAAATTTACTGTTAACTCTAAAGATTTAGGTGTTGCACGTGATTACAAAATAGATTTTGAAGGAATATCAAATTTCATCAAAAGTCAACATGACGAAAGTGCTTCGACTACAATAAAACGTTGGGCGAAAGACTTTATGGACGAAGTAAAATGTCCGGAATGTCATGGTTCCAGATTAAAGAAAGAGGCTTTATTTTTTAAAATAAACGAAAAGAATATCACCGAATTGTGTGATATGGATATATCTGATTTGACTGCATGGTTCTTGGACTTAAATAGTCATTTATCAGACAAACAACTTTTGATTGCTTCGGAGGTTGTTAAAGAAATAAAAGACCGTTTGAACTTCCTTATGAATGTGGGGTTAAATTATTTGGCTTTAAGCCGAAGTTCGAAATCTCTTTCGGGTGGTGAAGCTCAGCGTATTCGATTGGCAACTCAAATTGGTTCGCAATTAGTTGGTGTATTATACATTCTGGATGAGCCAAGTATTGGTTTGCACCAAAGGGATAATGAAAAATTAATTCATTCTCTTGAGCAATTACGTGATATTGGGAACTCGGTTATTGTTGTAGAACACGACAAAGACATGATAGAACGTGCCGATTATGTAATTGATATTGGTCCGAAAGCAGGGAAATTTGGCGGGGAAATTATTAGCAAAGGAACTCCAGAGGAAATTCTACAGCACCATACCATAACGGCTATGTACATGAATGGAGAAATGAAACTCGAAATTCCTGCAAAACGTCGTGAAGGAAATGGAAAGTTTTTAAAACTTACTGGAGCTACAGGAAATAACCTAAAGAATGTTTCGATTGAATTGCCTTTAGGAAAAATGATTTGTGTTACGGGAGTTTCTGGAAGTGGAAAGTCGACATTAATTAACGAAACGCTTTACCCTATTCTTAACGCTTATTATTTTAATGGCGTAAAGAAACCGCAACCGTATAAAAAAATAGAAGGTTTAGAACATATTGATAAAGTTATCGATATTGACCAAAGTCCGATTGGACGAACTCCTCGTTCGAATCCAGCAACATATACTGAAGTTTTTACAGAAATAAGAAATCTGTTTACGATGACTTCCGAAAGTATGATTCGTGGGTATAAAGCGGGTCGTTTTAGCTTTAATGTAAAAGGCGGTCGTTGCGAAACTTGTGAAGGTTCGGGTGTGAGAACTATCGAAATGAATTTCTTGCCTGATGTTTATGTAGAATGTGAAACTTGCCAAGGAAAACGTTTTAACAGAGAAACTCTTGAAATACGTTATAAAGGAAAATCTATTTCGGATGTCTTGAATATGACTGTTGATGAAGCAGTTCCGTTTTTTGAGAATATTCCGAAGATTTATAGAAAAGTAAAAACTATACAGGATGTTGGCTTAGGTTATATTACGCTTGGGCAACAAAGTACAACGTTATCTGGTGGTGAAGCACAACGTATTAAACTTGCTGGGGAATTATCTAAAAAAGATACCGGAAACACGTTTTATATTCTTGACGAACCTACAACAGGATTACATTTTGAAGATATCAGAGTTCTTATGGATGTAATTAATAAACTGGTTGATAAAGGAAATACAATCTTGATTATCGAGCATAATATGGATGTTATAAAACTTGCCGATTATATTATTGATATTGGTCCTGAAGGCGGAAAAGGTGGTGGACAGCTTGTTGCAAAAGGAACTCCTGAAGAAATAATCAAAAATAAGAAAAGTTATACAGCGCAGTTTTTGAAAAAAGAATTATCTTAGTATATTGCGCCCCGCTTTAGGGTAAAATAGAGTTGACAATGTATAGCCTAGCCCTGATAGTAATGAAAATCCTTTGTTGTTTTTCTTTAAAACAACAAAGATTGAAATGAATAGCAGGAAATAGCTCCCCTTCGACTCCGCTCAGGGTGACAATTTTAAAAAATAAATTAATACAAAGAAAATGAGATTAGAAGATTTTGATAATGACGAAGACAAAGTAATCCAAGATAGATTAAAACAAAAAACATGGAACGAAATTAGAACTAACGATAGTTGGGCTATTTTTAAAATCATGGCTGAATTTGTAAATGGATATGAAAACATGGGACGTATTGGTCCGTGTGTATCTATTTTTGGATCAGCGAGAACAAAACCGGAAGATAAATATTATTTATTGGCCGAAAAAATTGCTTATAAAATCAGTAAAGCTGGTTATGGTGTAATTACTGGTGGTGGTCCTGGAATTATGGAAGCGGGTAATAAAGGTGCTCATCTTGGCGGAGGAACTTCGGTAGGTTTGAACATTGAATTACCTTTTGAGCAACATTTTAACCCTTACATCGACCGTGATAAAAACTTAAACTTTGACTACTTTTTTGTACGTAAAGTTATGTTTGTAAAATATTCGCAAGGTTTTGTGGTTATGCCAGGTGGTTTTGGAACTCTTGACGAAATGTTTGAAGCTATTACTTTAATCCAAACGAAAAAAATCGGTAAGTTCCCTATTATTTTGGTTGGAACTGAATTCTGGTCAGGATTAATTGATTGGGTAAAAACCGTATTGGTAGAGAAAGAACATACAGTAAGTCCTGATGATTTGAACTTATTTAAAATCGTTGATTCTGAGGATGAAGTGGTTGAGGCTCTGGATAAATTCTATAAGAAATATGATTTAAGTCCTAATTTTTAAATTAAAAAAAGCTGCGTAAAAACAGCTTTTTTTTATGCTTTTTTATCTATATGTGGCTTTATTAATCCACAATTAATAGTATATTTATTTCGTTAATAAATCTTTAAGGACAATCATTGAAGTTATTTTATAAAATTACTATTTGCACTTTTGTTTTATTGAGCTCGATAAAACAGTACGCACAGCATCATTCTAAAATGACGGTTGCGGTTAATCTCGAACTCAAAACTCTGAACATCAGACAAGATATTACTTTTAATAATGTATCTAATGATACTTTAATTTCGGTAGTTCTTAATGATTGGAATAATGCCTTTTCGGATAAAAATACGCCTCTTGCCAGACGTTTTTCGGATGAGTTTTATAGAGGTTTTCATCTTGCAAAACCCGAAGAAAGAGGAAATACAACAATTCTCAGTTTAACCGATACTCAAGAAGGTGCTCTTTCTTGGGAAAGAACGACGAAAAATCCTGATTATATTGTTGTTAAACTAAACCAGAAACTGGCTCCAAACGAAACAATTGTATTACATCTTACTTATATCGTAAAGATTCCTAGTGATAAGTTTACGAGATTTGGATATTCTCAAAACGGAAGCTTAAACCTAAAAAACTGGTTCCTGAGCCCTGCCCGATTCGAGAATCATCGTTTTATAAAATACAACAATTATAATCTGGATGATATTGCCAATGCTGCTACGGATTATGAGGTAGAAATAAAAGTTCCTAATAATTACACTATTACTACCGACTTAAACAAGATCTCGCAAGAACAATTTGAAAAATACACCAATACACATTATTCTGGTAATAAAAGGACTGATTTAAGCTTGTTTATTGAACCTAAAAATAGTTTTACTAAATATAAAATAGGTTCTACAGAGGTTGTTACTAATTTAAAGAACAACAACTTAAACGATATTCAGAAGGCACTTGCCATAAACAGAATTGTAGATTATGCTAATAAGTATATTGGTGAATATCCGCATGAAAAAATTACTGTTTCGCAAATAGATTACGAAAGAAATCCGTTTTATGGTTTAAACCAATTGCCTTCGTTTATAAATCCTTTTCCGGATGAATTTATGTTTGAAATTAAGTTTTTAAAAACTTATTTAAATACTTATTTAAAGAATAGTTTACGTCTGGATCCCAGAAAAGACAACTGGATTTATGATGGTATACAGATATATGTCATGATGAAGTATATTGAAGAAAACTATCCTGACCAGAAAATGATGGGAAGTCTCTCGAAACTAAAAATCTTAAAAAGCTACAAAATAACTAATTTGAGTTTTAATGAGCAATACAGCTATTTTTATATGCTTATGGCTCGCAAGAACTTAGACCAACCACTGGGCGACCCTAAAAACACGCTTATAAAATTTAACGAACAAATTGCGAGTAAATATCGTGCTGGTCTTAGCCTTAGTTACCTAGATGATTATTTAGGTAATAATAGTGTACAAACTAGTATTCAGGATTTTTATGAACTCAATAAAATAGAGCAAGTAAGCCGTACTAATTTTGAAAGTCTTTTAAATTATAATGCTAAAAAGAATATTAACTGGTTCTTTGATATTATAATAAACTCTAGAGATATAATAGATTATAAGTTTCATAATGTTTCTAGAACAAAAGACAGTATTACATTCTCGATAAGAAATAAAACCGAAACCTATCTCCCAATTCCGGTATATGGAGTGAAGAAAAAAGAGGTAATGTTTAAACAATGGATTGATCCTAAAACAACTGATACTACATTTACTATAGAAAGAAAAAATGCCGACAAAATTGTTTTAAACTATGATAATGAAGTTCCTGAGTATAACTTAAGAAACAACTGGAAATCGCTAAAAGGTTTTTCGCCAACCAATCGACCTATAAAATTTAATTTTGCCAAAGATCTAGAAGATCCGTATTACAATCAGATAATCTATATCCCTACGCTTAACTATAATTATTATGATGGGATTACTCCCGGAATACGTTTTCATAACAAAACGATATTAGACAAACCATTTACGTTTGATATTAATCCTGCTTACTCTATAAAAGCAAAAACAATATCGGGTTCATCGGGTTTCTCTTATGTTCAGAATTTTAGAAACAGTACTTTATATAATGTAAAATATTCCTTTTCTGAGGCTTATTTTCACTATGCTCCAGATGCAACTTATTTAAAATTGAATCCATCAGTACAATTACGAATAAGAGAAGAAAACTTTCGTGACAACAGAAAACAATTTATTACATTGCGTCAGGTAATTGTAAATAGAGAAAAAAGCAATTATGTTACAGACAATTCTAGTCCTAATTATTCTGTATTTAATGCCCGTTATTTTAATACTAAAACCGAAGTTACAAATCATTTTAACTTTATGTCGGAAGTACAATTTTCGAGTGAATTTGGAAAAGTAGCTAGTGAAGTAGAGTTTAGAAAACTTTTTGAGAATAATAGACAGGTTAATCTAAGAATGTATGCTGGAACGTTTATGTACAACAACACCAATTCTGATTATTTTAGCTTTGGTATAGATCGTCCTACAGATTATTTGTTTGATTATAATTATTATGGAAGGTCGGAAAGCACCGGTCTTTTTAGCCAACAATTTATAATGGCCGAAGGTGGATTTAAATCTAAACTAACTCCACAATATGCAAACCAATGGATAACTACTTTAAATGCAAGTTACTCGCTTTGGAACTGGATTGAGGCCTATGGAGACGTTGGTTTTATTAAAAGTAAAGGTTTTGCAGAGAAATTTATATATGATAGCGGTATCCGATTAAATTTCGTTCCTGATTATTTTGAATTGTATTTTCCGGTATACTCTAACAATGGGTGGGAAATTTCTCAAGATAAATACGGCGAAAAAATACGTTTTGTAGTTACTTTATCGCCTAAAACATTAACCAATCTTTTTACAAGAAAATGGTTTTAATCAAATAAAAATTACACAAAACATAAATTATTATCATCTAATTACACAAAACAGTAAAAAAACAATAAAAAAAGCATACGGTTACACCCTTTTAAATACAGATAATTAAATTATATTTTTTTTAACGAATTATGATAATTGCTAGTTTTTAAGTAATTTTGTGACCTAACATGACCCTTTCCAGATTATGATAAAAGAAAAAAACAATACTACACTTACTTTCGAAGATTTCAAAACCGAAGTTTTGAACGACTACAGAATCGCTATTATTAGCCGGGAATGTAGCTTAATAGGTCGTAAAGAAGTATTGACAGGAAAAGCCAAATTTGGAATTTTTGGCGACGGTAAAGAAGTTCCTCAATTGGCGATGGCAAAAGCTTTCAAGAATGGTGACTTCCGTTCGGGATATTACCGCGATCAAACTTTCATGATGGCAATTGGAGAATTAACTCCTAAACAATTTTTTGCTGGTTTATACGGCCATACCGATTTAGACTTTGATCCGATGTCGGCAGGAAGACAAATGGGTGGACACTTTGTTACTCATAGTTTAAACGAAGACGGTTCTTGGAAAAACCTAACCAAACAAAAAAACTCTAGCGCAGATATCTCTCCTACAGCAGGGCAAATGCCTAGATTATTAGGACTTGCACAAGCATCTAAAATATACAGAAACGTAGACGGCATAAAAATAAAAGACAATTTCTCTGTAAATGGTAACGAGATTGCATGGGGAACTATCGGAAATGCTAGTACATCCGAAGGATTATTCTTTGAGACCATAAATGCTGCCGGAGTATTACAAGTACCAATGGTAATGAGCGTTTGGGATGATGAATACGGAATTTCTGTTCATGCAAGACACCAAACTACCAAAGAGAATATCTCGGAGATATTAAAAGGATACCAACGCGACGAAAACTCAAACGGATACGAAATCTTTAGAGTAAAAGGTTGGGATTATGCCGAATTAATTGCAACATACGAAGAAGCAGCAGCGATTGCACGCGAAAATCATATACCGGTATTAATTCATGTAAATGAGTTAACACAACCTCAAGGACACTCGACTTCGGGTTCTCACGAACGTTATAAAAACGCAGCAAGACTGGCTTGGGAAAAAGAATTTGACTGTATACGCCAAATGAGATTATGGATGATTGCTATAAATATCGCATCGCCAGAAGAATTGGACGAAATTGATATGCAATTAAAAAAAGAAGTACTCGATGCCAAAAAAGAAGCATGGAACTCTTTTATAGATCCAATTATACAAGATCAAAAAGTATTACTTACTTTATTAGAAACTACTGCAAATAATAGCGCTAATAAAGAACAGATATTAAAACTAACAAACGAATTAGCCGCTATAAAATCTCCTCTAAAAAAGGAAATGCTTGCAGCAGCCAGAAAAGTATTGCGTTTAGTTGTAAACGAAGATTGCAA
Source organism: Flavobacterium hydatis (assembly GCF_000737695.1). Classification (GTDB taxonomy): domain Bacteria; phylum Bacteroidota; class Bacteroidia; order Flavobacteriales; family Flavobacteriaceae; genus Flavobacterium; species Flavobacterium hydatis. The sequence goes on from NZ_JPRM01000052.1 coordinate 18,250, forward strand.
AAACGAATTAGCAAACTGGATTACAGCATACATTGCTACAACACAGGAAAAATTCAGCAGTAATTTATTTTCAGATTCTAATCTTAATGTATACTCAGTAGAGAAAGTTTTACCAGAATACGAAGCAAACAGCCTAGATGTAGATGGTAGAATGATTGTAAGAGATAACTTTGATGCCATTTTTACAAAATATCCAGAAACCTTAATCTTTGGAGAAGACGTAGGAAACATTGGTGATGTAAACCAAGGATTAGAAGGAATGCAAGAAAAATATGGAGAACTTCGTGTTGCCGATGTAGGTATTCGTGAAGCAACCATAATAGGTCAAGGTATTGGTATGGCATTAAGAGGATTACGCCCTATTGCCGAAATCCAATATTTAGATTATTTACTATATGCAATCCAAATCATGAGCGACGATTTGGCAACATTACAATATAGAACCGTAGGAAAACAAAAAGCACCATTAATAATCAGAACACGCGGACACCGTTTAGAAGGAATCTGGCATTCTGGCTCACCAATGGGAATGATTGTAAATGCAATAAGAGGAATACACGTACTCGTTCCTAGAAACATGACACAAGCAGCAGGATTCTACAACACATTATTAGAATGTGATGAGCCAGCACTAGTAATCGAATGTTTAAACGGATACAGACTAAAAGAAAAAGCACCTACAAACTACGGAGAATTTAAAACACCTATAGGAGTTGTAGAAACCCTAAAAGAAGGTAAAGATATTACACTAGTATCTTACGGATCGACTTTGCGATTGGTAGAACAAGTAGCTACAGAGTTGCAAGAAGTAGGTATTGACTGCGAGGTTATCGATTTACAATCATTACTTCCGTTTGATATTAACCAAGACATTGTAAAAAGTATTGCAAAAACAAACCGCCTTTTAGTAATCGACGAAGATTTACCAGGTGGAGCTTCAGCATACATCTTACAACAAATCATCGAACAACAAGATGCATACGTACATTTAGACAGTAAACCACAAACATTAACTGCAAAAGCTCACCGACCAGCATACGGAACCGATGGCGATTACTTCTCTAAACCTTCAGCCGAAGATATTTACGAAAAAGTATACAGCATGATGAACGAGGTAAATCCATCTAAATATCCTAATTTATACTAAGAAATTAGTTTAATCATCAAATACAAAAAAGCTCCAAATCATTACGGTTTGGAGCTTTTTTTATAGACTATTTTAAATGGATTAACTTCCTTTTACTTTAACAACTCATTTTTTAAGGAGCTATTTCCTGCTGTCCGCTATATCTTTTACTGGCAAAAAAAAGCCAGAAAAAGGATGCCGCTACCATCAGGGCTAGGATTTGGGGATTTATTAAAATTGCAAATACAAATAACATTATATAAACATTGCCAACGGTTTCAACCGTTGGAGCGCAATGCATTTTCATAATCCGTACCGCACGGTTAAAACCGTGGGCTATGATCAAAATTGAGATTCTTCGTACCTCAGAAAGACAAGATTGGCAACAACAACATTGAGTATAAATACTCATTACTGCTTATATACTATATTGTCAGGCTGAGCGGACTCGAAGCCCCGTTTACAAAATCGACAATAAATAAAAGCGGCTTAATAGAATCTCTTTATTTCGACAACAACAATACTCTAGCTTTCTCTAAGTCTTCAGGCGTATCGATTCCTATTCCTACATGAGTCGTTTCTACCATTTTTATGCGTTTTCCAAACTCCAAATAGCGTAATTGCTCCAACTTCTCCGAAGCCTCAAGCGATTTCATTGGTAAACTATAAAAATCTAGTAAAGCTTGTTTTCTAAAAGCATAAATTCCGATATGCTGAAAATAACGCACACCAACATCATTATCTCTAGGATACGGGATAACCGAACGAGAAAAATACAGAGCAAAACCGCTTTGATCTACCACAACTTTTACATTGTTAGGATTATTTATTTCAGATTCATCTTTAATTTCACGCATTAAAGACGCTAAATCTACTTTTTTATCAGAATCATTTCTAAAAACTTCAATCACTTTTGCCAGAGGTTCAGCATCGATAAAAGGTTCATCTCCTTGTACATTTACAACAATATCAACCTCAAGATTCTGGATCGCTTCGGCAATCCTATCACTTCCCGATTCATGTTCTTTGATACTCATAATCGCCTTACCACCATTTGAAACAATCTCGTCGAATATAATATCAGAATCTGTTACAACAAATACATCATCAAATAAATTAGTTTGTATTGCGGCTTGATACGTTCTTAAAATTACTGTTTTGCCACCCAAATCTTGCATAAGTTTGGCTGGAAATCGTGTAGAAGCGTAACGTGCGGGAATAACTGCTATTATTTTCATTTCTTGTATGTATTAGTGATAAATCGTAAAAACAAATATACCTATTCACAATCAGGTTTTAAAAAATTATTTTTAACATATTTCTTAAATAATTAAACTTTAATATCTTATAAAATATTTATTTTTATGACAAAAAAAATATGAACAGATTATTAGCCCTTCTCCCACTCTATTTCTTTTTTGCAGTAAACAATTTATTTGCACAAACAAATGATTCCTCAATCATAAACTCATTTTCAGACCGAGTATTTCCTGGTAAAGGATATCAACCATTAGGAGATATTAAATGGAAATTTAAAACAGACGGTAAAATATTCTCATCGCCAATAGCCAAAAAAGGAATTGTATATATTGGTAGCGAAGATGGATTTCTTTATGCTATCGAAGAAAAATCTGGAAATCTAAAATGGAAATTCAAAACAAATGGAGCAATTCATAGCTCACCAAGCATATACGAAAACACCATCTTTTTTGGTAGTTTTGATGGGTATTATTATGCCGTAAATACAACAACTGGGAAAGAAATTTGGAAATTTAAAACCGGAGGAGAAAACTGGTATAGAGAAGTTCGAATGTTAGACCTATATCCAAACGATCCCCTTACGGATGATTTATGGGACTATTTTTTATCATCGCCCGTAGTTTACAAAGACGACAAATCAGCTTCGGTATTATTTGGGAGCAGCGACGGAAATGTATATTCACTAGACGCTAAAAAAGGAAATTTAAATTGGAAATTTAAAACTGATGGACCAATTCATAGTACGCCAGTAATAAATAAAAATACGCTATACATTGGTAGTTGGGATGCCAAACTATTTGCAATAAATTGTAAAACAGGAAAAGAAAAATGGAAATTTGTAACTGAAGACAAAATAGGATTCAAAGGAATTCAATCTTCTGTAACAGTTGCCAACGGAATGGTTTATTTTGGCGCAAGAGATCCTTACTTTTTTGCTTTAGACTCTGAAACAGGAAAGCTAATCTGGAAATACGATGCTGAAAATTCCTGGATTCTCAGTTCAGCTGTAATACTAAACAATATTATATATGTAGGAACCTCAGACACTTATGCCCTACTCGCCTTAGATGCTAAAACGGGAAAAGAACTATACCGTTTTAGAACAAGCGGATACGTATACTCATCACCAGCAATTTCTGGAAACACTGTTTATTTTGGAGATTTTACAGGTAATTTCTTTGCACTCGATATCCTTTCGCAAGGTAAAATATCAAACTTTATAAGTACCGATGGCAGAAAAAAACATGCAGCCAAATTAGTAAACAACGACCAACTAGATTTTGTATACGCTGCCAAAGATTCGGATTTATCCCAATATAAAGAAACCAAAAAAGTTATGGATGAGTTTTACAAACTCGGCCCAATTGTTTCTTCACCATATATTAGTAACAATACCGTTTATTTCGGGAGTGGCGATGGGTATTTTTATGCTATTGGATTGTAAAAATTTTATTTAACTCACTGTAAAAAGGACGCGGATAACACTGATTCGCTAAGGCGAAGACGCAGATAAAAACGGATTTTTAAAACAATAAATAGAAATCCGTTTTTTCTGCGTCTTTACTTTTGTAAATCCGTGTCATCCGCGTTACTTTATAGACAATCTGAAAAAACTGTGACTGCGACTGAAACAGTATACTATACATATTACATAATCTTAACCGAAGTCATACTCAATGACCCAGCTAGTAATTTATCATTAAACAAACTTAACTCTTCGGATTTATCTTTTAAGCCTAACGTATAAAGCAAAGGCAAATAATGATCTGGAGTAGGAATGGCTAATTGAATAGCTCTGTCCATTTTTTCGTAATTAATAAGTGGCTGAAAGTTTCCGTCCAGCAAATAATCATTAACGGTTTGTCGCGCTTCAATCGCCCAATCGTAGCCATAATTGTCTCTGTCATAATTATGAAAATCGACTAATCTTAAATTATGAACTATATTACCACTACCAATAATCAAAACGCCTTTATGACGTAGCGATTGTAATTTTTGAGCCAACTCAAAATGATATTGTCCCGATTTTGTATAATCAATACTTAACTGAATCACCGGAACATTTGCTTCTGGATATAAATGCTTAATCACACTCCAAGCTCCATGATCCAACCCCCAAGTTTCGTCTAATTCTATTTCGACAGGACTAAGTATTCTTTTCGTTTCAACGGCTAATTCCAGACTTCCCTTAGCAGGATATTGCACATCAAATAAAGCCTGAGGAAAACCTCCAAAATCGTGAATCGTTTTAGGCATTTCCATCGCCGTAACTTTTGTTCCTTTAGTATACCAATGTGCCGAAACACACAAAATAGCGTTCGGCTGCGGCAAAGTTTTGGCCAAGTTTCTAAATCCTGCAACAAATTCATTCTCTTCGATAGCATTCATCGGGCTGCCGTGTCCTAAAAATAAAACGGGCATTTTATCTGTATTGGAGAAAGTTTGCGAAATTGTATGTAAATCATTTAGTGTTGTCATAATCTAAATAAGATTTATGTTTATTAAAAAGCTAACGCAGATTTTGCGAATTAGCCATGTGGAATTCTGTTCAAAAAAAAAACATTTCAAATATAATTAGTTTAATCGTCCTTTATAGTATTAGTCACTTAATCTTAATATAGTTTTAGTAAAACATATCAGACATACTAATAATCACGAAAACCAATTACTTATAAAGTTAATAAATTCGGGATTTATTTTAATAAAAAAACAGCGATAAACATACATTTACCACTGTTTTAAAATAAGTATTCTTGCTTTTTTATTCTACATTATTCTTTCAGAATCAGTTAGAGATTCAGATAATTTTTTCTCATGATGTACCCGATTTGCAATCATCGCAACTACCTCTTCGGCGCAACCCCAAGAAAACGTAACACCAGAACCTCCGTGCCCATAATTATGAATTATAGACGAATAATCTCCTTCCCAATCTAAGCGAACATTACCTTTTCTTAAAGGACGCAATCCCACTCTAACAGGTTCTTTTTCGTCAAGTTCAACATCTTTAAGTATTGGTAAGAATTCTTTACAACGTCTGAACATTTCACGAATAGGTTCGTAATTTTCCAGATTAATGTTTTTATCCCATTCATCTTCCTCGGCAAGAGCACCTAAGATAACGCGGTCTTCTCCTCGGGGTACAATAAAAACAATATTTTGCTCTTGCGTTTTCTGATCAAATGAAACACAATAAGCTTTATCTAAAATCGGAAACTTTACTCCATTGTTTTTAATTCTAACCAAAGCACCACGCAATGGATGCATCTCATCGTTTGCTAATTTTATAGAACCCAAACCTGAGCAATTTATAATGTAATCGCAATTGTATTTTTCTTTTAGTTCTTTTTCTATCGAAGCTAATTCCAGATTAATTTCTCCCTGAACAACTTCTACACCTAAAGAAAGAACTTGCTCCATAATCCATTTCATGTAAGTATCCGTATCAACCATAGGAGCCTCATAACGATAAGCATCTACCAAACCTATATTAGGATTAATACCTTCTTTTTCGATAAACGAGGCATCATGACTAAATCCCTTCGTATTATCTCTAATTTCATTCATTTTTTTCAATTGAAAATCATCATCATTAACCAAACTCCTAAAAAAGAAAAACGCTTCTTTAATATAAACACCCGTTCCTTTTTCTTTGGCTAATTGATAAAACTTATCATAACTTGTCATACACCATTCTTTGGATCGTTCCAGAGAAACAAGATCGCTATGATACCCACAAACAGCAGGCGGCCATTCCCAAAGCGCACCTGCAACATTAGAGGTTATATTTGGCGAAAACTCTTTAGATAGGACTAAAACTTTGTGTCCTGCCTCGGCTAAACAATGTGCAGTTGTTAGACCACTAACACCTGCTCCAATAATTAAAACTTTTTTCATTTTTATTAAGATTTAGGGGATAATTTTATATTTAGATGGTATTTAACTTGGTTAGATTTACTTTTTTTTCAATTAAAAAAAATACTAGCAGTTACTCTAAACTTTATTTGAAATTGGGCGTATCAAATATAAAGCTTTACCACATAACACAAATGTTATCAATAAGTTAAGAATTAAAAAACAAGAAAAAACAGGTATTTATACCTAATAAACTCTTTAAAAAAAGGAATTAAATCTTCAAAGAAAAGATTACGACATACAGATATCCGTATATCAATAATATACAAAACGTAGTAGCTCATTATTCTCTAACAAATATTGTTGCCTTTCGAAATTTTAAGCATATAAAATAGATTTATTTTGAAATAACAAAAGCCTGTAAATCCAAGAATTTACAGGCTTTTTATGCTTATAAGAGAAGTTTCAAGTTTTAAAGAATTACAAACCTAACTCTTTAAAAATCAATTCGCTTTATGTTTTTAATTTTCTTCTTTCGGGAATTATTCAACAAAATATTCGTCTTTAAAACCTATCAAATATAATTTGTTTTTTGCTCTCGTCATAGCGGTATACAACCATCTTATGTAGTCTCTGTCGATACCGTTTGGCAAATAAGGTTGTTCTATAAAAACAGTATCCCATTGCCCTCCTTGCGATTTATGACAAGTTATCGCATAAGAGAATTTTACTTGTAAACCATTAAAATATTCGTTTTCTTTTACCTTCTGGAATTTCTTGTATTTTGTTGTTTCACCCTCATAATCTTTCATTACCTCTTCATACAATCTATTCGATTCTTCAAAACTTAAAGATGGTGATTCGCTTTTTATAGTATCTAATAATAAAACTGTTTCTAAAGGTTTTTGGTTTGGATAATCGACCATTCGGATTTTTACTTTAGCAAATTTAAATCCGTATAATTCCTGAATACTAAAGATTTCAAGAATCTCGATAATATCACCATTAGCAATAAAACCAGCTTCATCAGAATCTTTCAGCCAATAATAATTATTCTTAACCACCATCAGGAAATCTCCTGTAGAAAGATCGCTTTCTTTAAACAAAATCTTGGTACGAATTTGTTCGTTATACTGATTGGCTCGTTTATTAGAACGTACAATAAATGCCGTATCTTCAATACTATAATTACTATATGCAGAGTTTATCGCGTCCTGAATATCGTAGCCATCTGTTAATCGTACAATATCTTTAAACCTCTTTACATCAAACCTAAACTCGGTAATAAAACTCTCTTTAAGTAATTCACGTAATTCCGTAGCATTAAATAAAATACCCGAGTTTTCTTCCTGACGCATAACTTCGTCAAGTTCGATATGTTCAATTTCTTTATTATAATTTACACTTAACGTATGAATATCAAGTGCTGGGCTAATATCTAAATTTACTGGAGGCAACTGAGCTGTATCTCCCAATAAAATCATTTTACAATTGGTTCCCGAATATACATAAGAGATTAAATCGTCTAATAAAGATCCATTTTCATATAGTTTGGAATCTGAATTACTATCTGAGATCATCGAAGCCTCATCGACGATAAAAATGGTGTTTTTATGTTTGTTTGGCTGAATGGTAAATGAAACGCCACCGCCAGAAGATTTCTTAGGAAAATATATTTTTTTGTGAATTGTAAATGCGGGTTTCTCCGAATAATTGGCAATTACTTTTGCAGCACGACCTGTTGGCGCAAGCAAAACATATTTCTTATCAATCTCGCTCAAATTATTTACAATGGTCGAAATTACCGTAGTTTTTCCTGTTCCTGCATATCCTTTAAGCACAAAAATAGTATCATTTGTCGTGTCGGTTAAAAATATAGCAATCTTCTGAAAAAAAATATCCTGTTTATAGGTCGGAGAAAAGGGGAATTTTTTTTGTAAAAGACTATAAAACAGGGGAGAACTCATAACGGTTATATTAATGTAAAATTATCATCAAATATAGGTATCAAACGCGAGGGAAACACATAAAATCCCAAATGAATAAAAAAAAATTGTAAGTTTGTCATCACGTATAATTCTATCTTGATTCTTAACAAGAATTGAATTCTAAATCCATTTATGCAATCACAAAATACAAATATAACATCAAAAAAATATAAAAAGCTTTCTATTCAGGTTTCGCTGGCTGGGCTTTCGTTTTGTTGTATTGATACATTAAACAATACTGTTTTATCATTAAACGAAGTCACTTTTGATACGTCTCATAAAACTAGCAAAATTGAAGATTTGTTTGCCGATGCTTTTAGCAAACATCCAGAGCTTAAAGATTCTTATGACCAAATAACGATAATTCATAACAACAATTTATCAACGTTTGTTCCTACTGCCCTATTTGACGAAAACTTTCTAGGCAGTTATTTACAATACAATACAAAGGTTTTTGAAACTGATTTTTTTGCTTTCGACGAAATTCCAAATTATCAAATGAATGCTGTTTACATTCCTTATGTAAATATCAATAACTTTTTTATTGACCAGTTTGGCACTTTCGAATACAAACATGCTAATAGTATTCTTGTCGAAAAGCTTTTGGATGGTTCCAAAAATAATGACGATAAAACAATGGTCGTTAATTTTAATTTAGGCCATTTCGAAATCATTGTGGTGCAGAACCAAAAACTATTATTATTTAATTCTTTTGAATATCAAACTCCAGAGGATTTTATCTATTATTTATTGTTTACAGCAGAACAAGTTAATATGAATCCTGAGAGTTTTAAACTTGAATTGTTAGGAACGATTTCTGAAAAAGACGATTTCTTTGCAATCGCTTATAAGTATATCCGAAATGTATCCTTGTTTGACGTATCTACTTTAAAAAGCAGGAATTCTTTTTCGACAGCACAAAATCAACAACATTTTATACTTTTTCAATCATGAGAATCATTTCAGGAAAATACAAAGGAAGACGCATTTTTCCGCCTAAAAACCTTCCGGTAAGACCTACAACTGACATGTCTAAAGAAGCATTATTTAATGTTTTGAACAACCATTTTAATTTTGAAGGTTTAAAAGTTTTAGACTTATTTGCAGGAACAGGAAACATTAGTTATGAATTTGCCTCTCGTGGCTGCACTCCTATTACATCTGTAGATGGTGATTTTGGTTGTGTAAAATTCATCAAACAAGTTGCAGCCGAATATGACTTTAATATTGCAGCAACAAAAAGCGATGTTTTTAAATTTTTAGAAAACAGCAAAACATCATACGATATCATTTTTGCCGATCCTCCTTACGGTTTGGATCAAGCGACTTTCGAGAAAATTGCCGTATTGGTTTTTGAAAGAGAACTTTTGCAAGAAGACGGAATGATGATTATCGAACATTCTAAATACACTAAACTAGAACATTTAAGTAATTTCTCTTTCCAGAAAAGTTATGGTGGTTCATTCTTTAGTTTCTTCGAATTTGATTCGACAGAAGAAGATGAAGAAATAAGCCTAAAAGCTGCAACAAAAAGTACCGAAGAAGACGAAGGTTAATTAACAACCAAGTTATCATAATATAAAAAAAGGCTGTCTAGAAAGTAATTTTTCAGACAGCCTTTTGTTTATAGCATTCTAAGTCCCAGAGGGACGTTATATTTATAGAAGTTCACAAACCCATTTTACAAACCCCATCGGGGTGACATATATAGCAATCTAAAAAAAATGACGCTACGCTGTAGCTCTTAGCAATAGATTCTATAAAAATTGCTATAAACATTATGCTCCGCTGGAGCAATTAGCAATCCTATTTTCTAAAACTTCCAAAAATCAATCAAGAAGCTGTATAAAAAAATACTCTTCGGACAATCTCTTCTGCTTTTAAATTCAACTCATTGCGCAACCAATTTAACACATAGAAACATAGATTTTGGGTTCTCCCAAAAAAAGGCGTTTCACTTGTTTAAAAAACACAGAGCTAAGCTATGTGAAAGAAAAAATTTTCTTTTTTTTTGCATTCTTTTACACATAAAATCTATGTTTCTATGTGTTAAATAAAAACTTATCGAATTCTGTTTGAATCATCGACGCTTTTTTCTTTAAACTGTGAATCTTTTATTTTTCCAAACGAGTATTTTACAGCAATCGAAATTTCATGCCAATCAACTTGATATCTTGCTTTTGAGCTAACGTTATTAATCGTAAACTGCTCTTCCTGGATATTGTTATTAAAAACATTGTTACAAGTTAAAGTACAATTCCAATTTTTGAAAAAAGTTTTAGAAAGCGCCATATCTACGACAAATCTTTCGTTTCGTTCAAAAACACCTTTATTTTGCTTCGTCAATCCCCAACCAGAAACCGTAAGGGTAAATCCTTTAGGAAGTTTAAATTCATTATTTGAATAATAATACAAGTAAGGTTTTGATGCTAAAAACAAAGCCGACTTATCTTCAATTTTTTCTAAAATAAAAACCAATGAATTTGTTGTTGTCCAAAATCTATAAGTAAAAGGCAAGGTAAAATCTAGATTAAATCCTGTTTCCTTATCAAAATTCACGTCTTTAAACGTCATGATATTTTGCTCATCATCATATATAAAACTATTATAAACAGGATTTGTATTTTGATAATAACTTAGCTTAACCGATTTGTCATGATACTGAAAAGTCGAAGAAATTTCATCGATAATAGTCGGATCTAAATTTATATTTCTTCCATATAAAAAATAAGGATTAATATATGTTGTTCCTTGACTTAAAGAAGAATAATTGGGTCTCGAAATACTTTTAGCATAATTTACACTAATACTTTTTGTGCTATCTATAGGAAATATAAGTTGTGCTTTTGGAAAAAAATTAGTGTAGTTCTTATCAATCAAAGGCAATAAATCTGTTTTAAATTTTCCGTTTACATTCGTATTTTCTACTCTTATTCCAACCGAAAAATCAACTTTCTTAATTTTACCCGATAACTGACTATATCCTGCTAAATTTTGTTCTTTAAAATCATAATGACTCAATATATTTTTATTGGTATCATAATAAAATATATCAAAATCTGATTTTGAATCAGCAGAAGAATACAATCCTCCTACTTCTAATTTTATTTCATTTTTAAACTTTTTCTCGATATCTATCCTTCCTAAAAAAACACCAACTTTAACCTTTTGATCTCGTATTTGTGTCAAACCAAATTCTGTATCATTAAAATTATTTCCGACTTGACTCCATAATCCCTGATCAAAATTAGAATATTGCAAACCAGTAAAAATCTGCGTATCGATGGCTTTAATTTTCTTAGAATAGTTTAAAAAAGCATTTACAAAATCCTTATTACTATCATTATCACTAAAGGTTAAAACGTTGTTTTCGGCATTATCTTTTTTATTATAAGTACTTGTATTAATATCAAAAGTGTCTTTTTGCAACTTACTGTTTATATTAAACGAGAAATAATCATCCTCATTTATTTTATAAAACAATCCACCACCAAAAATATACTGCTTACGTTTTGTATAAGCTTCTACATCATAATCCGAAACAATATTAGCATTAGCAATCTCATAATCTATACTATGATTCTCCCAAGGTTGCAATTGATTATAATTAAAATTTGCTTTCCATTCTAGTTTATTCTTTTTGAAACTAGAATTAAATCCGAGATAATTATTGTATTTTTTCTTAAAAGAAGCCACTTCGGAGACATCCATTTTAAAACTATCTTTTTTGCTAAACTTTCTTGTAATCAATATTACCGCTCGCCCTTCGGCCTCATATTTAGCCGATGGATTCTGGATAATCTCAATATTCTTAATATCATCTACCGATAGCGCATTTAAATCATTCATTCCTCCCCTTTGGTTATCAATATAAATAAGAGGAGTTCCTTTGCCCACAATCGAGATATTCTCTTTGTCTGAGCTTACGATAATAGTTGGCAGTTTAGATAATAAATCCAACGTATTAGGAACCGAATTATAAACAGAATTAGCAACATCTATTTTAATATTTCCGTTTTGGTTCGCAAAAGTTTTCGCATTTGTACTAATAACAACTTCATCTAATTTGTTCGAAATACTATCTTTTGGCGTTTCGTTTTGCGCATATCCAAATACAGAAACAAGAAAACAAATTGTAATTATTATTATTTTAATCATTTATTAAATAAATTAAGAGCCCAATTCAAACAATTCTCAGAATCCATTATCGACCAGGAATGCGGATTTTTAGTACCGTTTAACTTCACGCCCTTTCCTTGACTTATAATTACACTTGCATTGTTATTCCCCAAAACTTTCAATTGGCTTATCATAGCAACTATGTCTATTCCGTTCCAATCATACAAATCACGATGGCGCTCATTAATTAACCAATCAACATCTAGATCTGTATACATACGAATAGGCATGTTTTTTAAGTATTTTGCATTTCCTCCATCTTTTGCACCAAAAGAAAAAATAGAAGCTTCGATATATTTTTCAGGAAATTGGTCAGGCGAACCACCATACAAACTATCCCAATTATCCTTCATCCATTTTGCCTCATTTACTCCAGCTTCAGAAAAATTTCTTTTAATTTCTCTTTCGCAATATTTATAAAAACGAGTTTCATCTAATGGAGCATCCAAAGCAAAAATCCCTTTAGGAATTAAAAAGAATTTACTCGGATTCTTAACTGCATTTTCAGCATAAGTCAAAGAAATTATACCACCATTTGATAAACCTCCCAGAATAAAATTATCCTTAGAAACCTTATGTTTTATTACAATTTCCTTAAAAATCTTGTCTAAAAGAGAAAACTCAGCCTCTTTACTATCTGTACTCCAATTTATAGAAGGAATAATTACCAAGATTCCTTTCTTAACAGCCAGCTCATGTAGTGTGATTTGTTTTAATAAATCTTCTGTCGATTCACCTCCAGAAGGCAAGATTACCAATGCCCCAATAATTTCCGTTTTCGGAACCATCTTGTAATAAAACAATACTTGAGAGTCATCGTCGTTAACGTATAAATCATTGGTATCTAAATAATCAACCGTTACTTTTTCCATTTTTTGTCCATAACAAAATGTAATTCCGAATAGAATCATCATTGATAATTGTTTTCTCATAATTTGTATTTTTCTATATAATTTCGATTGCAAAAATGGCTTAAAAAAATACTGCCGAAAGTTAATCGTAGGTTAATGCAGGGTTAATGCATAAATTAAAAGATAAAAGCTTTATTTTTGGAATGTATTTACACGGTGAAATGAAACACAGAATCAACTTATTAATCTTTTTATCGGCTATCGCATTGGTGGTTTTATCTGTAGTACAATGCTATTTGGTAAAAACAACTTACGATTATAAAGTGGCACAATTTCATTCGGAAATTAAGAATGAGATTGCTTTTATTACAAACGATTATAGCGATATCGATTCGACAATTGTCAACAAAAAAGAACATTTATACAAGCAATTAGCAGAGAATTATATACACGACAAGAAAACAAAATCGGATATTAAAACTGCTTTGCTTCAAAACGAATTTCGTGGTGAACTAACCCGAAAATTGCAACAGAAATTTAATAGAGAAATTCCAAATTTCTCTATAGATTTTGCCATTGTACTCAACAAATTCATCATCTACAATAGTTCTAAAAAAGCCGATACCATTTTCTCCGAAAAACCATTTATAAAAAACAAATTATATGGTAATCTGGCTTCGTTAGACAATGCTTTTTTAGTTCGAAATTATGTAGGTACAACAAACGGAACAGCGCAAATGCAAGATTATAATTTGCTTACCGAAGATTCTATGTACGTATCGGTTATCGATTGGGAAATGATAATATTAAAAAGAATGAGCATGATTTTGTTCTTGTCCTTATTATCGATTTTAACCTTAATAACACTTTTTGTAATTGCTATAAAAGCACTAATAAAGCAGAAAAAAGTAAGCGATATAAAAACCGATTTTATCAATAATATCACCCACGAACTCAAAACTCCGCTGACAACGCTGGCAATTTCTACCAAAATTCTGGAGCGAAAAGACATTCGTGACAACGAGATTCATTTCAATTCGATTCTTAATACTATTTCACGCCAAAACAACCGTTTACAAAGTTTAATCGACCAAGTGCTTGCAAATTCTCTAGATGAAAATGAAATGGAAATGCAGAAAGAAAAGATAATTACCGAGTCTTTCCTGAATGCAATAATCGAAGATTTTAAAATTGCATACCCTAAGGTTAAGATAGAAACCCATTTTGCTACAAGCGAAACCACTTTGGTATTAGATAAATTTCATTTAACAACAGCCATCTTAAATGTGCTCGAAAATGCAGTAAAATATGGTTCGAATACTATTGTTATAAAAACCACATTAAACCAAAACCAATTTAATCTTAGTATTCAGGATGACGGAATCGGAATTTCTAAAAATAAACATTCTTTACTTTTTGATAAATTCTATCGTGTAGAACAAGGCAATCTACATAATTCTAAAGGCTTAGGATTAGGACTTTATTATGTAAACCAAATCATCAAAGCACATCAAGGTACGATTGCCGTAATAAGCGATTTAGGAAAAGGAGCTAACTTTTACATTAGTATTCCGTTGAGTTAAGTTTTTAGTTTCAGTCACAGTTTCAGTTTTCAGTCGCAATACTTACAATCAATAAAAATAATTTTAACACATAGAGACATAGGTTTTGTTTCCTCAAAAAAGGCGTTCCACTTATTTAAAATACACAGAGCAAGCTATGTGAAAGAAATAGATTTCTTTTTGTACTCTTTTTTACACATAAAATCTATGTCTCTATGCGTTAAATGAAATTTTTACGAAACACCCAAAGAACTAATTTTAATATAACCTTTGCGCCTTTATGTCTTAGTGGCAAAAAAATCACCTAAAAAATGAAAAAAATACTTTTGGCAGAGGATGATTCCGATTTTGCAAACGTACTCAAACAATATCTGGAATTGTATGATTATGATGTTACTTGGGCCGAAAATGGTCAGGAAGCATTAGCCATTTTTCAAACTACAACATTCGATATTTGCGTGTTCGATGTCATGATGCCTATTATTGACGGATTTACACTTGCCGAAAAAATCATAAAAATCAATCCTGAAGTTCCATTCATTTTCCTCACAGCCAGAAAACTAAAAGAAGATAAAATAATTGGGCTAAAACTCGGAGCCGACGATTATATCGTAAAACCCTTTGAAGCTGAAGAACTTATCTTACGCCTAAATAATATCCTGAAAAGAAGCCAACAAAAAACATCGCTTTTTTCCGAAACAAATGAGTTACAAATTGGATCTTATTTATTCGACACCAACCGATTATCGCTAAGAAAAGACAACAAAAACCAACAACTTACAGAGAAAGAAGCTGCGCTAATTCATTTCTTTTACACGCATAAAAACCAAATGCTAAAAAGAGAACAAATCCTAAAATCGATTTGGAAAAATGACGACTTTTTTTCGGGCAGAAGCATGGATGTTTACATCAGTAAAATTCGGAAATACTTTAAAGATGATTCCAGAATTAGCATCGATAGCATTCGTAATATCGGACTGGAATTTAAAATAATAGATTAATTACTCTCGTGTTTGTCTAATTTATCCAAAATCATCTGATACGTTGGAGTTTCAATTTCATATTTCAAACCTTCATTTACTACAAATTCAGTAAGCGACGAAAGTTCGATTTTTCTTCCAGCCAGCAAATCACGGTGCATAGACGAAGTTGCATCACGAGGCGATTTCTCAAGTTTCAGGATCGTTTGCATTACAATATCATTAGGAAGATTCAGCCCTTTTACAGCCGCAATCATAGTGATTTCATTCAGCAACGAAACATATAAATTTCGGCTAGAAGCATTCTCCATGATTTCGCCAATATTCTGATTCAAGTAAGAAGTAGCCGAAGCCAAAGAGGAAATAAAAACAAACTTCTCCCAAACCGTTTCTTCAATATTATCTACCAGATAACTTTCGATTTTAGCATTTTCAAAAATAGTTTGCAACGCCTTCATTCTATAAATCGAAGCACTATCAGAACCAAAAAATAACTTTTCGTAAATACCAGTTTTTTTAATAACACCAGGCTCAGCAATCATCGAAACGATATAAACACAACCTTGCAAAACTTCGTTATCTGGAAAAATAGTGCTAATGCGTTCCGTAGCATCAACGCCATTATATAAAGGAAGAATAACCGTATTCTTGGTAATACATTTTTTCATGGCATCAAGACTTTCTTCGATATCATAGGTTTTAGTAGCACAAATAAGGTAATCTAATTTCCCTATTGCATCAGGATCATTAGATACCACAGTCGGAAAAACAGTTGCTTCATCTTCATCAGTAATGATTTTCAAGCCCGATTCAGCAATAACTTCCATTGCTTTACCACGCGCAATAAAAACCACATCTATAGCATCGTTTTCCGCGTAGGCTTTCGCCAAAAGTCCACCAAAATAACCACCTACTCCACCTAAACCTAAAATTCCAATTCTTGTTTTCATTTCTAGTATTTTTTTGCCACTCCCGATAATTATCAGGATTAAAAGATTCACACAGATTAAAAAAATAAATAGCTACAATCTAGTATTCATTTTAAATCCCATAAGTAATAAGAAATCAATTCTTATTTTGGTTTTTTCAGAAATAACTTGAGAAGATTATTTTATGAAAATAAATTTGATACTCTCACAAATATAAAAATGCAGACCTATAAGCCGGATTCTGTTCTTGTTATTACTAACAATACCTTATCATTTATCTAGACTTACAATTACTCATAAGTTCAAGCTATCTACCCTTCAGCAACGAACGAGAAGCCCTTAAATGCTGATATACTTGATATTTCACCGCATAGAGTTTACCTGTTTTCACTACAGCATTACCTGTACATACTTTCTGTTGCACTTGTCCTAACGCTATTTCTAACGCCGACGGGTGTTACCCGCTATGCTTCTCTGTGGTGTCCGGACTTTCCTCCCCTCACCTAAATGAGCGACGATAAGGCGGTCTGCGGGGCAAATTTAGCATTTTTATTGCTTTCTTTTATCCATTACAAAATTTACTTTAACACTCCTTTTACAAACACTTAATTTTAAAATAGTTATCTTTAAACGTTAACCACCAAAATTTCATTTATCATGATTAGAATGTATCACTACGCAACTGTATCCAAAGCTTTGGATCAATTAAACGAAAAAGGATTTACTTACGATTTTAATCTAAATGAAGATGTAATAAAGAAAAATCCCGAAAAATTTGAAATCGTACATGTGTATCGATACGAAGGCGAATCAGATCCAGGCGATGAAGCCGTGGTTTATGGAATAAAATCTACATCGGGCAAAAAAGGTGTTTATGTAGCTGGGTTTTCAGCCAATACCGATTCTGAAACTGCAAAAATCTTAAGTGATTTAAGCATCAAAGGAAGATAATTTTATTTAGGAGCTATTCCTGCTCTCCGCTGTATCTTTTTCTGGCTAAAAAAAAGCCAGAAAAAGGATGCCGCTACTATCAGGGCTAGGGATTTGGGTTTTCATCAGAATATCTAATCTCAAATTTTAACTAAATTAATATTTAGTCATTTTTCTTTTCTTTTAATCACCAGCACTAGCTCGCAATATCTTTAAGTTAAGCTTTTTGAACTAATAATTTTTCTCGCAAAGCCGCAAAAACGCAAAGATTTTAGGTGTAAACTTGGCGGCTTGGCGTGAGAATTATTCGGTACAGTATTTCACACGCTAGCGCGAGCGTCCCGCTTGTGCCTATTCTTAATTAATTTGACGATTTTCTTAGCACTGTAGCCACAAGCGGGACGCTCGCGCTAGCTAACAGCTAAAATAATCAATATGGCGAATAATCCATTTTTGTCAAAACTCGATCTTCAATACTACCTATTAAATCTCCAAATTTTGCGCTAGTTTGTTTTTTAATTTCTATCCATTCTTTATCCGCTCTAAATTGTTCCCAAGCTTTCTTCATTGTAGCTTCATCGTTCCATTCTAAAAGATAAACAAATTCAGTTTTCTTATCTGATTTTGATTCCCAAATCGAAGAAATTTTAAAATTGTATTTCTTCATGATCAGCATTGCTTGATCTCTAAATCTATCATGAAAATTCTTTTTATTATTCTCGAATATTTCATAAATACGCAATTCATAAATCGGAGGTACCTTACCAGTAATAGTAGATACAGCAACAGTATTTTGACATTTTACAACCGATGTTGTAATTAATAACAAAGTCAATAAAAGTAGTTTCATATCTAAAATTAAGGGATTCTATAAAATGCTTTTGAAACAATTCGCCAACCTTCCGAAAATTTATAAAGCGTCAGATGATCTGTAAAAATCTTCTTTTTGTTTTTAGAAATATTCATTACCACTGTCGCTGCATTACCAGACACAATTACATTCAAATATTCACTTTCAGCCTTTATTATCGGTTTGCCAGCATTTTGCTTACGTCCTTTTTCGATTGCTACTATCCATTCATCCAATGAAATCGATATTACATCATTGTTTTCTAATCGTAACATTTTAAAAGTAGGATGAAAACCTTTTCTTATTTCTTCAATTGAACCTCCATTATGTATTCCGCCAACATAGGCGCTTTCAACAATTGCTTTAATCGAATCCTCGTCTGCCTTACTTTGTCCAAAAGTTAGATTACTCACCAGAAGCAAAAACAACAACAGTTTTATTTTTCTCATAATTAATTCATTTAGTTCTATTAGTGCATAAATTTCACAGATAAAAATAATAGATTTTTATCTAAAAAAACATTCATTACTTCATATTATATTCATAATAACAATACAACCAGACAAATAACCTAAAATCCATAAAAAAAGTCTGTCATAAAATGACAGACTTTTAAGAACAACAACATAATAAATTATGCAGTTGGTATTTTTAATTTCCAACCTGCTTGAATCAGGTCAGGATTTTTAATCACATCTTTGTTGGCTTCGTAAATTGCTTGCCAAGAAACACCATGTGCTTTTCCTATTTTTGATAAGGAATCTCCACTTACAACCGTATAATCTGTTGTAGTTCCCTCAGCAACAGCAATATTCATAACAACATCTGCTGCTCTAAAATCAGGATCGATTTTTCCGTAAACAGCCCAAAGTTTTTCTTTGTCCTCAGCAGATTTTGCAGTTCCATCAACATACAAAACATTATCCTGCTCTCTTACTTGCAAATTAGCAATACCTAAATCAGTAGCTAAACTTGTTAATTCTGCGTATTTATCTTGTAAACTCATAAAATCTTTATTTAATAGTTAGCTTGTTTTCAACTTTTTTAGGTTTCAATTCTTGTATGCT
The DNA here is from genome assembly GCF_000737695.1 of Flavobacterium hydatis. Classification (GTDB taxonomy): domain Bacteria; phylum Bacteroidota; class Bacteroidia; order Flavobacteriales; family Flavobacteriaceae; genus Flavobacterium; species Flavobacterium hydatis. Next base: position 37,827 of record NZ_JPRM01000052.1, read on the forward strand.
TTTTATCAAAGCTGGCAATTGGTCTCTTTTAATATCACCTTTAAGTGTTACCACACCATCCAAAACTGTTGCAGTTACGCCACTATACGTTTTTACTACTTCGCTTACCGAAGTATTTAAAACACTATCAGCATTAATTACAACTGGAGCTACCACAGGTTCTGGAGCTGCAATCTCGCAGTTATTCACTACAGATTTCACTCCTTTAATTCCTTTTGCAATAGCCTCACAGCTCTCTTTGCAAGCAGCATCTTTACAAACACCCGAAATAGTAGCTATACCATCTTTTACAGTAACTTCCATTCCTGGCATCTCACTCATTTTTGCAGCAATTTCTTTCTGAATATCTGCATCTTTGGGACCACAAGCCACTAATAAAAAAGCAAAACTCATTCCTAACAAAATAGACTTAATTTTCATAATCATGTTTTTTTTTAATTAATTAAACGATTTAAATTTAACGGGCAAAACAATAAAATATTACAAATTTATCTTACAAATTAAAATTTATTAATTACTAAAATTTAGAATTTAGGATATGTCTGATTTATAAATCTAGACAATACCTCTTTTTAGTAACTATGAGCATTACGCTCAAGAAATAGTTAACACATTCTTATTGGTACAGAACTTCAAAGCAATGATTATAGAAATCAAAACTTATCAAAAAAAGAAATTATCTATAAATATAGTAGATAAAAATAAGACTACCCAATTATACCTCACTACAAATCAATTAAATACAAAACAAAATCAAAATTACATATCATAACTTACTTATAATAATACTTTAATTAAAAAGACTATTATTGTATTAAAATCAACTCTATGAAATTAAAGCACCTCTTTTTCTTGGTATTCTTTTGCTTTTATAATTATTCTTATTCTTGTACCTGTGAGCCACGCGACAAAGAAACAATGGTTGCTCAAGGGCTAAAAAATTACGATATTGTTTTTTATGGAGAATTAGTAAAATCTGACACAATATCAGGGAATTTTACTTTTAAAATTCTAGAGTTATTTAAAGGAGAAATCAACTCAGGTTTTATTAGTGGAAGCGCAACTGGAAGTAATTGTTCCGTCCTTCCAATAAAAAAAGAACTTTGGATTGTTTATGCCAACTATACAAACAACACAAATATTACCATCAGTATGTGTTCGCCAAGTATGGGACTAGAATCATTATTAGGCGCTTATCCAACTCCGCCACCACCTAGATACTATGAAATAAAAGATATTAACCTTAGAGATTTATATCAAAAGGTATATATTTTAGAGGATAAAAATCAAAACATTGTAGATTGGATTCAACAATTAGAAAAATTAAGAGCTTACAAAGCTTCTCAAAATATAATTTCTGAAAAAGAAAAAACAGAGCTAAAAATAGAAAGTTACAGCAGGTATATTATCATTTCTTTGATTGTCAACATAATATTATTTTCGTTTTTAATCTTTATAGTTCTTAAGAAAAAGATATTCACCAAATAAACAAATTACCCTTTAAAAAATAAACAAAAATCTTATCTTTGCTACCCAATAAACAATCTATGGAACAATTTGTAGTATCGGCTCGTAAGTATCGCCCGCAGACATTTAAGGATGTGGTGGGACAAAAAGCCATTACCAACACTTTACTTAACGCCATAGATAGTAATCATCTTGCTTCGGCTTTATTATTTACGGGACCACGTGGAGTTGGTAAAACAACTTGTGCGCGTATTCTTGCCCGTAAAATAAACCAACCTGGTTATGATGATCCAAATGAAGATTTTGCATTTAACGTTTTCGAACTCGATGCTGCTTCAAACAACTCTGTAGATGATATTCGTAATTTGATTGATCAAGTTAGAATCCCACCACAAACAGGGCAATACAAAGTATATATTATTGATGAGGTGCATATGTTGTCATCGGCAGCTTTTAATGCTTTTTTAAAGACATTAGAAGAGCCACCTAAACATGCCATCTTTATATTAGCAACAACAGAGAAACATAAAATCATTCCGACGATTTTATCTCGTTGCCAAATTTTTGATTTCAAAAGAATTACCGTAAAAGATGCCAAAGAACATCTTGCTGAAGTTGCAACAAGTCAGGGTGTCGTTTTTGAAGACGATGCATTACATATTATTGCACAAAAAGCAGATGGCGCTATGCGTGATGCTTTATCAATTTTTGATAGAGTTGTTTCTTATTGTGGTACTAATTTAACACGTCAGGCTGTTACCGAAAACCTAAACGTTTTAGATTACGAAACTTATATTTCGATCACCGATTTTATCCTTGAAAATAAAATCCCTGAATTATTAATGGCATACAATGATATCCTTTCAAAAGGTTTTGATGGTCATCATTTTATTGCTGGTTTAGCATCGCATTTCAGAGATTTATTGGTAAGCAAAACTCCTGCAACTTTATCGCTTCTAGAAGTTGGTGAACAAGCACTACAAATGTATGGAGTACAATCTCAAAAAGCTTCTCAGGAATTTTTACTAAAAGGAATTGAAATTGCTAATAATTGTGATTTAAAATACAAATTGAGTCAGAACCAACGTCTTTTGGTCGAACTTAGTTTAATGCAATTGGCCTCTATCAATTTTGATGGAGAAAAAAAAAAGTTGACCAATATATAATTCCGCCTACTTATTATAGAAATCCTACTTTCTCAATCACAGAAGTTAAACCTTCTGCCGAAAAGAAAGAAGCTACTTCTGTACCCGTAACTCCTAATGCAACTCCTGAACCTGCAAAAGCAGAAACAGTAGCTCCGCAGAAAGCTCCTGTTGTATCAAGTACGACAAACTCTGGCGTTTTTTCGGCATTTTCATTATCGAGTATTCGCAAAAAAAAAGAATTAGAAGAAAGTAGTAAATCTTACGTAAAACCTACTACAGCCGAATTGCCTACCGAAGATTTTAGCGAAACGGAAATGCTATTACAATGGAATAAATATGCAGAACGCTTAGGTCAAAAAGGTCTTAAGATTATGGAATCTTTATTACTTATAAACGATCCTGTCTTAAACGGAACTGCTATTACTTTCGAATTACCTAATGAAGGTTCTAAACTAGATTTTGAAAAAGAAATGCATGGTATATTAGGGCATTTAAGAGGGCATTTGCATAATCATGATATTACAATTGAGGTAATTGTAAATGAAACTTACGAAAGCAAAAGAAGTTTTAATGATCAAGACCGTTACAACCGTTTACTAGAAATAAATCCAAATATTGAACTTTTAAGAACAACATTTGGATTAGATATTCAGGCTTAAAACTTTGAGGTACTGAGGCTCTAAGGTACTGAGGTACTAAGGCTCAGAGGTACAAAGGTTCAAAGGTTTTTGTTAGGTTCACAAAGTTTTAGATCCTTTTAATTCTTTAAATCTGTGGCTATAATTTAACCGCAAAGTATACAAAGATTTACGCAAAGACCACAAAGTTTAAAATTTATGAGCCAAAAATAAATTTGTGATAATTAGCGTAATTTGTGGCAAACATCTTTAGAAACCCTTTTAATCCTTTAAATCAGTGGCTAAAAAAACTACTTATTCTTTAGCCCTAAATTATAAACTTTTGTCAACCATTTTTCTCTTTGGTTATTATCTGATGTTTTTATAACTCCTATATAACTTACTTTTACTGGCGTTATACCACAAAATTCTAAGGTTGATTTCTTTAACTGATTTACACTTGGTCGCCCAAAAAACAATCGGTAATACCAACCTGGCTGATCTAGCGTTGTAATTATATGTGCCGTTTTACCTTTTAGTAGTTTGTCCCACCAAACGGAATTTTCACGGTATTGAAAAGCCATTCCGGGTAAAAAAAGACGATCTATAAATCCTTTGGTAATTGCAGGCAAACCTCCCCACCAAACGGGATGAATCCAAACCAAATGATCTGCCCTTTTTATTTTATCCCAAGATTCTAATAAATCAGGTTCTAATTCTGTTCTTTTTTGGTAACCAAATTGCAAATTGGGATTAAACTTTAAATCGGCAATTGTAATCGTTTCTATTTTAACCTCAGTTTTTAAAGCTCCTTTTTTATACGCTTCCGCTAAAGCAAAATTAAAACTCGCTGGATTGGGATGTCCGTTTATAATTAGAATATTTTTCATGTTCAATTAGCTTATTTTAAGATTAATTGTATTGTAACTATTTAAGGCTTCATAAACTTCTTTTGACGAATGTATTTGATGACTAAAATAAATCCCGCTAGACAAAGTATCGCTTAACATCTTTTCTATATGTAAAACTGTCGAAAATGCAGTTAATTCGGCTTGACCTTTACTACTTTGCAAACTGATCTTTCTGGTTTTATCCTGAGTCTTAACAATAACTTCAAAAACAGTTTGATCCCCGTTTCCGCTTGAACCAAACAGCAATTTTCTTTCTTTTAAAGACATTATATTAAAAATCTTAAGCGATTGAAAACACCCCATTAAGCTTGTAACAAATTTAGAATTATAGGTCATCTTAACCGAAACAGTTGGGATTTTTTCTATCTGATTTAAAATAAACAAATCTGGAACATCTAGATTATAAGCTTGGCGTTTTCCTATGCCAAACTCAAAATTAAATTTTTCTGAATCTAGAAAATGCTTTACTTCTTCTGCCTTATTATTTTTATAAACGATAAATGGCTTACAAACATTTTCGGCTAAAAAATTGGCTGAACTTTTCCCTGCTAAATCTTTTACTGAATAATAAATATACAGATTAGTTTCTTGAATTTTACTTTTGTTGGGCTCAACAAAATCAATCAAACTGCCTACAATTCCTCCCATCCATCCTGAACTAAAAACTATATGACTATCTATCTTTTGCTTATTTGCTATAGCAAAATTATACGCAACAGTTAAATCTGGAGTTGGTTTTGTAATATCAATATAATCGAGTTTGTTTTGTATTGCAAATTGCAAAATGGCATTATTACTATCTTTTGTACACATTACGATCAAATCGATTTTATTATCTGTAATCGAATTAAATGTCTTTGAGTTATTCACATCAATAACCAAATCGTTTGTAGTATTACCTAATTGGAGACTCCCTACAAATAAATTATAATCAGGATTTCTTTCTTTAAGAATACGTAAAATGACTTTGCCTACTAATCCTGTTCCTCCAATTACTAAGATATTTTTTCTCATCATTAAATATTGTTTTTAGCAAAATTAATGACGGAATAACTCTCGATAACTAGACAAATGTCCTATAAAATAGCTTTTCTAATTCGGCTTAAATGTCTTGGTGTTACTCCCAAAAAGGAAGCTAAATATTGCAACGGAATTAACTGAATATAGTTAGGATGATTTTTAAAAAGTGTTTCGTATCGTTCTTTTCCTGTTAGTTTCTGGAAAGATAAAATGCGTTGTTCTAAGTTTATATATTGCATTTCGGCTATTATTCGCCCTACTTTTTGCCAATGTATGCTATTCTCATAAAGATGTTCGATATTGGCGTGACTTATTACTTCGAGTTCAGTATCAAATAATGCCTGAATATTCTCTTCTGTTGGTTTTTGGGTAATAAAACTAGCAAAAGCAGCCATAAACTCATTCTCGAATGTAATGCAATTGGTAATTTCTTCTCCTTCGTTATTGATGTAAAAAGAGCGCAAAGCACCCGATTTTATCAAAACGATCTCTTTGGACATTTGACTTTCCTGAATTAAAAAATCTCCTTTTTTTAATTTCTTCTTAGTAATTAAGCCATCCAGTTTATCTAACTCATCCGAAGGTAAAATCTGAAGAGATTGAAATATTGATTTCATTATATTTTATTGTAAAGGAAGTAGATCTAAAGAATTATAGGGTTTTAAGAATTAATTCTTTTATTCGGCTGAGCCAAAAAGATTTTCTATTCTTTTATCTGGAATCAACCATAATAATGCTACTATAAAATAACAAGCACCTGAAATCCATTCGTTATAAAAAGAACTAACAATTCCTACTACATATAAAACTACCGAAGCTTTTCCTTTTAAGTCTTTACCTAATGTTTTAGCTAAGGCTGAATTTTTTCCTTCGCTAGAAACAATAATCTTTTGCAATATCACATAAGCAATTGCAGATAACAGTAATATAAAACCATACAATGCCATTGCAGGTTTGGCAAAATTATGCTCTCCCATCCAACCTGTAGAAACAGGAACTAGCGAAAGCCAAAATAGCAAATGCAAATTAGCCCAAAGAATTTTAGCATTGACCTTGGTAACTCCGTGTAGCAAATAATGGTGATTATTCCAGTAAATACCAATGTAAATAAAACTCAAAATATAACTGAGAAATTTAGGAAAAAGAGGTAATAAATCCTTGAAACTTTCTCCGTGAGGAACTTTAATTTCAAGAACCATTATGGTTAGTATAATTGCCAAAACACCATCGCTAAAAGCCTCTAATCTCGTTTTATTCATCTATTATATTATAAAGTCTGCCACGAATTACACAAATTTTTACTAATTTTTTATTCCAATTATAAAAAACAATTCGTGCTAATTCGTGGCAAAAAAAATTAAATTTTTCCGTAATACATTGCTTTTACAATACCATCTGAAAGTCCTATTTTAGGAACATAAATTTGTCGTGCTCCACTCCATTTCATTGCATTAAGATAAATTCTTGTCGCAGGAATGATAACGTCGGCACGATCAGGATTGAGTCCTAATTCGGCAATTCTTTGGTCGTAACTTAGGGAATTTAAAAAAGCATATTGCGAATTCATATAAATATATGACAATGGCTTTTCTTGTTGTTTCCCTGACATTTTAAATAACTTATTGATATTCCCACCAGAACCGATAAGAGTTACTTCTTCGTATTCTTCTGTATTTGTTCTGATCCATTTTTCTATTTCATCCCAAACTACATCGCAAACCATTCCGTTTAATAAACGTACTGTTCCTGCTTTAAACGATCTTGAAGTTACCATTTTTCCGTTAGAAAATAGTGTAAACTCAGTACTTCCACCTCCTACATCTACAAATAGATAGGTCTGATCTGTTTTTAATAAATGATGTAAATCTGTAGAGGCAATAATAGCCGCTTCTTTTTTTCCATCTATAATTTCAATTTTTATATCAGCTTTTTTCTTGATGATTGCCACCACTTCTTTTCCGTTATAGGCTTCTCTCATTGCCGATGTAGCAAATGCCATATAACGTTCTACTTTATGTACTTTCATTAAAAGATTGAATGCTTTCATTGCATCACACATTCTTTCAATGTTTTCTTCAGATATTTCTCCAACTGTAAAGGCATCTTGTCCTAAACGAATTGGCACACGAACCAGGGAACTTTTATTAAATTGAGGTTCCTTACCCTCTTGTTCTACAACATTGGAAATCAACAATCGCATGGCATTTGATCCAATATCGATTGCTCCATATTTTTTTATTTTAATCATTCTCGCTTATGATTTGAAATTAAGTATCTTGATATATAAGGTTGTATTTATTAGTTTTTACACAACTTCTTCTATAGCATTTACTTTGTTTTGGTAATATTTATATGTTTCTAATTGTGCTCTAAATATGGCGTGATGATTTCTCGCTTTGTATTTATTATCGAGTTTATAAGAATGAAAACGCACTTTTACATTCCCTTTCCAAGCAATATTAAAGTTATCTATTAACTCATTTTTTATTGCCTGATCATAGATAGGACATGTTACTTCGACTCTTCCGTCTAGATTTCTAGTCATAAAATCGGCTGATGATATATATACTTCAGTCAATCCTGCATTTCCAAAAATATAAACTCTCGAATGTTCTAAGTAATTATCGACTATACTTATCGCTTCGATATTCTCACTCATTCCCGGAATTCCCGGAATCAAGGAACAAATTCCTCTTACTTGTAATTGTACTTTTACGCCTGCATTACTCGCTTCGTATAGTTTATCTATCATTTTAAAATCCGACAAGCTATTCATTTTAAGCTTTATATAGGTTTTACGTCCTGCTAAAGCGTGTAGGATCTCTCTATCGATTAATTTTACAAATTTAGATCTTGTATAATGTGGCGATACTATTAAATGCTTATAACGGTGTACTCTGTAATTGATATCAAAGAATTCAAATATCTTGGATATATCCTTTAGAATTTGCTGATGACTCGTAAATAATGTTACATCAGTATAAATTTTGGCCGTTGATTCATTGAAATTTCCTGTCGAAATAAATCCATATCTTTTGGTTTTCCCTTCATCAACTCTTTCTATTACACATATTTTACTATGTACTTTTAATCCTTTTATTCCAAAAATAAGTTCTATACCTTCTGTTTGCATTTGCTCTGCATAGGAAATATTCGAAGCTTCATCAAATCGAGCTTGCAACTCTATTTGTACGATAACTTTCTTTCCGTTTTTGGCTGCATTTATTAATGAACTAATAATTTGGGAATTCTTAGCCAGACGATATAATGTTATCTTAATTGATGTAACTTTTGGATCTAAAGCTGCTTCTCGCAAAAACTTTGTTACGTATGAAAATGATTGATACGGCGCATTTAGCAAATAATCTTTTTTACCAATTTTCTGCAAAATACTTCCTTCCATACTCAAACCTGGAATTGGTAATGGTGTATTTGTTTTATACAACAAGTCATATCTTCCCAGATTAGGAAAATTCATGTAATCACGTCGGTTATGATATCTTCCTCCAGGAATAATACTATCTGTAGAGATAATTTTCATTTTCTCCAGAAAAAACTGTAGCGTATCTGGCTCTATCAATTGGTCATAAATAAAACGAACGGGTTCTCCTATTCGTCTGTCTTTAACCGATGTTGCAATTTTTTCGAGCATACTTTTACTCAAATCACTATCGATATCTAATTGGGCATCACGAGTAATTTTTATCATGTGTGCCGAAACACTTTTATAATCAAAAATGGTAAAGATGCTACTAAGATTATGTCGGATAACATCATCTATCAAGATAATATAATGTTTCTCGTCATGCGAAGGTAAAACCACAAATCGATTGATGGTTTTAGGTATTTCGATTACTGCATATCGTACTTCTGCCGTATGGTTCATCTCTAAACGCACTGCTAAATATCCTAGTGTGTCCTTTAAAACTGGAAATTCAGCTAAGTCATTTAATATAATTGTAACAAGTTCAGGGCTTAATTTTTCAATAAAAAAATTCTTTAAGAACTCTTCCTGATCTTTTGTAATTTCATTTTCGGTAATTATAAAGATATTCTCTGTTTCTAGCTCAGTCTCTATATTACTTAATATTCGTAAACTCTCGGATTGTTGCTGGATTACAATCTCGGTAATATCTTTCACCAATTGTTGGGCAGATATTCCCCCTAAATATTTTTCGCCAGAAATCCCTGAAAGACTTAATCTTCTAATGGCCGCATAACGAACTCTAAAAAATTCATCTAAATTATTCGAAAAAATCCCTAAAAAACGTAATCTGTCTAAAAGTGGTACTGTAATATCGGCTGCTTCCTGTAAAACTCTTGCATTAAATGCTAACCAACTTTTTTCGCGGTCTATATATTTTTGTTCGTACACTGTATTCATTTTAAATCTTTGGGGAAAATAGTTTTGAGAGTTCTGCCTTTATCTAATTTGTCCCAACTTTCTGTATCAAATTGTAATGATACGAAACCTGATGTGGGAACATTATCTATAAAAACATCCCCAAATTTATTAACAAAATTTGTAATAGCCTCGTTATGTCCGAAAAGAATAACACTTTCGAAAGCATTATTACATGATTTGATAACATTTTCTAAATGTTTCTCATCAAATGTATATAGTTCATCTTTAAAAATGATGCTTTCTATAGGGTATGAAATATTTTGTGCAAAAATAAGTGCTGTTTCTACAGCTCTAGCAGCTGTACTACTCCATATCAAATAAGCCTTAGGAAGAAATTTTGAAATACTAGCTGAAACGTCATGAGCATCATGAATTCCTTTTTTTACTAAAGGTCTGTCAAAATCTTTTAGAGGTGCTTCCCAACTTGATTTTGCATGTCTGATCAATATTAAATTTTTCATATTACGGATACTATTTGTTTATATGGAATATAGCCTTTTGTTTTTTTACTGTATTTCTTTCTTCTTTGAATCACTACATCTTTAATAAAAAAGAAGAAAGATTTATAATTAAATCGCAAAAATGGCTTTGAAAATTTAGCTACAATTTACAAAAGAATTCTATAAGGTCATCTCTTTTGTTGAATTTTTATATTTCTAATTTATTGTGGTAAAC
>NZ_JPRM01000053.1 GCF_000737695.1 Flavobacterium hydatis
AGTGTGCTCATAATTCAAAGATAATGATTAAGTATAATAAAAAACAAGATGTAAAAAACATATTTAGCGCTGTACAATACGGCAAAAAATGATTTGGTACAGTACAATCGATTCCTTCCTTCGCCGAAGCAAAACAAAAGTAAGATTTTTATTATAATAAAATATACAATCATGGAAACCAATGAAACTAAAACCTTAGAGAATCTCAAAAGATTAATCGCCTTACATTTCCGCACCTTAAAACCTGCTAATGATAAATCGAAAGCTTATATCGCTCAAATTAAGTTTGTAAATTATTTTGAGTTGGGTTGTGTCATTACCGATATGCTAAAATTATGCATTCTGGCACTCGATGAAGAAACTCATAAACTATCCGAGAAAAATAAAAATGAAGCTATTAATGTCAGTTTGATTTTGGAAACCGTTCTGCATATGTTTCCTTTAGATGAATTTGAGTTTTTGAGTGATGTTTGTGAGATGGTTGGTGAATGTACTTAAAACAGAATATAGCGACGGGTACGAAGTCGGGAGACTTCGCACAGCAATTGCGAACACTTCGTAGAACGGGGGATAATTAGTTTCAGTCCTAAAAAAAACAGTCACTTCTATTTTTATACCACTGATTTATATACATTTGCGAAATAAAAACCATCTTTTTCAACAAAAGATAAAATTTTCTTACATTATAAATTATTTCAATAAAGACAAAAAAATGTGTACCCTAACATTTTTTTAAACTAATACACATGCAAAAAAAATTAGCTCTTATAACACTACTGACAATTTTTTCACTTCATATTTCTGCGCAAAATGAAAAAAACTATGTAACCGATAAAGTAAGTAACAAATACGCTTATATTAATGTAATAGAAACCTACGAAAGAGTTGCGGCAAAAGGCTACAAATCAGTAGATTTATTCCAAAAATTAGGAAATTCTTCTTACTCTAATTGTAAACTGGAAAAAGCTGCGGTATGGTACGGCGAATTGTTTGCCTTGACATCTGATTTAGACCCAATATATTACTATCGTTATGCTGAATCTTTACAATTCATCTGTCAAAACGAAAAAGCTGATGCCATACTTGAAAAATTGAAACGCAAGTCTAAAGGATCCTGAAAAAGTAAAGTCAAAATAAAATAACCTCAATATTGTTGCTGTGCGAAGTCTCCCGACTTTGTTCCTACTCCAATAATCCGCAGAAAGAATCAAAAAATAAATTTGGAACAGAATATAGCAACGGGTGCGAAGTCAGGAGACTTCGCACAGCAATTGCGAACACTTTGTGGAGCGAGGGTATAAAAACTACTTTTTCAAATATTTCACAAAAGCCTCAGTAAAGCTTGCTAAAACTATAAAATTAAAAATTTTCTGTATCAATTCAAATGTTTGAGTAACTGTAAAGTTTTCATCTGTATTTATAAAAAACTTATTATTTAAAGTAAAAGGCACAACATTTTTTATACTAAGTATAAAAGCCTTCATGAAATCCTTAATTGTCTTCCACAAATTGGAAATATCAAATTCTAAAGTGTGATTAATCGTAGTATTCCCAGATTTAAAACCTTCAAAAAGATAAATATTAGAAAATATTATTAGAGACAAAACTAATACACAAATTATTTTTGTTAGACTCTCTCCATAAACACTCAAACCCTTATGAATTACTAAGATTAACCACTCAAAATATGATTTATTCTTTAATGTAATTTTCCTTTTAATATCTTGCTCTGATATGTAAAAACGACTGGAATTTATAAAGTCATTTTTATCTTGAAAATTGCTTTTCAAATTTGAATAAACCTTTTTAATTTTAATTAAATCTTCAATTTCAATTAGTAAATTATCCGAGTCGTCTTGAATTAAATATTTTTTATAAAAAAAATACTCTTCCATTTTCCATTCACAGTTTCTAAATATTGCGTTTGTTACATCAAAATTTTTAAAACTAATGTGCTCAAAATTAATATTTTGAAAAATCAAATTAGAAAAATTAGAAAATTCAAAATCGCTTTTACAATTTTGTTTAAAGTAACAACTCTCAACAAATGAAGGATATTTGTTAAATGAAGAGCTTGTTATGAAAAATTCATTATGAAAAACAATTTCACTTACATAAAAATCGTTTTCAAATGTGTTATTGGATAAATTAAATTTATGAATATGTTTATGATAATTCTGATAGCCAAGTAAGAAACTTTTTGCAACAATATTTGTTTCAAATGTAAATTCTTTAATGCTCCAAAAAACAACTTTAAAATTGTTAAATGAATTATTGTAAACATCTAACATTTCTATATTATCAACATCTATAATTACATCCCTTTCAAAATTTGATTCTTCAATTTTTATTTTTTCGATATCTTTATAATCTTTCGGTGCTGAAATAAAAATATTTTTTAGATGTTCCGAAAGATTACCGACACCATCTACTGTCATTTTATAAAAACTTATTGTTTTGAATTTAGATTCCCAAATCTTAAGACCTAGTTTTATATTTGACCTAAAAAGATTGATATTGTCAATTTCAGTTATTGAACCTGCCTTAGGGTAATCTAATCTATCAATATTTAAATATTCTAATTTTGAAGATTCAACTTCTAATGTTTCACCTTTTGAATTTACAATACTTAAAGAGTTTTCAATTATACTATCGCTAATTCGTGTAGATGTGATTTCTGAATTACTTCTTATTAAAAAACCTTTATAAAATCTACAATCTGTTGCTCTTATTGACTGTAATTTTGAATTATCAAAATATAAATTATAAGGCTTGAACTTATATTCTGTATGGCTTGAGATTTCTACATCTAAAAAGTCAAAACTATTAAATATTGAGTTGCTCACATAACACCCATAAAAAGAACATTCTTTAATGTCAATTGATAATTCTGAATTATTAATATCCTCCACGAAAATTTTTATTTCTTTATCGTGAATGTCTTTAATTTTTATTTGAATAGTTCCTGTTAAATTATTTGTTTGGAGAAATAAGGGATTTATAACAATATGACTATTAGTCATGTTCGTATTAATGTTATTATTATTAATTTCAAATATCATCCGATTTTATTTAATATTAGTATTTAACCTATAATTCATTTAATTTAAAATGTTTTTCCAATGTATTAAATGTAAATATAGACTTAGTTAAAATATCTTCTGATACTTTAATCAGATTATTTTCTTCAATTTTGAAATATTGTAGTGCTTTTTTACAATCTTTATTTGACTCACTAAAACTATGAGCAATTAGCCCCGACCTTAAATTCTGAAGATTTCTCAGAAATTCAAACATGTCTGGAATCTTCATTTCATGAAACTCTAAAAATTTCTCGAATTTACCTATACCTCTTATTTTAGCATCTAAATCTAAACCTTTCTCTAATTCCTTTTCATTTAATCTGTCTATAGTAAGTTTGACTATTGTTAAAGTTTGCTCACAAAATGCTTTGATATTATTTGAGGTTATGTGATGTAAAGAAGTAAATAGGTACTCATCTTTTTGCGATAATGGTTTATATAGTGTCCATCCAAATTTCTTTTCCCACTTTTCATTAAAATCCTTATATTTTGATTTAAAAAATAAATCTACAGTCTCATGATTTTCTGCCCATTGTCCTTCTATCATAGTGCGATAATATGTTCTACTAATAGACATTTCTTCTTTTGGTGGAATATTATATTGTTTCCAATGAAGCTGTTCTTTATGAGGAAGTATTAGTAAATTTGTTAAAAAAACTGGAACATAATCACTTACATTGTTATCAATTTTAAGTCTAAAATATTTTGAACTGATGCTAAAACCATCAACTTCATACTTGGTTGGTTCATTATAGTATTTATTCAAAACCTCCTTTTTGAAATATGTAACTGTAAAAAAATGATTCGAATCTCTAGTATCACAATTTTCATATATAAAGTCCCCATTTTCATCATATTCAATTATAAATTCTTCATTTGGAGTATTATTAATATCAAAGTGAGTTTTTTTTATATCATTTGGTTTGATAAATACTTTTCCAGTAATCCAACTTTGCGTTTTACCTATAACATTCCTTATTAAATGGTTATATATATATTCAGGTTTTTTAATTATTTCATCTTTATGTTTTATTTCCCATTCTTTAGGAACATCTTTTAACAATCTCATGAATTCGTAAAAAAGCATAAAATTCATATCTCTAATTGTTATATATTCTTTGAGATATTTAATTTTCACTTTTACTAAATTGGGTTCTATAACAATAACTTCATCTAACTCACCATAATCATCAACATAATAAAATATTCTGTTTTGTTTGCTCTTTCCATCCTCATAAAGTCTGAAATAAAGAATAAATTCTTCCGAAACATCTATATATTCAACAGATGTATCAGGTAGTGAGAATTGTTTATAAAAAAGAAAAGGCTCTTCACCTTTTTTATCATAAGTTTTATATGTATTATCCCCATATACAGAAGGTTTCCCTTCGCTTCCTTTTAGAAAAGGCCAACGATAATCTTTATTGTAGTTTTTAACTTGATTATTAGAAACTAAACAACAATATAATGTAGAAGTATCATCTGGACTTTTTGAACATTTTTCGTATATTTTTAACCATCCATTTTTAATTGAAAATTTAGACTCAATATCCTTTATTCCGTCCTGTACAAGGAAATAATCTTTCTCCATAAACCTCTTTGTTTTTATTTACAATTAGTATAAAGTTTAAAAATAATCTAAATAAACAAAATAATTCCAGAATTCTATTACTGATTACCTCATTATGAAATAAAATAAAATTACAAAACAAAAAACCTCTCATTTCTGAGAGGTTTTCCTAAATCTATAAAATAGTAATAATTACATATTCCTTCTATACTGTCCTCCTACTTCAAACAATGCTGAAGTAATCTGACCAAGCGAACAAACTTTGGTAGCTTCCATTAAATGAGCGAATAAGTTTTCGTTTTTAATAGCTGCATCTTGCAAGATATTTAAATGTTCTTTTACCGATTCTTTATGATATTCATGCAAGTTGTTCAACATATCTATCTGATATTGTTTTTCTTCTTCGGTAGCACGAATAACCTCTGCTGGGATAACTGTTGGAGATCCTTTTGAACTCAAGAAAGTATTTACACCTACAATCGGGAAATCTCCGTTATGTTTCAAGGTTTCATAATACAAACTTTCTTCCTGAATTTTAGAACGTTGGTACATGGTTTCCATTGCGCCAAGAACTCCGCCACGCTCTGTAATACGGTCGAATTCTTGTAAAACAGCCGCTTCTACTAAATCGGT
Organism: Flavobacterium hydatis; assembly: GCF_000737695.1. Lineage (GTDB taxonomy): Bacteria > Bacteroidota > Bacteroidia > Flavobacteriales > Flavobacteriaceae > Flavobacterium > Flavobacterium hydatis. Next base: position 5,287 of record NZ_JPRM01000053.1, read on the forward strand.
TAATTCTTCGATTATAAAAGATCCTTGTATTGGGTTTTCGTTTTTGGCTAAACCTAGTTCTTTATTAATAATCAGTTGTATTGCCATAGCACGACGAACAGATTCTTCGGTAGGTGTTGTAATTGCTTCATCATACGCATTGGTATGTAATGAATTACAGTTATCATAAATAGCATATAATGCTTGTAATGTGGTACGAATATCATTAAAATCAATCTCTTGAGCGTGTAATGAACGCCCAGAAGTCTGAATATGATATTTAAGCATTTGCGCTCTTTCGTTTGCACCATATTTAATCTTCATGGCTTTTGCCCAAATTTTACGTGCTACACGACCAATAACTGCATATTCTGGATCTACTCCATTCGAGAAAAAGAAAGATAAGTTTGGTCCAAAATCGTTAATGCTCATTCCGCGGCTCAAATAGTATTCTACATAAGTAAAACCGTTAGAAAGCGTAAATGCTAATTGCGTGATTGGGTTTGCTCCTGCCTCGGCAATATGATATCCTGAAATAGAAACCGAATAAAAATTACGTACGTTTTGCGTAATAAAATACTCCTGAACATCTCCCATTAATCGTAAAGCAAATTCGGTAGAGAAGATACAAGTATTTTGTGCCTGATCTTCTTTAAGAATATCAGCTTGAACCGTTCCTCGTACTTGCGAAAGCGTTTTGGCTTTTATATCATTATATACATCTATAGGTAAAACCTCATCACCTGTAACTCCAAGAAGCATTAATCCTAAACCATTATTTCCCGCTGGCAAATCGCCTTGGTATTTAGGTCTTGTGATTCCTTTGGCTGCGTATAGTTTGGTAATTTTTTGTTCTACTTCTTTCTCTAAATCATTCGCTTTAATGTAATACTCACATTGCTGATCTATTGCAGCATTCATAAAGAAACCTAGCAACATTGGCGCTGGTCCGTTTATAGTCATACTTACTGATGTTAAAGCATGAACTAAATCGAAACCTGAATATAGTTTTTTGGCATCATCAAGACAACAAATAGAAACTCCCGCATTTCCGATTTTACCATAAATATCTGGTCGTACATCGGGATCATTACCATATAATGTTACACTATCAAAAGCTGTCGAAAGACGTTTTGCAGGTAATCCTGCACTTACATAATGAAAACGTTTATTGGTTCTTTCTGGTCCACCTTCTCCAGCAAACATACGAGACGGATCTTCTCCTTCTCTTTTAAAAGGGTATAATCCTGAAGCAAACGGAAATTCTCCTGGAACATTTTCTTGCAGACACCAACGTAAGATATCTCCCCAAGCTTCGTATTTAGGCAAAGCTATTTTCGGGATTTGTTGGTGCGATAAACTTTCGGTATGTGTGGCTATTTTTATTTCCTTATCACGAACTTTAAAGCTGTAAACAGGATTTTTGTATTTATTTACTTTTTCATCCCAAGTTAGGATCATCTCCCAATTGTAAGGATCTAAATCCATTTTTACCTTATCAAACTGATTTAGCAAAAGGTTTAAGAAAACGCGATTCTCATCTGTTTCATTAGCAATTACATTATCATCGATTCCTGACTTTGTAATTACAGGGATTTTGCCCGAAACACTTTCGATAGTTTTAAAGATACCGTATAACTTTTGAGCTACTTGTTGTTGTGACAAAGCAGTTTCGTCATACTTACGGTTATTCTCTGCAATTTCAGATAAATATCTTGTTCTGTGTGGTGGAATTACGAATATTTTCTCGCTCATTTCACGAGTAATTTCGAAAGTCGATTTTAAATCTGATTCGGTTTTTTCAACAATTTTATCCATAATAGATTTATACAATGTATTCATCCCTGGATCATTAAACTGCGAAGCAATTGTTCCAAAAACAGGCATATCGTCAGGATTTTTATCCCAAAGATTATGATTGCGTTGGTATTGTTTTTTTACATCACGTATAGCATCTAGCGCTCCACGTTTGTCGAATTTGTTTAATGCTACCAAATCGGCAAAATCAAGCATGTCGATTTTTTCTAATTGTGTTGCAGCTCCAAATTCTGGTGTCATTACATATAAGGAAACATCAGAATGATCCATAATCTCTGTATCTGACTGACCAATTCCTGAAGTTTCTAAAATGATAATATCATATTTAGCCGCTTTTAGAACCTGAATCGCTTCGGCAACATATTTAGACAAAGCCAAATTTGATTGACGTGTTGCCAACGAACGCATATAAACTCTAGAGTTATTAATAGCATTCATTCGGATTCTATCTCCTAGAAGTGCTCCACCTGTTTTACGCTTCGATGGATCTACAGATACGATTCCGATAGTTTTTGTTGGAAAATCGATTAAAAAACGACGTACCAATTCGTCTACCAAAGATGATTTACCTGCTCCACCAGTTCCTGTAATTCCTAGAACAGGAATTTTAGAAGTAGCATTATTTTTATGTATTTTATCAAAAACTGGCTTTGCAATTTCTGGGAAATTCTCGGCTGCAGAAATCAAACGTGCAATTGCAGTTGGATTTTTATCTTCGATATGATTTATCTCATCTGTAAGTTTATCTCCAATAGGATAATCAGAACGTTGTACCAAATCATTAATCATTCCTTGTAATCCTAAAGAACGTCCATCATCTGGAGAATAAATTCTTGTAATTCCGTATTCGTGTAGTTCTGCAATCTCGCTTGGCAAGATTACTCCACCACCACCACCAAAAATTTTGATATGTCCAGCTCCTTTTTCATGAAGCAAGTCATACATATATTTAAAATATTCGTTGTGACCACCTTGGTAAGAGGTTAATGCAATAGAATTTGCATCTTCCTGAATGGCTGTATTTACAACTTCTTCGACACTTCGGTCATGACCTAAATGAATTACCTCAACTCCAGTTGATTGAATAATACGACGCATTATATTAATTGCCGCATCATGTCCATCAAAAAGTGATGCTGCGGTAACAATTCTTACTTTATTTTTAGGAATATAAGGTATTTGTGGTTCCATTTTGAGAATATGATAATTTTAGGAGAGCAATTTACAAAAAAATTTAATGATTCTCGAATCTACTTTTAAACCTTATCAAAAATAATACTCATTTTAGATCAAGCCCAAGCTATATACGAAAAAAAAACTTAATTTTGATGTTTTTTTCTTACTCATAAATACAAAAACATACGTTTTTTCTTATATATTTGATTTTGATTAAATCTTAATAATCCTTAAGCCAATTATATAGAGTGTATGAGAAAAATAATAGTATTTGTTATAGCAGTTAGTATCGGGCATCTTTCTGCCGGATGCATGAAAAACCGAGCTACACACACAGATGACTCTTTATTAAAATATGATAAGGTAGAAGCTTATCAAGGGGGCTTTGCTGCCGTAAAACTAGATGGTAAATGGGGCTTCATAAGCACAACTGCCAATGAAATTACACCTCTGAAATATGATAATATATCAGCTTTTCGGGAAGGTATGGCTTATGTGGAGCTAAATAATAAAAGTGGTTTTATCGATGCAACCGGAAAAGAAGTTATTCCATTAACTTATGACCCCGCAGATTTTTCTTCAAGTTTTTTCTCTGAGGGATTAGCATTAGTATCCAAAAATCAAAAATATGGATATGTAAACAAAAACGGCAAAGTTGTAATTCCGATTATCTACAAACTAGCAAATCCTTTTGAAGATGGCTTAGCCAAAGTTGTACTTAATGGTAAATGGGGAATGATTAGTAAAAACGGAGAAACAATCGTTCCTTTTGAATATGATGATATGGCAAGTTTTTTTACAAAGGATAAAATCATGGTCATGATTAATAATAAATGGTTCGTTATCAGCAAGCCTAAAGTAAAATAAAAAGTAAATTTATTTTAATTCCCAAAACATACTTCTACTAACTTTTATTAGAAATACTATAACTCCAAAAATTATTAAGATTCGAAATAAATCTATTAAAAGCTAAAAATCAGATACATTATATATAGAGTACTATTTTATCCTTATTAAAATTAAATTTCATTACAAAACTACATACTTATAATAGTATTCTTACTTATCATTTCTCTATTGATAAAAACCGTAAAAAACTACCCTAACTTACTAATCTTAAAACTTATAGTGGCAGAAAACAGGTTTCCTTAAACAGACCTTTGCACTTTGATTTAACAGTTATAAATAACTTTTTTTAAATCTAAAAGAACACTGAATTAGAAGTAGTTATATTTTAAATAACAAACGAATGCGAATTTTTTTGTGCTTAAAATTTCTTAATCACAATACTTTTAAAACAGAATCAAATTTTTAATTAATTATTAAAATACTATTTGATGCAAAGTAAACAAAAAAGCGTCCAAATTTTAAGCTTCACATCTATAAGTACACTCCTTATACTGATAATCATTTTTTTTATTGCGCCAGCAAAAATTGAGGATTTCTGCAAATTTACTATTGTTGTAATTACTCCTCTTACACTTTTGGCAGCATTAACATTATCAACATTAGCTGTTTACTATAACAAAAGACACATCTTCGGATGGGTTTCCTTACTAATTATCATCGCAGTATTTTCTATTACGACTTATTTAATATTAGGGTCAAAGATTCTTTCACTTTAAGGATTGCCCCGCCAATTTTTTTTGAAATAAACTTATAAAAAATCTAAAAATGAAAACGAACAACACCGAAGGACTTACTCTTTTTGAAATAAAACAATTAATACAACAAGGAGGCAAATTTGTTGCATTTCCTTACACCGTTTCTGCTCTTTTTGTATCTTATAAAAAAGAATCACCTATATATTTTGTTCGCCCTAATGAGAATACGCTGAAATACTCTTTTAGTTATTTTATGCTGAATTTATTCTTCGGATGGTGGGGGCTTCCTTTAGGCCCAATTCACACAATTAGTTCATTATATTACCATATAATTGGAGGGAAAGATTGTACCCAGATAATACTAAATGACTTAGAGCTAAACAACCCAGTTTACACTCCTGACCTACATTATTTGCAATTTGCATAAATAACTCAACGCAAATAATCGCATAGAACCTATAAAAAATTCGATCTCATGGATTTTTCTAAAAGCTGACTCTCCGTTTCTAAAATTATTCTCCCTATAATAATTACCCTAACCTACTAGTATTAAAACTTATAATAGCATTAACCTCTATCAATTAAGAGAACCTTTGCAGTTTAGACAAAATTATTATTTAATAAGTCAAAAAACATTTAGATGTTACTGACACTGTTAACAAAGCCTAATAGGTAATGCAAAATGAAAAGCTGGCAACTATTAATTCTTAGCATTTTTTTTACTAATTGTAAAAACGATTATCAAGATTTAAAGGGCGATACTAATAGCTCAAGCATTGAAGATGAAAAAACTGACTCATTTATAACTATTCCAGACTCAACCCTCATTTTAGAAAAAGATGCTCAATACTTAGAGTTAGAATTTATTCTTTGGGGCTATACAAGTCATATAACATCTGACAGAAAAATATAAATTTCTCGCCATTCCAAATTGCAATTATAAAAAAACCACCATGAGAAAATTTGATTTAGAAGCATTTAACAAGCATAAAAAAAATGACGCTACCTATTGTCGATATATAAATACAGATAATAATGGCAAGAATCAGGAAATTTACATCTTAGAGCATATAGATACTTATCAACAAACAATAACATACCTAAATACACCTATAAAAAAAAGGCATTTGTATGATAAGAAAACCTTAAATGTAACAAAAGAGATAGAAAGTTTTTATGATTGTATTATTGGTTTCCGAAGAGAATATAACGAAAAAGGTGAACTTATAAAGGAGATAAACAACGACTTACCTTTTAAATTTAGCTGGCAAGATTTGGTTAAGAAAATGAAACTGGAATATGCTATAGATCTTATGAATGAAAATGATCAAATCAAGACCAATAATCATGTTTCGTCTATATCCAGAAACTCACAAACGATGAAATATTTCATTATTATTCCATGCGAATTTACTCCTCATGGAATAACCGAGGAAAGATTTGAGATTGATGCAACAACAGGAAAAACCATTATTCATATTAAAAATCGAGCTAAATCTTACCCAAAAACAAGCATATAAACTAATACATTTTTATAATAAACTTATCTGCATTACTTAGCAAAGAAATTTAAATATCAGCATCAGCTCTATTAAATCTAAAACATTACCCTAAAATACTCGTTTTTAAACTTATTATAGCCTGATATAACATTAATAAAAATGATATTCGCATTTAACTAAACTGAAAAGCATTCTCAATAAATATATTTAAATACAATTGATTTTGTTACAAACACAATATTGAGAATACTTTTCACTCTATTAATTCCAAAATTATTAATGTTATGAAAATTTCCTCAATCAAGTTAATTCTTTTATGCATTGTATTAGCTACAACCTCGTGTTCATCTAGTGATGATAATCAGGATTATCCTGTTGTACTACCAGAACCAAATTTGTATGATTACTATGTAGATAGTACGATGCAAAAATCGATTGATCAATTAGGCATTAAAATACATAAAGGTACTACTCCACCTACAGTAGAAGGTATTTACACTATCGACCCGTTCTATTGTGCTAACTCTAACTTTGCAGACGCTCTTGAAGGAACCTCTTTTGGCACATCGACTCTTACGCTATCTAACCAGAATACTGCCAGATTAAGCATCGATTTTAAAAACTTTTTGATTAATACCTATGACAATACTAATGAAACATGGGAAGGAAAAGGCACTTTTATATCTGGCGAAGGCAATAACTTTTCTATCTTATTTAATAGTGATGGCGAGCTAGATAAAGGAACTTATATTGCAAAATACAAAAATCTCATTATTCTATCTGGTGAACTTGATACTCAGGATGGAAAAATTAAGGGAATCAAAAATTTGCAAATGGCATCAATCATGTCCGACGATTACAAAGACCCATACAATACCTTGATATCAATAGGTAAAGGACGTCTTTTTATTAATAGTTACGCAAGCATAAAATAAGCACAATGATCAAAATCGATAAAGCTACACAATGAGTTTTATCGATTTTAATATTTAGAATTTACATATATTAATTTAAAACCAATGAATATGAAAACGACGGAAGAAATGAGTGAACATTTTTTGGATATGTTATATGAGGATGTAGTTTTATTGGGTACTAATTTATACAAAGAGATATACGAAAAAACTACTGTTACTGATGAATTAATCCCTTATTATAAATCGGCTTTAAATTTATATAATAGTTTATCTAAAGAAAATCAAAAGGTGTTTTTTGAAATTATACAAAACACAATTACTGAAACTGTTGTAGATGTACTAGGAATCTTAGACGGAAACGTGAATCCGGATAAAAAACTGGAACCTCAATTACTTATAAACAACGAAAATACAGATGGAATCTTACAAGAGCTTTTTGTAATAAACTACATGGAAGAAGCTTAATTATCAAAACTTAATAAGCGCAAATGAAAAATACATTTTTAATATATAAAGATGGGATTGATGATTATAAAATAGGCATGAATCCAGATGAAGTAGAAAAAATATTAAAACAAAAAAACGAATTAAAAGAATATGGAAAATATAGAAATGGAAATCGTTTTACATTAAGCTCAACAAAGGAATTGGGTTATTATTTTTACTTTAAAAATAATAAATTAAGAACTATAATTTTAAACGATGCTACAACCATCGAAATAAACAAAACCTTATATAATATAAGTAATAAAGTCGAGAAAACTGTTTTTCTGACTAGATACAATCCATATATCGTAAATCGGGATTTAATTTTTACCGATTTAAACATGATGATTAGTGGTTTATTATCTCCTTATGAAATAATTCAGATTGCGGTTTACTCTGAAAACAAAAAAAGAAAAGAAGAAAAAGAAATTGTTTCGAGTAGAACTTACAATAACATTTATGGCCCAAGTAAAAAGCTAGCCCCTAATTCTGTTTTAAAACCCGGAGTAGGTTTAGACTTTTTAAAATTTGGCATGAAAAAAAGGGAGATAAAGCAATTGATAGGTAAATTGCCTTTACAAGAAGAAAAAAAATATCAAATCTGGGAAGATTTTAAATTAACGTTTGACAAAAAAAATAAATTAAAAAAAATCAAACTCAACTCTACCACAACAATTGATATTTACGTTGAGCAAACCAAAATTTACTCTAGTAAAGATAAAAAACTTGTGCATCCTAATAACTTCATGGAAGTGAAAAGTCCTTATACAAAAAAAGGAATATTCAAAAACAGAAAAGCATTTTATAATAAAGACTTAGGCGTATTATTTGAACCTAATGATGTTTTTATTTATCCAATCGAGATTCATAGATGAAGATTCTGAAGAAGGTACTGAGGCTTAAAAAAGGTACTAAGCTACAAAGGTTCAAAGGTTTTTTAAAAGTGCTAAGTGTGATCAAGGTTTTAAGAATAAATATTTTGCGTTCTTTGCGAAAATCTTCGTGCGCTCTGCGGTTAAAACCTTTGTGGTTAGCTATCTTAAAGTATGAAGCTTTGCGACCTTTGCGAAAATCTTTGTGCTCTTTGTGGTTAAAACCTTTGAGGTAAAATCATTTGCAGTTCTGTTTACATACATAAAACAATCGTTATTCTTTTTTTTCTATTTTCTTGTTTCTATCTTCTTGCTTCTATCTTCTTACTTCTATTTTCTATTTTCTATTTTCTATTCTCTTATCTCTATTCTCTTTCTTCTATTTACTCACATCTTAAATTCTCTCCTAATACAAACTATTTTTCCTAGCTAGCCCCGATGGAAACGGCATCCCGCGCTTTTTTTGGCGCGGATATAGTGTACAGCGGGAACAATGTTAATAATAAAACAAAATGTTTCTGCTCCTAAAATAAAATTGTGGCTTTGTTTTTGAATAAGTAGTATTTTTGAAACTTATAAAACTAATATTTAATGAAAAAGATTTTACTTCTTGCGTTGACATTTTCTCTTACTGCTTGTGCACAAATAAAAATACCTAAAAACTTAAACGAATTATCCACTCAAATATCTGGTCTTGGTGGCAATGCTGATATCGCATCGGGATTAAAAGAAGCATTGGACAAAGGAATATCCAAACAAGTAACAAAATTAACGGCCACTGATGGTTTCTACAAAAACGAAGCTGTTAAAATCCTTATGCCTGCCGAATTGCAAAAAGTAGATGCTACTTTAAGAAAAATTGGTCTTTCGTCGCTAGCTGATGAAGGCATCAAAGTATTAAATCGTGCTGCTGAAGATGCTGTAAAAGAAGCAACTCCTATATTTGTTTCGGCTGTAAAAAACATGTCTTTTAATGATGCTAAATCTATTTTATTAGGCAAGGAAAATGCTGCAACAACTTATTTGCAATCTAGCACTACAACTGCTTTATACAGCAAATTTAATCCTGTTATAAAAAGCTCTTTTAGTAAAGTTGGTGCAGATGTAATCTGGTCGAACATTATCGCTAAATACAACAGTATTCCGCTTGTTAAGAAAGTAAATCCTGACTTAACAGATTATACAACAAATCAAGCTCTTGCTGGAGTTTTTAAAATGATTGCTGTAGAAGAAAAAGGCATTAGAACTGATATAAGCGAAAGAACTTCGCCTTTATTAAAAAGTGTTTTTGCTTTGCAGGATAAAAAGTAATTTTACGTTTAACTGTTTAATCGTTTAGTTGTATAATCGGAAGTATCGGTTAAGCATTTAAACGATTAAGCAAATAAACTATTAACCGATTAACCAAAAAACCAAGATGCAAAAAATAACTTTTCTTATTCACTGCAAGGACCAAAAAGGTATTATTGCTGCTGTGACCAATTTTATCCTAAAAGTTGAAGGAAACATTACTTACATTGACCAACATGTGGATGTGGAGCAAAATGTATTCTTTATGCGTCTGGAATGCGAACTTACCAATCGCAATATTGGCATTGAGGATATAAAAACTGATTTTAGTACTACTATCGCAACCGATTTCCATATGTCGTGGCAATTATATAATCAGGAACAAAAACCTAAAATGGCTTTATTTGTTTCTAAATATGATCACTGTTTATTTGATATTCTGGGGCGTTATAGTGCTGATGAACTGGGTGTAGAAATTCCGGTAATTATTAGTAATCATAATGATTTAAGGTCGATTGCTGAGCGTTTTGATATTCCGTTTCATTGTGTTCCTTTTACAAAAGACACTAAAGAAGAAGGGGAAAAACAACAAATTGCATTGCTAAAAAAATATGACATAAACTTTATTGTCTTGGCGCGTTATATGCAGATTATCACTCCAAAATTAATTTCGCTTTACGAAAACAAAATTATTAATATACATCATTCTTTTTTACCTGCATTTCCTGGAGCAAAACCATATCATTCGGCTTTTAAAAGAGGGGTGAAAATTATCGGGGCAACGAGTCATTATGTAACTGAAGAACTGGATGAAGGTCCGATTATCGAGCAGGATATTGCACGTGTTTCGCATATTCATTCTGTAGATGATTTTATAATGAAAGGGCGTGATCTGGAACGCATCGTTCTGGCAAGAGCCATAAAATTACATGCTGAGCGCAAAACTATGGTTTATAGCAATAAAACGGTTGTATTTTCTTAAGGGTTTTACCGCAAAGTGATTTAACCACAGAGAATTTAACCGCAGAGCACGCAAAGATTTACGCAAAGGTCGCAAAGCTGTCATACTTTGAACCTTTGTAACTTAGTACCTCAGTACCTTTAAAACGAAAAACCCGAGAGATTTTAAAAATCTGTCGGGTTTTTTATTTAAAATCTAAGATTAAGCGTTCTTTAAAGTTCTTTGAACCTTTGTAGCTCTGAACCTTTGTAACTTAAAGAAACTTATTTAACTTCTATTAATAATCTTGGATCACTAAAGTTATTTACTTCATCCATTGTCATTCCTAATGCATTTGCAACTCCTTCTCCATAAGCTGGATCGGCTTTAAAGCAATTACGAATGTGTCTTACTTGTATAAACTTTTGTGCTCCTCCTACTTGTGCCGCTGTATTCTTAAACAAGAATTGCTTTTTATCATCGGTCATTAAGCGGAAAAGTTTTCCTGGTTGAGAGAAATAATCGTTATCATCTTCTCTGAAGTTGTGAGCATATGCATCTCCGTGAATTGATAAAGGTGGTTCTTTATATTCTGGTTGTTCTTGCCATTTGCCAAAACTATTTGGCTCATAATGTTTTTTGCTTCCGTAATTTCCGTCTACACGCATTGCGCCATCACGATGAAAACTATTTACTGGGCATTTTGCTGCATTTACAGGAATTTGAGCATTGTTAACTCCTAAACGGTAACGGTGAGCATCTCCGTAAGAAAATAAACGTGCTTGTAACATTTTGTCTGGAGAGTATCCGATTCCCGGAACTATATTCGCTGGATTAAAAGCTGCTTGCTCTACTTCGGCAAAATAGTTATCTGGGTTTCTGTTTAATTCAAATTCTCCGACTGGAATAAGTGGAAAATCTCCTTTTAACCAAACTTTAGTTAAGTCGAATGGATGATATTTATACGTTTTTGCCTGCTCCTCGGTCATGATTTGCACAGATAATTTCCATTTTGGAAAATCTTTTCTTTCGATAGCCTCAAATAAATCTCTTTGGTGACTTTCTCTGTCGTTTCCAACTAGTTTTGCAGCTTCTTCATCGGATAGGTTCTCGATTCCTTGTTGTGTAACAAAATGAAATTTAACCCAATGTCTTTCGTTTTTATCATTGATAAAACTAAAAGTGTGGCTTCCGAATCCGTGCATCTGGCGGTATGATTTAGGAATACCTCGATCACTCATTACGATTGTTACTTGGTGTAAAGCTTCAGGGAGCAATGTCCAGAAATCCCAATTGTTATCGGCACTTCTTAAATTGGTTTGTGGATCACGTTTTACTGCGTGATTTAAATCAGGGAATTTCATCGGGTCACGGAAAAAGAATACTGGCGTATTGTTTCCTACTAAATCCCAATTTCCTTGATTGGTGTAGAATTTCATGGCAAAACCACGAATATCTCTTTCTGCATCGGCAGCACCTCTTTCGCCCGCAACTGTAGAAAAACGAACAAACATGTCTGTTTTCTTTCCTATTTCAGAAAAAATGTCCGCTTTAGTATATTTAGTAATATCATGAGTTACGGTAAATGTTCCGTAGGCTGCAGATCCTTTTGCGTGCATTCTTCTTTCGGGGATTACCTCTCGGTCAAAATGTGCCATTTTTTCTAAAAACCAAAAGTCCTGCAATAATACTGGACCACGCGGTCCTGCAGTCATTATGTTCTGATTGTCTGGTACAGGCGTTCCTGTTGCCGTGGTAAGTTTGTCATTCGATTCCATAAGTAACAAATTTTTAATGATTATATTCAAAGGTAACGTACTTGACTCTATAAACAAAATTGATTGTTTTTATATTCTGATAACCACAAACTATTAAAAGTTTTAAATTACTACATTTTTGATATACCTAAAAGTAATCAAAAAAAAGTTAACTTATGTACAACAAAGTAATAACAAAACCTTAACAGGATAACATTGGCTTATGTATGATCTTTGCAATGTAATAAACTGGTTATTTATTATTTTGGTTTTGGTTAGTTAAATGATTGCCGGCATCTGCTTGATGTCGGCTTTTTTTTGCCTTATAATTTCCTACATTTTAAAGCACACCAAAGTAAAGCTTCCTATTAAAGCATTAGGAAACCATTTATTTAAACCGTGAAATTCTTTATAAAAAAATATTATTGCAGGCGCTCGTGCATTTGCTTAAAATAGGAGAATGCTTTTAGCAAACGAGTTCCGTACCAAGAGAACATTTCGCCATCAACAAAAACAGTTTTGGCATGATGTGTAAATCGACCAATCTCGAATGCGTCTTCTTCTTTAAAGGGATATGGTTCTGAAGATAATAAAACGACATCAGGATCGCCCTCTAAACGCATTTTCTTAATTTCTATTTCGGGGTAACGCCCTTTATCAAGATATATGTTTGTAAAATGATTAAGTTTTAGCAACTCATTAATATAGTTATCTGAACCTGCAACCATAAAAGGGTTTTTCCAGATAAAATAAGCTGCTTTTTTAAAAGGGATGTCTTTTATAAAGGTTTTAAAATCCTGTAACCCAAAAGCCAACTTATCATTCCATTTTTGTGCTTCGGTACGACAATTAAACAATTGTCCGAAATCGGTAATCATCTGGAGATTATCTTCGATGGTTAAGATATTAGTTACCCAAACTGGACATATCTCAGATAATTGTTCAACAATTTCTTTTGTATTTTCTTCTTTATTACAAATGATAATATCAGGATTCAGTAATCGGATTTTCTCATAATGCACTTTCTTCGTTCCACCAACTATTTTCTTTGTTGATTTAAAATGATATGGATGAACACAAAATTTAGTTATCCCGATAATTTTATCTTCAAGACCTAAATCATAAAGCAATTCGGTTTGGGAAGGAACAAGCGAAATAATTCGTTTTGGTGCAGTTTCAAAAGAATGTGAAGTGCCGATTTGGTCTGTAAAAGTTTTCATTGGTTTAAAGTTTAAAGTTGCTCTAGTTTGAGAATTTTACCGCAAAGAACACAAAGCTTTGCGGACTTTGCGTAAAACCTTGCGACCTTTTCGGTTAAAAAATTAAACTTTAAGCTTTAAAATCTCTTCCATTTCTTGTTGTATCTTTAAAGCTTCTTCTCTTGCTTTATCGGCAAAATCTGTTCCTTTAGAAGCATAAATAATAGCACGTGAAGAATTAATAAGTAATCCTACTTTATTATTCATTCCGTATTTGCACACTTCTGATAAACTTCCGCCTTGAGCGCCAACTCCAGGAACTAGTAAAAAACTATCTGGAACAATCTTACGAATCTCTGTAAAATATTCGGCTTTGGTAGCTCCAACTACATACATTAGGTTTTCGCTATTTTTCCATGTTTTAGAAGTTTCAAGAACTTGCTTATATAATTCGGTACCATTTGTAATTAAAGTCTGGAAATCGAATGCACCTTCATTAGATGTTAGCGCTAACATTATAGTATGTTTATTTTCGAAAGCCAAGAAAGGTTCAACCGAATCTTTCCCCATATAAGGAGCAACTGTTACACTATCAAAGTTTAAATCTTCAAAAAAAGCTTTGGCATACATACTCGATGTATTACCTATATCGCCACGTTTGGCATCGGCAATTGTAAAAATATCAGGATGCTTCTCATTAATATAGTTAATCGTTTTTTGCAGTGATAACCACCCTTTTATTCCGTAAGCTTCATAAAAAGCTGTATTTGGTTTATAAGCAATTGCCAGATCGTGTGTGGCATCGATTATTGCCCTATTAAATTCAAAAATCGGATCTTCGGTTTCTAAAAGATGTTGCGGAATTTTGGTTAAATCGACATCTAAACCGATGCATAAAAATGATTTTTTTTGAAGAATTTGTTCGTGTAGTTGTTGTGTTGTCATATTGTAATTTGCTAGTGCGACAAAATTACAAATAATATTATTGGTATTCGAATTTCATCAAACATAGAATTCTTATAAAACAAGGCGGTAATTGTATAACAGGCTTGGCTTTTACTAAAGCTAAATTTGAAAAAACAACGTTTAAAGAAAATTACATGAAACCTAATATAGGAATAGCTCCAAAAGATTTAAAGAAAAGTGCCGATATCCTGACCTCAATTTTATCAAATGAAATGATATTGTATGTAAAAACAAGAAAATTTCATTGGAACATATCTGGAAACAGTTTTATGGAATTACATAAATTATTTGAAGAACAATATGGCGTTTTAGAAACTATTATTGATGAAGTAGCAGAAAGAATAAATCAGCTTGGCGAAAAAACAATCGGAACCATGACAGAATTTATTGGAAACTCGACATTGAAAGAATTTCCTAAAATGTATCCGTCACAAAAAGAAATGCTAAGTGAGTTATTAGAAAATCACGAACAGGTTATTACTGAGTTTAGAAAATACATACCTACATTCGAAAACGAAAATCACGATATTGGTTCTGCCGATTTTATCACTGGTTTATTAGAACAACACGAAAAAATGTCCTGGATATTAAGACGTTATCTAAGTTAAGTAGTATTAAAGTGGGAATCTTATAACAATCGCGGAAATAATTATAACATATTACATTTCAATATTTTATACATTTACATATAATACTTTTCGAAGTACTAATAAATTTAAAATAAAGAAAACGGGTTATGAAGAAAAGTTGAAATATTACACACTACATTTTCAGAGGATGATTTGATGTTTGCTGAAGTGAGGAAGTCGAAATAATTATTTTATGGCTTCAGCAAAAATTAGGGAAATCAAAAAAAGTAGAGAATCAAATCAATCTGATTTGTAAATTCTTTTTAACTCAGTTAGTACCGTCTAATTTTATATTAGACGGTATTTTTTTGTTAAATACTCAAATAATAACAGAGACTCCCTTACACTTACTTTACTGCTCATTTTATTACTACTTACCAATATTTTTTTATCTATCTTTAGCAATATTTTTTAAACGATGAAGTTATTTATTAAGTTTGACATCAATACCGTTTGCTCCCAATTTCTGAAACAGAAATTAGGCGAACGCCAAATAAATTATACACCGTTGGGTTTTGGAGAAATTGAATTGGATAAGAACCTAACATCCGAAGAATTGGATAGCATGAAGAATGAGTTAGAGCCTTTTGGGTTAGAAATTGTAGAGAATCAAAAGAGTGTATTAGTACAAAAAATAAAAGATGCTATTATAGAAATGGTTTTTATGGATGAAAACGGGAACAACTTAAAAAGTTCTGTTTATCTAGCCGAAAAATTAAATCATAGTTACGGATACTTATCAAACGTATTTTCAGAAGTTACTTATTCGTCTATTGAAAATTTCATCATTTTACAAAAAATCGAACGAGCCAAACATCTCATCATTATAAATGAAATGAGCTTGACCGAAATTGCATTTTTACTTAATTACTCCAGCGTTGCTCACTTGAGCACACAATTTAAAAACACAACAGGAATTACCCCTTCGGCCTTTCAGAGAATCATAAAAAAACGACGCGAAAACCTAAAATAAAGAATTTATAAATGCAGAAAAACGCATTACATATTTTACTGGCAGATGATGATGAAGATGATCGCCTTTTTTTCAAAGATGCCTTTGAAGAAGTAAAAATACAGACACAAGTACAATTTGCTCATGACGGAATGGAGTTAATGGAACATTTAATGCATCCTGATACAATATTGCCCGATATTTTATTTCTGGATTTAAATATGCCTAAAAAAACAGGTAAAGAATGCTTGATGGAAATAAAAAAAGCAGACCATTTAAAACACCTTATAATTGCCATCTACTCTACTTCTTCATCAGAAGAAGATATTGAAGATACATTTATACAAGGAGCAAATATTTACATTAAAAAGCCAAGCAATTTTAATGCTCTAAAAAAAATAATTAATGAAGTTGTAACTCTAAATTGGCATTATCACACTTCAGGTTTAAACCGTGATACCTTTTTGTTACGCTTAAAATAATTAAAAACGAATGAAATTGATACCCAATTTTAATTCCCCACGTGCGCTGAGGATTATTTTTGCAATATCGATATTTATTTTATTGTTTATTTCATCGGTATCCTATCAACACAATCGTGACTTGCAGAATTCTAGCAAGTCGATGATGCATACCTATGAAATAAACATTCAATTAGAACGACTACTTTCGTTTGTAAAAGATGCCGAAACAGGCCAGAGAGGTTATATAATAACCAAAAACAGCCGTTTTCTTGCCCCATACCTATTTTCTCGCGATAAAGTAAACCGATCTTTTATTGCTCTTAGAAAATTAACGGCCGACAATCCTAAGCAACAAAAAAACCTCAAGAACCTGTTTGATTTAATCATTCAGCGTTATACCTATCTTGAAGGTTCTCTAAAATACAGCAACGAAAAAACCTATGACAAAAGGAAACTCGACAACTGTATGTTTGGAGGAAGAATCGTCATGGAAAACATTCGCTTTCAGATAGATGAAATGAATGATTTTGAAAAAGATATATTGCAAAAAAGGCAAAAAATATATCAAAGCGAGATTTCATTAACTCCTGTTTTTACCATATCCTTATTTCTGGTAGCACTTTCGCTTATTTTGCTTTCGTACAGACAAATTAGTAATGATATTGATCGCTTGCGTGTGTTTAACAAAAAGCTTTTAATTTCGAGCAAACTAATGGCAGAGTCCGAAATAATTGGAGCTTTTAGCACTTGGCAATGGGATTTAGGAACCGATAAAATGGTCTATTCAGACAATCAATATCGTTTATTAGGTTATCCGCCAAACTCTTTTGTTCCAGAAAAAGATACCTTTCTAGATTTTGTACATCCAGAGGATAAACAAGCTTTCTCGAACCTAATGCAAGGGATTATCGATAACAAACAACTTCCGCTTATTTACTACAAAATTATCAAAAAAAATGGCGATATCAGATACTTTAAATCCATTGGTAAACTCTTAATAGACGAGCAAGGAAGTAAGATTATGTTAGGAATAACATTTGATATTACCGAAGAACATTTTCAAAACATTGCCATTTACGAACGTAACAAAGAGCTAGAAAAAACAAATAAAGAATTGGCATCCTTTAACCATGTTGCCAGTCACGATTTGCAAGAACCACTTCGTAAAATCCAAACTTTTATCTCGAGATTCTCCGATGATGATAAAGCAGCTTTGTCTGAAAGCGGAAGAGAATACATTAATAGGATTGGAGTATCGGCAAAGAGAATGCGTATTTTAATTGATGACTTATTGTTGTTCTCCAGAACTAATACTACTAAGAAAGAATTCTTAAAAACGAATTTAAACGATTTGCTCGAAAAAGTAAGACTAGAATTCACTGAGATTCTTCAGGAGAAAAACGCCATTATCTTATCGGATAAATTACCCAAACTACATGTTATTCCGTACCAAATAGAACAGCTTTTTATTAACCTAATCAGCAATTCATTAAAATACAGTTTGCCAGATGTTTTACCAAAAATCAGTATTTCATGTACCAAAATTCATGCTACCGAATTTCCTGATTTGCTAGAACAATCTATAAAAAAATATTACAAAATCACGTTTACCGATAACGGAATGGGATTTGACCCACAGTTTAAAGAAACCATTTTTGTATTGTTTCAACGCTTACATTCTAAAACAGATCAATATCCTGGAACCGGAATTGGTCTGGCTATTTGCAAAAAAATTGTCGAAAACCATAAAGGTCATATCATTGCCGATAGTACTCCGGGCAAAGGATCAGTTTTTACCATTTTTCTTCCCGAGTAATCCCCTCAAAAAACTAACTTTTATCGTTATATAATTCATATTATGGGAATTATATAACGATTCTTTTTTATGCTGTAAAGTATTAATTGTATTTAGGTTGCAACTTTGTAATATAAACTTTTATGAAGTGAAAATTAACCCACTGTCCCCCTCTAAATTTTTGCTTGTTAAAGCAATTTTTGTCTTTGTAATCTTGACGACAATGCTTTCATGCAAAAAAAACGAAGCGCTAGAAAAAACATCAGATAATGATATGTTTAGTAAAACTGCTTCGGAAGAAATTGATGCTTATTTTTTAATCGCTACAGCTAATATTAGTAAAGCTATCATATCAAAAAGTCAAATTGCTCAGCAAAAATGCCAAGAGGATAAAATACGAAAGTTAAGCAGTGAAATAGAAACCAATCAGAATGAATTGCTCCATGAAATAGCCCGAATGGCTAACCAAAAGCTAATCATTATTATAAATACCGATGAAAAGGAAACTAATAACGATTTATATTCCTTGATTGATGCAACCAAGGCCGATTTTGACAGAGCATACATAGATTTAATAATCGAATCTATAAGCGATCAGATCGAATTATTAAAATCGATAACTAGAGAAACCAATGATACTGATATAATAAAACTATCGATTAAATATTTGCCAACACAATACCGCTTTCTGGACACAGCAAAAGCGCTAAAAAAAGAATCATGATTATCTAAATAGTAACAACGTAATTTATAAGCCCTAAAATTTTAAAACCATGAAAAACAAAGCCCAATTATTACATGCCGTGACATTATTTATTTCAGCTTCTTTTGGAGTATTACAAGCCCAAAACACTCCCGTAAATGCCGAATTCGGAATAAAAGGAGGAGCAAATATGTCTAATCTTTATTCTGGAGAAGTCGATGACAAAAATGCCATATATGGCTTTAATGTCGGAGTTTATGCTGCATTTCCTATCGCAGACAACATCTTCATACAACCCGAGATATTATACACAACCAAGGGCGCAGAGTTAGAATACAATAGCGCTTTTGTAAGTGGTGTAGGTCGTTTTAGACTTAATTATATCGAAGTTCCCTTATTAGTAAAATTTAAAGTAACACAAAACTTCAATGTTCATGTAGGAGGTTACGCCTCTTATTTGGTCGACGGAAAAGTTACTAACGAATCTAGTGCTGGTTCAGCATTCGACTTTGAGGAGAATATCAATGCCGATGATTTTAATCGATTTGATGCAGGATTATCCGCAGGAGTCGGAATCGATTTTGACCCATTAAGCATAGGTTTACGTTATAATTACGGACTAACAACCGTAGGGAAAGAACGTAGTTTTTTAGGAACAAACTATACTTTTCCAGATGCCAAGAATAGCAATTTAAGCTTATACGTTGCGTATAAATTAAATTAAATATTCCACCATATTAACCCTTAAACATAAACGCCATGTCAAATTTATTATACACCATCGCCGTTATTTTAGTCATTATGTGGGCTCTAGGATTTTTTGTTTACAGCCTAGGAAGCATCATTCATATTTTATTAGTAATTGCCATTATAGCAGTTCTTTTCAGATTAATTAAAGGCAAAGAAGTTTAGGAACAAATTATATTATTAAACATTAAATACAAATATTATGAAAACTAGTAACACCATTTTAGGAATTATCGGAGCTGCAGCAGCAGGAGCATTATTAGGAGTATTGTTTGCACCAGACAAAGGATCAAAAACCAGACAAAAAATAGCTGACAAAAGCAAAGATTACAAAGACGATTTTAAAGGCAAATTAGATAATATCGTAAGTACTATTTCATCAAATAGTAAAGACCTTATGAATCAAGGAAAAGCCAAATACAATCATGCAAAAGCCGAAGTAAGCGACGGAATTGAGCATGTAACTAATTAAGAAGAAGTGTGATTTTATTTAATAAGCAAACGCAATCAGATGGAAACTAAAACGACAACAACAACAGATACACTTTTTGATAAGGCCGAAAATTATACCAAAACGAGTTTTGAACTTTTCAAGCTTAAATCGGTATCCATATCCGCCGATGTTTTATCATCCCTAACATCGCAAATTATTGTTGCTGTTGTTGTTGTTTTTTTTAGTTTATTCCTCAACATTGGGCTTAGTTTATTAATAGGTCAGCTGCTTGGCGAGTATTATTACGGATTTTTCGTACTAGCATTTGCCTACCTCATCCTTGCCATCTTATTGTATAAAAATCAGAATAAATGGATTAAGAAACCAATAGGAAACATCATAATTACGCTTTTATTAAAAAACAGGAATTAAATGATTTGAAAACTAATTTTTAAAACAATTCATTATGAAAACCAATAACGCAACCGATGATTTAAATCAGATGATTTTGCAATTAAAAAATCAGCAAGAAGCCGAATGGATTGATTTAAAAGATAAATTTCATGATCTAAAAGAAAATTTAAAACCGCTCAATATAATAAAAGACACCTTAGAAGAAATTAATAGCGGCATCGATATAAAAAGCAATTTACTACAATCTATCTTTAGTATTGCCGCAGGATATTTATCCAAAAGAATACTAGTAGGAACCACACATAATAAAGTAACAAAATTCTTTGGCTCGATATTTCAGCTAGTTGTTACTAATTTCATTTCGAGAAAAACGGCTGCGCATAGTAAGGATTAAACGCAAAAAATTTTACCGCAAAGTGAGCAAAGTTTTTCGCAAAGGTCGCAAAGTTTTAAAGTCTATAACTAGAGAAATTAGAGGAAATTCGTGGCATTCGTGGCAGAAATTTTTAACGCAAAGTTACGCGAAGACTTACGCAAAGGCCGCAAAGCTTCTCTCCAATATTGTCATTTCGAAGAATGAGAAATCTCCACGAGTAGCTCGACAAAGATTATGGAGTTTCTTGTGAAGATTTCTCATTCTTCGAAATGACAAGTTTGTGGCTACATTGTGTTTTTATAAAAAAACTAATCGCAACGCCTTCAGACTTAGCATCTAAAAAAAAGACTGCTTTACTAATTGTAAAACAGTCATTTTTTTATCTTAGAAACTCAGAAACTTAGCCTCTTAGAAGCTTAATTTAAAAAACCTCTGAAGCTTCTTTTAATTTCTCAGTATTGTTAACCAATTGTAACTCATCTACAATTTTCTGGATATCACCATTCATGATGTTACCCAAATCATATAAAGTAAGACCAACACGGTGATCTGTTACACGTCCTTGAGCGTAGTTGTAGGTACGAATCTTAGCCGAACGGTCACCAGAACTTACTTGAGATGTACGCTTAGTAGCATCCTCAGCCTCTTTCTTAGCCAATTCTTGTTCGTACAAACGAGAACGTAAAACGTTTAACGCTTTATCTTTATTCTTGTGTTGCGATTTTTGATCCTGACATTGAGCCACCAAACCAGTTGGAATATGCGTTAAACGCACCGCCGATTTAGTAGTATTAACCGATTGTCCACCAGGTCCAGACGAACAGAAAAAGTCAACACGTACATCGTTCATATCAATTTGTACATCAAACTCTTCGGCTTCAGGAAGCACCATAACCGTAGCTGCCGATGTATGCACACGACCTTGCGTTTCAGTCTGAGGAACACGTTGTACACGGTGTACACCAGCTTCAAACTTAAGCGTACCGTAAACATCCTCGCCAGTAACCTCAAAGATAACCTCTTTAAAACCACCCGAAGTTCCCTCGTTCATATCTACAACCGAAGTTCTCCAACCACGGTTCTCACAATATTTAGTGTACATACGGAAAAGATCTCCAGCAAAAATACTTGCCTCATCTCCACCCGTACCAGCACGAATCTCTACCATTACGTTTTTGGCATCTTCAGGATCCTTAGGAATCAACATAAACTTAATTTCTTCCTCCAGTTCAGGCAATCTCTCCTTAGCTTCTTCTAGTTGCATTTTGGCCATTTCGACCATATCGGCATCGCTACCATCTGCAATTATTTCATTAGCCTCGTCTATATTTGCCATCAAAAGCACGTATTCGTCGCGTTTTTCCGCCAATGCTTTTAAGTTCTTGTACTCCTGATTCAATTGCACATAACGTTTCTGATCCGCAATAACATCCGGTTGGATGATTAAATCCGAAATCTCGTCGAAACGTTGTTTTACTATTTGAAGTCTATCTAACATTTTATAAATCCTTTATTTGGACTGCAAAATTACAAAATTTTTGTTTAAAATTCTATCATTAAAGTTCTGAGTTTTTTAGCCACAATTTCACAACATATTTTAACCTAATTATACCCTTTTTTAGGAGCTGTTTCCTGCTATCCGTTACAATCTTTTGTTCCGCTAAAGCTTCACAAAAGGATTTCCACTTCTATCAGGGCTAGAACATTCGCAATAAAAAGAGATTTTACGGTTTTCAGTAAAATATTTGAGTTAAAAGGAATTAGTTTTGGAAACAATAAAACCAATGATAACCAAAATATTATAATATGAAACTCAACAAAGCATTAATTACATTTTTATTTCTTTCAATCATCTCAATAAGTTATGCTCAAAAAGAAAAATCAAATTCTGAAACTAGGCAGTTTATTGATAATGCCGAAATAACACAGATAAATAAAGACTGGAATGTGAAAGCCGAATTTAAATCTGGACTTGGTGAAATAGTTTCTTTCTTTCCTGTTGAAGCAATTGATTTGAAATCAAATAAAAAAGTAAAGTCATTGCAAATGGATATGACAGTAATATATCAAATCGCGGGTAAAAACTATAATTATTTTAAATCTTCATGGATCGATTTAAATGAAGTAGATGAATTCATTCTTTTTATAGAACAATACGTTATTCCAAATCTTAAAGACAAGACCGAAAGAAAGCAATCGGTAACATATATTTTTAATTCAAGAGAAATAACATTCAGTTTTTATATTGAAAAAACTGCTAAAAGAATATCTATATATCTAAAAGATAATGGCACAACAGATTATGAGCATTATTTTTGGACAGAATCTCAGGTAAATAAAATTCCAGACTTACTTACAATGTTGAAAGAAGTTAAATAATTTTCACAACATGAAATCAATTATACCTTTTTTAGTTTTTTTTCTAATCATTAGTTGTAAACAAAGTGAACAAAAAGAAGCTGTCATAGAAGAACAAATTCAAACTCAAGAAATAAGTAAAGTTGAAGAAACCTTACTAAAAACCTTCACTTATAAAGATATTGCTAGGTATACAATGGCAGCTATTATGGATCACTCTCCAAAAATAATTAAAGTCTCCAAAAACAATGACTTGTATTATGTATCATATATAAGAAAATCTGATAATCAAAAATTTGAGTATAAAATAAAATTTAATGGTAATGAAATTCTTTGGGCAAATATTGATGGCAGATGGAGAGATTCAAAATATGATGAAAAAATAAGCTTTGTCGAAAAAGACAATCAAATTAATATAATTCAGATTTTTAGTGATGGTTCTAAATATGTCAAAGAATATAAAAAAGGAGAGTAAATAGATATCGCTTCTCCCGATAGCTATCAGAACAACCTAAGAGATTTTTATTTACTTAC
>NZ_JPRM01000054.1 GCF_000737695.1 Flavobacterium hydatis
ATAACAAACATTATCTCACAAACATAAGAGCCTTTTAACGCTTATGCAATACCCACTTTTAGTGATATTCAAAAAAATAATTAACCAAAATACTGATGATGTTGTAATTTCTTACGAATGTAACCAATCTTCTGGAGATATTTTTAATAAATTTAATGAACAATATTGCTTTTATTAACCTTAATAAATCATAAGAATACTACTGTAGATTTTAAATAAATTGTTTTTTTAATGATAATTCAAGTCTTATAAGTTCAAATTTATCTCTATCGAGAGGCTTGTTAAGAAAACGAATTACCGATGGAATATTTTCTACACGTTTAAGGTCATCAGGATGTGTAGATGAGGTAATCATTATAATGAAACAATTTCTTCGTATTATTTCTGAGAATTTTATGTATTCCTCAAGAAATTCAAAACCATTCATTCCGGGCATATTAATATCTAGAAAGATGAGTTGAGGGAGTAAATCAGGTGTAGCTTCTAATGAAAGGAGATATTTTAAGGCTTCTGGTGCTGAATCTAGCAAAACAGTTTCTTCAGCAAAATAATACTTTTCAGCCATTCGTTTAGCTATATAACGGTCAGTTGCGTTATCATCTACAACGAGAATTTTTTTAAACGGTGGTGTAGTTGTCTGTTCCATAGGTTAAGTTTATTTACTTGTTTGGAATTTTAATTGCAAAGGTGGTTCCCTGGCCAATTTCAGATTGAACTTTTATGTTTCCATTGAGCTTATTTATTGCTTCTTTTACGATGTATAATCCAAGTCCGGAACCAACAGATTCTTGAGACACTCGATAAAACATATCGAATATTTTTGAGTGTACTTCTTTATGGATGCCAATACCATTATCCTGCACAATGATACTAGTTTCGACATTTGAAGTTACTATTTTGATATTGATAAATGGATTAGAAATTTGTGCGTTTTGATACCGAATTGAATTCGAAATAAGATTATTTAGTATCGTAACTAAGCGATTTTTATCAGAATAAACGGGAGTATCGCCAATGACGTCTACTTTAAAACCTACCCTCCTATTGGTATCTCCCATGAACTTTAAATTTTGAGTTACATCATTAAGAAGTTCATTAAAGTCAATTTTTTCCTTATGAACTTCCATCCTTGAATTTCTCGAATAAACGAGAATATCAGAGATGAAACTATCTAATTTTTTAGCATTTTCTTTTAGCATCTGGAGATGTCCTAGCATTAATTCTTCGGCAGTATCATCTTGAGCAATTTCAATAAGTCCAAGCATAGAGTTTAATGGCGCACGTAAATCATGCGAAGTACTATATACAAAACGATCAAGTTCGTAATTTGCAGTTTTTAGCTCTTGATTCTCAATTTCCCTTTTCCTAAATGTTTGGTCGATATGTGCTTCACTATAATTTTTAAATTGATAAGCCCATAATCCACAAAGACCAAAAATAGTTGTAGCTAGTATTATATGAATTATAAAAGTTTGTAACGACATATAATCTAGCTGAGTAAAGTAAATTTCATTAAAACCTCTGTATTGTAAATAACCAAACAGTGCATGATGAAATATTACAACTAATGTTAAGGGAATTTGGAGTTTCCAGTTTTGATAAGTAATAAGTATTGCACTTGCTACGAATGCTGTAAAATGCATTTCGAACATACCATACATTTGATAAATGTATTGACACATAAAAATACCCAATATCGTACTGAGTACATACTGGTAAAAATCTGAATCTGGCAAAGCCAATTTTGACGAATAATAGGCAACAAGCAACAAACTGCCTACTCCTATTGCTATTTGCCAAGTATCATAATAAAAAGCAAGTAATAAACCGACAATAAAAAAACTGAAAAGAAAATAATTAATCAGGTTATCAGATTTTCTTTTTATTGCCAAAAGGAATTCTTGAATATGTATCGACTGTTCTATATCATCTATTTTCTGCTTCATACTATTTTTGCGATTTGGTAGTTCACATTTAAACATTTTAAGGCAAAGGCAAATAGGTTTAAAAAGTGTATGAAAAGGAGTTTAATCCCTTAAAATTAATATATCTTCCTCTCGTATGTCAATTTTATGTAGGTTAAAGGAAGTGATATGCTATAATGTTGATAAAAAGATTCAACTTAAGAACGGAATAAAATAACTATTTTACTTCAAGCTTTTGCAAGTGAGTTTGCTGAGAATAAGTTTATAAAGCGATGAACTACATAAACTTTAGCTAATTTATGAAAAAAAATAACAAAGTAAGATTTTGTTTGTTATAATATACTCGGAAATTATGATTAATTAACAGAGTGTATTCTACTTTAAATTTTTGATTTTTTAAAATTAATTAAGCAAATAGCACATTTACTATTTGAATTTAAATTATCCCAGAGATTCTTTATTTTACAGAAAGATAAAATAAAAACTTAAATTAATCTTATAAAAAAACTCCAGATTTCTCTGGAGTTTTTGTTTTAGTCTGTGGGAAGATTAGAAGTATTTAATCAACTTCCAGAATAACTTATATTTCTTTTGTCAACCTGTCTAATTCTTTTAATAAAGTAGGGAATCTAAATTCCCCAGCCATACTTTCAACTTTTGTAAATGCATCGTCTAAATCAATACCGATTGAAGTAATAAAAAGCGGTTTTTTACTATCGCCTCTAAATAAGCTTTTTTTATCTTTATTTAATGATGCAAAATTAGTTTTAGCCACGCCAATTATTGGAATTTTCTGATTTAATTTTTCGTACAAATGTCCTCCTAAACCATTTTTCTTATCATCATCCAGATAAATATATCCATCAACAATAATAGCATCAATATTCTCCAGATTCATCTTTTGCAAAAGACTTAAAATACAAGGTAATTCTCTTCGATAAAATTCTCCTGGAATATAATCTTCAATATTATCAATTATTTCTGAATGTACTTTATAATCTTTGCTATGATCCCATTGATTAAATTCAATACAGACGGTTTTGGCTTTACCGTCAAAATAATAAGTGTCAAATGCCAAAAGCACAAAATTTTCTATCATAATCCTATTGGTTTCATTGTATCACTCGTACTTAATGTGTACGGTAATATTGGATAAACAAAATTTAAATTGTTATTTTCCTGTCCTCTTAAAGTATAAAATTCTTTTTTCTGATTCTCATCAGCTAATGTTAATAATTCTCCATCAGATAAATATGGTAAGTTATCTTTAAAATGTACAAATGTTTTTGATTTTCTAAAAGTAATTCCAAGCCATTTATTGTCTGATTCAAATTTCTTTTTACTTAGAGTAGATTCTAGTATAATTTTATGAAGAAACTTTTCATTAGTAGCTAAAGAAAACAAGACAATAGAATTATGAGTTAGCGAAATTTCGAATTCTTCATTATTGACTTTGTCTTTAATTTTTAGTTTACGGATATTCTTTTCTATTAGTTTATCAGGATTTTCATAACATGAAAACAAACCAATAAAAGAGCCCGCTTCTAAATCTAAAGATTGGTCAGAATGATAATTCATTTTAGAATAGTTACAGTCGTAAATTTCTATAAGTGCATTATTGAAATCTACCAATTGCAAATTTTCGATAGATTGATTTTGTATTGCAATATTTAGAGACGCTATAATTTGATGATGTTCATTAGAAAAATTATGAGGCGGAATATTGTAAATACTGGTTGTTCTTACGATTGGAATATTCTGATTATCTAATATATTAACTAGATTATTCCCAATTCTGCCCTTAGTAATAGTTTCAAAATTTACCGAATTTGATAATTCCTCGAATACATTTTTTTCAATGGGCAATGTAATTTTATAAAAGCCTAAGTTGTTCATTATTTATTGCCTGATTAAAATATTGGTCTTTCGTAATCACCAGAGTTCATACTAAAATGAATTTTTCCATACTCTATTTTCTTTTCACTCATGTTTTCTTCGTAATATGAATTTCTTAGGTCAATCATTGTATCCGAAGTCATTTCTTCAAGTTTAATAAGAGTGTTGTTTTCCTTAATATACGTTTGGTCATTTACATAAACAGCTTCTAGATTTGAACAACGGGCAACATATCCCATTCTAATAGGAATTTGATCTACATTTAGAACAGAAGGCTTAATTTCATGAGTATATAATCTATTGGTTGAAAGAGGTATTAAAAAAGCCGAATTTGGATACAGAGTGACACTGAATTCCTTTTCTAAAGATGCATCAGATACAGTATTTTTTAATTTAAAATGAAGTCTTGTTAGTCCGCTTGATTTCTTGTAAAACCAATCGTATCTATTTTCCTTTGATTGTGTCAAGTGGTTAAAATTAGAATTATCATAAAAAGTACAGAAAGCAATAATACCATCTTTAGACATATCCTTGGTTTTGTCAGAATGTGCTTTTATTTTAGATTTAACCTCTTTTGCATTGATATCACTTTTTATTTTATTCTCATAAATTTGAGCTAGAACATGATTAACTTTTATTTCTTGCTCAAAAGTATATTTAATTGCCTTATTTAAAGTATTTATAATAATTTGATCCGTCTTTCTAAAATTGTCTGTTGGCCCAGTAAAATTGCTTGAACATCTTAAAAGATTAAAATGAAGTAGTTCTGAATCATCTTTTTTTTCTTTTACAATCTCAGTTAAATAAATACCTTTTCTCAATGCTTTAGAATCTTTGTTTGATTCTGTCAATTCCTGAAATAAATGCTCAGATTTGATTGCATTAAAATAATCACTGTCACCAAACATATTTTGATAATAGATTCCAGCATTACTTATAAGAAGCGGAACTTCACCGAATGTTATAAATTGTAGATTATTATCTTTATAATCCTGGTAATTTCTAGATAATTCTTTGATTAAAAGAAAATTATGGTTATTATTTTTAAGTTGCTCAATATCTCCGCAGACATAAATCATTTTGTCATCTAATGAAGTTTTAATTTCAGAAAAATCATTTACTACAGTTCCACAGAATTTTTCAATCAGGTAGTTAAGTTCAGAGCTTGCGCTTGTATTTTTTTCTAAAACAATAAGAATGTTTTTGTCTTTAGTGATTCTGTTTTCAAAAGGTAATGTCATCATAGTTTATGCGTTTTCTTCCTTAGTTTAAGTCGTATATCGGCGTTTCATGTGCTAATATATGACTAATTTTATTACATAAATAAATATTGCAGATAGTAGTTTATCTTTTTTGCATTTATAAATAGTACGAATCATTATAGATAAGAAGAATTTATTTTAACAACAAAAAACTCCAGAGAAATCTGGAGTTTTTTGTTGCAGTATCGGGAAGCATTGAAGCGACAAGTTATTATTCTATTTATACTTACTCAAATCTAGATTAAGAATATCCCCTACTCTGCTAAACTCTTCATTAATCTTTGCATTTAAGATTATTTGTTCATTTTTTATTGGATGATTAAAAATTAACTGATGTGCATGAAGCATCATTCCTTTTAGGTCATAATTCTCCAGCCATAATTTGTTTTGTTTATTACAACCATGTGGTCGGCTTCCTAAAATGGGATGAAAAATATGTTTAAAATGTTTTCGTAATTGGTGCATACGTCCAGTTTCAGGAATTGCTTCTACCAAACAATATCGTGACGTAGGTTTATTATTAAATTCTAAGGCAACTTCGGCTTTTTGCAAACGATGAAAATATGTTATTGCATTTTGTTTAATGTCATCATCATTAATTAAATCATAATCAATCGTTAGTTCCTCGGGTGACCAACCACGCAAAATTGCTAAATATTTTTTTTGGACTTCACGTGTGGCGAAACGATCATTCATAATTCTCAAAACTTCTTTGTCCAACGCAAATAACAAAACACCAGATGTTTTGCGGTCTAATCGATGAATAGGATAAACGTGTTGTCCTCCTATTTGATTTCTCAATTCCTGAATAGCATAAACTTTTGCATCACGGGCATAAAATGATTTATGAACCAGCAAACCGTTTGGTTTATTAATTGCTATAATATATTCGTCTTGGTAAAGAATTTCTAACATTCGGCAAAAGTAAAGGACATTTCGATTGAAATCTCTTTTATTACTTATTTATTTCTATACTTTTCTTTTTTTTAGATTGAAAAAGAAAAGATTACCATTACAAAAACTGTTATTAATCAATTCAATTTCCTCAAATGGTAAAAACTTAAACCTTTTATTAGAGGATTTTAAACGAAATCTAACTCTTTTGATTAGAAGTTTATTATCACTCTTCATGTTAACATCTAAAACATGGTTCTTACGAAGCTGTTTACGAACGATTTTATCTATCTTAAAAGGTAATAATTGTAATAAAAATATTTTTATATTCGTATAAAAAAAAACTATCTCTAGCACCAGAACGCTACCGATAATTATACTAAACGAAACGACCAAAAACAACTTATGAAAAAAAATATTGTATTCCTTTTGCTTCTTATTAGCACTTATAGCTTTTCTCAAAACATAAATAAAGAAAAATCGTCACAAGCAGAAATCAAAGCTTTCATTCTTACCGAAACGAAAGAAGGTGGGGAATTAGATTTTTTCACAAAAATTAAAGGAATCGAATATAATGGATCACAAGTAAAACCTGGACTTATTATGACAAATATAGAAATGGCATTATATAGATGGGGCAAAGCAAATTCTGATCTTGGAGTTGAAAATATTGAAAGTACATTATTAATATTCGAAGAATTTAAAGGCAAAGAATTAAGCCGGAGAGAAAAAGAATTAATTCCTATGGGTTATAGAAACGACTTAATTAAATAACCCGCTCTACGAAGAATTCTTGCAAAAGAACAGTTTGCTGGGGCTGCTATGCGAATGTTCCCTGACTTTGTAACCGTAATCTAAATCAAGAAGGAAAATATATGCTTTTTATTTTGCTGCATCCAATAATTTTTTTTTTGTTAATAGCAGTAGCAAAACCACAGAAATTTACATTCTCACAAGTACACCAAAATATACAACAGGTAAAAAGCCTTTTTCATGGATTGTAATGAATAATCAATATATTTGGTTTTTAGTAAAGTATAACGTTTGTTATTCTTATCAATTTAAAATCGGGTGATTTTGTATAATTTATACATACGTGCAAGTTAGTCTTCAGTTTAGTAAACGTAAAAAATATCATGAAATTATACACACATCTACTCTATTTTCTTCTACTTGCTTTAATAAGCTGTAATGAAAATAGAAGCTCAAACGCTGAAGAATCCATTGAAAAGTTAACGAATAAATTTCCGGAATTAAAAATCAATGAAAAAAAATTTGGAAGTAAATTTGAACTAATTAAAAGTATAAACATTGTAAAATCAAATTTCGAAATTCAACTTTATTCCGAACCAGATTCAATAGAAAACAAACAACAAATAATTGTACTAATCTACTCTAAAAAAGAATATGCTTCAATTCCTTTCTTCAATAATAGGTATAAGGATTATTGGGAATTTCCTTTTGATAAGCCTTTAAAAAATGTCCAAAAAATCAACTCAACTTTTAGAACAGAATTAAACAATGCTTTGCGTATTTTTCCTGATCCTAAAAACCCTAGAAAAGATAGATTTTTAAAGCATGAAGTGGTAAATGAAATGTTACGATCATTGTTAGTTTGTAAAAATTTAGAAGAAAAAGATAGCTTATTAATTTATAAAAGAATATGTCCAAATTCAGATATTCCAAATGAAATTTCTGACTCCGCTTTTGTAAGGCTACGGAAAAATTATGAAAAAATGAGAAGAGAGTGGCATCCAGAGAATTTCATAATAAATTATAATTGTTATTTCGATGAAAAAAACGGAAGAATATATCAATTAAACTATGACGAAAAAAACAAAATTTACAAAGTTAAATCCTATAGACAAGATTGGGGTTTTACTCCTTTAAGTTTATAAAAAACCCTTGCCATTTATTTTAAAAAATATGAAACATTTCTTTTTAATCCTAATAACCATTACAATTCTGTCTTGTAATGATAAGAAAGCTCCTTACACGGATGGAGAAAAAGAGCACATGGAATTACATAAAGAAATGGAGAAGGTCGATAGGGAATATCAAAAGTTTCATAGCCTTTTAGTGCAGCTTTATACTGATGGAGAAAACGATCCTAGAAAAGTGCTTTTAGAGATAGACAATTTAATTGCTCTCAATAAGAAAGAAAAAGACAAATATAAGTCTCAAATTAAGTCTAATATCAACGAAGATCTTTACAGTCTTAAAGCTGAATTATATTATAAACTTGGCAAATACAATGAATCAATTAAAGAGTTAAATAATAACGAATATAAATCTGGTGATGTAGCAGCTGCTTATGCAGCAAATTATATCAAATTAAAAGATCATAAAAAAGCAAAATCATTTATTGATAGTATAGGAATAGGTTACTATATTTATGATTATGCTCTGGCAAATTATTATGAATGTGTCGGAAATAAAACCGAAGCGTTAAAAATATATAAAAAAATACAAGAAGATAAAACAATAAAGCATTATGCTTATTACAAATTAGCAGTAAATAGGCTTGATAAACTCCAGAAAAATAATGCAAAACTTCTAGATGAAATTTATTACCCTACTCAAAACCCAAATTTTGAAATAGCAGATTCTGACAATGAGAATAGAACCAAAATTTTCAATTTAATGCAGGACCTTCCGGAAAATCAAGAATGGGCTGGAACAAGTATTATAGAATCACCACAAATTAATGATAAGAATTATTACTGGGTTAGAGTTACAAATAAAGACAAGGAAGAATTCAATTATTATATTTACCAAGAAACTTTTGAGATAAAATTTTTTAATCCTAAAACTAAAAAATTATTGTCGCTCGAAGAATGGAGAAAAGAAAATAAAAACTAATCTTCCCTACTCTCCGAAGAGTTCTTATGGAAAGCTGTTCAAATATCTCCTGACTTCACACCCATAACCTAAATCAAGATAAAAAGGATATGCTTTTTAGTAATTTTGTTTGCAAAAAATTCTGAAATAGCAATTTTATAAAAACTAATACAAACAAAAAAAGCTCCAGATTTCTCTGAAGCTTTTTCATTTTAGTAGCGGGAACAGGACTCGAACCTGTGACCTTCGGGTTATGAGCCCGACGAGCTGCCTACTGCTCTATCCCGCGTTGTTTCGGGTGCAAAGATACATAGTCTTTACGGTTAAACAATACAAAAAATGAATTATTTTTAAATAAAAACAAACACCATTCTTAACCTATTGTAATTCAGATAATTTTTAAATTTAATTTATATAACAAAGCCCGATTCTTTATTGAATCAGGCTTTGTTATTTTAAGTAACAGATAAACTCTCTTTTTTAAACTTAATATGTTAAGACAGTTATTAAGTTATAAAAACATACTTAATAAAAAACCCGAAGCAATCGTAACCGCAATGGTAACAAGTCCTGGTAGCATAAAACTATGATTCACTACATACTTCCCTATACGAGTTGTGCCTGTACGGTCAAAGTCCATGGCAGCAACTAATGTAGGATAACCTGGTAGTATAAAATCAGCATTTACAGCTGGGAACATCGCAATAAGATGCGGTTGTCCAATTCCTAAAGACAATCCTATTGGCATCATAATTCTAGTTGTAGCAGCCTGACTAAATGTTAATGCCCCCATGATTACCAATGCAAAAGTAAAAGTAAACGGATACTCTGATGTTATCTCTCTAAAGGTACTTTCTATTAAAGCTTGATTTGCTCCCATAAATGTAGCACTCATCCATACTACACCAAGCACTGATACAACTGCAGTAGCCATCGAGGTAAATAAACTCATTTTTGATACTAATGCAGGAGGTGTTTTGGTAATAATCATTATTAATGCCGAAGCCGATAATGTTATCATAATTATTAATCCCGTAAGATTAACAACACCATCTGCTCCTACTGCAAATCCTGCAGCTCCTGCTCCTACATTAGGAAGAAATTGAGGAAAAGCTCCAAAAAGAATGATGATAAATATAGCTAGACCAAAGATAAAAACTGCCGTTTTTGCTCCCGGTTTTAACTCTCTATTAGACTCTGATGTTTTATCTATACTCTCGGCAAATTCTGGATCTTTCATTTTTTCGATAAATTCAGAATCTTCACTAAGTTCCTTTCCTTTTTTCCAAACTGAAATAACACCCGCTATAATACCTATCATGCAAGCAGGAATACATACTTTCATTATATCTACAACTGCTGTAGAGTACGCTAGTATAGCCGCTAATGAAGCTGTTGCAGCACTCATCGGACTGCCCGTAAGTGCCATATGAGATGCAATAACAGATATACTCAACGGTCGTTCTGGGCGTATTCTTTTCTTAGCAGAAACTTCGGCTATAATAGGAAGTAATGAATACACAATATGTGCAGTTCCAGCAAAAAGGCACAAAAAGTAAACTGTAAATGGTGCTATAAAAGTAATATGCTTCGGATTACGTCGAATAATTTTCTCGGCAATACTTACCAAATAATCCAAACCTCCAGCTGCCTGTAATGTAGCAGCTGTGGTTACAATGGCTAAAATGATAAGAAGTACCGCTATAGGAGGATCAGCAGGTCGCATATGAAAAAACAGGACAAAAATAAGCAGTCCTATCATTCCCATAACTCCCAAACCTATCCCTTTAAGCCGTGACCCAATAAGGATCATGGCCATAAGTATAGCGAATTGTACTAATATCATGAAGTAATGAATTTAGGATTAATAAGGTTGTCTATAGAGTAAATCTCATCCCATTTTTCTTGGGTAATCAATTTTCTTTCGTTTACTACAATATCATGTATTGATTTACCTGTTTTAAGTGCTTCTTTGGCAATACTTGCCGAAGATTCATATCCCAAAATTGGATTAAGCTGTGTTACAATACCAATACTATTCATCACTAAATCTTTAGCATGTTCCGCATTTGCCGTGATTCCTACAATACATTTATCTTTTAATGTATTACAAGCTTTAGCAAGATATTCTAATGATGTAAATAAAGCAAAGCCAATTACAGGTTCCATTACGTTTAATTGTAATTGTCCTGCTTCTGCTGCCATAGTAACTGTTAAATCGGCTCCAATAACATAAAAACAAGTTTGATTTACAACTTCAGGAATAACTGGATTTACTTTTCCTGGCATAATAGAAGAACCTGGCTGAAGCGCAGGTAAGTTTATTTCGTTAAAACCACAACGAGGTCCGCTGCTTAATAAACGAAGATCATTACAAACCTTACTTAATTTTATTGCACTTCTTTTTAAAGTTCCGCTTAGCTCTACAAAAGCTCCCGGATCATAAGTAGCTTCAAATAAATCACCAGCTAGTGTAACTGGAACTCCACTTACTTCTGCAAGGTATTGTACACAAAGTTCTGGGTAGCCTTCTGGTGCATTTACTTTACTACCAATAGCAGTTGCTCCCATATTTACTTCTGTAATCAATAATTCTGATTGGCGCAAACGTTGCACATCTTCTCCTATTGTTGTTGCAAAAGCATTAAACTCCTGCCCTAAAGTCATTGGTACAGCATCTTGTAACTGCGTGCGTCCCATTTTTATGATATTAGAAAACTCTTTTCCTTTTTGAAAGAATGAATCCTGCAATTGAGTTAAAGCATCTGTGAAAGCATCTATTTTAAGATAAATTGCAATTCTAAAAGCAGATGGATAAGCATCATTTGTACTTTGTGAAAGGTTTACATCGTTATTTGGGTGAAGAAATTCATATTCTCCTTTTTTATGTCCTAAATATTCTAATCCTAAGTTAGCAATTACCTCATTAGCATTCATATTTGTAGATGTTCCAGCTCCACCCTGAATAAGGTCGCTAATAAACTGATCTGCAAACTCCCCAGCTATTAATCTATCACAAGCATAAATAATAGCTTCGGCTTTTTTAGCATCTAATACTCCAAGGTCTCTATTGGCCATTGCAGCAGCTTTTTTTACATATCCAAAAGCTTTAATAAACAAAGGCTCTGATCCGATTGGAATTCCTGTTATATCAAAATTTTCTTTGGCACGTACTGTCTGTACTCCATAATAACAATTGTTTGGTATTTCTTTTTCTCCAAGAAAATCATGTTCTGTACGAAAGTTGCTCATAATGTATTGTATTAAATTATTAAAAGGTAATTAAAAACGGAAGAAATAATCTTGCAGTTCTTTTTTGTTTTTTGATTTTGTAAGTCCAAGCATCAATAATATTCTTGCTTTTTGCGGACTAAGATTATCTGATACTACTGTACCAAGTTCATTGTCATTTGTTTCTCCATCAAGCACTACTCTACCTTCTAGACAACGACTTGCGCGACATACTGCTATATTTGCTTTAGTAGCTTTTTTAATAGCATCGGTAAAAGCTTTAGAGAAATTTCCGTTTCCAACACCCGCTATTACAATACCATTTACTTTTTGTTTTACTAAGTAATCTATATAATCCGGAGATGCATCGGCATACATATATACAATTTCTACTTTAGGTAGTTTTGTTTTTTTGTTCACCTCAAAAGGAGCTGCATTGGCAGTTTCTCTTACAGATGATTTATAATATTCTACACGACCATCATAAACTTCTCCTAGCGGTCCTGAATCTGGAGATCTAAATGCATTTACTTTGGTTGTACTTGTTTTAGTAACTTCTCTAGAATCAAATATAGATTCATTAAAAGACACTAATACTCCACGTCCTTTACTTTTAGGATCTGCAGCTACAGTAATAGCATCAAATAAATTTTTAGGTCCATCGGCGCTAATAGCCGTTGCAGGGCGCATAGAACCTGTAATTACAACAGGCAATTCATGTGGTAAAACCAAATCAAGAAAATAAGCTGTTTCTTCCTGAGTATCGGTTCCGTGAGTAATAACG
The DNA here is from genome assembly GCF_000737695.1 of Flavobacterium hydatis. Lineage (GTDB taxonomy): Bacteria > Bacteroidota > Bacteroidia > Flavobacteriales > Flavobacteriaceae > Flavobacterium > Flavobacterium hydatis. The sequence continues at coordinate 12,834 of NZ_JPRM01000054.1, forward strand.
ATACCATCGGCTTCGTTTTTACTAACTATTTCGTTAATACGGATGGCAAGTTTTCTCCATATTTCAAGACTCATATCCTGACTACCTACAGATGATATTTGCTCTCCACTAATATCCGCAATAGCATTTACACTAGGAATGCTACCTATAAGATCAGATACAGGGATTTTACCTGCTGTATATCCTGCTCTATCCGAAGATTTTCCTTCACCTGCAATAGTTCCGCCAGTGGCAAGAATAATGATTCTGGGTTTTTGTTGTCCAAAAGCCATAGATGTTGCAATACACAACAAAAATACGAGTACTAATTTTTTCATTTTTTAAATATTTATTTGGTTAATCATATTATTAGAAATTAAATAACATTCCGAAATTGATACGAACAGCATTAGCACCTTGCGTATTTCCGTCTGCATATTGCAATTGTTTGTACCCTACTTGTGGTTCAAGAGCAATTGTCAGAAAATCAAAGAAGTCATACGATGCATTAAGCGTAAACTGATAATTTGTCATTCGGTCCCAACCAGCTAGTGTACCTGCTCCATCATAAAAATGATTATAAGAAGCCATTACCATCGAGTGAAACTTTTTATTAAAGAAACGTTCATACGAAACAAAACCTGCATGTACAGGTAATAAATCTAGTTTTCCTGAAAAATCTGCTCTGGCAAAACCATCAAGACCAGATCCTCCTACGGCTAAAAAATAATCACTAATTCCTTTACCAATTGTCCATTGCGCTTGAAGGTTATTTACTAAACCTGATTTTTTTCTAAAAAATATACTTGTCATAGCAGTAACACCACCACCGCTTTGAGAATCAAAATCAAACTCTGTTTTTCCAGCTGCTATATCCTCAGAGTCATAAGCGATACTGCGATAAAGACCTGATAATTTCATAAAACCTCCATTATCAAAAGCATATCGTATACCTGCCACAGCATCGGGAGCTCTAGAGGGAGCGTAATCTACACCGTGAGTTGGGCTTAAAGTGTAATCATACAAACGTCGTGGCTCCATATACTCTGCAGAAAGCATAAACGATGTATGACCGTTTTCTTTAAAAAGACCTGTATAACGTACCTGAATCCTACGAGAGAGTACCATACCTGTTGGGCCGTCCCAATCTAATAATGGCGCAGGCCATAATGATGAATCTCCAAAATTTGACCAAGTTTGTCCTACTGTCCAATGATCGTATTGAATATAAGCATGGCGTAGTCTAAACTGGGAGGTATTATTAGCACCTTCAAAATCAGCTTCTAACATTGACTTTAGTTCTTTACCATTATTTAATTGTATCGTACTTACAAAACGCAATTGCGACTGTCTCATATCCATACTAAAAGCAGGAATATCTAAGCCCGAAACATCATTTTTATGAATAAGAAAAGAACTATTGCCCGCAAGGCTTCCTTTAATATCATAAATTCCATTTAATTTAAGTCTTCCTATAAGTCTGGCTGTAACTTTAGGTTTTCCGTTTAAAGTATCCTTAGATTCTACTGCCATTAATTGGGCATTTACAGAATCGCATAATAATACACAAGAACAAAAAAGGACCAATAGTAAAAGTTTGTTTTGTTTCATAATTTATAAAATAAAGGGATATAATAACGGAGTACAATTACTCTCTTTTTTTGAGAATAGTGAGTATAATTACTCCATTACAGATGCATTAACAACAGTATTGGATAATTAGAAATTCTATCTAGATAAACTATTAGAAAATTGGCGTTGTGGTATTGTAGACGGGCCTAAAAAGTTTAATCCACTCTAATAGGATTAGTTTTTTTGCTATTACAAAGCTTGTATTAAAACGTAATAACGTTAGTCGGTTAAAAGGTATCTTTTTCATACAATTCCTAATGTTAGATTAAGTATACAAAATCGTTGATACAAACAAATATAAAAATAAATACTGCAAAATCTTACAAAAAATAATTTGTTTATTCTTAATAATTTACCTATTACATAATAACAAGGCTACTTATTTTTTAATAACACATTATTAATAGACTATTTACACTAAAAATTAAATAATAAGTAATATAAAGCTTTTTTAGCTTTTTTTTCAAAAAAAATATTCCAATCAATTATTTACACCCATTCCATTTAACATTTTTAATTAAAAGATTCATTCTAAAATTAAATGAATTATAGTAAATTAGGGTTCCCTTAATATTAAGTCTTAAAAAAAATCTTGCAAATAATGAAATCTACTACTTTAAAAAACAAGATGATTATCGCAGCCACTGGCCTTTTCTTATGCTTTTTCCTTGTAATACATCTGCTTGGTAATTTACAACTTTTTTTGCCCGAAGATCAGGCAAGAGAACAATTCAATTGGTACTCTAAATTACTATCAGGCAATGTGTTCATCAAAATTATTTCCTGGATTTTATATTTATCCATAATAGGACATGCAATTTATGCAATAATTGTTACCATAAAAAATAATACTGCAAATAGTCAGAACTACCATTACGACAAACGGAATTTTGCCAGTGCATGGAATAGTCGAAACATGGGCGTATTAGGTACTATCCTACTCCTGTTTCTTATTATACATTTTAAGGATTTCTGGTACGTATATAAATTCACAAACCTACCCTTAGATGCAGCTGGCAATAAAGACTTATATGAAATTGTTATACAATCGTATTCGCAACTATGGTATGTAGTACTTTATGAGATCTCATTTGTTGCATTAGGTTTTCATTTATTACATGGCTTTTTTAGTGCATCAAGAACAATGGGGCTTTATCATCCTAAATATGTAAAAGCCATAAAAATATTTGGATGGGGATATACCCTAATCATCACAGGAGGCTTCATGGCAATTCCCCTTTATATTTATTTAAAATAGTATGAAAATGAGAGATTCAAAAATACCAGATGGCCCACTGGCTGATAAGTGGAATAATTATAAAGCAAAAGCAAAACTTGTAAACCCTGCCAACAGAAAGAAACTTACTATTATTGTTGTAGGAACAGGACTTGCAGGATCTTCTTGTGCGGCATCACTTGCAGAACAAGGTTATAATATCCAATCATTCTGTTTTCAGGATTCTCCCAGAAGAGCACATTCTGTTGCTGCACAAGGAGGCGTAAATGCTGTAAAGAATTATAAAAATGATGGCGACAGCGTATACAGAATGTTTTACGATACTATAAAAGGAGGAGATTTTAGATCTCGTGAAGCCAATGTGTATCGATTAGCCGAATGTTCCGCTAGTTTAATCGATCAATCTGTGGCGCAAGGTGTACCTTTTGCAAGAGAATATGGAGGTTATCTTAACAATAGATCCTTTGGAGGTGTACAGGTTTCCAGAACCTTTTACGCCCGAGGACAAACGGGGCAACAGCTTTTGCTTGGAGCATACCAATCGCTACTTCGACAAGTAAACACGGGTAAAGTTACCATGCACACGCGTCACGAAATGCTAGAATTAGTTTTGGTAGATGGCAAAGCCAAAGGGATTATAGCTCGTAATTTAGAAACTGGAGCTATAGAACGTCATGCTGCCGATGCGGTTGTACTCGCTACAGGTGGTTATGGCAAAGTTTATTATTTGTCTACACTTGCTATGGGATGCAATAGTTCGGCAATATGGCGAGCACATAAAAAAGGAGCTTATATGGCTGGAGTAAGCTGGATTCAGTTCCACCCTACTTGTCTTCCGCAACATGGAGAAAACCAATCAAAGCTTACGCTAATGTCCGAATCCCTCCGAAATGACGGTCGTATTTGGGTACCTAAAAAAGCGGGAGATAATAGAACTCCTAATACTATTCCCGAAGAAGAAAGAGATTATTATCTCGAACGTCGTTATCCTGCCTTTGGTAATCTTGCTCCCAGAGATATTTCTTCTAGAGCAGCCAAAGAGCGAATTGATTCTGGTCATGGTGCTGGCCCAATGAAAAATGCTGTTTACCTAGATTTCTCAGATGCAATCGCTGTACAGGGCAAGAAAAACATCGAAGCCAAATACAGCAATCTTTTTGCTATGTATGAAAAAATAAACGGAATCGATGCTTATAAAGAACCTATGCTTATCTCGCCTGCAGCACATTTTACAATGGGCGGTCTTTGGGTCGATTATGAACTTATGACTACAATTCCTGGATTGTTTGCACTCGGAGAAGCTAATTTTGCAGATCATGGCGCGAATAGACTTGGTGCAAATTCTCTGCTTCAAGCTTGTGTCGATGGGTATTTTATAGCTCCTTATACAATTCCGAATTATTTATCTGGCGAACTAAATGCAGCCCGAATTAGCACGGATCATCCCGCTTTCGCGGAAGCAGAAAAAACAGTTAGAGATCAATTAAATAGGTTCTTGCAGAGCAAAGGAAATCTATCTACCGATTATTTTCATAAAACTATAGGACGATTATTGTATGAAAAATGTGGATTATCCCGAAGCAAACAAAATCTTGAAGAAGCTATTGTAGCGATAAAAGCTTTGAAAGCATCTTTTGAAAAAGATTTACTAATAACTGGTGACGATAAATTAAATAGTGAATTAGAAAAAGCGGGACGTGTAGCCGATTATATAGAACTAGCTGAGTTAATGTGTTACGATGCATTACAGAGAGAAGAGTCTTGCGGAGCACATTTTAGAGAAGAATACCAAAGCAACGAAGGAGAAGCGGTACGAAATGATGCCGATTATTGTTATGTATCGGCTTGGGAATGGAAAGGTGAATCGAATCCTCCTGAATTACACAAAGAGCCTTTAGTATTCGAATCAGTAGAACTTGCAGTACGTAGCTACAAATAATTAAAATTTAAAGAAATGAAACTATATCTTAAAATATGGCGCCAATTAAATGCCGATTCCAAAGGAGAAATGGTAGATTATGAAATAGATGGCGTTACCGAACATATGTCTTTCCTGGAAATGCTTGATCTTTTAAACGAATCACTTATCCAACAACGCGAACGTGTTATAGAATTTGACCATGATTGTAGAGAAGGGATTTGCGGGCAATGTGGTGTTATGATTAATGGTAGAGCGCATGGGCCTTTAAAGCATACTACAACTTGCCAGCTCCATATGCGAAGTTTTAAGGATGGCGACACTATATATATTGAACCTTTTAGAGCAACGGCTTTTCCTGTAGTTCGAGATTTAAAAATCAACAGAACTGCATTTGATGCTATTATTACAGCCGGAGGTTATATCGGAGCGTCAACTGGTCAGGCTCCTGAGGCTAATACCATTCCTATATCCTACGAAACAGTCGAAGCTTCCTTTGATGCTGCGGCTTGTATAGGTTGTGGTGCTTGTGTTGCGACTTGTAAGAACTCTAGTGCCGCCTTATTTGTTGGTGCCAAAATAACTCACTTAGCATTGCTTCCGCAAGGGAAAATCGAAGCATCAAAAAGAGTTTTAACAATGGTAAACCAAATGGACTCAGAAGGTTTTGGAGCTTGTTCTAACACCGAAGCATGCGAAGTAGAATGTCCGCAGGGTATTTCGGTATTATCTATTGCCAAAATGAATTATGAGTATAATAAAGCATTGGTTATGAGGAAATAATCTTAAACCAAAACACAAATTTTTCAACCATATAAGTTATTTAAGAAAATATAAGTTTATTAAATCTCTCCTATTTCAACCATAGCCCACGGTTACAACCGTGGGATTCAGATTGGGATAATATATTGCGTTCCAACGGTTGAAACCGTTGGCTATGGTTATAACATGTTGTTTATAGATGCAATCCGCTATCCAGCTATTTTTACACAACTCACTTAAATGAACTTACATTACTTATATGGTTTAAAGATATAAGCATGATTTCTTTTGAGCCAAACAAAACATAAAGTTTAGAATTTGTAAGCTTATTTATCTAATTTTGGCGACCTTAATACACGGTTTATATCATGCTTTACAAAAGAAATTTCATTTGCCTTTTATCATTACTAGCAATACTGTTCTTCTCTCCTATTTCCTATTCGCAAACAACTACCGCTACTCCTGTACCAAAACCAGAAGGGCGTGCAAAACTATTTGATGGTGCAGCCAATAACGATAGTGAGTATCTTATGGCTATCGAAAAAGCTGGTGAAGTGGTACAATCTGCATACAATGATGCAAATTTTGAAGGAAGCACTTTTCATTTGTTTGCTGAAATTGATAGAACACAACAGAAATTAGATCTTATTCTAGCCAACTTAAAAGGAGCAAATCCAAATGTACGAAACCAACAAATGTATCGTATCGTACTCGAAGAAATTCGTCAGGAACTAGAGGAACAAAATATTGCCATTAATTTACGCAACAAGAACTTTGATAAAATTAAAGGTCGATTTGCTGACTTACGTAAAGACAAAACCTTAATTACACTACTAAAAGACACCATACTTCGTAAGCAATTTAAAGATGAATTTGCAAATCTTAAAAAAAGTTATTTAAGTACAGATAGTCTTATGAACCATAATCTTGAGGTTCTTAATACCAAAAACAGGCTTACAGTACAAAGAAAAATAGCTGTTTCGAGCGCACTTCTGACAGTAGAAAAAAGACTTGAAAAATCAGGAATAAGTATTCTTGGCAGAGAATATCCGCATATATGGAATACAAGTGATTCGATTGCTAAAAAAGATATATCTCAAAATATTAAAGCCAAAGTTGCTATAGAGAATAGTGTTGTTTCGTACTATTTAAATTATAGTATTAGCGGATTGATTACTTTAGCTTTTTTCATGGGATTACTTACATGGTACATTTCTCGTAACATCAAGTACCTGAAAAACAATAATCACTTTGAAAATCTTTCGTTATTAAACTTCAAATACTTAAACAGCGGTATTATTATTCCGGTAATTGTAATTGGACTTAATATTGCTATCGTAAGTAATTTATATGCCCCTGCTTTATTTATAGAAGCATTACAACTAATACTACTTGTTATACTTACTTTTCTTTTTAAAAATCATTGGTCTAAGGAGTCAATGCGAAACTTATTTCTCTTAGTAGGATTATTTTCTGGGCTTTGTTTTCTAGACTTATTTATCGGAGTTGGCTTTTTCCAACGCTGTGCTTTTATCCTAATTAATGTCTTCGGAATACGTTATGGATTGGTTCAGCTTAAGAGTATCAAAGATCAATTATATATCAAAGGATTCTTTAAATGGGCAAGTATAATATTCATAGGATTAAACGCTTTGGCTATATTTTTTAATATTTTCGGAAGAGTTTCACTTTCTAATATGCTAAGTCTTACTGCCTTTATTGCAATTACTCAAATCATTGCGCTTAGTGTACTTTTAAAAATCATTCTTGAAATTATCCTTTTACAAATATATACTACAAGAATCAAACGCGGAATCGAAACCATTTTTGATCACGAGAGTTTATCAGATACATTAAAGAAACCTTTTATAATTGTAATTAGTTATATGTGGTTAGTTGTGATAGCGTCAAATTTAAATATTTGGGAATCATTACGCACCTCATTTAAAACAATACTTACACACCCAAATACTATTGGTAGTATAACATTTACTTTGGGTAATATTGTCTTATTTTTTATCATAATCTGGCTAGCTCACCTTCTGCAAAAATATGTTGCGTACTTTTTTGGTGAAGTTGATGATGAGAATGAAGAAAACGTAAACAAACGTCAGCATTCTAAACTATTAATCACACGTCTTGTGGTATTAATAAGTGGTTATTTATTGGCCGTTGCAGCATCGGGAATGCCGCTAGATAAACTAAGTATATTATTAGGAGCTTTAGGAGTTGGTGTTGGACTTGGTTTGCAAAACATTGTAAGCAATTTTGTATCGGGTATTATTTTGATTTTTGATAAACCAATACAAATCGGCGATGTAATCGAAATTAGTTCACAATCGGGTCGTGTTAAAGCCATGGGACTTCGTACAACCAAAATTAATGCTCCAAACGGAGCCGAAATTATAATACCAAATGGTAATTTATTATCTCAAAATATAACTAACTGGACGTATACTGATAACTTTAAACTAGTAGAGATTTCCTTTGATGTAGAAGGTGATATTGCTCCGGATGATATTAATTTAATTGTATTAGAAGCACTTCAAACTCAAACATTAATAAACAATTCCAGAACGCCACAAATTTATTACACTGCTATATCAGATGGCAATTACAAATTACTAGTGAAATTCTGGTGCAGTATTTATCGTACCGAAGAAACGATTAGTAATGCACGCCAGGTATTGTTTAGTGATTTTAAAGCCAAAGGTTTAAAATTTTCAACATAAAAACGCTAAATTAAATAATGGATTTTAAAATCAGGATTATGATTTTTCTTTCCATTTTAGCATTTGAGATTTTCGATAAGCAAGGGGAGAAATCCCCTTTATTTCTTTAAATTTTCTATTGAAATTAGAAATATTATTAAATCCACATAATTCTGAAACTTCCAGAACAGATAACTCTTGTGATCTGGATAATAACTTCCCCGCCCGCTCAATCCGTATTTCTATCAGGAACTGAAAAAATGTTTTGTTGGTCCGGACTTTAAAGTATTTGCAAAAAGCATTTTTAGTCATGTTTGATAAAGCAGCAATTTCTTCCAGCGTAATATTCTTCTGAAAATTAGTCATTACATATTCAAAAACCGTTTGCATTCGCTTTCCTTCATTATCTGTAATTTTCTTATCGTATATATAACTAGAAAGTGGTGTTTTATTCTCTTGAGATAACTTCTTAGTTATTTCCAAAAAAAGAATAAAACGATCAAACTCATTTACTTTTTTTATTTTCTTAAATGACTTCACCACTTTATTCGAAGGATTGTTTACTACAAAACCGTTCTTACTGTTTTCCCAAAATGGCTGAATATCTTTTAGTGCAGGAAGCATAAAGAAATCTTTCCCAAAAGAGTTCGCCGTAAAAAACAATGTTAGCATTACCGAAAGCTCATTCGTATTATTTTCGCTCCTAAACACATGAGGTAAATTACTACCTATAACCACAACATCACCTTTTTGATAAGGAGAAATTGTATCGCCTACAAAAATGGTTCCTTCCCCATTCTCGATATAGCTTATTTGTATTTCTTCATGTTGATGCAATTTATCATAAAAAACAAATTCTACGTCTTCTTGATAAATGAGTGAATCTTCTTTCGTTTTTGGAATCTTAAATGGAAATACTTTCATAACGGATTAATTATATGCCATAAATATAAAAAAATGTATACATATTAAGTAATATTTTTAAAAATTAGTATTAAATCGGATAATATAGTATCTTTTTATGATAACTTACCTAATTACATATTTACAGGTTATAAATATTTTTGAAAAAATTAAAATCGTAATTATGAGTATTCAATGGAAAGGCGTTATGCCAGCAGTTACAACAAAGTTTACTGCCGATGACAAGTTAGACTTCAACATGTTTGGAGTAAATGTAAGAGCTCAGCTCGATGCAGGTGTTTCAGGAATTATCCTAGGAGGAACACTTGGTGAAGCAAGCACTTTATTAGAAGATGAAAAAAAAGAATTAATCAAAGAGACTATCAGTATCGTTAACGGACAAGTTCCTGTGATTATGAATATAGCCGAGCAAACTACTCGAGCTGCTATTCAGGCTGCAAATAAGGCAGAAGAAAACGGTGCAAAAGGATTAATGTTATTGCCTCCTATGCGTTATAATGCAGCAAGTCATGAAACAGTTACTTATTTCTCTGAGGTAGCAAAAAGCACTTCGTTACCTATCATGATTTATAACAATCCTATTGATTACAAAATTGAGGTAACATTGGATATGTTCGAAGAAATTTTAAAATTTGATAATATTCAGGCAGTTAAAGAATCTACAAGAGATATATCAAATGTTACAAGAATTATAAACCGCTTTAAAGGACGTTTAAAGGTATTATCTGGTGTTGATACATTAGCATTAGAAAGTATTTTTATGGGTTCTGACGGATGGGTTTCTGGTTTAGTAGATGCATTCCCTGCAGAAACTGTAGCAATTTTTAACTTAGCAAAAGCTGGTAGAGCCGAAGAAGCATTAGCTATCTACAGATGGTTCTTGCCATTATTAGAGCTAGATATCAACCCATTATTAGTACAAAATATAAAATTAGCTGAGGTTGCTACTGGTCTGGGAACAGAGTTTGTTCGTGCGCCAAGACTACCACTTCACGGAGCAGAAAGAGAAAGAGTTTTGGGTATCATTGCAGAAGCATTGCGTACTAGACCAACGCTTCCTGAATATAGATCTGTTTTAGTATAAAATACACATTACCCGTTGGGTATAATTATTTTTTAACAAATATTTTCTTATTCAAATAAAATGATTTGTAATTATATTATGCAAATACAAATAAATAAAACTTGTAGTACAATGTATACAAAATCATTTTTTTTAAGTATACCCAACGGAGTTTACAATAACATTCTTTTTTAAGTTTAGTTAGATTTGTTTTTAGTTTGGTTTGTTTTTGAGCTGGTTATAAGAGTAGATAGCCAGCTCATAAAACATAATATTTTTTTAGCAAGTCCGGATTTAATTATAATCTTAATACATAAAAAATGATTACAGGAAAAAATTATATAGGAAGCAAGCTTAAAGGTGATGGAACAAAAACCTATAAGACAATAAATCCACAGTTAAACATAGAAAATCCCTGGACGTTTACAGAAGCTACACCAGAGGAAATCGAAGAAGCGGTTGCATTGGCAAATGATGCATTTAAAACTTACAGAAATTACCCAGCTCAGAAAAAAGCTGATTTTCTGAATGCAATTGCTGAGGAAATCCTTGCTCTTGGCGATGAATTATTAGAAGTGTATTGTACTGAATCTGGTTTTCCAAGAGGCAGAGCCGAAGGAGAAAGAGGACGTACAATTTTTCAATTACGTTCCTTTGCAAATATGCTTACAGAAGGAAGTTGGGTTGAAGCAACAATAGATACTGCAATTCCTGATAGAGTGCCTTTGCCAAAAGATGATTTGCGCAAAATGCTAGTTCCATTAGGACCAGTTGTTGTTTTTGGATCAAGTAACTTTCCGTTTGCATTTTCTACGGCAGGAGGCGATACAGCTTCGGCATTGGCAGCAGGTTGTCCAGTAATTGTAAAAAGCCACTCTATGCATATAGGAACTGGCGAAATGGTTGCGTCGGCAGTTATAAAAGCGGCTCAAAAGCACCATATGCCAGAAGGTATTTTCTCTAACCTAATTGGTAGTGGTGTAACACTTGGAGCAACTTTGGTAAAACACCCACTTGTAAAAGCGGTAGGATTTACAGGAAGTATTAATGGCGGTAGAGCTTTATTTAATTTAGCATCGCAACGTCCTGAACCTATTCCTGTATTTGCCGAAATGGGAAGTATTAATCCTGTGGTTATTTTGCCGGAAGCTTTAGAGAAAAATAGCAAAAAATGGGCTACAGCCTATGCAGGTTCTATTACATTAGGAACAGGTCAGTTTTGTACCAATCCGGGATTACTTTTAGGTGTAAAAGGAGAAAAATTAAATCAATTTATGGAGCAATTATCCGAAGAAATTGAGAAAATTGCACCTTCTTGTATGTTACATCCATCTATTAAAGATGATTTTAATAATGGCAGAGAAAAAATAAAATCTCAAAATGGCGTAAGCACGATTGCAGAATACAAAGGCGAAATATCACCTAATTACGCACCACAAACTATACTTACCGTAAATGGTAAAACATTCCTAGAGAATGCTACATTAAGCCATGAAGTATTTGGTCCATTTTCTATTGTGGTACAATGCGAAAATAATGAGGAATTAGAAAGAATTATTAATAAATTAGACGGACAGTTAACAGGTACTATACTTGCTGAATCAAAAGAAATTGCTAATTATAATACTATTATTAATGCCTTACAAAGCAGAGTTGGACGAATAATATTTAATGGTGTACCAACAGGAGTCGAAGTTTGTGCTTCGATGATACATGGTGGTCCCTACCCTGCTTCGTCGGATTCTAGATTTACAGCCGTGGGAATTCATGCAGTTAAACGTTGGGTACGACCATTTAGTTATCAAAATTGGCCAGACGAATTACTGCCTAGTGAATTACAAAACAACAATCCTCTTAAAATTACAAGAACCGTAAATGATATAATAACCCAGAAATCTATTTAGTTTATGCCAAGAAAAACTTTTTTTTGTGTCGATGCACATACTTGCGGTAACCCAGTGAGAGTGGTTGCTGGAGGTGGTCCAAATTTGGTTGGAAACAATATGAGCGAGAAACGCCAACATTTCTTAAAAGAATATGATTGGATTCGCAAAGGACTAATGTTCGAACCAAGAGGTCATGATATGATGAGCGGTAGCATACTGTATCCGCCAAGTAATCCTGAGAATGATTTTGGTATTTTATTTATCGAAACATCTGGTTGTTTGCCTATGTGTGGCCACGGAACTATTGGTACAATAACTATTGCTATCGAAGAAGGCTTGGTTACACCTAAGATTCCAGGTAAGATAAAAATGGAAGCTCCTGCAGGTTTGGTTCAAATTGAATATCAGCAAACAGGTACAAAAGTAGATTGGGTACGACTAACCAATGTAAAATCATATCTCGCTGCCGAAGGTCTTACGATAGATTGTCCTGAGCTGGGCGAAATAGTTTTTGATGTTGCTTACGGAGGAAACTACTATGCAATTGTAGATCCGCAAACCAATTTTTCGGGAGTACAGGATTTTACAGCAGGTAAAATTGTGCAATACAGTCAGGAAGTTCGCAAGCGCATTAACGAAAAATATCCTAATCTTTTTATTCACCCAGAAAATAGTACCATTCGTGATGTAAGCCATATGCTCTGGACGGGAGATCCTATTGATCCGACATCTTCAGGAAGAAATGCTGTTTTTTACGGAGATAAAGCCATAGATCGTTCTCCGTGCGGAACAGGAACTTCGGCTAGACTTGCTCAACTTCATGGCAAAGGCAAATTAAAGAAAGGTGAAGATTTTATTCACGAAAGTTTTATTGGCAGCAAATTTATAGGAAGAGTCGAAGAAGAAACTACTATTGGAGATATTAAAGCAATTGTGCCAAGTATACAAGGATGGGCAAAAGTATATGGATATAACAATATAATCATTGATGAAGATGATGATCCTTACGCATTTGGTTTTCAGGTAATTTAACAAAAATAAAATCCAAAATAAATCATTGGTTTACAGAACATAATTCTTGCCGATGATTTTATAAATTTATAAGTATAATGAAAAAAGTAAGTATTATTGGCGGAGGAATAATCGGACTATGTTCAGCGTATTATTTAGCAAAAGAAGGGTACGAAGTTGCTGTTTTCGATAAATCGGATATGACAGATGGATGTTCCTATGGAAATGCAGGAATGATTGTTCCCTCGCATATTATTCCGTTGGCACAACCAGGAATGATTACACAAGGAATAAAGTGGATGTTTGATAGTCAAAGTCCGTTTTATGTAAAGCCTAGATTAAGCATGGATTTGGCAAACTGGGGAATACAGTTCTACAAACATGCTAATAAGCAACATGTAGAAAAAGCAATGCCGGCGCTTTGTAGTTTATCACTATTTAGTAAAGAATTATACCAAGATTTTATCAAAGAAAGCAATTCTTTCTTTTATGAAAAAAAGGGACTTTTAATGCTTTATAAAACAGAGAAAACTGCCGAAGAAATACATCATGAAGGAAAGTTAGCCGAATGTTTTGGTTTAGAAGTTGATTACCTTTCTAAAGAAGGTGTGACAAAATTAGAAACAGGTACTAGTACTGATGTAATTGGTGGTGTACATTACAAAAGTGATGCCCATATATATCCTCAAAAATTCATGCAATTTATAAAAGCTGAATTAAATAGACTGAATGTAAAAATCCATAACCGAACTACTGTAGAAGATTTTATAATAAAAAACAATACGGTAACCGAAATACTTACTGACATGGGGCCTTTTATGACCGATGAAGTTGTTTTGGCTTGCGGATCATGGAGTCCTAAAATTGCTAAAAAGCTAAATCGTTCAATCTCAATATTACCAGGAAAAGGATATAGTTTTACTCTAAAAGATGTAAACATAAAACCATCTATTCCTGCAATTTTGTGCGAAGGAAAAGTTGCTGTTACACCTATGAACAATGATATCCGTTTTGGAGGTACTATGGAGATTACACATACAAACGATATTAAAATAAACAAAAACAGAGTTCAGGGAATTGTTAATAGTATTAATGAATTTTATCCTGATTTAAAAATTGAAATGCCAAAAGAGGAAGAAACTTGGTACGGATTTAGACCTTGTACTCCATCTGGAATGCCAATAATTACTAGAGACAAAAGAATAAAAAACTTAACTTTGGCAACCGGACATGCCATGATGGGATTAAGTCTGGCGCCAGCAACTGGTAAAATTGTTTCAGAAATTATTTCTGGAAAAAATACCTCAGTCAATACACAAATGTTTCAATTATAAAATTATGAGATACGAATCGATTCCTTCTTCTTTATTTATCGAAAACAGAAACCGTTTTTCGACCAAAATGAACCCAAATAGCATTGCTGTTTTAGTTTCTAATGATGTTATGCCAAATAATGCTGATGATGTTATAGGGTTTGCACAAAATAATGATTTGTTTTACTTATCAGGAATTGATCAGGACGAAACTATTTTGGTTCTTTTTCCCGATGCTTATAAAGAAGAAAATCGAACTATTTTATTTGTAAAAGAAGTAAGTGAACATACTAAACTTTGGGATGGTGATTTCTTGACCAAAGAAGAAGTTACAGCAATTTCGGGTGTAAAAAATGTAAAGTGGGTTCATGAATTTGAAAAGACATTACAACTTTTTGCTTTTGAAGCTGATGCTTTTTATTTAGGGCATAATGAGCATATTAAAAGAGTAACATCTGAAATGACTACTCGCCAAGACCGAATGATACAATGGTGTAAAGAGAAATATCCGTTACATCAATACGATAGAGTTGCCAAAATAACTCGTGAGTTACGACCAATAAAATCTGAAGAAGAAGTTGCGCTTATAAAAAAGGCAGTAGGTATTAGCATTAAAGGCTTTAAAGGGCTTCTTAGCGCAGTTAAACCAAACATAAATGAGTATGAGCTAGAGGCAGAACTTATTTATGAAGTAATAAAAAATGGAGCTACACGTCATGCTTTTAAGCCGATTATCGCTGCTGGAAAAAATGCTTGTGCTTTACATTACAATTCTAATGATGCAAAATGCAATGATGGCGACATGATTCTGGTAGATTTTGGTGTTTGTTATGCCAATTATAATTCTGACACCACAAGATGTGTTCCTGCAAACGGTGTTTTTTCTCCTCGTCAGAGAGAAGTTTATTCATCTGTTTTACACTGTTTAAAAGAAGGTTCTAAATTATTAAAACCGGGTATTAAACATAGCGACTATGAGAAACAAATGGCTGCATTAATCGAAAAAGAATTAATAAAACTAGGTTTAATTACCAACGAAGATATCGCAAATCAGAATCCTGATTATCCTGCTTACAAAAAATATTTTATGCACGGAACAGCACATCATCTAGGGCTAGATGTTCATGATTTAGGATTATATTCTCGTACCTTAGAAAAAGGAATGGTGCTTACCTGCGAGCCAGGAATTTATATATTAGAAGAAGGAATCGGTTGCCGATTAGAAAATGATTACCTTCTTACAGCTGATGGAAACATCAATCTATCAGAAGCTTTACCAATAGAGATTGAAGATATAGAAACACTTATTAAAAATAAATAGTCTTATACCCTCCTTTAAGATTATTAGTTTAAACAGTTACAAGAGCAATTTTGTAGCTGTTTTTTTTTTATCCTGCAAGGTCTTTTTCAGGCCTTGTAAAGAGGATAAGGAACTTTAGTTTTGTACAAAACAATCCCAAACTTGTTTTAATTTAAGCCTATATTATACCCCACTATATTATAGCCCACGGTTTCAACCGTGGGATACAAATCACGATAATGCATTGCGTTCCAACGTTTAAAACCGTAGGCAATGTTTTTTTTTGAATTTATTCTAAATATTTCTTGTTTATAAATCAAGATAATACTTTACAAAAAATTAAATTTTACAAAACTTAACTTAAATTCAGCTTATTTTTTTGCCAAAAAAAGCACCAATTTTCACAAATTATTTTATATATTTTTTAAATTGTATTCAAAATAAACATCCTCAATATATGCAATTTACCCTCTGTTTATACCTCATCATTTTAGCAGATTTTATCGATAAATATTTCTACTAAAAAAGACTAAAATTCATTTAGGTAAATAAATACTTTCAAATCGGCAAAACACCCAATTTCCTATATAAATTATACTCAAAACAAGATAACATAATCTGATTTTATGATAATATATTGGCATAAAAAAAGCTATAAATGCAAAATATTTGCACTTATTAATAATAAAACCAGTATATGAAATTCAAATTAAATTTTAGAAAAATTGCAATACTCTTTTTTGTATTTGCAACACAACTAATTCTTGCGCAAGAAAGATTAGTTACAGGAATTGTTACCGATGATGCAGGAATACCCTTACCAGGTGTGAGTGTATTAGTTAAAGGATCTAAACTAGGAACGCAAACCGACTTTGATGGAGCATATTCTATCAATGCTGCTCCTAACCAGATTCTTTCTTTTAGTTATATCGGAATGAAGACTCAAGAATTACCTGCAACTACAAACAAAGTAAATCTTAAAATGTCTGGTGGTTCTACAGCTCTTAACGAAATTGTAGTAACTGCATTGGGTGTAAAAAGAGAGAAAAAATCTCTTGGTTATGCAACTCAGGAAGTAAAAGGCGAAGACTTAAACAAAATAAATAATGGTAACGTGGCAAACTCTATTTCAGGTAAAGTTGCTGGTGTTGACATTAGAAGAAACAACAACATTGGTGGATCTACAAATGTTATTATTCGTGGAACATCTTCTTTAACAAATGATAATCAAGCATTATGGGTTGTAGATGGAGTTCCTTTGGATAATGGTAACACCAATACTGATCAACAAAAAACTGGAGGAAATAAAGGAGGTTATGATTACGGAAATGCAGCCTCAGATATTAACCCGGATGATATCGAGTCTATAAACGTTTTAAAAGGATCTGCGGCATCTGCGCTTTATGGTTCAAGAGCTGCTAATGGAGTTATTCTAGTAACATTAAAAAAAGGAAGTAAATCTAAAGGAGGGTTAGGTATTTCTTTCAATTCAGGTGTAACTATTGGGTCTGTAGATAAAAAGACATTGCCGCAATACCAAAATCAATATGGTAGTGGTTATGGTGATTTTTATGGTACTATAGATTTAGGAAGTGGTACACATCCTTATGCAGCAACTGACGATGCTTCTTGGGGGCCTAAATTTGATCCTAGTTTATTGGTTTACAACTGGAACTCTTTTTACCCAGAATTACCTACTTACGGAATTGCAACTCCATGGGCTCCTGTAAAAAAGAATCCTAACGATTTTTACCAAAACAGTCTAACTTATACAAATAACATTGCCGTTTCTGCAGGTAATGATAGCGGAGATTTTAGATTTGGTTACACAAATTATAACCAAGTACAAGGTGTTTTGCCAAACAGTAACAACAGAAAAGATAACTTCAATTTCTCAGGAAGTTATAAACTTAGCAATAAAACCAAGATATCTGCTTCTGCAAATTACTTAAAATCATATGCTAAAGGAATGAATGAAACTGGATATGGTGATGGTGGAAACAATTACTTAAGCAGTGTAAGACAATGGTATAATATGAGTGCTGATTTCCAGGATTTAGAAGATGCTTATAATACAACAGGAAGAAATACAACTTGGAGTGTTGGTGGGCCAACCGACTTAGCTATTCAATTTCATGATAATCCATATTTTCAACGTTATAACAACTATAACTCGTTAAACAGAGATCGTTTCTTTGGTAATTTCGCTTTAAGTACAGATGTTACTAGTTGGTTAAATATTGTTGGAAAAGGATCTGTAGATTTTTATCAACAATTACAAGAAGAACGTATTGCAGTGGGGTCTAAAAGAGTTCCTAACACATTAGGTCAATATTCAAGATATGACAAAACATTCCGTGAGATCAATTTAGATTTAATCTTAAATTTTAAAACAAATATTACAGATAACATTAAATTTTACGGGTTAGTTGGAGCAAATTCAAGACGTTCTTCAAATGGTCATACTTATGCTGCAACTAATGGAGGTTTAATTGTACCTGGTAAATATATGTTGAGCAACACTGTAAATCCAATTAATTATCCAGATGAGTTCTTAGAAACTAAAGGGACTAATAGCGTGTATGCTAATGCAACTTTCAACTTTGACGAAACATACTTTATAGAAGGTTCTTACAGGGTAGATCAATCATCTACATTACCTAAAGATAACAATACATATACTTACCCTTCTCTTACAGGAACTTACATCTTTAGCAACCATCTTAAAACTGATTGGTTATCATTTGGTAAAGTACGTTTAAACTATGCTGAGACTGGAAATGATGCTGAATTTGCTGTAATCCAATCTACATACCCTAAGAATAGTAATTTTGGACCAGGCGGAATACGTTTTTCTACTGAAAACAATAAAGCTAACTCTAACCTAAAAAGTGAGCTTACCAAAGGTGTTGAAGCTGGTATCGAGCTTAAATTCTTAAAAAACAGAATAGGTTTAGATTTTTCTTACTACAAAACTAATACTACTAATCAGATTTTATCAATCGAGACACCTGTACAAACTGGTTATTCTAGATCTTGGATAAATGGAGGTGATGTACAAAATAAAGGTTTTGAACTTTCATTGAATGTTATTCCTTTTAAAACTGAAAACTTCTCTTGGGAAGCAAGAATTAACTGGGCATCTAATAGAAATGAAGTAATTAGTCTTGATGGTGCCGATAGAATGTCTATTGGATCATTTCAAGGTGTAGGATATATTGCTGAGGTTGGAAAACCAATCGGACAACTAATCGGAACTGGATTTAAATATTTAGATGGACAAAGAGTTGTAAAAGCTAACGGAAAATATGAGACTGTAGGTGGAGCAACAATTGGTGATGTAAATCCAGATTGGACTGGAGGTTTTAATAACGTGTTCACTTATAAAAATTTATCATTCAACTTCTTGATCGATGTTAAAAAAGGTGGTGATGTATACTCTTTAGATCAACAATATGGTAATACAACAGGTATTTACCAAAGTACTGTAGGAAATAACCATTTAGGAAATCCTGTAAGAAATGCTATTGCAGATGGTGGAGGAATTATTCTTGGTGGTGTAAAGGCAGATGGTTCGCCAAATAATACAGTTGTCTTGGCTGATTATGCTACTTACAACTCAATGCCACAGGAAGCATACGTTTATGATGCCTCTTATGTAAAATTACGTGAAGTTGGTTTCAGCTATAGATTCCCAACAAAATACTTAAAGAATACATTTATCAACAGTCTAGTTTTTGCTGTAAATGGTAGCAACCTATGGATCATAAGCAAAAATCTTCCTTATGCTGATCCAGAAGCTGGAATGTCATCTGGAAACTTACAAGGTTTTCAAACTGGTGTATTACCAACATCAAAAGAGTATAACTTTAATATGAAAGTTCAATTCTAAAAAATATAAAAATGAAAAAATTAAATATAATATTCTTTGCAAGTGCATTATTGCTTTCAGCAGTTTCTTGTGACGATATCGATAGCTTAAACGAAAATACTAAAGCGTATACTACTGTCTTACCGAGTAGCTTAATGACAAGTTCTCAAGTAAATTATTCTTATTTCTTGACAAATGCTTCAGTAAATGACAACAACTTTAGAGGATATGCTCAACACTGGACAACATCTACTTATACTGATGAGGTTAATTACAATCAGGTAAAAAGAAATTTAGGAAACTCACATAACATAGTTCTTTATAGAGATGTTTTGCAGGATTTTGTAGTAGCACAAAGAAAAACAAAAGATGAACAAGCTTTAGGACCGATAGAAGTTGCTGTTAAAAAGAATAAAATAGCAGTTCTTGAAATTCAAATTATAATGGCTTACCAAACATTAGTAGATTTATTCGGGAACATTGTTTACACAGAAGCCTTGAATATTGAAAGTTACCCAACTCCTAGGTATGATGATGCAAAAACTATTTATTTAGATTTAGCTGCAAGACTAGATATTGCAATTGCTGATCTGGATGATGCTTACGGTAGTTTTGGAAACGCTGATCTTATTTATAAAGGAAATGTTGGTAAATGGAAAAAATTAGCTAATAGCGTTAAACTAAAAATGGGAATGCATCTTGCTGATGTTGATCCTGCTAAAGCTAAGACTATGGTAGAAAGTGCATTTACTTCAGGTGTAATAATGGATAATGCTCAAAATGCTTTATTCCAATACTATTCAACTACAATAGATGAAAACCCTTTATATAATAGCTTGGTAAATGAAAGCCAAATTATGCCAACAGAATTTTTTGTAAACGAGTTAAATGGAAAATTAGATCCTAGAAGAGATATCTTTTTTAACCCAGCTTCAAAAATTGCAGGCGAATACAAAGGAGCACCTTATGCACAACAAGTTTCTTATAAAAACTTCAGTAATGTTGGTTTAAAAATAAAAGAAAGAACAAATCCTGGTGTAATTTTCGATCATACCGAAACAAGTTTCTTACTTGCTGATGCAGCATCAAGAGGTTTTAATGTAGGTGGTACAGCTGCTGATTATTATGAAGAAGGGATTCGTTCTAGTATGAAATACTGGGGAGTTTCTACTGCAGATGCTGATACTTATTTAGCAAGAACTGATGTTGCTTATGCGACAGCTTTTGGAACTGATAAACAAAAAATTGCATACCAACTTTGGATTGCTTACTACAACCGTGGGTTTGAAGCTTGGACAGAATACAGAAGGTTAGACTTCCCTATTCTAGTAGCTCCAACAACTGCTGTTAGTGAAGCTGAAGCAAAAGTTCCGGTAAGAAACATATATTCTCTTTTTGATTCTACATTAAACAGAGATAACTATAATGCAGCTGCAACAGCAATTGGCGGCGACAAAATGACTACTAAATTATTCTGGGATAAATTTTAATTTTGAGTTAGTAACATATTAAGAAATTCCATGAATTGAAACAGGCACTTTACAGTGCCTGTTTTTTTTTGTGCCTAATTTAATTATAAGGATTTATTATAAAGTAGCTGAATACAAACATTTCAACATATAGTCCAGAAGCTTGGAGCAATATCCTTAAGTTAATGACATTTACTGATTCATGCATCATCTTACAGGATTGCATACAATGATAACTATTATCAAAACCAATATTCGCAATATGAGAAATACTTACAATTTTATAAGAATAAAAATACATAATGTAATTTTAAAGTTAATTTATAGATAATTTTATATCATAAACGAGTAAAATAGTACTACTCCATAATTCAATATAAAAATATCTTTGGTTTCATACTAACAAATTCCTAAGATTATGAAAACAAAATTATTTTTATTTATGGCGTTCATTTTCGTTTTAAAGATGAGTGCGCAAGGATTACCTTGTCGGACTACCGAAGAAAATGAAAAAATCTACAAGCTGAATCCTCATGCTTTAAAAGAGAAAAGAGACTTTGACACTTTTAGCAAAAAATTCAGCACAGAGAGAAAATCTAAAACAGCCAAAAGTTTAGAAACCACTTATGTAATTCCAGTTGTGTTCCATATATATGGAGATGTGCAAAGTGGAAAAACAGTTACTTACCAAAAAATTGTAAATCATCTAAAAGAACTTAATGATGATTTTAATGGTCGTAATGCAGATTACGCTACAGTAGATCCATTTTTTCAGGCAAGAAGAGGAACTTTAAAAATTGAATTTAAACTTGCTAAAATTGACCCAAATGGCGGTTGCTCTTCTGGAGTTGTATTTCATCCTGTAAAAAATGGTTATGGTAATGGTGGCGGATACGATGATCAAATTGCAGCAGATGCATGGGACAATAAAAAGTATATGAATGTTTATATTCAGAACGATTTATATGCCGACGGAACGCTTAATAACTCAGGAGTTGCTTGGTACCCAAGTTCGGATATGACAGCTAATAATACAGCAAGAGTTGTGTTTAATGGAGCTTATTTATATGACAACTCTTATAGTAAAGAATTTTCGGCTACATTAACACATGAGTTTGGTCACTTCCTGAATTTAATACACACTTTCGAAGGAGGATGTACAGGTTCTGATGAGGTAGATGATACTCCTCTAGAAGATGGTAAACATACTTTGTCTTGTACACAAGGAACAAATTGTAATGGCGATAGAGTAAACAATGAAAATTACATGGGATACAACGGTGCTCAAGGTTGTTATAAAATGTATACTCAAGGACAAATAGACAGAATGCTTGCTGCTTTACAACATCCTGCCAGAAAAACACTTTGGCAAGAAAGTAACTTAATTGCTACAGGAGTAAATACTACAGGAGGATTATTGGCTTCAAGCACAAACTTCTTTAAAGAAGCAATTATTAACGATGGTTCATTTGATACAGGTACGGTAGTAACTCTTACAGGAACTGAGACATTTTCTCTAGCTTCTGGAACATTAACTTCTGGAACACATTTTACTCATACTTTTCCAGCAGGAATTACACCTGTTATTACTGTAAATTCTAATTCTCAATTAACTATTACACTTACAGGAAAAGCAACAAGCCATTTAAAAACTAATAATGCAAAAGGAACAATAACATTCCTACCAGCAGCTTTCTCAGGCGGAGCAACAACGCTTACTTGTACTGCTTTGTATTATGACTTTAAATTTGTTGATCCATACGGAATATACTTTGTAGATATGCCAGATGCTACAGCAAATGCAACTCTTACATGGAAAGCGTTTGATATAGAAAAAGGAGACGATCCATCGTTTGGAGCATGGAGATATGCAGCCAACGCACTAAAAATTGAAACTTATACAAAAAAACTAGTGTGCGAAACTGGAACCAGAAATATCTCATTACTTCCTGCAAATACACAAATAAGTGCTTCTAGTAATTTTAAAGCTCCGGGAGCATATCCTGATCAATTAGATTTACGCACATCAACTTACAAAGCTTGGGATGGAAAAACTGGATATGTAGGTTTTGATTATCTTATCGATGGTTTAACATGTTATGGTTGGTTTAAAGTAAATGTAGACGCTGACGGAAACGGATATACAATTTCTGAATATGCATATAATACACAACCTGGTTCGCCTATCACTACAGGAGTAACTGCAAAAGTTGGCGTAACCTTATCTCCAAGTACATTATATGAGTCTGATAATAATGATGGTGCAATTACAACAAATGCAGTAATTACATTATCTACAAATAATGGAACATTTACTAAAAGCTCAGGAGCATTAACTGTAGGGACAGATTATACTATTACAGGAATACCAGCTGGGTTAACTGCAACGCTTACTTTAGAAAACAATTCAAAAGCTGTACTTGCTTTAACAGGAAAAGCAACCTCTCACTTACCAAGTAATAATTCTTCGATAATAGTAACATTTAAAGATGCAGCTATTACTGGTGGAATTACAACACTAGATAATCCAACAAAAACAATAAAAGTAGAATTTGAAGCTCCTTTTGGAATCTATTATGTAGACAATCCCGACTATAGTGCTTCATCTGCATCAAACTGGAAATGGTTTAGCTTAGCTATAGGAGATAATACCGAATATGGTGCGTGGCAATTTGCGGCTAATGCATTAAAAATAGAAACTTATGGCAAAAGATTAGTTTGCGAGCCTGGAACAAGAAACATTACTAAAGTTCCTGCAGGTGGCACAATAGGCGCGTCAAGCAACTTTACAGCTCCGGGATCATATCCCAACCAATTAGATTTACGTACTGCAACATATAATGTTTGGGATAACC
The DNA here is from genome assembly GCF_000737695.1 of Flavobacterium hydatis. Taxonomy (GTDB): domain Bacteria; phylum Bacteroidota; class Bacteroidia; order Flavobacteriales; family Flavobacteriaceae; genus Flavobacterium; species Flavobacterium hydatis. Next base: position 36,765 of record NZ_JPRM01000054.1, read on the forward strand.
AAACAGGTTATGTAGGTTTTGAATACACAAACAGAGGAAGAATTTGTTACGGATGGATGAAAGTAAAAGTAGATGCAACCGGAAACGGATATACTGTTACTAATTTTGCTTACAATACAAAACCAAACGAGTCTATAACAACCCCAACTATTAATGCGCCTAGTAATCTGGTAGCAACAGCAAATGTAACTGCGCTTACCGTTGCATTAACATGGGTAGATAACTCTGATAACGAAACAGGATTTACATTAGAAAGAGCTGAAGGAGCTGGTGCTTATAGTGTTATTAAAACTTTTGCTCCAAATATAACTTCTTACACAGATACAGGATTAACAAAAGGAAGTGCTTATTCATACAAAATGAAAGCAAACATGAATGCAACAAGTTCCGATTACTCGAATGTTGCAACTGTAACGATCGAAGATGCAAATCCAAATCCTACATTGCCTAAGCCAATAATTAACGAAGGTGATACAGGAATTTATGCTAATGGGTTTTATGTTACATGGCCATTAATCAATGGTGCTACAAGCTATGACATCCAAGTGTATGATGAAACAAACGGATGGACAGACAAAGGAACATCTACTGTACATTATTTATACATTAATAAACAAGGAAGCCAAACAAATTATAGAGTAAGAATGAGAGCGGTAAATGCAACCGGAACAAGCGATTGGAGTCTTCCTAGAGACTTTACACTTCCTGGAGCATTACTTGCACCAACAAATCTTACTGCAACAGCAAATGCTACTACTCTAGAAGTTGAATTAGCATGGGATGATAACTCAGGTATCGAAACAGGATTCTCTATAGAAAGAGCTTTAGGTAACGGAGCATATAGCGTAATTGCTACTCTTGGTGCCGATGAAACTTCATATACAGATACAGGATTAATAGCAGGAAATAGTTACTCTTATAAAGTAAGAACAAACCAAGATGCTACATATTCTTCTTATTCTAATATAGCAACTGTAACCATCGATAATGCAAACCCAGCTTTACCAATTCCGGTGTTTTATGATCCGTCAAACGGAACGTATGCAGATGGTTTTTATGCAACATGGGCTTTAATAAATGGTGTAACAAGTTATGAGTTACAATTATACAATCAGGTAACAGGATGGGAAGCATTCGGAACATCAACAGCGCATTTTATCTATTTCCCTAAGCAAGGCGCAGAAAGAAATTACAGAATTAGAATTAGAGCCGTAAACGCAAATGGAGAAAGCGATTGGAGTGCGCCACTAGATGTTACACTTCCTCCTACACTTGGCGTTAATGAATTCGATAATGATAAGTCATTTACAATTTCTCCAAACCCAGCGTCGGATGTGATTAATTTCACATTCAAGAATATAGAATCTACAAATCTGGTAATTACAATTTATAACAATGCAGGAGCGTTAATAGATACCGTTCGTAACACAACAAGTTATCATGTTAACCATTTACCAACAGGTATATACTATGTAGTAATTACAGATGGAACGCTTAAACAAAGCAAAAAACTGGTAATTAAATAAACGATACTTAATTTTTTTAGAATAATACTCATAAAACTAAACCGCCTAAAGATATCTTTCGGCGGTTTTTCTTTTTTGAAATTTTTTAAAAATGTGATAGATAATTGCTCCAGCGGAGCATAATGTTTATAGTTTTTTTTTAGAATTTAAGGATTAAGCTACAGCGTAGCGACATCTTTGATTTCTATTCAGATTGCTATACATGTCACCCCAATGGGGTTTTACAAAATGACTTATGAATTTCTATAAATATAGCGTCCCTCTGGGACTTAATTAGCAACTATAACGCAGGCGGTCTTTCTTTTTATAACTTTGTGAGACTAATTTCAGAATATAACATGAGAAAACAATATAACTTACGCCCGAGCAAAGATGGTTTAAAGGCTTGGGATGTACATCGATTAATAGAACTATCAAAAAACTTCCCAGTTAAACGTGTTTTGCTAAGCGAAATTAATGAAGTAAACGAAACATACTGGTTTCAAGATCCGAGTCAATTACCCACCTGTTCAGCAATACTAGAGCATATAAAACTAATGGATAAAGCAAGCCTAGATTATCCAATTATCCTATGTGCCAACGGACGTTTGATGGACGGAATGCATCGCGTAATGAAAGCACTGCAACAAGGTCATACCGATATTAAAGTAGTGCAGTTTGATGTCACACCCGAACCCGACTTTATAGGTATTCCGACAGATGAGCTACCTTATTAAAAAATTAAAACCTTAGTTCCTTTGCCTTATTTAATCATTAATAATAAAAGTTAAAGCAAGGAGCTATTTCCTGCTATACACTATATCTTTTATGGCAAACCCCGCCATAAAAGGATGCCGTTTCTATCAGGGCTAAAAGAAAAAACAACACCTGAATAATTTATTAAATAAAACAAACAACAACTCTTTTTTATAGATAATTTCGTAAACAAACTAAAAATAATATTCTAAATATGAAATACATATTAACCTTATTAATCACACTACTTTCATATAATATGCATTCGCAAAATATTTTTGGAGAAAAATGGAATATAAGCGAAATTATTGGTCAAGATACCAAGTATACACAAGAATATACATTATCCAAGATTGACCAAAGCGATAATAATTATGTTATGCAAGGCACTAAAATATCTTTTGATAAGGATAATACATTTAACTGCCTTTATTCAGCCAGATGCGGAAATGATTGTTTTCCTTCTTCAGTCGGTACATACAAAATAATCGATAACAAACACATCAATTTATTTGTAAAAGAATTTAGACAAACAGGCTTTTGTGAACATAAAAAAATTGCATTAAATCTTAATTTAGGACAGTATTATATATCACAAAAATCAGATACAATAATAAAACTCATTAAGAGCGACGGAAATATATTTCAGGATAATCTAAACGAAAAATACTCTTTAATGATTGATGATTACATCAAAGAAATAAAACACAGAACTGCAGATTTGCTTAATTTTAAAACAAACCTAACCGATGATTCCTTGATAGTAAATGCATATATAAAGAATAAAACGAAAATTAAAAATTATAAGATTCTCTATAGCAAAAAACAAAACGCTATTTTTCTAGTAAACTTAATTAAAAACGAAGACGTTAAGAATGATTATTTTTATATAATACATACTTTTGAAAAAAATTATGAATACCAAGTTGGCTATTATAAACTCAAAAAGAAGTAATAACACTAACATGTTTTTAGTATGATAATTATACCTACAAGGTCAAAAAAAGACCTTGCAGGATAATAAATCTGCAAAAAATCGCTTAAATCTGCGTTATCTGCGTGAAACTTTAAACTTTGAAAGCTTTAAAGAATATTAGTGAGATAATTAATACCTACAAGGTCAAAAAAAAACCTTGCAGGATAATAAATCTGCAAAAATTCGCTTAAATCTGCGTTATCTGCGTGAAACTTTAAACTTTAAACTTTAAAAAGGTTAATATCCAAAAGGATTATCAACACTATTCATTGGTTCAGTAAACCATTTAGGTCCATTGGCAGTCATGTAAAAATGATCTTCATGGCGAATACCAAATTTCCCCGGAATACAAATCATTGGTTCATTACTTACAACCATTCCTTCTTCAAGTTTAATTTCGCTTCCTCTTACCAAATATGGATATTCATGAATGTCCAAACCAGTTCCATGTCCTACACGATGAGGTAATCCTGGCAAGCTATAATCAGAGCTTAATCCCGCTTCCGCTAAAGTTTTTCTGGCAGCATCATCTACAGAACCACAAGTAGCTCCTATCTGAGCAGCAACAAAAGCAGCATGTTGAGTAGCTTTTTCAAGATTCCAAATAATTTTGTATTCTTCAGATGCGGTTCCATAAGCATACGATCTTGTAATATCCGAAAGATATCCTTCAAGTCTGCAACCTGTATCAATAATAACCGCTCCATTATCTTTTAAGTCCTGAGGAACAGATACACCGTGAGGATATTGTGTGTCATCGGCAAACAATACAATACAAAAATACGATCCCGAAGGAATCCCTGCTTTTATATGAGCAGCATTAATAAAACTAGTAACCTCATTAGCACTTATTCCTGGTCTCAATATCTTAGCAGCTGCACGTTGTACAACCATAGTAATATCTTTAGCTCTTTGGATAATAGCAATCTCATTTGCTGATTTTTGCATTCTGCAACCCGAAGTAATTGGTAAAGCATTTATAACCGTATAAGATTGATTAGTTTTAGTTACACCATCAACCAAGAAATACGGAGATGATTCATCTAAAGCAATAGTTTCATCAACTATGTTTTTGCTTTTTAATAATTCACCCATCAAAGCATACGGAGATTCATGTTCTTCCCAGCAATTGATTTTCCCGTTTATTTCCATATACTTTTTAAAAGTACCTTCTTCAAACTTAGGAACAATATAATCTAACGTTCCATCATCGTATAATAAAGCACCAACCATTCTTTCAGATGGATTCCATTTTGTACCAGTAAAATAATAAAGGTTCGTTCCAGCGTTAACATATGTCGCCTTTACCTTTACCTCTTTCATAATAACAACTGCTTTTTTAATTCTATTTAAATATTCCTCTGCTTGAATTGGTTTTACATCCAAAGTCATATTTTCAATTTTTTCTAACTCAATAGCTGCGTTCGAGCCTCCTATTCCAATTGCCATTTATTATATTTTAAATTGTTTAATTAATTTATCTAAAACCGTTAAGGTTATTAATTATATGCAGCAGGAAAACTACCTGCAAGGTTTACACAAAGTTCGTAAAGTTTTTAAAATCTTTCTAATATTTAACCGCAAAGGGAGCAAAGATTTACGCAAAGCTCGCAAAGTTTATCCCCAATCTTGTCATCCTGAGCGGAGTCGAAGGATCGTAAGAAACTCCATTATCTTTATCGAGCTACTCGCGGAGACCCTTCGTTCCTCAGGGTGACAAGATTGTGGTAATTCGTAGCGAAAAATTTAACCGCAAAGATTTACGCAAAGCTCACAGAGTTTATCCCCAATCTTGTCATCCTGAGCGAAGTCGAAGGATCACAAGAAACTCAATAATCTTTATCGAGCTACTCGCGGAGACCCTTCGTTCCTCAGGGTGACAAGATTGTGGTTTAAAGCCGAAAATTAAAGGTGACAAGATTGAGCTTATTCGCACTATTTATCAGAACCTTAGCACCTCAGAACCTTTGCCTCTTTGAACCTCTGAACCTTAAAAAACCTATCTCAAAATAAACCCATTCTTCATAGGATCTTTTGGATCTATGATAAAAGTATTAATACCGGTTACAAAAGCAGTTCCTTCTACTTGCGGAATCACAGCCATAAACGGACCAAAATCTTTTTCCTTCACAAGCGAACCGTTAAAAGTACTTCCTGTAATACTTTCTATTGTAATAGATTCATTCGGTTTTATAGCATTTCTGGCATGCTCAATAGCAATTCTGCCCGATACACCCGAACCAGTCGGAGAACGATCTACTTCGCCATCGGCAAAAACACAAACATTCCTGCTATGATTAGCAATTTCCTGAGGTTCATCTATAAAAATTGTTCCGTAAAGAAAACTCAAATCATCTTCAAAAGGATGTAAAATTTCTTTATCTGCATCCATTACAGCATGCTTTATATCTACTCCACTTTGTATAATGGTACGATAATCTTCTTCGGTTAAACCAAAATTCAAATGCGTATTTTTTCTTAAATCGACATAAGCATAAAAAGCGCCGCCATAAGCCAAATCATAAACAACATTTCCTATACCAGGAACATCTACAATACGATCTAGTCCTACAACAAAACTAGGCACACAATGAAAACGTACTCCTGTTACTTCTCCCTTTTTAATGGTAACATAAGAGAATATTCTGCCGCAAGGAGCATCAATTTTTAGTTCATTTTCGCCTTCTATTACAGTAATCCAATTCATTTTCGCAGCAAGCGTACTTATAGCAATAATTGCATGACCGCACATACTGCTATATCCCTCGTTGTGCATAAACAAAATTCCAAAATCGGCATCATCATCATTTGGCGGAAGCAAAATACAACCATACATATCAGCATGACCACGAGGCTCAAACATCAATGAAGTTCTTAAATAATCGTAATTTTCTTTAATATCACGACGATATTCTAACACACTGTTTCCTTTAAGTTCAGGAAAACCCGAAACAATAACACGCAATGGTTCGCCACCAGTATGCATATCAATCGTTTTTATTTGTAATGCATTCGATGCTATTTTATAATCTGTATTAGCACAAATATTGCTATATGTTTTAGACATTTATTGATGATTTTAAATTAAACTCTTTATAAAAATATGCTGCTGCAACAAGATCTTCTAAAGCATGACCAACAGATTTAAAGAAAGTAATTTCAGTATCAGATGTTCTGCCAGTTTTTTTATTGCTGCATAATTCAAACAAATCAGCTTTAATAGATTCTCTTGTAATAATCCCGTTAGTTAGCGGAATCAAAATATCGCCACTTTCTTTTAATCCACCTTGATATGTATCAAGAAACACGCTCGATTTTAGAATTGCTTCATCATCGGCTTCACGCATATCTTTTTTATATGCACCAACCAAATCCAGATGTTGTCCTGCTTTAAGCCATTTGCCAAACACAAGCGGAACAGGCGATAATGTAGCCGACGAGATTATATCAACTTGAGATATCACTTCTTCGATTGTAGAAACTGCTATACAAGTAAAAGGAGAATTTTTTAATGCATCGCAAACCATTTGTGCTTTTTCTATCGTTCTTCCCCATACATATACTTGTTTAATAGGGCGAACACTTGCATGCGCCTGAATTAGATTAATTGCCAATGCACCAGTTCCTATCATAAGCATAGATGAAGCATCTTTGCGAGAAAGATAACTACTTGCCAATGCCGATGTTGCTGCAGTTCTTTTGCCTGTTAAAGATTTTGCATCAAGAATAGCTTTGATATTCCCTTTATGTCCGTCTAGATAAATGTAAGTTCCTTGTATAGAAGGCAAATCATATTTACCATTGTTAGGGCTTACTGTAACGATTTTTACTCCTAAATCTTTCCCAGGTTGGAATGCGGGCATTAATAATAATGTTGAATCTTTGTTTTCTTCAGGATTAGAAAAATCATGATGATGCCGAAGTGGTACTTCTATTTTCTCAGTCGAAAATCCCTCGCGAAGTCCTTCTATTAATTTTTTAAAATCACAATTTTCTTCAATAAAATTGTCTGAAATAAGTTGAATAGGTTCCATATTTAAAGTTGAAATTTCACTAAAAATAGTAGATTATTTTTTCCAAATCCAATTTTGCAAAGAAGTAGTTAACATAAGGCAACTTAAGGTTAATATAGTATAAATTGATTAGTTTTGAAGACTATATTTTTATAAAAAAATCAATTTAAAAATAATGAAAAAGTTAAAACACATTTTATTACTTCTGGTTGTTTCCTTTACTTCATACTTGAGTTTTGCTCAAACTGAAACTGCCGTTAAAACCAATTTAGAAAATAAACTATCACAATTATTTCCCGGTGTTGAGATTACCAAAATGAAGGATTTAGAAGGATTTACAGAATCGTATCAATTGGTACTTAATGAACCTTTGGATCATAAAAATCCTAAGAAAGGAACTTTTAAACATTACATCTATTTATCGCATTTAGGTTTTAATAGTCCAATGGTTATCGAAACCGAAGGATATGCAGCTAGATATACTAAAACCGAATTAAGTTCTTTATTAAATGCGAATCAGGTTATTGTAGAATATCGTTTTTACGGAAAATCCAGACCAAACCCAGTTCCTTGGGAATATCTTACAAATGATCAGGCTATTGCCGATTATCATAATATAGTTACTAAACTAAAACAATTATATACAGGAAAATGGATCTCGACAGGAATTAGCAAAGGCGGAGAAACTACCTTAATATATAAGTCGAAATACCCAAAAGATGTAGATGTAGCTGTTCCTTATGTAGCACCATTAATTAATACACAGGAAGACCCAAGAATACAACAACATCTTGCAAGCGTAGGTACAGCAGAATGTCGTGAGAAAATAACTGAATTTCAGCGTGCATTACTCGAAAACAGAACTGCTCTTCTTAACGAAATAAAACTATATGCAAAGGAAAAAGAAATGACCTTTACAGAAGTTTCGATAGATGAGGCTTTAGAATACGCTGCTCTGGAATTTCCTTTTTCTTTCTGGCAATGGGGAGGAAAATGTGAAGATATTCCGAGTAAAAATGCGCCATCAAAAGAATTATTTGATTACATGAATAAAATCGTCGGAATTAGTTTTTACTGCGATAAAACCTTCTACGATTTATTGCCGTCATATTACCAACACATGAACGAATTAGGTTATTATGGTTTTGATTTCGGACCAGTAAAAGATTTATTGACTGCAGTAAAAAGCACTTCAAATAATCGATTTGCACCAAAAGATGTTCAGATAACTTATAACCCAAAATACATCCAGAAAGTTAGAGAATACGTAGAAAATAAAGGATCAAAAATACTTTATATATATGGAGGTTATGATACTTGGGGAGCTTGTGCTCCTACTCCAAACCCTAGTCTTGATGCACTAAAAATGGTTAATCCGGGAGGAAGCCATGCGACAAGAATAAAAAACTTCTCGAAAGAAGATCAGGAGAAAATAATGAAGACTTTAGATAAGTGGTTAGCTAAATAGAGGTATAAAAAAAGAGAAATGATTTTACCGCAAAGAGCACCAAGATTTACGCAAAGTTCGCAAAGCTTTGTGAACTCTGCGATTTTTCCTTGCGGTCTTTGCGGTAAAATTTTATTTTTAATGTAATCAAAATTCATTTATCTGTTACATTTTCTTCTGTAAAGCCTAAATATCTAAAATACAAAACCAAGATTAAGACGAATATTTTGAGGTGTTCCAGTAAATAACGATGTTGTACCATACGCTCCTGGAAAATACAATTTGTCTGTGATATTATTGGCTGTTACACCAACAATATAATTCTTGTATCTATAATTTGCCGACATATCTATATAAGAATAAGCAGGTAATAAAAGAGAATCATCTCGGTAACTACCTCCCAAAGTATTTCCTTGAAATCTAATTCCTGCACCAAGTTTCAGATTTTTTAAGATAGTCTCTGTAAAATTATATTCCACCCAAACATTACCTACATATTTAGGAGCATTTAATGGTCTGTCACCCACATTTCCGATGGATGTTTTAGAAAGATATTTCACTTCATTATAAGAATAACTTCCTATAACCGACCAGTTTTGCGTTATAATACCTTGTACAGAAACTTCGATTCCTTTACTATTTAAACCCGGAATTGCAATTCTTCTTTTCTTATTTGGATCACTCGGATCGGCTACAAGAATATTCACATAATCAATATCATATAATGCCAATGTAGTACTTAGTCTATTCGAGAAAAAGTCACCTTTATACCCTACTTCATATTGTTTTCCTTTTTTTGGAGGAAATGGTCCGCCTGCACCAACATTATTATTATTTTGTGGCTCAAATGATTCTGTGTAAGAAGCATAAAGAGCTATGTTCTTTTTAAGTTCATAAACCAATCCTACACGCGGAATCCATGCATTAGCATCCGAAGTTATTTCTACTCCCGTAGCATCAAGTTCGTCTACAGGTTTCTGTTTATATCGATATTCATTATACCGCACTGCCAAGTTTAATTTCCATTTTTCTCCTATCGAAATTTGATCTTGAATAAAACCTGCATAATTATTAGTAACCTTCGTATTATTATCCATTCCCTCATCTCCCAATGGTACATTTGGATCATTAATAACAATCGCGTCTTGCGAATAATCAGGATTATCAATACTTAACGACGGATATACTTTGCTAACATATAGGTTTTTCAAAACACGATCCTGAATAATATCAGCACCAACAATCAGTTCATGCGAAATAAACTTAGACGTTTTAAAATTGTATTTTAAAAACGCCGTATTAGCGATCCATTGCGTATTAAATTTCCATGTAGTTCCTTCTCTCGGAATACTGTCTTGTGTAGCATTTAGTGGTCCAAATCCATAAACGTCTAGCATATCTAGATTTCTTCTTACATAACGGCTCATTAATGCAAAACTAAGTTTATCATTAAATTTATGCTTAAAAGTTAACGAAGCCGATGAGTTTTTATCTTTCCCAAACGACGGACTTCCCTGAGTGGTAAAATTTGGATCTACATTGTCAAAATCATAACTTCCATCGGCTTTTTTCTTGATATAAGTACCTCTGTCATATTGAAAACGTGAATTCATCGTTAGATACGTATAATCAACATTTAATGATGTATTCTCCGAGAAATCATATTGTAAAGTAGGTGTAATAAGAAGGTTTTTCATGTACTGAAAGTTCCTATAACTATCACTGTTCTCACCTCCTACAACCAATCTGTATTTTAGTTTTTTATCTTTTGTTAATGGCCCAGTTGCATCGGCAAATCCCGTAAATAAATTCCAACTTCCGGTGGTAAAATTAACCTCGTATCTTGCTTTATCAAGTGGCTGTTTTGTTGTTAAATTAATAACTCCTCCTGGGTTTCCTACGGCATACATTACCGAGGCAGGCCCTCGCATTATCTCTACCTGATCAAGATTATATAGCAATACCTTCTGGCTATAATGATATAAAGTACCTTTCATTCCGTTGGTCAATAAATAAGCATCCCCATAATTATTAAAACCTCTCATAGAAAAAGAACTATAAGGTGTTGTATTGGCAACTCCTACCATATTTCTTGAAACTTCATTAAGATTTAATCCACCTTGATCTTTCCAAATATCCTTGGAGATTACCTGAATAGATTGTGGTATATCAATAAGTTTTGTAGCTGTACGCGTTGCAATAGAAGAGATTGTGTCGTTATACCTTTTTTCCTTTTTTCCGTAAATGGTAATATTGTCTAGTTCTTCCGTTTTGGCGTTGTCTTTTGGAGTTTTATGCTGAGCAAAGACAACTTGCCCAATTATTAAAAGGGCAAAAAGTGATTTTTTCATTTAGATTTGTATAAATTTTAATTAATAACAAGTATTCCATTGGCAAAAAGCCATGAAAATTTATTTCAACACTGATTGAAAATTGAAATTAGATTTTATACAAAATAAGCTGGAGGACGAAACGTTGTTATAGAAACCGAGATTGGTTTCTTTGTAAAATGAAAGAAAGAAGCTAAATGATTTTCTTTATAATTGCTATTAAAGATATCATCGCTACTAAAATTTTGAATGTAAACAAGTTCTTGCTTTTCTTTTAGATGGTTCTGCATCTCTTTTTCATTAGCATCAAGCTTTAATAAATTCTTTTTAAGCTGACATCTTCCGTTACAAGAATTGAATTCTACTTTTCTCTGAACACAAATAGTTTTAGCAATTTTGTCTTGGTTTATTTTAAACATTGCATAAACCACTACATTCCCAAAAGAAGGAAACATAAGTATAGATGAAAGTAATATGATGAAAAACTGCTTCAGACTTGTTTATTTTCAGCAAAAGTAACTCATATAACCCAAAAATCAATTATGTCCAAAATTTTTCTTGTAACCATCAAAGATGTTTTTAATACAATATCGAGATAAATTCCTGTATCTAATAGCGGAGTAAACTAAAATAATCATACTTTTTTTAATAAAATTCGATTAAAAATATTTAAATTTATGTACTAAAATCTTAATCTATGAAAAACTACGTACTACTTTTCGTTTCTGTTTTAACACTATCATTTAACTCATGTACAACGATGAAAGACACCACAAAAACTGCTGATCTTTACAATACATCTTGGGAACTAGAATATATTTCTGGACCACGTATAGCGTTTGAAGGTTTATATCCTGATAAAAAACCGTTCATTAAATTTGATGAAGCAACTAAACAAGTATCTGGAAATGCAGGATGTAATGGATATAGTGCTCCATATACATTAAAAGGAAAAACACTAACGTTTGGCGAACAAGGCCCAACTACTATGATGTTTTGTGAAGGTGGCGGAGAGCAAACTTTCTTGCAAATGATTAAAAAAATAAATGCTTACTCTATTGATAAAGACGGGAAACTTAATTTATTACTAAATGATGTCCCAATGATGAGATTTAAAAAAGTAACTAAATAGTTTTTTTAAAGGTTCTGAGGTGCTAAGGCTCTAAGAGTCTAAGTTCTTTATCTGTAAAATAACTCCAATATTGTATCATTTACAGAAATGACAATATTGGAGAATATTTGCAGTTTTTTTAGCTATTGAGAGTATATACTATCCTGAAATTTTAGTACTCAAACTGAATACTATTTCTCCATTATTCTCTGGCGATGTTTAATTCCCCAATCTGCGATTACTTTAGTCACATCTTTTAGCGTTGCGCCGTATTCGGTAATTTCATATTCTACCATTATAGGCTGAGTGCTTAAGACAGTTCTGGTTACAAGAAGATTTGCTTCTAACTCTTTCAAATCTCTGCTAAGCATCTTACCTGATATTCCTGTAATCTCTTTTAGCAAGTCTGAGTAGCGCATTTTTTTACTACATAAACAAGCAATAATAGATATTTTCCATTTGCCGTTTAGTATATCTACTACATCTTGAATGGCCATTACTGTGCCATGACACTGTTTTAATCTAATATCATTTTCTGTTTCCATACCATGTTACTTGGTTACTCATTTGTCACTATTACTTTCCGTTACAAAGTTACCAAAAGTAACAAGCTTTTATATACATTTGTATATACAAATTAAAAACAGTAATAAAAATGAATTTAATAGACACATTAAAGTGGCGATATGCTACTAAAAAGATGAACGGTAATAAAGTACCGCAAGAAAAATTAGATTATATACTTGAAGCTGCAAGACTTGCTCCTTCTTCTTCTGGATTACAACCTTATAAAATTTTTGTAATTAGTAATCCTGAGTTATTAGAAAAAATTAAAGCTATTGCCTGGAACCAAAGTCAGGTTACAGATTGTTCTCATTTATTAGTTTTTGCCGCTTGGGATGGTTATTCTCTAGATAGAATTACAGCAGTATTTGATAAAACTCTTGCAGAAAGAGGATTGCCAGCTGACACAATGGATGATTACAAGAAAACACTTTGGGGACTTTACGAACCTCTTTCTACAGAATGGCATGCAAATCATGCAGCGCGTCAGGCTTATATCTCTATGGGAGTGGCAATTGTAGCTGCCGCAGAACAAAAAGTAGATGCTACACCAATGGAAGGTTTTGTTCCTGCAGAAATGGATAAACTTTTAGGTTTAGAAGAGCAAGGTTTAAAAAGCGTATTAATGTTACCTCTTGGTTACAGAGATGAAGCTAACGACTGGTTGGTGAACATGAAAAAAGTTAGAACTCCAAAAGAAGAATTTATCACAGAAATTAAATAAAAAAAGGTGCTGAGATTCAGATTATCAAAGGCTCTAAGGTCTGTATGCAATATTGACTAGCTTTTATTTTCAATAAAGATATCTTAAAATCTAGATTAGATAATTATCCGTAAAATTCATAAAGGCTTAAATAGATTCAAAACTTTGTGAATCTATTTAAGCCTTTAAATCTGTGGCAGAATAAAAATTAAACACAAAGTTTTCATCCTTTGAACCTTTGCTACTCTGAACCTTTGTACCTCAAAAAAAACTTATTTTTTTATCTCTTGAAATATAAATTCTGCATCGGTATAACTTACAGGAATGTCTGGAGCAAAACAAGGCAAACCAAGATATGTGGTTATGACACCCTTTCCTAAAATTAATTTATTGTCTTTTTTTAATAACGAAATCGGAACTCTTTTTAAGTCGCCTCCATAAGTTCTGCAATAAAATTCCCCAAGATAAACATCCTTTTTGATGTTACCTTTTATACTTCCAGAATCTTTCGTTGTTTCTCCGTACTTTATTTCATATTGACCATAAAATCGGTCTTTATTAATCACAATTGATAAAACAGCAGTGTCTTTATTGGTACTTATTGCTTGATAAACAACTTGCTTTTCTATAACTTTCTTTTCTTTTTGGTTACAACCAATTAACAATAAAACTATCCCAAATAAAGCAATTGATTGGGCTACTACATACCTTTTTATCTTTTTCAAATACATATTTTGATTATTTCGTTCCCTCAAAAATAAGAAATAGTTAATAAGTTCAGTTATTTATTTTTAAAATTATAAACATCTTGAAAATCATAAAGCTATATAAACATTAACGTTTTTTATGGAGAGTAAAGAC
>NZ_JPRM01000055.1 GCF_000737695.1 Flavobacterium hydatis
AAATCCGTTTTTATCTGCGTTTTCGCCTTAGCGAATCTGCGTCATCCGCGTCCCATTTCTTAGCGTTTCTAAATCAATAGATTTATCAGCATTAAAATAAAGCAGAAGAATCTCTTAATATGTTAATTAGTTTGTCTAAAATTCGGACGCGGATTAAACGGATTTACTAAAGTAAAGACGCGGATAAAAACAGATTTTAAAAAACAGATTGATAAGAAAAAAATCCATTTTTATCTGCGTTTTCGCCTTAGCGAATCTGCGTCATCCGCGTTCCATTTCTTAGCGTTTCTAAACCAATAGATCTATCGGCATAAAAGTAAAGCAGAAGAATCTCTTAATATGTTAATTAGTTTGTCTAAAATTCGGACGCGGATTAAACAGTAAAGGCGCAGATAAAAACAGATTTTAAAGACAGATAGATAAGAACAAAATCCGTTTTTATCTGCGTTTTCGCTTAGCGAATCTGCGTCATCCGCGTCCCATTTCTTAGCGTTTCTAAACCAATAGATCCATCGGCATTAAAATAAAGCGGAAGAATCCCTTAATTAATTATTAGCCCTTTTGACTTACTTATATTTTAACTTTAATCACGATTTTTTTTAGTATTCCGTCACCAATCATTGCAGCGTGAACATCTTCGGGAAATAATATTGCAAACTGTTTTTCTTGTAATTGAAAAAACATATCGGGAGCATCATAAAAAAAGCGCACATCTTTCTCATCACTATACTCTCCGTTTGGACTCGTGCAATTTTCTCTAGGTTTCCATGCAAAAGTTTCCGGTCCTTTTATAGAGATTTGTATATCGATATTCTTATCATGGCATTCAAATCCTTTTATGCTTTCTTCTTTAGAGCTTCCTTCGCCTACAATAACTATAACTTTCAAGCCTTCGGCAATTTCAAATGCGCCTTCAGGAAGATTGCTAATGTCATTTTCATTTACATAATCAAATGCTTTTTTAAAATTAGGATGTAAACTATAATATTTTGCTGCATTGTTTAATGAATCTATAATCATATTCTAAGTTTTATATTGTTGAATGTTTTAATTACAAAGAAACGTAGTTTTTAAAGTTTTCATAAAGGCATTTCGCTTTTTCTAAAAACAAATTAGTTTATATAAAAGAAAAAGTCTTCTCAAAACCATTTTTGACAGAATAAATACTATGTTTCTATGTCTTGAATTTAATTTTAAGTACTAAATTCTAGATCATTTTTTTATGATATCTAGCGTTTAGTTTTTGCATAATTTGGCTATTTTTCTATATTTTTCCATTTAACATATATATTAGTTAATACGTGTTTATTGCTCTGTTTTTTTATGTGATGTGTTTATTTAAATAGATTATTCAAAAAAATATTTAAATTATTTGCTAAGTTAGTATTAAAAACTATATTTGTGCAATCGATTACATTAAAATTTATTTCTGCCTTAATTTTGAAATTTATCAGCATAAATAAAGAGAATAATTTTTTAACTATCCATAATAAACCAAAACCATGAACCAAACCACAAAATCCACTGGAAAGTATCGCTGGAGTATATGTGCATTGTTATTTTTTGCCACGACAATCAATTATTTAGACAGACAAGTTCTTTCATTGACATGGAGTGATTATATCGCCCCAGAGTTTCATTGGACAAATAACGATTACGGAAACATTACTGCTTTATTTTCTATATTTTATGCCGTTTCTTTATTGTTTGCAGGAAGATTTGTAGATTGGTTAGATACCAAAAAAGGATTTCTTTGGGCAATCGGAATTTGGTCATTAGGAGCTTGTTTGCACGCGTTTTGCGGTATTGCAACTTCAGGGATTATAACAGGTAATTGGTTTGTAGGATTTGAAGGTTCAAAAGAAATTATCAGTTCTATAAACGATACAGGAATGGTCATTAATGTGAGTGTAACGTTGTTTATTTTTGCCCGTTTTATTTTAGCAATAGGAGAGGCGGGAAATTTTCCTGCAGCGATAAAAACTACAGCCGAATATTTTCCTAAAAAAGACAGAGCCTTCTCTACAAGTATATTTAATGCTGGCGCAACCGTTGGAGCATTGGCAGCACCAATATCGATTCCTTTTATAGCCAAGTCTTTTGGTTGGGAAATGGCATTTATTATTATAGGTGCGCTAGGTTTTGTATGGATGGGATTTTGGGTTTTTATGTATGATAAGCCCGAAAAACATCCTAAAGTTTCTGCCGCAGAGTTAGAATATATTCAGCAAGACGATATTGCCGATAGTAAACTAGAAGGTTATGTACCAGAAACAAGTACTAAAGTATCTTTTGTAGATTGTTTTAAATACAAACAAACATGGGCGTTTGCTTTCGGAAAGTTTATGACCGATGGTGTTTGGTGGTTTTTCTTATTCTGGACACCAGCTTATTTAAGTTCAGTTTACGGAATGGATTCTACCCAAGCAGCTCTACCATTATTTGTTTTATATATGATTACGTTACTTTCGATTATTGGCGGTTGGTTGCCAACTTATTTTGTCGAAAAGAAAGGAATGAATCCGTACGAAGGCAGAATGAAAGCTATGTTGATTTTTGCATTCTTCCCGTTATTAGCTTTAATTGCTCAGCCATTAGGATATATAAGTTATTGGTTACCCGTAATTATCATTGGTATTTCGGGAGCAGCACACCAATCTTGGTCGGCTAATATATTTACAACAGTGGGGGATATGTTTCCTAAAAAAGCAATCGCAACCATTACTGGAATTGGCGGATTAGCAGGAGGTGTTGGCTCTACATTAATTAACAAAGGATCAGGATTATTGTTTGATTATAGTAAAGAAACCAATATGTCTTTTATGGGCTTTCGCGGAATTGAAGCTGGGTATTTTATCATTTTCTCTATTTGCGCCATTTGTTACCTAACAGGTTGGACAGTAATGAAGCTTTTAGTACCAAAATATGCCCCTATCACCGATTTATAAATAATAAATTATTGTTCTTAGAGTAATATCTCAACACATAGGAGCATAGATTTCTTTGATATTAAATAAGGCGGTTTCACTTATTTACAAACACAAAGATTATTATGTAAAAGAAATGAGTTTCTTTTTTGGGTTCTTTTTGCATATACAACCTATGTTTCTATGTGGTAGAGAAGAAATATTTTGAATTTACGCTCTACAGATTATAACTAATTAGAATATATTATGTATTTTTGTAATCGATTACATTTTTAAATAGAAATTATGACAAACTTTGAATTTAGATACGCAACAAACCCAACAGATTTTAAAAAGTATGGCACTGATGAATTAAGAGAACAGTTTTTAATTGAAAAACTATTCATCGAAAACCAAATTCAGCTTACATATTCTATGTATGATAGATATATTGTTGGTGGAATTATGCCAGTAGGAAAAGTGTTGAAATTAGAAACGATTCCATATTTAAAATCAGAGAATTTTCTTGACAGAAGAGAATTAGGAATTATAAATGTTGGCGGAAAAGGAACTGTAACCGTTGATGGAGAAGTATTCGAATTAGATAAAAAAGAAGCTTTATATGTAGGTCAGGGTTGCAAAGAAGTTTTATTTGCAAGTGCCACTGGAGAACAAGCTTTGTTTTATATCAACTCAGCTCCTGCTCATGCAAAATTTCCAAATAAAAAAGTAGGGAAAGAAAATGCCGAAGTAATTCAGTTAGGAGAAGAAAAGACAGCCAATCGCAGGGTTTTAAATAAATTGATCGTAAACAGCATTGTTCAGACATGCCAATTACAAATGGGATTAACAGAGTTATTACCAGGAAATGTTTGGAACACAATGCCAGCTCACACACATGACAGAAGGATGGAAGCGTATTTCTATTTTGATTTGGAAGCGCCACAAACGATTTGTCATTTCCTTGGAGAAACACAAAATACACGCCATATTTTCATGCAAAATCATCAGGCAGTTTTATCACCAGAATGGTCTATTCACTCTGGAGCAGGAACATCTAACTATTCTTTTATATGGGGAATGGCGGGAGAAAATTTAGATTACGGAGATATGGACATCGTTGCACCAAACGAACTAAAATAAAGCATCATGAAGTTATTTGATTTAAGCAATAAAAGAGCCTTAATAACCGGAGGAACACATGGTTTGGGCATGGCTATGGCCGAAGGTTTAGCACAAGCAGGAGCAGAACTTGTAATTAGCAGCACAACGCCAAGCAAATTAGAAGAAGCACTTGCGTATTACAAAAGCAAAGGATACAAAGCATCAGGATATATTTTTGATGTAACTGATGAAAAAATTGCCGCAGAACAAATCGAAGCAATCGAGAAGAATCAAGGACCAATTCATATTTTGGTAAACAACGCAGGAATCATCAAGAGAGAACCTGCGGTAAGTATGTCAATTGAAGATTTTCGTCGCGTTATAGATGTTGATTTAGTTGGAGCTTTTATCATGTCGCAATTAGTTGGACGAAAAATGATTGAGCGTAACGAAGGCAAAATCATTAATATTTGCTCGATGATGAGTGAGTTAGGACGAAATAGTGTTTCTGCTTACGCTGCCGCAAAAGGAGGTTTAAAAATGCTTACCAAAAACTTAGCTACCGAGTGGGCTAAACACAATATTCAGGTTAACGGAATCGGGCCGGGTTATTTTGCTACTTCGCAAACGGAACCTATTCGCGTAGACGGAAATCCATTTAATGAATTTATTATAAGCCGAACGCCTGCGGGACGTTGGGGAGATCCTGAAGATTTAGCCGGAACAGCAGTTTTCTTGGCTTCTGAAGCTAGCCGATTTGTAAACGGTCAAATCATATATGTTGATGGTGGAATCTTAGCCACAATCGGAAAACCATCAAACGAATAATCACTTTTTAAATTACTAGTATGAGCGCTACTCAACCTTTTATAAACGATAATTTTTTACTCGAAAATAAATTCGCCGAAGAATTATATCATAATTACTCTAAGAATCAACCGATAATAGATTACCATAATCACCTGAATCCGCAATTTATTGCTGAGAATAAAATTTTTGAAAACATAACTCAGGTTTGGATAAATGGCGATCATTACAAATGGCGTGCTATGCGTACATTGGGTATTAATGAGCAATTTATAACAGGAAACGGCTCTGATAAAGATAAATTCATGAACTGGGCAAAAACAGTTCCGTACACGATGCGTAATCCTTTGTATCATTGGACACACTTAGAGTTGGCACGTTATTTTGATATTTATGATTTATTGAATGAGAAATCGGCGGAGAGAATATATATCGAAACGTCGGAGAAAATAAATTCAGAAGCCTATAGCACTCAAAACTTGCTTAAAAAAGTAAATGCCGAAGTGGTTTGTACAACCGAAGATCCGATTGATAATTTAGAATATCATCAAAAACTAGCCAAGAATCCTATAGGAACTAAGATGAGCACTGCTTTTCGACCAGATAAAGCAATCTTAATTTCTAACGATGGCTACAATCAATACATTGATACACTGGGAGAAGTTGCAGGAATTACAATAAGTTCTTATACTGATTTATGCAGTGCTTTAAAAAACAGAATTGAATATTTTGCTCAAAATGGTTGCAAACTTAGTGATCATGGATTAGATCAAATTTACTTTGAAAATTTCACTGAAAACGAGATTAATTCCATCTTCAAAAAGAAAAGAGAAAATCAAGCAATTACACCCGATGAAGCCTTAAAATTCCAAAGTGCTATATTGTTATTCTTGTCCGAAACCTATCATGAGTTTGGTTGGGTACAGCAATTTCACTTAGGAGCATTGCGAAATAATAATGCGAGAATGCACAGAATTTTAGGACCAGATACAGGTTGGGATTCTATAGGAGATTATCCGCAAGCACAAAAACTATCTTCATTTTTAAATGCCTTAGATAGTAAAGACAAATTAACCAAAACTATTATTTATAACCTGAATCCTGCTGATAATGAAGTTATGGCAACGATGATAGGAAATTTTAATGATGGTAGTATAAAAGGGAAAGTGCAGTTTGGATCAGGATGGTGGTTTCTAGACCAAAAAGACGGAATGACCAAACAATTAAACGCCCTTTCGAACATGGGATTAATTAGTTGTTTCATAGGAATGTTAACCGATTCCAGAAGCTTTTTATCGTTCCCAAGACACGAATATTTCCGACGTATTCTTTGTAATCTTTTAGGTGATGAAATAAAACGCGGAGAACTTCCTAACGATATGGAATGGATAGGAAAAATGGTTCAGGATATCTCTTATAATAACGCAAAAGAATATTTTAAATTTTAAAGGGAAAATTAACCGCAAAGGAAGCAAAGGTTTACACAAAGTTCGCAAAGTTTTCCCAATATTGTCTTTTCGACGAAGGAGAAATCTCCGCAAGAAACTAACTGATAGTTTTTCTTAAATTGTCGAGCTACTCATGGAGATTTCTCCTTCGTCGAAAAGACAAAAATTATAGTGATTTTGTGTAAATCTTAATTTTTCTTAATGTTTTAATGGTTCCAAACTTTGCGGACTTTGTGTAAATCTTTGCGCTCTCTGCGGTTAAATTATCTTAATGGTAAAAAATTACTGGTAAATAAAAACAATATGAATAAAATAATTGCATTCGGTGAAATTATGTTGCGTCTTTCGACAGAGAGGCATCTTCGTTTTTCTCAAGCTAAAACATTTGGATCCAATTATGGCGGAGGCGAATTTAATGTTTGTGTGTCTTTGGCTAATTATGGTTTAAATGCTGAGTTTGTTACCAGATTACCCGAAAATGAAATCGGTGCTTCGGCAGTAAAAGAAATGCGAAAAATGAACGTGGCATCCCAAAATGTAATTTATGGAGGAGAACGTTTAGGGATTTATTTTCTGGAAACAGGCGCAGGAACACGAGGAAGTAATGTGGTTTATGACCGTGCTCATAGCTCGATGGCAACTATTGAAAAAGGATTAATCGATTGGGAGAAAGTTTTGGAAGGTGCAAATTGGTTTCATTGGAGCGGAATTACTCCAGCGATTTCGCAAAGCGCTGCCGAAGCTTGTCTTGAAGCTATTAAAATAGCTCATAAAATGGGAATTCCTATTTCATGTGATTTAAATTATAGATCAAAATTATGGCAATATGGCAAAGCTCCGAGTGATGTTATGCCAGAGATGTTACAATATAGCAATGTTATTTTAGGAGATATTGATACGGCTTATTTTATGCTCGGAATCCCTAAAGTAAATCCTAATTATCAGGACGAGAAATCACTTCCTGTTTTGTACAGCAAGTTATTCGAATTAATTCCGAATTTAAAAACTGTAGCAACAACATTACGGTATTCTGTAAGTGCATCTCACCAAAGAATTGGCGGTGTTTTGTTTAACGGAAAAACAATTTACCATGCCGCAGTACAAGAGGTAACACCCGTTGTAGATCGTGTAGGTAGTGGTGATGCTTTTATGGGCGGATTAATTTACGGATTGTTGGAATACCCAAATAATAACCAAAGAGCATTAGATTTTGCAGTTGCGGCTTGTTGCTTAAAACATACCATTGCAGGCGATTATAATTTGGTTACGTTAAAAGAAGTTGAAAATATGCTAGATGGTAATTCGGCAGGATTAGTATCAAGATAAAAAATATAAAAATGGCAAAATATTCAAGAATAGAAGTAGCTACAACAATGAAAGAAAACGGTATGATTCCGCTGTTTTTTCATTCGGATATAGAACTAAGCAAGAAAGTATTAAAAGCTTGTTACGACGGAGGTTCTCGATTAATGGAATTTACGAGTCGAGGCGATTTTGCTTTTGAAGTATTTGGAGCTTTAAATAAATATGCTTTGGCTGAATTACCCGGAATGATTCTGGGTGTAGGATCAGTAACCGATGCTGCAGCGGCTTCTTTATACATGCAATTGGGAGCCAATTTTATTGTAACGCCAGTGCTTAGAGAAGATATTGCAATAGCTTGTAATCGTCGTAAAGTATTATGGTCGCCAGGTTGTGGTACGCTTACAGAGATTGCCAGAGCCGAAGAATTAGGCTGCGAAATCGTAAAATTATTTCCTGCAGATACGTACGGACCAGAATTTATAAAAGGAATAAAAGGACCATCGCCCTGGACGAGTATTATGCCTACGGGCGGAGTTTTTCCTACCGAAGAAAGTTTGTCATCTTGGCTTAATGCAGGGGCTACTTGCGTTGGACTTGGTTCGCAATTAATTTCAAAAGAAATATTAGATAAGAATGATTTTGAAGGATTAAAAAACAAAGTCAGTGAAGTTCTTGAGATTATAAAGAAAATTAGAAAATAAAATAGGGAAGAGCGATTCCTAAAGATTGTTTTTAAATGTTTTTTTGATTTTTAAGTTGTAATAGAGCATTATTCTTGCAGAATAAAACCTGCCAGTCCTCACAACAAGTTTTGTTTGTAACAGGCATAATGCTTCTTTTACAACTGAAGGTACAAAGTATTTAATTCAATTATGTGCAACACTTTAAGTTATAATAATGAAAAAACTAAATAGAGAAAATATAGGATTATCCGACAAACTTCCAATAAAAATTGTTCAATTTGGAGAAGGAAATTTTTTGAGAGCATTTGTAGAATTTGCTTTTCAGAAACTGAATCAAGATGCCAATTTTAATGCGGGAATTGCTGTTGTACAACCTATCGATAAAGGGTTGGTAAACATGATAAATGACCAAGACGGTTTGTACACCTTATTCATGAAAGGGATAAAAAAAGGAGAAGAAATTCAAGAAAAAGAATTGATTACCAATATTGTAAAAGCAATAGATCCTTACGCTTCTTTTAATGAGTTTTTGGCTTTAGCCAAAGAAGAAGAATTAGCTTTTATCATTTCTAATACAACCGAAGCAGGCATAGAATACATTGCTGGTGATAAACCTACAATGCAACCACCAGTTTCATTTCCGGCTAAATTAACGGTGCTTTTACATGAAAGATTCAAGCATTTTAATGGTGATAAATCTAAAGGATTAACTATTATTCCTTGCGAATTAATCAATTATAACTCGGACACTTTAAAAGAAATTATACTAAAATATTGTACTGATTGGAGTCTGGAAGTAGATTTTACATTATGGCTTTTAAATCATTGTACTTTTCATAATACACTTGTAGATCGTATTGTTCCCGGGTATCCAAAAGATGAAATCGAAGAATATAACAAACAGTTGGATTATTCCGATAATTTGATTGTAAGTGCCGAAACATTCTTTTTATGGGTTATAGAAGGCGATGATAAATTGAAAGCTAAACTTCCGTTTGAGAAAACAAATCTCGACGTGAAGATTGTTGCTGATATGCAACCGTACAGAACTCGTAAGGTTCGAATTTTAAACGGTGCACATACTGCAATGGTTCCGTTTTCTATCCTTTATGGAAATGAAACGGTAAAAGAAACAGTTGATAATCCATTTACAGGAAGTTTTGTAAATAAAGCCGTTTTTGATGAAATAAACGAAACATTAAACATGGATAAGGACGAACTAATAAGCTTCTCAGATGAAGTTTTGGATCGTTTTAGAAACCCATTTATCAAGCATTTATTATCTAGCATTGCATTAAACTCTATTTCGAAATTTAAAGTTCGTGTTTTGCCAAGTTTAGTCGAATATGTAGCAATTCACAACAAGCTTCCAATTCATTTAACGTTTGCTTTTGCTTGTTTGATCCGTTTTTATAAAGGCACTTGGCAAAATCAGACTTTACCAATTAATGATAGTGAAGATATTGTTACTTTCTTTAATGGACTTTGGAAGTCTGATGATTATACCAAAATAGCACGACTTACTTTACAGAATAAAAGTTTCTGGGATGAAGATTTAACGTTGATTTCTGGTTTAACAGAAGTTATTGCAATAGCATTAGAAGAAATTGATGTAAACGGAATTGAGCAAGGTTTTATCAATTATGAAAAGAAATTAAAATAATAACCTCATACATTTTTACGATGCAAAAAAAATTAATAAAAGTTCATCCTACCGATAATGTAGCGGTAGCGTTAGTAAATCTAGTTGCTGGAGAAACTATTCAGTTTGAGGGAGAAACTATTACAATAGTTTCTGATACTAAATCGAAACATAAAATTGCTTTGTCTGATTTTGCGTCAGGCGAAAAAATTATTATGTACGGTGTTTTGGTCGGAAGAGCAAGCCAGACTATTGTAAAAGGCGATGTACTTACCATAAATAATGTAAAACATGAAAGCGCCAAAGTATTCGAAAAAACAGAATCGATAGGTTGGACTGTTCCTAATGTTGATAAATGGAAAGACAGAACTTTTAATGGATATCATAGAGAAGATGGACAAGTAGGAACTGAGAATGTTTGGTTGTTTTTTCCATTGGTTTTTTGTGAAAACAGAAATATCGAAATATTAAAAGATATTTTTGAGAAAGAATTAATGAAGCCTAAAGAGAATGATTATCAGTTGTTATTGCGCTCTTTGGTAAAATCAGAAAGTGGCGGCGCGAGTAATGAAGCGGCTTCTAATGATTCAAATTTATTCAATAATATCGAAGTAAAATTTATCACGCATCAAGGCGGTTGTGGTGGTATTCGTCAGGATTCGCATAGTTTGGCCAAACTGTTGGCTGGTTATGTAAATAATCCTAACGTTGCAGGAGCAACAGTATTGAGTTTGGGTTGTCAGAACTTGCAGATTCAGATATTTAAAGATGCCTTAGACGAGATAAATCCTAATAGTACAAAGCCAGTTTTAATTTACGATCAGCAACAAATAGGAACTATCGAGGCAATGCTTAGTAGTGTTGTAAAAGATACATTTGAAGCGATAAAAAAGGCAAATGAATTACAACGTACACCAGCTCCGTTATCTAAATTGAAAATTGGATTGGAATGTGGTGGCTCTGATGGATTCTCAGGAATTTCGGCTAACCCAACATTAGGTATAACATCTGATTTATTGGCCGCTTTGGGCGGAACTACAATTCTATCGGAATTTCCAGAATTATGTGGAGTAGAGCAGGAGTTGGTAAACCGTTGCGTGGAAGATGAGAGCGGAAAACGTTTCTTGGAATTGATGAAATGGTACGAAAAAACAGTTGTCGATGCAGGTTCGGGATTTGACATGAACCCATCACCAGGAAACATAAAAGACGGTTTAATTACTGATGCAATGAAATCGGCTGGAGCTGCCAAAAAAGGAGGAACTTCGCCTATTACAGGTGTTTTTGATTATGGAGAATACATTTCGAAACCGGGATTAACCTTACTTTGTACACCAGGAAATGATGTAGAATGTACTACAGCAATGGTTGGTTCTGGAGCAAATATGGTTTTGTTTACAACAGGTTTAGGAACTCCAACAGGAAACCCAATCGCACCAGTTGTAAAAATTTCATCAAACTCTGAGTTGGCTGCAAAAATGTCCGATATTATCGATATTGATACTGGTGGAATCATCACAGGAGAAAAAACTATTGAAGAAATGGGTGACGAAATGCTTGAATTTATAATAAATGTAGCAAGTGGAAAGATAAAAACCAAAGCTGCAATTCTAAATCAAAACGATTTTATTCCTTGGAAAAGAGGGGTTTCACTTTAGACTTGGTTCGTGGTTAAAAATTTAACCGCAAAGAAAGCAAAGATTTACGCAAAGAGCGTGAAGATTTGAACCATTAAGGGATTAAGAAAAATTAAGTAAAAGGCTATCAGAAATGATGGTCTTTTTTTGTTTAATTCCCATTCAGTCTTGTCACCCTGAGGAACGAAGGGTTTCCATGAGTAGCTCGACAATCTAAAAAAAACTTTGTGTTAGTTTCTTGCGGAGACCCTTCGTTCCTCAGGGTGACAAGTTTGTGGTTGTTTTACTTAAAATAATAAGCTTTACAATTTGCTTCTTTATGAAACTTATATTTTCTTAAATGACTTATATGTTTCAAATTTTTTTGACCATATAAGCGATATAAGTTCATTTATGCGAAGTGTTTATAAAACTTATATTTCCTTAAATGACTTATATGGTTCAAAACGATTTGCTACAAAAAGGTAACCATTTAAGTGATATAAGTTCATTTAAGCGAAGCGCTTATAAAACTTAATTTCTCTTAATCTCTTAATGGTAAAAGAAAAAACTTAATGAGTAGTTCTTGCAGATGATTTACGAATGTGTAATTCAGGTTTCAGGACTACCTTTTTTTCTATCATGATCTTATCAGTTTTCTCCATTTGTTCTAAGAAAACACGAGCCGCCATTTTGCCCATTTCTAATGGAGACTGATCTACAGAAGTTATAGATAATTCCATGAATTTAGTAAAAGGTTCGTTACTAAAACCAGCAACACAAAAATCGGCTGGAATAGTAATATCTCGGGCTCTTAATTCCTGAATTGCTCCTAAAGCAGCAAAATCACTCGAAGAAAATATAGCATCTGGTGGCGTATCGTATTGCATCAAAACATCTAATGCTGCTTTACCTGCATCTACGCTACTTTTGGATTGAATAACATATTTTTCGTCAAACTGAATTCCGCTATCTAGCAAGGCTTGTTTGTAACCAAGAAACCTATTTTTGAAAATTTCAAGCGATTGATCTCCAGAAAAATGTGCAATACATTTACATCCTTGATTTATTAGATGTTTAGTAGTTTCGTATCCGCCCTTAAAGTCATCAATAGTTACAGAACTAACTCCGTTGATATCTTTTTTTCTGTCAAAAAATATTAGAGGAACGTTGTTATTAACGATATTCATAAATGCTCCGTCATTTTCATTTGTAACATCGGTAACCGACATCAAAATCCCATCTACCTGAGCATCAAGTAATGTATGTAGATTTTCGTTTTCCCTTTTAGGATTCTCGTGTGTTTGACAAATAATTACATGAAAGCCATGAGGATGTAATTCTTCTTCGATACCTCTAATTACTGAGGCAAAAAAATTACTATCGATACGAGGAACAATAACACCTACATTATTGCTTCTTCCGCTTTGTAATGCAAGAGCAAGTCTGTTTTGTTTATAGTTCATCGAAGCTGCAGTTTCCATAACTAACTTACGCGTACTTTCTTTAATCTTAGGATTATTATTTAATGCTCTAGATACAGTAGCAGCTGTGATATTTAGTCTTTCGGCAATATCATAAATAGTTATTTTTTCGCTCATGCAGCAGTCGTCTTTTTATTAGTAAGTTACAAAAATAAGAATTTTTTTAACATTATCTAATGGTTGCTGTTATCGATTACTTTATTTCTGTGTTAAGACTTTTAATACTGCATTATGGTAATAAATTGTTGCTTTTTTTGAACTAAATATAATTTTATTTGTGATTAAAAATTAAATATCTAATTTTTATCTAAATATATTTGGCGCATTCAAAGTAATTATATATTTTCGTGTAATCGATTACATTAATTACGTAGTTGTTACAAACCGAATTCTAAAAACTATACCACAATGCTTATAAATAAACCAATACTTGCGAATACTAAATATATTTATGTAGTAATTACAGCTTTATTTTTATCATGTATTTCGTCTTCAAAATTACAAGCTCAAAAAAATCCCTGGAAGGAAATGGAAGAAATTATCAAAAAAATTCCTACCACAAAATTTCCCGATAAAAACTTTAACATAAACGAGTACGGAGCAATCTCTGATGGAGTTACCGATAATACACAGGCATTTAAAAAAGCTATTGAAGCTTGTGTTGCAGGTGGCGGTGGAAAGGTAGTTGTTCCTGACGGAAAATATTTAACTGGCGCAATACATTTAGATGATAATGTGAATTTATATC
Organism: Flavobacterium hydatis; assembly: GCF_000737695.1. Classification (GTDB taxonomy): domain Bacteria; phylum Bacteroidota; class Bacteroidia; order Flavobacteriales; family Flavobacteriaceae; genus Flavobacterium; species Flavobacterium hydatis. The sequence goes on from NZ_JPRM01000055.1 coordinate 13,744, forward strand.
TTAATGATAACGCTGAGATTTTATTTAGTACAAATCCTAAAGATTATCCTATAGTTCATACCTCTTTTGAAGGAACAGAAATGATGAATTATTCTCCTTTTATATATGCTTACAAAAAAACAAATGTTGCAGTAACTGGAAAAGGTACACTTAACGGACAATCGAGTACCAAAAACTGGTGGACTTGGGCTGGTAAGGGCTATGGTTGGGAAAAAGGAATGCCAAGCCAGAATGATCCGTTAAATAGACCAACATTGGTAGAAATGGGAGAAATAGGAACACCAGTAGCAGAAAGAGTTTTTGGAGAAGGACATTATATACGTCCGAATTTCTTAGAATTCTTCGAGTGTAATACAGTATTAGTAAAAGATGTAAAAATTATCGATGTGCCTTCGTGGGTTATTCATCCTATGAAATCTAGAGATGTAATTGTAGATGGAGTTACAATAATAAGTCATGGACCTAATAACGACGGTTGTGATCCAGAATATTCTCAGAATGTAATTATCAGAAACTGCACTTTTAATACAGGAGATGATTGTATTGCCATAAAATCTGGACGTGATGGTGATGGAAGAAGAGTAGGAATCCCGAGTAAAAATATCATTGTTCAGAATTGTAAAATGATAGATGGTCACGGAGGAGTTGTAATGGGAAGTGAGATATCTGCGGGTGTAAGCAACGTTTTTGTTGAAAATTGCATCATGGATAGTCCAAATCTTGATAGAGCTATACGAATTAAAACCAACTCAAAACGAGGTGGGCTTACTGAGAATGTTTACGTAAGAAACATTGAAGTAGGAACTGTTGCCGAAAGTGTTTTGAGAGTTACTATGTTTTACGACATCTACGGTAGCCAAGTAGGAGATTTTATCCCTGCAATACGAAATATTAATCTAGAAAATATTAAAGTTAAAAACGGAGGGAAATATGGTATCCTGGCAGATGGATATAAAGAATCGCCTATAGAAAACATCACGTTTACAAATGTTGTAATAGACAAAGTAGGTGAGCCGTACTCGCTAAAACATGTAAAGAATATAAAATTTAATAATACCTACATCAATGGGGTTAAAATGAAAAACATAAAATGAAAAACATAGAATAAACAACTTAAAACAAACAAACCTTAACTATTAAAACTAAATTTATGAACAATAACCATATATTAAAAAAAGGGGCAAGAAGTTATTTTGTCTGGACTTTTTTTCTGGTATTTCTCCTGAGCAATCAAATATTTGCTCAGAGTGTAACAGTAGAAGGTGTCATTAAAGACGGCTCGGGTTTAACCTTACCCGGTGTAAATGTATTAGAAAAAGGGTCGAGCAATGGTGTTTCTACCGACTTTGACGGACATTATAAAATCAAGCTCACAAATTCGAATTCAGTATTAACTTTCTCCTTTATAGGGTTTAAAACTAAAGAGATTGCTGCTGGAGGAAAAACTAAAATAGATATTGTATTAAGCGAAGATGCTAATACATTAAACGAGGTGGTTGTTATCGGATACGGATCTGTAAAAAAAGGGGATGTAACTGGTGCTGTTTCTACTTTATCTGGTAATGATGTAAGAAAGACGCCAATTGCAAACGTAGCCGAAGCATTAACAGGACGTATAGCAGGGGTTCAGGTAATATCTTCAGAAGGATCGCCAGATTCAGAAGTTAAAATCAGAATTCGTGGTGGAGGATCTTTAACACAAGATAGCTCTCCTTTAATAATAGTAGATGGATTTCCTGTAAATAGCATGAGTGATATTTCTCCATCTGATATTGAAACGATTACTACTTTAAAAGATGCTGCTTCTACAGCTATTTATGGTTCCAGAGGTGCAAATGGAGTAATTATTATTACGACCAAAAGTGGTAAAGATGGTAAAATTTCGGTGAACTTTAATATGTTCTACGGAATGAAAAAGATGGCTAATGAAATTGATGTTCTTGCGCCAGATGATTTTGTAAAATGGCAATATGAATATGCTTTATTAGCAAAAGGAAATGCAGATTCTTATGAAAAATATTTTGGATCATGGCAAGATTATGACATGTACAAAGGGGTAAAAGGAGATAATTGGCAAAAACAAATTTATGGTCGTACTGGCGAAGTACAAAGCCGTGATTTAGCCATACGTGGAGGTTCGGATAAAATTAATTTCAATTTTAATTATGCTCATTATGACGAAACTGCCATTATGCAAGGTTCAGATTTTAAAAGAGATAACTTATCGCTTGCGCTAAAAAGCAAGGCGAGTGAAAAAGTTGATCTTACCTTTACGATGCGTTATTCTAATGCAGAGATAAATGGAGGAGGAGCTAATGAGCAAAATGAAGTTTCATCAAACGATTCTCGTTTAAAACACGCTGTGGGTTATTCGCCAATACCAATGCCAGGATTAACAACAGATGATACAGATGAGGCAGTATCGGGATATCTTGTAAATCCTTTTGTGGCTGTAGCCGATAACGACCGTCAGCAGTTTAGAAAAAACTTTAATATGTTAGGTAGTTTTTCTTGGAAAATTACTGATAAACTGGTTTTTAAAACAGATTTAGGACTTGATAATTATAACTATTTAGATTCTCGTTTTTACGGACGTTCTACTTATTATGTTGCTAATAAACCTGCAGCTACATTACAAGGAATGCCAGCGCTTATTATGAGTGATCGTAAAGATGTTCGTTTTAGAAATGCAAATACTCTTAATTATGATTTTAAAAAATCATTAGGAGATAATCATAATTTAAAAATACTTGTGGGAGAAGAATCTATTAATTCTCAAAGAAATGATGTAAATACAACTTTACAAGGATTCCCTAAGTTTTTTGATTTTGACCAAGCAAAAAAACTGACATCACAAGGAAAACCGATCTCTGTAGATAATTATTATTTTGCTGATGATAAATTACTTTCGTTCTTTGGACGTATAAACTACGATTATAAAGATCGCTATATTTTTACAGCAACATATCGTGCCGATGGTTCGAGCAAGTTTGCCGATGGTAACAAATGGGGATATTTTCCAGCAGCAGCAGCAGCATGGAAAATATCTGAAGAAAGTTTCCTGAAAGAAGTTTCTTGGATAAACTCACTTAAAGTAAGATTAAGTTATGGAGAGGCAGGAAATAATAATATCCCAACTGGACAAACAGTTAAAATTTTAGAATCAACTCCATCCGCTTGGATAGATGGCACTGAGAATTATTGGGCTGCACCAAATATTTTATATAATCCAGACCTAAAATGGGAAACTACTGTAACGCAAAACTTAGGATTAGATTTTGATTTCTTCAAAAGTCGCGTAAATGGATCTTTTGAAATGTATAAAAATGTAACAAAAGATCTTTTGATAAATTTCCTTATTGCAGGATCAGGTTATTCTAGCCAATATAGAAATATGGGAGAAACTCAGAACACAGGTTTTGAGGCAACATTAAATGTTGTGGCGATACAAAAACAGAATTATGGTTTGAATTTCTCTTTTAACGTAGGTATAAATAAAAACCGTATTAACTCACTTGGGGTTATGAATGGATTTAATCCTTCGAGCACTTGGAACTCTGCAATAGATGGAGATTATCAGGTAAAAGTAGGTCAGCCTATAGGTGTGATGTACGGCTTTAAAAATGATGGTCGTTACGAAGTATCTGATTTTGATTTTGATGGAACGAAGTATACTTTAAAACCAGGAATTGCAAACAGCTCAGGTATTGTTGGGGCTGTGCAGCCAGGTAGTATGAAACTAAAAGATTTAAATGGTGATGGTGTTGTAACTGTAGATGATCGTGCAATAATTGGAGATTCTAATCCAAAATATAGCGGAGGATTTGTAATTAATGGAAACGCTTATGGATTCGATCTTTCGGCTTCTTTTAACTATAGTATTGGTAATGACGTTTATAATGCTAATAAAGTTGAATTTACTACATCTACGCCAAACGGACAATATAGAAATTTAAGTACAGATATGGCCGATGGAAACAGATGGACAAATCTTGATCCAGCTTCAGGACAATTAGTAACAGATCCTGCTGCACTAACAGCGCTTAATGCAAACACTACAATGTGGTCGCCTTATATGAATCGTTATGTATTTAGTGATTGGGCTGTCGAAGATGGTTCTTTTTTAAGACTTAACACGCTAACATTAGGATATACATCTCCAAATTCACTTATTTCTGCATTGGGAGTTTCTAAATTAAGATTTTACCTTACTGCTACTAATGTTTTCCTTCTTACAAACTATTCGGGACCAGATCCAGAGGTTTCTACAAGAAGAAAAACACCACTAACTCCGGGTGTAGATTATTCTGCATATCCGCGTAGCAGACAATTGGTTTTTGGTTTAAACCTTAATTTTTAATTTAACACGTATCAAAGATGAAACATAAAATAATAATAGCAGGACTAGTATTAGCAAGCCTATTTAGTGCTTGCCAAGAGTTTTCAGAAGATTATTTAGACGCTCCCGGAAAATCAACATTAGATCAAGAACAAATTTTCTCTAATGAAGGTTTAACTAAAGGCGCAGTTGATGGAATTAAAGTTGCATTTGCAGAAACTAATGGACACAGAGGTCGTTTCCTTCCTTTTTATGGCTTTAATACTGATGTAGAATGGTATAATGCTTCAGAATCAGTTTCGGATGATAAAGCTGGTTTAAGTATTTATGATGCTAAACCTACCAATAGTCAGATGAATGTTGAAGTAACCGATGGAGGTGGTGGTAACCCATGGACATCAATGTATACAGGAATCGAACGCGCGAATATTTGTATCAATGGAATTCGTAAATATGGTAACCCAAAACCAGGAACCGAGTTTGGTTATTTGTTAGGAGAAGCTTTAACACTACGTGCTGTATTTTATGCAGATTTAGTTAAAGCGCATGGAGATGTGCCAGCTCGTTTTGAGCCTGTTACTACCGAAACAATTTATTTAGCAAAATCTAGTCGTGATGTAATTTATAAGCAAATTATTCAGGATTTAGGAGAAGCAGCAACATTGGTGCCTTGGCCTAACGAAAGCTCTGCTACCACAAGTGTAGAACGAGTTAATAAAGCTTTTGTAAAAGGTTTACGTGCCCGATTAGCATTAGTTGCAAGTGGATTTCAGCAATATCCTGACGGAGTTCGCAGAAGCAATGACGCAGAACTTTCGGCAGATAAAATGTATAAATTAGCATTAGACGAATCTCGTTCAGTAATTCAGAGCGGAAAAGCTAGATTAGAGCCTTCATTTGAAACATTCTGGAGAAAATACAACCAAGAAAACACTGCAGCAGGAGGAGAATCTCTTTGGGAAATTCCTTTTGCCGATGGTAGAGGAAGAATGTTATATAGTTTTGCTGTAAAGCATACCGATAGCGATCAGTTTCATGCCAATGGATCTAATCGTGGCGGTTCTGCAGGACCACTTCCTTTTATGTATTATGACTACGATAAGTCAGATAGTCGTCGTGATGTTACTTGTGTTCCTTACATATACGGCAGACCTGTAAACGGAATTGCAAAGCAAGAATTGGGAGCATTAAATAAATGGTGTTTTGGTAAATACCGTTACGAATGGATGACTCGTTTTGTAACATCTACAAATGATGATGGAGTAAATAAAATTTATATGCGTTATGCGGAGGTACTTTTAATTGCTGCAGAAGCGGCTAACGAATTAGAAGGCCCTGCTGCTGCTGCACCTTATTTAAAAGAAGTACGCCGAAGAGCATTTGCTACTGCTACAGATCAAAGTCTAAAAGTAGATATTTATATAAATAATTTAAGCAGTAAATCGGCTATGTTTGATGCTATTGTAAATGAAAATAAATTTGAATTTACAGGAGAAATGGAACGTAAGCAAGCACTTATTCGTTGGAATTTACTTAAAGTAAAATTAGACGAAGCCAAGCGAAAAATGTTCAGTTTACAACAGCACAAAGATGAATATGTTGATGTGCCAACTACGTTGTATTATAAATATAAAGCAGATAATGTTACACTTGATATTTACGGATTAAATCGTGGAGAAAATACAAACCCAGGAGCAGATTATACCTCTTTTGCTTGGAGTACACTTACCGATAGTAAGATAAATTCTATATACAAGATTGGGATAGATCCTGATACAAGACAGTTCTGGCCAATATGGCAAAAGCTTATTGAAGGAAGCAATGGGAAATTGTTTAATGATTATGGCTATTAATATCTAACTTAAAACTAATTATAAATTATTAAGTTTATGAAAATAAAATATATACTAAAAGGATTAATAGCCACATTATTACTCATGCTTACAGTTTCTGGCTGCGAAAGTTATAATGAAGGATTGCTAGACGGAATAGGAGCTACGAGAGAGTTTTCTCCTATAGGACTTACAGCAGTAGTTAGAAATCAAACCGCTGTCGATTTAAACTGGACAGTAAATGAAAATACAGATCATTATACAGTAGAGTTCAGTGCAGATGATCCTAAATTTACAACTATTTACAAAACCATTCAGGTAAGTCCAAAAGAGTTGCCAATCAGAGTACAATTAGAAGGTGAAACAGTTTACTCAATACGAATAAAAGCTGTAAGCACAACAGGATTAGAAGATTCTAAATGGACTGAAACTAAAGCAACAACATTATCGGAGCAAATTTTCTTGCCTATTAAAGATGAAGATGTAGCAGCAAAACAAGTTACCTTAAGATGGCTAGCTAATAGTAATGTAACACAAATTGTTGTTAATCCGGGTTCGATTACTCATACGATTACTGCAGAAGAAAAAGTTAACGGATTTGCTACAATAACTGATTTAAAAAGCGAAACTCCATATACGGCTGAGTTGTTTAATGGCAGTAAAAAAAGAGGATTGGTAGCTTTTACTACAGGAATTGATATTGGAACCGGAATTTTGGTAAAACCAGAAGATGATTTGCAAGCCAAAATAAATGAAGCTGCACCAGGAGCTACATTAGTATTAATGCCGGGAGATTATACCGTTTTTAAAGGTTCAATAAGTTTGAATAAATCAATCACAATTAGAGGATTGTATAATTATAAAAAGCCATTATTACACGTAAGCTTCTCACTTAATAACGGATCTTCATTCCTTAATTTGATAGATTTAGATTTAAATGGAGATACAACGCTTACCGATGTTGTTAAATACAATGAAGGCAATGCAACTTACGGTCCGCTTTTAATAAGTGGTTGTAATATTCATGATTTTGCAAAAGCATTGATATCTTCAAGTCAGGCAAATACAAAAGTTACATCTACAATAGTAGAAAACTCTATTGTAACAAATGTATTAACGAATAATGGTGATTTTATCGATTTTAGAATTGCTCATATCGGGCAAATAACACTTAAAAACAGTACGTTTAATAATTGTGCATTAGGGCGTGATTTTATCCGTATCGATAATGCAAAAGACTTAACGGGAACAGGTTTAAGTACTAATATATTAATCGATGGTTGTACGATTTACAACAAGGCTATGACAGCTTCTAATAGAATTTTGTATATACGTTTTGTTAGTAATACAACGACTATTCGTAACACATTGTTCGGACAAACGGCAGCGATCTATGCAAATCAAGCGGTTACAGTTCTTCCTACGTTTGCAAACAATAATTATTATAATTCAGGAGCACTTTTCGCGACAGCAGCAACTCCTATAAAATTTGATAACTCTGGAAATTACACCACATTAGATCCTAATTTTGCGAATGCTGCAAATGGTGATTTTACAGTTGGAAATCAAACAATAAAAGATAATAATATAGGCGACCCTCGCTGGTTTAAATAAGATTATTATACAATTAGGCTAAAAGAGGCGTGCAATTTATTGCATGCCTTTTTTTGTTTCATTTTTTAGTACCCGTTTACAGTCTCAGTTTTCAGTGCCAGTTTTTAGTACCAGTTTTTAGTACCAGTCTCAGTTGCAGTATTCAGGTTTTATAATTGAGTGATTTAGTAATTGCATTTCAGATTCTCATCTTTCTCAAACTTGTCTTCCCTACGTAGGAGGGATCTCCGCATGTATTACACGGTTGAAACTGTTAGTTATGGCTCGTATAAATAAAATACCATCTAGACAACTAATTAAAACCGAAAATAATACGCTATAAACATTGCCAACGGTTTCAACCGTTGGAGCGCAATCTATTGTCGTAATCTGTATCACACGGTTGAAACCGTGTGCTATGGCTGATATAAATCAAACTACCATCTATTCAATTTATTAAAAATACAAATATCACACTGCAAACATTGCCAACGGTTTCAACCTTTGGAGCGCAATCTATTATCATAATCTGTTTCAAACGGTTGAAACCGTGAGCTATGGCTAAAAACTGAATATTTATAACACCAAGACTGTAAACTGCCTCTGAATACTGCTACTTATTGTTATGTTATCGATTACTTTAATGTAATATTAGAATCTTATATAAACTATTATACTAACAAATTATCACTTTTTTTACACTTATTGTAATTTTAATACTATATATGAATTAAATATATAATTTTTATTTAATTTAATTTGGCTCGTTCAAACTAATTTAATACTTTCGTGTAATCGATTACATAAAAGTTGTTTTTTGCCAAGAATAATGATAATAATTGATGTAGATGATTGTAAGCAAGTTTATAACATCGTGAATAGTTGCAGTCTTTAATGTGATTATAATGTTAGTTTTTCATGTAGGAAAATAAGTTCGTAATGTTTCTGAAGCCAAACGATGGAAAAAGAGGGATTAATAGCAAAAAAGGCAGATTAGGTTTATTTACTAAAGAATATTAAAAGCATAAATTTTATTAATATCTATCTATATAAATGATAAAAAAGTAGAATCAATTATGAATTAAAATACTATCAATTAACCAAACCATTAAAACCAAACTATGAACATTAAACCATTATTAAAGAAAAAAATAAAATACAATCTTGTATTTTTATTTTTCCTGAATTTCCTGTTGAGCAATACAATAAATGCTCAATCAACTGTAATAGAAGGAAAAATTACCGATGCCGCTGGATTATCTCTGCCAGGAGTGAATATTCAAGAAAAAGGAACTAAAAACGGAACTTCTACAGATTTTGAGGGAAGTTTTAAAATAAATGTATCAAACAGTAAAGCCATTTTAGTATTTAGCTACTTAGGTTTCCAGACCCAAGAAGTGAGTGTTGCAGGAAAAACAAAAATTAATATAAGTCTTAGCGAAGACACAAATTCTCTAAAAGAGGTAGTTGTTGTAGGATACGGAACGGTTAAGAAAGCTGATCTTACAGGAGCAGTAAACACATTATCGTCTGCCAAAATAACCGAAAGAAATGTTACCAATCCTATGGAAGCAATTCAGGGAAGTATTGCAGGGGTTCAGGTAACCTCAAATTCTGGACGTATAGGAGATGGTTTTAACGTAATTATTAGAGGAACAAACTCTATCAATAAAGATGGGTCTAAACCACTGTTTGTCGTTGATGGCGTACCAACTGATAACATCGACTTTTTGAATCCGCAGGATATTGCCAGAATGGATGTATTGAAAGACGCTTCTTCTGCAGCAATTTACGGTTCAAGAGGTGGAAGCGGGGTTATCATCGTTACCACTAAAAGCGGAACAAATGCAAAAGCAGGGGTTACAGTTTCATTCGATACTTCTTACGGTAACAAACAAGCAGTAAGATTACCAAAATTAATGAGCCCTGAAAAGTGGTGGTATTACCATCAATCGGCATTTTTAGCTACTACAATTTCAGCAACAAATCCAACATATAATGATATCGATGCAGCAGAATTAAGCGCGGCAGTAGGTCAGTCAAATTCTAATCCTGTTTTATTTCAGAGAGTTGCAAAAAATCAAAGTTATAATTGGCAGGATAATATCCTTAAAGGCGGAATGACCCAAAATAATTATTTAAATGTTTCTGGTCGTGCCGATAACGGATTATCTTATAATATTGGTTTGGGAGAACAAAAAGAAACGGGAGTTATTGATAATGAAGGTATCGATAAGTACAATTTTAAAGCAGGTTTAAATCATAAAGTAAATGATAAGATTTCATTTGGTGTAAATCTAACCATATCAAAAACAAAAGAGCAGTTAGGAAGTCCGACAGCAATGCAGGAGGCTTTTAGACAAAATCCATTTACTTCACCTTGGGCAATTGATGCAGCCGGAAACGAAATCGTAGGCACTTATGCACAACAACCAGGTACATTAAAATATCCAAACGGAACGTCTGCAATTAATAAAACAGGATCTTATAACCCATTTTTAGAAATTGCTAATTCTGCTGACGAAATAAACAGATTTACTACAATTGGGAATGTATTTGCAGAATATAAAGTTAATAGTTGGTTATCATTTAAATCTACTTTTTCAGCAGGAAAAATGGATGCCAGAGAAGGAAGATCGTTTGGAGCACAAACAGATTTTGGACTTAAAAACAAGAGCTTACCATCTGGTGATGTAACTAACGTACAAAACTTTAATTATACTTGGGATAACCAATTTAATATCAACTATACGCTTAAAAATGATCACGTATTTAGTTTCTTAGGACTTCAGAGTTTTTACTCTAATACTACAGAAACTTATTTTGCGGCATCAAGAGAAAACCCTTTCGAAACCAGTTTTTATAATTTAGGATCAGGAGCACAGTCTTCTTATACTTTGACACCAGGAAGCGGGAATATCGCTTTAATTCCTTCTGGTGTATTTACTCCATATTCTAAAAACACTTTAGAATCTTATGCAGGCCGTTTTAATTATGCTTACAAAGGTCGTTATTTATTGACAGCTTCAGTAAGATATGATGGATCATCAGTTTTGGCTGATGGAAATAAATGGACAGCTTTCCCTTCAGTCGCTTTAGGATGGAATCTTCATCAGGAAACATTCATGCAAAAAATAGCTTTTGTTTCAAATTTTAAACTTAGAGGAAGTATTGGTTATACAGGAAATGATAATGTTAATCCTTATTCAAGTTTAAGCCTTTTAAAAACACCAACGTATTATGAATATGGATCTACAGTAGCAAATGGTTATACAGCGGCTAGTTTAGGAAATCCAAATTTAGGTTGGGAAAAAACAAAAGAGGTGAACTTAGGTTTAGATTTCGGATTTATTAATAATAGAATTTCAGGTAGTGTAGATGTGTACAATCGTTTATCTAAAGATTTATTGTTTCAACAAGCTTTACCATTAGAAATTGGAGTTCCTACTATTACTTCAAATGTAGGTTCTATTAGAAATAAAGGTGTCGAGGTAGGATTAGTAACTAAAAATATTCAGACAAAAAATGTGTCTTGGGAAACCAGTTTTACATTTACTAAAAACGTAAATAAATTAGAGTCTATTTATGGTCAAGATAAAGTAGACGATGTTGGTAACAACTTATTTATTGGCGAAAATGTTCACTCTTACTACAACTTTGTTTTTGATGGAGTTTGGCAAGAAAGTGAAGCTGCTCAAGCACTTTCTTATGGACAGAAACCAGGAGAAGCAAGAGTAAAAGATTTAAATAATGATGGTAAAATAGATGCTAATAACGATAGAGCTATTTTAGGAAATTATGACCCTAAATGGTCAGGAAGTTTTTCTACAACATTAAAAGTCAAACAATTTGATTTTTCATTGTCTTTAATCACAAATCAGGGAATGACAGTCTTTAGCGGATTCCACGATAATTTTGCAGATGTTACCGATAGAGGTCGTCAAAAATTAGATCTTGGTGATTGGTATGTTCCTGCAAATGGAGCTGGTCTTCCTGCTCAATATTCTAATACAAACCCGTTACCGCGAGGAGCAGGAGTTTATTACGATACTAATAATGTAGCTTTTTACAAAGACGCTTCATTCGTAAAAGTTCAAAACATTGCTTTAGGATATAGTTTTAACGATGAATTACTAAATACATTAAAACTTAAAAGCTTACGTCTTTATGTAAATGTCCTTAATCCGTTTGTATTTACAGATTATGAAGGATACGACCCAGAATGGGCAACTGCGGCACTTGCAGTTAACCGCGTGTCTACAATGACTGTTCAGATGGGATTAAGTTTAAAATTTTAAATTAAAGAAAAATGAAAAAATTAATAATAATTATAGCAATTCTGGCAACGACACTTAATTCATGTTCAGATTTTATTGAAGAAGAAAATCTTGCTTTTGGTTCAGCAGAAGAATATTTTCTTACAGCTCCAGGGTTTGAGTCATTGATAAATACAAATTATGCAGCCTTAAAAGATATTTATGGTGGTGACCCGTGGTTATTTGAAGCGGGAACAGATATGTATTCTGAAGGAAGAAATCAGGAACCAGAAGGATTAGCTAAATATTTAACTTTATCGTCATCATCTGCGGGAGTTGATTTATTGTACAGAACTTGTTACATGGCTATTCAACAAGCGAATAAGGGAATTTATTATTCTACTATTACAGAAAAAACAAGTACGTTAGATACAAGAGTAGGTGAACTTAAATTTTTAAGAGCTAATGCCTATTTTCTTTTAGTTCAGACATACGGAGGCGTACCAGTTGTATTAGAAAATTTCAACAGTGCCGTAACTTCTTTTGACAGAAATACAGCAGAACAAGTATATGCTCAAATTTTTAAAGATCTTAATGAAGCTCTTCCCGTAGTTGCTGCAGGCGCTTACACAGGAAGAGTTAATAAAAGAGCCGTACAGGATTTATTAGCAAAAGTGTATCTAACTAAAGGATACGAAACTTTTGGAACACCAACAGATTTTACAACGGCAGCAGCTCTGGCAGATCAGGTTATTGCGGGTCAGGGATTAAATATTTCTTTTGAAGATGTTGTAAAACCGGGTAATGAAATGAATGCTGAAACATTATTTTCAGTTCAGTTTTCTATAGCCTCTAATGCAACTGGAACAACTTCTCTTGGAAACTCCCAAAATTATTGGTTTGGTCCTTACTTAGGTGCTGCAGCTGCAGGAAATCCTTATCCTAACAGAAGTTATACACTTTGTCCTACTGTTTATGCATTATCATTATATGAAAAAGGAGATAAACGCTGGGAAAGCACTTTTATGACAGAAATTTTTGCACGATATTATGATTACTATACAGCTACAGCAGATAAATCAGCTTCGAAAGTAAGTCATTTTTACGAGCCAAAGTGGTTTACTCCAGCAGATAGAGCCGCGTATTTGGCTTCGCATACCAATTTGGGTAAAATCACTGCTCCGGCAACAACGCCTGCAGGTTATCATGTTTGGGGATCTTATTCTTCATCAGCTCCTTCAGGTGGAGATTATAATTTAATTCCTGTGCGTAAATTTGATGATCCTAATGCTCCGTATAGTGGAGCAACAAGTGCCAATTACAATACAACACCTATTACAGCTGCAACAAACAGAAGTAGTACACGTGATTTTATAGTAGCTAGACTTGGAGAAACGTATTTAATTGCAGCCGAAGCTTATTTTAAAGCAGGAAATTCACCAACAGCTTTAGCACGTATAAACGAAGTAAGAAGAAGAGCTGGTGGTGGCGTAGTGGGAGCAATTCCGGTAGTAACAACAGTTGATATCAATACAATATTAGATGAAAGAGGAAGAGAATTATTAGGAGAATATCACCGTTGGTTCGACTTAAAACGTACAGGAACATTGGTAGATAGAACTGTTTTGTACAATCCTAAAGTTACAACTACTAATGCTTTTCTTGGGGCAAATGGTCAGCAAAAAATCTTAAGACCAATACCACAATCAGCATTAGATTTGAACAGAAATAAAGATTTCCCTCAAAATCCAGCATATTAAGAAGAGTTAGTAATTAGTAATTCCATAATTTTTTTAAATTATTAGTTTTTTGAGTTAGTTAAAAAGGAGTTTGATTATATATCGGACTCCTTTCTTAACTAAAAATTATTTTTTTATAGATGATAAGAATATTGCTTTTTTGTTTGTTTTTTTTCAAAGCTATTGTTGTACAAAGTCAGTATAGCATTGATACATCATATACTATAAAAAGCACATACGCCAAATTAATTAAGCGATATCCGTCTATAACAATTGCTCAGGCACAAAAGAATAAAGATATTAATGAGATACATAACATAGTTTACAATCAAGAGAAAATCAGACCATTGCATTTGGATGCTTTTATCAATAAAAAACAAAAATTAAATCCAGCTGTAATCATGATACATGGCGGAGGATGGAAATCAGGTAATAAAAATCAGATGCAGGTTTTAGGGCAAGAAATAGCTCAGAAAGGGTATTCTTGTTTTACAATAGAGTACAGATTATCGCTTGAAGCGAAATATCCTCAGGCAATTTATGATGTGAAAAATGCGATTAAGTTTATAAAAGATAATGCCAAAAGATTCCGAGTGGATCCAAACAAAATAGCTATTTTAGGATGTTCTTCGGGAGGTCAAATGGCTGCCTTGATTGGTACAACAAATAAGGATGCAGCTTATGAAGACGCTTTGTATAAAAGTAAATCATCGGAAACAGTAAATGCAATTATCGATATAGATGGAATTTTAGCTTTTAAACATCCAGAATCCGAAGAAGGAGAAATGGCAGCTTTATGGTTAAATGGTTCCTATCAGGAAAATCCTGAGAATTGGGAAAAAGCTTCGGCATTAACGCATACCAATAAAAACACACCGCCAACATTGTTTATAAATAGCAGTCTGGACAGGTTTCATGCAGGAAGAGACGATATGATTGCCATTTTGAACCAAAATAAGATATATAACGAGGTAAAAACAATCGAAAATTCACCACATTCGTTTTGGTTCTTTAATCCATGGTTTGATAAAACAGTAGAATACACAACACAATTTTTAGCTACAATATTTAAATAAATTAGAATAAAATGAAAACAATAATAACAGTATCGACAGCATTAATTTTAGGACTTTCTAGTTGTAAAGCACAAAAGAAATACGATATAAAAACAGCCAAAACCTATGCCGAGATATCGGTAAAAACAGACGGAAAATGGGAAGGACGCAAGTACATAGGAGGAACTGTATTTAAAAATGTGGACAAACTAAAATTAGCACCAGAGCATACCGATCATTCATTTGATATTCGTTACGAAGGCCCAGGCTGGGAAAGCAACAGAATAGGATATCGTTTGTATTTAGACTGGAGAAATGCTATTGATATTTTTGGAAAAAAAACATCAGAAATGATTTTACCTCTGGTAGGGCAGGACAATTTTGACTCGTATCATGAAATGAGCGATTGGGGAGCAGATATTTTAAAAGCAGGAAAAGGAATCGGAATCGGTTCTATAGACCGTTATTTAGATAATAAAAAATTGCATTTTTATGAAGTTGATTCAACATTGGCGTATGTAGAGAATAAGGTAAATGAATCTAGGGTAAAAGTGAATTATTTTGGATGGAAAACAGCTTCGGATAAAATTGATTTTACATCGGAGTTAACTATTAAGCCAGACCAATTATATACACAACATACAATTAAAGCTTCTAAAGAAATTCAAGGAATTTGTACAGGAATTGTAAAACAGAAAAACGCTGAATTGCTTAAAAAAGAAAGCAAAAATAAAAAGTGGGCATACCTTGCAACATACGGAACACAATCATTAGTTCCAGATAAATTAGGAATGGCAATTTTTTATGAAACCGGCACAATCGAAAATGTAGCTGATACAGATTTAGATTATTTATTGGTTTTTAAACCAACCACAAAACCAACATCGTTTTATTTCTTAGGCGCTTGGGAACAAGAAAAAGATGGTATTAAAAACAAAGAAGAATTTATAAAATACCTTGACGAAAGATTAGAAGTATTGAATAAAAAAGGTAAAATGTAGTTTTCGTTTAATAGCCACAGATTAAAAGAGTTTTGTTTCACGCAGATTCTGCAGATTGTAGCAGATTTAATTTTAAAAATCAATAATGGATAATTATCTGCGTAGATCAGCTTAAATTTTTTTAAAATCTGCGTGCAAGAAAAAATACTATACATTAAAGTATTAAAAATATAATTATTAATGATTCAAACTAATTCTAACAAATTGCATTTTCATAAACTGGTAATTATCGTATTGGTGTTATTTTGTTGTAAAGCGAATGCTCAAGGCAAATGGTCTGAAAAAACAGCGCTTTCAATCATAAACAAATACCCAAAAGCATGGCAAATTGATGGAGCCGAAAAACCAAAATGGGATTATAAAATAGGATTTGCATTGCTTTCTTTTGAAAAATTATATCAAAAGACCAAAAATCCAAAGTATCTGGATTATGTAAAAGAATACACAAATGAATTGATAGATAGTTCTGGAAACATTACAGGTTACGATGCGAGGGAATATAATATCGATTATATAAATCCGGGGAAAATCCTTTTTGATTTGTATGATTTAACCAAAGAAGAGCGCTATCGTAAAGCATTGGTTCTTTTGAGAAATCAAATAGAAAACCAGCGCAGGAATGCAAGCGGAGGATTTTGGCACAAGCAAATTTATCCCAATCAAATGTGGTTAGATGGCTTGTATATGGCAGAACCTTTTTATGCACGATATACAGTTGAGTTTGAAAAAGGTAAAGGTTTAGATGATATTGCTAAACAATTTGAGTTGGTACAGAATCATTTTGTCGATAAAAAAACAGGATTGTTATATCACGCTTGGGATGAAAGCAAACAAATAGCTTGGGCAAATCCTGAGAGTGGAACATCACCAACAATCTGGTCAAGAGGAATGGGTTGGTACATGATGGCTCTGGTAGATGCATTGGATTATTATCCAAAAAATCACCCGAAAAGAAAAGTATTAGTTGGGTATTTAAATCAATTAGCGAAAGCCTTGCTTACCTATAAAGACAAGTCGGGATTATGGTTTCAGGTTACGGATAAACCAATGCTAAAAGACAATTATCTAGAACCATCGGGATCGGCAATGTTTATTTATGCTTTTGCAAAAGGAGTAAATAAAGGGTATTTATCTTCGGAGTATAAAACGATAGCCGAAAAATCATTTGATGGATTTATAAAAGAGTTTGTTAGATTTGGAGATAATCAAGAATTAAACATAATTAATGTCTCGCCAAATGTAGGATTAGGAGGAAATCCGTTTAGAGATGGGACAAATGAATATTACGTTAAAGGAAAAAAGAAAGATAACAGTTCGATTGCTTTAACAGCATTTATGTTGAGCGCGATAGAGTTGGATAAATAAAAATATAAAGCATATTTTAAAATGAAGCATATTATAAAACGAAATTATTTGGGGTCGATAGCATTAGTTTGTGTAATGACATTAATGAGTTGTAAAATTATTTCTCAAGAACCAGCAAAAACTACTGTAGCGATTTCTAAAGACCTAAAATGGTCAGAAAGAATGGCTTTATCAATCATGAAACGCCATCCCGAAGCTTATATGATTGATGATTTAAAAGAACCAAAATGGGATTATGTACACGGATTGGTACTTACATCATTTGAAGAATTGTATAAAAAGACAAGCGATGTTAAATATTACAATTACATAAAAAAGTATGTAGACGATTTAGTGCAAGAAGATGGTAGCATTAAAAGCTATAAATTTGAAACCTATAATATAGACATGGTTACGGCTGGTCGTTTGTTATTTAATTTATACGACACAACAAAAGATCAAAAATATTTAAAAGCATTAGAGCTTTTAAGAAAACAAATAAAAGAGCAACCAAGAACAGCAAGTGGCGGATTCTGGCATAAAAAAATATATCCAGACCAAATGTGGCTAGACGGATTGTATATGGGAGAACCATTTTATGCACAATATACAACCCAGTTTGAAAAAGGAGCAGAACTTAATGATATCGCCAAACAGTTTGAATTAATTCAGAAAAACGATTTGGATAAAAAAACAGGATTGCTTTTTCATGCTTGGGACGAAAGTAAAAAAATGCCTTGGGCAAATCCAGAAACAGGAACATCACCAAATTTCTGGTCACGTTCATTAGGTTGGTACGCAATGGCATTGGTAGATGTATTAGATTATTTTCCTAAAGATCACCCGAAACAAAAAGAACTGGTTGTGTATTTAAACCAACTTGCAGAAACTTTGGTAAAATTTCAAGATAAGAAAACAGGGCTTTGGTATCAAGTAACGGATAAGGGTAATAAAGAAGGAAACTATCTAGAATCATCAGGATCATCAATGTTTATTTATGCTTTTGCAAAAGGAGCAAACAAAGGATATCTGCCAAAAAAATATAAAGACATTGCAAACAAATCTTTTGACGGATTAACGAAACAATTGATTAAAGTCGATGCCAATGGGGAGATTACAATTACTAATGCTTGCGCAGTTGCAGGATTAGGAGGAAAACCATACAGAGACGGTTCGTATGAGTATTATATAAACGAAAGAAAAAAAGACAACGATCCTAAAGCAACAGGTCCATTTATCTTGGCAGCATTAGAATTAAATAGATAATTTGAAATGAAACATATTAAATTCATAGTATTAAATCTAGTAATAGTATTGGGCTGTAGCGTAATGGTGCAAGCTCAAAATAATTATAAAAACTGGAGTGATATTATTCGCAAAAGCGATGCGGCTTGGTTTGCAACGCCCGAAGCTCAAGCCATAGCCGAGAACGTGTTATTGTACCAACGCAACATTGGTGGATGGCCAAAGAATATCGAAATGCAGAAACCACTATCTGATACTGAAAAACAAAGTCTAATCGCACTAAAAAGTGACCTACATGATATCACAACTGATAATGGAGCGACCTGTCAGGAAATGCTTTTTCTGGCAAAAATGTACAAGCAAAAACCAGACGAAAGATATAAAAAAGCATTTCTTTTAGGACTGGATTATTTGCTAGAAGCACAATATGACAATGGAGGATGGCCACAATTTTATCCCTTAAAAAAAGGATATTATACCCACATAACGTACAATGACGATTCGATGTTTCATATCCTATCGATACTAAAACAAGTAGCAGAAACCTCTGATTATAACGGTATTCCTATATCGCAAGATTATGTTACCAAAGCCAAAACAGCTTTTGATAAAGGAATAACCTGCATCATAAAAACACAATACAAACAAAACGGAGTTTTAACGGCTTGGTGTGCGCAACATGACGAAAATACTTTGGCTCCAGCCAAAGCAAGAGCTTACGAATTACCATCTTTAAGCGGGAAAGAATCGGCTAAAATAGTATTGTTGCTAATGTCTATCGATAAACCATCACCAGAAGTAATTACAGCTGTAAAAAGTGCTTGTGCATGGTTTGAAAAAACGAAGATTACAAATCTCGAAGAAAAACGAATTCTAAATGATGCGGGGAAAATTATCGATAAAAAAATGATTCCAGCTACAAATGCTTCACCAATTTGGGCAAGGTTTATGGAGCTAGACACTAACGAACCATTTTTTTGTGATAGAGATGGAGTCAAAAAGAAATCTCTGGATGAGATAGGAGCAGAACGAAAAAACGGATACGCTTGGTACACCGATGAGCCAAAAGAACCTTTAAAAAAATACCCAAGTTGGGAGAAAAAATACGCTTTTGAAAAAAGCGAAAAAAAAAAGCTGAATCCGAAAACGTAATTACCGTAGCCCAAGATGGATCTGGTGATTTTAAGTTAATTCAGGAAGCGATAAATGCGACCAAAGCTTTTCCCTATGAGAAAGTAACGATTCATATTAAAAACGGAACGTATTATGAAAAAATAAGGATTCCTGAATTTAATAACAACATTTCGTTAATTGGCGAGAGCAAAGAAAAGACAATCATTACCTACGATGATTATTTTGGGAAAATGAATTTAGGCAGAAACAGCACTTTTTACACCTACACAATGTTGGTAGAAGGAAATGATTTTTCGGCATCAAATTTAACGATTCAAAATTCATCTGGCGATATAGGACAAGCAGTTGCTTTATCGATTATGGGCGACAGAGCGTATGTTTTTAATTGTAATATATTAGGAAACCAAGATACATTATACGCATCGGGAAACAACTCAAGGCAATATTTTAAAGATTGTTATATCGAAGGAACAACCGATTTTATTTTTGGGAAAGCCACAGTATTTTTCGAGAATTGCCAAATTCATAGCCTTAAGAATTCATATATAACAGCAGCATCAACACCCGAAGGAATAGCGTTTGGGTTTGTGTTTAAAAATTGTAATCTAACCGCTGATAAAAATGCAACACAAGTTTACCTAGGAAGACCGTGGCGTATTTATGCCAAAACCGTTTTTATAGAGTGTAAAATGGGAAATCATATTGTACCACAGGGCTGGGAAAATTGGTCTAAACCCGAAGCCGAAAAAACTGCTTTTTATGCCGAATATAATTGCAGTGGTGAAGGATACAAACCAAAAGATAGAGTTACATGGTCGCATCAATTAAGTAAAAAAGAGGTTAAAAAATATACGGTTGGGAATGTTTTTTTTTAAGGGACAAAGGTTCTTTTTTAAGGTTCAAAGAAACAAAGGTTCAAAGGTTTTCTGTAGAGACGCACCGCAGTGCGTCTACGTAATATAGGTTTACCCATGATGTAACCCCAAACTTGTCTTTCTGACGCAGGAAGAATCTCCGTGAGTAGCTCGACAATTTAGGACAAGTTTGTGTTAGTTTCTTGTGGAGACCCTTCGTTCCTCAGGGTGACAAGATTGGGGAGAAAAGGAACAAAGGTTTGGAGCCACAAAGGTTTTCTGTAGAGACGCAGCGCAGTGCGTCTACGCAATATAGGTTTCTCTTAAGAACAAAGGTTCTGAGAGGTAATAGGTTCTAATTATAGAGTATTTACTCTATTTTATACATAAAGTAATCCATGTCAGGCTGAGCGGAGTCGAAGCCCGTATGCCCTTCGACTCCGCTCAGGGTGACAAAATTGAGCACAAAGGTTTTCCGTAGAGACGCACCGCAGTGCGTCTTAGATATAATACCAGTAGTCATCAAGTCTAAGAAATCTAACATTCTAAGCAGTCTAAAAATCTAAGTAGTCTAAAATTCTAAGCAATCTAAAAAATGAAATACAGTTTTCTTTTCTTTCTATTATTATCATTGAATTGTTTTGCACAAACGGTTGATTTTCCAACAACGAAAGTCGATTCTATTGTAAGTAGAATCAAGTTACCCGTAATTCCTTCATATCAAATAAATGTTGTTACGCTTGGCGCGAAAGGAGATTCTGTGAGCGATAGCAAGCCAGCTTTTGATAAAGCGATGGCATTATGCAAGAAAAATAAAGGCGGAACAATTGTCGTTCCGAGAGGAATTTACAAACTCAACGGACCAATACATTTTGTTAGCAATGTAAAGCTAGTAATAGAAAAAGATGCTAAAATTAAATTTAGCGATAATCCCGATCATTATTTACCATTGGTACTTACAAGTTGGGAGGGAACAATGCTTTACAATTATAGTCCGCTTATATATGCGTACGGATGTACAGATATTGCTATTACAGGTGAAGGAACAATTGATGGCGAAGGAGGAAATACTTGGCGTAGTTTTAAAGCAAAAGAAAATGCGGGTAAAAAATTAAGCCGCGAAATGAATCATAATAATATTCCGTTGAAAGATAGAAAATTCGGAAAGGGATATTTTTTAAGACCACAAATGATTCAGTTTTTCAATTGCAAAAATATTTTGGTTGAGAAAATCCGAATCGAAAACTCCCCATTTTGGTGCTTACATTTATTAAAATCAGAAAGTATAACCGTTAGAGATGTAAGTTATAAATCTTTAAATCATAACAATGACGGAATCGACCCAGAGTACGCCAAAGATGTTTTGATAGAGCGGATTACATTTAATAATGGGGATGATAATATTGCTATTAAAGCAGGTAGAGATCATGAAGGAAGAGCCAACTCGGACACACCCAGCGAGAACATTGTAATTAGAAATTGCAATTTTAAAGGACTACATGGTGTCGTTTTAGGAAGCGAAATGTCGGCTGGAATTAAAAATGTATATGTGGAGAATTGCAAAACGGTTGGTTACTTAAAAAGAGGAATTTATTTAAAGACAAATGCAGATAGAGGAGGTTATATAAAAAATGTTTTTGTTCGAAATATCCAATTAGACGAAGTAGAAGATTGCTTGTATATTACTGCCAATTATCATGGTGAGGGAAGCGGTTTTCCATCTGAAATATCAAATATTTCATTCTCTAATATTTCGTCTAATAAAGTAACGGGAACAGGAATTGTGATTCAGGGATTCCCTGAGAAAAAAGTTAGGAATATTACATTGGATAACATTGAAATCAAATCGGCTAAGAATGCAATTTCGAATAGTAATGCTGAAAATGTTACTATAAATGAGGTTTATATTGGTGAAAAAGCAACAGTTCCTACGGCGGTTTCGAAGGGTTAAAGGAACAAATGTTCAAAGGGACAGAGATTCAAAGAGGCAAAGGTTTTCTGTAGAGACGCACCGCAGTGCGTCTACGTAATATGGGTTTGTCTAAAAAGTAGGGAGGAAAGAAGAAAAAGAACAAAGAAAGGAACAAAGGGGCAAAGGTTTTCTGTAGAGACGCACCGCAGTGCGTCTACGTAATATGGGTTTATTATAATGTAATCATATGTCAGGCTGAGCGGAGTCGAAGCCCCGTACGCCCTTCGACTCGGCTCAGGGTGACAAGACTGTGGAGAAGAGGACAAAGATTCAGAGGAACAAAGGAACAAAGACACAAAGGTATTCCGTAGAGACGCACCGCAGTGCGTCTACACAATATGAGGATTACACATAATAAAAATCTAAGCAGTCTAAAAATAACAAGAAGTCTAAAAAAAGAAGTCTAAAAAAAGAAATCTAAAAAAATGAAATATTATCTATTAATTATATTACTGATTACCCTTAATGTCTCGGCACAAAAAACTACTTTGTATTGTATTGGAGACTCAACTATGGCGAATAAAATAGATCCGGATAAAAACCCTGAGCATGGTTGGTGTCAGGTATTACAGCCATTTTTTGGAGAAAGTGTTATTGTAGCAAATAAGGCTGTAAACGGACGAAGTACAAAAAGTTTTATAGCGACTAAGCTTTGGGATTCGGTATATAAATCACTTAAAAAAGGAGATTATGTTTTTATTCAGTTTGGACATAATGATGGAAAAGTAACCGATTCACTTCGATATACAAATCCGCATACTGCATATCGTTATAATCTGATTCGTTTTGTAACCGAAAGCAGAGCCAAAGGAGCGATTCCGATTTTATTTTCGTCTATTGCCAGAAGAAAATTTAACGAGCAAGGTGTCCTTATAAGTTCACATGGAGATTATCCTCTAGAAGCCAGATTGGTTGCTAAGGAACTGAATGTACCATTTATAGATTTAGAATATTACACAGAAATATTAGAACAATCTTATGGTCCTGAAAAATCGAAAATATTGCATTTGCATTATAAGGCAGGGGAGATTGCTTATTATCCAGAAGGTAAGGTTGATGATACGCACCTTTCATTATTAGGCGCAACTGAAATTGCAAAATTAGCAATAGAACAAATTAAACTTTCGGATAATCCGTTGCTTAAAAAACTAAAAAAGGGAATTAAGAATTAAACGTTAACTCCAAAAAGGTAACCAACTAATGCTGATATTCCCATTGCAAAAGTGCCCCATATAGTAATCCTTAATATGGCTGTAATAGTACTAGAACCTCCAGCTTTGGCGGCTAATGCTCCAGAAAGAGCAAGGAAGATTATTGCAAAAGTATATTGACATAGTACAATTTCTTTTAGGGGAGCAAAAATAGAAACAAAGAGAGGTAAAATTCCTCCAGCAATAAATGATGCAGCCGATGCAAAAGCAGCTTGTAATGGTTTTGCCTGAGTAATTTCGTTAATGCCTAATTCATCTCTGGCATGAGTTTCCAGAGCATCGTGAGCGGTTAATTGTATAGCAACTTCTTTGGCAAGTTCAGGAGTTAAACCTCTATTTTCATAGATTTCTGCTAGTTCTTCTAATTCTACTTCAGGCATAGTTTTTAGCGCTATGAGTTCTCTTTCCAGATCTGCAGTTTCTATATCAGACTGAGAACTTACAGAAACATATTCGCCGGCAGCCATAGACAAAGCACCAGCAACTAAACCAGCAATAGTAGCCAGAATTATAGGTTCACGAGTGGTGCTAGCTGCAGCAATACCAATGGCTAAACTTGTAGTTGATAAAATACCATCATTAGCACCAAGAACTGCTGCTCGTAACCATCCACTTCTGTTTATATAATGATGTTCTGCTTCCATAAAATTTAGTTGTTTTTCGGGATAGTTTTAATGTATTCTTCCTGAACTTTCTGAACACCTCCAAAACTATCTTTTAGAGCATTTTTTATTTGTAAATGTGTCTTGTTACCAAAAGCTTTTTTCCAATCATTAAAGTCGTAGATATGTATTTCTTTGGCGTAAACATTTGTAACAAAAGTGATTCTGGATATTGAATATTTATATGGTTTAAGTTCATGCGATACTTGTCGGTTTGGTACAACAATAAGAATTGTTTCCCATTGTAGGTAATCTTTTGGGATATCTTGGCGGGCGTTAAGACCTATTGCATTGAAAAAAAGCTTGATTTTTTCATCATTAAGCTTATTTAATTTCTTGTCTATCACTGAAAGTTCCCTCCTCAACAAGGTTTCATTTTCAATAGTACTCATGGCAATAATTTTATAATTAAAAGATAAAATTAATATTAAAAAATGGCAAAGGCCTTTGTTAGTCGGTTAGACTGGTTCTAAATTTTAGTAAGGAAATATTTTAAGTTTTTTTATAAAAAAGCAATAGGGATAAAAAGGCTGATTACTGTCATTTTGTTAGAATATAAGGCTTTTGTTTTGAGTTTTTATGTCAATAATTCAGTTATTTATGAAAAAATGACAGTTTTTGTGCTTTGGTATTTGTTTTGTTATATGCATGGTGTTGATCAACATTTTTAATGATTATTAAATTATTTGTATAACTATTAAAAGTAAATCATCATGTTAAGTATCAGAAAAAACGGAAACAATGCACAGTCATTCCCATCATTATTAGACGATTTTTTTGGACGTGAACTTTTTAACTGGGAAAACAGCAATTTTTCATCTACAAGCACAACTATACCATCAATAAATGTTAAAGAAACAGATGAAAATTTTGAAGTAGAAGTAGCTGCTCCAGGGATGGATAAAAAAGATTTTAATATTACTCTTAATGATAATTTATTAACGATATCTTCTGTTAAGGAGAATGAAAAAGAAACCGTTGAAGATAATTATACTCGAAAAGAATTTAGTTATCAATCATTTCAACGAAGTTTTGAATTACCAAACAATGTTGTTGATGAAGAAAAAATAAAAGCACATTATGATAATGGACTTTTACACCTTGTTATTCCTAAAAAAGAAGAAGCAAAGGAAAGTAAATCTCCAAGAGTAATTGAAATTAGTTAATGCTAAATTCTAACACTCTAAACAATTACATTTAGTTTTTTTGATAGAGGTCGTCTCGTTATGAGGCGGCCTTTATTTATATTATTTGGTTTCTACTTCCAAATTAACACTACAGTACCTCCGATAATTAATAGTGCTCCAATGGCAGTTTTTAGGGTTAAACTTTCGCCTAGAAAAGTAACTGAAAGAATAATTGTTAATGCAAGACTTAATTTATCGATAGGAGCTACCTGAGATACATCGGCCATTTTTAGCGCTTTAAAATAAAACATCCAAGACAATCCTGTTGCTACTCCTGAGATAACAAGAAAAATGATATTCTGTTTTGATAAAGTTAGTATTCCTTTTGCTTCAGAGCGAAACAAGACGATACTCCATATCATGATAAGTACCACCACAGTTCTTATAGCAGTTGCAAGGTTTGAATTTACATTTGCCATTCCGACTTTGGCAAAAATAGCAGTCAAAGCTGCAAAAATTGCCGATAACACTGCATATACCCACCACATAGTACTTTTTTTAATTCATTGAAACACTCAAAAGTAAGCATTACAAATGAATATTTTTTGTATAAATAATAATACAATTGTATTAAAAAAAAATTAAGTCAGACCTATTATGGATATAATAAAGTCTTTGCACTTTAATTTTAATTCACTAAATTTAAGTAATCTTTAAAATTTAAAGATTTATTTCAAAAATAAAATTATTATTAACTCAATTAATACTTTTTACTATGAATTATATCCCTTTAATCGGCAGAATCCTATTTAGTACAATTTTCATGTATTCTTCTATCGCAAATTTTTCAGATTATTTTGTTTACGAAGCGACAGCCAAAGGAATACCATATTCTTGCGTTATAGTTCCATTTGTCGGAATTTTAGAATTATTAGCAGGATTAAGTATTTTAACGGGATTCATGGCCAAATGGGGGGCATGGTTAATAATTCTTATTATGTTACCAGTAACATTTATAATGCATGATTTTTGGAATATTGATGACCCTGTTAAACATCAATTGGTTCTTATGACTTTTATGAGAAACCTATCAATTATTGGGGCTGCATTAATGATTTCTTTCTTTGGAGCTGGTCCTTATAGTTTTGATGTATATAAGGCTAGATAAGAGACATATTATCTGTATTTTATTTGAAGTAAACTTTAGTAATTATATTTTATAAAGTTGCGATTGCAATCAAAAAATAAACCATATAAGTAAGGTAAGTTCATTTAAGTTTTAGACTTATATTTTCTTATAATACTTATATGGTTTAAAAAATCAATTGGTTTTATTATGTTTTTTAGAAGAAGGTAAATCGTCTTTACGTTCCCCTATTTGTTGTCTCCACATGGCATAATACAATCCTTTTTTGTCTACAAGTTCGTTATGATTTCCTTGTTCAATAATTTTTCCGCGTTCTAGTACAAATATGATATCGGCATGCATTATGGTCGATAATCTATGCGCAATGAGAATAGTAATTTGCTGTTTATCTGCAGATATTTCTCTAACAGTTTCTGTAATTTGAGATTCTGTAAGAGAATCTAATGCCGAAGTAGCTTCATCAAATATCAATATCTTTGGTTTACGCAATAAAGCTCTGGCTATTGAAAGGCGTTGTTTCTCGCCACCCGAAAGTTTTTTGCCTCCTTCGCCAAGAACAGTATCAAGACCTTTCCCTGAATTGATTATAATAGGAGTTGCAGAAGCTTTCTCTATTGCCGAAAGCATTTCTTCGTCTGTTGCATCGGGTTTAACAAAAAGCAGATTTTCACGAATAGATCCTGAGAATAGTTGTGTATCTTGAGTTACAAACCCCATTTGTCTGCGAACACGATTGTATCGCAAATCTTTAATCGATATATCATCATAAAGAATATCGCCTTCTACAGGACGGTATAAACCCACCAATAGTTTTACAAGAGTAGATTTTCCTGAACCAGATGGCCCTACAAATGCAATATTATCACCAAGTTTTGCTTTAAATGAAATATTCTGAATGGCATTATAACTGGCATTTTTATGTCTGAAAACCACATCATTAAAATGTAATTGACTAATTGCACCAACTTCTACAGGATCTTCGGGACTATATTCTGGTTGTTTTTGCATTAGCTCATTAAAAAGAAACAAAGCAGTTTCGGCTTCGCGGTACGATATAATTATGCTCCCAAGATCTTGTAATGGACTTATAATTCCAGACGATATAAATTGCATAGAAATTAGTTCGCCAGGAGATAAAACGTTTTTAAAAATAAGCCATAACAAGATGAATAGTATGGATTGTTTTAAAAATATCAAAATACTACCCTGAAGAAAAGTAAGAGTTCGCATTTTCTTGACCTTTTCCATTTCCAGATCATATATTTCCTGCGTATGAACTTTTAGGCGTCGAATTTCGGGATATGTAAGACCTAAACTTTTTACAAGTTCTATGTTACGCAAACTTTCGGTTATAGTACCGCTCATTTGGCGGTTTTGCCTAATTAATGAGCGCTGTAATGTTTTTATCGAGCGACTTAAAATACTTGTTAATCCGCCAAGGACAACTACACCAATAAAAAATACAGGAATAAGCGCCCAATGTTTGGTAACAGCATACCACATCAAAAAACCGATACCAACTACCGAAGTAAATAAGATATTTATAAAAGACGAAATAAACTTCTCTGTATCTGTACGTACTTTTTGTAATACAGATAAGATTTCTCCGCTACTTTGATCCTCAAATTCCTGAAAAGGTAATCTTAATGTTTGTCGCAAACCATCATTAAAAATTTGCATACCAAATTTTTGTACAATCATTCGTAATACATAATCTTTAAGCGAAAGGAATAAACGAGCAGCAAGGGCAACAATTACAGCTATTATCAATAGTTTAATAACACCTTCTTCTTTGCTACCGTTGCCTTGTTTATTGTTTAATGCGTAATCATCGATAATTTTTCCAAAAATAATTGGGTCATAAAGGGAGAGTATCTGCGATATACCAGCAAAGAATAAAACAAGTACAATAAGCCAACTATACGGTTTAAGGTATTTCCAGAATAAAATCATATTAAATCTTAATTGAAATGAATGTACAGTTATAACAAACAAAATGAATTATAAAGATATTAAATAAAGAAATGAATAATTGTGATATATAAAATCAATTTCTTGAGTAGGTATTTTTTGCAATTATTTATTTTCAGACTATAATAATTATGCAAACTTTAAAATTATTTTATTTTAATTTAAGATGTTGTAATTCAGGTAATTGTTGTTTTGTTTGTGATGATTTACTTGTTCTTATACGGGAATTTGTTTATATCTTTATAAGACCCAAATCTTATCATTATGAAACGAATTATCATATTAATACAATTAGGTTGTTTGTTGCATTGAAAAGTTTGTGATGCTTAATTGGGTATTATAAACTCTTAATTAAAAAGATACTTAGAGTTACTTTATTCAATAAGCTTTTTATTATTATTTAATAATTAAAAGTTTCAAAACTATATGGATAGCAATCAGTTAATAGTAAATACTCTCGAAAGTTGGGGAATATCACTATATACCGGTGTTACTGGCGGTGGTGTTATTCATTTTCTTAAATACCTCAATCCTTATAAAAGAGACTCTTTTAATGCAACAGAGTTTTTAACTTTTGGGGAGTATAGCGCAGGTTTTGTTCCGTTGGGTTATTATTTAAGTACAGGTAGGATAGCAGCAACAGTGGCAACCACAGGAGCTGCTACAAAACTTATTAGTTGTGGCCTGAGCGATGCAAAATTACATGATATTCCAGCTGTATATATTGTACCTGTTTCAGGGAATAGTACAGTAGGTTTTTCTCCTTTGCAGGACTCCACACAATATGGTAGCAATATTGTGGAGCAATTAAAAGCCGAATTGCCAGATTCTGTTTTTATATTAAATAGTCAAGCTACATTAAAAGAAACTTTAGCTCATGCAAAAAGTCAATTAGATCGTTTTAAACCAGTTGTTTTAGTTCTTGATAACGAAGGATTGAATAGTACTTATACAGAGTGCAAATCTCCATATCTGAATCAGTCAAATGTTTTTAAGAATACAAACTTAGATAGTTTTATAACTAGTTTTAAGGCAACAATAAAAGGTAAACGATTAGTGCTACTTGTAGGCGAAGAGATGGCACGTTATCCAGATGCAATACATTATACATCTGAGTTAAGTAAACTTTTATGCCCAGCAGTTATTTGGAGCATTAATGGCGCAAATGCTGTAAATCGTGATAATCCTTATGGTTACGGATATGTATCGTTTGGCGGAAATGATAAAGCCTTATCATTAATAAACTCTCTGAATAAAAATGATGTTTTAATGATACTTGGTGCATGTCCAGATGAATACACGGTTAATTTTAATAAATTCCCTGTTGCTCATACCTTTTTTATTGGCAATATTCCCGATGCATACGGACTGGTTGATAATAGTTTAGAACATATTGTAGAAAGTAAATATGATCATGTTTATGCTCCTTTAGATTTAGTAATTCAAAAAATAATTGACGCTGCTCATTTTTTGCCTTTCGAGAACCTCCCATTTGAGTCTGCACCAAAAGATTTAAATAATCTGCCATTTGCCTTTGCCCGTGATAATTATGTAGATATGGTCACTTTATATCAAAGGCTTGATAATTGGTGGCCTGCACGCTCTATAGGGATTGATGATGTCTGTCAAGCCTATAAAGACCGCCAATATGTAACTCAACGTCCTAATAATAATATTCAATTTTATTCACTTTATCGAGGCTCGGCTATGGGTGGCGCATTTGGTGTTGCTGTGGGGGCAAAACTAGCTAGTCCTGATCGCTCTGTTTTTTTATTTACAGGAGATGGCTGCTTTCGCCTATTTTCTGGTAGCATGGGAGAGGTTCATGATCTTGGTTTGGTTTTATTTTTATTAAATAATGAAACATTAGGAATTGTCGAACAAGGATTGGGCAAAATTATGCCAGATGTTGATAATGAGCGTTATCATGCCCGATTAAAATCTCTTGATTATTGCAGTATTGCGAGGGCATGTGGTTGGAATGCCGAAATATTAAATACCGATTTATCTAATCTAGATGATCTGTTAGATAGTATGATGATAAAAAATAAACCGCCTCAATCTTTGCTTATAGAAATTACTATCGATTCTATGCAATTGTTAGGAAGTAATCCCCGTCTTAAGAACCTATAAAAAAAATACTATGTCTTTAAAAAATGAACACATTCTGCTGAAACAAATTGACGATTGTTTTTTAGCTTTAAATGGAAAAAAACTTCCATCTCCGCCCAATATTTCAGACCGTTACCAATGGTTACATGAAAATGCACCTTATAGTATATTGGCACAAAATGCCAATGTTGATTCTTATTTTATTTACGCAAATAAATATGCTTTATCTTGTTTTAAATATTCGAAAGAAGAAATCTTATCCATACCATCCAGATTTAGTGCTGCTATAGAAAACAGACATGAGCGTGATTTGCTATTTAATAAAGTAGCAATTGAGGGTATTGTATATAATTATAAAGGAGAACGAGTCGATAAGTTCGAAAACAGTTTTACTATTCATGATACTATAGTCTGGCAATTACAAAATAGTAATGGTGATGTATGGGGGCAAGGTGCCTTATTTTGGCGTGAAGAAAAACAACGACCAGATTGGTATTTTGATGTATGACTAAAAAAAATAGTACAAAACTATACCAGTTTGTAGCTAAAAAGAATGAAATTAACTTAAAGCCATTTTTAGAAAAATGGTTTTTTTATGGATTTATTTTTTAGATAATCTAAGGTATTATGTCTGTGTTTATTGATGTAACGAGGTATTGATATGATGAAATTATTAATAAACATTATTTAGACAAAGTTCTAATTTTAGTAAATTAAATCTAGATGTTTTTAAAACTAGTAGGTACTAGTAGGATTATTTTATTTTAGTATTTATTTTTGAATTTCTGTATAATTGCAAATAATTTAATAAAAGTTGTTTTTCTTTACCTTATAAGTTTCTTTTTGTTGGATTTTGTAAATATTTGAAAAGTTTGAATAAGTTAACCCATCAACTATTTAATTAGTAAATAATAATGAATGATATTTTAATACAAAACACGACCCTTTTTTTTAAAGAAAAATTTGGTAACGAACCACAAAAAGTTGTCCTTTCGCCAGGAAGAATTAATATTATTGGCGAACATATTGATTATAATGATGGTTATGTTTTGCCTGCTGCTATAGATAAGATTATTTGTTTTGCTTTTGAAAAAAACAATTCTAAAAAATCAAGAATTTTTGCAATAGATTTGAATGACGAGTTTGAAGTTGATTTAACAAAAGAGATTCAATTAAGTAATGTCGTATGGACAAATTATATCCTAGGAGTTATAAAACAACTTCAGGATAATGGTTTTTCTTTTGAGGGATTTAATTGTGTTTTTAGCAGTAATATTCCAGTTGGTTCTGGATTGTCTTCTTCGGCAGCATTAGAATGTGGGATGCTTTTTGGGATTGCAGCACTTTTTAATCTTACTATTAATAAAGTTGATATTGCTTTATTAGGACAAAAAGCGGAGCATTGGGTTGGGATTAATTGCGGTATAATGGATCAGTTCTCCAGTGTACATGGCTTGGAAAATAAAGTAATCAAATTAGATTGTAAAACATTGGAGTTTGAATATCATGATGCTAATTTTAGCGATTATGTTTTAGTTTTATTTGATAGCAATGTAAAACATTCCTTATTTACATCAGAATATAATACGCGTCGTGAAGAATGCGGGACGGGTTTATCGATAATTAAAAATTATTTCCCTGAAGTAAAAAGCTTTAGAGATTGTACAGAAGATCAGTTATTAAGCATTCAGGATAAAATGGATGCAACTGTTTTTAAAAGAGTGCACTATGTTATAAAAGAGATTAGTCGTGTTGCACAGGCTTGTAATGCTCTTGATAAAGGTAATATTGAGCTTTTAGGACAATTACTTTTTGAAACTCATGATGGCTTGTCTAAAGAATATGAAGTGAGTTGTCCAGAACTAGATATGCTTGTTGCTATTGCAAAAGAGGATGATTCTATAATAGGTTCTCGATTGATGGGTGGCGGTTTTGGAGGCTGTACTATTAATTTAATTAAAAAAGGAGAAGAAAATGAAGTAAAAAATAAGTTTTCGTCCCTTTATTTAGATATATTTGGGATTGAATTAAAATTTTACGACGTAAAAATAGCGAATGGAACATCACTTTACAACTTATAGAATTAAATGAGAAATTTTAATATTAGCGAAGACCCACACAGACGTTATAATCCATTACTTAACGAATGGGTTTTGGTTTCACCTCATAGAGCAAAACGTCCGTGGCAGGGACAAAATGAGTTAGTTACTACCGAACCTTTACCTAAATATGACCCAACTTGTTATTTGTGTCCAGATAACGTAAGGGCTAACGGGATGAGCAATCCCAGATACGAAGACAGTTTTGTTTTCGAAAATGATTTTGCTGCCATGAAACAGGATGAAATCATTTATGAAGAAGATATTAAATACACCTTTTTTCTAGCTAAACCAGAAAGAGGAATCTCACGAGTTGTTTGTTTTTCGCCAAGACATGATCTTACATTACCAGAAATGGAAGTAAAGGATATTAAAAATATCGTAAAAACATGGCAAAGAGAATATGCTGATTTAGGTGCTATTAAATATATAAACCACGTTCAGATTTTTGAAAATAAAGGAAGTGTAATGGGATGTAGCAATCCACATCCTCACGGACAAATTTGGGCACAATCCTCGTTACCAACACAAGTTGAAAAAACTCAAAATAGTTTAAAGAATTATTTTGATAAATATAAGGCTACTCTTTTACAAGATTATCTTCAGGCCGAACTAAGAAAAGATGAACGCATCGTTATCGAAAACGACCACTTTGTAGCTTTGGTTCCGTTTTGGGCAATATGGCCTTATGAAACGATGATTATAAGCAAAAGACATTTTGGTAGAATAACTGATTTTACGGATGAAGAAGATACTGCTTTTTCTAAAATTTTAAAACAGTTAACAACAAAATACGATAATCTTTTTAAAACATCTTTTCCTTACTCATCCGGAATCCATCAGGCTCCTACAGATGGTAATGAGCATCCAGAATGGCATTTCCACATGCATTTTTACCCACCTTTATTACGATCAGCATCAGTAAAGAAATTTATGGTAGGTTACGAAATGTTAGGCGAATCTCAACGAGATATCACACCAGAGAGAAGCGCTGCAACTTTAAGAGAGCAGTCTGATGTGCATTATAAACTAGAATCATAATTTTTAAATTACTTTTTGTCTTATTATGTGAGTTAAATGACGTTTTGAGGCTTAATTACTTTCAGAATAAGGGGATATTTGCTTTAGATTTTTCATTTGTCTTTTCCATAAAGACAAGTAATTTTTTAAATAAGTTCTTTTCAAGATTAAGGAAGCTTCGGCTTCCTTATTTTTTTTATAACACTTATTATTTACTTCAATATCGCCAGTTTACTTAGTTCAATTTTACAGGACGTAAGGAGTTTAAAATTTCTTCAACTTTATTAATTGCAAAATCAATATCGTCTTTGGTTGTATATTTCCCTATTGAAAACCGTATTGTAGATTGAGCCGTTTCATTATCGATTCCCATCGCTTTTAAAACATGACTTGTATCTAGCGATGCCGATGAACATGCAGAACCTGAACTTACTGCTAAGAATTTATTTAATGATTTTAATAAACGCTTTCCATCAGTATTAAAAAAGGAAATATTTGTAACATGAGGGAGTCTGTTTACATTTTCTCCATTTAGTTTAACTTCTTCTAAACCTATCAAAAAATCTTCCAAACGGTTCCGGAGTGCCACTATTTTTAAGTCTGTATTTAGTTCTAGTTCCTTCATTGCATTCTCTGCAGCTTTGCCAAAGCCTACAATTGCAGGAACATTTAGTGTTCCGCTTCTCATTCCGTTTTCATGCCCACCACCCGTTATTTGCGGCATTATACCTGTTTTACTACCATCTTTTATATAAACAGCACCAACACCTTTAGGACCATACATTTTATGAGATGAGAAAGTTAAAATATCTATTGGACCATTCTTAACATTAATTGGCACTTTACCAACAGCTTGAGTTGCATCACACATAAACAATATTTTGTTCTTTCGGCATAATTCTCCAATTTCTGCAATAGGGTGGATTACTCCAGTTTCATTGTTAGCATACATTAAGCTTACTAAAATAGTTTCTTCAGTTATTTTGTTTTCTAATTCATCCAGATCAATCATACCGTTATGATCTACATCAAGAAAAGTCACTTTTGCACCTGTGCTTTGTAAATATTCTAAAGTATCTAAGGTTGCTTTATGTTCTGTTTTGCAAGTAATAAAATGATTTCCTTTTGCTTTGCAAGCTTCATAAACACCTCTAATTGCCAGATTGTTTCCCTCAGTGGCACCAGATGTAAATATAATTTCGAGAGGATCTGCATTTATCAATTTAGCAATTTGCTTTCTGGCATTATCTACGGCAGTTTTACTATACCATCCTAAATCATAATGTACACTTGCAGCATTGCCATACATTTCTGTAAAATAAGGAAACATTTCATCGACTACATCTCTATCGCAAGGCGTAGTAGCATTATAATCCATGTAGATTAATTGTGATTTAATAGTCTCCATAATCTAAGTATTTAGAAGATGAGATTTAGAAAAAGTATTCGCTATCGTGTATTGGTTATCTCCATAATCCGTCATAAAAACATTGTGGATGTTTACTCTTTCGGTATTAAGAATTGTTGGGATGTACATATCAAAAGCAACTTCTACACCTCTGGTAACCTTATTCATATCATCACTTTCAGAAAAGTCAATAATAGTTATGTCAGTAGCATCACTAAAACGTTTTAAAATTTTATCAGTAATATTTGTGTAATGTTGCGCCATAATCGACGGACATTTTGCAATCCATACCACATCATTTTTTATTTCTGCCAACTGAATGTATTGATTGTCTCGAGCGTGATATAGTATCGATAAAATATCATTTTTGTTCTCTATACTAATAGAATCATGATTTGTTTTTGTGTTTTTTTTCAAAAACGAAATAGTTTTATTCTTGCAATTTCTTTCATTCGATATTATGATTTTCTCTTTCTTAACAATTATATAGCTATCTAATACTTTTTCGATTTCAATAGGCAATGTGTCAATGTTTTTATCAGAGAGGTTTTTATCAGTAATCTCACAACTAGTTTCACTACAAGCAAGTCCTAAATTATCTATTAAAATTCCGATAACAATCTTAATATTCCCTTTGTGTTTTACAATTAGATTGTTAGAAATATTAAGAACATGTGTAAGAGAGTTTAAGGAGAAATCGCTAATCTCATAACGTGGGTCATAATGCCCGCCTTCTAGGTATATTATGGGCGGAGTTATAAATTGATTTTCCGA
This sequence comes from Flavobacterium hydatis, assembly GCF_000737695.1. Lineage (GTDB taxonomy): Bacteria > Bacteroidota > Bacteroidia > Flavobacteriales > Flavobacteriaceae > Flavobacterium > Flavobacterium hydatis. The sequence continues at coordinate 49,639 of NZ_JPRM01000055.1, forward strand.
AAGATACTTTTCAATTAGCTGAAAAACATCATTTTCTAGTAGGTTTAGTTTAAAAAGTTCTAGTTTCATTTTCTTTTGTTTTAAGTTATGTAAATCTGGGGATATAAATAAAGTCGACAGTTATAATAATTAATGCTTAGGTTTTGCAATGAGAATGTTTATTATTTAGATAGGTTAATAAAAACAAAATTGTTATAACATGTCATGAGCAGACTGGTGAGCTATATATAGGTAATAATTATAATGGTGAAAGCGGAATGACTTTGTTGAATTGCTTTTAAATTTAATTCTTAGAATAAATTAAATTTTCATTCCTTAAATTTTTATAGACTTCTACATATAATTGTATCAAAGCAAAAAGCATCGATTATACTTTTACTTCAAAAAAACAATATCATACTTATATGTAAAATTAATCGTGGTATTTGTAAAACTACTTGTACTTGATAGTAAGTGGTTCAATTTTAAGGGTTTATACAATATAAAAGTAACGCATTTTTCTGAAATTCAGTACTTTAGGAACAAACAATTGTTATATTATTAACAATTACGGTACTCTAATGAGTTTATTTAATAAAGATAAATTTTCAAGAAATCATATTTGTAGCCATTATAGGATTTAAAAGATAGTCTATTATCCTAATCCCATGCATATTTACTCATATAGTATTAATTTGTAAGATTATATATCGGATTATATTGTTAAAACACTTTGTAAACAAAATATGTCTTAATCTGTTTATTTAAAGGCTTTTGGTGTTTATAGAAAATAATGTTTTATAGGGACATTTGCATGTTTTCTTTTAGTAAAATTTATGTTGTTTTATGTGGAAATTTATAGGACCTATAGAAGAATAATTGATTTTATTAAAGTAGAAATTATAGCAGAAAACAACTTTATTTAAAAACTAGAATAAAATTTAAAACAAAAAAATTATGGCATTATTAAGTAAAAAAGTAATGAATTTCGCTTATGGTATGGGAGCAGCAGTAGTAATTATTGGTGCTTTATTCAAAATTACCCACTTTGAAATCGGACCGTTAACAGGAACTTTGATGCTTTCAATCGGATTAGTAACAGAGGCATTAATCTTTGCTCTTTCCGCTTTTGAACCTGTTGAAAAGGATTTGGATTGGACAATTGTATATCCAGAATTAGCCGATGGTAAAGCTAGAAATGAACGAAAAATTGCTAAAGTTGAAACTCCAACGGAAACACAAGGTTTATTATCTCAAAAATTAGATACAATGCTTAAAGAAGCTAAAATTGACGGAGAGTTAATGTCAAGTTTAGGTAACAGCATCAAGAATTTTGAATCTGCTGCAAAAAGTATCTCTCCAACAATTGACTCAATTGCTTCTACAAAAAAATACAGTGAAGAGTTATTTACAGCTGCTTCTCAGATGGAATCATTAAATAGTTTATATAAAGTTCAATTAGAAAGTGCTACAAGAAATGCAGAAGCTAATAAAGAAATCGCTGAAAATGCAACTAAATTAAAAGAGCAAATGCAATCTATGACTGCAAATATTGCTTCTTTAAATAATGTATATGGTGGTATGCTTACAGCTATGGGAAACAAAGGATAATTAGTTAAAAGCAATTATTAATTAAGAACTAATTATTTAGAAAATATGGCAGGAGGAAAATTAACCCCTAGGCAGAAGATGATAAACCTAATGTATCTGGTTTTTATCGCGATGTTAGCAATGAATATGTCAAAAGAAGTATTATCGGCTTTTGGCTTGATGAATGAAAAATTTGAAAGTGCCAATGCATCATCTAATGAAAGTAATGCAGAAATGTTGGCTTCATTAGATAGTAAGGCGGAAGAAGCAAAGGGAGAATTTGCAGCGGCAGCTCAAACAGCTCATAAAGTTGAGGCTATATCCAAAGATTTTTATAACTATATAAGTACACTAAAGGCTGATGTTGTAAAAGGATTTGATAAAGATGCAGCAACAGGAAAATTACCTTATGAAGAAATGGAGAAAGGTGATAATACTGATAATTGGTTTACTGGAGAAGGATATACTGCAAAAGGAAACGAAATTATAGCAAAAATCAATCAGTATAAAACCAATATGAAAGCTTTACTAAGCGACAAAAAGTACAAAGCAATTGTAGCAGAGATTGATAGTAAATTTGATATTTCGGATGTTAAAAACAAAGAAGGTTTAAAAGATAAATTTTTAGCATATCATTTTAAAGGTTTCCCTGCAGTTGCATCAGTTGCAAAATTATCTGCTTGGCAAAATGATGTTCAAAAAGCAGAATCAGATGTTTATAGTGCTGCTTTAGGAAAAGCTGCAATTGCGACTACATCTTATAACAATTATAAAGCAATTGTAGTTCTTGATAAAAATGCATACTTTCAGGGAGAAACAGTTACAGGTAAAGTTGTTTTAGGTCGTTATGACGAAAATACAAAACCAACTTCATTCTCTGGTCCTGGTAAAATTGATAGCAATGGTCAGGCAATTATTTCGATAACTGCTGGCGGAGTAGGAGAACAAAGTATTAATGGACAATTTACTTTCTTAGAAGACGGAAAAACAATTCCTCTTAAATTTGATGGTAAATATGTTGTAGTACCTAAACCAAATTCAGCAACAATATCTGCTGATAAAATGAATGTAGTTTATAGAGGAGTGGTTAACCCAATTTCGGTATCATTTGCTGGAGTTGCTGATAATAAAGTTGTAGCAAGTGCTCCAGGATTATCTTCTGCAGGTAAACCAGGTAAATATAATATGAGCCCAGGTACAGGAACAGAAACTACAATTACGGTTACTGGTACTTTACCAAATGGTTCTACAGTTTCTGATAAGAAAACTTTCAGAATTAAAGGTATTCCTGCACCAGTTGGAACTATTAGAGGAGAGATGGGTATTGTAAAAGGACCTAAATCGAATCTGGAAGTGGTTACAATTGGAGCTAAATTGGTAGACTTTGATTTTGAAGTAGGGTTAGATGTTGTTGGATTTAATTTTAAAATTCCTGGACAAGCTACAGTTGTAGTTTCTGGGGATAAATTAAATGCACAATGTAAAGCTGCACTTTCAAAAGCAGGTAGAGGAGACCAAGTTACTATCTCTGAGATTAAAACTAGACTTGTAGGAGGAGGAAATTATTCTGTATCTAGAACAGCTCCAGTAATTTTTGAAATACAATAATTAAAGCATTTACTTTTTTTAAAATAGACTAAAACCTGTTCATTATATTGAGCAGGTTTTTTTTTGCTAAAGTTGTACTGTTTAAATCCTATATAGCTTCATCCCATTTGCCATTACTTTTTGCAATATCAATTAGCTTCTGGCCATGTTCGGTCATTAAACCTTGTTCTATCATTCGTTCCGCTCGTTCTCTGTTAGGTTTGCTCCATTTACTTTTTTTGGGGTTTCGAGGAGAGAAGGTCAAATAAAAACTTTCGGTGTCCCGTTTTTTACATAAACTGTCTATCCAACCATAACATAATGCTTCCTCGGTAGCATCGTTGAGATTAACACTTTGAGTAGTACTTTTTTTGTGATATAGTATCAACCAAACAGATTTTTCGGCTTGACTATTTTCTTTTAGCCAATTTCGCCACTCTGCTCTTGTAATAGCATAGATTGCTAGCTTTCCATCTTTAGTTTCCATAATTAATGTTTTTATTAGCGAGGTTAATGAGATTTTATAATTGTAATATATTACTTAACACATTGACATCTTATAATATAATAAAGGCAGGGTATAAAACCGTTTTATTTTTTTTAACCTATTTTTACTTAAATAGTATTAATTATCAGCTTGTTTACATTCTAAAATTAAAAAAAATAGAAATAAAAATAAGCTGAAAACCATTTAAATTTAAAATTATGAAAATAGGACTAATAGGATTTGGAAAAACAGGAAAGTCGGTTGCTTCAGTACTACTTGAGAATAAAAATTTTTGTTTAGAATGGGTATTAAGACAAAGTACAGTTTTAGAACATCGATCAGTACCTGAATTTTTTGGTGTTCCTTCAGATGAACCGGGATTAATTTATTCTAGTTCCAAAACAACTATTAAAGAGCTTCTGGACAAACATCCTGTCGATGTTATAATTGATTTTTCTTCGAGTTTAGGGATTCATACTTATGGCGAAGCTGCTGCGCAAAGAGGAATTAAGATTATATCGGCAATATCACATTATAAAGATAAAGAGCTGAAATTATTAAAGGAATTAGCGATTAAAACAACTGTGTTTTGGTCTCCTAATATTACTCTGGGAGTTAACTATTTGTTATTTGCTGCTAAATTTTTGAAGAAAATTGCTCCTTGGGTAGATATTGAGGTTAATGAAGAACATTTTAAATTAAAAGAAGGAACATCGGGTACGGCTATAAAAATTGCTGAAGCTTTAGATATAGAGAAAGAAAGTATAAATTCGGTTAGAGCAGGAGGTATCGTAGGAAAGCATGAAGTAATATTTGGGTTTCCTTACCAAACTGTACGGCTTATTCATGAATCGATATCAAGAGAAGCATTTGGAACAGGTGTTATTTTTGTTACCGAAAACATAGAAAACAAAGCAATTGGATTGTATAATTTTGAAGATCTTTTAGCCCCTTATTTTCAATTAGATAAATAGAGTTAAAGAATAACTGCAAAGGTTTTAATTTGCTTGGGGTATGGAAAATTAACCGCAAAGAACACAAAGGTTTACGCTAGGTTCGCAAAGTTTTCAGTCTCAGTTTTCAGTCTCAGTTTTCAGTCTCAGTTTCTTAGCACCTCAGAACCTTTGCACCTCTGCCTCTTAAAGCCTTTGGAACTCAAAATTCTTTCCATCTCCACAAATGCAGGCATGCAAATGTTCTGTATGGACTCCAAGGTTTCGAGAGACGAATAATGTCTTCGTTAAATTTTTTCTTATCGGTTTTATCTAGATTAAACAAGATTGCCATTTTATTACGAATTATTAAATCGTCGGCCGAAAAAACATCTTCACGCCCTAAGGCAAACATGAGTAAGTTTTGTGCAGACCATTTGCCAATACCTTTTATAGAAGTTACTAAATCGATAATTTCCTGATCAGTCATTTCGATAAATTTGTTGTATTCTAACCCGAAATCAGCATCAAATTGTGCTACATTTTTTATATAGCTCACTTTTGGTTTTGATAAACCTATTGCTTGTAATGTTTCATCTGGAGTTTCAAGAATTTGAGATGAATTAGGTTCTAATCCGTTGTATATATCCAGAAAACGTTTTAAAAAGACATCACCAACTTTAGCTGATAATTGCTGATTAATGATTGAAGTATATAAAAACTGAGCAAGATTAGTATTTGTTTTAAGTTCGCGATGTTCTGCGTTTACAAGTACTTTTTGAAATGCAGTATCTTTTGATAGATGTAATATATATGGATGTGACATTGTAGAGATATTAAATTTTAGGAATAAGAAATATTACGTACCAACCTTTTCGATGGGTCTAAATCGTAATGCGCTCCAAGTTTCATCTATAGAAATCGCAGTCACAGTCTTTAATCCAAATTCTTTGCCAGTTACATGAATGGTATCTCTATTAATATCGGTTTTAATCTTAGAAGTTCCTTTAGGATAAGCAAACCATAACACACTATCGGACTCGATGTTTTCTAAATCATTTTTAAGGTAACTTAAAAATTCTTCGTTATTATTGATGAAAATTAGTGTGTTTGTGCTTTTTATCTCTTTATCAAAAGATGTTTTCATACCAAGCTGAATAAACTCTTCTTCTATTGCTTTTGGGGCATTAAGGACCGTTCCTTTGTCCTTAAATTTTAGTTTTTTGATAACGTCTAGCATTATTTGTAAATTACTTGGTTTGTTTAATGCTAATGTAGGTGTTTTTTTTAAAGGTTCAAAGAGGCAAAGGGACAAAGGTTCAAAGGTTCATAGCTGCAAAGGGACAAAGGTTCTGAGGGACTAAGAAACTAAGACTGAAAACCGAAACTGAGACTGAATACTTTTCCGGCATAGATCACTTTTCAATAGTACGAAGTGCTTTTTTTATTATGTATGCAGTTTCTTTTGTGGGGCTAATGTTTTTCCAATTTTCGCAAATAGCAATTACAAATTCGGGATTGGTTTTGCTAGCATCATTCAGCCAGTTGCCAACACTATCTTGTACATATTTTGATTTATCCGATTTTAGAGATTCCAAGATGATTAAACCTAATTTAGGATTTTGCTTTAATTCTTCGATATGTTCACACCAAACTCCTCTTGGTCTTGTGGCTTCACTAGCAAATCGTCTAACGTTTTCGTCAGCGTGTTTTGTCCATTTAGACAAGATTGTTAGACTTTCATTTAGATTTCTGGCTATCGTTTGTCTTACAGCTAGCCAGGAAATCTCTCTGACACCAAAATGTTTATCGGCTGCAAAAAACTGAATTTCTTCTAACATTTCATCAATAGATCTTTCAGTGTTTTTTCCTATTGTATAGGTTGCCCAACATCTAATTAAATCTGAAGTATGTTTTGAAAGTATTGCAAACAGCTCGATATCACCTTCGGATTTGGCTAATTTAAAAAGACTTGTTCCAATAGCTTCATTAATAGTATTGACAGTTTGTTTCTTTAATGTATCGATAGTAGCAATGATTGGCTCTAAATAATTTAATCGGTTATTTTGCTCAAGAAAGTTCTTAAGTAATAGTTTTTGGTCTATTGCGAGCCATTCGACTAAATTGGCAGTTTCGATTTCTCCTTTATTTAATTTCTCTAAAATATCTTTGGGTATGTCTTTTGTTGAGCGTGAGCCTTTTCGTTTTATTTCTGTCATACTTATTTTGTTTATTGTTTAAATAAAGATGTATTAGCACAGTTTCTCATTTGCTTTGCTAAAATGTTTATTAATTTTACAAAGGTTTAAAACAAAGTTCATATGTGCAATAACGCATATTATTGTCACATGGGGATAAAAAAGTCACTATTATGAAAACAAAGGAGAGAAGCATAGAAAGTAAAATTTGTCCATTAGAAGTAGCAGTTAACTCTATTAGCGGAAAATGGAAAATTCCTATTGTTTGGCAAATAAATGAAGGTAAAAAGCGTCCAAGTGAATTTTTGAGAGGTATTGGCAAGGTTGATAGAAGAGTTTTGAACCAACAATTAAAAGAAATGGAGCAGGATGGTATTTTAACTAAGGTTTCGTTTAATGAACTTCCTCCAAGAGTAGAGTATTCACTCACGGAACTTGGGGAGAAGCTAGTGAATATTCTATGGATGTTAAACGATTGGGGAAAATTAATGATTCCTGATGAGGAGTTGCATATTAGCTAAAGGCGTTCCAAATTTTAAAATGAAACACTTCTTGATATAAAAAGCATGAGGCTTTAAAAAAGTAGATTTAATTTTAAGCATAGTTAAATCCGAAAGAAAATTTAATATAAACGACTATTTATTTTAGTTTTTTAATGTTCTGTTTATGTCATTTAATTGACCTTAAAGAGAATCATGTTTTATTACTTTCGAAAGAACAATTTGACCAAATCACTCATGGCAAAAATAAAGGACTCCATACACAAAAAGCAACTATATCATTTTTCATTTGATACCATCGATTGTGAAAATGATTTTACAGATTATGCGGAGGCCAAAGAATATTTGTTATGTGTATTGGTTAATACTAAAGTTTTGGATGTTCTGGCAATTAATGAGCGCTCTTTGATTCTTGAATTTGATAGTGAACAGCCTAAATTGTTTGCTTATCTAAAAACTAATTTAGAGAAGTATTTTTATTTTACTGTTTCTCAAATACCAATAAGCGACAAAAATAGCCCTACGATTCAAATCAATAGGGATATTATGCTGGCTATACATCAAAAAATGCTGCTAAAAAACTTAAAATGTTCTACTAGTATTCTACGAAAAATATCTATTTACTAGTTTGTAAGTAGTTTTTAAAATTAGATTAGAGGTCTTTTAGTTATAAAATAAGCGATTTCTTCATCATCTCTTATTATGTTATCTAATCGCTCAAATCCTACTTTTTGTAATACATTTTGTGATCCACTATTGTTAAGGTCAGTTATAGCAACTACTTCATTAGTATCAGTATTTGCGAAACAATATTGAGTCATTCCTTTGCATACTTCTGTAGCAATACCTTTTCCCCAATATTCCTTACTAAGTACATATCCAATTTCTATTTGATTGGTGTTGTGTACAAAAACGCGAGCAACACACATACCTATAAAATTATTATTTGTAGTATCAAAAATCGCCCATCGGCTTAAATTTCCTTTGGCATAATTTTCAAGAAGCTCATTAAACATTTCTATATATCTCTCTGGAGAAACTTGGGGTAAATATTGAGTTACTTCGTCGTCTTTAAACAGATTTAAAAATGTTTGTTTTTCTTCTGGTAAGAATTCGCGAATAATAATTCTAGAGGTTTCGTGTAGATTCGGCATATTATTTTTTTGTATATATCAAAAGTAAAAAAAATATTATTTAGGCGTAAGGATGAATGTTAATTTAATTATTTGCTTCAGCTTTTTTTTACTTATTTGAGAGCATTATGCTATTGTTATTTGATAAATTTAGCATACATATATTCATAAAATTCAATTAAGGAAGATGCTATTATATTTATGAATTAGTATGTTTGTTTAAAGTAATTAATTAAAATTTAAAATGAGAATAGAAGAAATAGTTAGGTTAATAATTCCTTTGATAAGTATTGTTATGGGATTTGCAATAAGGAATTCAAAAAATGAGAATTATAATTCGATGAAAAAATATTGGTGGTTTTTTGTTGTCATCGGAATGCTTTTATTCTCTTACCGATTATACAAGTTTTTATACAATTAGCTCATTTAGTGCAATTAATTTAAACACATAGAAAGATAGTCTGCACTCTCCAAAAAGGGTTTTCACTTGTTTAAAATACATAAAGCAAGCTATGCGAAAGGAATGTATTTCTTTTTTGCGCTCTTTTTACACACAAAATCTATGTTTCTATGTGTTAAATGAAACTTTTATGAACCCGAGTAAAGGGAATAGACGAAAGAATTATTCCCAACGGATATAGTTACTTGAAATAGATTAGTCACTAATAATTATAGAGTACTACCAAAAGATTGTTTATATTTATTGTAAGATTAGTTCAGAAATAAGTAAATGACCATACTCATGACTAATGCTTTGTATAAAGAGTTAGTTTATATAGATATAGGTTGTTTGCTGATTTTCAATTTCTAATCTGGATTATTATCATTAATAAATTAACATCTTGTCTTTATGAAATTTTTAAAATCACTTTTAGTTACTTTATGTTTTTTGCTTTCTTTTTCAAACAGCATTGCACAAGATTTAAAACCAGGATTTGATAAAGCTGAATATCGTGAGTTAATTTATATCGCTACTCAATCGACAGAATCACCAGAAAAAGCTAAACTTATTCCGCAACCAGAACATTCTAAGTTGGTGTACAAAGGCAAATCAATTGGTCTGGATAATCAGTGGGAATTATGGTTAAAGGACGGTAATACAGGTGTATTGTGTACAAGAGGAACTACAGAAAAAGGAGAAAGCTGGCTTGCTAATCTTTATGCAGCAATGACTCCAGCAAAGGGAGAATTAAAGATATCTAATACAGAAACGTTTAAATATGAGTTGTCGACTAATAAAGATGCAGCTGTACATACAGGTTATCTTTTAAGCACTGCTTTTATTTCTAAAGAAATGCTTCCGAAAATTGATTCCTGTTATAAAGCGGGAATTAAGAATTTCATTATTATGGGACATAGTCAGGGTGGAGGAATAAGTTATTTGCTTACAGCTCATTTTTATAATTTGCAAAGTAAAGGTATTATACCTGCCGATATTCATTTTAAAACCTATTGTAGCGCAGCTCCTAAACCGGGGAACTTATATTTTGCGTATGATTACGAGCGTAAAACTCAAAACGGTTGGGCATATAATGTTGTAAGTGCTGCAGACTGGGTTCCTCAAACCCCATTTTCTGTCGAGATTCCTGAAGATTTACCTACAGTAAGCCCAATAGGATTGGTAGAAGAAACAATAAAGAAGCAAAATTTCTTTAAGAGAATGTTTTTAAACATGGTTTATGATAAGGCAACTAGTCCATCACGCAAAACAGTAAAAACGTATCAAAAGTTATTGGGGAAAGAAATGGCTAAGAGAGTAAAAGAATTCTTGCCAGAGTTTGTACCACCTCCTTTTTATAATAGTAATAATTATGTGCGTACTGGTAACACTATTGTTCTTTATCCTAAACAAGATGATGCTACATATTATGAGAAGTTTCCAAATAATAGTAAGGATTTAATGATTCATCATTCATTTCCGCCTTATTTATACCTTCTAGATCAGTTGGAGTAATGCATTTAGCCTTATCTTGTTATAAAAATAACTTTTATAGGTGTTAAAATTTTGGTTTAATCGTATTGATTTATCATAAATGTTTTTAGTTCAATCAAATAATTGTAATTTTGAAGTGTAAAATTTCCTATGAAAAAAGACTTCAATATATTATTAGCAGATGACCATAGTGTTGTACGACATGGGATTTCTTTGTTATTAAAAGAAGCTTTTCGCAGTATAAACATTACTCATGCTGATAGTTTTGACGAAGTTGTAAGTAAGCTGCGCCAAAAACAAGATTTAATATTTTTAGATATTAATCTTCCTGGAGGTAATAGCACCAAAATGGTAGAAAAAATCAAGCAAAATCATCCTAATTTGTTGATCTTAATGTTTTCGGCATATGATGAAACGCAATATGCTTTACGCTATATTCATGCTGGTGCCAATGGTTTTTTGAATAAAGACAGCAGCGACGAAGAAATTATTAAAGCTGTTCGTTCCGTTATCGAAACAGGAAAATATATTAGTGATGTTGTAAAAGAAAAAATTCTAGAAAACGCCCTAAATAAAACCCCAATAAATCCATTAGAAATTCTTTCGGATAGAGAGATTGAAGTTGCTGAACTTCTTGTTAATGGCGAAGGAAATCTCGAAATTTCGAATAAACTGAATATTCAGATGACAACTGTAAGTACTTTTAAAAATAGAATTTTTGAAAAACTTGGAATAAATAATGTTGTCAGACTAGTCGAAATTTTAAAAATTTATAAAAATTAGACGAGCTTTCTAGTTCTGTAATTCAAAAAGCTATATTTATTTGGTGTTCAAAAATGTAATTGTAATTTTTGTACCGATATTTATAGTGCTTTCAATCTCCATTTTAGCTTTCATTATCTCCAAAAGCTCAGTTACAATTTGTAACCCCATTCCTGATTTTTCTTGAGTTTGTGTTAATTTTAGGGCATCGTGTTTATTGTAAAGATTTACAATATCGCCAGACATTCCGCTTCCTGTATCTTTAATAGTAAAGAAAACCTTATTGTCTTTTAATCCTGAAATTAAAGTAATTTTTCCTGATGAAGTATTTTTTATAGCATTATCCAGAAGATTATGTACAACTATAGAAAACAATAATCTATTGTTGTTAATGGTTTGGTTTGCATCAATAAGATTTTCAATTACAATTTTTTTAGAGGAAGCAATGGTAAGGAAAATTTTTATTTTTTCTTCGATTAAATCATATAAGCAATAGGTACTGGATAAATTTTCTTGTTTAGATACTTTGGTATATTCTAATATATTATTTACAAAATTATAGAGTTGGAAAGATGAGGTATGTAATGATTTTATGCCATCCTGAACTGCATCTGGATCATTTGGGTTTTGATAAACGTGCTTAGCAGTCATTGCCAGAAACCGCAAAGGGCTTTTTATATCATGCGTAATTGTTCCTATAAGTTTTTTATGATTTGTTATTTGCTCACGTAAATTTTCGGTTGTATCCTTTAGTGTCGTAATTGTATTTCGGAGCTGAAAAGTTTGTTCGGCTATTTTTTTCTCTAAATGAATGTTTTTCAATCGAACATATTTTAGTCTCAATTTGACAACATAATATAGTGTAGTGAAGGCTAAAATAAAGACTAATACATTAAACCAAATTGTTTGATAAAAAGCAGGAGCGATTATAATAGTTAGTGTTTTGTATCGGTATTCTGAATCACGTCCAGTCATTTTTCTGGCTGTTACGTAATAAGTTCCGTGTGGTAAAGTCGTAAAGTAAATGTTATTGTCTGTTAGAGATTCCCATTTTTGAGTTATAGGACCTTCTACTTTAGTTTCTATATTTAAATTATTAGAATTACCGTAATATGGACTATTTACAAAAAGCCTGAGTCGCTCAAAATTATTGTCTAAATTGAGCGTGTCATTTTTAATATAAACATTTGAGTTATTGACTTCTGCTTGTTCAAAATAAATATCCCCTTTAGGCAAAAGTCTTTTTATTTTTTGAGAATCAAATACAATATTTCCTTTTATCGAGGGGAAAGTCACATAATTATTCTTTAATAATAATCCGCAAGGCTGGCATCCTCCATTAAATTCATTGGTTGCAAAACCATCAGATTTATCATAGTATTGATAATAAACGTTTTTTACTGTTTTGTTGGAATAATCCAGCAGATTTTTTTTAGAAACCTGAAAAAGACCTTTGTTAGTAGTAATCCAAAAATATCCATTTTTGTCTTCTATTATGCAATGAGAAGTCAGTAAGTACTTGTTTTTATCTACAGGAAAAGAGGTTGTTTTTTTAGTAGATTGGTCATAAAGATAAAAACCATTTCCATAAGTTGTTATCCATATTTCATTAGGGTTGCCAATATAAAAGCTCCTCACATAATTGCCTTCTATCTCTTTTACATTTTCAATTTTTTTCTCTTTAAAAAGGACTTTATGAAATCCTAAATGTGATCCTGTCCAGATAATATTATCCTTTATCTGAAGCATATAAGTTACATTAAAAGGAACATCCATATAAAAATTAAAACGAGGCTTATCTTTAGTACCTCCTAATCTATATAATTTTCCATTTGGAGAACCTCCCACGCTCATTCCAACTATTATTTCGTCGTTACTCATCTGGAAAATTTGAGTAATTCTATCCTCAAAACTCCATTTATTATAGGTTTTAAAATTGCTTTTTTTATGAAAACAGTAAACAATATTACTAGATTTTGTCCAAATGTTTCCCTCTTTATCAAACATGAGGTTGTAATTATCATTTGGAGATTTAAATAAAATAGTATTAGATGTTTGACCATTTGTTGTAAAAACCTCACCCGTTGTGGTTAGGAATTGATTATTCTGGTAAGCAACCTGCGCATAATACACACCATCTTTATTTTTTCCAGGAATGGTTGTAAAGCGCTTTTCTTTTACGACAAGTAACCCGTCAGTACTACTTCCTATATATAAAATTTCATCTTCTAAGTTGTAATATGCCGATACAATATTTTTTTTAGAAAGGTCATAATTCTTTAATAGTAACCTAAGTTTAAGTTTTCCTTGTTTTTTTTCAAGAATGTAAAAGTCACCTTCAATGACAAAAAAGGTTTGTTGTGAAACGTTGTTTATGATAATAGAAAAATTATCAGGTTTAAGTCCCTCTATTTTTACAGGATCAATTTTACCATTCTCAAATTTTATGAATTTCTCTCCATCATAATTGTAAATAACATTGTTCAGGATGAAAAAGTTTTGGTACTCATCATAAGTATATTTAACCTGCCATAATAGTTTGTTTTCATTTTGATACAGCCCGACATACTTTTTTGATAGTGAAAAATATTTGTTATCGGTTCTGTGAATTTTGTTGCTATAAAACCGTCTTTTTTTATAAAGAGCATTACTGATTTTAAATTGCTCAGGAATTTTATTTTTTGGAATTACTGATGGCGTATTGTTTTTTATCAGAATATAATCGGCTAGATCATTGAGTAAATAAATTTTGTCTTTATGTGCATTTCCTCTAAAAATACTCATTCTGTTTGTAGTCATTCCTGCTACATTTTCAATATTGAATGTCTTAAATTGATTTCCATCATATCGAACTAATCCATTTTCGGTAGCCATCCATATAAAACCATTATTATCTTTTATTATAGATTTTACACTGTTTTGAGGAAGAATATTATTGTCTGCAGAATACCAAATAAGAGTGTAGTCTTTATTATCTATTTGAGAATAAAGGGAATTGACAAAAAAAAATGTCAGAAATAATGTTATGAAATTATAAAAATGTTTAATGATTATTGGGTTATTTCTTTGAGAAAAGCATTCAAATACCTTGAAAATTTACTATTCAATATTACGAAAGATTAGTCTGAAAAAGAGAAGCTGTACTTGTAGAATTAATTCTACAGTACTAATCTGTATTCTTTACATGCCTTCTTAATGATAAGAAAGAAATTCGCACCTAAATTACTCTAATATGGAAGTCGTTGTTTATCAGTTAAAAATATTGATTTAAAACTACAAATTTCAATTAAAGTGACCAACAGAATAGATTACCTAATTGCTTGATTTAAATAATTACGATAGTTAGGGATAGATGGATATCTCTGAGTATTATTTTTTAGAATTTTAATAACAATTATTATATGAGGAACTTTACTTATTTTAAATTATTAATGCCAAATAAAGGGCGGACTCTGAATCGATTTCTGGTCTGTTTCTTGTTATTGTTTATATTTGGGAGTACAGCCTACTCACAAGTTCAGACTACACATGCTGTAAATCCTAATGATGCAACAATATTAAGCACATTAAACGGTAGTGGTGTTATTTTGAGTGTCCCTACATTAGTAAAAGGGGATAGGACTAAGCAAATTGCCGTTTTTTCGGGAGGAACAGCAGCTGGTTTAGAAATAAACAAAGGTATTTTGTTTTCTACAGGACTTGCTGCTTCAGATTTAGGTGCTAAAAATTTGAACTTAACGACAAGTAACGAACCAAGTAGAAAATCGACGATTGACCCAGATTTAGCAACTCTTGATGCAACAGCAGATAACGATGCTGTTGTTTATACATTCAAGGTAACTTTGGATGCTAAAATGACTGCCATTCGTATCTTTTTTCAGTTCGGATCAGAAGAATATCCTGATTATGTAGGAAGTAGGTATAATGATGTTTTTGGATTTTTTATTTCAGGTCCAGGAGTTACAGGAACACAAAATATAGCAAAATTACCTTCAACTAATAGAGAGATTTCAGTTAATTCAGTAAATGGAGGAAAACTTGGATTTAATAAAACAGGTGCGTTAGGTGTACCTGGAACAGATTTAAATCAGTCAGCTTATTATATCAACAATGGGCATAAAAATGATGGAACAAAAAATGATGGTAGTGGACCAAGACCAGTATTTGTGGAATACAATGGATTAACGAAAAGACTTTCTTATGATCTTACCCAACTTACTCCAGGAGCAACTTATAATTTTAAAATTGCAATCGCCGATGTTGGTGATGGTCAATATGATTCAGGAGTTTTTGTAGATGTAATTACGGCTAGTTATGGTGCAGATTTATCGGTAAAGAAAGAAGTAGTAGGAGTTGCTAAAAAAGTAGGAGATGAAGCTACTTTTCTTATTTCTGCTTATAATGCTGGGCCATACGCAGCAACGGGAGTTAAAGTAAACGATTTATTGCCTTCGGGATACACTTTTGTAAGCGCAACTCCATCGGTAGGAACTTATAATTCGGGTACTGGCCTTTGGGATATAGGTGCACTTGCTAACAGAGGAAATGCTACACTTACTGTAAAGGGTATCCTTAAAGCCAAGGGAGATTATAACAATATTGCTAAAATTACAGGAAATGAAGATGATCCAGATCCTTTAAATAACGTGAGTTCAAGTCAGCCAGTAAAAGCACCAGTGGCTAACAATGATTCAGTAAATACTATTGGTGGGACTGCGGTTACTATTGCAGTAACAACAAATGATACTGATTCTGACGGAACAATAAATGTTGCAACAGTTGATCTTGATCCTCTTACACCAGGAATTCAAACTACATTTACTGTAGCAGGTGAAGGAAGTTATAGTGTTGATGCTTTAGGAATTGTAACATTTACACCTTTGGCAACTTTTAGCGGAATAGCTAGTTTAAATTATGTTGTAAATGATAATGATGGCTTTACATCTAATGCAGCAGCGATTAATGTTACTGTAAAAACGAAACCACCAACGGCAAATGCACAAGCATTCTGTTCGGGAGATCTAAGAAAAATAACAGATTTACAAGTTACTGGTAATGATGTAAAATGGTACGATAGTTTAACAGGAGGTACTTTATATGATGCAAATCATACATTAGGTACAAGAACGTATTACGCAAGTCAAACTATTAATGGCGGAGAAAGTACAAGAACAGCGGTGACTGTAACGGTTAATGCTGCACCTGTAGCTCCGATTGTAACAGTTATAGACAATTGTGATGGTACATCAAAGTTATCGACTTCAGCCACAGGAAGTTTATTGTGGAGTAATGGAGCAACAACTTCTAGTATTATAGTAAGTACTGCAGGAACTTATACAGTTACCACTACTGTAAATGGTTGTACTAATTCTGGAAGCGGAATTGCAGCTCCTAAAACAGCTCCAGCAGAACCAACAGCAACAGCACAAACATTTTGTTCAGCTGACGCTAAAAAAGTTAGCAATTTACAAGCTACAGGAACTGATATTAAATGGTATACTGCAAGCACAAATGGAACATTACATGGAGCAAATGATGTTTTAGTTTCAGGAACATATTACGCAAGCCAAACCATTGATGGTTGCGAAAGTGCAAGAACTGCAGTAGTTGTAAAAATTACGCCTACACCAGCAGAACCAACAGCAACAGCACAAACATTTTGTTCAGCTGACGCTAAAAAAGTTAGCAATTTACAAGCTACAGGAACTGATATTAAATGGTATACTGCAAGCACAAATGGAACATTACATGGAGCAAATGATGTTTTAGTTTCAGGAACATATTACGCAAGCCAAAC
>NZ_JPRM01000056.1 GCF_000737695.1 Flavobacterium hydatis
CTCTTTATATAATTATAATAAAAACACTTTAATGTATCTATCATAAAATGAAAAATGATTAGATTTAAATAATCAACACTCTCCTATCTCTGATTTTAATAACTTTGTTATCATTACACAACTTAAAAAATACCAAGATGCAAACTGATAGTTTATTAAAACAAGTAAATTTCATAAAAGAGATTGATAAAGTAAAATACATTCAGCGTAAGACTAAATTATTCAACAGCGACAGAAACGAAAATGACGCTGAACATAGCTGGCATTTGGCAATGATGACAATTGTATTAGCCGAACATTCGAATGTGCCTATTGATGTTCTTAAAGTTCTTAAAATGGTTTTGATACACGACATTGTAGAGATTGATGCTGGTGATACTTTTATTTATGATACTGTAAAAAGTCACGATAATACCGATGAAGAACGTATTGCAGCTGAGCGAATTTTTGGGCTTTTGCCAAAAGAACAAGCTCAAGAGTTTATTGCAATTTGGGAAGAATTTGAAGCTGGATTAACTAATGAAGCCAAATTTGCAAAATCGATGGATCGATTCGAACCTCTTTTGCAAAACACATCCAATAACGGAGGAACCTGGAAGGAGTTTAATGTAGATTATGAGAAAGTCTACGATAAGAAAAAAGTCATTAAAGAAGGTTCTGATACAATCTGGAATTATGCCGAGGATTTAATTAACGAAAGTGTCGAAAAAGGAATTCTTACGAAAAAGAAAAATTAAGTTTTGTCTTGGTGATACATTAAAAGTTTTTTTACCATTAAGAGATTAAGGAAGATTAAGCTTTGTTTTAATGAAGTTTAATCTCTTATTTTTTTGCCATAGCGAGATAAACTTTGTGTTCTTTGCGTAGCCCTTTTCGAACTCTGCGGTTAATTCAAAGAAGGTACAGAGGGTCATAGTTACAAAGGTTCAAAGGTTGAAAACTTTGCGGTCTTTGTGTAAATCTTAGCCAACTCTGCGGTTAATTCCCCACACAAATTAAAGAATTAAACGGATTTTAAACCTTTGCAAAATTTGCGGTTAATCCCCTATTTCTCCCTCATAAAATCAATAAAATTAACCTGCTTACTATTTGTCTAAAATAAAATAAGCGGGTTCTTTTAGCCCATTTTCGGTTATTTATCCTTAAATTGCGAAAATATCTATCACGTTTTTAGTCAAAAATTTCATTTGCTCATTTACCAAATGTTATTTTACCTATCAGGAATCAGACTAAAAAATCATATCAATTTGCAATTCATATTGCATCTTTTGCCTTATCGAAAAAATTTCATCACAAGGCTCAAATAATCTAAAAGAATAACAAAATGGAATTCAAAATAATTACTCCTGAACAAGGAGAGGATAAAACATTTACTAATGAATTAATCGCTAAATTTCTGCATACACATCTGGAACAATATGGCGATACAATCGAAGATATCCTCAAAGCTATCGCATACACAATGAATCCTGCAAAAGGCGGAAAAATTGTCCTCGCTTTAGAAGAGGAAAATATTGTAGGAGCGTGTGTCTTAAACAATACAGGAATGAAAGATTATATTCCCGAAAACATATTGGTATATATCGCAGTCGACAAAAGCCAAAGAGGAAAAGGTTACGGAAAGAAACTAATGCAAAAAGTAATAGATGTTGCCGAAGGAAATATTGCCTTACATGTTGAGCCAGACAATCCAGCCAAAATTCTATACGAGAAACTAGGTTTTACAAATAAATACCTAGAAATGCGTTTGATTAAATAAACCTCAACTCGCTAAATAAACGAAATTCATACTTTTTTTAACACATAGAAACATAGATTTCAAGTATTCAATAAGAAATCAACAAGAAATATATTTCTTTCACATAGTATAGCTATCTGCATTATAAACAAGTGAAACGTCTTTTTTTAGTTAAAAAATTCTATGTTTCTATGTGTTAAAAACGATTACAACTAGCGCTTTAAGTTTTACTATTAATTCAAATAAAAAAGAAAAGAACGCAATGGCATTCATCAAATTATACCGCAAAAAACTAGAGGAGAATTATACTTTTCTAAACAACATTTTCATTTCCAAAAATATAAAATGGGGTGTTGTATCAAAGCTTTTGTGCGGTAACAAAATATACCTCAAGGAAATAATTGCTTTGGGCGTTACCGAAATTCATGATTCACGAGTTAGTAACCTAAGAAAAATTAAAGCATTAGATCCAAACATTCAAACCGTATATATTAAACCTCCCGCAAAACGTAGTATCGCAAGTATTGTAAAATATGCCGATGTTAGTTTTAACACCGAGATTTATACGATACAAATGCTTTCCACCGAAGCGCAGAAACAAAATAAAATCCATAAAATCATTATTATGATTGAAATGGGCGACTTACGTGAAGGTGTGATGGGCGAAGATTTAGTTGAATTTTACGGTAAGGTTTTAAGTCTACCTAATATCGAAATTCTTGGTATTGGTACAAACCTTAATTGCTTAAGTGGCGTAATGCCAACACAAGATAAACTGATTCAGTTAAGTTTATACAAACAACTTATCGAGGCCAAATTTAATATTAGTATTCCGTGGGTTTCGGGTGGAACTTCAGTCGCATTGCCTCTAATTATAAAGAATGCAAGACCAATGGAGGTTAACCATTTTAGGATTGGCGAAGCATTATTTTTTGGAAAAGATTTGTTTACGGGAGAAACTATCGAAGGTATGCACAACGATGTTTTCAAGCTTTATACAGAGATTATCGAAATAACCGAGAAACCAGATATTCCAACAGGAGAATTAGGCGAAAATGTAGCAGGAAATACTTTTTCTATGAATGATACCGAAGATTTTGGCGGTACTTCGTTACGCGCAATTCTAGATATTGGTTTACTAGATATGCAACCGCAATATTTAGAATCTGATGATGCCGAAATAACCATTGTCGATGCCAGTTCGGATATGCTGGTAATAGATATTTCTAAGTCTAAAAAGAAATACAAAATTGGTGATTTAGTATCATTTACCATTAAATACATGGGTGCATTATACCTCTTAAACTCCGATTATATCGAGAAAACTATAGAGTAGATTGTTCTTTTTTAAAATAATTTATAATAAAAATATACATTCAGAATCAAATCATTTAATCACATTATACTATCCATAAATAATATGATTCTATAATATGTTGCTAAATATCTGTAGACAAATACTTTAATTTACTTTTAAAAATTAAATATAATTTTAGCAAGATAATATGAAAAACTTTGACACTGAAACAATCCATTTTATTGAGAACAACAACCTTATTGGCATAAAAGCTGGAAATGAAAGACCAAATTTTCTTAATATATGGATGGTCACTATTGATAATAGAATATTTGCAAGATCATGGGGTTTTGCTGAAAAAAGTTGGTACAACACATTCCTGAAAGATGCTGGAGGAGAAATAAAATGTGGAGAAAGAGTTATTAAAATATCTGCTGTTATACCACAAGATATTAAGTTACTCAACAAAAAAATAAACGAAGCCTACTTAAAAAAATATGACTCAGGTAGTAATTCTTATTACGCACACGGAATAATTAAAGAGGAACATATTGCTAAAACTATGGAATTTATAGCTTTCTAAATCACCATTCAATTCGATTATCTAGATTATAAAAAAGTTAACCATATAAAAAATATAAGCTCATTTAAGTTTTACACTAATTAGCGTACTTATGTTTACTTACATTTCTTATATGGTTAAAATAATTTCGCAGAATCAAATAATTCTTTTGAGCGTACTTTTATTTTGCAGCCCAGATTTCGATTTCTAATTTAATTTCTGGTAATCCCAATGCCGAAATATATCCTACGGTCATTGATGGATATACTTCTCCAAAAAATGCATTCCACACTCCATAAAAAGCATCCCAATCTATTTCTTGTGTTGCCCAGATATTTACTTTTATAACATCGTCGGCTACTAATTCCTGACTATCTAGAACAGCTTTTATATTCTGAAAAGTATTCGCTACTTGTTCGTTAAAATTATCTGGTAAATCTCCTTCTTTGCTTGTACCTATTTGACCAGAAAAAGTATAAATATCTGCATTACCAGATATCTTCGTAACATGAGAATAATTACCAACTGGCGCTGATAATGTACTTGGATTTGATCTTGTTACTGCTTTTATCTTATTGTTTTCGTTCATTTTTGTTTCTAATAATTATTAAATTTTGACAACTTTTATTTCTCAAATAATTTCGAGCTTAACAAATTTAAAAGATGCGATTATAAATCTACTTCCAATTTTGAAATATTTAACTTGTTACATTGCCATAAAAATCAATACTTCCCGCTGATTTATTATTAATAAAAAAGTCATTTTCATTATAATAACTTCAATAATAAATAATAAAAAGAGACTAACTTATTATTTATAAATGATTTGCAATAAAATTATATATTAGCAATGATTTTTATTGCAGAAAACTTTAACGAAACCTAAATAACAATGAAAATTATAACTTGGAATTGTAATATGGCTTTCCGAAAAAAAGTTGAATTCATTTTAGCATATAACCCAGACATTTTAATAATTCCGGAATGTGAAAATCCTGAAAAATTAAATTTCACGACTGAACATCTAATACCAACAGATAGTATATGGTATGGAAAAAATCAACATAAAGGACTTGGAATCTTTTCTTATAGTGAATACAAATTCAAATTACTAGAATGTCATAATTCAGATTTCAAAAATATTTTGCCAATATCCGTTACAGGTGGAAAAGTAGATTTTATTTTGTTCGCCATTTGGGCCAATAATCCTGAAGATAAAGATGGGCAATATGTTACTCAGGTATGGAAAGCAATAAATTATTACGAAGAGCTTTTATCCGAAAGCAAAATTATTTTAATAGGTGATTTCAATAGCAATACAATTTGGGATAAACCACGTCGCATAGGAAATCACTCTACAGTTGTAAACAAGTTGGAATCCAAAAATATTTTTAGCACTTATCATAAATTCCATAACCAAATACAAGGAAAAGAAGACCATCCCACTTTATACTTATATCGTCATGAAAACAAACCTTATCATGTAGATTATTGCTTCGCTTCATCCTATTTTATAAGCATCTTAAAAAATGTAGAAATTGGAACTTACAAAGATTGGTCAAAATATAGTGACCACAAACCTTTAATCATTGAATTTGCTTTTTAATTCTTATATTCGTTTGGCAAAAACCATCACAATTAACTATAAATCAATCACTATCAAATCAAAAAACAAAAAACATTATTAATTAATCTCCCCTGAGTAATTATGAACAAACCACTTAAATCTTCAAAAAACAAGTTTATCTTTTTTCTAATCCTATCCTTTACTTTCGTAGTAAATGTAAGCGGTCAACAAAAAACAATAACAGAGAAATTTAAAAAAGAAACCGTTTTAAAAATGGATTCTCTATTGCAAAAAAATTACATATTCCCTGATAAAGCCAAATTAATTGGGAACCATTTAAAAAACGCCTATAAAGAAGGTAAATTCAAGAAATATGATTTATTAGATTCTTTTGCAGTAGCATTAACAAAAGAAGTTAGATTTATTAATAATGACAAGCATCTTGGAATCTGGCCTAAATTTATCCCTCCTGTTGATGAGAAAAAAGAGGTAGATAAAGATTCTTATGAAATTTATCTGCATAATTATACCGAAAATCGCAAACGCGCAAATGGTTTTAGAGAAGTCAAACTAATTGATAGTAATGTCGGATATATTAAATACAATAATTTCATACACGAAACTGACCAAACAATTGATTCTTACATGTACTTGTTAGAAAATGCCGATGCTATTATTATTGATTTAAGAGGCAATGGCGGTGGTAGCCCAAAAACTGTTCAATATTTTTGCAGTTATTTTTTTAAAGACCCAATACTGTTAAACACTTTATATTTTAGGAAAGATAACTATACCGAGGAATTTTGGGTAAAAGAGGTAAAAGGCAAGAAAATGGTCGATGTTCCTTTGTTTATTATTACTAGTCCAAAAACTTTTTCGGGAGCTGAAGAGTTTAGCTACAATATGCAAACCCAGAAAAGAGCAACAATAATTGGTGAAACAACTGGTGGCGGAGCTAATCCTGGAGAGGTTTTCGATATTAACAATCGGTTAGAAATGTTTGTTCCTAACGGAACAGGAATAAACCCAATAACAAAGACAAACTGGGAAGGTGTTGGTGTAATTCCAGAGTATAAAACAACTCCCGATATGGCTTATGATAAAGCGGTGGAATTGGCACAAAAAACAGCATTTGATTATAGAAATAAAAAAGCTGCTGAATCTAAAAATCTTTATCTGGAACTACAGGCAACAATTAATCAACAAACAAAACCTGTTAACGAAACTGATTTGGCTAAAATGGATCAGCAAATTTTTAATGTTGTAAAAAATTTAGCAGGGTCTAATTTATACAAAGAGGATGATATCGATGCATTAGCTTCTCAATACACAAAAAACAAACCTTTTATTGCCGAATCTATCTTAAAGAGCAATTCTGAGTTGCATCCTAAATCGCCAATTGCTTTTTTAAAATATGGTGATGTTCTTGAACAAAACGGAAAGAAGAATAATGCTATAGTAGCTCTAAAAAAAGCCGTAGAAATTGCTACAGAAATTAAAGCTCCTTATCTTGATGGATTAAAAAATCGCTATGAAAGCGTCTTAAAAGGAAAATAATTTTTACCACATAATTTAAATCATACAAACAGGGAATTATAGAATAATGCAAATTATTTTATAATTCCCTGTTTTAATTTCGTCGGCAAAATCATCAATTATTCCCTTTCTTCTGCATGTTTCAATAAATAAAATTAATTTCAATCATAAAACTTGCTTAAATATTAATATTTGCTATTTTTATGAAAAATTAGTCTATTTATCTATGAAAAAAGCCTTACTATTACTTTTTTTGAGCACTTTTTTAACAAAAACGTACGCTCAAGATTATTTCCCGAATAATGAAAGCATTCACAACAAAAACAATAATTATACGGTTTTTACTAATGCAACAATTTATGTTACTCCAACACAAAAAATCGAGAAAGGTACTTTACTTATTCAAGACGGAAAAGTAGTTGGTGCAGGAAACAATATCACTATTCCTAAAAATAGTATTACGATTAATCTGGAAGGAAAAACAATTTATCCTTCTTTTATAGATATCTACACCGCTTTTGGGGTCGAAAAACCAAAAAATAATCCAGGAGGACGTAACCCTTTGTACGATACCAAAAGAGCTGGATATTACTGGAATGAAAGTATTCGCTCGGAAGTAAACGCCTACGAAAGTTTTAAATATGATCAGCCTAAAGCCGAAGAATTATTAAAAGCAGGTTTTGGAGTTGTTGGAACTCATATTCCAGACGGGATTGCTCGCGGAACTGGTGTTTTAATTGCTTTAAACAATAACGAAAATAGTACTCGAATTCTGTCTAGCAAAGCAACAAATCATTTTGCTTTTACGAGAAGCGCCACAACTAATCAGTCTTATCCAAGTTCTTTAATGGGAATGATGGCTTTACTACGTCAAATGTATTTGGATCTGGATTGGTATAAAAAAGGTAATTCGACTACCAAAGATTTATCATTAGAAGCCTTGGCTAGTAACGAAAAATTGACACAAATATTTACGACAGAAGATAAACTAAACAGTTTGAGAGCAGCCAAAATTGCCAAAGAATTTGGATTAAATTATGTTTTGAAAGGTTCTGGAAATGAGTTTGAAAGAATTGAAGAAATCAAAAAGACAAATGCTTCATTTATTATCCCAATAAATTTTCCTGAAGCGTATGATGTTTCAAATCCGTACCAATCAAATCAATTAGAATTAGCCGATTTACGTTTTTGGAATCAAGCGCCAACTAACTTAAAAGTTCTTTCGGATAACGGAATTGTTTTTGCTTTGACAACTGACAAATTAAAGAAAACCGAAGATTTTAGAACCAATTTAATAAAAGCAATTAAATATGGTTTTGATAAAACAAAAGCTCTGGAAGCATTAACAACTATTCCAGCCAGCATATTAGGAAAAAGCAATGAAATAGGAACTTTAAAAAATGGTAGTTATGCCAATTTTGTAATTACATCTGGCGAAATATTTGATGAGAAAACTGTTTTATACGAAAACTGGGTTCAGGGAAGCAAGTATATTGTAAACGATGTTAATACAAAAGATATTCGTGGAAATTATGATTTAACAATTGACACAAACACATATAAATGGAAAATTGACGGAACTGTTACTGCTCCAAAATCGGAGGTTACAACTGCCGATGCAAAAAAAGCAAATGCTACATTTTCGGTTTCTAACAATTGGGTTTCGTTATTAATTAAGTCTAATGATACGACTAAAACCGCTTACACACGATTAACAGGACTTATAGAAAACACTCAAAAACTTTCTGGAAAAGCAGTTTTATCTGATGGTAATGAAGTACAATGGACAGCTGTAAAAACTTCGCCTTTTGTAGCTGTGAAAGATTCTGTAAAACCAGAAAAACTAAACCCGATAATGCCAGTTACTTTCCCAAACACAGCTTTTGGAAATTCTAAAAAATTAACGGCACAGACTTTATTATTAAAAAACGCTACTGTTTGGACTAATGAAAAGGAAGGAATTCTTGAAGAAACTGATGTCTTAATTAAGAACGGAAAAATAGCTGCAATAGGAAAAAATTTATCTGATGCATCGGCAACTGTTATTGATGCTAAAGGAAAACATCTTACTAGCGGAATTATAGATGAACATTCTCATATCGCTATATCCAATGGTGTAAATGAAGGAGGTCATAACTCTAGTGCCGAAGTAACTATAGAAGATGTTGTAAATCCTGAGGATATAAATATTTACAGGGATTTGGCCGGTGGAGTTACGATCTCTCAATTACTACATGGTTCTGCAAATCCTATTGGCGGACGTTCGGCAATTGTAAAATGGAAATGGGGACAACCTGCAGAAGAAATGTTATACAAAAATCAGCCTAAGTTTATCAAATTTGCTCTAGGCGAAAACGTAAAACAATCTAATTGGGGAATCAATAATCCTACTCGTTTCCCTCAGACAAGAATGGGTGTAGAACAAGTTTTTACAGATTATTTCCAACGTGCAAAGGAATATGATGCAACTTGGAAAAAATACAACTCGGGTTCTAAAAAAGAAAAAGCTCCAAGAGTAGATTTAGAATTACAAACAATTGCCGAAATCATAAACAAAGAACGTTTTATTACTTGCCACTCTTATATAGAATCGGAGATTTTGATGTTGATGAATGTTACTGAAAAATTCAATTTTAGAGTAAATACTTTCACGCATATTCTAGAAGGTTATAAAGTAGCCGATAAGATGAAAGAACACGGTGTGGGAGCTTCTACTTTTTCTGATTGGTGGGCATATAAATTTGAGGTAAACGATGCTATTCCTTTTAATGGGCCTATTATGCATAACGAAGGAATTGTAGTTGCATATAACTCTGATGATGCCGAAATGTCTAGAAGATTAAATCAGGAAGCTGCCAAAGCAGTAAAATATGGTAATATATCTGAAGAAGATGCTTGGAAATTTGTTACGCTCAATCCTGCAAAATTATTACACATAGATGATAAAGTAGGAAGTGTAAAAATAGGAAAAGATGCCGATGTTGTATTATGGAGTACCAAC
Organism: Flavobacterium hydatis; assembly: GCF_000737695.1. GTDB lineage: Bacteria > Bacteroidota > Bacteroidia > Flavobacteriales > Flavobacteriaceae > Flavobacterium > Flavobacterium hydatis. The sequence continues at coordinate 9,702 of NZ_JPRM01000056.1, forward strand.
CCTTTATCTATTTATGCTAAAGCTGAAAAAACAATTATTGAAGGCGTAGTATATTATGACATCTCTAAAGAAACGGAACAAGAATTGGCTATAACTAAAGAAAGAAGTGAACTTATTAGCCAATTGCTACAAGAAAAAAATAAAGGAGCAAGTACGCAAGAGCCTAAAAAGAAAGAGAAAAAAGAATATCACTGTGATACTTTAGAGCAATAAAACCAAAGATTCACAAATAGAAAATAAAGAACTTATGATAAGCAAAAACATATATATTTTACTATTGGCATTTTGCATACCAATACATATAATAGCACAAGAAACACCTGCACCAAAACAAACAAAATCGGTTTTAATACTAAATGCTACCGCACATTTAGGTAACGGAACGGTGATTGAGAATAGTGCTATCGGGTTTAAAGACGGAAAAATAACATTAGTTGCCGATTCTAAAACAATCAGATTGGCAGCAAACGCTTACGATACTACGATAGATGCAAGCGGAAAACACGTATATCCAGGATTTATTGCTCCAAACTCAACATTAGGACTTGTAGAGATTGATGCCGTAAAACCATCTGATGATCAAGAAGAAATAGGAGATTATAATCCTAATGTAAGAAGTATTGTTGCCTATAATGCTAATTCTAAAGTTATTGAAACTTTACGCCCTAACGGAATTTTGATTGCTCAAATTACACCTCGTGGTGGGAGAATTTCGGGAACCTCATCTATAGTACAATTAGATTCTTGGAGCTGGCAAGATGCCTTGATAAAAGAAAATGACGGAATTCATCTTAATTTCCCTCCTAGTTTTAAAAGAAGTGGCTCTTGGTTTGAGCCAGGTCCTATCGAAGCTAATAAAGATTATGCCAAACAAATTGAAGAAATCAATGCTTTTTTAATTAATTCGAAAGCTTATTTTGGAGCACCTTCTAAAGAAAGAAACTTAATCTTTGAATCTACAAAAGGTCTTTTTGATGGAACTCAAACTTTGTTTATTCATGCCGATGAAGAAAAACAAATCATTGATGCGATACAATTAACTCGCGATAACGGAATAAAAAAAGTAGTTCTTGTAGGCGGATATGAAGCTTATAAAATTGCTGATTTGTTACAAAAAAACAATATCGGAGTACTATTAAGGCGCGTACATGATATGCCACAAAGCGATGACCAAGATGTTAATTTGCCTTATAAAATGGCAAAAATATTAACCGACAAAGGTATTGTTGTAGGTCTTGAAAACAGTGGAGAAATGGAACGTATGAGCACAAGAAACTTACCATTCTTAGCAGGAACCTGTGCTGCTTTTGGTCTGAATAAAGAACAAGCGTTGCAGTTAATAACATCTAATACCGCAAAATTATTAAGCATAGATGAGCTTTGTGGAACTCTGGAAACGGGAAAAGATGCTACTTTATTCATATCCGAAGGTGATGCACTGGATATGAGAACTAACAAACTTACCAATGCTTTTATACAAGGAAGAATGATTAGTTTGGAAACACATCAGACTAAATTGAATAAAAAATACAAAGAGAAATACAATCAAAAATAAACGCACTATAAAATTATACTGATACTATAAATTATTTATAGCAAAACCAAAAAGACCTAAATGAGCAATTCATTTAGGTCTTTTTTTATTAAATACATTTTATAAAATACTTAGATGCTACAATCAATAAATTACTTATCACGTCATAAAACAAAACTTACAATTTTGATTAAATCGTAAACAACAAACTCAGCATAAATAAAAATTAGTCATTTACAAAAACCAATTTTAGCATATTTTTTAATTATTACCCATAAAATTATAGGGGTCAAAATACAAATTCAATAAAAATCAAACACTAAATATCATTTTTTTAAGGGGTATTAAATCATTTTATATTTTTATTTAAAATTTAAAACTAACCAACTATGCGAAAAATTATTTTAACGGTGATTCTTATCACGATTTTGGTATTAACCTTCCTCTCTAATTTTATCTTGTCTGATAACCCAAATCCTACCGAAACTGTAAAGTTTGATACTGGCGATACTGCCTGGATGATTGTTGCAACAGCTTTTGTATTACTAATGACTCCCGGCTTAGGTTTCTTTTACGGAGGTATGGTTGGCAAGAAAAACGTAATTAGTACCATGCTACAAAGTTTTATGGCAATGGTAATAGTAACAATATTATGGGTTGTTGTTGCCTTCGGGTTAGCCTTTGGTCCATCGATAAAAGGAATTATAGGCGATCCAACTTCAAATTTATTTTTTCAAGGTGTAGGCACTAACACTGCATGGAGTCTTGCTCCTACTATTCCGTTTATGCTATTTGCATTATTTCAGGCAAAATTTGCCATTATAACACCTGCACTTATAACAGGAGCATTTGCAGAGCGTGTTCGTTTTTGGGCATACTTATTATTCATGGTTTTATTCATATTATTTATATACTCTCCTTTGGCACATATGACCTGGCATCCTAAAGGTATTTTCTTTAAGATGGGCGTACTTGATTTTGCTGGAGGAACAGTCGTACACATGAGTGCAGGTTGGGCGGCATTGGCAGGAGCCATATTTTTAGGAAAAAGAAAAGTTCAAAAAGTAAATCCTGCTCGTATTACTTATGTATTACTAGGAACCGCATTATTATGGTTTGGATGGTTTGGGTTTAATGCAGGCTCAGCATTAGGAGCAAATGGTTTAGCAGTACAAGCCTTAGGAACAACAACAGTTGCCGCAGCTGCTGCAGCAATGGCTTGGGTATTTCTTGATAAAATTTTAGGACATAAATTATCGGCGCTTGGTGCTTGTATTGGAGCTGTTGTAGGCCTTGTTGCTATTACACCTGCAGCTGGATTCGTAAGTATTCCTCACGCAATCTTTATAGGTGCATTTGCCGCTATTGTGAGTAATCTTGTTGTAGGCAAATTTCCTAAAGGAAAAATTGATGATGCATTAGATGTTTTTGCCTGTCACGGTGTAGGTGGTATGGTAGGAATGTTACTAACAGGTGTTTTTGCATCTAAAGCTATCAATCCAGCAGTTGGAGATAATCAAGGGCTTATTTTTGGAACCTCAACATTATTTACAAACCAATTAATAGCAATGATAATCGTATCTGTTTTTGCTTTTGTAGGCTCTTATATTCTTTTCTTTATTGTTAACAAAATCACTCCACTAAGAGTAACAGAAGAAAAAGAAGAATTAGGTTTGGATATCTCTCAACACGGAGAATTTTTATAAAAAAGCCTTGAGATAAACCTCAAAGCATCTTCATATTACAAGAAACAAAAAGACCAATCTTTCGGATTGGTCTTTTTAATTATTTATTTGAAATTTGAAATTCCGTCTTTTAACCATTTCAAATATTCATCTGCTCCAACATAACTAATTGTTGGTTTTGAATTATTTAGATTCTTACCTTCTAAATCGGTTATGATATACAGAGGTTGCGTATTGGTTTTATATTTAGAAATCATAAAATCAGTCCACTTATCACCCACTGTAATAATCTTATCTCCTGCAGCTGTTACATATTGCTCATCGGCAGGTAATTCACGTTTATCATCAACATACAAAGAAATAAGCACAACATCATTTTTTAGGATTGGCAATATTCTTTCGTCAGACCAAACATTGTTTTCCATTTTTCTACAATTTACACAAGCATAACCTGTAAAATCGAGCATGATTGGTTTGTTGATTGATTTAGCAAACGCTACTCCATCTTCGTAATCATGAAAAACCATGATTCCGTGTGGTCCTAATTCAGCCCCATCAGGCAACCCTTTTTCTGAACCAAGGTTTGAACCACTTGACCCTCCTACTCCAAACGGACTTTCGCTATATTGTGGTGGCGGTGGGAAAGCACTAATTAATTTTAAAGGCGCTCCCCAAAGTCCTGGAATTAAATACACTGTAAACACAAGCGTAAGTAAACCTAAATACAATCGACCTACCGAGATATGTCCTAAAGGACTATCGTGTGGCAATGTAATTTTGCCGAATAAATATAATGTTAAAGCTCCAAAAATCGCAATCCAGATTGCTATGAAAACTTCTCTTTCTAGTAAATGTAATTGTAAAACTAAATCGGCATTAGATAAAAATTTGAATGCTAAAGCTAACTCTAAGAATCCTAAAACAACTTTTACTGTATTTAACCATCCTCCCGATTTTGGTAATGAATTTAACCATCCTGGGAACATTGCAAATAACATAAATGGTAAGGCTAATGCCAATGAAAAACCTAACATTCCTACTACTGGAGCAATTCCACCGTTTGAAGCAGCCTCAACTAATAAAGTTCCAACGATTGGTCCTGTACAAGAAAAAGATACAATTGCCAATGCCAAAGCCATGAATAATATTCCGATTAGTCCACCTCTATCTGCTTGCTGATCTGCTTTATTTGCCCAAGAATTTGGCAACATAATTTCAAAAGCTCCCAAAAATGAAGTTGCAAAAATTATTAATATAACAAAGAATATTAAGTTAAACCAAACATCTGTAGATAGTGCATTCAGAGCATCTGCACCAAATACTTTAGTAACAATAAGACCTAATATTACATAAATTGCAATAATTGAGAATCCATAAATAATAGCATTTCTAATTCCTTTTGCTCTGCTTTTGCTTTGTTTTGTAAAGAAACTAACAGTCATAGGAATCATTGGGAACACACATGGCGTAAGCAATGCTGCAAAACCAGATAAGAATGCAATAAAGAATATAGAAAATAAACTTCTTGGTGCAGCTGGTGCGGATGTGTCTGAAGTAGATGAATCTACATCAGCATTATTATTTGTTTTTTCTAAAGCTTTAGTTCCTACAATAGCCTTTGTAGTATCTACTGCCAAAGCATCTACAGGATCTACAACTACCTCATCTGCCTTAACAATAGCAGTTGCTGCAGCATCGGCATCCATTTTAAAATTAGCTGGAAGCGCGATAGAAAACTTTTTATTTAAATTGATACAAACCTCTTTACAAACCTGAAAATCGAATTCTATCTCGATTGTTTTTACGCTAGGATTTGTAATTGTTATTTCTTGTTCGATATGTGCTTTCCCTTCAAAGAAAGTTTCGTTAACCCCAAAAACATCGTTAAATGCTGTTCTGGTTTTACCTTCTTTGGCTTTACCAACTAAATTATAGTTGCCTTTTTGATTTTTAAATGAAATTTCTAGCGGAAGCGGCCCTCCATCTGGAGTAAATTGTGAATACAAATGCCAGTCTTTTTCAATAACTCCATCAAAAATCAGAACAAAATTGTTTCCAGATTTCTTTTCAATTTTAGAAGTCCATTTTACTGGCTCTAAGATTTGCGCATTTCCATTTGCAAAAGCAAAGAAGAAAAGCAACAAAAACACAATCGAATTATTCCAGATTTTTTTTGATAATAAAGCTTGCGGGTAATGGTTTGATTTCATTATTGTAATTCTATTTTAAGTATCTTGTTTGTAGTATTTTCTATTTTAAAACGCTCATCTTGTCTGATTCCTACAACCCAAACAATTTGGTTATCCGAACACAAAATCCATGTGTTTTCTTTCTCAATCAAGGATAATTTTTCATCTTTAAAAAGTTTACTTACTTTTTTAGATTTTCCATTCATTCCAAATGGATGAAAAACATCACCTTCATTCCTCTTTCGCAATAGTAAAGGAAACCTGATTTTATCGGCGTCCACAAATATAGCTTTATTTGAATCTATTGTTATGTGACCTACGTTACAAAGCTTCAATTTTAAGGGAAAATTAACTTCTTTATCGTTGATTTCTATGTAAAACTCTTCTTGCTGAATTTCGGGAATTGGACTTAAAATTAAGGTTGTTCTATCCTTCAATAATCTATATTCTGATGCAAATATTTGCTTTCCAGACTGACTCTCAACCAATTCATAAATATCATCCCAAGCCGAAAATTCATATTCTTTGAGCCATTGGTATAAGTATGATTTATAATTTGTTAATCGTTTTAACTGATTTAAATCAAAATGAATTTCATCGCCAATTTCTTTTGCAACTTGCTGGTAAATCATAATCGAAGCATCCTCGACCATAATTTGCGCTTCTTGCAAGAACTCCTGTGTTTTCTGGAAAGCGGCTAAAAAATTAGGATTTATTTCTTTTAAAACTGGAACTAAATCATGACGAATTTTATTTCGTAAATATTTATTGGATGCGTTACTACTATCCTCTCGCCATTTGATAGCATTATCTTCGGCATATTGTTTTATCTCTTCTCTCGAAAACGGTAATAACGGACGAATAAGTGATTCATTTTGCTCAGGAATCCCAATTAATCCGTCTAATCCTGTTCCTCGGCTTAAATTAATTATAAAGGTTTCTAGATTATCATCAGCATGATGTGCAGTTAAAATATAATCATAACCTTCCGTCTCTAAAAGTTCGTAGAACCAATTGTATCGTAGTTCTCGTGCTGCAACCTGTGTTGATAGCTTGTAATCTTTTGCGAAAGCTTCGGTATCAAACTGCGTGATAAAAAATTGACGTTTTAAATTATCGGCAGCTGTACTAACAAATTCCTGATCTCCAAAACTTTCTAAACCTCGCAACTGAAAATTGCAATGTGCAATTGCAAAATCATAATCTAACTGAGCAAATAAATGTGCCATAACCATACTATCCAAACCTCCGCTTGTAGCTAGCAACAATTTCTTTTTTTCGAGAAAAGGAAATGTTTGTGTGATATGATTTTTAAATTTTAGGAGCATATTTTAATTTACGTCTTTTATTGTGATTTGGTTTTATAAATCAACTGGTTAAAAATACAAAAAATAGATTTGTTTGTTATTGCAATACTTGCTGCATGGCTTTTGCCTTGAGCAAACACTCTTCGTATTCTTTTTCGGGAACCGATTGTGATGTAATGGCGCTACCAACTGAAAAGGAAACATATTCTTTTTCTTGATTGTATATAATACTTCGGATTACGACATTAAAATCAAAATCGCCCTCTGGAGTAAAATAACCTACTGCTCCACTATACAATCCTCGTTTGGTTTCTTCTAGCTTATCAATTATATTCATTACCGAAATCTTTGGTGCTCCAGTCATGCTTCCCATTGGGAAAGTTGTTTTTAATACATCAATTGGTGAATATTGAGGATCAAGCCTTGAGGTAATTGTCGAAATCATCTGATGCACTTGCAAAAATGAATAAATCTTGCATAGCTCTACGACTTCTACCGAACCTTTTTGAGCGGTATGCGATAAATCATTTCGAACCAAGTCGGTTATCATGATATTTTCAGCGCGTTCTTTTGGATCTGCTTCTAGCTGATTCTTAGAATTCTCGTCTTCTATTTTATCTTCGAATCGTTTTGACGTTCCCTTGATAGGTTGCGAAATTATCTGATCTCCTATTTTTCGAATGTATCTTTCTGGCGAAGCCGATAATAAAAACTGTTTATGATTTTTAAAGAAAACTGTTAGTGGTGCTTGCGATATTTCATTCAGTTTTTCGAACTTATCTAATGGATTTATCATTGCGTTTTCTGCATAAAATTCCATGCAAAAATTTGCTTCATAAATATCTCCACGATGAATATGTTCCAGAACCGAATTAACTTTAGAGATATAATCTTCTTTAGATATTCTTTGATTGATAAGAAGTTCTGTTTGACTTTTCTCATCTCCCTTTCGACTTTCGACAATCTCATTATAATCTTCTTCGACCTCATCATCACACATCAATAAATATTGAATTTCGAGTTGATCGCCTTTTAATAAAAATATTTTTTTAGGCTGAAAGAAAAATAAATCAGGAAATTCTAATCCATCAAAATTAGTAGATTGTAATTCTTCGATATCATTTTTTAGATCATAGGTAAGATAGCCAAAAAGCCAATCTTTGGTCGTTTGTTGGTATTGTTTTAAATCCTCGAATGCGTTATGGAAATCGGTTTTTATAGATGTAAAGGCATCGACAGCCAGCAAACAATCGAAACTTGAATATTCTTGTGGATACAAATTACTATCCATAAAAACAACTTCTCGGTGTTGTTGTGCCCAAACTAAAAGTTGCTGTTTAAAGGCCGCAGGATTTGAAATATGCTTGTGAATTGAAACTCTCAAAAAATTATTTTTTTTATCCGTCAAAATTACGACAAAAAAATTCCTTCGATAATGTTATCTCAAAAAATATTGGCACGCTTTTTATTACACCACTTTATAACCATTTTAAAAAATTGATACGATTATTGAGACAAAAGTACTTTTACCCTTTTAAAGAAAAATATCCTATTAAGTAACCTATTTATTAATTTATAATTATACCATTTACCCATGAAAACAATTGCAAAATTCGGCATGACTACAGTAGTAATCATCGCACTATTATTCTCCTGTAAAAAAGCAGATTCATACCAAGAAGATGCTGCTACAGAATCATCGACTAGTACAACCGATATCGTTTCTTCGTCGGCAGCTGTCGAAAAGAAAGATAGTAATCATAAATTTATTCGAACCGCCGATATAAAGTTTAAGGTTAAAAATGTAGCAAAATCTACTTATGCAATTGAAAACGCAACGGTAAAATTTGGAGGTTTTGTTACTTACACTAATTTACAAAGTACTGTTCTTGACGAAATTCAAACTAAAATGAGCCAAGACAGCACTTTGCAAACTACTAAATATTCGGTAATAAACGACATTACTATTCGTGTTCCTAACACTCAACTCGATACGGTTATAAAGACTATTGCCAAGCAGATAGAATTTCTGGATTACCGAGTTATCAAAGCCGATGATGTTTCTTTAAAATTGCTTTCGAACCAACTTGCTCAAAACAGAACTGCTGAAAACAATAAAAGAATTGAGAATGCTATTGACACTAAAGGCAAGAAAATAAACGATGTTATGGAAGCTGAAAATACTCTTGCAGCTCAAAAAGAACAAAACGATTCTAGTAAAATTGAAAGGCTATCTTTAAACGATCAGATAAATTTTAGTACTATTACGCTGCAATTGTACCAAAACCAATCTTTAAAACAAGAAGTAGTTCCTAGCAAAGATAATAACACTTACAAACCAAATATTGGTATCGAAATCGTTGATGCCTTAAAAAGTGGTTGGTATATATTACAAGGTATAATCGTGTTTTTCATTAATCTTTGGCCATTTCTTTTAATTGGTGCTGGTGGTTTTTTCCTTTATAGAAAATATGTTAAAAATCAGTCTAAAATATAAGAAATCATGTATTTATTTATAGCTTAAAAATCATTATATTTGATATAGCATTAAACAAATCCTAAAACAACCAATAATAACCTGTACAATTCATAATAAATTAATAATTAAGATCGTTTTTTAATTATTTAAAAGAAGATTATTTTATATCAGAAATTTTAATTTTTAACCTATAAAAATCATCTATATCATGAAAATCGCCACTATTATTATTCGAACATTAATTGGTCTTTTATTGCTTTTTGCATCAATCAGCTTTTTCTTCCACCTTATGCCGGCAGAACCTGCAGCAAACGATAACTTTAAGGCCTTTAACTCGGGACTTGTCGCTTCGACATACTTAATGCCTTTAGCAAAATCTGTAGAGCTAGTTTGCGGAATTGCTTTTGTAATTGGCCGTTATGTAACACTTGCCAACATCTTGATTTTACCTATTACTATAAACATCTTATTTATTAATTATTTCATGTCTCCTGATACCTTACCTATTGCAATTTTGTTGTTTCTAGGTAATCTATTTTTAATTTACAGATATTGGGATAACTACAAAACAGTTTTTACTGCGTAATACATTCATTGTTTTAAACGCACTACTATTTAGACGCACTGCGGTGCGTCTCTACAGAATAACTAACTGTACACTACAGTACATTCATAAAAAAACCCGACGATTAATTATTAATCGTCGGGTTTTTATTTTGGTATAATTTGCTAGTTAGACGCACTGCGTCTCTACAAACCTAAACGTTTTATACGTGTAATGCTCTGTTATCTGTTGCAGCCAATGCAGCTTCTTTTATTGCTTCTGCAAAAGTTGGATGCGCATGACTCATTCTTGAAATATCTTCAGCAGATGCTTTAAATTCCATTGCTGTTACAGCTTCTGCGATTAAATCGGCAGTACGTGCTCCAATCATGTGTACTCCAAGAACCTCATCAGTTTTAGCATCAGCAAGAATTTTTACAAATCCGTCTAAATCTCCACTTGCTCTTGCACGTCCTAATGCTTTAAAAGGAAAACTTCCTGATTTAAACTCTACTCCCGAAGTTTTTAATTGCTCTTCTGTTTGTCCTACAGCTGCAACTTCTGGCCAAGTATAAACTACTCCTGGAATTAGGTTATAATCGATATGTGGTTTTTGTCCTGCTAAGATTTCAGCAACCATTGTTCCTTCTTCTTCTGCTTTGTGTGCTAACATTGCTCCACGAACGACATCTCCAATTGCGTAGATGTTAGGTACGTTTGTTTGTAAATGGTCATTTACTTCAACTTGTCCTCTGTCTGAAATTTTTACCCCAGCTTTATCAGCATTTAATCCGTCTGTGTAAGGACGACGCCCTACAGAAACTAATGAATAATCTCCTTCTAAAGTGATTGTTTCTCCTTTTGCATTTTCAGCTTGAACTACAACTGCATCGCCGTTTCTTTCTACTGATTTTACTTTGTGAGAAACATAGAATTTCATTCCTTGTTTTTTCAATACTTTAGTTAATTCTTTAGACAATGAACCATCCATTCCTGGAATAATTCTGTCCATGAATTCTACTACCGAAACTTGCGCTCCTAAACGTAGGTAAACTTGCCCAAGCTCGATTCCGATAACTCCACCACCAATAATAACAAGGTGTTTTGGAACTTCTTTTAATGCTAATGCTTCTGTAGAAGTAATGATTCTTTCTTTATCAATTTTGATAAAAGGTAAAGACGAAGGTTTTGATCCTGTTGCAATAACAGTATATTTTGCTTCGATAGTTTCTGATGTTCCATCTTCTTTTGCAACTGCTATATGTGTAGCATCTACAAATGAACCTAGTCCATTAAAAACAGTGATTTTATTTTTATCCATTAAATAATTAATCCCACCAACAGTTTGGTCTACAACCGCTTGTTTGCGAGCAATCATTTTCTCTAAATTGATTTTTACATCTCCTGAAACTTCAATTCCGTGATCTGCAAAATGTTTGATTTCTGCATAATGGTGTGAAGATGACAATAATGCTTTTGAAGGGATACATCCTACATTTAAGCATGTTCCTCCAAGTGAATTGTACTTTTCGATTATAGCTGTTTTGAAACCTAATTGTGCGCAACGAATTGCCGAAACATATCCGCCGGGACCTGAACCTATAATGACTACGTCAAATGAACTCATAGTATTTTGATTTTTTATTTTTTAGCGATACAAAATTAAGGAATTAAGTTTTGTTTGAAGTTTAAAGTTTGAGTTTTTTCTCAGGATTTCTTGAAGTATGGAAAACTTATTGTAATAAATACATAAAAATGTTAAATTTTCTCTCAGTTTTAGCAGAAAATGCAGATTGTTGTTTTTTGAATTAAAAAAAATAATCTCGCAGAATTATTTAAATGTCTCTCGCAAAGACGCGAAGACGCAAAGTGTAGAGTAAATACTCTTAATCATCTTTTTTTCTCAAAACCTTTTCTCTCAATCTTGTCACCCTGAGGAACGAAGGGTCTCCGCGAGTAGCTCGCCAATTTATGACAAGTTTGTGTTAGTCTCTTGTGAAGACCCTTCGTTCCTCAGGGTGACAAGATTGGGGTTATAATATGGATAAACCCATATTGCGGAGACGCACTGCGGTGCGCCTCTACAGTGCGTGTCGACAATGCATCTACCATGGGCGTGTCCTTTTTGACGGGGTTTCGACTCCGCTCAACCTGACAAGATTGTGATGTTTCTCGCAAAGACGCTGAGGCGCAAAGCAAAACCTTTGAATCTTAACGCCTTCA
>NZ_JPRM01000057.1 GCF_000737695.1 Flavobacterium hydatis
GAAATATAATGATGAATTATTTTTACAATTTTGGAGAAAATTTAGTATTATTTATGGGCAAATAAATAAAGACCAAGATGATATTGATGATGTAGAAATATACTTTGATAATAAAATTGGTATTGTAGCTCCACAAGATTATAAAGTAAAAGAGAAAAACAAAGTTACAGGAGTTCCAACTGGTTCAGATAATAAATATAAATACAATATTCTAAAAGTTATTGAAAAACGCAATCAAGAGGAAGAAGCTATTGCAGAATTAATCGAAGATTTTGAAAACAAAATAGATACTTTTTTTAATTTCATTAAAGGAGATGAAATGGGAAAAAGATTAATTGCCAAAATCAAAGATGAAGGTTCAGCATTTTCTCAAGATGAAATATATACTGATTTTAACAAACTTTATAGAAAATATACTATAATGAATAAAGATTTAGGAGAATTTTTCAAAAGAGAAACAAAAGATATCCTAAATCAAATGTGTGATGATTTTGAAAGATCAGTTATAAATAATGGGTTAGAATTACCAAGTAGACCTACGCCTCCTAAGAAATAATGAAAGAAGAAGATAAAGAATACTTAGATTTACTTAATAAAGTATATTTTGAAAGTTCAACTCAGTTTGACAAACAATTGCTTTTTGTAGCTTCGGGAGCTTTAGGATTATCATTAGCTTTTATAAAAGACATTGTAGTTCTTTCAAAAGCAACTAATAAAGAATTGTTATTATTATCTTGGATAAGCTTTGGATTAGTTATTTTGATTAATGTAATTTCGCATTATACATCCTTGAAAGCAATCAATTATAAAATTGAAAATATTAATAAAAAAAGGATAGATTTTCTCAGAGTTTTAATTCTTTAACAAAATATTTTAATGTAATGATGATTGTTTTTTTAGCATCAGGTCTAGTACTTTTAATTGTTTTTATAGGTATAAATATTTAACTTTAAATTCTTTGTGAATAGATATGACAGAAAATAAAAACAAACAGTCAACCTTTCCTAAATGGATGGGGCCATTATTAGAAGCATTGCGTCAATTAGGGGGCTCAGGCAGGCCTAAAGAAGTTACAAATACTATTGCAAAAAATTTAAATATTTCGGACAAAACTTTAGAAGAAACTACCAAGACTGGAATTCCTAGATTTTACAATCAAGTAGCATGGGCAAGGCAGTATTTAGTTTGGGAAGGTTTCCTTGATGCATCGAGTAAAGGTATTTGGACTTTAACACCAAAAGGTAATGAAACTTATTTAACAGAAAAACAAGGCCGTGAAATTTTCTTGAAATGGGTTGAAATAAATCAAAAAGCAAGAAAAGCAAAATCAAAGAACGAAATACTAAAAGAACAAGAGGAAGATGAGCCGGAAAATATTGAGCATACTCTTAAACCAAATTTGCTGGAAGTTTTGCAAGGGCTATCACCTAAAGGATTTGAAAATATTTGCAAGCGTTTATTACGTGAGCATGGTTTTGAAAATGTAGAGGTTACTGGTGGCTCACATGATGGTGGAATTGATGGATACGGTACCTTGGAGTTAAACCCTTTTGTAAGCATTAAAGTATTGTTCCAATGCAAAAGATATAAAGGAACTGTTTCACGGGCTCAAGTTGGAGATTTTAGAAATGCAATGATAGGTCGTGCCGAAAAGGGTATAATATTGACAACTGGTACTTTTTCCGAAGATGCAAAGCGCGAAGCATCACGAGATGGAGCACCGCCAATTGAATTAATTGATGCATCTAAATTAATTGATTTATTTGAGAAAGTTCAATTAGGCTTAATTCCAAAAGTTGTTTTTGAAGTTGACTTAAAATTCTTTGAGCCATATTTAGATAAAGAAAAAGTAAACTCATAGTATCTAAATCATAATAAGATACAAATAATTTTTACTCTTAATCCATTTTTAAATTGGTGCCTCCAAAATTAAAGAAAGTCCTATAAATAAGAATAGTTTAAAGAATATTTTTAAAATTTATTTCGATGGAATTGTTTAAACGTTTGCTATAGCTCTTAATAAAAAGTTTTGTTTACAATTTTACACTGACTTGAAAAATAAAAAAAGCCTTCCAGGATTCTGAAAGGCTAATTAAGTAAAGGTAAGGATGAATTTATTTTTTAGATTCCTCAATAGAGACTTTTCTAAACTCTTTTAAAAGTTTCTCAATTTCCAAAGATGATTTTCTTGCTCTAGCTCCGGCAGCTTTAACTCCTTTTTCAGCTAAAGCTTCAGATTCAGTTTTAAATGTTTCGATTTCAGCGTTGATTTTTGCAACAAGGTCTTTCATTATACAATTTTTTTAAATTAAGTGGGCAAAAGTAAAATTTTGCCTTAAATGAAAACGGTATTATTATAAAAATATTTTCACGAATTCTCTTTTTTCAATTCCTTAAGGAAATAACTGACCGAAATTCCTGTTTTAGATTGGAATGCATTGGTGAATCGGGGAGTGGAAGTAAAACCGGCTTCCTCAGCAAGGGAGCCGATGGAGTAATTTCTATGCATGCTTGAGTTTTGGAGCAGTTCTACCAGATAATCAATTTTTAAGTCATTGATATAATCAGCAAAACGCTTGCCGCTGCGATGGTATATCACTTTTGAAAGGTATTTGCTGTTTGTATTAAACCGTACAGTTAAAGTGGTTAGTGTTGCCTCTTTGTGCAGGAATTTTTTATCCCTTTCAAATTTTTCAAGGTGTTTTATTATCTGCTGTACAGTCTCCTGCGAAATATCGGTTATTTCGAATTTATCGGTTGCCTGTTTTTGTAAGCTGCTCTGTTCATTTTTTTTCAGAAGCAGATCAAATTTGATCTTATTGCGCTTTTTAGTTTCAAAATGGTTATAGGTCCCATAAATGACAGCGGAGAATAGAACGACAACCACACTGATCAAAATAACATCATAATATTTTTCTCTTACAAGCTGCTGCTGTATTTTTTCTTTTTCCAGCAGAATTTCCTTCGTGTCATATTCCTTGTGAATTTTGCCCATTAGGTACTTATTGGTATCTGTTAATATAGAATCTGCTTTTAAAAGCTGGTCTATATAATACAACTGGGATTTCAGGTTATTTTCTTTCTTGTAATATTTAATCATTAATTCAAAAACTTCTCTTAAATCCGGACGAATGTAACCTTTCTCAATAAATACTTTTTCCACCTTTTTAAAGTAAGGAACTGCTTTTGCCTGACGCTGTAGTTTCCAGTAGTTTTTTCCAATGTAAAAATTGGCGATTGATTCATTTGCAAATTCTGTCATGCTATTTAACTGCGGCATGACTTCCTGAAGCAATTGAATCGAAGTATGATAATTATTTAGAAAGAACTGGTTGATTCCTTCGGAGTGCTTAAAAAATAATTCCATTTCTGGTATATTAAGCCGTTCACATTCTTTAATTCCAAATGCATTAGTTTCAGAGCATTTCCTGTAATCTCCAATCTTATTGTAACAAACACTAAGTGAATGCAGTGAATTTAAATAGGGGCGGGGCTGATTTTTTTTAAAATATTCAATGCAGTCATTAAAAAGAGAAATAGCCTCATCATAGAAGCCGAGATAATATTTAATCTGAGCAATATGATATTTGGTTTTGTAGATTAGGTAATCATTTTCGGTTTTGGAAATGCTTTCATTTGCTTTAATATAATAATCATAGGCTTTTACATAGTTTTTCTGGCTGTAATAGACTATTCCTTTGGATAGCTGAGCAGATCCAATCAGTTCAGGACTTCTTGACTTTACAGCTGTCTGCACCATGCTGTCTGCGTATTTTAAACGGAGAGTCATAGGTGACTGATGCAGCATATTTTGATATGCATTAACTAACTCTTCATGATTCTTTTCCCTTCGGGCTTTTCTTAAATAGGCATATAAATATGGAGATGCTTTCAGACTGTCATTTTTGTATTGATAAATTTTATCATCCAGATATCCATAACTTTTAAAAATAAGGGAATCAGGAATTCTGTTCGGAGTATTCTGGGCAGTTAAAGATTTAATTAGAAATAGAAGCAGCAGTACCGATAAATTACATTTCATAATACATAGAAATTTTGAGTTTATGCTCTTATGAAAGCATAAATCAGATTAATAAAAAAAAATGTAGAAGTCGCTATAGAGTAACTTTCAAAAATAATGTAATTATTTGAATTTCAATATTTAATGTAAGAAAAATACATTATTGATTTCATGGAAATCGACAGTGGATTTTCCGAAAATCCACATACATGCACTTGATTTATGATTTTTTGCAATTTAGATTTGCCTTGAATTCAACAGCAAAAGATTCAGTAAAGTACTGAGCAAAAGTTCTGCTGGCCCGGGTAAAATGGACTGAGACAAGTTCTCAATAAACCAAACCATTTTGCATTATGAAAAATTTACTATTAACTGGTTTAATTATTTTTTTAGGTTCATGTTCAAATGACGATTTTGACAATTCTGATTTAAGATTGGTTTCCAGCCAAGCAATCAGCAAAGAGAAAACTGCAGATTTTAAAAACGGGTCTGCTTTGGAGGAAAATTTTAAGGAAGTTCGGGCGGGAGATTACGTACTTCTAGTTCCTGCCCAATTAGAAGAAAAGATCATTTCAGTATTAAAAGCCCAACCTGGGAGAAATGAACTAAATACTTTTGAGAAAAGCACTTCTGATTTAGATACAATTTCTTCTACTGAGGATCCTGTCTCAACATTACTTATAATTGTTGATGAAAGCACACTCGGATCATCATTGAAACTTGATGTGAAGGGGTATATCGTTAATCTCGGAAATCTTCGCGGCCAGCAGTACCATATTGTGGATGATTTTATAATTCAATACGAGATTTCAAAACGACAAGATTCCACACTTCTAACAGGAGAAAAGGAATCCATTTTATCTATTTCCTCAATTTCGGAAGCAATTTTATTTAGTGAAAAGGACAGAAAGGACAGAGATTGGGAGACATCCACCACCAGTAAGAGTACCAAATATTTATGATATATTGTCGTAATTGAAGTTGAATCACTTCCTACTTATATAGTTGATTAATAATTTTCTAATCTATCTGATTTATGAAAAAGAGAGCTTTGTTTTACATTTTATTGTTCCTTTTTAATCTTTGCAGCCTTTATTTTATAATGAAGCTTTTTGCTGCTGATCAGCTGGTTCAGTACGTACTTTACCAGGACAATATAATTGAGAGTCCGAGATTAACGGCGTATATCTTATACGTCTGTTGTTTGTCTAATTTATATTTCCAGTTTTTTACATGGATGGAATATTTTTTCAAGGATGATATCTAAAAGCAGATCTAAACTAAAAGAGCAAAAATGATTAGAGAAATCTTAAATACTGAGATTAAAAGCATTGAAAATGATGGTATTGATGTAGTATACATTACAGACTATAGGGCAAAAAATATTGTACCGGTACCATTTTCCGTTTCAAATTTTTCAGTGCTTTTAATCAAAAGTGGTAAAATGAATATCAGATTTCATGACGAAACTAATATAGTTAATCGGAAAGATTTATTGGTAATCCCATTTAATTCCATTTGCACCAGACTTGAAGCGACGGATAATATCCAGCTTTATCTTGTAAGGACAAATTTTGATTTTGCATTTAATAATTGCTATGAAAAAGAGCTTTCGGATGCTTTTAGTTTTCTAATGTTAAAATCAGATCGAAAGATTAGTCTTCATGAAACGGATTTTAAAGTTTTGTCACTTATTTATAAATTAATGTATGTATTGCAGAACAGCAATGACAAACCGGAAGTAATTACTAAGCTGCGCCGGATATGCTTTAATTTATTTATATATGAACTCAAGTTTATACATTCTAAATATAAACCCGACTTAAATCTTGACTTTTCAAGAAGGGAGAGCATTGTAATACAGTTCCTGACTCTATTATCAATACATTTGAGAAAACAGCATCATGTTCAGTTTTATGCAGGAGCATTATTTATCACTCCAGGACATTTGAATAAGATGGTAAAAGAAAGCACAGGTAAAACAGCTAAAGCATTTATAATTGAAGCTCTTGTCAATGTTTCAAAAAATCTTCTTACGGACTCAAGCTATTCCGTGGCTAATATTGCCGATGAATTAGAATTCAGCAGCGCTGAAAACTTTGGCGTATTTTTTAAAAGACATACTGGTATGCTGCCAACCGAATTTCGTTCTAATAAAAAGTAAGCTGCCAAGATAGCTCCTTATTCTGCCAGAGATTGTTTAATTAAAACGATAAGACGATGATTAAAATGTATCCTTTGGAATGGTTTGATTCGTTGATTATAAATTCATTTGATACTGATAATTCTTCTGTAAAAGTATCGGAATATGAATTGGAGAATTTGAGTAAAACAATAGTATATGAATCAAAAAAAATTAAAATTCATATTAAAGATTCTTTTTTCAAACTGAAAAGTAAAAGGCAGATTAGACTTCTTATAAGAAAATATCATTCTTCATTGGTTTTTTTAATAGACAGGGTAGTAGAAATAAGAATGATCGAAAAATACCATTCTCCTGAATTTTTTAGAATATTTGACCTGATTGTTAGTTCGCTGGACGATTTGCTGTCATTTGTAGAAATCAGATATTCGTCCTTTATAAGTCTGGACCAAAGGGTGTCCTTCAGCTATTTTTCGATTTGGAAAAAAGAAACACTTGAGATTTTAAAGAATCTGATTAAAAAAAAAGAAAATACTGAGGAGAATGATCTCGAATTGGAATTTGTTGTCAATCTTCTTGCTGCGCCACTTCATAACAGCAGAAATAGTAAGTATACCTATCGCCAGATTTTGTATTATAGAGAGATAATCATCGAACTTGAAAAATTAAATTATCCAGTTACGGAATCAGAAGGTTTTTCAAATCTGGATTTTGTGCTTATAAGAATGAATTTTAATTCCAGAGAATATACCGATAGACTGGTTAATAGAATAGGCAGGTATTTAGAAGGTTTTGAGAATTTATCTGAAAGACTTGAAAAGCTGCTATACTTCTGCAAGAAACTGTCTAAAATAAACGCAGATTTAAAATTAACCTTTAATCCATCTCAACAGAATCTTATTTCATTTTTGGAATACTGGTTCTCCAGTGAAATCAGATTTGCTGAAAAAAAGGCTGCAATTCTAATTCAGGAACAGATTGATGCTTCTGTCGGAAGTGAATTTGTAGAGAAGGCAGACTCTAAGATGGAATGCATGCTTTCGGGAGATCAGATTGCTCTGATCCTTAGAGCAACAGACGAAGCGAGAATTATAAAAGCGAAGTCGATGAATTATATTTTTAAAAGCATTGTGCCTTATCTTTCTACCCCTGTCAGAAGAAATCTTTCTTACCAGTCAGTCAGAAGCAAGTCATATAATGCAGAAGAGCGTGATAAGGAAATTGCGATTGAAAGTCTTGAGAAAATAATCCGCAAGATAAAAACGTATTAGATTTTATTGTCGTTTATAATCTGACAACGTTTTAAATTCTTGCATTTTGAAAGGGTACAAAAAGGGTACAGAAAAGTTGTACTTGTAGAAAATTTATTCTTATCGTTCCTTTGACCTGTAGAATAAATCACATCAAAATTTAAAGGATAGTGATTTTCATAGAGGAGGATAAAATGTTGAACGATAAAATGAGGAGCTATGTTTACAAATATTTCATGGGGCAGTTATCTGACCGCGGCTGGTATTACTATAATTTTCTGGTATCTAATAATCTTACTGAAATTTCACAGTAGTGATTTAAAAAAAATCTTATCAGGTGAAAAGAAACTGCAAATACCATTTCTAAAAAAAACTTCTAAAAATTTACAGGATATAAAATCGATATCCGATTCATTTCCGAAATCTTTTGATACCCTGGAAGATGCGGAAAATCTATCGCAGCGTATTAAAGAAGCAGTTAAAGAAAGTGCTGAAAAACGACTAACAAAACAGCAGTTTCAAAACTACCTGCGAATGCTTCTGGATGAATATCCTTATGTCAAAATTTCCTCCCTCAGAGAAAACATTAACCAACAAATGGTCTTTGAATCTCAAAAGCATCCCAATCTGCTTTTAACGCTCAGTGAGGCAGACAGTCTTTGGGAAGGACCGGTATTTTAAAAAATTCAGAGGAGGAATATTCCCCGTTCTCTCTGGTGCGGTATGGCTTTATGTGACAGGAAAAATAGGGCTGCAACGGTGGTATTCCTCTTCTTTTTATAAAGAATAACTTTAAAAATGATTTGTGATGAAAAAATGCAGATGGAAATTAAAAAGTCTTTTTAGAAGATTTAGAGCTATGGGATCGTCGCTACTGATGATTCTGGTTAGTAATGTTATTTACAGCCAGGATGGTGTGGCGGGCATTAATGAAGCCAACCAGAAAGTGAGAAGTTACTTTGATGCCGGCACTGAATTAATGTATGCGGTAGGAGCGATCCTCGGGCTGATAGGTGCAGTAAAAGTATACCAGAAATGGAATGCCGGAGATCCTGATACCGGAAAAGTGGCGGCAGCCTGGTTTGGAAGCTGTGTGTTTCTGGTGGTAGTCGCTACTGTAATTAAATCCTTTTTCGGGGTTTAAACGATAGAGAAGATGAGTAACAGCGTTTATTCGATCAATAAAGGAATCAATCAGAGTATAGAATTTAAGGGACTTAAAGCGCAGTACATCTGGTATTTGGGCGGAGGTGTCGTAGGTCTTATGATTCTGTTTGCTGCCCTGTATATAATTGGAATTCCTTCCTTGATATGCATTGGTTTTGTTGGAACGGCGGGAGGTTTTCTTGTTTTTAAAATATACAGAATGAGTAATACTTACGGAGAATACGGCATGATGAAGGCTCTGGCTAAAAAACAGATTCCTAAGTGGATTAAAGTTTACAGCAGAGAGGTTTTTATGAAGTTATAGCTGTAGAGAGTTAATTATATAATAGAGAAAGGATGGAGAAGAGGATGGAAGAGCAGCTGCCGATTATGGCAGTGGAGCATGACTGCATTTTATCAAAACAGGGCGATGTTACTATAGTTTTTAAGGCAGAACTGCCTGAAATTTTTACGCTGTCAGATCAGGAGTATGAAGCTTTCCACCAGTCATGGATAAAGGCGTTAAAGGTGCTGCCGAAGTTTTGTGTTTTTCATAAACAGGACTGGTTTTTAGAAAGTGCTTATAAAGCTGATTTTTTAAGTGAAGACAGCAGTTTTCTCACCAGAAGTAGTGAGCGTTTCTTTAATGAAAGACCTTTTTTGGATCATTCCTGCTATATCATGCTGACCAAGAAACCGGCGGGAAGAAGAAATGCAACCTCATTGTTTTCTAATCTGCTTAGAAGTTCCATAGTACCCGAGGAAACCTTAAAACCGCAGCTTCTGCAGGATTTTGCAGATACCTGCGGCCAGTTTAAGAGAATTATGGAAGACAGCGGATTTATAAAGCTGGAGCGTCTGCAAAATGAATCGCTTAGAAGCGATAGCAGAAGAATAGGGCTGGTGGAAAAGTATTGTTTTTTGTCAGAGCGTGAAGATTCATTCGTATTTAAGGATATAAGGTTTGATGAGGGATTAGCGGTAGGGGATAAACACTGTCAGCTCTTTACTCTCGGTGATGCAGCTGATCTTCCTGGATTATGCGGATCGAGAATCAATTTTGACCGCTATTCAACCGATAAGACCAAATTCAGTATTGGTTTTGCGTCAACCCTCGGCCAGCTCTTATCCTGTAATCATATTTACAATCAGTATATCTTCATTGAGGATTCACAGAAAACCATCCAAAAGCTGGAAAGCAAGCGACTCAGACTGCAGTCACTCTCTGCCTACAGCCGGGAGAATATGATTGCTAGGGATGCGACGAATGATTTCTTGAACGAGGCAGTATCACAGCAGAGGCTTCCGGTTAAAGCCCATTTTAATGTACTGGCCTGGAGCACGGATAAGGAAGACTTGAAAGAGATTAAAAACAAAGTGTCATCAGCTCTTGCGCAGATGGATGCGGCTGCCAAGCAGGAAACTGTCGGAGCTCCTCAGATCTATTGGGCTGGAATGGCGGGAAATGCTGCGGACTTTCCCATGAATGACACCTTCGACACCTTTACTGAACAGGCGGTATGCTTTCTGAATATGGAAACGGGATATAAATCTTCGCTGAGTCCGTGCGGTATCAGGCTGGGAGACAGGCTGACAGGAAAACCAGTTCATGTTGATATCAGTGATGAGCCTGTTAAGATGGGAATCTGCACCAATCGCAATAAGTTTATATTGGGACCTTCGGGCAGCGGCAAGTCCTTTTTTACCAATCATATGGTGAGAAGCTATTACGAGCAGGGAACGCATATTGTGCTGGTGGATGTCGGGCACAGCTATAAAGGGCTCTGCGATATGGTAAACGGTTATTATTTTACTTACGATGAAAAGAATCCTATCCGTTTTAACCCATTTTATATTTCAGAAGGAGACAGTCTGGATACGGAGAAAAAAGAGAGCATTAAAACGCTTCTACTCGCACTCTGGAAAAAAGACGACGAAACCTTTAACCGGAGCGAGTATGTAGCGCTCTCAAATGCCCTTCAGCTTTATTATGAGAAATTGGATAATAATGCAGAGATATTTCCCTGTTTCAATAGCTTCTATGATTTCCTGAAGGTGGATTTTATCTCAATTTTGGAAGGAGATAAAGTAAAGGAGAAGGACTTTGATGTGAATAATTTTCTTTATGTACTCAGGCCTTATTACAAGGGAGGCGAGTTTGATTATCTACTGAACGCGACAGAAAATCTGGACCTTCTAAAAGAAAGGTTTATTGTCTTCGAGCTGGATAATATCAAAGACCATCCGATTCTTTTTCCAGTAGTGACCATCATAATAATGGAAGTTTTTATAAACAAGATGAGAAAACTTAAGGGTATTCGAAAAATGATACTCATTGAGGAAGCATGGAAAGCCATAGCAAAAGAAGGGATGGCGGATTATATAAAATATTTATTTAAGACTGTGCGTAAATTCTTCGGGGAAGCGATAGTGGTCACGCAGGAGGTAGAGGATATTATTTCTTCGCCAGTTGTCAAGCAGGCAATTATCAACAACAGTGACTGCAAGATCCTTCTGGACCAGAGCAAATATCAGAATAAGTTTGACCAGATTCAGGAGCTGCTTGGACTTACAGACAAAGAAAAGGCACTTGTACTTTCTGTAAATAAAGCCAATGATCTAGCCAGGAAATACAAAGAAGTGTTTATCTCTCTGGGAGGGATGCTTTCAAAGGTCTATAGAACCGAAGTTTCGCTGGAGGAATACTTAGCTTATACAACAGAGGAAAGCGAGAAAGTGAAAATGAATGCCTATGCGAAGAAGTTTGGCGGGGACATAAAGAAAGGAATAGCCGCAATGGCTCAGGATATGAGAAATGGAATTAAATGAAAAGGAATAATGAAAAAGAAATTAATAGTCTTGATGGTCTGCCTGCTGCTAGTGGGCACCTCGGCAAGACCTGCGGAAAAAGTTGCGGTATTGCCGATACTGGAAATTGTAAAAGCTGTTACGAAAAAGGTGATTAAAGCCATTGACCTGAGAATCCAGCGGCTACAGAATAAAACTATCTGGCTTCAGAATGCACAGAAGCAGGTGGAAAATGTACTTTCCAAATTGAAGCTCGATGCGATCTCGGACTGGACTCAGAAACAGAAAGATCTTTACAAAGGCTACTATGAAGAACTCGCAAAAGTAAAGTCAATTATTACCTACTATCAGAGGATAAGAGAGATTACCAAAAAGCAGACACAGCTTGTTCAGGAATATGAAAGAGCTTGGAATCTTTTCAAGCAGGATACCCATTTTAAAGACAGCGAAATCCAGTATATGGAGCGCGTATATACAGGAATACTCGAGGAAAGTGTGAAGAATATCGACCAGATTTTTTTGATTCTGGATTCTTTTGCCACCCAGATGAGTGATCTCAAACGTCTTGAAATCATCAACAAGGCTGCTGATCAGATTGATGGGAACTACGACGACCTTACAATGTTTAACCAGCAGAACATACTGCTGAGTCTTCAGAGGGCCAAAACAGAAGCAGATGTAAACCAAGTGAAACAATTTTACGGAATTCCATAATTCAATAAAAAAAACATGAAAAAGATAGCTGTACTACTAGTAGCGCTCTGTGTTTTTAATCAAAGTATGAGCGGGCAGGCAAAGCAGAGGAAGGAACTAATCCTTCAAATAGCGGCACTTCAGGTTTATATTGACTATGCAAAGAAAGGATATTCGGCAGTATCAAAGGGGCTTAATTTCATAGGTGATGCCAGAAAAGGAGAGCTAAACCTGCACGGTGATTATTTTACCTCACTTTTAAAAATCAATCCAAAGGTTCGGAATTATTATAAAACTGCTGAGATCATTTCCATGCAGTTTAAAATAATGAAACTCTGTAGAAAGACTTTGGCAGATCTTAAAACTGCTGATTTGTTTCATGGTAATGAACTGGACTATATAGAGAGGTCTTTTGCGAAACTTCTTCAGAACTGCAGCCAGACTCTTGACCAGCTGCTTGTAATTACCACAGATGCAGAACTAGAGCTAAAAGATGACCAGAGGCTTGAGCGCATTGATCTTCTGCACAGAACTATGCTGGAGGATTATAATTTCTGTCTTTCTTTCAGCAGGGATGCCAGACTGCTGTCGGTTTCAAAATCTGCCGATAAAAAGGATTCTAAGAATGTTGATGAATTATATGGATTATAAATTAAGCTACTATGAAAAAGATTTTGATTTTGACAATATTGATCACTTTGTTAATGATTCCAGTTAAATCCATGGGGCAGTCAGCAGAAATTCAGCAGCTGATTTTGAATATCGAAAAGCTATCCCAGTTCAAGAAAATTCTCAGTGATATGAAAAAGGGATATGAGCTGCTTTCAGGTGGATACAAAACGGTGAAAGATATGACGGAAGGAAACTTCAGCCTGCATAAAACTTTTCTAGATGCACTTATGCAGGTAAGTCCAGCGGTAAAGAATTACAAAAGGGTAGCAGAGATAGTAGAATATCAGATTTCAATAGTCAAGGAAAGCCGCAACGGAATGAACCGATTTATAAAAAGCGGAAATTTCAGCGGACAGGAAATAAATTACTTTGAGAAAGTTTACGGAAACCTGCTTAATCAGAGCCTGCGAAATCTCGATGAACTTACGATGGTCATAACAGCTGATAAGCTCATGATGTCGGACGACGAAAGACTAAAGGCAGTTGACGATATCTATGAGCAGATGCAGGATAAACTGCTTTTTCTCAGAAACTTTAATACCACATCGAACGTGCTGGCTCTTCAGAGATCAAAAGAGAAAAATGATGTTTATGTCTCAAAGAGTTTTCAGGAATTTAAAGAGTAGAATATGAAATGTTTATTAAACAAAAAAGCAGTTTGTGTGATGCTTATCATATTACTGCTTCCTTACAGAATAATAGCGCAGGGACTTGGTGATGATATGACCAGTCTTCATGGGGTTTTAGAACAGCTTTATGATGAAATGATGCCGTTGTGTTCTAACCTAATTGCTGTAGGGCAGGGAATAGCAGGCTTTGGAACTATATGGTACATCGCTTCACGCGTGTGGAGACATATTGCAAGTGCCGAGCCCATTGATTTTTATCCGCTCTTCCGTCCCTTTGTTATAGGATTCTGCATTATGATTTTTCCGTCGGTTCTGGCACTTATTAACGGAGTTATGAAACCAACTGTTACAGCTACTGCAGCTATGGTAACAGGCTCTAACAATGCAGTTGCTGTTCTTCTTAAAGAGAAAGAAAAAGCAATTAAAGAAACCGATCCATGGAAGATGTATGTAGGGGCCGCTGGTACGGGTGATCGCGACAGATGGTATAAGTATACGCATGACGGTGCTGATCCATCGGATGAGAGCATGCTCGCAGGCATAGGCAATGATGTAAAATTTGCAATGGAAAAAGCTTCTTACAGTTTTCGAAATTCGGTCAAGGAATGGCTGAGCGAGGTGCTGAGGGTTTTGTTTGAAGCTGCCGCCTTATGCATTGACACCCTTCGGACATTTCAGCTGGTGGTGCTTTCCATTTTAGGTCCGCTGGTATTTGGAATCGCAGTATTTGACGGTTTCCAGCACACGCTCACTGTCTGGCTTGCTCGATATATCAATATTTACCTCTGGCTTCCTGTTGCCAATATATTCGGAAGTATTATAGGAAAGATTCAGGAACTCATGCTCAAGCTGGACCTCTCGCAGGTGCAGGCAACAGGTGACACTTTTTTCAGCAGGACCGATATGTCATATTTAATTTTCATGATAATAGGTATCATAGGATATTTTACCGTGCCTTCTGTTGCCAATTATATAGTTCATGCAGGCGGAGGAGGAGCCTTGGGTCATAAAGTGACAAGCATGTTTAGCAATTCAGCTAGTTCTGTTGTGAGAACCTCTTCAAATGCGGTTGGAATGGCTGCTGATGCGATGGGAGATGCGGATCGGAGAATGACCAGCAGCATGGCTGCGACAGCAGGAAGCAGTCCTTATTTTACTGATAAAGGAAACTATATGAATGACAGGCTTAAAGGAAATTCTAAACAGACTTAATAAAAGGAGCATATGTTTACCAAAATGAAAAACATTGATACGGCATTTAGATATGTGAGAGGTTTCACGATGCTTGTAATTGCAGGCTGCATCATAATAAGCTGTTATGCTGTCTATAAAAGTTTCCAGACAGTGAGCCTTATGCAGGATAAAGTATATATTCTGGCAAACGGTAAAGCGCTGGAAGCTTACGCTTCGGAAAGAAAAGATAATATCACTGTTGAAGCAAGGGACCATGTGAAAACCTTTCATAAGTTTTTCTTTACCCTTGATCCTGATGATAAGGTCATTAAAACCAATATCACAAAAGCCCTATATCTGGCAGACGACAGTGCAAAACGGATTTATGATGACCTGAAGGAAAACAATTTTTATTCGGGTATTATATCAGGAAATATCAGTCAGACCATCCAGATTGACAGTGTGAGTATTGATATCCGTGAATATCCCTACCATTTTAGATGTTATGCCAGACAGAACATTATCCGTACTACCAGTATTTTGAAAAGAAGCCTGCTTACAGAAGGTGCGCTTCGCAATGTATCAAGAAGCGATAATAATCCGCATGGTTTTCTTATCGAGCGGTTTAATACGATTGAAAACAAAGATATTTCCGCAGAAACCAGAAAATAGAGATTTATGAAATCCTTTTTTACAAGGCAGACTGAGCCTTTTGTGTATCACAAGTATTATCTGCTATTGCAGAAAAGATGGGCAGAAAAAATGAAGAGCGTCACAGATGGGCTCTCTAAAACAAAACTGATCTGGGGACTTCTGTTCTTTACGGTTTTGACATCGGGTTACTTAATTTATAACCTGTATAGGACATTCTATAAAGAAGCTGAGGTTTCAACAGCTTCAAAAATTAAGACAATCAATTTAAAAAACTAAAATTATGCAAGAGAAAACATTATCTCCAAAGGAGTCTAAAAAGAGAAAGATGCTTTTAATGCTGCCTCTTATAACATTTCCATTTCTCACATTCTTATTTTATTCATTAGGCGGCGGAAGAATGGAATCCAAGATGGCAGGGAACGATGAAAGGAAAGGATTCAATTTTAATCTGCCGCTGCCTAAATTTAAAGAAGACTCAGCATTGGATAAGATGAGCTATTACGATCAGGCGGCAGTTGATTCGATAAAACTGCGAGAGCAGATAAAAAAAGATCCTAACTATATTGATAATAAAGTCTCGGAAGATAAAGCAGATTCTTTTTCCACAAGTGATTTTGAATCCCGGATGCTTCCAAAAAACAGATCGGCTTTAAATTCTCAGTCTTTTCAGGACCGCAATGAACAGAAAGTTTATGAGAAGCTCAGGGCTCTTGAAAACGTAATCAGCCAGCCTGTTGTCCCTGCTTACGGTCAGGACATGAGGGAATTTAAAAATTACGGCACTTCTCGTGGAGAATTGGAAGAGATTAAAAAACTTGAAGGGCTAATGTCGACGATGAGCACGCCCCAGGAACCTGATCCGGAACTTCAGCAGTTAGGCGGTATGTTGGAAAATATTTTGGATATACAGCATCCGCATCGCGTGCAGGAGAGGCTTAAACAAACATCTGAAAGTAAAAAAGGCAAAATATATTCAGTGCAGAAAAAAGAAGCAGAGAATAACATAAGCTCACTTCAGGGGAACGTCGATTGGCAGACCTCTTTGAAAACAAATGAATTTTATTCTCTGGACGAGGCACAGCCTGCTGAGGAAATACAAAATTCTATTGAAGCAGTTGTGCATCAGACGCAGACTATTGTCAATGGCTCAGTAGTTAAATTAAGACTTACGAATGATATTTTTCTCCAAGGAACAATTATTCCCAGAAATACTTTTCTGTACGGTATGGCGGCTTTAAAAGGAGAGAGGCTGGAGGTAAAAATCACAAACATCCAGTACAATAATTCGATATTTCCCGTCGAGCTGGCACTCTATGATATGGACGGGATTGACGGCATTTATATTCCCGGAGCGATTAACAGGGATGTGGCTAAAGCATCAGCGGACAGATCCATTCAGACTCTCGGTCTTACCGGGATTTCGGATTCATGGGGAGCACAGGCTGCAGGTATGGGCATCGAGGCTGCCAAAAGTCTTATGAGCAAAAAGGTAAAGCTCATAAAAGTGGTTGTAAAGGCAGGGTATCAGGTGCTGCTGTATGATGAAAAACAAAAGAATTTAAAACCTTAAAAGAGAGAAAATATGAAAAGAGCGAATTATTTGTTTTTAATCAGCTTGCTGCTGGTTTGTGTTTCAGTTAGTCCACAGTCAAACGCAAAGGAAACTGCTTTTTACGAAGACCAGTATAAAAATCTACAAGTAGGTTTTTCTAAAACCACAAGCATTATTTTTCCTTATACAATCAAGAGCATAGATAAAGGAAGCGCAGAAGTGCTTGTCCAGAAAGCAAAAGGAGTTGAGAATATACTACTTGTAAAAGCTGCTAAACAGCATTTTTTCCAGACCAATCTGACAGTTGTTACATCTGACGGGAAATTGTACGTTTTTGTACTGAATTATGACGATTCCTGCCCTGACTTAAATTTTAAGGCTGAAAATGCAGTGGCTGCAAGCAGGGACGTGCTGTTTTCTTTAGAAAACGAAAATCAGAAAAGGATCGAACAGTGTGCTTGGTCTGCGTATTCAAAAAAGAAAAAAATCAGTGGTCTAAAAAAATCAAAGTATCAGATCAGACTAGAGGTGAACGGCATCTTTATCCAGCAGGATGTTTTGTATCTGCGTGTTGTTTTTGAAAACAAATCAAAGATTAACTACGATATTGATCAGTTTCGTTTTTTTATTAGGGATAAGAGAAAATCAAAACGAACAGCCTCACAGGAAATTGAATTGGAGCCTTTGTATGCAACTTCATCATCTTCTGTAATTCCTTATAAATCTGAAATAATAAAAGTCTATGCGCTGGAGAAATTTACTATCCCTGAGAATAAGTATCTAACCATTCAGATGATTGAAAAAAACGGGGGGCGAAATTTGGAATTAGATATAAATAATAATCTGACTAATCTGGTATTTCCGATTTCCGAATTAAGCAGTGACACTTTTTAAGCTTTAAAATAAATTATGATAATCAATTTAGCTGACACTGAAATGATGCTGTCGTTTGCTGAGGAAATGGCTTATAACGGCCATCGATTTGCCGCCTTTAATACCGATGAGATGACTGATACCGACACAATTGAGTTTTTTAGAAATCCCTTGGATGCGAAGGAGTACTGTCTGGTTATGACCAATGATGTGAATTATTTTCAGAGCCTGCCGATTGAATCAGTTATCGACGACTTGCGAGCAGTTTTGAATAGCGGGGCAGATACTTCCGAAAATGAAGCAATAGAACTTACTGGATTTGCCAAAAGGGAAATAGATAGGAGAGAAATTTTAGAAAATAATTTAAATGAAAACGCAATGAATGAGAAAAATTTAGAATACCTGAAAGACCAGTTAAAATATACTGGATTTGGAGAAACGTTCGATGCTGAACTGCGAGAGAACATAATGAAGGGAGATAAGGATTTTAAAATTATGCACACCGGCATTATGAACAATGGTCTGCCAAATAAGGATACCTTAACTGTAGAATTAAATTTCAAAAGGTCTGAGCAGACAGATATGTACTTTTTTAATTCCTATCATGTCAATCTTCAGAAAGAAGAAAACAAACCTGGTCTGGAACAGACCTTCTACATCAACAAAGACAGCGCCAGCATTACAATGAAAGAGGCTTATAATTTGATGGAAGGCAGATCTGTCAATAAAGATCTTAAAAACAAAGAAGGGGAGAGCTATAATTGCTGGCTGAAAATCGACTTTAAACAATCTGACAATGGTAATTTTAAGCTGAACCAATACCATCAGAATTATGGGTATGATTTGGAAGCAAGTCTGGCAAAACATTCAATCAAAGAGCTCAATACTCCGCAGTATAAAGAAGACCTTTTAAATTCCCTTAAAAAAGGAAATCTTCAGTCAGCGACTTTCGTAGTTAGCGGTGTTGAAAGTAAAATGTTTGTGGAGGCAAATCCCCAGTTTAAGACTGTTAATGTTTATGATGAAAATTTACAAAGAATTAATCATCGAGAGAGTAAGGAAGAGAAAAAGGCTGAATCTCAAAAAGAATCAGTATCTAAAGATCAAAAAAAAATCTAGATTCTGATGAAGGTGATTCAGGGAGGAAAGATAATAAAGTAAAGAAAAGAAAAACTCCCTCACTTTAAAAGTTATGGAAAAATTAAAGCCTTTATCGGATTTTTTCACCGCAATAGAGAATGATTACCGGATTAGTCCAATGCATATTGCCATTTATGCAGCTCTATTACAATTTAGATCCGTTAAGGGCTTTATTAATCCAATTTTTGTCTTTAGCTCGGAGATTATTGTTATTGCTAAAGTTTCTTCAGCAAATACGTATCATAAATGTGTCCAGGAACTTCATCAGTATGGATACATAAAGTATAGACCATCTTTTAAAAAAAATCGTGGAAGTGAAGTATATTTTTTGTTTTCAGCTGACGCGGACATTTAAAGGTTCTGCAATTAATAATTTTATGAAATTGTACTATGAATGAAATTGTAACCAAGGAAGATCTGAGACAGTTTGGTCTTCTTCTAGTAGATAAAATACAGGCTTTATTTAAAGATAAGGATTCTGGACGGAAAGAAACTTTGGAACCAGAGTGGATTAAAAGCAAGTCTGTGAGAAAACTGCTTGATATTTCAGCAGGTTCAGTACAGAATCTTAGAACAAGCCAAAAAGTCCGTTTCAAAAAAGTGCTTGGGTCGTACTACTATAATAAAGAAGATCTTCAAAAATTATTTGATGATGATAAACACTAGGAGATTAAAAGAAAGCTATATAATGAGTTATCTGTCAATGTATAGTAATGATCCTAAACTAAATGTCTGGCATCTATCAATTTTGACAGCAATACTAGGATTAGGCTATAGGCAGGGCCAAAGAAGAAGGATTAAAGTCAGCCGCAGTAAAATTATGGAGCTGTCACATGTGAATACGCTGCCGACTTATCATAAGTATTTTAAACAGCTTCAGGATTTAGGATACATTAAGTACACCCCATCTTATCATCCAGGATATAAAAGCGAAGTTAAGTTGTGTAAAAGGAGGCTATCTCAAAATATTTGAGATAGCCTCTTTTAATTTTAAATATATTTTGAAATTTATTGATCACGAAGAAATGTTGTATTTCTTTTTGATTGCCTGAATTTCCTTTTCGAGCCTACTGAGAACCGCCAAATCAGGTTTAGATATTTTGGATCCAGTTTTATTGAGTTTTTTATTGAGAATAGACATTTCACGACCGATTGTGGCCTGCTCAGTTATAGCATATGCCTCAGTCTGTTTTACCGATGCATGACCCAGCAGTTCTTTAACTACATTAATAGGGACGTTGTTATTTAATGTCACAGTGCTTCCAAAAGTACGGCGGGCCATATGCGTGTTTAATGTAAAAGGAAAGCCACACAAGACTGCCACCTCTTTTAGATACTCATTCATTTTCTGGTTGGATGAAACAGGAAGCACGGTTCCACGCTGGATACACAGCGGGTGCTCTTTATATTTTTCAACTATTTTCAGTGCTTGGGGAAGAAGAGGTACATTAAATGATGAGTTTGTTTTCTGTCTTTCGGACATAATCCATAGATTTCCATCAATGCCTTCTTTGATATCAGTTTTCTTTAATTGATAAGCGTCTATGTAAGCCAGGCCAGTGTAGCATTGGAAGACAAATACATCCCTTACGACATTGAGCCTGTCAGTTGTGAAATAATGACTTTCAAGTTCGTACAATTCCTGTGCGGTGAGTGGTTTTTTTACCAGTTTTGTTTTACGTCCCTTAAAGTTCTTAAATGGGTCCTTGGTGATTAACTCCTTATCAATGGCGCGGATTACAATCTTTTTGAAATTTGCAATATACTTTAGGGTGGTGTTGTTGCTGCAGTCGCGTACAGTTCTAAGGTAAAACTCGAAGTCCTTTACAAACTCAAGATTCAAATCCGCAAATTCAAGATCGTGCTTTTTAAGCTTGAATTTGATAAAAGCAGTCAAATGGTTTTTAGTAATGGTAAACCGGTCAAGGGTGCCTTTTGCATAGCCTTTTCCAAGAAGCGCCTCCATTTCATCATTATGCTTTTGAAATTCTTCGAGCACCTTAATCTTTGGCGCTGTCCTTCCCAGAACCTCGTCCATAATTTTCTCAGCGGTTATGGTTTTGCCGCTGTACATCATTTCGGTTTTGATTTCATTGATTTTTAAAGTCAGCGAATCCAAAAAGAAGTTTAGGGACTTTGCATCTTCCTTTGAGCCGATTGCTCTTTCGAACCTTTGATCCCATCGTGTATTATCCCATTTTCTCTTAGTTGAGCTTTCCTTACGGATACCGTCAACAGTTATTCTGAAATATACGATCCATTCTTTACTTTCTATTTTGGGTCTTTTTAAAAAGAATCCCAAACCAAAACTGCTTTCCAACATAATCCTACTTTTTAAATTAATAAATGTAGAATAATATTACTGCCAAATCAAGTCGTTAATCTTGTTAACCCCTGTAATATAAGGGATTTTCATTGTTTCTGGTGCACTTTTCAGCGCGCCGGAAAGTGCACCGATTCTGCACCTTTAATTTTGTGAGGATTTATAAATATTGAAAATAGGCTTTAAACGAAAAAAACCTGCAAATCGTTGAATTTGCAGGTCTTCAGACATTTTTTGTGGCTTTTTGAAAAGATTGAAAACTTTAAGTTTTCCGCCTTTTTGGCCTTTCCGTGGGGAGAGCAGGATTCGAACCTGCGAAGTTTTCACAGCAGATTTACAGTCTGCCCTCGTTGGCCGCTTGAGTATCTCCCCGAAGCTGGTTTTGTTGTGCTTGTTCTTCTAAGCGGTTGCAAATATAGGAACGTTTTTGATGTTTGCAAACTAAAATAGCACTTAATTTGAAGTTATTTTTTAATTAATTTTTAATTCATTGGAAGTGAATAAAATAAAAAACACTAGATAAGAAGATTTTTCTTATTTTATGTTAAATGCAGATTTTATTTGGATGGAAGTTCGGATGTTTTTACACGAAGTTTATAGATTCTTTTTATCATTAAAGGTAAATTTTTATCTATGTGTTGTAAGTGTTATAAAAGGAATTAAGTATTTTTTGAGTAAGCTATTGAATTTACTCTAGATGTTTTAAATTACAAACTCGTATTCTTGATTAATAATGCTGAATAAAAAGAAAATCTCCCCCTAGAGAGTTTTTGTTTTGTTCTAAAATTGATTTTAAAGAACTTTTTTGCTTTATTTAAAGAAAATACTATAGAATTATTTTTGATGTTATATGGGGGAGTTATTTGTGTTTAATTTTAGGTTTTAATCTGTAAGATTGATTAGGATGTAGGTTGTGAATAAAAACAAAAAAATCTCCACTAGGGAGATTTTTTTGTTTTATTCTAAAATAGGTGTTATTTAGCTAAAAGCTCTAATACTTTTGCTCTAAGTTCGTCGCCTCTTAAATCCTGTGCTACCACTTTTCCTGTTGCATCTAGTATAAAAGTCGCAGGAATTGATTGAACACCGTATTGAGCTGCGATTGGCTCTTCCCAAAATTTTAAGTTAGAAACTTGAGTCCAGGTTAAGTTATCTTTTGCAATAGCTTCTTTCCAAGCTTTAGCTTCTTTATCTAAAGAAACACCAATTATGTTAAGACCTTTTGAATGTAATTCTTTATAGATAGCTACAACATTTGGATTTTCTTTTCTACAAGGACCACACCATGAAGCCCAAAAATCAACAATGGTTACTTTGCCTAAACTTTCTTTAAGCGAAACCATTTTTCCTTCTGGATTAGGAGCGGAAAAATCTGATCTTCAGTTAGCGCTACCAACTGGAGGAGCAGTAGCACCAACAGCAGGCATTTTCATTTGACCGATTTTTTCTTTTACTTCTTTACCTGGTTTAGTATTTTTTACTGATTCATCTAAACTAGTATAAAGAGCTTCTGCTTTTTTTACATCTGTAGATGGGTCATTCAACATTCCTTTGATAATTAAAGCACTGATGAAAGATTTTGGGTGAGATTCAGCATAAGTAGTATATTTTGCTTTAGTCTCAGTTTGAACATCTCCTTGGATTTTCATGAATTCTTTCATTAAACCATTGATTACTGCTGTATCTTTAGCTTGTTGAGCAGTATTCATAGTTTGAGTGTTTTTTTTCTGGAAATCAACTAATTTCTTTTGAACTTTCATAAGTTCATCATTAAATTTTACATACTCATCATTATTGTATGTTCCAGAAATTTTAGATTTATGGATACTATCTTTATCCACAACAACTTTAATTTCTCCTGTTTCTAGGATAAAAGGAATAGGACCTTGAGCTCCTTGTAATTGTAATGTATGAAATGCAGGTTCAGTTACTTTACCTTTAATTTCAAATTTTCCATTCTCAACTTTTGCAGTGTCTAGAGCAATAAGAGCTCCTGTAGTTTGATCTTGAGTTTGTAGGATAATAGTTTTCCCGTTTTCAATTCCTGTTGCAGTTCCAGTAATAAGGTATTCACCGTCTTTAACCTTGTTGCATGAAATTATTGCTATAGAAGCAGTAAGTAAAAAAAATATTTTTTTCATTATTAATTAGTTAATTGATTTGTGGAACAAAAGTATTTAAAATTATAAAAGATAAATAATTTTGGAACCTAAAATTTTGTTATAGTTTTTTGTAAGGCAAAAACCTTGCTGTCAGCTGGTTTACGATGTTTTTTGTAAGCTTTTAAGACTCTTTTAGAATTATTTTATATTAAAAAATAATAATTTAGGTGTTTTTGCAGTAAAAAAAAAGCATCCGCCAATGGTGGATGCTTTTTTATAGTGACTATAAATTTAGTCTTGATTTGTTTTCTTTCTCCAAGTAAAAGAGTTAAGAATATGTCTTTTTGCAAATCTTCCAGGAGAATCTGCATTTACCATTTTTACATAAGTAGCCTTTGGTACGCTGATGTATTCGTAAACACTACCATTTGAGAAATCAATAATTAATCTTCCTTCTACAAATTTGTAATCTGTAATAGAAGAAGTAGAGATTGTTTCTGTGTATTCTGGCAAGTTTAGTTTAATTGTCTCAGGATTGATACTTACCAAAAAGTGGTAAGCTTCAATAACTAATTTACTTTTTTCTTCTGCTTCTTTTAAACCAGCATCGTTACCTTGAAATTTGTCAGGATGACATTCTTTCATAGCATTACGATAAATGGTTTTTAAATCTTTTAATTCTGCAGTTTTGTCTACATTAAGTAACTTGCGGTATTCAACTATTTTTTTCATAAATAAGATAACTACTTGTCTATTAGATTGAAATTAATATTTGTTTAATTCAAAAAAGACAAATTTTTTGCAAAGGTACACTTTTTTTTAACTTTTTACTTTCGTAGTAAAAAATATTCAAAAAATATGTAAAAGCTTGATTTTTAAATAGAATAAGTTCGTTGATTCTTAGTGCTATGTGTTAAAAAACAAAAAGAGTAAAAAACAATTGATTTATTTTTGTTCAGGTTTATTATTCGCCTTATCAAAGTTTTTTGATTTTTTTGGATACTTGTTATAACTAATATCACTAGGATTTTCGATTATTGATTTTATTGTAATCCAATCTCCAACTTGGTGATTAGCATGTGCTATCTTGTAATCTAAAAGGTATTCACCGCAAAAATAGTTGTTGTTTTCATCCTTCTCCATTATTCCAGTATAAACCCCTTTTTGTAGCATTTTTTCTTGAGAAGCCTTTGTCATGATATTTTTATTTAAAAATTGAAGATGCAAAGTTAATCAATATATCGTTTGGTTTAGGGAGTTCGTGACAATCTAAGTATATTTGCATATGCAAAAAAACTTTAGACCAAATCCTAATTCGTTCAAGAATACATTTTGTGTTTTTCAGGAAGTCACGGAAAAAGAAGTTGAAGGTTTAAAAATTCAATTTGAAAGTAAAGCTGGAAGTAGGTATTACTATTCAGATTTAGGAATGTATCGTTTCTCTAATCATTGGGGACGATTAGCTAATAGCAAGTGGCGTTTAGTTGCTATGGAACCTGAAACAGAGTCAAAATTTAAATTAGGTTTCGCAGCTTGGAGTTCATTTTACCCCGATAATCCCACTGATAAATTGTATTATATCGAAGCTGATTATTCTAAAAACACGGTTAATTACCAACACAAGAATAATCCGGAATATGATAATAAAGCTGTACTTAGAACAAGTTTTGAAACAACAAAGAGGATTAAACAGGTTAGAAATTTACAACAATTAACTTCATGGGCAAAGCACTTTGATTATGAAGATATCGATACTTTGCGTAAAGCAATTATAAATGAACTTATTTTTACAGAAAAAACGTTAGAAGAAATTAAAAGAGAAATAGAATAATGGGAAGGAACAACGAAAGGAATATCAAGAAACACAACGATAAGTTGCACAAAGCGCAAGACAAAGTAAAACAAGCTGAAATTGCGCGTAAGGAGAAATTAAAACAAATTGTAAAGAAATTTAATGAGGATAAATCTTCATCTGAAAAATAAAATATATGGAAAACGATAAATTCAGTGGTTTAAAAGAAAGTGTTCAGGAAATAATTGATTTAATTGCTGCAAAACAAAATAAATCTGCAAATAATAAATTGGCAGAAGTAAGTGATATTTTGGATGATTTACTTGATTTTTCGGAAGAAGATGAAGATTTAATCGAGATTAGTAAATATCAGGTTTTATTAAACCAATTACATCAAAAGATTAATACAGCCGAATAAATTTAGATTTTTTGTTTTTATGGAAAATTACAAATGTTATTGTGATACAGGTTTAAAATTTAATAATTGCTGTGGTTTATATCTCAAGAATAATCAAAAAGCACCAACTGCATTGGCTTTAATGCGGTCTCGTTTTTCAGCTTATGTTATTAAAGATGCCGATTATTTATTGGCTACAACCCATCCTTCTGAAAGAAAATATTATTCGAAAGAAGATATTTTAAAATGGGCTACAGCCAATAAATGGCTTCGATTGGAAATTATAAGTTTTGCTCAAACTACTGTTGCTTTTAAAGCTTATTTTTTAGATGAAAATCAAGTACCTCAAACACATTATGAGTTTTCTACTTTTAAACAAGAAAATGGAGTTTGGTATTATTTGGAAGGAAAGTTCGAATAATTACTTTTTGGTTCGGTCCAGTTTTATAATTCTGATTAGGTGTATTTTTGGGTATCATCTTTTAACTAAAAATTAATATCTGTTTGTTCTAGCTAAACTCTAAAATGATGTAATTTTAGAATTATGAAAGAGGAACATAAAAAAGGGTTTTATTTTAAAACGTATGAAGCACCAAATCAGTCTCCGTTTGAAAAACTTTTTGGTATTTTCAAGGAGCTAATTACCCATACTTCGGGTGATTTTGATGAAGCTATAAATTGGCTTCGTGAATTGGATAAGGAATACAAACTTACCGATGAAAACTACACTATTGACGATTTTATAGAGGATTTAAAAAAGAAAGGTTATATAAAAGACGAAGTTAAAGAAGATGGCTCGTCGGGTATTGGAATTACTGCCAAAACAGAACGTGCGATAAGGCAACAAGCACTTGATCAGATATTCGGAAACTTAAAACGTTCAGGAAACGGAAATCATAAAACTAAATATGCCGGAAATGGAGATGAACATACGGGAGAATTCCGTGAGTTTCATTTTGGTGATGGGCTAGAACGGATTTCGCTTACAGAAAGTTTGCGTAACGCCCAGATCAATAATGGTGTGGAAAGTTTTATGCTTACTGAAAATGATTTGGTTGTAGAAGAAACACAGTACAAATCGCAAATGAGTACGGTCTTAATGATTGATATTAGTCACAGTATGATTTTGTATGGTGAAGATCGTATTACTCCTGCCAAAAAAGTTGCCATGGCACTTGCTGAGTTAATTACTACTCGATATCCTAAAGATACACTTGATATTCTGGTTTTTGGAAACGATGCCTGGACAATTGCTATCAAGGATTTACCTTATTTAAAAGTTGGGCCTTATCATACCAATACAGTTGCTGGTTTGCAATTAGCTATGGACTTATTACGCCGAAAAAGAAATACTAACAAACAAATATTCATGATTACTGATGGTAAGCCTAGTTGCGTTCGTGAGCGTGATGGCTCATACTATATGAACAGTAATGGTTTAGATGAATATATTGTTGATAAATGCTACAATCAGGCACAGCAAGCCAGAAAGTTACATATTCCGATTACTACATTTATGATTGCGAGTGATCCTTATTTGCAACGATTTGTTAATCATTTTACCGAAGCTAATCAAGGAAAAGCATTTTATACGGGATTGAAAGGTCTTGGCGAAATGATTTTTGAAGATTATGAGGCAAATAGAAAAAAGCGAGTGCGTTAGTTTGCAGTATTCAGTCTCAGATGCAGTTTACAGTTGTTGTGTTGAGAGGAATCGGAGTAATTTTAATACATTCAAAGGTTTTACTGTAGAGGCTCACAGTAGTGCGTCTAATTATAGATTTTATTAGAAACAAATTTTACAGGTTTAATTCCAAAAACACAAAAAATAAAAACTGAAGATTTTATAAATTTTTAAATCATTTAATCTTTCAATTTTTAAATAATATAGATATGAAAATAGAAAACATAAACACATTAGGTCAATTAAAGGCTTCAGGATATAAAAGTATAAGTATAAAGGATGAATTGCGAAATAATCTTCGTGAAAAGATAAAATCTGGCAAGCCGGTTTTTGAAGGTGTTCATGGTTTTGAAAATACTGTTATTCCAGAGTTAGAGCGTGCAATTTTATCACGTCATAACATTAATTTATTAGGTCTTCGTGGTCAAGCCAAAACTAGATTGGCTCGTAAAATGGTCGAATTATTAGATGAATATATTCCGTTTGTAGCAGGTTCAGAAATTAATGATGATCCGTTGAACCCTATTTCTCGTTTCGCAAAAGATATAATTACCGAAAAAGGTGATGGAACACCTATTGAATGGTTGCATAGAGATAATCGTTTCTTCGAAAAACTTGCTACGCCAGATGTTACCGTTGCTGATTTAATAGGCGATGTTGACCCAATAAAAGCGGCTAATTTAAAACTTTCTTATGCTGATGATCGAGTAATACATTTTGGGATGATCCCACGTGCTAATCGTTGCATTTTTGTAATTAACGAATTACCCGATTTACAAGCTAGAATTCAGGTGGCGCTGTTTAATATTCTACAAGAGGGAGATATCCAAATTAGAGGATTTAAGTTGCGTATGCCGTTAGATATGCAATTTGTATTTACTGCAAATCCTGAGGATTATACCAATCGTGGGAGTATAGTTACACCATTAAAAGATAGAATTGGATCTCAAATATTGACACATTATCCAGAAACTGTTGCTATTGCTAGAACGATTACAGAACAAGAGGCTAAGTTAGATGCTAGTCAAAGCGAATTGGTTCATATTCCAAGTTTAGCCAAGGATTTATTAGAACAAATAAGTTTTGAAGCTCGTGAAAGTGAATTTGTTGATAATAAGAGTGGGATAAGTGCGAGAATGAGTATTACAGCTTATGAAAACTTATTAAGTACTGCCGAGCGTCGTGCTTTGCGTGCAGGTATTGATAAAACCACGTTGCGATTGTCAGATTTTATGGGAATTATCCCTGCTATTACTGGGAAAGTTGAGTTGGTTTATGAAGGAGAGCAGGAGGGAGCGGCGATCGTTGCGCAACACTTAATTGGTGATGCAATTCGAACATTTTTTCCGACGTATTTCCCTAAGATAGAAAAGCTTGAAAAACCAAACGAAAAAACACCTTATACAGATACAATTGAATGGTTTTTTACAGAAAGTGGTTTTGAATTATTAGATGATTGTTCGGATGCTGAATACAAGAAAATTCTTGATGGAATTCCTCCGCTTAACGTTTTACTTAAAAAGTATCAGCCAGAATTACCTATTGAAGATAGTTATTTTATGAAAGAGTTTATATTATGGGGATTGGTTGAATACAAAAAACTGAGTAAAGATCGCTTTTCCGAAGGATATGAATTCAAGGATATTTATGGTAGTTATATAAGTAAACTGTGAAAATAAATAAAAAGGGTTTGATAATTGTCAAGCCTTTTTTTATGACATTAAAAGTTTAGAGCAAAATGGTTTTTCTTATTTATTCCTGATTATAGTATTAGATATTTAATTTAGTCTACCTTGTCCCGTTGGTTGTAATTGCATTCCATCAAAAACACAAATGGAAAATAGCTTTGAAGCTTTGATTGCTACTTATATTGAAAATAAAGTAGGCATATCCGAATATTTTTTGAGTACGGAATTAGCGAATAATTTAAAACAAAATCTTCTTGATTTAAATGCCAAAAGTTTACTATTAGATGCAGGAGTAGGAAACTCGGAGAAAGTAACTTACGATGGAGCCATTCGTAGTGATTCTATTTATTGGCTTGACAAAAAGCATAATAATGTATTCGAAAATGAATTCTTTATCCAGATAGAAGCTTTTATAGCTTACTTAAATAGTAGTTGTTATGCTGGTATAACTGGATACGAGTTTCATTATTCATTATATGAAAAAGGCGATTTTTATTTGAAACATTTGGATCAATTTAAAAATAATCCTAGCCGAAAATACTCTATGATTAGTTATTTAAATGCCGATTGGAAAGAAAGCGATGGTGGTGAACTACTTATTCATCAGTTAAATAACAATCAGAAAATAAGTCCTACTCAAGGTAAAACGGTCTTTTTTAAAAGTGATGAATTGGTTCATGAAGTATTGGTAACCCAAAACATAAGAATGAGTATTACAGGTTGGTTAAAGAGTGATTAATTACTTGTTTTTCAGGTTGTTTTAAATTTTTATAAAAATAACTCTACTAATTCTATAGAATATTAGAAATATATTTATAGATTTGTAAAAGAAATGAGAAATGAAAGCCAAAATACAACACCTTACGACTGTAGCACAATAATGTGTTATATGTATGATTTGTTATATGAACAGGCACTCTATGGTTTGGTTAGTTAGTAAAGAAAAGCCTTTTTTAAAATATTTTAAAAGGCTTTTACTTGAAAATTTAAAAAAAAGTAAAAGATATAAACCATTGAGAAATTAAGTTTTGTTAAGAATTACTCTTATTTTCTGTTAATAGTTAAATAAGTTTAAATCTGTATTATCTGCGTACAATTTTAAACAATTAGAAGAATTTTGAGGGTAAAATGAAATAAAATAATTAGGTATTTTAAACTTAATGAGACTTAATTTCTAAATGGTAATAAATATAAATTGGACAAAGTCAATAAAATAATAAACATGAGATTATATTCTTTAAATACTAATATTATGATGCAATGCTGCCAGATGAAAATTCTTCCCTGTTGCAGAAATCGCTGTTATTTATAAAACAATATATAAGCTCTTTTGTAACAATTTCAAAAGGGTTTTTTTATGCTATTCATTTTCAATTACTATAATTTAATAAAATATAATTTAACACCCCATAAGATTATGAGTTCACAAATTGTAAAACAGAACCCTTTTCAATCCATGATTGATCGTTTTAATATAGCTGCCGATATTCTTCAATTAAATGAATCAGTTAGAGAAAAATTACAAAGACCAGAGAAGCAAATAGTAGTTAATTTCTCCATTACACTTGATAATGGAACAGAACAAAATTTTGAAGGATATCGTGTAATTCATAATACAGCTTTAGGCCCATCTAAAGGCGGAATTCGTTATGATACTGCCGTTAATCTTGACGAAGTAAAAGCACTTGCGGCTTGGATGACTTGGAAATCAGCAGTTACAGGAATTCCTTTTGGTGGAGCCAAAGGAGGTATTATTTGTGACCCAAGATTGCATTCTAAAACTGAGTTAGAAAAAATAACACGAGAATATACCAATGCTTTATCTGATATTTTTGGGCCAGACAAAGATGTTCCAGCTCCAGATATGGGAACTGGTCCTGATGAAATGGGTTGGTTAATGGATGAGTTTTCATTAGTTCATGGTAAAACAATTCATGCCGTTGTAACTGGGAAACATTTGCATTCCGGTGGATCATTGGGTCGGGTAGAAGCTACAGGTAGAGGAGTAAGTATTATTAGTATTCTGGCACTTCAAAAATTAAAATTAAGACCAGCGAGATCTACAGCTGCCATTCAGGGATTTGGAAATGTAGGGCTTCATTCAGCTTTATTTTTGTTCGAAAAAGGATTAAAAATTGTTGCTGTTAGCGATGTTTCCGAAGCTTTTTATAATCCAGAAGGAATTAATATCCCAGAACTTATATTGTATTATAACCTAAATAATAAAAGCGTAAATGGTTATCCTAATGCTGTTGCTATAAAACATGAAGATTTATTATTACTAGATGTCGATGTACTTATTCCTGCTGCAAAAGAAGATG
Source organism: Flavobacterium hydatis (assembly GCF_000737695.1). Lineage (GTDB taxonomy): Bacteria > Bacteroidota > Bacteroidia > Flavobacteriales > Flavobacteriaceae > Flavobacterium > Flavobacterium hydatis. Next base: position 31,062 of record NZ_JPRM01000057.1, read on the forward strand.
TAATTACTGCTGTAAACGCTGGTGCTGTTCGTGCAAAAATTATTGTAGAAGGTGCAAATGGACCAGTTTCTTCCGATGCTGATAAAATATTGCATGAAAACAATGTTTTGGTTGTTCCAGATATTTTAGCAAATGCTGGAGGAGTTACAGTATCTTATTTTGAATGGCTTCAGAATTGTCTTTTAGAGTCTTGGAGAATTAATCAAATTAATAAACGACTAGAAGATATACTTGAAAAAAGTTTTGAAACCGTTTTTGCTATTTCAAAAAAATATAAAGTAACACCGCGTATAGCTGCCTATATTATTGCTTTACGTAAAGTAGCAGATGTCCAAGCGGTGAAAGAGATAAAGCTGATTGAGAAAAAATTCAAACAGAATTAAAATTATTAAATATTAATTTGACTTTCAACTGGATTAAGATAATTTCCATTGATTTTGTTTAATCAATGGAAATGTCTTTTTCTTATTTTTTTGAGCATTTAAATCACTTTTTACGACTCTTTCATCAAGTACGAACCTTATTATCTAAAAATGGAACATATTAATTTTTTAGCGTTTGCTATGCCAGCTTTTTTTCTCTTCGTATATATTGAGTTTCGATTAGCGCAGCGAAGTAATCGCCCAGAATTATTTAATTATGAAAGCTCAGTCTCAAATATAAGCATTGGTATTGCCGAGCGGTTAATCAACCTTTTTATTGCAGCTAGTTTTTATCAATTGTATTATTTCATTTATAATAATTATAAGTTTTTTACAATTCCGAGTAATTTTTTGGTTTGGATTGGATTAATTCTTGCCACAGATTTTGTTTGGTATTGGTATCATAGATTAGGGCATGAGGTAAATTTTTTCTGGGCAGCCCATATAGTACACCATCATAGTAGCGAATTTAATTTTACTGCAGCTGCAAGAATAACTACTTTTCAGGCAATTATACGTACTGGTTTTTGGTGTATTCTACCATTAATAGGTTTTCATCCCACAATGGTAATTACAATGCTTATTGTACATGGAGCTTATTCTTTTTTTACCCATACTCAGATTATAGATAGAATAAAATGGTTAGAATATGTATTTGTTACCCCATCTGTTCATGGGATTCATCATGCTTCAGATGAGAAATATTTGGATAAAAACTATGGAGATATGTTTACGTTTTGGGATCGTATTTTTGGAACTTTCCAGGAAGAAGAAGAAAAACCAAAATACGGACTGACTCATCCCTTAAAAAGTTATAGTTTTCTTTGGCAGCATTTTCATTATTATTTTGAGATTTATGAATTATGGAAGCGTTCTAAAGGATTTAAAGCCCGATGGAATGCTGTATTTGGAAGTCCAGCTGATATGGATCAGGATATTCGCCCGATTCTTGAAAAAAGATTTCTACAAGATAAAGACAATCCTAGTCATAGACTTAAATTCAAAAAATATCTTTATTTACAATTAGGATTAAGTGCTTTTTTGTTAACGATTTTCACGTATTATTTTGATTCTTTGGATGCATCCGATAAAATATTTGTATTATCATTTATTATCATTACGCTTATCAATTGTGGCGCTTTATTAGAACAACGTAAATGGATTTATTATCTCGAATATTTTCGAGTTTTCATTTGTACAACTTACTTTTTGTATGTTGTAAATGAAATGGATTTTTTTATCATTCCATTAATTATAATGTTTTTAGCGGAACAAGTTTTTTCTTTAGGAGAAAAATATCAAAATATGGTGCTTCAGCTCGAAACTTTAGAATAAGCATATAAAAGGAAAATTTTAAAAACGACACTTTTTTATTGAATATTTTTTTTTTTGCCACAGATTTTAAACGATTAGAAAGATTTACTGATAATATCCCCAGTTATATCTTTCTTTGATTTAGAGAATCTGTGGCTTTTTTATGTAGTAATTATTAGATATTTCGAGATGTATACAGTATAATAATCTTTTAGAGGTTTAAAATTAAAGGATTAATAGTGGTTTATCTTGTTATTGCGTTTATGGATTTACTGCTTCAAAGTCTAAGCTTCTTTATAATATTTTAAAAGAATGTCTGAATCTATGGATTAAAAAACTTTTAGTGGTCATTATAGCTTTGTTTTGTAAGTAAATTTGTATTTTAAATTGTAGGGTAAACAATTTTTTTGAATTCAATTTTATTTTGGGCTTTTGTTATTAGTTAGAAAATGAGGAAACTTTGGTTTCCTCATTTCTATTTTAATATGTATTGTGAGTCATGTTTTCTTTATCTGAAAGAAATATTTTAAAATTTTATATCATTTTATTTTTTAGGTCTTTAAAACTTATATTTTTTATAGGTTATCCTTAGCTATTAAGGCTTCTTTTAAAATCATAATCTTAGTGATTTTTAACTTGAACTTACCCGATTTTCTCAAACTTTTCTTATTAACGAGTAATGTCTTATTCTACAAGTTTAAAAACTTTTATTGGTAAAAACAGATAAGCTTAAGGAAGACCTTTGTGATCTCAAACTAACTGTTTTTGAGTGAATAAATTAAGGACAGATGGTATTAGCTAAATCCTACTGTGACGTGATTTAGGAAAATTTTACTTCTGCAATAAATTAAAAATAAATAATAACTCAATTAAATAATAATTCATATGAAGAATAGATTACTCCCTTTGCTTTTTGTTTTAGGTAGTTATTCCGCTTACTCGCAAGTAGGTATAGGAACACTAACACCAAGTGCTTCATCGCAACTAGAGATTTCTGCTAGCGATAGAGGTATCTTAATTCCAAGAGTTGCATTAACAAGTTCAGCAGATACTACTACAATTACAAATACTAACGTAGAAAGTTTGTTAGTTTTTAATACTGAAACTGTTTCTGATATTAAGCCAGGTTACTACTACTGGTATGACGGTAAATGGAATAGAATTGCTATATCAAGTGAAGTTACTGGAGGTAGCGGAGGTGTTATTGGTGGTAATGGAGTTCCTGGTGATAGAGGAGAAGCTGGATATCCTGGTAAAGATATAAGTATTTATACTGATCAAGTATCAGGTATTGTTTATGTACAAAATGTAGATGGAACTTGGACTACTCTTAATGGTAAGAACGGACTTGATGGTAAAAACGGAATTTCTGGAGGTAACGGTTTGCCTGGAGAAGCAGGTTTAGATGGTACAATCCAAATGTATATTGATGAGTCTACTGGTATTGTATATGTTAGAGATCCACAAAATAAGGATTCATGGATTCCTGTTACTGGTCAAAGTGGTATAGATGGCATCAAAGGTATAGATGGAGAACCAGGTACAGCAGGTACAATTACAACATTAGATGCTATTGTAAAAGATGCTAACGGAAATATTTATGCTTATGTAGGTGATGATAATACAGTTGCTGGTAGAGATAAAGAATGGGCGTCAAAATCTCCAAACTGGGTAAAAATTAATGGCTTAAATGGAGAAGATGGAATTCCAGGTACAAATGGAGAGCCAGGTACCGCAGGTTCAATCACTACACTTGATGCTATTGTAAAAACACCAAGTGGTGATATTTATGCGTATGTTGGAGCAGATAAAACGGTTACGGGGCGTGATAAAGAGTGGGTTGATAAATCTCCAAACTGGGTTAAAATTAATGGTTTAAATGGAGAAGCTGGAATTCCAGGTACTGATGGAGAACCAGGTACACCGGGTTCAATCACTACACTTGATGCAATTGTAAAAACACCAAGTGGTGATATTTATGCGTATGTTGGGGCTGATAAAACAGTTGCGGGTCGTGATAAAGAATGGGTTGATAAATCTCCAAACTGGATTAAAATCAATGGATTAAATGGAGAAGCTGGAATTCCAGGTACAGATGGTGAACCAGGTACACCGGGTTCAATCACTACACTTGATGCAATTGTAAAAACACCAAGTGGTGATATTTATGCGTATGTTGGGACTGATAAAACAGTTGCGGGTCGTGATAAAGAGTGGGTTGATAAATCTCCAAACTGGGTTAAGATTAATGGACTTGATGGAAAAGACGGAGTAGATGGTGTAATTGGTGGTAAAGGAATTCCTGGAGCAAAAGGAGAAGCTAATTATCCGGGTGATAATGTAGCTATCTATATTGACAATGAAACAGGAACTGTTTATATACGTGATCCTGATAATAATGACAAATGGGTTCCGCTATCTGGAAAAGATGGTATAGATGGAATTAAAGGTATAGATGGAGAACCGGGTACTGCAGGTACAATTACTACTCTTGATGCGATTGTAAAAGATGGTAAAGGTAATATTTATGCTTATGTAGGAGATAGTAACACAGTAGCAGAAAGAGATGCAGAATGGGCATCAAAATCTCCAAACTGGGTTAAAATCAATGGATTAAATGGTGAAGATGGTATTCCAGGTGCAACAGGAGAGCCAGGAACTGCAGGTTCAATAACTACACTTGATGCGATTGTAAAATCTCCAAATGGCGATATTTATGCTTATGTAGGAGATAGTAAGACAGTAGCAGAAAGAGATGCAGAATGGGCATCAAAATCTCCAAACTGGATTAAAATCAATGGTTTAAATGGTAAGGAAGGAATTCCTGGTACAGCTGGAGAGCCTGGTACACCAGGTTCAATCACTACGCTTGATGCAATTGTTAAAGATTCTAAAGGTAATATTTATGCTTATATAGGTTCAGATCAAACGGTTGCAGGTAGAGATGCAGAATGGGTAGCGAAATCTCCAAACTGGGCAAAAATCAATGGATTAAATGGAGAAGATGGAATTCCAGGTGCAACAGGAGAGCCGGGAACTGCGGGTTCAATCACTACACTTGATGCAATTGTTAAAGATCCTAAAGGTGATATTTATGCTTATGTAGGAACAGATAAGACTGTTGCTGGTCGTGATGCAGAGTGGGCAGCAAAATCCCCTAACTGGGTTAAAATTAACAGTAGCGATGGAGTTGATGGAGCCCCTGGTTTAGCAGGAGGCCCTGGAGCACCAGGAGATACTGGAGTTGTAATCCCTGAAGGTACTACAACTTGGATAAATACAACAGATGGTGTTATTTACGTTAAGGATGCTACAGGTGAGTGGATTGCTGTAAGCGGAAAAGTAGCGCCTAATAATATTATGGGAATACAAGTAATTAGTGATGATTATGTAGTAACATTAGACGATTATACTGTTATTGCAGAGGATTTAACTAAAGATATTACAATAACGCTTCCGGATCCTGCTTTAAATAAAGGTAGAATATTAGTAATAAACCAGTTTGATATGGTGAAAGCTGATGGAGTTACTCCTGTAGTAGTTAATTTCAATCATGAAATACGTTATTCAAGCAAAGCTAGATATACTTATATGGCAGGAAGTTTATTTGGTGGTGCAACAGCAGGAAGTATGAAAGTTACTTTGCAGTCAAATGGAGTCAATTGGTACGTAATTACGTACACAATGTAATTTATTTTATTTTATTATAGTTAATAAGCCTGGTCATTCAATTGATCAAGGCTTATTGGCTTTGGTTAGAAAATAACGTTAAAAAAAGAACAATGAAAAAAAATATTATTATACTATTAATGGCTATTCTGTCATTTGCGCAAGTTTTTGCGCAAGATGCGGATCATATAGGAATAGGGACTAGAAAAGCGGATGCATCTGCAGTTTTGGAATTAAAGTCTTCTAATCAAGGATTTTTATTACCTCGTTTAACTACAGAACAAAGAGATGGGATATCAAATCCAGCTGTTGGATTGACAATTTTTAATCTAGAAACTAATTGCATAGAGAGTTATACTGGTGAAGACTGGGTAGGTAACTGTGGTACACCAAAGGCAATGGTTAAGATTCTTAATTGTGATAGTGATGTTGTTTTAGCGGGTAATTTTAAAGAAGGACAAAGTGTTTCTAACACAACTCTTACTTTAAAACTAAATGTAGAAAAAAAAGGATCTTATATTATTTCAGTAGCAGCAAAACCTGATAATGGTTATTATTATAATGCATCTGGAGTATTTTCAAGTACAGGACCAGTAGAACTTGTTATTGGAGGAATGGGATCTCCGAAAGCGGAAAGAACTGCATCAAATCCAGATAAGATTTATATCACGATGAATGATACAGAATCTACTTGTACAAAAGATGTATTGGTAGCTCCTTCAGCTATTCCTCCTATGTTTGCACTAAATGCTGTAAGTGCTAATGGTATAGGTATAGTGAATTCACCATTGAATTCTTCAACAAATTCGCTTACTATTTCACTTAGCGGTAATGCAAGTGCATTTGGTTCTACATATAGTATTCCTGCTGTTACGGTTAATGGGATGACATTTGGACCAACTTCTGGAACTTTTAGTCAAAACCCAATGACAATTACATTAACAGGTAGAGGTACACCACTTTCTGGTGGAGTGTTCCCTGTTATTATAACTTCGAATGGTACACTAAGCCCTAATTCGGTTACAATGAATTATACAGTAGCATCCCCAACTTTAAGATTAGTTGATTTTAATGGAGGAGGTTATAGTGCTAATTCAGGAGAGGCACTAGCTCTTATAAAAGCAGCAGCAAATTTTGGAACTTCTGCAAGTAGTCTTGTAAAAGCACAAGGATTTACTGTTTCTAATAGTGGTAATATGGCAAATACAGTTGCTAGTAAGCCAGATATTATTGTTGTGCACTATCCGTATAATATGAATACTGCAGAAGCAAATTTACTTAAAGGATATCTTGATGCAGGAGGAGTAGTGCTTTATTTTACGGAATCAGGTAATACTCAAGTGGCACTGAATGTTGCAACAATGATGGGATATCCAAGTGGTATTCTTACTAATTCAAATGTTACTCAAGCAAGAGTAGAGCGATTTAATGCTGTTAGTGATCAAATCATCAAAGGACCTTTTGGAGACTTAACTGGCCTAGGCTGGGAAGATGATGGCGGAGGTGGTAATGCTATGAAAGGATTCCCAGCAGGAGCAGTTGTAGATTATAATACCAATGCTGGAGGTTCAAGAGTATTCAGGGCTACTGGGCCTAGTTTGTTTTTTGTAGGAGATGGAGGTTGGTTGAATCGAAATTTACTAAGCGGAACAACACCTATTCTTAGCGCAAATGGAGGATCTAACTCTGCATTATGGGGAAATATTATGGCATGGGCAGTAAATCAAGCTACGACAAGTGGTATAAATTATAAGCCAGCACAATAATAATTATAAATATTTTTTTAAAAATATAAGGGGGTGTTCATTTATGAATGCCCCCTTATTTTATTCATGAATGTACTCTATGTGTGGTTTAGTAGTAAAAGCCTTTAAAGGGGGGGATAAAAAAATAGAATTTACATTTTTCTTTGGTTGTATGATTATTTTGAAATTTTATTCTATTGATTTAAGTGATACGTTGTCTGAATAATTTAAAATTAAGTACTTAAAGTAACATATGGTATAGGCTATTTTAAATTACTAAGATGGTGTTTACTTATTTTAAGGATTTTGTAAGTATACCTTAAATTGTAAGTATAAAAACTTTTACGGGTATAAATAAGTTTTGTTTACGGGGAACTTTGTGCTTTGAAACTAAGTGTTTAATTATGAAGAACATTGATGTTGATAATGTGTAAAAATTAATTCTATTAAGCAATAAAAATAGTAATGAAAATTTATGATGTAGGATTTGATTTGTCTTTTGAGCGAGTAGATTGTGAGCTTTAAATCCTTTATAAATTGACTTAATATCAAGCTATGATGAGGGCTTTTTGCAGTAGAATCAATTTTGATGAAGTAAATAATTTTAATAACCCATTAAAGATTAAATAATATGAAGAATAGATTACTCCCTTTACTTTTTGTCTTAGGTAGTTATTCTGCCTACTCACAGGTAGGTATAGGAAAATTAAACCCAGATGCTTCAGCTCAGCTTGAAGTGTTTGCTACTGACAAGGGTATGTTAATTCCAAGAGTTGCATTAACGGGCTCAACGGATCAGACTACAATTACAAATGGTAATAAAGAAAGTTTACTGGTTTATAATACAGTGACAGTTTTAGATATTAAACCAGGTTATTATTACTGGTCTGTATCAGATAAAAAATGGCATAGACTTGCTATTTCAGATGAAGTTACTGGTGGTATTGCTGGTTTAGCAGGTGGTCCTGGTGCTCCTGGAGATGTAGGAGTTACTGTTCCTGCTGATGCTATTGCATGGATTGATACAGTTACTGGTTATGTTTATATTAAAGGTACTGATGGAGAGTGGATTAAAGTAAGTGCAAAAGATGGAGTTGATGGCGCAGCAGGTTTAGCTGGAGGTCCTGGAGTTCCTGGACTAGCTGGAGTTACTCCACCTGCAAGTACTACAACTTGGATTGATACTACAACAGGTATTATTTATATCTATGACCCAGCAACAAAAGAATGGGTTAAAGTAAGCGGAAACAATGGAAAAGATGGTATTATAGGTATCAAAGGAGATCCTGGAGATGCTGGAGTTACTATTCCTGCAGA
>NZ_JPRM01000058.1 GCF_000737695.1 Flavobacterium hydatis
ATTTTAAATTTAGATTATGAGATCTTATTCAGTTTCATTGCTTTTTTTCTTTTTTGTTACATTGTTAAATGCGCAACATCATAATGTTAGTCCAGATATGCCATCGACACACGGAATGTTGATTTTTGGAAAAGAAAAAATTTACGCTTCACACTTACCCATGTTTCGTTCTCCACATAATTATCAAATTATTTTAGAACTAGAATTAGATAGTAAAACAAAGAAATTATTTGTGGCAGATCAGGAAAAGAATCCTGAATATAATACTTATATGATTGAACCCGAAACGTTTGTTTTGCCAGATATGATTAATAATCCTAAATCATTCAAAGCAAATCTTTACAGAGGTCATTTTGAAAGAGGAGGGAAGAAGATAGCTTCGGATATTGTGGTATCTATCAAACAAGTAATTTTTTATAAAAAGTTTAATCCAGACGAAGTAAAGTCAGCAACAACTAATTTTATAATTTTTGGTAATGCAAAAGAGCAGTTTATGGTTCATGAGCTTACAAATAAGCCTGATTTTGAACAGATTTTAGAAGTGAAAACTGACTTGAGTACACTTATAAAAAATGAAAAATACAGTTTAATTACAGTGGATAAATCTGTAAATAACCCAATTGGCGTAGCAGGAAATAATATTCAGATTGATGTAAATGGAACGAATAGTTCTATCACACTTTTAAAACAATTGTACCTGGAATTTGATGATTTAAAGTAATCTTTATTAAAAAGAAAATAACCATTTTCTAACTATATAAGTGATGCAAGTTCATTTAAGTTTACGCCGATAAGACAAGCTTAGATTTACTTATATCACTTATATGGTTAAATTAATTTCTTAGTGTTTTACTTTAATATAATCGATGGAGTAGTTTCTCTTATAAAGATTAGCGCATCAAAATCAACGCCTGGTTTCATAGGTAATGCGATTACATTTGTCCAGTTAGAGTATATATTAGTTATATTCCCATTAGCATTATAAAAAGGACTTTCTTCGGCAGAATCAAAAGCTACAAAGAAAGTAGGAAACTTAGCCTCTGCAAACAATGCCGAATATGATTTAGGAAGTGCTTCAAAACTGCGCTCTACATAATCATTGCCATCTAGTACAGTTACTTTTCCTTTATAAGTATCAAAACCTATTGCGTAATATCCATTGCCATATTTTTCTTTTATATGATATCCCATACCTTTGGCTTTAGGCATATTGGTATCTTTTGCAAAGTGAATATTATGTCCCCAAATAATAGTTTTTGCTTTACTTTCCTGTTGAAAGGTGGCAAGATTTTCGGCCATAAATTCATCTCTTGCCAAAGGATTAGATAATAACGTGCCTTGGTATAAAAGTGATAAGTCTTTTTTGAAATCATTAAAGCCTTTAATAGTCGATGCACCTTTTAATTTTACTTCAGCATTTAAGCGAGAAATAATTTCCATTTCTGCATCTGATAATTCATATAAAGGAAAATCAGGAGTGGTTATCTTCTTTAAGACAGGTATTGCTGCCGCTCCGTTAGTATAAACAGTAGCATTTTTTGCTAAATAAGCAGAACAAAAGTTAGCACTAGCATCAATATCCGATTTGATATAATTAGTATCAAAACCAAAAAGAGTAACTTTATCTTTAAGAGGTTTAGCGGTATTATAGGTTTTTACCCATTCGAATAAATCATATATTTCTTTAGTATTAAACAAACGCAATGGTTGAATGAGTAGTTTTAAATCTCCTTTTCCAGTTAATAAATAAGTATTAATTGGTTCTATTGCCGAATATCCAAACTCAAAACCTATCGATCTATATTGAGCATTTGTAATCAGGTATTTAATAATACGATTCTTTTCGGTATAAAATTCATGAGTTCCGTGAGAAGCTTCGCCCAGACCACAAATCTTGTTATCCTTAAGAAGATTAGTTAATTGTGTATAATAGGCTTTATTATCATTCTCATTGTCGGTAATTGGTAAAGCATGAGAATTTATCCAGTTTAGAGATTGTCCTTGAGCAAAAGTACAAACAGAAAAAAAGCAACTGAACAAAACGGAGTAAAGGAGGTTTTTGGTCATATGGTAGTTTTTGATTACTAAAATACAAATAATAATTATACAATGTATAATTACATAAACTGCTTTGTAATAAGTATGTAAAGTAGTCAAGTCGCAAGGTTTATATACAATTTCCTTTGCGACTTCGTGACTCTTTGCGGTTAAATCAACACAACCAAAAAAAAGATTATAGATGCAGATTACGTAGATGCACTGCGGTGCGCCTCTACAGAAATTGATTGTCAATAATAAAACACATAGAAAACACTTTTATCTACACGTTCCAACTGTAGAGACGCACCGCAGTGCGTCTACACACAGTATTACGACAAAAACTTTGCGTTCTTCGCGTAATCCTTTGTGACTTCCTAGCTCTTTGCGGTTAAATCAACACAACCAAAAAAAGATTATAGATGTAGATTACGTAGACGCACTGCGGTGCACCTCTACAGAAATTGATTGTCAATAATTAAGACAGATCTATGCTACACGTTCCAATAGTAGAGACGCACCGCAGTGCGTCTACACACAGTATTACAACAAAAAATTTGCGTCCTTTGTGTAATCCTTTACGAACTCTTTTACGTGAAAAATTAGTATAAATGTAGAAAACAGTAAAATCTAATTCCCTTTAATTCTATTTAGGATTCCTAGCATTAAGGCTTTTCCATCACGTTTTTGTTTTGGTACTTCCTGAGCCTTTAGTTCTCCGTTTTCATCCTTAAAAACATAGCTAAAGGCAAATTGAGGTTGTTTAGGATCTTTGGTAAGTAACCCAAAACGCAAATCATTAAAGTAGTAATCGTTGTCTTTTTGGGTTACGATAAACCATCCTTCGCTCACTTTTTTTAAGGTTTCAAAATCGGGATTGCCAGTAAGTTGTTGGGATAGAGCATTATTTTTTTCATAACGCTCAAAAGTTATGGGTTTGCTATCAAATAGGGAATAATCTGCTAATAAATATGCCTCTTTTGTGGCTACATTAGCATTCCATAAAATACAATTAAAAGCTGTTGGCTTTACGATAAGATCATCATAAGTTATATGTTGTTCTTGCAGTGCGTTTTTAAATTGTTGTAATGCATAAAGTTTTAAACCACAAGTTACCAAGAGGTAAAACGAACTAATATATATACCACGTAAAACATATTTTTTTCGCAAAGCGAAAGTAGGTTTTCGCAATCCTATAATCAAGCAAATAAGTAACGGAAGCGTATATAAAGGATCAATTACAAAAACAGTCTTAAAGGCAATTCGGTCGGGTAGAGGCCAGAAAATTTGTGTTCCCCAAGAAGTAAACATATCCAGTAATACATGGGTAAACAAACACCAAAAAACTAAAAAAGTTGCACTACGGAAATTAATTTTTCCTTGTTCAATTTTAGAAATAAACCAACTTAATATGGGCGATAATAAGCCGAAAAACAATAAGGAATGACTTAATCCTCGATGAATTGCTACTCCATTTACAGGATTTAAAAACATCCCAACAAGAACGTCTAAGTCAGGTATAGTTCCTAGAATTGCACCATATAAAATTGTTTTGCGTTGTAATTTTTTGCCTGCACATAATTCAGCAGTTGCAATTCCTAACACAATTTGAGTAAATGAATCCATAGGGTATTGTTGAACTGCAAATTTAAACAGAAAGTAGGTTTGATTCTGCTTTAAAGAAAATGTTTTTTGATTCAGATTAGACTGATTTAATTTTAAAAGTAGTTATAATTAATTTGCGTTCATCTGCTTATATCTTTTAGAATCTGCGTAAAAAAGTCTATAGCTTAATCTTAGAGGTTAATAAGTCAACAAAAGGAGAGGTTTTATTAATAAAATAATTAATAACCACAAGTTGATTTTTTTAGAGGATAATACTTAAATTTGATTACAAAATCTATACTATGAAGCGAATTATATATGCACTTATTGGCCTTTTTACCATAGGTATTTTACTTTATACAGCAAGCACTTATTCTGAGGAAAAAAAATCAAACCCGCTTCTTCCTGTGCAGAAAAAAATTCAGCCAGGTATAATATTAAGCTTCGATGATAATTATGTTGATGATTGGTATAATGCCGAAAAAAGACTGCGCCATTTAGATTGGAAAGCGACTTTTTTTATATGTAAATATGATTCTTTAAACGATTCGCAAAAGAAAAAATTACACTATTTGCAAGACATGGGACACGATATTGCAGCACATGGTTATAATCATGAAAATGCCCTTAAATATTCGGCCAAATATGGAATTGAAAAGTATATAAATGATGAGATATTGCCGCTAAAAGCAGCAATGGGTAAAGATGGATTTAATTTGCGCTCATTTGCTTATCCTGATGGAGCACGCAATGCAGATTTGGACAATGAATTATTAAAACATTTTGATTTTATAAGAGGCACAACTTATGGTAAACTTTATCCTGATTCGCAATATTGTTATTATGAGGGTAATCGGATTATTTACGGTTTAGGTATAGATGACGATTACAAACAGTTTGATGTTGCATATTATAAAACTCTTATGGACTACGCCAAAAAGCATAATAAGATTGTTATTTTTTACGGGCATAAAACAGTAGAAGTTGCTGACGAAAAAATAGAAACTCCTCTTGCTGCTTTACAAGAAATATGTGAGTATGCAAAAGATAATAAGCTTAAGTTTTATACGGTAGACGATTTGAAAAATCTGTAAAATATTCTCAAAGTGAATACTATGATTGCTAGAATTATAGTGATAAAGTGAAATAGCAGAAATCTTTTATCGATCAGTAAATAATTTTTGTCGGTAGATAAAGTATTTTCGGCGGTAGTTTTTTTTATCCATGTATGGTACAAATACTTTTGGAAGAAAAATTAAACTTATGTCATCACTTACACCACTTATTTGGCTTTTATTGATTCTGCCACTTTTTATTTTTGCTTTTGTAAATACTAAAAAAGTAGACCTAAAATTTCTCCTCTTTTTTATGTTATACTTTTTAGCAGATTGTTATCTCCAGCATTTCAGTCAGAAGTATTTATCATTAGAAACTTTTGGTTTAAAATTTACATGGATTGGGAAATTTTTAAGCTTAATTTTAGGCTTGGTAATTGTCTTTTCGGTAAATAAACAAAATCGTGCAGAAATTGGTTTTACAAACAAAAGCAATTCTAGACGCGATTTAAGATTTGGAGTTTTGATTTTCTTCGGATTCCTGCTATTTGATCTTGTTTTTAAGATGGCTTTGTTTCCTAAAGGAGGTACTTTTGATCTGGAAACTTTTGCATTTCAAGCCACAATGCCTGGTTTAACAGAAGAAATTCTATTTAGAGGAATCGGATTATGGCTTCTGGATAAGGCGTTTTTACCAAAATGGGATTTTAAAGGAATAAAATTTGGATGGGGATTTATCATCGTTACAGTTCTATTTGGCGTGGCACATGGGGCAGTTTTAACAGTAGATCATCAATTTAAATTTGACATTATTGTAATTGTGTATCTAACCTTAATATCTTCTTTAAGTCTTGGAATACTTCGAAAATTTTCTGGTAATCTTATCTATCCAATGTTAGGACACAATACCATTAATATAATGAATGCTATTATCAGAATATTATAGATTAAGGAAAGAACTTCAACAACTATAATTTAAATTTGCTTCATTTAAAATGTATTTAATGCAAGAAACTGCCATTTTTTCAAATTATTTGGTGACCAAAATAGCCGAATTTAATTTTGATAAATTTTATACAAAAAGAAATAGAATTCTACTTCATACTGCGATGTGGTTGGGTTTTTCGATATTGTTATTCCTGAGTTATGTGCTTGCATATCAACTTTCAATATTCAATGCTCTTATCCTCACAATTAGGATGGCAACTGTTAATGCAATTGTATTTTATGCGTTTTTTTATTTGTTGTTACCAAAGATTTTCTCGGGAGGAAAAACCAGAATGATATTATTATTGTTACTCAGTTTTGTCCTATTTATTTTTATTTGGATGGCAGGAACTTATTTTATTTCGATATTATATCATTCACTTGGATTCGAAATAACTAAAGGAGAACTAAAAGGAGCTATAAAAATGAGTGCAAGTCAAACGTTTTTGCAAGCTATATCTGTGAGAAGAATGGTGTCGCAGGTATTCATTATTATTACCATTTTATCACCTTTCTTTTTTGTTAAAATCCTTTTTGAGATTTCAAGGCTTTATAATAAAAATTTAATAATTCAGAATCAAAAAGCTGCATTAGAAATTCAAAATATCAATATCGAAAAGAACTTTCTGAAAGCCCAACTTAATCCACATTTTCTCTTTAATACATTAAATAATCTTTACGGACTTTCGATAAAAAAAGATGATAGTACACCAGAAGTTATCCTGAATCTTTCGGATATTATGAGTTATACGCTTTATGAATCGAATACTGAAAAAGTCGCATTAGAAAAGGAATTAGAGTTTATAAAAAATTATATCGAGTTGGAGCGAATGCGATATTCAGCCAATAAAAACATTAAGTTTCATATTCCTGAGACAACTCATTTGTTAGGATTTTATATCGCGCCACTTTTGACTTTCACGTTTATAGAAAATGCTTTTAAATATGGATTAAAGAGTGATAAGGAACAGTTTATATATTTGGATATAAAAGTTGAGGATAAAAAGTTTTATTTTCAATTAGAAAATGATTTAGAACAGGAAATTAGGGATAAAGAATTTGGTGGTATTGGAATTACAAATGTTCGCAAAAGATTGCAACTTTTATATCCTGACAAACACGAACTGAATATCGAAAATCTGGGAACAAAATTTAAAGTCAATTTAAAAATAGATTTAGACTAATGAACAAATTAATTTGCATTGTTATAGATGATGAACCACTTGGTAGAGAAGTTATTGAAACTTTCGTAAAAGAAATTCCATATCTTGAACTCACAGCTTCATTTGAAGATCCTGTTGAGGCGTTAATCTATTTACAAAATAATATGGTGGATATAGTGTTTAGCGATATCCAAATGCCAAAAATTAGCGGAATGGAATTGTTACGTTCATTAGTACATCCGCCCGTAGTTATTTTTATTACTGCACATCGTGATTTTGCTTTAGATGGATTTGAAGCTGGTGTGACCGATTATTTGGTTAAGCCAGTTCGATTTGATCGTTTTTTGAAGGCAGTTAGCAGAGCAAAAGACCGAATTTCAGTAAGTCAGGTCGCAACAATACAGCATCAGGTTCATTCAGATAGAATATTTATAAAATCGGAAGGTAAACTGGTGAAAATTTTATTTGATGAAATCCTTTATATAGAAGCACAGGGAGATTATCTTAAAATCGTAATTCCGTCCGAAAGTTTTACTACACAACTCACTCTAAAATCGATGGAAGAAGTTCTTAACTTGCCAACTTTCTTTCGCGTCCAGCGTTCGTTTATTCTCAACCTAGAAGCAGTAAGAAGCGTAAACGGAAATACGGTAGAACTCACTAATGGTAAATCAATTTCTATAGCTTTAAATAAAAAAGAAGAACTTTTTGGCTTATTGGGTATAAAGTAAAATAACAGAAGACACCAACTTATATTGGCATCTTCTGTTATTAATCAATACTTATTTAAAGTGTCTGAAAAAATTAAGTTTAATGACTTTTGCTATTTTCAAAACCAAGAATCGTAATTCGGTATGGCGTATTAGATACTTTTATTTTCTTTACAATAGTCATAGTAGATAAACTCACTTGCAATAATTCTCCTGTAGTTGGTGAAGTTATATAAGCAAAATTTTCTGTTAGTTGGATTTGAGGTTTCATCGTAGCATCTTTTGCCGTTTCACCAATTACTTTTCCTTCTTTTTCAAGTTGCAACGTAGTTAAATTGAATAATTTGAAATTACCGTTAAGCAATAAAACACCAAGTTTACTCATATTATAGCTTACTTTACATTGTGTAATGTCAGTACTTTGTAAGATTGGTTTAATTGTTCCGTTAACAACATCAATTAAGTAAGCACCTTTATCGGCAGTGAAACCTACAAATTTTCCTTGAGCTTTTGTTTCCAGAATACTTCCAAACCATGAAGTTCCAAATCCTTCAGGAAGTGCAATAAGTTTTTGTTTTCCTGAACTTTCAACTACAAGAACACCACTTGCTGAACCAAAAACAGCATAAGTTCCATCAGAAGCATTTCCGTGGATTCCTTTTGTTGCAATTGTAGCTTCAAAAAGAGTTTTTCCCGTATTGTCTATAATTTTTACTTTCTCAGGAAGTGTTCCCGTAACCGAATTGTCTTTTTGCGTAATAGCATAAGTTCCGTTAGAGAAAGTCGCCATAGCTCCATGATGTGCTAATAAACCAGCATTAATCACTTTAAATTTAGCTCCAGCAGTATTAATATCAGATTCTTTGGCTACAGATAAAGTTCCATCACCATCATTAAACGCTAATACTTCACCTATTTTACTTTTAAAATGTGTAGGCATAGGCGATTGTCCAGTTAATGCACCAAATTTCGGAATTCCGTCTACATCAACGTGGTCACCATGACCTTCAAATCCGCTGTCAAAAGTTTCTATAGTATTATCAGCTCTATGAATAATACCAGCATATCTACCGGATTCAGTAGTGTAAATAGTTGATTTTGCATATTTCGCATTAAAAAAACTTGAAGTACCATCAACTGGATTTACCAGTGTAATTTGGGGTGTTTTTTCATCAGAAAGTAATACTCTCAAATACTTATATTCAGCCAAAGCTTCCTTTGGAGTTTCGGTAGTATTGTCGTCGTCATCATTGCTACAAGAGATTGCAAAAGTGGATAAAGCAAATAGGAAAATCAGTTTGTAATAATTGTTTTTCATTGTAAAGATTTGTTTAAGATAATATTTAGATTAATAATTAATAGTAATAGGCATTGACTTATATACATTGAGATTGTAAGTTGTATTTTTATATAAAACCACCCAATTATATACGCCAGATTCCCATGCTTTTTCGCCAGTTATTGGGTTTGCATTAGGTAGGTTTGCATCGGTTGCAGCACCAATAACAATTTTTTCGCCACCCCAAACATCATTCACTTTTTGTAAAGTCGAAATTTTTGATGCAGCAGCAAGACCTTTATGCTCGACTTTAGAAATCACGATTACCTTTTTAAAGTCAAGATTGTCAATACTCTCAGGATGATAATTGGCACTTTTTTTAATCAGTACAGAATATAATATTCCATCGCCTTTAATCTGGCTTATCTGAGCGTGAGCAGTTAATTCGTCGTTCTTTTTAAAGATTAGTTCAGGCTCAACCCAAGTACCCATATGGTAAATTAAAGTTTCGTTACGAGAAATCATATCTCGACCAATTAAAGGATCGGTTGGTAAATTTGCAGCATCAACAATGGTAAAATCTTCTTTAATTTCTAGCTTAGAGCCATTGCTATCTAATATTATAAAGTAAAAGTCATATTTACCTTCGGGAGCTTCTTTCGGAATATTAAAGTGCTTGTGTACCGTAGTATTTTTAGCTCCAACATATTCAGCCCAGCTTAGTTCTAATTTCCAATCGCTTGCATATTTCTCTCCTTTTTTAGGAAGTATTTTAAGTTGTACTGCCGCAATTTTATCTCCAGCTTTAACATCGGCATTAAAGTGAAAATCACGACCAATAACACCTTGTTTATTATTGGCAGAACCAATTTCAACATTTGTCATTGTGGGCTTTGCAACTTCGGGAACATTATCATCATCATTGTTACAGGCTGTAAATGCGGCAACAAAGAGTAAAAACAAGGGGAATAATTTTGCTTTTTTCATAAGGTTTTTTTGTTTAAAAGGATTCATATTATTTTTGATTATGTATTAAAAAGGGAATTTTGACCGATAGGATAATGTTTCTGCTAGCCTCGGGAAGTTCTATTAATCGGTAAAAACTGGTATGATTTAAGTATTTGGTATTAAACAAGTTTTGTACTTGCAGCGAAATGGCTAAATCCTGTTGTCCTGTTCTTATTTTTGTTCCTAATGCAAGGTTGAAAACACTGCTGCTCGCCGTTTTCTTTTCGGGAGGAACAATTTGGTTTTGTTCGGCAGTAAAACGATAATCCAATGAGAAATACGTATCTCTTAGATTTTTAATTTCCGGGCTATAAGTTAAACCAAACAAAGCTGATGCAGGAGGAGAAAAGGGTAGTGTATAGCCTTTTTTGCTGCCCGATAGTTGCTCAGAATAGAGATATTCTACCAGAATTTCTCCACTTAAACTTTTTAAGAATTGATAGCGCGTTTGCAATTCACCTCCATAACGCATGACTTTACTTTGTTCATATTCAAAAACCTGATTACCTGCTCCATAATAAATATCATGTTGCGAAGTAGGGTTTAAGTAGATGTAATTAGGAAAATAATTAAAGAACGGACTTAGTTGTACCGACCATTTATTTTCCTGCCATTCTAACCCAAGATCTAACTGATAGGATTGTTCGGCTGATAAGTTTGGATCTCCTTTTTCAAATCGGAAATAATGATAATTAACACCATTTGAAGCCAATTCTTTTGCAATCGGCATTCTGAAACTTGTTCCTGCATTTGCTTTCAAAGAGAATTTTTCGAGATTATAATTTACTCCAGCCGACCAGGTAAAACTTTTAAATGTTCGCGTAAGCTCTTTAGAACGTTCTAAGTATTCTAAATTTGTTTGTCCATTAGTTGTTACCTCGCTTTCAAACCAATCAGTATATTGTTTCATTTTAATTCTGCCATAATCCAATCGTATTGCTGCGTTTAGCAACCACTTTTCGTTTAGTTGAATTTTATCATAAGCAAATGCACCAGCATTAATTTGAGTAAAAGCAGGAATCAGGAAACTCCAACCACCAATTTTATTTTGTTGCAATTCTGTATTTACACCCACGGTAAATTGATGATTACCTACTGCAAATTCATCTTTTATCGAACCAGAAAAAACTTCTTTGTTGTATTGTCGCTCAAGATCTTTTGGAGCATACATATCATCGGGATATATAGGTGGCATATAACCATGATTAACATAATGGCTCCATTCGCGGCGAAAATTCTTTTGAAAACCCATTTGAGTTTCCAATTGATGTTCTCCTAATTGAAAAGATGTAGTGTTACTTATCTTGGTATGGTTTACTTCCTGATATGGCATTTGTATATCTCGGCTGGATTTATCATGAAGTTCTGTATCTACATTTCGAGGTTCAAGACCATGAGCATTGGCAAAAAAGCCAGTTTTACTATACACGTTACTCACATACAAAACCGATTTAAACTTCTGGCCTATATATCCTGTACTTGCATGCAAATCGAGTTCTCGTCCTGCAGTATTACGCAAATGATTTTTATAAAGCGGAACTGCATAATTGTAAACCTGAACCACATCGGTAGGAACACGATAATCGCCGTAATCCATCGCAGTTATTCGGGTATCAAAGAACCATTTTTCATTACGCCCAAACAGGTTAAAAGAACCTCCATATTGTTCGTTATTACTTTTGCCAGTAATATCAACGCTTCCGCCCAAAGTATGCTCGGTAGGAAATGCTAACGGTTTTATATTAATGGCGCCACCAATAGCATCAGATCCGTAGATAAATGATGATGGGCCTTTAATGATTTCTACACGATTTACAGCATATTGGTCTATTTCTAGCCCGTGATCTGCGCCCCATTGTTGGCCTTCGTGTTTAATGCCATTCTCGACAACAATAACCTGATTAAAACTTAATCCTCGTATAAGAGGTTTAGAACCACCAGAACCTATAGAAATAGTTTTAACACCAGGTAATCTTTGGAGCGATTGCATCAAACTACCACCAAGATTACGCTGGATAAAACTACTATTTACGACATCTATGTTGAGAGATTCTTTTTTGTTGAGGCGTGTAGCATAATTATCTTTTATTACAACTTCTTGCAGTTCCTTAACTTCCTGATGTAAGATAATATCAGGTTGTACATTTGAGTTTTTATCTAACGAAAGTTCAATTTCAGATTTGATATAACCCGAGTAACTAACAATAAGTTTCTTTGAGTTTTTAGGAATTTGATTAAAGTAATAAGCACCTTCTTTATTTGTAAAAGTAGTTGCAGATGATGGGTAAATCGTTACAGTTGCACCTTCTAAAGGTTTATGACTATTAGAGAATACATTACCTGATATATGGACAGATTGTGCAGATACTTTCGTAAAAGTAACAGCGCAAAACAGCAACAGATAAATAATCTGTAATCGATTTGGTTTATTTTCGTTCATCAAAATCACTTATTTAATTTTGATGCTTAAACCTTTAATAGTTTGCCAACCTTCTTTATCGGTTAAGCGAATAAGGAAATGGTAATCTCCGGGATCGATATCTGCGGGAATGCTGATTTCCTGAGTTGCATCGTAACTTTTTAAACCTTCTGGAATAGTCACAGAATTAATATAAAGCATTGGTTTTACAGGCTTTTTTATGGTTTCAGGAGTACAATCATTTACTTCGGTACTATGATTATGATGGTCGAAATTATGATGAATATCCAAGCTATACGATCCTAATGCCGAATTGTCGGTAAACTTAGCTCTGAATGTAAATTTTTGTCCACGGATTACTTCACTACATTGTATTGGGAATGCGGTTGTTGCCGATATATCGATAACAGGATATTCAGTGTCAACTTTATTATCATCACTGCTATCACAGGCTGTAAAGATGCCAACTAAAGCAAAAGATGCTAGTACAAGTTTTTGGATTTTCATTTTGTTCATATGTATTAATTTTGGGTTACAGGGTAGGGGAATGCGCTTTTTTAAATGACATAACGATGAGTAATGCCAACTCAAAAAGGAGTACAGAAAGACATCTTCATAGAGGATTATTCTATGAAATGAGAATTATTTTAAAATGGAATTGCAATTAAGCAGAAGTAAAATCTTGGCTTTTTTGGTAAACGAAACCGAATGACAGCTCTATAAAACTTTATTAAACATATAAGTCATTTAAGAAAATATAAGTTTTATAAACACTTCGTTTATATGAACTTACATAACTTATATGGTTAGTTTTTATAGAAAAGTGGTTTTAAACCATATAAGTCATTTAAGAAAATATAAGTTTATAAACACTTCGTCTAAATGAATTTACATAACTAATACAATTAGCTTTTGTAGTAACATCTAAAAAAAAACTATTAAAAATGGATTAATGCCAAGTAATTGATTTTACTTTAAATTGTTGGAGGTGCTCGAAGAGCAAATAAGGATCCCTTAAAGAAAGAGGAATATGTTTTGTAATAAAAAGAAACATATGAAGATATGTTACACCTTTTATAAAACTCAAAAGACATGAAAGTAAATGTACTTACAGGAGCAAATTTAAAATGACAAATAGCACATTCTTCAGAAGAATGATTGTGTGTTATAAGTTCAGTTTTCCCTGTAGTTAAGTGCTGTGTACTTTTATGAGAAGCATCATGACTTTGTATGTGTTCATAAGAATGGATTGCCGGAAATAGTATAGCAAATACTACTATTAGCGGCATAAGAAGATTAATAAATTTAAATTTCTTTTTCATTCTGGTGAATCAAGATTTAATAATGCGTGTTTATCTAAGAAATAAAACCATAAGAACTCTGATATAAAAGTTGTTATTTCCTTCAGTTTCCCTGCTCTTAACGCAATACTGTTGCAAATATAAAAATCTTATTTATAAATGCAACATTGTTTCATTAAAAAATAAATAATAATGATTTCAGATGGAGTTTTATTTGATTCTAATCGGGAATAACAACCGATGTATAAAGCCTGTAGAGTTCCCATCCTAAAGTTTGATAAAAGAATTTACCATCTTCGGTAGCAACCAGAAAATTATTATGAATGTTATTAGCCAAAGCAATTTTTTCAAGTTCTTTCATCAAGAAAGTAGCAAGACCGTTTCGGCGATGATTTGTTTCGGTTGAGATTCTATCATAAATAGCCAAATCATCTACGAGAACAACGTGTCCTATTGAGGCTAGCTCACCATCAATAGTAACAATCCGAACAACAAAGGTTGAGTTGTAACTCTCAAATTCAAACTTATATTTATCGGGTAATGTACCGTCAGGGAAGCTCATTTGCTTAAAGCAAGACATCATATATCCTTGTGGCTGAATTACCCATTTTTCGGATAATTTGTCTTTTAATTCATCAGGCGAAGCACAAACTTTTAGATATATCCAAGGTTCATCAATAGTCTCAGATAATTGAATAAAGTGCTCATTAAGTTCAGGAAAAACATATCGCATTTTTTGATTTTCATAGCCAACATCTACCATCCATCCAGATTTATATTTTACAGGCAAAGGTAGTTTTCTAGATAAAGACCAAGCTTTTAGCCAATTTTGCAGGATGTTAAGTTGAATATTTTTATTCATTAGATTATGAAGTTAAAAGTATAAACAGAGAAAACAGAAAAGTCGATTTCTTAATTATGTTTTAACTATGAAAGTTACTCTTTATATAAAAGTAAATAATTTTATCTAGCGAAATACTTTTTAGAAATAAATACAAAAAGTAGAGTAGAGGATTTTAGCGAGATTTAGAATTTAGTCTTGAACTTTTTAATTTTGAAGTTTTTGGATTTGATTACTTTTCCATTATCCGTAATCATCAAACAACTATAAGCAGGAAATTTTTGAAGTAAAAGCAAACCTTCTTTTTGACCTAAAACCATCATAGAAGTACTAAGACCATTTGCCGTTTCGGCATCAGGGCCAAAAACAGTCACGCTACACAAACCTGTTGCGGGATATCCTGTTGCAGGATTGATAATATGAGAATATCTTTTGCCGTTAAAAACTACAAATTTTTCATAACTTCCAGAAGTAGTTACAGCTTCTTGCCCCAAAGGAACAACAGCTAATAGTTTCTCGGTATTAAACGGATTTGTAATACCTATTTTCCAAGGTTCACCGTTAGGTTGTTTTCCCCAAGTACTCATGTCTCCAGATCCATTTATAATTCCGGCATTGATTCCTTTTGCTAGCATCATCGTTCGGCATTTATCGGTGGCATATCCTTCACCCAATGCTCCAAATCCTATTTTCATTCCTTTAAGTTTAAGGAATATAGTAGATTGTACGCTGTCTAAAATGATGTTTTTATACCCGACTTTCTCTACTGATTTTTTTATGGCTTCCGCCGAAGGCATCTCGGTCATCGATCCATCAAACTTCCAGATTCTGTCCATTGCAGCAAAACTAATATCGAAACCACCATTTGTTATTTCAGATAACTTTATGGCCCTTTGAGTTAATTCAAAAACTTCGCGATCTACTTTTACAGGTTTAATTCCTGCATTTTGGTTCACTTCTGATACTTGTGTATCTGATTTCCAATCAGAGATTAAATTTTCAATTCGTGTAATTTCAGCAATTACTTCATCAATATTTTGTTCAGCAGATGCTGCATCATTTGCAACAATAGTAATATCAAAACGTCCCCCCATAAGCAGCGTCGTTCTTTTTCGGAGAACTTGCGCATTGCCAGAAAAACTAAACGCAATTATAAAAACAACTAAAAACTTATGTAGGATTGATGTATGCATGATTTTTTTGAATAATAAAAAATAATGAGTTTTTATTAATAAGCTCCAGCGAAGCGATATTTTTTTTAGTTTGCCAATATATGTCACCCCGATGGGGTTTGGTTTTTGTCGAATAAATCTCTATAAATATATCGTCCCGAAGGGACTTACACAATCCAATAATTATCAATTATCAACTATCAATTATCAACTATCAATTAATCTAATAGCAATCTGTCAACAATTGACCATTATTTTTATAATATGAAATAGACTTCATTTCTCTGGAAAGACATAAATCATCCAAAATAGCTTCTACATCTTTTTGCATTGCCAGCGAACCGCAAATCATAATAACACCGCCTTGATGTAATAAATCAATAAAAAAGTTAACATCACGTTTTATTAAATCCATTACATAATGATGATTTTCTGCACGAGATAAAGCCAAATGAAAGCTTTGAAGTTGTTGCTTTTGAATCATTTCAGCAGTGAGTTTTTTATAACCTGAAACAGTTTCCGTTTCCATTCGGAAGCCAGAATATAAATGCGTTTCAACTTTTTTCTTATTCTGTTCAATCATTCCAAGAAAAGGAGCAATACCAGTTCCATTAGATATTAAAGCAACTTTTGACACCGTTTTAGGAAAATGAAAAGCTTTGTTATTTAAAACTCTTGCTTTAATAGTATTTCCAGGTTTAAGATTATTCAGAAATTCAGAACCTAAACCGTGAGGATGAAGTTTGACAACCAATTGAATATTCCCAGAATGATTACCAATAGAGTATAAACGCTCTCTAGTGTCATTAGCAGGATAAATGGCCAGTAAATCACCCGAAGTAAATTTGGCTCTCATATTGGCACGTAAAGTCAATATAAAAGATTGTTCCGTTTCAGAAACCAAGGTTTTGTCTAAAACCATTAATTTTTGTAAACCTTTAGGAACATGATTGTATAAAGAAGGCGTTGTCGATAATGGAATTCCAGATTTGGCACTCCATAATTTTATCCATTCAATAAATTCGAGAGCAGATTTGTCGTTTACAGTTTGAATTTTTAAAAATCGTTCCGTCCAATTTTGACTGGCTAAAAGCTGATCCACTTCAATAGCAAAACCACAAAAATCAGGATAAGCTTTTGAACCAAAACCAACCACCGAAAAATTGACTTTTTGTTCTTGATTGTATTTTTTTAAAAGTGATACAAATTTATTTCCGTTAGAAGGTGCATCACCTAAACCATGAGTCGAAGAAAAAACGATAATATGTTCTGCTTTCGGATATAAATTGTAATTATTCAGTTCTGTAAGGAAAACTTTTTCGCCATGGGCAATTAATTGTTTCTGGATAGCATTAGCAAAACGGAAAGAACTTCCATTTTCAGAACCTGCAAGTAAAATAATTTTACTTTCACTGGCTTTAAATTTATTTTTAATTCGGCTAGATCTTCTTTTTAAAGTAATAGCAAAACCAGAGTATATAAAAAAGAGAATATTAATACAGGCAATAGCTAATATTACAGCCCAAATTGCATTTATTCTTCCTGTATGAAGGTCAAGGCTTAAATCAGATAACTGAACCGTCATCGGGGAAAGTTTCTCTGTAATTACAGGTCCTGTAACCTGATTAACTTCAATTTCTCTGTCTTTTAACTGAATAATATAATATTCTTCAGGATCAGATGTAAAAGGAAACTCAATTTTCTTTACATCAGCTAATAGAGTAGTAGTAAATACAGATTCCGTTTTATCTTTTGAAGATTTTACAATTTCAGTTTTTTCCTTTTGGTTTTTCTCTTTATCCATGAAAAAATTAAATCTTTCCAGAGTTAAATAAGTTCCTGTAATTGCAATAATCAGAATCGGAATTAAAGTTAATCTTCCTAATACAACATGATAATAATGAGCAAAATATTCTTTGATTACTTTAGAGAAAAAGTTGCGGATTCCTCTTTGCCTGTTTAATACAAGTGCAAAACCCGAACAAGCAATCAAAACCAATAAAAAGGAAATAACACCAACAAAAAAGCGTCCGGTTTCATGTAGAAATAAAGAACGGTGCAAGCCAGTTGTCCATTGAATAAAATCGCTTTTTTTAACAGGTGTTCCTAACTGTTTTCCTGTTCTGGGATCAATATATGCATTGATATCATTACCATCCTGATCAATAGCCTGAAGAGTTACAAATTGGTTATGATCAACACTTAATTCTGTTATTTCGGGATATACCTTTTTTAAAGCAGGCAAGGTTTGTCCTAAGGTTATTTGATCAAAATTTTCGACTTTGTATGGATGTGTTTTTTCTTGCACAGCATCGACTGCCAGAATGATACCCGTTATAGATGCCAACAGTAGAAATAAAGAAGAAAACAAAGCCAAAGCCAAGTGTGAGTAACGCCAGAAAGAAAGAGTCATTGAGTGTAATCTAAAAGGTAATCGAATGTGAGTTTTAAGCTTTGTCAAAGTCCAAAACTTTGACAAAGCTATTATGTTATAGTATTAAATCTTGCTTAATCTTACATATCTAATATAACCTTTACCTTCAGTTTTAGCAGCAAGGCCTTCAGTTGTAAGAGGTATTTCTACATCACTTACATGATATTTCTGATCTTCAACAGCAGATTCAAATCTTAATTTATATCCTTTATTTATTTTAGAATCATCAATTTCAATTGTTGTCATACTACGATCTCCGCCAGTAACTGATGCTCCAGTTTTTGCACTGATATCTACTGGCTTTTTAGTTTGGAATTTGTTCCATTCTTTTAAAGAGTTGTACCATTTTTTATCGTCTCCCATTACATAAAGAGTTTTTTCATATTCACCCTTAGGGTTGATAAGTGATACTACGATGTAAGCACCTTCACCCATATAATTAGACATTTGAAGCATACATTTATATTTGCTTGCCTGAGCTGAAGCTTGAAAAGAGATGAGGCAGATTAATGCGCTAGTAAGAGCTATTTTAAATATTGATTTCATTCAGATTTTATATTTTTAATTGAATTGGTATTTGAAATTTTAAGAGATTATTTTAAAAAGTCAATTGATATGTTTTGTTTTGTTAAAGTCTCATTTTCTTTGGCTAGAGCATAAGCACTTTCGTCAAATTCGGTAATAATATCTTTTTTAGCACCAATAGAAAGAAGGTATTTTAGGATCGTATCATTTTTGGCAACCATTGCAGCTTTGTGTAAAGCAGTCAAACCATCTTTGTTTTTAGCATTTACATCGATGTTTAAATCAGCTAATTTTTTTAGCAAAGACACATCGTTTTTAGCAACAGCTAAATGATATAATGTATTCCCATCTTTTTGTGGAGATTTAAGGTCTAAACCTTTTTCCTGAAGTAACTTTATTTTGGCAGTAAAAGGATCTTGTTTAGCATCAGAGCGGTAAGATTGTACTAAATAAACACCTAAGTTATTACCATCTTTATCAGTAACTTTTACATCGGCCCCTTTTGCTAAAAGTAGTGCAACAGCTTCTGGAGTTCCAGATTTTACAGCTATAGTCAAGGCAGATTCTCCTTTTGTATTCTGTAAATTGATATTTTTTGCAGTAGGCAATAATAGTTCTAATGTTCCATTTTCTCTTGCTCCGGCAGCAGTCATAAAAGGAGTGTTTCCGTCTTTATTAACTGCATTAACATCTACACCTTTTCCAAGAAAGTAAGTAATTATTTCGGCTTGATTTGGTTTTCCTGCCAAAAGATGCAATACATTTTCTCCAGATTTATTTGTAGCGGTTGGTTTTATTTTTAATTCTTCAACTAAAAACTTATAAGTTTCAAGCGGAGTAGTTTCTCTACGTGTACCTTGCGTTGCAATAAGAAGAGCATTATCAGTATATTTTACTTTTTTGTCTAATAATTTTTTCAATAGAGTAACATTTCCTGTTCTTGCAGCATAATCAAATGCTGTGTTTCCGTCATTATCAACATCTTTTAGAGACAATCCTTTTTTGATAAGATAATCAGTAATTGTTAAGTCTTTATCAAACGGAATTGCCAAAAGTAATAGGTTTGCACCGTTAGCGTATTTTTTCTTAGGATCTATTCCTGCTTTAAAAAAAGCTTCGCTAACATCAGCTTTAAGTGCTCCATTACTAGCAGCAAAAACAATTGGAGTAGTACCATGGCTATCCTCAAGATTAACATCAGAACCTTTAGCAATGAGGTATTGTACTA
The DNA here is from genome assembly GCF_000737695.1 of Flavobacterium hydatis. Classification (GTDB taxonomy): domain Bacteria; phylum Bacteroidota; class Bacteroidia; order Flavobacteriales; family Flavobacteriaceae; genus Flavobacterium; species Flavobacterium hydatis. The sequence continues at coordinate 19,765 of NZ_JPRM01000058.1, forward strand.
GTTCAGTATTCCCTCTAAAAGCAGCCCAGTGTAAATAAATACGATTGTCGTGAGTAGATTTATTTACTGGATTCCCTGGTTGTTCTAATAAGAATTTTATACTTGCAAAAGGGGCATCATTATTAATTGCGATAACGGCTACATCAAAAGCACCTGAATTTGCTTCAGACGGACTGTTTCCTTTTGCAATTTCTGCTTTAACTACATCAATACTTGGAGCTGTTTTCCAAAAAGAAGCTTCTAATAACGTATTTTTTTGTTGAGCACTAACAAATAAAGTAGCGGCTAATGCGAAAGAAAGAAGAATGTTTTTTTTCATATTATAGGTATTTATTACTTTTTAGCTTGTGTTGATTCTTTTAGGATTTGCAATATGATAGCGTGATTTATTTAGAATCAATAAGATTAAGCAAATGTAAAAAATAATAATAATTAAAGCTATTACTTATTTGTTAATGCCCAATTTTAATGAAGTTTTATGACTTTGACTGAAAAAAGCTTCAGAACAAAAAATAGAATAAGGAGCTTTGTGTAATCTAAAAGCATCTGAAATGATTAAAAAAGAATGTTCGGAAATAATAGGAGTATAGAATCAGTTGCTCTAAAGGGAGTTTTTTAAGATAAAAATAGAACAGTCAGAGGTTTCATTGTCAGTTTCTATTGATTTTTTAAAGTCAAATTTAGTCAAAAGCTTGATAGAATTCAGATTATCATTATGAGTCAATGCTTCTATCATTTTAACTTGTAGTGTCTGAAAGGCATAGTCAATAACTTTTTTAGTCGCTTCCTGCATTATTCCTTGTCCATGAAAATTTGTTAAAAGTTCATATCCGATTTCGCATTTATTTGTTTCGTCTGAAAAGTCAAAAAGACAAATTGTACCAACAAAAATGCTGCTGTTTGTTAAAGTTATTGCCCAATAAATCGAGTCATTTTTTTTAATGCTATCATTAATCTTATTGATAAAGTGTGTTGCCTCTTCAATTGTTCTACTTGGTTGTCTGCCTAGATATTTGTTTATTTCTGCGTCAGAACGTAAAGCAAAAATATCCTGTCCATCCTCGGTCGATAATTGTCTAAGAGTTAATCTTTCAGTTGCCAAAATCGGGAAAGGTGTAAAACTTCTATTTACCATTTTGTCATATTTAATTCATTAATGTTATAGTGCCATCATCTGATTGTTAACTTCTAGAATGGCTCTAATGAGCTCAAATTATAAATTGGTATTTGTTTCAGGCTAATATAATAAATCTCTATTAATCCATCTAAGTTAGATTTATGCTATTTCTTTGCTTCTGGTAAGTCATATGTAGTTTGTTTGGCTCAATAAAAATTGACTTATGTACTTTCAGTTTGTATTTTTGCCGGTATGAATGATAACTTTATAAATGAATATTTCGGGATAGGAATACAAAATGGTAAAACGCCTGAAAATTTAGGTGTTTTGTGGCGATCAGCACAAAACTTAGGCGCTACTTTTATATTTACTATAGGTAATCGATATGCCAAACAAGCTTGTGATACCCATGATGCGGTAAAAGCAATTCCATATTTTCATTATGATACGTTTGAGGCTTTTTTTGAAAACTTACCTAAAGGAGCACGATTGGTTGGAGTTGAACTAGATGATAAAGCCGTCGATTTAGAGACTTTTGAACATCCAAGACGTTGTGTTTATTTATTAGGCGCAGAAGATCATGGCCTATCTCATAAAGTAATGGCGAAATGTCATCATTTAATAAAATTTAAATCTGAAAAAAGCTTAAATGTAGCTGTGGCAGGAACTATTATTATGTATGATAGGAATTTGGGTAAACCACGTTCTTAAGATAAGACCTCCATTTAGTTAAGATCTGATTTGTGTTTTATAGATAAAAAATAATTCTTTTGACAAAGCCCTATGCATGGAGCTATTATTGAATATTTCTCTTAAATTCTGTATTTTGAATATTAATCATAAAATCAGGATTTAATATTTTATAGCTTTAGTTGTATTTAAGTCATAAAGATGCAAAGACACCTACTTTGAGTATCAGTACTCTTTCTAAATATATTTATTGTATTTTTTTTGAAATAAAGTCAAGCTATACGGTTTTCCTCAATGACCCCAGAAATAATTTACATATCTTAGCTGACTTTATTAAGCCTACACAAATTAAGAAATTCAGTATGTCCAAGGATAAATTAACCTTATCTCAATTAGAACAATATCTTTCAAAAGCAGCTTGGATCCTCAAAGGCCCGGTAGATGCTTCTGATTTTAAAATATATATATTCCCACTTTTATTTTTTAAAAGATTATCAGATGTTTTTGATGAAGAATATCAAATTGCGCTTGAAGAATCAGAAGGTGATGTTGATTATGCCTTATTGCCAGAATTTCATAGATTTATTATTCCTGATGGATTCCATTGGAACGACGTAAGAGAAACTACATCAAATGTTGGTTTAGCAATTGAAAAAGCTTTACGAGGAATTGAACAGGCTAATCAGGAATATTTATACGGTATTTTTGGAGATGCTCAATGGAGTAATAAAAACAAACTATCAGATCGATTACTAACGGATTTGGTAGAACATTTTTCACAATATTCATTATCAAACTCTTTGGTTGATCCAGATATTTTAGGTCAGGCTTATGAATATTTAATCAAGCACTTTGCAGATTTAACAAATAAGAAAGCGGGTGAATTTTATACGCCTCGTTCTGTTGTTCATTTATTGGGTTTAATATTAGATCCTCATGAAGGTCAAACTATCTATGATCCAGCGTGTGGAACTGGTGGAATGCTTTTAGAATGTGTCGATCATTTAAAACATAATAACGAAGACTACAGAACATTACAATTATACGGGCAAGAAAAGAACTTAACTTCTAGTTCGATTGCGCGTATGAATATGTTTCTGCATGGAATTGAAGATTTTCAAATTGCTCGTGGTGATACTTTAAGAAACCCTGTCTTTTTTGAAGCTGATGGATTAAAAACTTTTGATTGTGTTATTGCAAATCCTCCATTTTCACTGAAAGATTGGGGAGCTGACATGTGGATAAATGATCCATTTGGAAGAAACATTGCTGGGGTTCCGCCACAAGGAAATGGTGACATGGCTTGGGTGCAACACATGATTAAATCCATGAATGATAATGGTCGAATGACTGTTGTTTTGCCACACGGAGCTTTATTTAGAAAAGCTTCTGAAGGGAAAATTCGTGAAGCTTTATTAAAAAAAGATCTTTTAGAGGCCGTAATAGGTTTAGGACCAAATATCTTTTATGGTACTCAACTAGCTGCTTGCGTGTTAGTTTTTAAGCAACAAAAAGAAAAGCATAAAAAAGGAAAAGTCTTGTTTATAGACGGTTCAGAGCAAATTCGTATTGGAAGAGCTCAAAATTTTCTTGAAGAAGCGAATGTTAGGCAACTTTATGATTGGTATACCCAATTCTCAGATGTAGAAAATTATGTAAAAGTGGTTTCTGATAATGAAATAAAAGAGAATGATTATAATTTGAATATTCCTCTTTATGTCGAAAAAATAATCGAAGATAACTTACCGTCCGTTGAAGTAGCTTTAGCTGATTTGAAAATTGCATGGGAAGAAAGTTTAAAAGCAGAAGAAAAATTTAAAAAAATACTAAACCAATTTATATAAATGACTCAAGAAGAATTTGTTGAAAAAATACATATATATACCAGAAATGCGAGAAATTTAATAGAAGGTAATGGAGGTTATAATATTAGAAGAGGAATGGCTCATGTAACTTCTGGTTATGTTGAAGATCTTTTTGCATTGTATTTAGCCACAAAGATCAACAGAATGGATTTGCAATATTTAGTAGATAAAGTAACTTCAATCCGTTTTAGTAAAAATGGAAAAGCAACTACATTTAAACCGGATTTGTCTATTATAAATTCTGATAATGTTTTGACACATTATTTCGATTTAAAAACAAATTTAGGTTGGAATAGAGATTTAGATTCTTATTTAAAAAGCAAAAATGAATTTATAAATAAGATTAAGGGTAAAGCTGCATGGATATATTTTGAGAAAGAAAATATTCAAGGAATTCAAATTTCCGAAAAGCTAAAATACAAAATGGTTGTTATTTATGGTTGGAACATTAATAAGCAGCAAATGGAAGAAAATATTCGACTGGCTAGTGAATATGAAAATGTGGAACTTTTTGTTTTGAATAATTTAGATGAGAATAGATCACTCGTACTTGGCAATCGAGACTTTGAAAGACTACATGTTGAAACTTTAAATCTTTGTAACTAAAAAATAAAATTATGACACTTTTAAGTATACTATTATTAAATGCATCTGAAGCTGCAAGTGATTTTGACTATAAGTTATTAGCAACATTGGTATCTTCTTTATCTGGTGCTGTCATTGGTGGTGCAATTACAATCTGGTATAAAAGTTCAGAAATTAAAAGACTTTCTGAAGGTATTGAGTTGCAATCTAGAAATTTAGACCTTCAGAAACAAGTTTTTGAAGAAAACAAGAGCAATAACGAGCAAAAAATTAAAGCAGAATTAGTTAAGCTTGAAGATTTATCTAGACAATATAAATTAAGTTTACAAAAATACGATTTTGAACATTTATCAAAAATTCTTGAATTTGCAGATGATAAAGACGAAAAAGCAAAAATGATGCGAGAGTTTTCAGAAATTCTTTTGAAACATAAATCTAATATTCCTTCATTTTTCTCTGAACCAAATGATTACGATGAATTTATAGTTGATTACACTTATGATCGATTAGAAGACATAAAAAAAGAAATTGAGTTATTACTTTCCAAATATCCAGATGTTTTTGTATCAATACATAAAGACTTTAGGTTTGTTGCAAACCAAGCGGGCTCTTTAATTCATCAAGCCGGCGACATGTTTTCTTGGCATGACCAGGTAGATAAGGAAGAAGTAACTGAAAAATTATTTAACGATTTATTAAGTTTATATGAAAAATATAATAATCTTATTGAAATAATGCAAGAGCAGTTTCATGAATTGGATGCAATAAAAAGAAATTATATAAAAAGCCAATTTATCATAAGAACACAAGAATAAAATGACCCAACAACAATTAGAAAAATATCTCTGGGGAGCTGCTACCGCTTTGCGCGGTACGATCGATGCTGGAGATTACAAACAATATATTTTTCCTTTACTTTTTTTCAAGCGTATTTGTGATGTCTATGATGAAGAATTCGAAAAAGCTTTGCAAGAAAGTAATGGTGATTTAGAATATGCATCATTTGCAGAACATCATCATTTTTTAGTGCCGAAAAAAGCACACTGGAAAAAAGTTAGAGAAACAACTGTCAATATTGGATTAGCAATTCAAGAAGCAATGCGCGAAATCGAAAAAGCCAATCCTGAAACTTTATTTGGCATATTTGGCGATGCAAGTTGGACAAATAAAGATCGACTTTCAGATGCTACTTTAACTAACTTAGTAGAACATTTTTCGCAACATACTTTAAATATTAAAAGCGTTCCTGATGATAAATTGGGTAACGCTTATGAATATTTAATTAAAGAGTTTGCCGATGATAGTGGCCATACCGCAGCAGAGTTTTACACCAATCGTACAGTTGTAAAACTAATGACAATGATTATGGATCCTCAACCTGGAGAAAGTGTTTATGATCCTACTTGTGGTTCAGGTGGGTTATTATTGAATTGTGCCTTACATTTGAAAGAAGAAGGTAAAGAATACAGAACGTTAAAATTATACGGACAAGAAATTAATTTGATTACCTCTGCTATTGCACGAATGAATATGTTTATGCACGGTATTGAAGAATTCCAAATAGTTCGTGGCGACACTTTGGCTCAACCAGGACTTTTAGAAAATGACGAACTTAAAAAGTTTAATGTAATTCTTGCCAATCCTCCATATTCGATAAAAGCGTGGGATCGTAAAAGTTTCGAAAGTGATCCTTATGGTCGTAATCTCTGGGGAACTCCACCTCAAGGTTGTGCAGATTATGCATTTCAGCAACACATACAAAAGAGTTTAGATTTAAGTAATGGGCGTTCTATTTCATTATGGCCACACGGAATTTTATTCAGGGATTCTGAAGCTGAAATGCGTCGTAAAATGATCGAAGAGGATTTAGTAGAATGTGTGATTGGTTTAGGCCCAAATTTGTTTTATAATTCTCCAATGGAAGCTTGTTTATTAATTACAAACAATAATAAACCAAAAGAACGTAAAGGGAAAGTACTAATTGTAAATGCTCTAAAAGAGGTAAAACAAGAAAAAACTATATCTTACTTAGAACAAAAGCATATCCAAAAAATTTATAATTCATATAAAGCATTTATAACCGAAATTGGCTTTAGTGTGATTGTGGATAACGAAACAATTCTAAGTAACAAAGGAAGTTTAAATATTGCTCAATATTTAAGTAATGTTACAATTGATAAAAATAAATTATCAATTAACGAAGCACTTATTAATTGGAAAACTAATTCTTCTAGATTAAAAGAAAGTATGAATGAATTATTTCAAGTCTTAAAATAATGGAAGAGGTAATGACAAAAATAGATTTGAATAACTTAGATAAATCAAGTTGGGAAAGTTTTAAATTTGAAGAAATTGCTTTTAAAATTTCAGAATCTGTTAATCCAAATAAAACCGATTTAGGAGTTTATATTGGATTAGAACATATAGATGCAGAGGATATTCATATTCGACGAACAGGAACTCCTGATGATGTCAATGGTCAAAAACTTAAATGCTATCCTGGCGATGTCATTTTTGGTAAACGTCGCGCTTACCAACGAAAGGCTGCTATTGTAGCAGTTGAAGGTATTTGTTCGGCACATGCTTTTGTACTTAGAGCTAATAAAGATAATATTGATCCTAAACTTTTTCCTTTTTTCCTGCATTCAGACCAATTTATGCATTGTATGATTGATATTTCGGTAGGGGGCCTTTCTCCAACGATAAATTGGGGAGATTTAAAACATCAAGAATTTCTTTTACCTCCCATAGAAGAACAGAAAGAAATTGCAGAATTACTTTGGGCAATGGATGATGTGATTGAGAAGGAGAAGAAAATAATAAAGGAATTACGAAAGAATGATTTATCAAGATTAAAATACTTTTTTCATGATGATAAAAAATCAACAAGAATTAAATTAAAAAATATTATTAAACTTAAAAAAGGGAAAACCCCTTCTTTATTACTTGAAAAAGGTGATGGTATTCCCTATTGTACTGCAAAATATTTAAGATCAGGAGAAATCGAATCTATTGTACCAAATGAATTGGTTAGTAAATTAACATTAATAGATGAATCTGATATTTTAGTTTTATGGGATGGTTCCAATGCAGGGGAAATGTTATTAGGAAAAAAAGGTATATTAGCAAGTACTATGTGTAAATTAGATATTCTTGACAAAAACTTTAAAAAAGAATTTATTTACGCTTTTCTGAGATTTAAAAACAATGATATTAAAAGAGCAACAGTTGGTTCTGCAATTCCACATGTTGATCCAGGCATGATAAACAATATTGGTATTCCAAAACTAACATTAAAGCAACAAGATACTGTGATAAATATATTAAGTTCTTTAAATGAAAGTATAAATAATGTTAATGTAAAACTTCAAAGTTTGCAATTTTTACAAAAAAGCTTAATTAATCAAATTTTCTAAAAGAAAGACAATATGAATTTTTTTATAGTTAGTGCTGGTGAGCCTGGATCAGATTATATTGAGGATAATTTCAAAGATATTCTTGAAACAAATGAATTTGCTTTATATGCTAATACAGCACAAAAAGGGACATATTATTCTATTGAAAAAGATGATGTATTAATTCTCAAATACGAACGAAATTTTGTTGCTTATGGAACCGTAGTTCGTAAATATTCAAATGAATATAAAAACTTCTCCTTAAGAGTACAAGTAAAAGAATGGATTTTGCATAGTATAGATGATCCTAAGAAAGGGGTTTCTAGATATGGTATACAAAATGCTACTATTGGAGGTGGTAAGTATGGAACTGTAAAAACGGTAAAGCCTAGTTTTGGGCTAGACAAAATTCGAGAAATAAACGAAACTCATAATGAATATTATATAATATTCTCTAATAGTATTAATGATAAAAGTAAGTTTCGTAAAAAAGGAGATTATTTTGATTTGCATGAAGAATTATTTACTTATTTATTAAAGAAATCAGAAACAGATCCTGATTTTACTTTTGTTACAAGAGATTCAAATAATAATAATGCTCTTGAAAAGGGATATTGGTTTTATGGAGAAGATACTGTAGCAATTTCATTTTGGACAGAAATGGATTTTATAGAAGACATACCTGTGATTTCATTTTTAATTAATCCAGATGGACATTGCAGATTAATAATTCAAACTGATATTCAGGAAGACTTAAAAAAATATTTTGAAGACAGTAGATGGTGGAAGGATGAGTTAAAAGATCTAAATCAGAGAGATACTTGGTTTGTCAAAGAGTATAGTAATTTTGATCCTGCAGATTATATAAATTGTTTGAGCTATTTTCTAAGAAATGATTATCATATTATAAATAAAATTATATACGAGGATAACCTTGTACCTGGTCTCAAAAGAGAAACTATAAAAGAAAGTCCTGATGATTTTGATGGATTTGTTTTGCAATTACCTATTAAAGAATTTAATTTAAGAATAAAAAATATATTTAAATATAGGCAAAATCAGTCTGTTGAATTAAGCTATGATTCTGTAGATGACGAAAATAGAGCAGATAGTTTAAGGGAGATAATTATTCACAATTATGGATTAATTAAAAATCAAAAATTAAAAATTGGAGATTCTAAATGGGTTTTTATTACTGGCGAAAACGGATCTGGAAAGACTATGTTTTTAAGGGCAATAGGTACAATTCTAGGCAATAGGACGCTCACGGAAAAAGAAATTCAAAAGGGTAGTTTACATGTAAATGCAAATTTTAACTCAGGTAAAAGAATTATCCCATTTGAAAGATTTGAAAATAATAATTTAAATTTAAAAATATCTAATCTTTCAAGAGGTTTGGCAATGTATGGTCCCTACAGGTTGCAACATTCTTCTGGTCTTGCAAAAATAAAGGATTACAGACAATCTGTGGGAAAAAAGAGCTCATTTGAATCTTTGTTCGGGGATGGTGCAAGGCTTTTGAGTTTAGTTAATCAATTTGAATTCTGGCAAGATAATTCTAAAAACAAGAAAATGACTCAGGCGAGAATGGAGCAAATTTTTTCGTTATTACCTAAGATTATTCCAGATTTGCGTAAAGTTGAGTGTATAAAAATTCAAAATAAATTTAGTATAGAGTATTTAATTCGTTCCGAAGGTTCTGAAGAATTAATGAAATTGAAATGGCACGAATTATCATCAGGAAATAAAAGTATATCAAATTTAGTTTCAGATATATTGATTAGATTATATTATCAACAGCCTAAAGTTATTGATCCTTCTGAATTAAGAGGGATAATTATGATAGATGAAATAGACCTTCACTTACATCCCAAAGCTCAAAAAGAACTTGTGGAAACGCTATCTAAAACTTTCCCTCTACTTCAGTTCATAGTTACTACTCATAGTGCAGTTCCATTATTAGGTGCGCCTGAAAATTCTATTATATGTGTTGTAAAAAGAAATGCGGAACAAGGCATTATTATTAATCGTCTTTTGAAATTAGAAAAAGAGATAGGCTTTTTGACTCCAAATACAATATTAACATCAGATATTTTTAATTTTAATTTTTTTGATGAAATATCAGAAACTAGATATGAAAATTTATATTTAGAAGACAGGTATGAAGATATTCAGAAAAATATTGAGGTAAATGAAAGATTAAGTAAATTAAATGAAGATATTTTTCCAAAAGATTTATTTAAAGACTAACTGTTATGGTACATAGGAACAAGAATCTAACTTCACCGCCACCGGAATTAATGAATTCGAAATGGAATACAATAAAACAAGATCTGTTGGTAAATAAGCACAATCATGAAGCTAAGTCTGAATGTTATAGAGATACAACATTGAGTTATCTAACGGAATTATATAAGAATAAATGTGCAATATGTGAAAGAGAAAGAGGGATGGAATTACAGGTTGATCATTTTCGACCAAAAAAACAAAGAAATAATAAAACGGAAATTAAATATAATCAACCAGGATATTACTGGCTAGCATATGAATGGTTTAATTTGATTCCCCTTTGTTCATACTGTAATATTAATAAAAGCAATAAATTTCCATTGTCAACTTGGGATAATACTAATAGAATATCAGATCATTTAAATATTCATACTATAGCAGGTTTCAATTCTTATAATTTAAATTGGCTTCAAAACCATGAAAATCCTTTACTGATAAATCCTGAATACGAAATTCATCCTGAGAGACATTTTTCTTTTCGTATAGACGGTAGAATAATTGGTCAAACGGATGAAGGGGTTGAAACAATTAATATTTGCAAATTAAATAGGAAAGATTTAAAAAGAGAAAGGATTGAAATAAGATTTAGATTTGTTAATGATATAAAATCTGCTTTGAAAGATTTTGACGATCATAGGGATAATGCAGAGTTAAAAGGTGAATTGAAATCTATTTTTAAAAGAATTAAATTAAATTGTCATCAAAATAGCGCTCATTCATTATATCATATTTTTTTATATACGTATTTCGATTATTTTATTGTTTCAAAAATACCTCAAGATCTAAGAGATTTAGTTACTAATTATTTTAATGATTATAAAATATGGCTTTCAACGAACTCAATAGCGTAGAACATTACATCATTCACCAATTGAGTGGTAAAAATCTTAATGCAGTAACTGGATTTGAGGAACCTAAAGCAGGATATGGTGCGCAATGGAAGTATATTTCCTCATCAGAACTTACCAGAAGTGTTAATGAAGTGCTTTTTGAAGATGTTTTGAAAACTGCACTAATTCGTTTAAATCCTGAAATAGCTAAAAAAAATGAATTAGCTGAAGAAGTTATTTATAAACTAAGAGCGATATTAATATCTGTAAATACAGAAGGTTTAGTAAGAGCAAATGAAGAATTTTTTAAATGGATGAGCGGTGACAAAACCATGCCATTTGGAGAAAACAATCGTCATGTTCCTATTCGTTTAATTGATTTTGAAGATATTCATAATAATAGTTATTTAATAACCAATCAATATCGTGTTCATCATAGAGAAACTAAAATTCCAGATATAGTTTTATTAATCAACGGAATTCCTGTTGTAGTTGGAGAAGCTAAAACACCTATTCGTCCTTCTGTAAGTTGGTTAGATGGAGCACATGAAATTCATGATATTTATGAGAATGCAGTTCCACAATTGTTTGTGCCAAATATTCTTTCTTTTGCGACAGAAGGTAAAACTTTCTACTATGGAGGAATTAGAACACCATTAGAATTTTGGGCACCTTGGCGTTTAGAAAATGAAGATGATAATTTAGCTAAAAAGTTAGGCTTGAATGAAATTGGAAAAGAATTATCAGATTTACTACAACCAAAAAGATTATTGGACATATTGCAAAATTTCTCATTGTTTACTTCAAACAAAAAGAAACAACGAATAAAAGTTTTATGTCGCTATCAGCAATATGAAGGAGCAAATAAAATTGTAAACCGTGTTTTAGAAGGAAAAATAAAAAAAGGTTTGATCTGGCATTTTCAAGGTTCAGGAAAATCTTTATTAATGGTTTTTGCTGCGCAAAAATTAAGGAGAATCCAAGAACTAAAAAGTCCTACAGTAATTGTATTAGTAGATCGAATAGATTTAGATACTCAAATCACAGGAACTTTTAACGCTGCAGATGTTGCAAACGTAATAACTACAGAAAGTATTACAGAACTGCAGACTTTCTTAGAAAGAGATACAAGAAAAATAATTATTTCTATGATTCATAAGTTTCGAGATGCGAAACCAAACATGAATACAAGAGATAATATTATTGTTTTAGTTGATGAAGCACACCGTACGCAAGAAGGAGAGTTGGCAAGACAAATGAGAGCGGCTTTACCAAATGCATTTCTTTTTGGTTTAACAGGAACTCCGGTCAATAAGGCAGATAAAAATACCTTTTGGGCATTTGGAGCAGAAGAAGATCAAGGAGGTTATTTGTCTCGTTATACTTTTCATGATTCAATAAGAGACGGAGCAACACTGCCATTGCATTTTGAGCCAAGATTAGTAGACGTTCATGTAGATAAAGAAACAATAGATAAGGCTTTTAAAGAATTTAAAGAAGAAGCTGCTTTATCTGATGAAGAAGCAGATGCATTAAATAAAAAATCAGCTAAAATGGCTGCATTTTTAAAATCTCCAGAACGTGTTGCAAAAATAGTAGAAGATATTGCCAAACACTTTAATGAAAAAGTACTTCCTCATGGTTATAAGGCTATGATTGTAACGCCTGATCGTTACGCTTGTGTTCAATATAAAGACGAGTTAGATAAATATTTTTCAGTTGAATCAAGCAAAATAGTTATTTCAACTTCGGCTAATGATGATTTTGAGTTCAAACAAAAATGGGGAATTGATAAAAGCCAACAAGAAAAAATAGTTGATGATTTTAATAATGCAAATTCAGAACTTAAATTCTTAATTGTTACAGCTAAATTATTAACTGGATTTGATGCGCCTATATTACAAACTTTATATTTAGATAAATCAATAAAAGATCATACTTTGTTACAAGCAATTTGCAGAACAAATAGATTATATCCCGGTAAAACTTTCGGACGTATTGTAGATTATTTTGGAGTTTTTGATGATGCTGCAAAAGCGTTAGAATTTGATGAAGAAAGCGTAAAACAAATTATTACCAATTTAAATGAATTAAAAGACCAATTGCCCTTAGCAATGAAAAAGGTTTTGGATCATTTTATTGGAGTTGACAAAAAAATCACCGGTTTTGAAGGTTTAGAATTAGCTCAAAATGCAATCAACACAGACGAAAAGAAAGATGAATTTGCAAAAGATTATAAACAACTTTCCAAACTTTGGGAATCGCTATCGCCAGATAGCACCTTAAATCAATATCAGGAAGATTATAGATGGTTATCACAAGTTTTTGAATCTGTTCGTCCATCATCTGATCATGTTGGTAAATTACTTTGGTTTTCATTAGGAGCTCAAACGACAAAATTGATTCATGAAAATATTCATGTTGGAGAAGTCCATCAATTAGAAGAATTTGTTTTGGATGCAGATGTTATTGAGGATATTTTTAATAATCCAGATCCGCGAAATTCTAAAAAGCTTGAAAAAATATTAGTTAAGCGATTCAAAAAAAATGCAGGTAATCCTAAATTTAAAAAGTTAAGTGAATTATTAGAAGCATTAAGAGATAAAGCAGAGCAAGGTTTAATCACTTCTATAGAATTTGTAAAAGAGTTATGCAAATTAGCGAAAGAAACACTCTTAGCTGAAAAAGAACTAGAAGCTCAATTTCAAGAAAAAACGCCTCAAGCTGCATTAACAGAATTATTTTTAGAATTAAAAACAGATCAAACTCCTGCAGTTGTAGAAAGAATTGTAAAAGATATAGATGCTATTGTACGACAAGTTCGTTTTCCTGGTTGGCAAAAAACAGCTTCAGGTGAACGCGAAGTTCAAAAATCATTACGACAAGCATTATTAAAGTATAAGTTACATAAGGAGCAAGTTTTGTTTGATAGAGCTTACGAATATATTAAAGAATATTACTAAAGTTTTTAAAGAGTATTGTTTTTTTTAAAATTATTATAATGTGCAAATTTATGTGAGTTTGCACATTTTTTAGTTATAAAAAAAAATATAAGATAGAGGATCTTCTCCCCATACAGTAACGGCCTTCTTTTCTTCTTTAAGTAAGAAAAAATAAAACGTCCAGAATTTTTAGGATTTGGGACACTTCAATCTTTCATGTCGAACCACGACATAAAAGGATTTCTGTTTTTATCAGGGCTAGGGGAGTAAAATAAATGGTGGCTTTATAGTAAAAGGGGTGTCTTGTGTTTTCTGTAGGCTACAATAGTAGGTAAGTATAATGGTTTGGTTGTAGTACTAAGGTAGGAATGTCTTGAGTTTCTTTTTAGGATTGATGTTAAGAAGGCTTTATATATAGGTATAATATTCTGCTATACTATATAGGAGAAGTTTTTTTAGGAGCTCTTTCCTGATATGCGCTCCAATCTTGTCTTTTTTAAAGAAAAAAGGCCAAGGATTTTCGCTACTATCAGGGCTAGGGGTGGCAAAGACTAATAGAAATCCAATTTTAAAGACAAAAAAGGAAGCTTTGCGTCTTAGCGACTTCGCGAGAAACTAGGAAAAACCCAGTAAAACCAGGAAAAAAACAGGCTAAACACCCTAAAGTCCCCAAAGCAGCTATAAAAGAACAAAAAATAACAGGCCGTAAAGGTTATGTTATCAAAGCATTAAGAGAAGAATAAAAAATAAACCAAAAATAGTTTCAAAAAGGTATTGTTTATCTAGATAAAGGTGGTAGTTTTGCACCCGCAACAACGACAAACGTTCCTTTAAATACTGACAAGCAC
>NZ_JPRM01000059.1 GCF_000737695.1 Flavobacterium hydatis
GTATAATATGATTTGGTGTAATCATTATTATAATAAAAGAGAGAATTAAAACAAACTAACTAAAACCCAAAATTAACCCCAAAATTCAGACCCCACTGAAATTGGTTAAACGATTGTGTCTTTAACGGATTGATATAATAATTCACACCAGGTTCTACAAAAAAATGGGTTTTTTTGAAGACTTCATACTGTAAAGTACTGCTAAATTTAGAACCATATACAAAGTTGTTTACATCTAGATTTCCACCTATTGAGTTACCATCTAAAAAAACTTCGTTGGAAATTAACTTTCCTATAAAACCACCTGTATTAAGTCTAATATCAGCTTTTCCAGTATTTAAAACAGAATAAGAAACCTCAAGAGGCATCTCTAAATATTGTAATTGTTGATCAAGATTTCCGGTTTGGTTATTGGCCTCGCTACTTTGAATTTTTTGACTGCTATTGTCTGATGAAAAAACATAATTTCTATTAGTCGAAATATATTCAACGCTTGGATTTGAAAGAAAAAAGTCATTTGTAATTCCTGCAGATAATACATTTTGTTGTTTGTTGTAATAAGATACATTAGCTACAGATTGTCCTAATTCATTAATTTTTAAACCAGAACTTACCGCCCATTTTTTATTAAGCTTGTAATTTGTTTTTACACCATAACCAGTATTTTGCTTTGACTCAACATCGTTACCCAATGTTTTTTTATTGCCATAGTTCTGAGAATTTACTAAACCGGCATAGAGACCAACAGACCATTTTTCCGTTATAATTTCTTTTTCAGTTTTTAGTTCGTCTTTATCTTCCTTATTATTTAAGCGATTCTCTAATTGTTGTAGTTCAAGCGCAATTTGAACTTTATTCAATGAATCGTTATAAGAAACAAGATTTCTTTCAGAACTATTATTTAAAGCAATTGCTTCACTTTTGTCTTTACTTAAATTAGTACTAACTTCAGTATTATTTTCTTTAGCTGAAGAAATGTTTGTATCGTTTTTTGATGATGATTGCGTATTGTTATTTAAAGCAATTCCTTCGTTTTTGGTTTTGTTTAAATTGTTATAAGCTTCAGTGTTATTTTCTTTAGCTGAAGAATTGTTTGTGTCGTTTTTTGATGATGATTGAGTATTGTTATTTAAAACAATTGTTTCGTTTTTGGTTTTGTTTAAATCGTTATAAACTTCAGTGCTGTTTTCTTTAACAGAAGAAGTATTTGTGTCGTTTTTTGATGATGATGATTGAGTATTGTTATTTAAAGCAATTCCTTCACTTTTTGCTTTACCAAGGTTGTTATTAACTTCACTGGTATTCGCTTTAGCTGATGAGGTTTTATTGTTACTTTTTGATGATGATTCGGCTAACGAAATTGATTCATTATTTAATTTTAAAGTAGGCTTGTCTTTTTTGTTGATTGAAGTTGTTGTGGTTTTAGTCGCTTCTTGATTGTTGTTTGATGTTTCATTAGCTACCGAATTATCAGATTCAGCAACAGTTATTGTAGTTTTATTTAAAGGAGTGGTATTAATTATAGCTGGAGTAGTGGAATTAGATTTTGAATTATTTTCTTTAGAATCTAAGACAACATTATTATCCTTTAATAAAATATCATTTTCATTCGAGTTAAAATATAGACCAGACGTAATAGCTAAACCTATTAAAAGACTAGCTGCTAGCGACCACCAAATGGTTGCTACCTTTTTCTTTTTAGGTTTGTCTAGTTCCTCTTCAATTTTAGCCCATAATTCTGGTGGCGGTACACTAGAAAAATTTTCTATTGAAGAAAAAATATCTTCTATTTTTTTCTTTTTCATGCTGTTTTAAAATTTAATACGGCCAAAATTTTTGTTTGTAATATTTTCTTAGCCCTATTTAAGTTAGATTTAGAAGTTCCTTCTGTAATCTGGAGCATTTCTGCAATTTCTTTGTGTTTCATCTTTTCAAAAACAAAGAGGTTAAAAACCATTCGGTATTGGTCGGGTAAATCCTGAATATATTCGATTAGTTTTTCTTGAGTTATCGGAATCGTTTCAAGTTCTTCTTCTTCGATAATCTCAGTTTCTGGATCAAAGACATCCAAAAAATGATAATCTCTTTTTTTCTTCTTTAAGGTTTCTATGAGTTTATTGATGAAAATTCGTTTCATCCATCCTTCAAAACTACCTTCAAATTTGTATTGTTTTATTTTTTGAAAAACGATTATAAAAGATTCCTGAAAAACATCTTTAGCATCATCTTCATTCTTCATGTATTTTAGACAAATTCCATACAATACAGGCGAGAACAATTGATAAATTCTCAATTGCCCTCCTCTGTCATTGGCTATGCACTTTTTTATAAGTAAGTCTAAATTGTCTTCCAAAAAATAATTTTAAAGTATATTAGATTGCAATAGTGATTGTATTTAAGATACTACTTCTTAAAAGTAGAACTGTATCCGTCGGTAAAATTGTTTACGATAACCAGATTACGAGAATCTAATTTTTCGATAACGTATGTTATTCCTTCAAAAGTGATTAAATCATGCTCTAGATTATCAAACACACTAATACCTTTAGTAAGTTGATAATTGCTATTTCTTATCTCAACATTATTCTTATAGGTAATAACTTTACCTTCGGCTGTAAAAACAAGTTTTTTTGTGCTCCCAATTGTTTTAGGAGTTGAGGTATAACTGCCGTTTTGACCTCCTGTAGATTTTTGCCAAATCCAGCTTCCGGCTAACATAGCCATTTTATCTGACTTGAAAATTACATTTGATGAATAAGTTGAAGCAGAAATAATAACTAAAAGAGCTAAAATTGTTTTTTTCATTTTAAGGAAATAATAAATATTTGTTAATTTTTATGCTGCAAAGTTACTTTAGTTTCTTAATACTGCAATTTTATCCTTTATTACTTTTTTAAATGCAATTATTTCAGTTCCTTGATCTGGAGTATTATTGTTATCTATAAACACTTTAGTTACCTTACCACCTTGGTTTAATTCAAAGTAAATTCCACCTTGATTAGCTGAATCTGGAGTGCCATAGGTTTTAGTTGTTCCTGTAGGTAAGTTTAAAATCTCAGCTGGAACTAATTTTGCAAACTCAGTAAAGTCTCCTTTTTTAGTTAATGCCTCATAATTGTATTTAGTGAAATCATAATTCCCAGAAGTAACATTAAGATAATGCAATACGTTTAAGTTATTAATGTTATAAAACATTTGGCAACTAGCACCAGTACATTGACTACTGTAGCTTCCTATAATAGCAAAGTTTTTATTCTGGCTTATTTTATTTAAGTAAACAGGTTTGTCAGTTTTTGGGATTAAAACCAAATCATAAGGATTTGTTACTTCGCTAGTAACAGGTTCATTTGGTAGTGGTTCTTTTTCGTAATATTGTACAATTACTTCGCAAGAGTTTTCTACGATAGAAGTAATTTTAATCTCATATCCACCACTTGGTTTTGGTCCAGCAAAAATTCCGATTAAATTATTTTTAGTAAAATCGATATTAGGATTTATAGGAGTTGGACAAGGATTAGGATTTTTAGTAAAAAACGAATCCATTTTTTCTTGTGATCTTATCGCTATAGCTGTAGGTTTTGCAGGGATTTCTTTTATAGTATAATTACATTCTATCGGAAAACCAGAAAAAGAAACATTACTAAAATCACCACAGTTTTGATAGTCATTGTCATTATTCATAGAGCAGGAACTAATGCCCAAGGCGACAAATAGACCTAAAATAATTTTTTTCATTTTTTATATTTTAAAAGATTATACCTTATAGATGATATAAGGATAAAAAGGTTGCGTCAATAATATAATTATTTTTAAAATATTTTTTAAATTGAGATTTCTACTGATAAATAGTAGAAAAAAGAAGCGAATTTTAAACTCAAAAAAATATTTTCTCTTCTTCGAGACTACGTATTATTGCGTACTTTTACTTTTTTAAAAAATCTTTATGTCAAATCTGGTTCCCTTTTTATTGGTTTTTATTATTGCTTTAAGTATTGGAATTTTTATTGGGAAACTTATTTTCTCGGCTAAATCTCAATCAGAAAAAGTAAGTTTAAATGAAAAACTAATTGCTTTAACAAATCAGTTTCAGCAACAAAAAGAACATTTCCAGTCAGAAAAAAATAGTTTAGAGAAACAACTTCAAGCAACAAATTCTGATAAAGAAATTATCCGTACCGAAAAAGATAGTCTTGCGATTCAGCTTTCTAAAAAAGAAGTAGATTTTGAAAATTTATGGGAACGACATAAAGAACAGAAAAATGAAGTAGAACAACTTCAGGAGAAATTCACCAAAGAATTTGAAAATCTAGCCAATAAAATACTCGAAGAAAAATCGACAAAATTTACAGCTCAGAATAATGAGAATATGAAAAATATCTTGTTGCCGCTACAAGATAAAATTATCGGATTTGAAAAGAAAGTCGAAGATACACATAAAGAAAGTATTGATTATCATGCAGCATTGCGTCAACAAATATTGGGATTAAGTGCAATGAATGCACAAATGAGTAAAGAAACACTCAACTTGACCAAAGCCTTAAAAGGTGATAGTAAGATGCAAGGAAATTGGGGCGAATTAGTCTTAGAAAGAGTTCTTGAAAAATCTGGTTTAGAAAAAGGAAGAGAATATGAAGTGCAACAAAGTTTTACTAATGAGGTTGGACTTCGCGTATTACCCGATGTTGTAATACATTTGCCCGATGGCAAAAAGATGATTGTGGATTCTAAAGTTTCTTTAACGGCTTATGAAAGATGGGTTAACGAAGAAAATGATAGTTTAAAATCAGATTACCTAAAAGAACATGTGCAGTCTATAAGAAGACATGTCGATCAACTTGGGAATAAAAATTACCATGATTTATACCAAATAGAAAGCCCGGATTTTGTCTTGCTCTTTATCCCGATAGAACCTGCTTTTGCAATTGCACTAAATGAAGATACTACCTTATATAATAAAGCTTTTGAGAAAAATATTGTAATTGTTACACCAACAACATTATTGGCAACTTTACGAACTATCGATAGTATGTGGACAAACCAAAAACAACAAGAAAATGCTTTTGAAATTGCCAGACAAGCTGGAGCATTATATGATAAGTTTGAAGGATTTGTTACAGATTTAATTAAAATTGGTAATAAAATAAATGACTCTAAAACCGAATATGAGAATGCGATGAGCAAACTAGTAGAAGGTCGAGGAAATTTAATTACAAGCGTAGAGAAGTTAAAGAAAATGGGAGCAAAGGCAAAAAAGTCACTTCCGGAGAATATATTAACAAGAGCAAATAACAACGAAAACTAAATTACTAAACAAATATTAGGATGAAACGAATTCTGGGAATAATCATTGGTATTGCAGCTATAGCTCTAATAGGGTATTTTAGTTTTATTTATTATGTACCTTATAGTACAGGAATCCGTTCGGGCGAATTAATCAGACTAAGTCATAAAGGAGTTATGATGAAAACTTGGGAAGGAGAACTAAGCCAAGGAATTTCAGGAGCCCAAATTTTCTCTTTCTCCGTTTTAGATAGTGATAAAAAAGTTATAGAAGATTTAAAAGTACTTCAAGGAGGTTATGTAAAACTGGAGTATGTCGAAAAATATAAAACATTTCCTTGGTGGGGAGAAACGCGTTTCTTTGTAAAAGCTGTCGAAAAAGAAGATTCCCCATTTAATGTAAAATAATATAGAATATGAGTACAAATACAAATTTTAAAACAGTAGCCTGTTCAAGAATAAGCATATCCGAATTAATGCTCCCTTCGCACACCAATTTTAGTGGTAAAATACACGGAGGATATATACTATCATTGCTGGATCAGATAGCTTTTGCTTGCGCCTCTAAGTTCTCAGGGAATTATTGTGTAACAGCATCTGTTGATACAGTAAATTTTTTAAAACCTATCGAAGTAGGAGAATTAGTAACCATGAAAGCCTCAGTAAATTATGTAGGTAAAAGTTCTATGATAGTTGGTATACGTGTCGAGGCCGAAAACATCCAGACAGGAGCAATAAAACATTGTAATTCATCTTACTTTACAATGGTAGCCAAAGACAAAGAAGGGAAAAGCGTACCAGTTCCGGGACTTATATTATCAAATCTTGAAGATGTAAGACGTTTTTGCAAAGCGCTGAAACACATTGAGGTTAAAAAAGAAGTAGAAAACCATGCAGAAGAATACAATTATAGTTCTATCGAAACATTAGCAGGTTTAAGCAAATACAATGTTTTATTAGAGTTAAATTAAAGTAGCTTTTCTTCTAATTTTTAGGATTGTTTTAAGAACCAAAAAGGATTAAAATACGTAACTTTAAGAAAGAGGATTTAAGTAATTTTATACTCAAATGCCTTTCCTGAACAGTTCCATTTTTGATTCATGTCTGTTGTTGGTTTGTTTTTATCAATAGGCTTTTTTCAAAAAATATCTTGCAATATGTTTAATTCTAATTGCTGAAGATGATGAAAAAAAGTACTTTTTTAATTCTATTACTTACCGTTAACTTTATAGTAGCACAAAATAGAATAAGAACTGCAATTGGAGTTCTTAATTTTGAAGCTTCCGTTCCTTTTTTCGAAGAGGTAAACGCAGTTAATAAATCGGTAATTGTGGTTATAGAGCCAGAAACAAGTAGTTTTGTTTGCGTGGCTGTGATGAAAGATTTTCGATTTAAGATGGATTTAATGGAAACCCATTTTAATGAAAATTATATCGAAAGTGATCGATATCCAAAAGCTGTTTTTAAAGGCAAAATCGGAAAATTCGACATGAAAGATATTGATGAAACCCCAAAAGAATATACCATTACAGGGAAACTTCAAATTCACGGTAAAACAAAAGAAATAGTAGTAAGTGCAATAATTAGAAAAGTACCCCAGGGTATTGAAATCACTTCAGTTTTTCCACTAAATACAGACGATTTCAATATTAAAATACCCTCTATGATAGAGAACAAAATATCCAAAACTGTAAACACAAGTTTGGTAGGAGTCGTGAAATAAAAATTATTTTAAACACACTAAAAGTGCTGGTTTTAAATTTAGATATTTAAATTTAAAACCAGCATTTTCTATTTTCCTAGAAGAAACACGTTGTCCGGTTAATATAATTTTCCCCATTTCTCCCGTGAGTAATCGTACTACAAAAGTTGGTATTTTAGGTAACCAGATAGAATATCCATATACATTTGCCATAGCTTTAGAGAAAATAGCATTGGTCGTATCATCACAAACAGCAGCATTATAAGAACCTTTCATCTCAAGATTAATAATTGCCTGTAAATAAATACCACATAAATCATCAATATGAATCCAGGGCATATATTGTTCTCCTGTACCTACAATAGAGCCGAAACCATATTTAAAAATCGGAACCAATTTTTTTAAGAAACCTTCATTTTTTCCAAAAACCAATCCAGTTCTTATTTTAACCGTTCTAATTCCTAACGATTCGATACTATTTGTAGCAGTTTCCCATTTTTGACAGGTTTCTCCAAGAAAATCATTTGCTGCAGGCGTTTCTTCCGTACAAATAGTTTCACTTGTAAAGGCACCATAAATCCCAACTGCCGATGCCGATATAAATGCATCCAAGGTTTTATTATTCTTTTTTAAGACAGCATAAATGAGTTCAATAGGTTTTTCCCTACTATCAATAATTTCTTTTTTCCGTTTATCAGACCATTTTTTCTCAGCGATATTCTCACCCGCAAGATGTATAATGTAATCGGCCTTTAAAACCGAAACTTCATCAATATAATTATCTTCTAAATTCCATTTATAATAAGTAATACCACTGGTAGCTTTTCTTTCAGTGCGAGTTAATATAGAAACCGAATACCCATTAGCAACCAATAAAGCAGAAAGGTTTGTTCCTATAAATCCCGAGCCACCAGTTAGTAAAATGTTTTTAGCCATGATAGTTTATAATATATTTAACACCTTGTATTGTTTAGCATTACGTAAATATAGTTAAACGTTGCTTACCTTTATGCTAAATTAAAAAAGTAGGTTGTATGGAAACTAAAAAAGAAATATTGACAAAAGATAAAATTGTTTCTCTGTATATGGATTACGTTTTAGAACATGGACAAAATCCCAAAACAGTTTTTCATTTTGCAAAATCAAATGATTTTGAAGAAGCAGAATTTTATACTTTTTTTGGAACATTTGAAGGACTAGAAAAAGAAATATTTAATCTGTTTTTCGAAAACACACTCGAATTATTAGATAAAAATCCAGAGTACCAAGAGTATGATATGAAAAATAAAATGCTTGGATTTTACTTTACATTCTTCGAGTTATTAACTGCAAATCGTAGTTATGTAGTTCAGGCTCTAAAAACTGATTCCAACCCAATTAAAAACTTAGTAAAACTAACCACACTTCGAGATAGTTTTAAAAAATATATTAGTTTAATTATAACTGATGACCATCGAATCCAACAAGAAAAGCTTCAGAACTTTCAGGAAAAAGCAATTCAGGAAACAGCATGGATGCAATTATTACTTACGCTAAAATTCTGGATAGACGATGCATCGCCAGCATTTGAGAAAACAGATCTTTTTATCGAGAAATCTGTAAATGTATCTTTTGAATTGATGAATGTAGCGCCAATGAATCATTTGCTTGATTTTGGCAAATTTATTTTTAAAGAAAAAATATACAGCAGACAATGAAAACCATCGACTATATCCCAACTTCCAAAATAGAAAGAGCAAGTAAACTTGTTCAAACAGGAGCAAAAATTGGAGTAAATTATCTAAAATACTACGGAGAAAAAATTGTAAACCCAGAGGTAACCCGCGATAAACTCAACGAGAATAATGCCGAAGATATTTACGACGGGCTAAAAAGCTTAAAAGGAAGTGCGCTTAAAGTAGCACAAATGTTAAGCATGGATAAGAATTTCTTGCCACAAGCCTATGTCGAAAAATTTTCGTTATCCCAATTTTCAGTTCCGCCACTATCAGCACCATTAGTATTAAAAACGTTTAAAACTAATTTTGGTAAAACACCATACGAAATTTTTGATGAGTTTAACCCCAATTCTGTAAACGCAGCAAGTATCGGTCAGGTACATCTAGCTGTAAAAGACGGAAAAAAACTCGCTGTAAAAATTCAATATCCTGGAGTTGCCAATAG
This sequence comes from Flavobacterium hydatis, assembly GCF_000737695.1. Taxonomy (GTDB): domain Bacteria; phylum Bacteroidota; class Bacteroidia; order Flavobacteriales; family Flavobacteriaceae; genus Flavobacterium; species Flavobacterium hydatis. The sequence continues at coordinate 9,146 of NZ_JPRM01000059.1, forward strand.
TATTTCGTCAGACTTGGCATTGGTAAAACCTATGGCAATAAGAATGTTTAATCTGCAAGGAAAAGATTCAGATAAATATTTTAAAGAAGTAGAAGATAAATTAATAGAAGAAACCAACTATTTATTAGAATTACAGCAAAGCCAAGAAGTAGTCGAAGCCTGTAAAAAGATAGAAAACTTAGTTTTTCCTAATTATTATCCAGAGTATTCTTCAGAGAAAATCATTACAATGGATTGGATGACTGGAATTCATCTCTCAGAATATACAGCCAAGAAACCAAATCAAGAAGAATCTAATCTTATAGGCCAGGCACTTTGGGATTTTTATATGTACCAAATTCATATATTACGTAAAGTTCATGCCGATCCGCATCCTGGAAATTTCTTGGTAAACGATAAAAATCAGTTAGTAGCTTTAGATTTTGGATGTATGAAACAAATTCCAAATGACTTTTATGTTCCCTATTTTGAGTTAATCAATAAAGAAGTTATTACAGATAAAGAACTTTTTAATCAAAAACTATTCGAATTAGAGATTCTAAGAACAGATGATACCAAAGAGGAAATAGAATATTTTACAGGAATGTTCCATGATTTGCTATCATTATTCACAAAACCATTTCAAGAAGATACATTCGATTTTTCTGATGAAGAGTTTTTTGATAATATTGCCAAGTTGGGCGAACGTTTCTCAAAAGACACAAACCTTAAAAAGATGAACGGAAATCGCGGTTCAAAACATTTTATATATATGAACAGAACTTTCTTCGGGTTATATAATTTAATGTTCGATTTAAAAGCCAAGATTGTAGTAAATAATTATCAGAAATATTAGGAGCTTATTCCAGCTTTCCACTATATCTCTTGTGGTGAACACCACCACAAGAGGATGCCGTTCCCATCTGGGCTAGAAATGGCAAAAAAATAAAGCCTCTGTTAGAGTTCAAGCTCAGACAGAGGCTTTAATGTATATATTATTACCTGTAGCGTGCAATTAGTTTTAACGCATAGAAACTTTGGTACTCTTAAAAAAGGCATTTCACTTGTTTAAGATGCACAAAGCTAGCTATGTGAAAGAAATGTATTTATTTTAGTTCTCTTATTTATATATAAAATCTATGTTTCTATGTGTTAAATAAAATTTTTATGAGCCGAGCAGAATAGACGAAATAATTGCAAACGGGTTTATTAACTCTAAAAAATTATCTCAAAATACCTTTTTTATAAGTTGCAATAGCACGATCTCTAGCAAAAGCATGTTCAATCATCGGTTCATTGTAACCCAAATCAAATTCAGGAATCCATTTTCGGATATAAATACCTTTTTCATCAAACTTCTTAAGCTGAATTTCGGGATTAAAAACTCTAAAATAAGGAGCAGCATCACAACCAGTTCCTGCAGCCCATTGCCAATTACCAACATTCGAAGCCAATTCATAGTCAAGTAATTTCTCGGCAAAGTAAGCTTCGCCCCATTGCCAACTAATCAATAAATGCTTGCATAAAAAACTAGCAACAACCATTCGAACCCGATTATGCATATATCCAGTTTCGTTAAGTTGGCGCATTCCAGCATCGACCATTGGGTAACCAGTAGTTCCAGAACACCAACGTTGGAAATCTTTTTCGTTATTTAACCATTGAATCCCATCGTAAGCCGATTTAAAATTATGATTAACAACATTAGGGAAACTAAATAAAATTTGAATAAAAAACTCCCTCCAGATTAATTCACTCAAGAAAACCTGATTTGTATGTGCAGCCCAATTTATTAACTTCCGAATACTAACAGTACCAAAACGTAAATGAGGCGAAAGATAAGAGGTTGAGTCTAATGCGGGAAAATCTCTTGTTTCCTGATAATTCGAAATATTCTTTAAATTGTGCGGTTGTACTTTAATAGAACTTTTTTCAAACCCAATTTGGTTTATTGTTGGGAATACAAATTGACTTTTATAAAAATTAGAAAAAAGGCTAGCAGTATTATATTCTTTGGCTTGACCTAAAATTTTATATTTTTCTAGCCACTTATTTTTATAAGGAGTATATATAGTATAAGGTAAACCATCCGATTTTGTGATTTCCTTCTCTTCAAAAAGAACATGATCTTTATATGAATGTGCTGCAATGCTATTTTGTTTTAATAAATCAGAGATATAAGAATCTCTTTTTATAGCAAAAGATTCATAATCTTTATTAAAAAATACTTCCTGAATATCGAATTCTTCGATAAGAGATTTCCAAATTTCAGTAGTTTGTCCCTTTTTTATCAAAAGAGAACTTCCTATAGACTTCAATTCAGTATTGATTTTCTCTAGAGAATCATATATAAAACTAACCCTAGAATCATCTTTAGGCAAACTATCCAAAATCGCTTCATCAAAAATGAACAAAGGAATAACAGGAAAATCAGATTCAAGCGCATGAAACAATCCACGATTATCATCCAAACGCAAATCACGTCGGAACCAAAATAGACTAACTTTTTGTTTGCTCATTATTTAGTATTAAAAATTTCTTCGACCTTCTTATAGCGGTAATCAAAAATTGTTTTCAGTTCGTTTTTTACAATAAGAGCATTTACAATACGCCCGATAAAACCAAACGGAAGAGCATAATGTACAATATCGGTCATTTGAGTTCCATTAGCAGTAGCTTCAAAAAAATGTTTGTGATGCCATAATGCATAAGGGCCAAAGCGTTGTTCATCTACAAAATAGCTATTATCTTTTACTACAGTAATTTCAGTCATCCAGTTTAGCTTAATTCCCAAAAGAGGAGCTATTTTATATTGAATGATTTGTCCGGCATAAACCAATTTATTATCATAATCGGTAACCGTAAACCCCATGTTTTTAGGAGTAATTACTTGTAGGTTATTAGGATTAGAAAAAAAAGCCCAACAATCCTCCAGACTAGCATTAATGTGCTGAACAGATTCTTTTTTATATACTTTCATGTCAGAGATATTATATTTTGTAGTACTTAAAAGGAACAAACAACATTCCGAAACATTCACCGTGTTCCTTACCCAAATGTTTATGATGTACTTTGTGTGCTTTTCTTAACCCAATAAGATATTTATTTTTAGTGTTTTTAAACCATTTAAAACGTTGATGAATTAATACATCATGAACCATAAAGTAACAAAAACCATAAAAAGTTAATCCCAACCCGATAAAAAATAAATAATTAATGCCATCGATAGTTCCAAAATAGAAAAGTAGAATACTTGGAATGGCAAAAATCACAAAGAAAATATCATTTCGTTCAAATACATTAGTATATTTTGGTTGATGATGATCAGAGTGGAAATACCACATAAAGCCGTGCATGACAAATTTATGAGTACACCAAGTAACACATTCCATAAAAAGAAACGTACCTATAAAAATTAAAAAGAAAATCATTGTTGTGTTTTTTATAAAAATTATACCATTCTTAGTTTATAAGAAACAAAAGATTTGGCAAGTAATCCAGCTTTAGAATAATTAGAAACCCGAATTCTTTCGTTGCCTATTTCATGACAAGGAGTGTTTTCTAGTTTCTTTAAAAGTTTCTTATAATAGATATAGGCAGTATAAACACCAAACTTAGCTTCTACAGGAAGTTTTACAATCCCTTGATAGGCTACTTTAAAATCATCTTCGATTTCTTCGATAATCTTATTTTTAGCATTTTCATCAAAAGAGTTTAAATCAATACCAGGAAAATAGTTTCGGTTAAGGATTAGATTATCATCTTTTAAATCACGTAAAAAATTTACTTTCTGAAAAGCCGAACCCAATCGCATCGCTTCCATTTTTAGTTTCTTATACCTTGATTCATTACCATCAACAAAAACTTTAAGACACATTAAACCCACAACATCGGCAGAACCATAAATATAATCCTCAATTTCTTCCTTATTATGATAGTCAAATTTGACAAGATCAGATTTCATACTTTTTAAAAACGACTGGATTAAATCATCAGTAATATTATATTGCTTTACAGTTTGCTGAAAAGAGTTTAAAATAGGATTAAGACTTATGCCAGCTTCTTTAGCCTTATAGTATTCTTTTTCAAAATCATCAATTAGATACTTTTTATCAAAACCATGAAACGAATCTACAATCTCATCAGCAAAACGTACAAAACCATAAATACTATATATAGCATCTCTTATACTTGGAGCAAGCATATATACTGCCAAAGAAAAAGAAGTACTGTAACTTTTGGTTACAAGCTTACTACATTTAAACGAGACATTATCAAATAACTGTTTCATGTTTTTTATAATGAAAAGGATTTGTTTATTAATTCAGATACTAATTTTCCTGATATTAAAGCAGGAGGAACACCAGGACCAGGAACAGTTAATTGTCCCGTAAAGTATAAGTTTTTGACTTTTTTACTTTTTAATTTAGGTCTTAAAAACGCAGTTTGTAATAAAGTATTTGCCATTCCGTAAGCATTTCCTTTATAGGCATTGTAATCTTCGATAAAGTCATTTTTGCAAAAAGACTTCTTAAATATAATATTATTTTTAATCGATTGTTGTGTGACATTTTCAAAACGAGAAATTATCTTATCGAAATATTCTTCGCGAAGCGCTACAGTATCTTCTATACCCGGAGCAAGAGGAATTAAGAAAAAACCAGTTTCCATCCCTTCAGGTGCAGTTGTTTTATCAGTCACCGATGGAAAGTTAGCATAAAACAAAGGAGCATCCGGCCACTTAGGTTTATCATAAATATCCATCGCATGTTGTTCAAAATCTACATCAAAGAATAAAGCATGATGAGAAATAGATTTTATTTTTTTGTCAAACCCAACATAAAATAGGAGAGAAGAAGGAGCAAAAACACGACTTTCCCAATATTCGTCTGAGTAAGCACGATATTCTTTAGATAATAAGGTTTCTGTATGCTGATAATCGGCACCACTTAAAACGATATCCGAAGTAATAATTTCGTCATTTATAATTAATGAAGTAGCAATATTGTTTTTAACTATAATTTTATCAATGCTAGAGTTAGTTTTAAAAGTGACTCCAAGTTCTTTCGCCAGACTTTCTATACCACGAACAACATCAAACATTCCAGTTTTAGGATGCCAAGTTCCCATACCGAAATCGGCATAATTCATAAAGTTATAGAAAGAAGGCGTTTTAGAAGGTTTAGCTCCAAGAAACAAAACTGGAAATTCTAGAATCTGAATCAGTCTTTCATTTTTAAATTTCTTGCGAATATCTTTACTTACCGTTCCAAAAAACTGATTTAATTTTTGAGTAGTCTCAAGAGTTATTAATTCTAATGCGGAAACTCCAGGTCTATATACTAACTTTTTTATAGCAATATCATAATTGCTTTTGGCTTCAGAGATATAATCAATAAGTTTTTTACCGCTACCTTCTTCGATAGTCTCAAAAGTTTTGGCTATTTCTTCTAGATTATCAGTGATAGTTATAAATTCATTAATCCCAAAATACACACGATATGCGGGATTGAGTTTTATTAACTCATAGTAATCAGTAGTCTTTTTATTAAAATCATTAAAGAAATTTTCGAATACATCAGGCATCCAATACCAGCTTGGTCCCATGTCGAATGTAAAGCCATTGCTTTTTAATTGTCTGGCTCTGCCACCAATAGTTGCATTTTTTTCGTAAATAGTTACATTATAGCCTTCCTTGGCCAAATAGCATGAAGCTGATAAAGCCGAAAAACCAGAACCTATAATTGAGATTGTTTTTTTCATTTGTTTAACAAAATTATAAAATAATTAAACAAAATAATTATATCCGCGTCACTAATTCTTCGATGGAGTTAAAAATGTGTACTTTTTGATTTAGATTTTCAGTTTCAATGTGTTCAACTAGTTTACCGATTAGCCATATTTCATTGGAGTTGTTTAAAAGTTCAGAACTCATATTGGCTACATATTGAGTAACTATACTACGATCAGGTTGAATAGTGAGATAAGAAACATAAGTGATATTATCAAAATGATTGTTGAGCTCTTTCAGGTTTTCTATAGGCATACTTTCGCCTAAATAAATTGTTTTATAACCTTGTAGTAATATCTCGTATTGAATGTACATTAAACCAAGTTCATGAATTTCATTCATTGGTAAGGAAAGAACGAAAATTTTATCCGTTTTTGTTGGTTTCTGAACCTGAAGATTCTCTGTGTTAATGTATAGTTTTTGTTTAATTAGGTAGCTAATAAAATGTTCATGAGCAGGAGTTATAGTTTCAGATTGCCATAACAAACCCAATTCATTTAATAGCGGGATAAATACCTGATGAAAAACTTCTTTAAAAGATTTTTCGGCGGTAAGCCAATTAAAGGTGTTGAAGAACAATTCCTGATCAAAATTCATCATAGCCATCTTAAAAGAACTGATGGCATGATTTTTTGCGTTTTTATTAGAAATGATTTCCCTGACTAATTGCGGGATTTTTTCTTGCGGATAAGTAGCTATCTTCGAAATCTTATAGCCATATTCATGAAGTAGTGTAATGTTTAATAGTTTTTGCAAACTGGCTAAATCGTATGTTCGAATGTTGGTATCAGTACGCATTGGTTCTAAGATATTATATCTCTTTTCCCAAATACGAATAGTATGTGCTTTAATGCCTGAAAGATTCTCAAGGTCTTTTATGCTAAAAACACTTTTTATATTGTTTATCATTTATTGATATTTGATAAACAAATGTAGCTTAATTTTTAGAGAAATATTAAAAACAAGAAAATTATCGATTTAGCTTTATTCAAAGCTGATAGCTTGATGAGAGTTTAACTTATCTAAATGTAGTACAGTTTTAGAGGCATCTTTGCTTCTATTGTACATTGGTTCAAATTTAGCACCGTATAAAACTTCCTTAAAAGTATAAGAAGTTCTTGCGGCAACAGTATTACTGTACATATCGTCAAAGGTTTTAATGAAAACCAATATTTCTCCATGAGTAGAAGCAAAGTCTTCTTTTGTGAATTTATACAATGGGCTTTTCTCGGTTATAGGATGTACTAATGTCCAGCTTAGTGTAAGTGCATTTATTTTGTTTAACTCTAAGTCCAATGAGTAGAACTTATTAGTCATTATACCATTTTCTTCAATAGTTATTCCTAAGGTGATTTTTGCTTCAGCATCGGTGAAGTTTGTGTTTTTAAAAGGAACAAGTCTAATCATTAAAGCCTTGCCTTCTTGATAAGGGCTTATCAATGCATTGTGGGAGAATTTAAGAAAGGCGGTTGGGCGACTAAATCTCCCGAAGAATAAACCAGTTGCAATAGCAAAACTTAGTAATCCTATTAAAGCTTCGGCTGCCGAAAGAGAACTAGTTAAAAATCCTGTGGGGCTAATGTGCCCATAGCCTACAGTTGTGAAAGTTTGTGCGCTAAAAAAATAAGCCTGCCCAAATTTTGCCCATTCACTTTGAGAAGCGACTATTCCGTCTAGATGTTCAATACCAATAGCGAAATAAAGAATGGCAAAAATAAAATTGATACCAATATAAAAGGAGAATAAAACAAGCATGAATTTCCAAGTAGGCATATCAATCATGGTATGGTACCAGCTAATGCGACGTAATAAATGCATGCCGGTTTTCTGAACATTAGGAGTTCCGTTCTTATTTACAAAACGACCTCCATAATTATTAGAGTTGGGACCAAAACCCGAGTTCTTATCGGTTTCTGCCTGTGTGTTTATTTTCTTGAGAATTGACATATGTGTTATATCGAATAAGTTTTAGATTAAATCAAATTGATTAGACGAATATCTTCTCAAATGTAAGTATAAGTTAGAATACAAAAAAGCACCCAACTATTACATTACAAGAAAGAATAGTTGGGTGCTTATTTCAGTGTCTTTTATTTGCAGAAAGTAGCTTTGTTTTTAATAGCGCTTTTGCTTCCTAGTTCAATTGCTTTAGAGAAATCTTTACAAGCATTTTTCTTATCCTGAATTTGAGTATATAGCGTGCCTCTGAGGTTGTAAGCTACATAGTCCTTAGGATTTAAATTAATAGCCGAAGTACAATCTTCGATAGCGGCTTTAAAATTGTTTAATTTATAGTTTACGTTTGCCCTCCCTGTAAAAGCATCAGCATTCATATTGTCTAGCTCGATTGTTTTATTAAAGTCAGCTAGAGCGCCTTTAGTGTCGTTGAGTTTAAGTTTAGCAACACCTCTGTTTTGATAAGCTTCGGCAAAGTTGGCTTTTAGTTTAATTGCCTTGGTGTAATCTGCTATTGCGCCTTTGGTATTGCCATTTTCGGCTTTTCTTAATGCCTGATCAAAGTAGTCGCTTCCAGATTGGCTCCAGCTAGTAGTTGTCGCAATAAATAACAGAATAAGTAATAATTGTTTCATATAAAAATAAATTAGTAGGGTTTAAAATGTTTAACGTGTTTTGGGATTGTTTATTTTATGGCAACAGTAGGATTGTTGTATTTTGGCTTTTAGTATTTAGTTTTATAAATAAAAAGCGAAATACTAACAATTTTAATATTTCGCTTTTCATTGTAGTTATATTAAGATTTGAAATCATTTATATCTTATGTGTATTATTCATTTTTATATATAACTAAAAAAAGGTCGAGTAAATTGATTACTCGACCTTTTGTGACCCGACTGGGGCTCGAACCCAGGACCCCATCATTAAAAGTGATGTGCTCTACCAACTGAGCTATCGAGTCATTATTTTATTATTCTGACTATGTTAGGATTTACACCTACACGTTTTGCGAGTAATACTCTTTCAAGATGACTAGTCTACCATCTTTCTGCGTGTTTAATATAAAGTCAAGTAAATAATTACTTAACTATTTGTGACCCGACTGGGGCTCGAACCCAGGACCCCATCATTAAAAGTGATGTGCTCTACCAACTGAGCTATCGAGTCAATAATATTTTATTTTGTCGTGACCACGGTGGGATTTGAACCCACACGCCCTTACGAGCACCACCCCCTCAAGATGGCAAGTCTACCGTTTCTCCACGTGGCCTTTAAAAAAAAAGGCCAAGTAAGTTCTTACTCGACCACTTGTGACCCGACTGGGGCTCGAACCCAGGACCCCATCATTAAAAGTGATGTGCTCTACCAACTGAGCTATCGAGTCTTGCTATCAAGGAAAGTATGTTGTTAATCACAAATTTTGTGACCCGACTGGGGCTCGAACCCAGGACCCCATCATTAAAAGTGATGTGCTCTACCAACTGAGCTATCGAGTCATATTCTTTCCTTGAATGCGGGTGCAAATATAAGGAGTTATTATTGAAGTTTGCAAGCATTTTTGTTATAAATTTGTCTTTTTTTGAGAAAAAATTACAACGTCTTAGTTTATAAGGTTTTATTAGTATGAAAAAAATAGTGTTATTAGGGTATATGGGGTGCGGCAAGTCAACAATTGCTCAAAAATTGTCAAAAACCACTGAAATTCCATTTTTAGATTTAGATAAATGCATCGAAAATAAGGTTAATTTAACCATAAATGAGATTTTTGATAAGAATGGAGAGATATATTTTAGGAAATTAGAACATGAAATGTTTCAGGAATTGCTTCAGTCACCCGAAGAAATGATTATAGGTTTAGGAGGAGGGACCCCTTGTTATGCTAATAATCATGAATTGTTAAATAAAGAAGGTGTGGATTCTATTTATTTAAAAGCGTCTATTGATACATTATATGGACGTTTACTTCATAATAAAAGTAAACGTCCACTTATTGCCGATAAAAATGAGGAAGAGATGAGAGAGTTTATAGCTACACATCTTTTCGAAAGAAGTTTTTACTACAATCAAGCAAAGTATAAAGTAAGTGTAGATGAGAAGACTATTGATGAAACAGTTTCTGATATTCTTAAAGTGCTAGCTTAAGAAAGCATAATCATTATTATTGTCGTCAAATACTACCTGTACGTGCTCTAATAAAGAAGTGGAAAGAGATATTCCTTTAAAGTCAGCTTTTACTGGATATTTTTTGTGGTTTCTGTCTACAAGAACTGCAGTTTTGAATTTCTTCAAAGGAACATCTAGAAAATGACGAACAGCATATATTAAAGTAGTGCCCGAATTTAATACATCATCTACAAGAACTAAGCCTTTGTTGGCGTATTGTTCTTTAGTTAAAGAAGTGTTTATAGTTGATTCGGGTTTTTGTTTGTTTATCTGTACTTCACAAAGAGATACTTTAATAGGTGAGATAGCTTCTAAAGCTGTAGCTACTTTTTTGGCAAAGATAAAACCGTTTGCTGCAATGCCAGCGATTACGATTTCTTCATCATCTACAAAGGTTTCGTATATCTGGTAAGCAATTCTTTTTATTTTATGTTCAATCTCTTGATTCGTTAAGATGATGTTTTTGCTCATTATAGTTGTTTTTAAAATGGTATAAAGTGTGTGAGGTGATAAAGCTTAGTTAGAATGTGATTCAGTGTCGTCTTCGTCGTCAGAAATATCATTTCCGAATTCGTCAATATCTCTACGGTCCTTTTTGGTTGGTCTACCAGTTCCGTTTTTACGATAATGCTCTTTGGATAGTTTTAATAGTTCCAGATGAGCGTATGCTTCAGCTGGAGTTTCATTCTTTCTGTATATATCGACAAGTTTTGCGCCAACTCTATTCTCTGGAATATCAAGGACGGTAATGATTTGAGTAATCTGGTCTTTACGAAACGTAATTTTGTCAGTCGGAAAAACTTCTTTCGAAGGTTTTGCAACTTGACCGTTCACTGTAATATGGTTCTTCTTGCATGCTTCAGTGACCATATTTCGGGTCTTGTAGTATCGCACGCACCATAAGTATTTATCTATTCGCATAAAATTTCTAAATTCAGAGTTAAATTCTTTACAAAAATAAATCAATATTGTATCTTGCGCACCTAAAAATCAACATTAATGAACAAATTTAAGTATTATTTTATTTTAACATTTGCAACACTGGCTATATTCTCTTGTTCTAAAAGTGATTCTGCTTATGTAGAGCCCTTAAGAGATTTTCAAGAACAGTATAATACAGATATTGCTGTTATTGAAGATTATTTAAAAAACAATACAATTACAATTACTGAAGCTGCTGGTAAGACAGAAGATCAGGATGTGAAAATTGAGCTAATTACAAAGCCGACTGAGCAGAAGTCTATCTGGTTTTATTTGAATAGTCCTACGTTTCCAACTTTAAAGGTTAAGAATGTAGAGTTACATGGAATTACTTATAAATTATATTATTTGGTATTGCGTGAAGGAGTGGGTGAGTCGCCAAGTAATGTAGATGGTGTTTTGTCGTCTTATAATGGTACGTATTTGTTTAGAAAAGCTGGAGCAACTGCAACGGATCCTACTGTTGTTACGGCTACTCAGTTTGAGCAAATAGTGTTTCCGCAAACTTTTTATGACTTGTATCAAATGATTAAAGGTTGGGGAGAAGTCTTTCCAGAATTTAAAGTTGGTACTTCAACAGGTGGTAGTAATGGGGCTATAGTGTATAATGATTTTGGTGCAGGAGTTATGTTCTTGCCTTCAGGATTGGGTTATTATGCGGGTGGTAGTGGTTCTATACCTTCTTACTCTCCTTTGGTTTTTAGTTTTAAATTATATGCATTGCAACGTTTAGATCATGATGGAGATGGAATTTTTTCGTATTTGGAAGATAAAAATGGTGATGGATATGTGAGAGATATGCGTAATACGACTGAGTATCCTAAGCAATTAGGGAATCCAGATGATACGGATAAGGATGGAATTCCTGATTTCTTAGACGTTGATGATGATGGGGATGGATATACTACTAAGGTTGAAACGAAAAGACCTGATACGGTTATTGGTGATAAAGTGATATCTAATGGTTATTATCCTTTTAATGGTGCAGCGGAAGATGATCCTTCTACGCCAAATATTGATGAAACACAGGGTATACCAGCGTATATACCTGCGACGAAAGCATTTGATTATACTTCTCCAAGTAGAGTAAGAGTGCATCTTGATAATACTTATCCTTTAAAGAAATAGATATAGGGATTTATTGATTCCTGTTTTTAGATATTTAAGTGGCTACTATATTATAGTAGCCACTTTTTTTATATCCTTATATATAGGAGTGATATTCGGTTATACTATATAGGAGAAGCTTTTTC
>NZ_JPRM01000060.1 GCF_000737695.1 Flavobacterium hydatis
CATTTTTTTTATTTTAATTATTATGTTATAATTTTAATTTTAGCTGTTCAAACTAAAAAATACTTTTTATCATACTAATTATCACGCCTTTTCAATGTTAAAGGCAAATAGACTATAGAAGAAATGATAATAATTAAGAATAAAGCAAGATTAATGTTTACGCCCTGTAGTAAGAATGCGCTTAGAATTACTATTAAGGATAATGAAGTAATTATAATTGTTGCTTTTATATGTGTTAATCCTGAATCTAAAAAGTAATGGTGAATGTGATTACGATCTGCTTTAAAAGGACTATGACCATTTTTAATTCTGATGATAAAAACTCTTAAAGTATCTGTTAAGGGTAATGAAAGGAACGCTAAAATAAAAATAGGCCCGTTATCTAGAGGAAATGGAATTGCTAAAGTCTCATTTATTGTTAGAAAATTAATAGATTGATACATTATGATAAAACCAATTACCATACTTCCTGTATCACCCATAAAAATCTTTTGAGTTTTAGATACATTAAATTTAAGGAAAGCAAGTAATGGCCCTATTAAAGAAAATGATATCAGGACTTGAGTAAATTGGCGATTTATTAAAAAATAAAAGCCAAAAAATATACTAATTATTAAAGCTATTGCACCTGCCAACCCATCAATACCGTCTATTAAATTGTAGGCATTTATAACAACCACAAAGGCAAAAAAGGTAAAAATTATCGAGACAATATATGGAAGCTCATGGATACCAAAAATTCCATAAAAATTTGTGATGTATATATCTGAAAATAGTATTAATATTCCGGCTGCAAAAAATTGTGCAATTAATTTTTTTAAAGGTGATATCACTAATAAATCATCCTTGATACCAATAAAGAATAAAATTAGCAACGAAGCTGTTAGATCTAACAAAGTGTCTATTTGCAAATATTTATTTAAAATTGATCCTATAAAAGCAAATGTTAATGTAAAACCAAAGAAAATCCCCACTCCCCCCATAGTTGGTGTACTATATAGATGAGAACTTCTTTCTTCAGGAATTTTTGATAATTTTTTTTCATAGCTTAAGCGAATTAGTATCGGAAATAGCTTATAAGATGCTAAAAAAGAAAAAAGTACTATTATAAAAGCTCCCAAGAAGTAGTAATTCAGGATATATGTTATTAATATTTGCATAAAACTTATAATAAAATCGTCTTTGTTGATTTGTTTAGAATTGGATATTTATCAGATATAGACAAAAGCAACTTCGATAACAACTAAGAAGACAAAATGGATAGAATATTTAAAAAATAGAAAAGGGTTCCCCGTAGCCAGTCACATGTTGGCTATTATTTGGATGTATTATTAGGAAAATAAATACAGATAAAATCACAAATAAATACTTAAAATACAGTATTTATAAAAAGACTCTTTCATGCATTTTTAGCACCAATAGATAGGAGCTAATTTTTTACAAAAGTACTTGTAAGCTTAAAAAAAGGACTGAATTTAAAGTGGCATAATGTCCTAAATAAGGACATCTTATTTCGAAAAAGAGTTGATTAAAACAAAAATTAGATATATAAACAAAATCTTATTTGAAACATATTTTATTCGAATAAAATATGCTGAATAAAGACATTTAATTTATTCTTTTTTGGCTTCAAAATCAAAACAAATAAGTATAACAACTTAAAAATCAACAATGTAAATGCATTTAAAACTGATCAGAAGCATATCATTATGTTAATATTTAAGTTGTTAATCTGTTAATTTGAAAAAACTTATTATAATATTCTTAAAATTTATTGTGGCGTTTTAATAGCTATTTCCTAACTAATTTTGCATATAAATAATTAACAATTAAACAGATACGTTTTTTAACTCATTATTAATTTAAAAAACTTCTTAAACATATTTATAACAGTAATTAGTCATGAATAAAAATATATCAGAAAATATCAGAACAATACGCGAAATGAAAAATCTTACAAGAAAATTTGTAGCTTCTGAGATGGATATGAGTATTAGTGGATATGGAAAAATTGAACGTGGTGAAATTGATTTAACAATTTCTAAATTATCAAAAATTGCTTCTGTTTTTGGAGTTTCATTAAATGATTTGTTATTCCTTGATATATCTTTCTTCTTTAATAAAAGCTATAACAAGTCTTCTAATCATGATTATGTTGATAATAACATAAACAAACATGACTTTATGTTTGGGCAATTACAAACAACATAATTAAGATAATCTAAATTGTTGCTTACCTAACATATTCATAGGTAATACTGCCTGAATTAACATACTTACTGCACTACTCTACTCTTTGTACGGGGATTCATTTTTTTTGAATTCTATATCGACCTTTTTATTTCTTTACTAATATTAAAATCTGACTTGCTTACAATTTGGTATAGCAAAAAATCTTTTTTTAGGTCAAATTCTTAAATACAACCAATAATTAAACCTTGTATTTAGGCGAAAACAACCCCTTCTTGCACTTTATAAAATTCAATTTTTTATGATTAAAAAAAACACTTTCTGTAATTTTAAAGTTAATTTGTTTGGATTATTTCATATTAAAACAGAATAACATAGTATAATCTTATTTTAAACTATTCAAATATCTTTGGTCTCATTATTAACAAACCCCAAAAAAATTATGAAACCAAAATTATTATTATTTGTGGCGTTTATTTTCGTTCTTAAAGTTAGTGCACAAGGACTACCATGTAGAGCAAAAGAAGAAAATGACAAAATTTACAAACAGAACCCCAATGCACTAAAAGAACGGCAAAACTTTGATGCATTTACCAAAAAGTTAAGCGCAGAATGGAAATCCAAAACTTCTAAACTGCTACAAACGTCTTATGTGATTCCGGTTGTTTTTCATATTTACGGAGATGTTCAGAGTGGAAAAACAATTACCTACGAAAAAATAGTAAATCATCTCGCTCAACTCAATGATGATTTTAATGGCCGAAATGCCGACTTTGCAACTGTCGATCCCTATTTTCAAGCCAGAAGAGGCACATTAAATATTGAGTTTAAACTCGCCAAGATAGACCCGAATGGTGGTTGTACATCGGGAGTTGTATTTCATACTGCAAAAAATGGATATGGAAATGGTGGCGGATATGATGATCAAATTGCTGCCGATGCTTGGGATAATACAAAATATATGAATGTATATATCCAGAATGATTTATATCAAGATGGAGCTCTCAATAACTCAGGAGTAGCATGGTATCCAGATTCAGGAATGACAGCAAACAACACAGCACGAGTAGTTTTTAATGGAGCCTATTTATATGACAACTCTTATAGCAAAGAATTTTCAGCAACATTAACACATGAATTTGGGCATTTCATGAATTTAATACACACTTTTGAAGGTGGTTGCACAGGCTCAGATGAAGTAGCCGACACTCCTCTAGAAGACGGATTACATACTCTAGCCTGTACTCAAGGAACAAATTGTAACGGCGACAGAGTAAACAATGAAAATTACATGGGTTACAATGGTGCGCAAGGATGTTATAAAATGTATACGCAAGGGCAAATTGACAGAATGCTTGCCGCCTTAGAACATCCAGCAAGAAAAACTCTTTGGCAAGAAAGTAACCTTATTGCAACTGGAGTTAATTACAGTGGAAGTCTACTGACAGTTAATAAAAATACTTTTAAAGAGGCTGTGGCAAATGATGGTTCTTTTGATACATCGTCAATAATAACGCTATCAGGAGCAAAAACACTTGCTCTTAGCTCTGGAACCATGTTATCGGGAACCCATTTTACTCATACATTTCCAGCAGGAATTACACCAGTACTTACGGTTAATTCCAATTCACAGATAACAATTACCTTAACAGGAAAAGCAACAAATCATTTATTAACTAATAATACTAAAGGAGCAATTACATTTTTACCTGCAGCATTTACAGGTGGTACAACAGGTTTATCTTGTACAAGCTTATATTTCGATTTTAAATTTGTAAATCCCTATGGGATTTTTTTTGTTGATATGCCCGACGTAACTGTTTCATCGGCTTTAACTTGGAAGTATTTTGAAATTGAGAAAGGCGATGATCCTGCTTTTGGAGGTTGGAGATTTGCTGCCAATGCGTTAAAAATAGAAACTTATGCTAAAAAATTAGTGTGCCAGACGGGAACTAAAAACATTTCTCTTTTAGCTGCCAATACTCAAATAAACTCTGCTAGCAACTTTACAGCTCCAGGAGCATATCCGAATCAATTAAATTTGCGTAATGCTGCTTATACAAATTGGGACGAAAAATCAGGATATGTTGGTTTTGACTATCTTATTGATGGTTTAACTTGTTATGGATGGTTTAAAGTTACCGTTGCTGCGAACGGAGATGGGTATACGATTTCTGAATATGCCTATAACACACAACCAGGAGCATCGATTTATACAGGTATGACAGCTAAAACTGCTGTTGTATTGTCTGCAAATACGCTATATGAGGCAGATGCTAACGATGGTGGTATTACATCAAATACGGAGATTTCTTTATCTACTAATAATGGAACTTTTACCAAAAGTACAGGAACATTTACAGCAGGAACCGATTATACAATTTCGGGAGTGCCAACTGGCTTAACAGCTGTTTTGACTTTGAAAAGTAACTCTAAAGTTGCTCTTACTTTTACAGGAAAAGCAAATCCGCATTTACCTGCCAATGATGCTGCGGTTATAGTTACATTTAAAGATGCTGCAATAACTGGCGGAATAGCAACTCTCGACAATGCTGCTAAAACAATAAATGTCAAATTTGATGCTCCTTATGGTATTGTATATGTAGATAACCCAGATTTTGTGGTTTCTCCTGCTGCTACTTGGAAATATATTGATTTAGGTATTGGTGATAATACTGAATATGGTGCTTGGCAATTTGCAGCCAATGCATTAAAAATAGAAACTTACGGCAAAAGATTGGTTGGAATATCTGGAACAAGAAATATTGCTAAAATTGCTGCAGGTACATCTATTGGCGCTTCAAGTACTTTTGTAACGCCTGGTGCAGCATATCCTGATCAACTAGATTTGCGTACTGCAACTTATACAAGTTGGGATAATCAAACAGGTTATGTAGGTTTTGAATACACAAGTAGAGGAAGAACTTGTTACGGATGGTTCAAGATAAAGGTTACAGCAAGCGGAGATGGATATTCTATTACCGATTATGCGTATAATACCAAGCCATTTGAAGCTATAACTGCAGGAACAACAAGCGGAACTACCGTTGCAGCTCCTACTAATTTGGTAGCTACTCCTAACTCAACTACACTTCAGGCTGTGTTGACATGGACAGATAACGCTACAAATGAAACTGCTTATACTGTAGAAAGAGCTTCTGCAGACGGTATTTATAGTGTTATTGCAACTCTTGGAGCAAATGTTGTTACCTATACAAATACAGGTTTAACAGCTGGAAATACTTATACTTATAAAGTAAGAGCGAATGCTAATACTACATTTTCTGATTATTCTAATGTTGTAACGGCAGTGCTAACATCTACTTCTACATATTGTAGCGCTCAGGGTGCAAACCAATATGAATATATTAAAGATGTTGTTATAGGAAGTTTTACAAATACTTCTGGATCTGATGCTTCAGGCTATGGTAATTATACTTCTAAAAATATAACATTGACACCAAACGCAAGTATGTCTGTTAGTTTAACGCCTGGTTTCTCTAGTTCTAATTATACTGAATCTTGGGGTATTTGGATAGATTATAATAAAAACAATACATTCGAAGCTTCTGAGAAAGTAATTAATGGACTTTCGTCAAATGGTACTGTTACGGGTAATTTTACGGTGCCAAATGATGCAACTGGAACTACTAGAATGCGTATTATAATGAAATATAACTCTAACCCAACTGCTGTATGCGGAAGTATTGGTGATGGTGAAGTTGAGGATTATACGGTAACTTTTGGTTCTTCAAATCCAAATCCTGTAACTCTTGCTACACCAACAAATATTACTAATTCTGGTATTTATGCTCAAGGTTTTTATGCTTCATGGACACAGGTTGCAAATGCAACAAGCTACGAAGTGCAATTATACAAAGCTGCAACTGGATGGGCAAGCGCAGGAACATCTACAACCTATTATTTATGGGTTCCGAAACAAGGAACAGAAACCGCATATAGATTTAGAGTAAGAGCTGTTAATGCAGCTGGAACAAGCGATTGGAGTAGTTATCTCGACATCAATCTTCCTCTTGCTGGGGCTGAAGCCGATGATTCTCTGAATAAAAACAAATCGTTTGCAATGTTCCCTAACCCTGCATCGGAAGTAGTTAATTTCTCTTTTGAAAATATAAATAGTGCAAATGCTGTTATTACTATTTACAATAATAATGGAGTTGTAATAGACGTTGTTCGCAATGCATCTAGTTATACTATCAAGAGCTTACCAACAGGTATTTATCATGTTATACTTACTGATGGGTCATTTAAACAAAGTAAAAAATTATTGGTAAAATAGAATTTGCTAATGCTTTATAAGTAATCATAAAATTGAAACCGCTGAAAAATAATTTTCAGCGGTTTTTTATATATTGTAAAGATCTACAAGAAAATGAATTGTAAATATAATTGCAAACAGAAATAAGAAACTCAAATCTTTTACAACTTCACCGTTTTCCATTTACCAGTTCTGAAAACTAAAATACTACTGGTTGCCAATACAATTTCTGAAATTAGAATCGCAATAAATATCCCTTTTGGTCCCCATTCGTAATAAGTACCCAGCAAATAAGATAATGGAAGCTGGATCATATAAAACATTAGAATATAAAGTACAGTCACCGTGTTTACACTTCCGGCTGCATTTAGCGCACGAGAGATTACCATGGTGTAACCGAAGAAAAAGTAAGCAATAGCCATATATTGCAGATAAGTACTTGCGTAAGAAAGAATTTGCTCATCATTGGTAAAAAATCCTGCCAGAGTTTTGGCATAGAACATTAAAAAAATGGCAATAAGTCCCAGAAAACACATATTAAAGGCTCCTGTTTTCCATACCGAAGCTTCTGCCCTTTCTGGCTGTCTTGCGCCAAGGTTTTGACCAGTCAATACACCAGCCGCATTAGCAATTCCGTAGGCAGGTAAAACACTAAACATAATAATCCGATTGGCAATAATATAGCCGGCAAGTACATTTTCACCAAGTTTTGCAACAATAACAATCATTAAAAATCTACTTGAAGAAGGCACCAAGTTCTGAATCATTCCGGCAGTTGCAAGTTTTAGGATTCGTTTCATCTGTACAGGAACCATCAACATTTGTCGTTTTCCTATAATAATTGTGTCATTATTTTTAAACAGATACCATAACTGGTAGCCGACACTAAAGGCATTTGCAATCACCATTGCTATTGCTGCTCCCAATAAGCCCAGCTTAGGAAATGGACCCAATCCGAAGATTAGTACCGCACATAGTAAACCATTTAAAACATTCGAAAATGCGAGGGTTCGCATCGCCATCGAGGCATCTCCGGAACCTCTGAACACTCCGTTAATCAAAATACGCATGATCATAAAAATGAGTCCTGCAAACATTGTTTTAGAAAAAGCATTGCCATAGCTAATCAAATGATCTGATCCGCCCGCAAAACGCATAATCTCCTGGTTGAAAATTACGGCTAAAACGCTGCATATCACAGAAAGGAAAATCCCTAAATAAATGACCTGCATTGCGGTCTGTCCAGCTCTACGGGGTTTTTGCTCTCCTACCCTTCTTGAAATCATTGCCGTTGCCGCAATACTCAAACCCATCGCTACTGACTGAATAAGAATGACTACAGAGTTAGTAATCCCTACGACTGTAATGGCATTTTCGCCTAGACTGCTTACAAAAAGAAGATCGACTAAAACAAAAAGCGACTCCATACTGAGCTCTAACATGGTAGGTACGGATAATAAAAAGGTCGCCCTGTTTACATTGCCTGAGGTAAAATTCTTTTCAGTTCCTTGCAATGCAATCCTGAATAAAGTAAATATTGAACGTATTTTTACTAGCACAATTATTTGGTTTTTAAAGAAAAATATTAAGTTTTTTTGGAGGATGCCAACGTACTAAAAATACCCGAATCAATCTTCTCTGGTGGGTGATTATCTACTTTTTTTCGTATGTGAAATGCTAAACCTTATCGTTATTATCACAGCTACAGATTCATCTTTTTAAAATTTAGCACAACTTTTGTTTCGCATGGTTTTCAAGATAATTTCAAACCTTTTTATTAAATATGCCAAGAAACTTTTTTATCTATAGCGGTTCTTCTTTTGGTCACAGAAAGTGCCGACTCCTCAGGGTAACCTATAAAAAACAATCCTAGAGATTGCTCATTAGCCTCAAGACCAAAGGTTTTCACATATTCTATTGCAGCACCACTTGAATCCCAATAGGAACCCAATTGATAAGAAGTTGCACTAATAGCCATATTTTGCACTGCACAGGAAACGGCAGCCAGTTCTTCCCATTCGGGGATGTTTACTTTGGTACTTTTAGAAAGAATTACTCCAATCAGACACGCCGCTTTAAGTGGGTATTTTTTTAGATAATTATACTTTGCTTCTCTTTTTTCGACATCTGAGATATCCTCATACAAATACTTGTAATAGCCTGCCATATAATTTCCATATTTTTCGAGTTGACTTCCTGCAAGTACAATAAATCTCCAAGGTTCTGTCATCTTATGAGTAGGTGCCCATGTTGCATTGATTAGAATTTCCTGCAATACTGTATCCGAAATACTTCCCCCTACATAAGAATCAGCATAGATACTTTTTCTAAATCGAATTAGCTGAGTTACAACTTCAGATGAAGAACTTATGATACTTGTTTCCATAAACTTTAATAAAGATTTAGTGATAATTTAGATAAAATTAAGTACGAAAAATATGCAAAATAAATTTTGTTATTTAAAATTATTATAAATAGCTTTGCTGAACTAAATTGTTATTTATAATTGGAATAAATAAGAACAAGACAAATGTATATAGTAATTCTTATAAAAACAACATAAATCTTGTTATCAAATTAAAAAAAAAGCAATGTAATCTACTAATAGAACCAGACAGCCTAACAAAACACAATCTTCTAATACTAATTAATTACCCCATAATTATGAAAAATAGAACCACTAGTTTCCTACCCTTAACGGAAAAGATCATTATCAAAATTTTAACAGATTAACACAATCAGGTATACCACTTGAAAACACTTATTTGATCAAAGAAAAATACTTTGAAAAACTAATCATATCCATTAAACCAATACCCAATGAAAGAAAAGTCCCAAATAGTAAGACATGAGAACGGTCAATTAAATCCTCAACTAGTCACATCCCATCTTCAACCTGAAATATGGGAAAAAGTAAACAGAATACAGCTAAGAAAAATGCTATGTGAGTATTCACATGAATTATTACTTAGCCCTAAATTACAGAATACTAACGGAGTATGGGGACTTTACTGCCTTAATACTCAAGATGGAATAACAGAATATCAATTTCGTGCACAAATACTTGCATTAGACCATTGGCATATTGACACAGACTCTATTACTAAAACAGTAAACGGAAATTCTAAACCTCTTGATGCTATCGCTTTTCTTCTTGAATTTACAGAAGAATTAGGCTTTACTGAACTAAATCTGCCTACTTACCTAGAAGAAGTAATCAGTTGCCTCTATGGTAGTGCTTATATGTATACTAATAGTGAGCTTTCGGCTAAAGATCTAACGGAAGCAAGTTACGCTGATGTAGAGCACGCCATGACTGCCGGGCATCCTTGTTTTATAGCTAACAGTGCCAGAATTGGCTTTGATGCAATAGATTATCAAAATTACAGCCCTGAAGCGGCAACACCACTTTCACTCGTTTGGGTAGCAGGCCATAAAAATTACACCGAATTTACGAGTATTCCTCCTCTTAGTTACCAACAAGTAATGGAGCAGGAATTAGATGCAGACTTAAAAGCATCATTTGATTCGATTCTTACAGAAAAAGGGCTTCAACCAGAAGATTATATCTTTTTCCCTATTCATCCATGGCAATGGCACAATAAACTGATTTATTTATTTGCGCCAGATATTGCTGCATCAAAATTGGTTTGCTTAGGTGATAGTAAAGATTTGTATATGCCTCAACAATCGGTACGTACATTTTTTAACGTAAGTAATGTTAAAAGATTTTATGTTAAATCAGCTCTTTCTATTCTTAATATGGGCTTTATGAGAGGGCTTTCGCCTTATTTTATGCGAACAAACCCACCAATTAGCGAATGGGTTGCGAACCTTGTAGAGAATGATCCTTATCTTCAAAAAAAAGGTTTTACTACCTTAAAAGAAATCGCTACAGTTGGTTACACCAATGCATACATCGAAGAGGCTATAAAAGTAGATTCTCCTTATAAAAAAATGTTGTCTACGTTATGGAGAGAAAGTCCGATGGACAAAATAGCAAATGGTGAACGTATTATGACTATGGCTGCACTGCTTCACATAGACACTAATGGAAACTCATTGCTGGCAGAATTAATTAAATCTTCTCCTTTAGATGCAAAAGGATGGATTCAAAGCTATTTGCAATCTTACCTTAGTCCACTTTTACATTGTTATTATTACCATGATATGCGTTTTATGCCACACGGCGAAAATCTGATTCTGGTATTCCGTGACAATGTTCCGGTTAGGGCAATTATGAAAGATATTGGTGAAGAAGTAGCTATTGTAAATCAAGAAAAAGAATTACCAGAAACAGTCAAACGAATCATTATCAATGTTCCTGAAGATCTTAAAATCCTATCTATTTTTACTCAGATATTTGATTCTTTCTTCAGATACCTAAATCATGTATTGGTAGAACATGTAAATCTGCCTGAAGAAGATTTTTGGAGTCTTGTAGCGGAATGCGTATCAGAATACCAATCAGAATATCCTGAACTAGAGGACAAATTCAGAAAGTATGATTTATTTGATTCAGAGATCATTAAAACGTGTTCAAATAGATTGCAAATGCAAAATAGCACAAAAATGCTTGATGCCACTAATCCTTTCAAGAATCAACAATTTGCTGGTACTCTGAAAAATCCTCTTTCTATTTATCAGACAAAATTAATCTAGTCCTTCTTTAAAACCATAATACGCTAAAACCATGAATATAGATACGCAAATCTCACCAATACAAGCATCCAGCCATTTAGAAAAAGTAGTTTGGGACAAAGTAACTCGTTTGCACCTTAGAAAAATACTTGCCGAATTTTCTCATGAACGATTAGTTATTCCAAAGCTAATCGGAAATAAAGACGACTGGGAAATCTATCAACTGACGAGTGCAGACGAAAAAAACGTGTATCAGTTTAATGCTAAAATTTTAGCTTTAAACCATTGGTATATTGATACTCCATCCATTGAAAAATTTACTGAAGGAGAAACTGCTACATTAGACGCACTAAGTTTTATCATTGAATTTAAGGCAGAACTTGGAATTCCTGAAGAGTCATTACCTGTTTATCTTGAAGAGGTATGCAGCACACTGGCTGGAAGTGCTTACCTTAATTATTATGGCAAACCCAATTCAAAAGAATTATTGGATGCCGGTTATCAGCAAACTGAATCTACCATGACAGGTCACCCTCGATTCATCGCTAATAATGGAAGAATCGGTTTTACCTCCAGCGATCACAGGGAATATGCTCCGGAAGCAGCTGCACCGTTTTCTTTAGTATGGCTTGCTGGTCATCGCTCGACTGCTGTTTTTACTGCCGTCCTGCCTTTAGATTATGATAAAGTAATGCTACAGGAACTTGGTGAAGAAACGTTGAAAAATTTTAACGATCAACTTCTTGAAAAAGGATTAAATCCTAATGATTATTTTTATATGCCAGTGCATCCTTGGCAATGGTTTAATAAATTAGCCAATATATTTTCAGCCGATATCGCGACTAACAGACTGGTTTGTATGGGGTACAATGCCGATAAATACCAGCCACAACAATCGATACGAACATTCTATAATATTACCAATCCTGAAAAGTTCTATGTTAAAACGGCTTTATCTGTTCTTAACATGGGTTATGTACGTGGGCTATCTCCTAAATTTATGTTGTCTAACCCACCAATCAATGAGTGGATTTACAACCTTGTAAAAGACGATAATTACTTACAATCGAAAGGGTTTATCATTCTGAGAGAAATCGCTAGTTTGAGTTTTGCTCATCAATATTATGAAACAGCAGTTCCGGGTGATACTCCTTACAAGAAAATGTTCGCCTGTTTATGGAGAGAAAGTCCAGCTGATAAAGTTTCTGAAAATCAGCGCTTAATTACAATGGCAGCATTACTTCATATAGATAATGAAGGCAAGGCTTACCTACCGGAATTAATACAGGCATCTGGTTTAACAACTTCAAATTGGTTAAGACAATACTTTAGCTGCTATTTGAGTCCTTTACTTCATTGTTTTTACAAATGGGACATGGTTTTTATGCCTCATGGCGAAAACTTAATCCTGATTCTGGAAGATCATAAGGTTGTTAATGCCATTATGAAAGATATTGGTGAAGAGGTTTCATTACTTAACTGTAGTTTAGAGATTCCTGAAGAAGCTTTGAGGCTTGCTGTTAATGTTCCTGACGATCGCAAAACGTTGCCTTT
Source organism: Flavobacterium hydatis (assembly GCF_000737695.1). Classification (GTDB taxonomy): domain Bacteria; phylum Bacteroidota; class Bacteroidia; order Flavobacteriales; family Flavobacteriaceae; genus Flavobacterium; species Flavobacterium hydatis. Next base: position 12,665 of record NZ_JPRM01000060.1, read on the forward strand.
ATTTACACAGGTATTCGATTCTATATTCCGATTTATAGCCGCAATACTTGTAGAGCATGCTGATTTTCCAGAAGACGAGTTTTGGAAGCTTGTAGCAGAGTGCATCTTAGATTACCAATCGGCACATCCTGAATTCAGTGAATCTTTCCAGAAATTTGACCTGTTTGTCAATGAGTTCAGTCCTGATGCTTTAAACAAATTACAACTGAATAATAACAGACAGTTGAGAAATCGTGCTAATCCATTTCAGAACCTGCCATATATCGGTATTGTAAAAAATCCGGTGACACCATTTTACATTAATTAATTTAATAAATAATAATTTCGTGAATTATTTTACCTCATTAAACAAGTACATACCTACGCTGCTTATTACTGCTGCGCTCTTATTATTGTCTTTACAAACTCAGGCACAACAAACCCAATCTGGTGTCATCAAAGGTCAGGTTATGACAGAAGATGGAAAGAAAGTACTGTACGGCACTGTTAACCTAAATGGAAAATACAGTGTAAAAATAGACAAGGATGGTTGGTATATGTTTGATAAACTTACATCAAAAAACAATACGCTTACTGTCAATATCATGGGGTTAGCCCCACAGACAAAAACGGTTACTGTAGAAACTGGGGAGGAAATTTTATTGGATTTTAACCTTACCGCTAATGCCGAAATTCTTAATGAGGTTTTTATTGTAGGTAACAAATATAAAATTACTTCAAAAAAGAAAAGTGAGTATGTGTCGAGGCTTCCAATTTCAAACCTTGAAAATTCACAAGTTTATAGTGTAGTAGACAAAGAACTAATCAAAGAGCAAATGGCTTTAACAGTCGAAGAATCTTTTAGAAATGTTCCGGGAGCTGCACCTGCAAAAACGGGGGCTGGAATGCCCTCTTTTTTCTCCAGAGGTTTTCAAACTAGTGAAAATTTCCGTAACGGAATGGCAACTTATCTGCGTACGGGTGTAGATCTTGCTTCTGTAGAACGTGTAGAGACCTATAAAGGTCCAAGTTCTACCCTTTTCGGAGCGCAGATGACCTCGTTTGGAGGAATTGTTAATTACATTACCAAAAAACCATACGATCATTTTGGAGGCGAAATAGGTTATACCATGGGAAGTTGGGATCTGAGCCGTATGACATTAGACATTAATACCCCGGTTAAGGATGCCGAAGGTTTACTGATTCGATTAAACGTAGCTCGCCAGACCGAAAATACCTTTCAGGATCAGGGTAATTCTGCTACTTTACTTATTGCGCCAAGCATTACGTATCAGGTATCAGACCGCTTAAAGTTTACGCTGAATGCTGATTTTCAAAGTGCACAAGGAATTACTCCAGCCGGATGGATTACTTCTCCTACATTGGGTCTAACTAGCTTTAAAGATCTTAATCTGGACTATCGCATATCGCTTAATGATAACTCTCTCGTAAGCAAACAGGCTTCTACCAACGTATTGCTTGATGCAGAATACAAAATTTCTGACCAATGGACCTCTCAGTCCAGATATGCTTACAGCGGTGGTTCTTACGATGATCTTTATATTTTTGATTTCATCTGGCAAAATAAATCATCTGTTGATCGTGTATTAAGAGCATTTACAGATGAAAAAACAGTACGAAAAAATTTCCAGCAAAATTTCACCGGAGATTTTAAAATCGGAAGCCTCAGAAACAGACTTGTTGTAGGTTTTGATTATTTATCCAGTTACAGATCAACCCGATATGACGGATTGGGATATGGCGGTAAAGTATTTGAACCAGCAAACCTCGATAATCTAGGCTCAACACCAGTGATTAGAATTGAGGACGTTGAATCGATTTTAGCAAAAAGAAACACGGGACAAAACCAGACAAAAGAATCTACCTATAGTGTTTATGCCTCTGATGTTCTAAATATAACAGATCAGCTTTTAGTAATGGCCAGTTTACGTGTAGATCGTTATATTGGTGATGGAACAACAAATACAAAATCTCGCACAACTGTAGGTGACTACAATCAAACCGCACTTTCTCCTAAATTTGGTCTAGTATATCAAATTGTTGAAGACAAAGTAGCGGTTTTTGGTAATTATATGAATGGATTTAAAAACATTGGTAGCAAACTTCAGCCAAATGGAGAAGTTTCTGTTTTTAAACCCCAAGAAGCTGCACAACTAGAAGGTGGTGTTAAACTTGATTTATCAGACAAACTCAATGCAACTGTAAGCTATTACCAGATTGATGTAACAAACAGTTTAAGAAATGATGTAACAACTCAGGGAACATACGTTATCCAAGACGGAACGCAAAAAAGTAAAGGACTTGAAATAGAAATTATCGGAAGACCTTTTTCAGGTTTCAACTATGTAGCCAGTTATGGATATAATGATAACGAGTTTACCAAGGCAGCCGAAAATGTAATGGGCAAAAGAGCGGCAGGTACTCCAAAAAATGTGGTTAATCTTTGGGCAAGTTATACTATTGTTAATGGTAAAGCTCAGGGACTGGGACTGGGAATTGGAAATTCTTATGTTTCTGATGCTTTTATTGATAATACAAATACATTTACACTTGATTCTTATAATCTTCTTGATGCGACTGTGTTTTACAACCGTCCGAAATATCGAATTGGTATTAAAGCCAATAACATTCTGGACAAACAGTATTGGGTAAGTGACGGTTATTATGCGCGTCCGCAAAAGCCAAGCAATTTTATGATCAACTTCACTTATAAATTTTAATTAGATGGAGCATATCGATCAGCGTGCTTTCAAATCCCAAAGAATACTATTGGGAGTAGTAATGACTTTTGCGATTTTAGATCATACCCGACTCTTTTTTCATTACTGGAACACTAATCCGGCAGATTTAGATCATACCACTTTCTCTTTGTTCTTTACCCGTTTTATATCACATTATTTTGCGCCAGCAGTTTTCTTTATAGCTGGTATTGAATTATTTCATTGGATGAGTAAGAGAACCAAAAAGCAAAATGTATGGCAGTTATTCAAACTTGGCAGTATACTGATCCTTATTGAAATTTTCATAAACAATTTTTTGTATACGTTTGATCCTTATTACCGTACAATTGGTGTCTTTATCATTGGTTCATTAGGTTTATGCCTGTATTGCATGGCAGGGTTACAATACTTCAACAGAAAGTTAATCTTATCGATCGCTTTAACTATTATAATAGCGCATCATTTACTGGATTCTTTGCAAATGAAAGGAGATTCTCTGAATGCTATTTTCTGGTATTTGTTGCATCAACAAAAATTTATACCTCAAGGTCAGAGCTTGTATATCGTAAATTATACGCTACTCCCCTGGTTAGGTGTTCTTTTACTGGGTTATTATTTTGGTTTCTTTTGTAGGTCGGAAAGTTCACCAATAATTCGAAAAAAAGTACTGTTGTACAGTGGTTATACTCTTATTGGATTATTTTTCTTATTACGTGGTCTAAATGGTTACGGAGAATCTATCCCATGGAAAGCAGGAAATTCAGACCTAATCAGTATACTGTCGTTTTTCAATCTCACTAAATATCCGGCTTCATTAGATTTTATAGCGATCACATTGGGTCCGATTTTCTTGTTCTTAGCTTATGCAGAAAACTGGAAAAGCAGAGTTGCCAATTTCTTTTTTACATTAGGACAGATTCCTTTGTTTATCTATCTGTTCAGTACCCTTATCATCCATTTAGCAGCAATGATTTGGTTATGTTTTAATGGAGAACCATTACAAACGATGGTAATAACGACCGCTTCTTATGGCAAAGATAGTCCGTTACTTAATTATGGCTACTCTCTGGCTACAGTCTATATTTTGTGGATTATATTCGTCCTAATCTGTTATTTCATGATAAAAAAATTAAAACCAATGAATCAGGATTTACTTTAAAAATTGTAAATAGTACATTGCAGTAAATAAAAATGCAGAGAACATATTAATTATGGTCTCTGCATTTTTTTATACAGGTTAAATTTATCAGGTCATAAAAAACAAAATACAATTTTTCTATTCCTTGTTTATTAAGTTTCTAAAATAATGCACTAAAAGTATTTTTAAGAGGTTGTACAATGAAGAAATACGAATAGGAAGCTTCATTCTTAACTACAAAAAATAAGCGGATCCATTTCTGAACCCGCTTATCATTCTATTTAACTAAAAAAAACATTGACTTTCACCCTAATCTATTTCGATTAAAGCTACAGTACTTATTATTGGATAACTCCAAAATATTACATTTAAACTGATTGCAAAGCCTTATAATAATCCTCTCGCGTACAAAACTCAAGATGTGCTTTTTTATGAGGCAAATCAATTTCGGTTTGGAATACAAATCCGGCTTTTCTGTTCAATGCATGAATTTTATGATTGCGTGCATCAGGTTCAACAACAACACGTTGATTTTTAGCATCACAAAAAATAAAATCTAGTATTACGGTAAAAATCGTCCAGGTAAACTTGTTTACGGGTATCTCCAAAGGAGCTACTAAAATATGCATCCCTTTATCCCCTTTTTCTACTTTATAGTACTCTCCAATACTATCTGTTTCGGGATTATAACATTCTAATAAAAAGGAAATATCTCCATTAAAAATTCCCATGTAAACATCAGTTTTCTCCAGAATTTCGCGGTACGAATCGTACACTTCCTGCAAAGAAAATCCATTCATTCCCCAATAAACCGCATAATCACGATTCACCCAGTCATGAAGCAAAGGCATATCAGTTTCTAAGTCTATTGGACGCAATTCAAAAACGCCCATACCAGGAATTGTTTTGATAAAAACAATATCAGAAACGGCTTTATTTTCTATATCAATTATTTTATTATTCATTATCTCTTATCAAGTTAAGCTTATTATTATTTTTAATGGGTGTCATATAATCTGATCTTATACTTTCCCTAAAAATGGGGATACAACAACCAAAATTATATCAGTCGATTACAGTCTTATTATCGAATATCTGTAGACCGTTGAACCAGAGCGGTATTTACAGAATCTCTTCAAAAACATTTGACTCTACAACTTCAGCTACAGCAACTCCAAATTCCTGAAAAGCAATTTTTGTTTCAACTGCATAATGCTCAACACCTGTAATTTCTCTGATAATATAAGAATTTCGATAGCAAACCATTCCTAAGTCGGGCGTAACGAATCCGTGCGTGTGTAATTCTGCATTCTGAACAAAAACTTCTCCTCCATTTTTGTCAATACTGTAATTTCGATTGGCAGCAAAACGTCCTTTATCGTCCCATTGTATTCTATCAGTAATTCCTTCTAGGAAAGGAGGTAATTTATAACCGTAACCTGTTGCCAAAACTAATGCATCGGTAACATGACGGTATTTTTTATCTTGTTCGGTCTGATGCAATTCCAATTCAAAATTTTGTTTGCTTTCGTCAAAATCTGCTTTTATACAAGCGGCATTTGTTCTTAAATTCACATCAATTTCTCCAATCACTTTTTTAGCATAAATAGTATCGAAAATAGCTCCAATCAGGTCTTTATTAATTCCTTTGTAAAGCAATTTCTGCTCTTTTAACAAATAATCTCTTTTCTCAGCGGGAAGACTGTAAAAGTAATCCACATATTCAGGAGAAGTCATTTCTAAAGTAAGTTTGCTGTAATCCATTGGAAAGAAACGAGACGAACGCGTAATCCAGTTCAGCTGATATCCGTACACATCAATTTCCTGTAATAAATCATTAAAAACTTCTGCAGCACTTTGTCCGCTTCCCAAAACGGTAATTGACTTTTGGTTTTGTAATGCTGCTTTATTCTGCACATAAGCAGACGAATGAATTGCTTTTCCTTTAAGATTTTGACAGGATTTAGGAATATGTGGTGCAGTTCCCGTACCTAAAATTATCTTTTTAGTCTTGTAAAAAGTAACCTTACTTGTTTTAGTGCAAACTGTACTCACAATATAAACAGACTCATTATCATTATATTCAATCATCGAAACTTCTGTATTAAAAAATACATTTGGGAGTTTCTTAATTGCCCATTGACAGTATTGGTTATATTCGTTTCTTAACAATAAAAAGTTTTCTCGAATGTAGAACGAGTACATTTTACCCTGCTCTTTTATATAATTCAGAAAACTAAACGGGCTAGTTGGATCTGCAAGTGTTACTAAATCAGCCAAAAAAGGAATCTGAAGAGTGGTGTCTTGCAATAACATTCCGGGATGCCAGTTAAAAGATTCATTTTTATCAAAGAACAAACCATCCAGATTTTCAATTGGCGCTGTAAGACAGGCTAAGCTTAAGTTAAAAGGTCCAACACCAACAGCTATAAAGTCGTATATTTTATTTTCCATAAGGGGTATTAATTTATCAATGTATATTCCTGACCGTGAAGAACGATTAAATTTATAATTTCTTCAATATCAGCCTGAGTTGTAAGAGGGTTAAGAAGTGTGAATTTCAGAAATACTTCATTATAAACTTTTGTACTAGTTATAATGGCTTTTCCTTCATTAAAAATGGCTTTTCGGATGTAACTATTTAAGCTGCAAAAAGATCCTTCATCTGTTTTCCAAGGTTTATAGCGGAACACAATTGTACTTATTTCTGGATTATGAATTACTTCAAAATCATCTCTCCTTCTTAAGAAATCTGCAGTAAAGAGTGCATTATCAATCGCTTTGTCCATGTAGCTACTTAACCCCTTTGTTCCAATAATTCTTAAGGTAAACCATAATTTTAAGGCGTCAAATCTGCGGGTGGTTTGTATTGATTTCTTCACCATGTTTGGAATTCCCTCGTCTTCTTGTTCTTTTGAGTTCAGGTAATCTGCATGGTATTTTATATAATCTACATACGATTTGTCTCTCATAAAAAAACCACTTGAACTTACTGGCTGATAAAAGGTTTTATGATAATCTATAGTCACAGAATCTGAAAGCTCAATTCCTTCCAATTTATGATTATGCTTCTCACTGATTAATAATCCACCGCCATAGGCTGCATCAATGTGAAACCATAATTTATTCTCTTTTGCTATTGCAGCAATTTGGGTTAAGGGATCAATTGAACCGAAATCTGTAGTTCCGGCTGTTCCTACAATTGCTATTGGAATATTTCCTAAATCTTTCTGTTGTTGAATTACTTTTTTCAACGCCTGAACATTCATTTTAAAATCAGTATCAACTGCCACAGGAACAACTGCATTTTGGCCTAATCCTAATAAACTTAAATTTTTCTTTAAGCTAAAATGACTTACTTCAGAACATAAAACTCTAAATTTTGATGCATCCGCAGGAAGTCCGTCCATTTTAGGGTCCATATTGTAATTCTTTTTCACAAAATAATCTCGCGCTAAAAGTAATCCCATCAAATTTGACTGTGTTCCTCCGCTTGTAAAAATTCCATCTGCTCTTTCCGGATAACCCAATTTCTCAATTGTCCAGTCTATCAGCTTCAATTCGATAAAAGTAGCTCCTGTACTTTGATCCCAGGTATCCATAGACGAGTTTAAAGAAGAGATAAACGCTTCTGCAACAAGTGTAGGTGTTAAAATTGGGCAGTTTAAATGAGCGATGTACTTTGGGTTATGAAAATGAATACAATCATTCAGGTAAATATCTTTAAGCTCGTCTAAAACATATTCTAATCTGTTTCCCTGATCTTTTTCTTCAAGTACTATTGCATCAATTTTTTCTTTAATCGAAGAAATACTCGCGCCTGTAAAAGGAGTATCTCTGCTTTCTAAATGATTTGCAATTAGTTTAATTGTTTTTTTCATACTCTTTTTATAAAGAGTAATCGCTTTTTTATTATTAGAAAAAATATGCTTGTCATGTTTTTTCTCTAAAACCTTTTTTAATTCAATTGTGGTTATCTGTTCGCGTGCTTCCATTGGTTTGTTTTATTTAGATTCATTCTAAAGAATAGTTTTTAACAAAAGTATATCCCATGAAAACGAAAGTCAATACTATACGAATAGTAAATAAAATTATACAAAAGAGGTAGTAGCAGTACTACATATGTAGTATAAAATCGACAAAAAAAAAGATTGTTAACCTAGTTTAAACTATATTATTTTTCTGTCAATTGCATATAAAATAAGCTCTGGGGTGGTATGTCTGCCAGTTTTTTTCATAATATTTTTCCGATGAGTTCTAAATGTATGAATGCTTATAAAAAGGTTAGAAGCGATGCTTTTCCCATCATTACCTTTGGCAATCTGCTTTAAAATTTCAGACTCTCTAAAAGTTAGTTTCTCTTTTAAATCTGATGCGGGCGAAATAAGCACATCTACAAGAAGATTTAATATTTTCGGACACAAGTAACGTTCACCATTTTCTATTTTATACAAAGCATCAAAAATAGTTTGCTCCTGACAGTCCTTTGAAATAAATCCGTCAATATTTTCTTTCAGAAAACTACTGATCGTCTGTTTATTCTTAAAGTATGATAAAATGATAATTTTACAATTTGGAGAGTTTAGCCGCAGCTGCTTAAAATCATCATCGTAAAATAAAAAAATATTATTCGGATCGATAATTAAATACTCAACTGTATTTTTCTCCAGATGAGTAATCAACTCATCTTTAGAGCCTACCACGGTTAAACTCGATTTCTTGACAAACTTTTTCAAGGTCTGTTTCAATCCGATTATATGCAAATTTTCAGAATCTGCTATCAGGAAGTTTTTCATTATTTTTGTTGTTTAGATTTGGTCTAAACAAAAATAACAAATAAATCTCACATTATTGTATTAATTTTTCGCACTTATACAAAAACAAAGAAAGAAACTAAGTACAAAAAAAAGAAACCTTAATGATAAGATTGAAAGATTGTACGCAGACAAAACAGATTCGCTAAAGCGAAAACACAGGTAACAGGGATTTCTCTCCCCTTTGTATTTAAGTTAAGCCTTTTTGAGTTAATTATCGCTAATTGTTTTCTCGCAAAGACGCAAAAGCGCAAAGATTTTAGGCGTAAACTTGGCGGCTTGGCGACTTGGCGTGAGAATTATTCGGTACAGTATTTCAGCTATTTTTTTCTTAACTTAATGACATTGTGCTTCAGCTGGTGGCAATTCAAAAGTAGTGCTTTTACAAAGTTTGTGAAGTTTCACGCAGATAAAACAGATAAAAACGGATTTTTAAAAATAATAGAGAGAAATCTGTTTTTATCCGCGTCTTTACTTTTGTAAATCTGTGTCATCTGCGTTCCTTTATGGCTAATTATCGAACAGACTCAGTACTCTCAGTTTCTTTGTCACTCAGGATCTTAAAAATACCTTACAGGATAAAAAAAGGTTCCTGATAAAAATACCAGGAACCTTTT
>NZ_JPRM01000061.1 GCF_000737695.1 Flavobacterium hydatis
GCTAATCGAACTGAACTTATACAACCAGTCACTGGGTCTAGGATTGCTCCATAATAGATACCGTTGGCTAAAGCTGTTGTTGGATCTAATGGCGTTACGCTTACTAGTGAATTATACCAAACCACGCCTGTTTCGTTTACCTGAAGATTGGCAACTGTTGGGCTATTTGCCAAACAGAAGTCTTGAGTATCATCGTTAGTTGTTGGTTTAGCTGGATCGCTAACGGTTACAGTTACTACTAAACGTACAGCACTTTCACAATATACTTCTGGAGGACCTACTTTTATTGGAAGAGAAATCGCTCCATAATAAGCTTTACTAGTCAGTACAGTAGTACTAGGTAATGGAGTTGTACTTATAAGAGAATCATACCAAACAACATTTGGCTCATTTACCTGAAGACTCGCAATCGTTGGATTACTTGTTAAACAAAAAGTCGGTGTATCGTCATTGGTTGTTGGTGTGGCAGGGCTAGTTACTGTTGCTGTAGCCGCTTTAAGTTCACCCTCTTTATTCTCACATGTATTATCACTTGATACTGCAACATAGTAAGTCACAGGACTCATAAGTGCTGTTAATCCCGAAACTGTTAGAACTCCTAAGCTACTAGTTGTATAAGTAACGCCTGCAATAATTACAGGCCCTGGTCCATTTGGAATAGGCTGCGTTTTATTAGCATCAAAATACCAAAAGAATTTAGGATTTGTTAAAGTACTTTCTGGTGTAAATACAGCATCTGTATCATGACAAACAGAATCATTATTTACCGTAATATCAGTTACAAGAGAATTTGGTAAAATTGTAAATGTAATTTGTTTTCTATCTCCAGGTGCTGTTTCACAATATTCATCTGAACTAACTCCTAAATAATATGTGTAAGTTCCAGCAGTTAATCCGGTTAGATTTAATATTGAAGCTGTTTCTCCTACGATTAAATTACTATTTGTTCCATCAAAACTATACCAATGGTATACCACATTATTAAGTACTGGAGTAGCAGCTAAAACTGCCTCTAACTTAACTTTTCCATCTCCAGCACAAATTATAGTATTGCTTCCACCATTAATTTTCACATCTACTATTGTACTTATTGGAGTTGTTGGTCTAACTATTACAGTTACAACACCTCTTGCCAAAGCTGGACAACCGTAACGAATTGGTTGAATATAATATTTATATGTACCTGCTGCCAATGTAGCTGGGATTGTATATGTTTGACCTGAGGCCAATTCATTCCCACCTGTTGGTGAGTCATACCATTTATAACTTGAACAATTCGCCGGAGGCACCTCTAGTTTTATATCAGTGCCGGGGCAGACCGTGACATTGTTTTTAATATCCCCTCCGATGACTTTGGTATTTGTTACACGATCTATATTATGAACTCTTAGTTGGTCTAATACACTTGCAACACCTCCAAAAGATATTGTAACTCTATCATATGGCTGAGTTTGAGGAGCTACAATTGTCATTGCCATTGTATCTCCCGAAAGTAATTTTAAAGTCAATAAACTACTATTGTTTTGGATAGGAGCACCAACAGCAATATTTCCTAAATAAAGCTGGATATTAAATCCAGTAAGCAAATTAAGATTTAAGACTGTTCCTGGTTTAGAAATCACTATTCTAAGACTATCTCCTACCATAGATGGTGTTCTAAAAGTTGCTGTAAGCTGTGCAGCAGCAAGTACTCCTACTCCACTAAACATTGTAGCATAAGTAGCTACATCGCCATCAGCTATGTTCCATGCATTCGAAACACCTACTGTAGCAGTTAATGCTCCAACACCTATTTCTTTTACACCAAAGAAAACATCTTCGATATCTCCTTGCCCACAAGTTATCTGAGTAACTGATTTATCATAATAAGCATCGTATACATTTATATTTTGTGCTACACTTAAGATTGATCCCAATTGCACACGAATACCATCATAAGCTTTAGGCCCTGTAGCATCTGATGGAACAAATGTGTACTCAAATGAGTTTTGACCAGATAATAAGTTTAACAATGATCCAGATACAGATTGTAAAGTTCCAATATCAATTGGATTCCCCAGACCATCGCGTTTAGTTCCTATCACAGTAACACCTTGTCCTAACGCTACGCCACTATACTCCGCACCTAACTTAACCGTTACTGGAGTTCCTTTTGCGATAGTTGTAGGCCATTGTAAATTTTGCCATGTAGTTCCAATACCCAAAAGTCCTAAACCAGTTGTTATTGTAGAGTATGTTTTAGGATTACCATCAGCCCCATTAGCTTCATTTGTAACAGTTCCGGTAATAATAGATCCCCATTGTTGAGTCGTAGCATATTCTCTCTCTAATAACGGATCACAACTAGCAGGATCTATAACTGTAATTGTAATAGTCTGACTATTTGTACAAGTTCCGCTACTCGCAATTACTGTATAAGTAAAAACACCAACAGTATTTAGCGCACCAGTATTATTTGATGGTATAGGATTTCCTGCTGGATCATACCAAGTTACAGTTCCATTAGATGTTGCAACTAATGCTACTGAATCTCCTTTATTAACAACTTGAGAAGCTGTTGTAACCACTAAAGTTGGCAACGGATTAATTGTAACTGTTACTTTTTCTTTCACAGATGGACAATCAACACCTATTGTTTGAGCTTGAATCCAATAATCACCTCCTACAGTAATATTAGATGCAGCCTGATCTGTAATTGGTGTATTTGCAGTATCAAAGAAAGTATATGTCGTGTTTCCTGATGTATCAAAATCTGTAATAGCATCTTTTAAGTTTACTTTGGCACAACCCGCCAAAGTTGCCGTAACCGTCAAAGCTGAACCTGCTGGAAAATTTACTACAACTTCTTTTAAAGTTCCGTTTATATTCTCGCAAGTGCCTCCATTAAGCACCGAAACATAATATTTATAAGGTGAATTAGAAGCAATAAGTCCGCTAATTGTAAGCGCTCCGGTTGAAGAGTCTTTTAAATACGTTACTGTTCCTACCGTTCCTGATACAATTTCTTGAGTTTTATTTTGATCTGTATAATATTTAAATATTGCTCCCGCCAATGTAGATGTTGGAGTCAATACAGCACCTCCTGCACAAGAAGCAGTTAAAGGAGTTGTTATCGCAATATCAGCATCTGTAGGAATAGGCAACACTGTTACAGTAATAGCCTGACGATTAGTATTCAGACACGGTGTAACTCCACGACTAGCTTCTAAGTAAAATATTTTAGTCCCTGTCAATGGTCCCGTTACATAAGTGCTTGTATTAGTTGCCAAAGCTATTCCTCCGGTTGGAACATCATACCAAGAAAATGTTTGTGTACCTGTAGCCGTAGCCGTTAATGTAGTAGATTGTCCTTCACAAATTGGAGATGCTGCTCCAGTAATTGTAGCATTTGGATATCTATATGAAGCCTCATAAATATCTACTCCTGCTAATAAAGTAGCTAATCCTTCTAATCTAACCTGAACACTTGTAAATGCTCCAGCAGCTATAAAACTCGCTCTAAAACGGTTTCCTCCTAAAATCTGAACATTTAAAAGAGAACTAATATTAGATTGATCACCATTAGGTAAACCTGAATTAAAACTTTGCAAACTAATATTAGAAAGAGCACTTATATCAAGAAGTCCAACAGGTATTCCTAGTTCAACATCTATAATATCTCCCTCCTGACCAACTGTTGGAAAGCTTAATACTTGTTGTATATGATCTCCTAGTAAACCAACAGGTATTGAAAGATGTGCTGCAGTTGTATTATTACCATCTACAGAATCACCATCATTTGTTGAACCACATAATAAACAATTCGTTGTTCCTCCTTTAGAAGTCACTTGTGAATTAGCCAACAAACAAGAATTAATAGAATTACTTATCACTACATTAATAACAGCTCTTGTATCACTTATACAATCTGTTGCTGTACTTCTCGCAGTAATATAAAAACTTTTATTTACTGATAAAGCTGGTGTTGGCGTGTACGAAGTTGTAGCTGAAGCCAATAGATTCCCATTAATAGGAGCATCGTACCAATCATAATCTATGCCAGCCACAGGATTTGAAACCTCCAGAGTAACACTTTGTCCAGCCTGGATAACAACATTAGTCAAGGCTACGGTTGGTACTGCTGGTCGCGCACTAACATTAACTGTAACTTGCGTACGGGTTGGACTTAAACAGCTTCCAATCACCGCTTCTACATAATAACTAGTTGTAGTCGTTAAGCTTGGTGTTGTAAATGAAGTTCCCGTAAATAAAGAAGTTCCGCCAGAAGCTGCACTGTACCAATTATAATCTGTACCTGCAACTGGTGACTGAACCGTTATTGTTGTAGTTTGCCCACTACATAAATTCATTGGGCTAGCTACTACCGTTGTTGGAGCGACAGGATTATTTACTGTTACAAGAACAGGAAATCTTTCGCTATTCACACAACCATTACGAGTAACTTCAACATAATAAGTAGTATCTGCCGTTAGAGCTGGTGTAGTATAGTTAGCAGTATTACTTAATAAAGTACCACCAGTTAAAGCACTGTACCAATTAATTGTTTCGCCCAAACTAGCGCTAGATATTAACGTTGCTGTTTGTCCGCTACAAATTGTTGTATTACCAGTTATAGTTCTAGCTTTAAATTTATACGAAGCACCATAAATATCAAGGCTCGTTAATAATGTAGCCAACCCTCCTAATCTAATTTCTACACGATCAAAAGCAGAACCAGCTTTAAGACTTGCTTTAAAACGATTACCTGTTAGTAATTGAATATTTAAAAGGGAATTATTTACAGCTATTCGGTCATTATTATAAGTAGCACCGTTATAAGTCGCTAATGAAATATAACTTAAGGCGCTTATATCTAAAATTCCGGTTGGTATTTCTAAATCAACTGTAATAATATCTCCAGCCTGACCTGGGTTATTAAATTGCAATGTTTGCTGAATCCATCCATTAACTAAACCAACAGGAACCGATAATCTGGCAGCAGTACTGCTACTACCATCAACCGAATTATTAGGATTAGTTGAAGAACATAATAAACAAAGTCCATTTTGGCTTGTTTGTTGACTATTTGCATCTAAACAACCACCCAATGGATTAGCCGAAACAGTTACATTTATTGCAACTCTAGTCGCACTTACACATCCTCCTGCAGCACTAACAGCCTCAACATAAAAAGTTTTATTTGCAGTTAATATAGGTGTAGTATAAGTTGGCGAATTTGATAATAACTTAGTTCCTCCTGTAGCTGCATCATACCAATCAAAAGTAACACTTGGATCAGTTGATGAAGCACTTAAAGTTGCATTTTGACCTGACAGTATTGATACACTTTGTGTTAATACAGTTGGTAAAGCAGGAACAGGATTAGAAGTAACACTTACAAGAGTTCTCGTTGGTGTTTTACAAGTTCCGATAGCTGCCTCCACATAAAAATTAGTAACTCCAATAGGTACAGTTGTAATAAACGTATTGCCTGAACCTAAGAGCGTACCTCCAGATGCAGCATTATACCAAGAATAAGTAGTACCTGGCACTGGGCTTATTACCGATAAGGTAGTCGACTGCGTTGCACCTGTAGAACAAATTGCAGTACCATTAGTATCAATAGTCGGCAATACAGGGTTTGAAATATTTATAGTTACAGGAACTCGTTCATCACTCTCACAACCTGCATTTCTGGAACTACTTACATAATAAGTTGTCGCACTTGTTAAAGCTGGTGTTGTAAAAGTATTTATGTTTGAAAGTGCTGTAGTCGATGTAGGTGAATCGTACCAAGCTAATGTAGTACCAGCCGCAACAGTAGCAGTAAGTGCTATAGATTGCCCTGAACATATAGTTTGAGTATTTCCTCCAACAATTGTAGGTTTA
This sequence comes from Flavobacterium hydatis, assembly GCF_000737695.1. Classification (GTDB taxonomy): domain Bacteria; phylum Bacteroidota; class Bacteroidia; order Flavobacteriales; family Flavobacteriaceae; genus Flavobacterium; species Flavobacterium hydatis. The sequence goes on from NZ_JPRM01000061.1 coordinate 5,869, forward strand.
GCAAATTGTAAGTGAACCTCATATATTCTTAAATTTAATAATAAGCTTAAAATTCCACCACTCTGAATTTTTACACCATTTGCATCTCCAGGTAATGTATATTTTATAACACCAATATTGTTTACTGGATCTAAAATTTGGAGGTTTAATATACCGTTATTTAACGCAACTGCCGGTCCCACATTCGCCGCTCCATTTTTTGCCTGAATAGTACCATTTGATAGTAACTCAGCATCTAAAACACCGTTTCCAGTATTAAAATAAACGACAATTTGGTCACCAGCTTTAGCAGTTTGATTAAAATGTAATGTCTCCTCTGCAAAACAAACCAAACCTAAAACATTTGATATAGAAGCAAAAGTAGTCATGTTTCCATCAAATGCTGAATCTGGTGTAGTTACACTCATACCTACACATAACAAACCGCCAGTACTATTAGTCTGAGAGTCGGGTTTGCAAAAATTTTGTGAGAATGAGCTCGAAAAGGGAATTAATATCAAAAACAACCACAAATAATTTTGCAGAAATGCCCCCTTTTTTATTGTTAAGAAAAATGTTTTCATATTCCTGAGAGATTAATAAAGTGATAAATAAATTCCAATATGATAAATAGGCATCTCCATCAACAATCCCATTTACGCATTTACGCGGAGATTATTAAAACAAAAGCCGTAATAACAAATCATCAGAGATACATTCTAATGCTGTTAAAAACATCTAATTTTAAGGTCTATAAAAAATTACTCAGAATTTGTTGCAAACTCAATTCGCGAAGAAGCGCATGGTTCCTTAGTTCGACAAAAATCAAAAGTCAAATAAATACGAAAAAAAGAAACAGGTTTACAAGAGTCATTTAAAGTAGATTTTAATTTCATAAAAATGTTTTTAAAAGATTAATGTATTTTATTAGAGATTCTGTTTTTTCATTTTTGGTTACTATAAGGCACTAGAAAGCCTGTATGTAATGCACCATAGGTCATCCATAAAATAAAAAACAGAAATTTTAACTCGACGATTTTAAGTACAAGAAAGTATTCACAGCTTAATCTTAAGAAACAACATTCTACAAGAGATGCGAAAACTAAAATCTATTAGGGTTAGAAATAGATTTGATTACTAATACTTGAGTAGTCGATTATACGCTTCCGGGGACTGAAGACTCAAATTAATAATGCTACCTACGTATTATTATCGAATAGACAACATCGATAATCACGCCTATATTGAACATTCTGATTATTTAGTTTGGGGATATAAAAAATCAGTTGTTTTATAAAAACATTTAAAAGGGAAAATTGTTTTCCTGCTGTATTAGCAAAATCAGATATGACATCTAATTTTAAATTGAATGCCAATGAAGTAAAGAATAAAGTAGAGAAGAATTTATTTCTTCTGATAAAAGTAATTATAAATTCCATAAGCATACAGTTAAAATAATAATTGACAAAAATTCGTACAAAAAATTTATTTATTTAAAGGCCTTTTTTAAGAACCTTCATGCTATTATGTGGTATTATATTATTTTATTACAGAAAACTATTTAGAATATTAATAAATAATCATTTTTTTTATATATTGCCCTACATTTAATATTAGGATTCCCCGATTCTATATAAATATAACCTATCTATACTTAATCAGATTTACATCTGACTTTCGGCGTTATGCGATTTTGGCAATAATTCAAATTTTAAGATATTAACTTAAAACATGCGAGTAATTAACATTTTACGACTATTTCTTTAACAGTCTTAAGATTAATTAACAATCGTTTAATGATTAATATTTCATAAATGTAAAAATCTTTTTTCGAATATGCAAGCAAAAAAATCACTAAATGCGAATTTAATCTTAAAACGATTAAAAAAAGCTTTATGCATAAACACCGACATTGAACTATCTAAATTATTGAATATCAAACCAAACACCATCTCTACATGGAAGAAAAGGGATACTTTAGATTTTAGCGCAATAATCTCAATTTGCAATGTTCACGAAATTGACTTAAACAAAATACTTTCAGAAAAAAGCCACAACGAAAAAACTAACAATATAATATTAAACAATACTCCTTTAATTAAGAGAGAGATTCAGTTTGAATATTGTCTTGGCAATGAAGATTTATTAAACACATTACCTAAATACCATTTTCCGTTTATTCAAAGCAAAACTTCAAGAGCTTTTGAAGTAGTTAGCAATAATATGAAACCTATTATAAACGCAAATTCATTTGTAGTTTGTGAAATTGCAGATATAAATACGATAGAAGAAAATGCAATTGTAGTAATAATAAGTAAAACTAAAGGACTAATCATTAATAGAATAAAAAATGATAGTCCTTTAGAAAAAATATTTACTTTAAGCAATGATAATGCTTTCTTTAAAAACACTACTATTGATTTTGAAGATATTAAAGAAATCTGGGTAGTAAAAAATATACTGATTAGAATTTAAATCAAGCCAGGTTTGCTTTAATAAGTAATCGATTTACGACTCGATAATCGTATTTATTTGCTTAAATAACTGGCCATCACTTAAGAAAGCTCCTTGTTGAATTAATTCAAAAATAGAAGTATTACGTTCATCTGTAAAAACTTTTTTACCAACTTTCATTTCGATAGTTTCAGTAAACATATTATCACTTAGCCATTGCAAACCTTCTTTAGTCAGGAAATCAGTTTCCGGAACTAAGGATTTCAAAACTATCGATTGCACATGTGTATCAAAACATTGAAATAAGAAAATATGATTCTTAGAGAAATGCTCTAAAAATTCGGCTCTGGAGAGAACACCTTCCCAAATTAAATCAGAGAATACATCTAGCTCTTGTTCAGCCACCTCAGGCTTGTTTATTTTGATCGAATCCCACTCTGCTTTATCAATTGCTTGTGTTCCTAAAAAATTAGCAAATTCAGCATGTAATTCATCAAATTGTTCTTTTGTTAATCTTGCGTATTTCATTTTAAAATATTTACGGCTTTTCCAACCAATTTCAGCTATTTAATATTCAAAAAAAAATCCCGATTTACATCGGGATTTCATATTATAAATTAAAACTATTACTTTTCAGCAACAATTTCGTAAGGTAATTCAACTACAACATCTCTGTGTAATCTAATGCTTGCAGCATATTTACCAGTACGTTTTACGATACCGCTAGTAATAAATTTTCTTTCGATAGAGTTACCAGCTTTTTCTAAAGCTTCAGCAATATCTATGTTAGTGATAGAACCAAAAAGTTTCTCTCCACCAGCTTTTGCGAAAATTTTAATTTCAAGTGCTTTCAATGCTTCAGCTATTTTCTTAGCGTCATCAACAATTTTAGCCTCTTTGTGTGCTCTTTGTTTTAGGTTTTCAGCTAATACTTTTTTTGCAGAAGGAGTTGCTAAAGTAGCAAAACCTTGAGGAATTAAAAAGTTACGACCGTAACCAGCTTTTACAGATACTACATCATCTTTAAATCCTAGATTCTGTACGTCTTGTTTTAAAATAAGTTCCATGTTGTTGTCCTTATATTTGAGAAGTTAGGTTCGTTTGACGGAAACCAACAACTGTTGTTTAATATTATTTTAATAAATCGGCCACGTATGGCATTAAAGCTAAGTGACGAGCTCTCTTAACAGCTACAGACACTTTTCTTTGGTATTTTAATGAAGTTCCTGTTAAACGACGAGGAAGAATTTTTCCTTGCTCATTAACGAATTTCAATAAGAAATCTGCATCTTTATAATCGATATATTTGATTCCAGATTTTTTGAAACGACAATACTTTTTAGTTTTGTTAGTTTCTATGTTTAAAGGCGTTAAATATCTGATATCTCCGTCTTTTTTTCCTTTTGCTGATTGCTCTATTGTAGACATAATAATTAAGCTTTTGTAGATTTTAATTTTGTTCTTCTTCTCTCAGCCCAAGAAATAGCGTGTTTATCTAAACTTACAGTTAAGAAACGCATAACTCTCTCGTCACGTCTAAATTCAGTTTCAAAAGCAATAAGAACTTCTCCTGCTACTTTGAACTCAAATAAGTGATAAAAACCACTTTTTTTGTTTTGGATTTCGTAAGCCATTTTTTTCAGACCCCAATCCTCTTTTGATACCATTTCAGCTCCTCTACTAGTAAGAAATTCTTCAAATTTCGTTACTGTTTCCTTCACCTGAACCTCAGATAAAACGGGATTTAAAATGAAAACAGTTTCATAATGATTCATAAATACAATATTTATTTGTTAAAATTGGGTGCAAAAGTAACCATTTATTTTAAATATCCAACACTTTTTTTCTTTTATTCGACGTACGACAAAAAATAAGCCTAAAATCTAGTTTTTTATTAAAAATAAATCTATATTTACTATTACATTCCCTAAATTTAAATGTTATGAAACTAAATTGTGTTGTAGTAGACGATAGTTCTATCCAAAGAACTATTATCTCAAAATTAGTCAATAATCATCCGAATTTACACTTAATAGGAGATTTTTCAAATGCGATTGAAGCTAGAAGTTGTATCTCTTTAAATAATATTGATTTGATATTTTTAGATATCGAAATGCCCGTTATAAATGGTTTTGATTTTTTGGATGGCCTAAAAACAAAGCCTCAAATCATCTTTATTACCTCTAAAGCAGAATATGCTTTAAAGGCGTTTGATTATGACGCTACCGATTATCTACAAAAACCAATAGCAATAGATCGTTTTAATGCTTCTGTTAAAAGAGCGTTAGATCTATATGCGTTACGCACAGATGTAAAGGAAGATGAAGGAGAACATATTTTTATTAAAAGTAATCTAAAAAAACTTAAAATTTTCACTGCAAAAATAAAGTGGATTGAAGCTTTTGGAGATTATGTAAGAGTTGTTACCGAAGATGATAGCAATCTTGTACTTTCTACAATGAAATCTTTTGAAAATGATTTATCAAAAGAAAAATTTATTCGTGTACATAAATCGTATATCATCAATATTGACAAAGTAGAGCGCTTTAATAGTAAGTTTGCCGAAATCGGAATCACAAAGATTCCGTTAAGTCGAAACAAAAAAGAAGATCTCGTTCGTGCTTTATCTATAACGCACTAATGCGCTAATAAAAGTCAACATTTGTTATTACTTTTATTGATCTATATTGCGCAACAGCCTCAAAACTATTCAGTATTTTCTGAATAGTTTTTTTTGTACCTCCTAATGGCACATTCTGCGGAATCTTAATTAAAATTGTTCGTATATACTCATTTCTTATTCTGCTAATAACAGGTTCTTCCGGACCTAAAACTGACATATTCAAGTTCTGACTAAAAACCTGATACAACCATATCGAGCCTTCTTTTAACTTATCAAAATCACGATGTTTAAGCGTTAATTTAACCAACCTGAAATATGGAGGGTATTTATAAATTAACCTGTCATACAATTGCTCTTTATACATTCCTGCATAATCATTATTAGTGACTTGCTGTATTGTATTATGATTTGGGTTATAAGTCTGGATTACAACCTTACCTTGTTTCTCCGAGCGTCCTGCACGTCCAGAAACTTGCATCATCATTTGAAAACTTCTCTCGAAAGCACGAAAATCGGGATGAAACAACATATTATCGGCATTCATAATTCCTACCAAACTTACATTATCAAAATCTAATCCTTTGGCAAGCATTTGCGTTCCTACCAAAATATCTATTTCTCGATTTTTAAAACTATCAATGATTTTTTCAAACCCAAACTTACCTCGTGTTGTATCCTGATCCATTCTGCCTGTTTTGGCATTTGGAAAAAGCGCAATCAATTCCTGCTCTATTTGTTCTGTACCAAAACCTTTGGTCGTTAAATCAATACTGGAACAACTATGGCAATTTGTTGGCTTTGCCATGCTATATCCGCAATAATGACAACGCAACTGGTTTTTGTGTTTATGATAGGTAAGACTTACATCGCATTGCTGACATTGCGGCACGTGCCCACAAGTTATACATTCTATAATAGGCGAATATCCGCGTCTGTTTTGAAACAATATAACTTGCTCACCTAAACTTATAGCCTCAGAAATTGCTTCGGTTAAAACATCGCTAAAATGTCCCGTCATGCGTTTTCTAAAATACTTATCTTTTAAATCGACCAAAGCAATATCTGGCATTCGGACATTATTATAACGTTCTGTAACCGTTACTAATCCGAATTTTTGTAATTGTGCATTAAAGTAAGTCTCTAAACTTGGCGTAGCAGATCCTAAAAGAACTTTTGCTTTATGAAAGTTTGCCAGAACAATTGCCGCATCACGCGCATGATAACGCGGTGCAGGATCTACTTGCTTAAAAGTTTGTTCGTGCTCCTCATCTACAATTAGCAATCCTAAATTAGCAAATGGCAAGAACAAGGCCGACCTCGCTCCTATTACTATTTGTGCATTTTCAGCATTTACTAAAGTCTGATTCCAAACCTCAACACGCTCGTTATTGCTATATTTAGAATGAAAAACAGCTACTTTATTCCCAAAATGAGTTCGCAACCTACCAACTAATTGTGTTGTAAGCGCAATTTCAGGCAACAAGTACAAAACCTGTCTTCCTGTTGCCAAATACTCTTCTATAAGTTTTATATAAATCTCGGTCTTACCGCTAGAAGTTACTCCATGAAGCAAACAAACTTCTTTTTCGATAAAACTAGTTTTGATATCCTCGAAAGCTGTTTGCTGAACCAAACTTAATTGTAATTCTTTCTCAGTACTTTTTCCTGTAAAATTTACTCGGTCTTGTTGTAAAAAATATTCTTCGAAGATTTCTTTTTCAATCAAAGCTTTTACAACCGCCGATGACGATTGCGAAGCTTCTACCAATTTCTTAACTGTTATTGGTTTCTTTTCGGATGCACTTAGCTGAAAATATGCCATAACAATTTCTTTTTGTTTGGCTGCATTTTTAAGAACGTCCAGCAACTCGCTTAATCCCTGATTAGAATCATACTTGCTATGCAACTTAACATAACGAACTAATTTTGGCTTGTAACTTTCTTGTATTTCCTGTTGGAGTACAACTATATCTTTATCTATTAATTTTTGAAGAATAGGAAATACATTCTTTTTATTTAAAATCGAAACGATATCCTGAACCTTAAGCGAACTCTGATGTTGTAAGGCTTCGTAAACCAAATACTCTTCGTCTGTTAAAACAGTTTGATCTACAAAAACATCCACTTTATGAGAAATTACTGTTTCACTCTCTAGCAATAACCCGCTAGGGAATGCACCTCTATATACATCGCCAATAGCACACATATAATAAGAAGCAATCCAAAGCCAATGTGCTATTTGAATTTCGGTAGCAATTGGTCTTGCGTCTAATATCTCATGAATTTCTTTAGCTTCATAAAGCGTTGGTTCATTCTGGTGTATTTCTAGGACTAATGCCGTATACATTTTGTTTTTACCAAAAGGCACAGCAACGCGCATCCCCTTCTGAATAAAATTAAACTCTGCTTCGGAAATACGGTACGTAAATGTTTTAGCTAATGAAAGTGGTAAAATGACTTCTACAAAATGCATTTTGAAGATATATATGTTTTAAAATAATAGTATTTGAAATAGTATTATTTAGTTTTTAATTAGATGCAAATTTACTTTTTATCTGGCTTACCCGAAGCTTTTGCAGCATTATATTCTTTAACTAGTTTTAATGTATGATTAAGAGATTGGGTATTTTTCCAATCATCGTGACCTGTAATAATATATATTGGCTTTTTAAATTTTGCTTGTACTTTTTTAATAGATTGCTCCCATTCTTTTACATCAGAATCTCCTAGATAACCTAAATCTGTTGCATCGGTGCTTTTTATAAAACATCCTCCGTAAAGTATTTTTTCTTTATTAAACCAAACTACAACATTATCTGAAGCATGTCCTTTACCCGGATAAAACACCTCGAAACGGTGCTGCCCAACTGTAAATGTAGTATCGTTTGGTATAATAAACTCGGCTCTTTTTTTGCCTTCTTTTTCAAGAATCTGATCGGTTAGTTTTATAGTATACGTTTTTATGCCTTTTTGCCCATAAAATCCTAAACCTCCTGCTCTGTCTTCATGCGAATGTGTTGCAATATGCATAATAACATCTTTATGATGTTTAGCTTTTATACTGTCTAACAATGGCTGAAACTGCGCTTCGTCCCACGGAGCGTCAAACAACACAACGCCTTTATCTGTAAGCAAATACATAGCATTGGCAGAAATCAGAGTTCCTTTGTAATCATGAAAAGTTTTATAAACATAAAAGTCACCCGTAAGATGACTTATTTGTAATTTATTATTTTCTGTTTGCCCAAAAGATTTTGTAAATCCTATGAGCAAAAATAATATCATTAATTTATTTCGCATTTTTTATAACTCAATTATGTTTATTTAACTCTTACCCAATATTGTGTTTTTCCTAAAAGAGAAAACCCAATAAAGCCACGTAATTTTAATTTATTTGCTGAGTCTAACGTAATATAACATTTGTATACTTTACCGTTTGTAGGATCTAAAATAGTTCCTCCATTATACTCATCGCCATCTTTCTTTAGGCCATTAATAATTACCATTCCTAAAATCGGTTTATTTTTTAACACTCCTGAGCACGAAGTACATACATCTTTTTTATGATCTTCACGAAGGATTTCGACAACTTTACCGTAAATTTTTCCTGATTGCTCGTACACTTCTACAATCGATTTTGCTTCGCCTGTCTGATCATCAATGGTTTTCCATTTTCCGATTACAGTTTGACTTTGTACATTGCCTATTACTACAAATAATAAGCCCATTGTTAAGATCCAGTTTTTCATGATGTTTGTTTTTTAGCCCTGATTGCAGCGACATCCTTTATCCCGATTCTTTTAGGGATAAAGATATAGCGGAAAGCAGGAATAGCTTCTAAATGTTATTATTATTTTTTTGTCTTAATTTTCTGATTGTGGCATTCAATTCAAATCCCAAAAGCAAAATCATACAGTTTATCCAAATATAAAACATTAGAATTAATAATGTACCAATTGAGCCATAAAGTTCATTATATTTTGAGAATTTTATAACCCAAATCCCAAAAAAGTATGAAGATATAACAATTAGGATTGTTGTAAATACGGAACCAATACTTATAAACGGTACTTTATTATATTGTTTTGTACCATAACGCAATAATATAGAAGATGTTATTAATATCATTAGGATTACAAACAAGTAACGTCCCATGATAATAAGCGGAATCCTATCGCTAAGTACGTCCTGAATAGTTGTTTTTTGGATAAATACCTCGAAAACAACAATTGTAGCAACGGTTACAAACAATATAATTGTCATGACTAGCGATATTGCTAAGGCTACTAAATATTGACGGAGGAAACCTCGTTTATCAAAAACATGTTTGGATGATTCGAAACCACTAAGAATTCCGTTAATACCATTTCCCATTAAGAAAATGGAAAGCAAAAACCCAGATGATAATAAACCTGAGTGACTATTATTTAAGATATCGCTAATAATTTTGCTAATTGCATCGTATGTATTTGGCGGTACTCCTTGTTGTACAAACTGCAAAAAGTCTTGCTGAAATCCATCGATCGGAATAAACGGAATTAAGTTAAGTATAAACAGCGCAAACGGAAACAATGCCATAAAAAAACTAAAAGAAACGGCACTTGCGTGATATGAAAATGCTCCTTCTATGATTCCTATAGAATACAATTCGAGTAAATCATATAACGAAAACCCTTCGAGCCAAGGCAGTTTTATATTCTTTAAGAAACGAACTAGATAGCGCACTAGCGGAACTTTATCAAGCCGGTTTTCTATTTCTGCAGACATACATTTAATTTTTAGTTTTTTGAGTTTAAATTTGAGTTACAATTCTAACTCTCAAGTCATATTTTATAATTCTAAACTAAAAAGCTTTTAAACTTAAATCCATGTTATAAACCGAATGTGTTAATGCTCCCGAAGAAATATAATCGACACCACATAAAGCGTATTCGCGTATTGTTTTTTCGTTGATATTTCCTGAAGATTCTGTTTGACATTTATCACCAATTAGATCGACTGCTTTTTTGGTATCTTCGTAATTGAAGTTATCTATTAAGATACGGAAAACACCATCACTTAGTAGAATCTCTCTAATTTCGTCAAGGCTTCTGGCTTCGACAATTATCTTTAAATCAAGATTATTTTCTTTAAGATAAGCTTTGGTTTTGGCTATAGCCAAAGTTATTCCGCCAGCAAAATCGATATGATTATCTTTAAGCATTACCATATCATAAAGTGCAAATCGATGGTTCTCACCACCGCCTATTTTTACCGCCCATTTCTCGGCAACTCTAAAATTTGGTGTCGTTTTACGAGTATCTAATATCTTGGCATTTGTACCTTTTAAAAGCTGTACATATTGATTTGTTTTTGTAGCAATTGCCGACATACGTTGCATAGAGTTAAGTACAACACGCTCAGATTTTAAAATCGATTGTGAACTTCCTGAAACATGCAATACGATATCTCCGTATTTAACAGCTGTTCCATCTTTAATGAATGTCTCGACTTTTAAACTTGGATCAACATAATTAAAAATCATTTTAGCAAAAGCAACTCCTGCAATTATCCCATCTTCTTTTACCAATAATTTAGCTTTTCCTTGTGCATCGGCAGGAATACAAGCTAAAGAACTATAATCTCCTGTGCCTACATCTTCGCGAATTGCATTAAAAATAAGCAATTGTAACTCGTTCTGAAATTGTACTTCGTTAATCATTTTGTATGAATTTTAATAGAATGCTAAAGTAGAACATATTTTGTGGATTTGAAAATTTAGACGATTTGAAAATTTAAAACACGAGTTTTACTAATCTATGACATAAAAGTTTTCAGCCTCAGAACTTTATTACCTAAGAACACCTAAGTATATACAATATTGAAAATCTGACCATTAACCCACATAAACCTCTACAATGAGAATTGGCTTCAATTGTTAATTTAAAAACTTTTCCTGACAAAAGCACTCTGTGTTTTTTAACAATTTTGTATCGTAAACATAATCTTACTTTTTAAACACTAAAAAGATAAATTAACAACCTAAAAATACGCTCTGTTTTTTAATTTCAAACTGTTCCAACATGAAAAAAATTATTCTTTTACTTTTTTGCATAACCGTTATAACTTCTTGTGAAAAAGAAGATTTAACTTCGGCTACCACTGCAACTACGGCAAAATCTCTTACTGCAAAACAAGTTAATACTAATATTCTAGATGCTTATCCTAACAAACGCCAAAATAATTATCCTATAGTTCTGGTACACGGAATGTGCGGCTGGGGTCGCGATGAAATGTTGGGTTATCGTTATTGGGGCGGACTTGGAGATACTCAAACTTATTTAAATCTTTATGGTTATAAAACTTTCACAGCATCAGTTGGTCCAATATCTAGTAATTGGGATCGTGCTGTCGAGCTTTATTATAACATTGTAGGCGGAAGAGTAGATTATGGTGCTGCGCATGCCATGAAGCATGGACATAACCGATATGGCGCTACTTATCCGGGTTTTTACAAACAATGGAGCGCTACAAACAAAGTCCATTTTGTAGGTCATAGTTTAGGCGGAGCATCACCTAGATTTTTAATTCAGTTATTAGAAAACGGAGATCAAGCTGAGAAGTCTTACGTTCCTAGTGGTCAGGAAGCTCCTACTTCGGACTTATTTAAAGGAAATAAGAAAAATTGGGTAGCAAGTCTTACTTCTATCGCTGGTGTACAGAATGGTGCTTTAACTGTAGACTCTGGATATTTTAGAGAGGATCTTATGAAAATGGTTCTCGGAATGAGAGTTGTAGGTGGCATTGGGCTGGAGCAAAATACGTTTTATAATTTTGATCTTGGACATTGGGGATTACAACGTCAGAAAAATGAAACTACTAAAGCATATATTAATAGAGTATTTGAGAAAACATCCTCTGGTGCGCCATCATCTGCTCGTTTTTGGAACTCGCAAGATAATTGTATGTATGACTTGAATGTAAAAACTATGCAATCACAAAACGAATGGATTAAGAGTTCTCCTAATGTGTATTATTCCTCATATACGTTTAATGATATGGTTGAGCAAACTAACGGAACTTGGTCACCGGCCTCAACCATGTGTCTTTTATTTAAATTTGAAGCTGCTAATATAGGCCGAACCTCCGCAAGTTTACCTCTTGGTTTCTTAAATTGGAGACCTAATGACGGCTTAGTAAGTGTGGTTTCGAGTCAATATCCAATCGGACATGATTATGTATTAATGGATCCTATTAACAGAAAATTAGCGCCAAAAGGAGTTTGGGATGTACATCCTACGATTAAAGGACAGGATCATCTAAGTGTTGTGGCTCCAGATTATATACAATCGAACACTAGCTCGCTAAATAAATTTTATTTAGACATCGCCAAAGATTTATCTTATTTGCCAAAATAATATTTTCTATTTAACCATTAAGAGATTAAGATTATCTTCTATTTACCATTAAGAAATTAAGAAAGATTAAGCTTTACGCTTTATGAAACTTAATACCTTAATGGTTTTGTTTTTTATTCTTTTTACCATTAAGAGATTAAGAAAGATTAAGCTTTACGCTTTACGAAACTTAATGCCTTAATGGTTTAAAATGGTTCGCTTTTTTATTTTTTGTATGCTCTCTATTAAATATCTTTGAACTTCAATATTATTATCAAATGGGATTAATTAAAGATATTTACTCGATTACTTTTTACGAAAATTTTACTGATGCTGTTGCTAAAGTCGTTCCTGACTTTGACAAACAACGCTTTATGGATTTAATTTTTGATGCAGCGTTTGCCAATAAAGAATGGAAAGAACGTATGCAACATACTACCGTTGTCTTACATGAATTTATGCCTAAAGACTTTGGGAAAGCCGTATTAACGATTGAGAGTATTATCGAAAATTTAAAGAAGAATAAGTTTACTGATGGTAATCTTGCCTTTATCTTTTTTGCCGATTATATAGAGAAATACGGTATTGATGATTTTAAGACAAGCGCAAAAGCTTTTGTAATGATTACGCAATTTATAAGTTGCGAGTTTGCCGTGCGTCCATTTATCATTAAATACCATCAGGATATGATTGACGAAATGATAAAATGGTCTTTGCATGAAAACCATCATGTAAGACGTTTGGCAAGCGAAGGTTCTCGTTCTCGATTACCTTGGGCAATGGCTATTCCCGCCTTAAAAAAAGACCCTACGCCTATTTTGCCTATTTTAGAAAATTTAAAAACCGACTCTTCCGAATATGTTCGTCGTAGTGTTGCAAACAACCTCAACGATATTGTAAAAGACAATCCCGAAATTGTTCTTGATATTGCTGCTAAATGGCAAAATATAAGTCCCGAAACTGATGCTATTATTAAACATGGTTCTCGAACTTTATTAAAACAAGGCAATACCGAAATTTTAAAACATTACGGTCTAGAAAGCACTAATATCGAATTATCGGACTTTGAAATCATTACTCCAAAAGTAAAAATCGGTGAGTATTTAGAATTTCAGTTTTCACTGAATAATACTAACTCTGATAGTAAAACGGTTCGATTAGAATATGCTGTTTATTATCAGAAATCAAAAGGACATCTGGCTAAAAAAGTATTCAAGATTAGTGAACGCATTTATCAACCCAATCAATTGATTAAGATTAAAAGAAATCAATCTTTTAAGGTAATTACAACACGTGTATTTCATTTAGGGAAACACCAATTGTCGATAATAATTAATGGTACTGAAAGCGAATTATTAGACTTTGAATTGGTATAATCATAACATATAAAATCAAACAATTATATTTTAAACCATATAAGTGATATAAGGAAATATAAGTTTTTCTTAGATGAACTTACATAACTTATATGGTTCGATTTAGTCTAAAAAGCTATATTATTAAGCGTAAATAATTTCAACACATAGAAACATAGATTTTGTTTTCTATAAAAGACGTTTTACTTATTTTAAAAACACAAAGCAAGCTATGTGAAAGAAATTTATTTCTTTTTGCATTCTTTTTTTTAGATAGAATCTATGTTTCTATGTGTTAAATAAAATTTCATAAATCATACTAACATCCTAAATTATTCAGGTAAGACCTAACCTATAACTCAATGTTTTATATTAAAACTATGTTATTATTCTGCTAAAAAACATAAATATTTTTTAAAATATCAGACTTTTATCTGTAATTTTACTGCCGTGAAATGGATTAACATCATATTATCAGTTTACTTAATCGTGCTATCGTGCTTGCCTTGTGCAGATACAATAGCAAGCGAAACCAAATCGCATACAAACGAAATAGTAAGTAAAACCGATAAATCTCACGAAAAAGGACTGGATCTTTGTGCTCCATTCTGTAGTTGTAATTGTTGTGCGGCACAAGTCTTAACTGCAGCTCCGGCTATTACATGGGTTTTTAATCAAGAAACTAGTCTTATTAAAAAACCTTTATCATCTTATCATTCTATTCTTACTTCCAATTTCTACGGAAGTATTTGGCAACCGCCCCAAATAGTATAATGTAGCCCGAGTAATTTCGGGTAAATGCGTTGTGGTATACCACAAAAAAAAACAGGCGATTTATCGTCCTGATTTCTCATTCATTATATTCTGAAAATGTTAGATAAGATTATACAATTTAGTATAAAGAATAAGTTCATTATACTATTACTAACCTTGGCTCTTATAGCTTGGGGAAGTTTTTCACTTAAAAATTTACCGCTGGATGCACTTCCAGATATTACAAATAATCAGGTACAAATTATTACTACTGCTCCTACTCTTGCGAGTCAGGAAGTAGAGCAATTAATTACTTACCCGATAGAACAATCTCTTAAAACAATCCCGAAAGTAATCGAACTTAGAAGTATTTCTCGTTTTGGATTATCGGTTGTTACAGTTGTTTTTGAAGAAAGTGCCGATACGTATTGGGCACGCGAGCAAGTGTTCCAGAGACTAAAACAAGCCGAAGAAAACATTCCTAAATACGCTGGAACACCAGAGTTGGCACCAATTACAACTGGTCTTGGAGAGATATATCAATATGATGTATATGCCAAAAAAGGCTACGAAGACAAATACAATGCTACGAGTTTAAGAACAATTCAGGATTGGATTATTGTACCTCAACTACAAGGTGTAAAAGGTGTTGCCGAAGTAAGTACTTGGGGAGGAAGCGTAAAGCAATACGAAATTGCCGTAGACCCAAACCGATTAAATAGTGCCGGAGTAACGATTACCGAAATTTTTGACGCTCTTGAAAAAAACAACCAAAATACGGGTGGTGCTTATATCGAAAAAGATGAGTTCGCATACTTTATTCGTGGTGTTGGTATGGCATCTGGAATAAAAGATATAGGAAACATTGTTATTAAAAACAGAAATGCAACTCCTATCTTAGTTCGTGATGTAGCAACAGTACAATTAGGAAACGCCATTCGTTTTGGGGCTACAACCAAAGATGGTAAAGGCGAAATTGTAGGTGGTTTAACGCTAATGCTAAAAGGAGAAAACTCTAAAGCAGTTGTGGAGCGTGTAAAAGAAAAAATGATTGAGGTAAACAAAATGTTGCCCGAAGGCGTTGTTGCCGAAGCATTTATTGACAGAAGTAAACTTGTGGATAATGCCATAGGAACTGTTACTAAAAACTTACTTGAAGGAGCATTAATTGTAATTTTTGTACTGATATTATTCTTAGGTAATCTTCGTGCAGGATTAATTGTAGCTTCTGTTATCCCACTAGCTATGCTGTTTGCAGTAATCTTAATGAATGCATTTGGCGTAAGCGGAAACTTAATGAGTTTAGGAGCAATTGACTTTGGTATTATTGTCGATGGTGCCGTAATTATTGTTGAAGCCACCATGCATCATTTGCAAAAACTCAAGAAGAAAAGAGAATTAACACAATCGGAAATGGATGAGGAAGTATATGCCTCAGCTTCAAAAATCAGAAATAGTGCTGCTTTTGGAGAAATCATCATCTTGATTGTATATCTGCCAATATTAGCTTTAGTAGGAACAGAAGGAAAAATGTTTAAACCAATGGCTATGACAGTAGGTTTTGCCGTTATTGGAGCATTTATACTATCACTTACGTATGTCCCGATGATGAGTGCGATGTTTTTATCTAAAAACACAGAACATAAACCGAACTTTAGTGACCGAATGATGGCTTGGTTCGAAAAATTATATGCTCCGTTTTTAGCAAAAGCATTGTGTTTTAAGAAAGCCGTTTTAGGTATTGCTGTGGCATTATTTGTTCTTGCTCTTGTTATTTTCCAGAATATGGGAGGAGAATTTATTCCTACTATCGAAGAAGGAGATTTAGCTATTAATGCTACTATCATGACAGGGAGTTCTTTAACACAAATGATAAAAACAACAACTCAGTATGAAAAAATGCTTAAAGCAAAATTCCCTGAGATTAAAACCATCGTAACCAAAATAGGAAGTGGCGAAATCCCAACCGATCCAATGCCTATAGAAAGTGGTGATTTAATTATTGTTCTTAAAGATAAAAAGGAATGGACGAGCGCAGATAATTGGCAAGATCTTGCACATATGATGAAGGAAGAAATGGAAAAAATTCCTGGAGCTAATATCGAAGTTTCGCAACCAATACAAATGCGTTTTAATGAATTAATGACGGGTAGCCGAAGTGATATTGCCATTAAAATATTTGGTGATAATCTTGATGTTCTAGAAAGAAAAGCCAATGAATTGATTTCTAAAATTAATAAAATTGAAGGTATTGGCGACCTTAAAGCCGATAAAGTAAGTGGACTGCCTCAGATTACCATTAAATACGATTATGATAAAATTGCATTGTATGGTCTGAATATCGAGGATTTAAATAAAATTCTTCGTTCTTCGTTTGCAGGAGAAGCTGCAGGTAAAATCT
The DNA here is from genome assembly GCF_000737695.1 of Flavobacterium hydatis. Classification (GTDB taxonomy): domain Bacteria; phylum Bacteroidota; class Bacteroidia; order Flavobacteriales; family Flavobacteriaceae; genus Flavobacterium; species Flavobacterium hydatis. The sequence goes on from NZ_JPRM01000061.1 coordinate 22,810, forward strand.
ACGAAGAAAACAGACGTTTTGATATTGTTGTTCGTATGAACAAAGACAATCGTAATGACATTAACGATGTGAGTAATTTATTTATTCCGTTGCCAAATGGTCAGCAAGTTCCATTATCGCAAGTAGCAACTGTAGATTATGAGCAAGGTCCTGTACAAGTAATTCGTGAGGATGGTAAACGTAGAATTACTATCGGATTAAATGTACGTGGACGTGATGTAAAAAGTGTTGTAGAAGAAATTCAGCAAAAACTAGATAAAAACTTCAAACTTCCTGCAGGTTACTATGTTACTTACGGAGGACAGTTTGAGAACTTAATCGAAGCCAACAAGCGACTTTCTATTGCGTTGCCTATTGCGTTGTGTTTAATTTTAGTTCTACTTTATTTCACCTTTAAAAGCACAAAACAAGCCGCATTAATATTTACCGCAATTCCGTTATCGGCAATTGGTGGAGTCTTTGCATTATGGTTACGCGGAATGCCATTTAGTATCTCGGCAGGAATTGGCTTTATTGCTTTATTCGGAATTGCCGTTTTAAACGGAATTGTATTAATATCCTACTTTAATCAGCTTAAAGCCGAGGGTATTACAGATCCTTTACAGCGTGTTATAATCGGAACCAAAACAAGATTACGTCCTGTTTTAATGACTGCTGCCGTAGCCTCTTTAGGTTTCTTACCAATGGCATTATCTACAAGTGGCGGTGCCGAAGTACAAAAACCCCTTGCAACAGTTGTAATAGGTGGTTTATTCTCGGCTACATTACTTACACTTATTGTTTTGCCGATACTTTACTTATTGTTTGAAAATGGAATTAAAAGAAAAATGACGATGACAAAACCTATAGTAACAGTACTATTATTGCTTATTAGCAGCTTTTCTTTTGCACAAAATAACCAACCTATTGGCTTGGAAAAAGCAATCGAAATGGCAAAAACAAATAGTATTAACTTGAAAATTGCTGATAAAGAGATAGAAAAACAAACGGTGCTTAAAAAGACAGCGTTTCAGCCCGATCCATTGCAAGTAGAATATCAGGGAGGACAATTTAATAGTGCCTCTTATGATAGTAACGTTTCGGTTCAGCAATATTTCCCTATCGGAAAAATTACCAAAGCAAACCGACAATTGCAGGAAGAATTGGTAAAACTAGCCGAAAAGCAAAAAGCGTTATCTGAATATGAAATAGAAAAAGCGGTAACATTAGCTTATTACCAATATCTATACGGTGTTTCTGTTCAGAAACTAAATACCGAATTGTTTAATGTATATGCTTTGTTCTTAAAAAATGCAGAACTTCGTTTTAAAACAGGTGAAAGCGGCAATATAGAAGTACTTAGTGCAAAAGCTAAATCTAAAGAAATTGAGACACAAAAAGCACAATTAGAATATGATTTGGCTATTTATCAGAAGCAATTACAATTTTTTGTTCGAACAAAAGAAAACATTGTGCCAGATAGCACTACACCGCTTCAATTTGCTTCTCTTACCGAATCGAATAAATCGAAAGTAGAAGGTTTGATGAATGACTATTATCAGCAACAAATTTCGGTTTTCCAAAAAGAAGCCAATACGTTTAAAGCACAACGTACACCTAAATTAGGTTTAGGTTATTTTGCCCAAACTATCGATACTAAATCTTTATTTCAGGGATTTACTGCTGGTTTACAAATTCCGTTGTTTGGAGGCGTAAATACGGCTAAAGCCAAAGCAGCTTCGATAAGCATTGCACAATCGCAACTGGAATTAGAAAAAAATCAATTTTCGCTGGAATTACAAATGCAAGAACTACAAAACGAATTTGAAAAACAGGAAAAAGGATTGCATTATTACCAAACTGAAGGTTTGCATTATGCCGAACAAATTATTACGACAGCACAAAAAAGTTATGCTAATGGAGATATGAGTTATTGGACGTATATCAGCTTTTTGAATCAAGCAATTGACATCAAAAAACAATATGCCGAAACTTTGAATACGTACAATCAAAGTGCCATTCGATTACAATTTCCAACAATCACCAATAACTAATATTTATTACAATGAAAAATATAAAGAACATAATAAACCGTACTTCTATCCTACTTCCAATTGCTTTTTTAATGTTGGCTTTAACATCTTGCAACGAAAAGAAAGCCGAAGAAACACATGAAGAAGAAAAGGAACAACAAGAAGTATCATTAACCGAAGCACAATTTAAGACAGTTGGTATCCAATTTGGTAAAGTCGAAAACCGTAACCTTAATACCATTATTAAGGCTAATGGATATACAACGGTGCCTCCTCAAAATTCGGCTAAGATAGCTACATTACTTGGTGGTACAGTTAAGGATATTTTTGTGCTCGAAGGTACTTTTGTAAATAAAGGAAAGGTTCTGGCAACTATTCAGAATCTAGAAGTTGTGGGAATGCTTGAAGATTATAAATCAGCTACAGCCAATATTGAGTATTTACAATTAGAATACAACCGTCAGAAAACATTGGCAGACGAGAATGTAAATCCTCGAAAAATATTTCAGGAAGTAAAAGCAAAACTAGCTGTAGAAAAAGCGAGAGCACAAGCAGCAAAAAACAGATTACAGGCATTAAATGTAAGTACTACTAGCAACAGCGCATTAATTCCTATAACATCGCCAATAAGTGGTTATGTAGGTAAAATAAGTATTGCCAAAGGCGCATTTGCCGAAACTGGAATCGTGTTGTTTGAAGTTGTAGATAATAGCCAGATGCACTTAGATTTAAATGTTTACGAAAAAGATTTAGGCTCTATTTCAATCGGCCAGGAAGTCGATTTTATTCTTACCAACCAATCGAATAAATCGATAAAAGGAAAAATATTTGGTATCAACAAATCGTTCTCTAACGAAAGTAAAACTGTTGCCGTTCATGCCAAAATAAACCCAGATGATGCCAAAGGATTAATCTCAGGAATGTATGTTTCTGCCAATATTAACCTTAACAGCGCAACAGTTCCTGCGTTGCCAAAAGGTGCTGTTGTAAAAAATGGAGACAAATTTTTTATCTTTATAAAAGAAAATGCGCATCCACATCCTGAAAAAGGAGCAAAACAAGAATCTGAAGCAGAACATAGAGAAGAGCACGAAGAAATACACTTTAAAGCTATAGAAGTTATACCTGGTACCACCGATATGGGATATACCGAAATAAAATTTGTAACTTCAATCCCTGAGAATAGTCAAATTGTTACACAAGGTGCTTTCTACTTATTAGCAGCCCAAAAAGGCGGCGGAGAGCACACACATTAATTTTTTTTATATGAACAATAAGCAACATTGGGAAAATGTATTCACGACCAAAACACCAAATGAGGTAAGCTGGACACAAGAATATCCTAAAACTGCAATAGAATATATAGAAAACATAGCGCTATCAAAAACTGCCAATATCATTGATGTTGGCGGTGGCGATAGCAACTTAGTCGATGCTTTGTTGAGCAAAGGATTTCTAAACATTTGGGTATTGGATATTTCGGCTGCAGCATTAGAAAAAGCCAAAATACGCTTAGGCGAAAAAGCAAATTCGGTACATTGGATTGTCTCAGATATTACAGATTTTACTCCCGAAGTAAAATTTGACTTTTGGCATGACAGAGCAGTTTTTCATTTTTTAACTGATCCAGAAAGTATCAATAAATATACTTGTATTATAGATAATGTACTTAATCCAAGTGCGCATTTTTTGCTAGGCACTTTTTCAGAAAATGGCCCATTAAAATGTAGTGGGTTAGAAATAAATCAATATTCTGAAAAGAACATGAAAGATACTTTTCAGAAAAATTTTGAAGCATTACAATGTTTTACCGAAAATCATATTACGCCATTTAACACAATACAAAATTTTCAATTTTGTGGATTTAAAAAGAAATAAATATGAAACATCAACATAATCTCGACGAGAATAACAAGCAAATCAATTGTAAAACACCTGATAAAAGTTCTTCAAAAACATCGAAATCAGGATGTTGTTGCGATGATGAAAAAGAAACTCATGATGACAACGACGGACATGACCATTCAGGAGGAGATCAAACAGTATTTCAAATGTTTGCGCCTGCTATAATTAGTTTTGTTTTATTAATTATTGCCATTGTTTTTGATAATTATTTACCACAAACCTGGTTTAGCGGTTGGATAAGAACTGCTTGGTATGTAATCGCTTATTTGCCTGTTGGTTTTCCTGTACTTAAAGAAGCATTAGAAAGCGCCAGAAAGGGTTCTTTCTTTTCAGAATTTTTACTCATGAGTATTGCCACTATCGGTGCTTTTGCAATTAGCGAATATCCCGAAGGAGTTGCAGTAATGCTATTTTATGCCATAGGCGAAACCTTCCAGACACTGGCAGTTACAAGAGCTAAAGCAAATATTAAAACATTACTCGATCAACGTCCTGATGAGGTTACAATTCTAGAAAACAATCAGCCAAAAATAATCAAGGCAGAAAAAGTACAAATTGGGTCTATAATTCAGCTTAAACCAGGAGAGAAACTAGGACTTGATGGAGAATTACTCTCCGATAATGCTTCGTTTAATACAGCTGCTTTAACTGGCGAAAGTAAACCTGATACTAAGAGCAAAGGCCAAAGTGTTTTGGCTGGAATGATAAATCTTAATTCGGTTGCCGAAGTACGCGTTACAGCATTGTATACCGATAGTAAATTATCCAAGATTCTCGAAATGGTTCAGGATGCAACTGCCAAAAAAGCACCAACTGAACTGTTCATACGGAAATTTGCTAAAATCTATACGCCCATCGTAGTATACTCCGCTATTGCTATTTGCATCTTGCCTTACTTCTTTGTAGATGAATATATCTTTAGAGATTGGCTGTACAGAGCGTTAGTATTTTTAGTTATTTCCTGTCCTTGTGCATTAGTTATTTCTATTCCGTTAGGTTATTTTGGCGGAATTGGAGCAGCTAGTAAAAACGGAATCCTATTTAAAGGTTCGAGTTTCTTAGACATCATGGCAGCTATAGAAGTTGTAGTAATGGATAAAACTGGAACATTAACCAAAGGAGTTTTTAATGTTCAAAAAGTGGTTGCAATAGATATTCCAGAAGCTGATTTAGTTAAATATACTGCAGCACTCGAAACCAAATCAACACATCCTGTAGGAACCGCCATAATAGAATATGCAAAAGGTTCTGAAAAAGGCGTTTCAGTTACCGATGTAGAAGAAATTGCAGGTCATGGTTTAAAAGGAAAAGTAGATGGAAATGAAATCTTAGCGGGTAATACCAAGCTATTAAAGAAATTCAATATTAGTTATGACTCTGAGATTGATAATACACCGTTTACTATAATCGTTATTGCGATTAACCAAAAATATGCTGGTTACTTTTTAATCGCCGATGAAATTAAGGAAGATGCCAAACAAGCAATTCAGAGTTTACACAGTATAAACGTAAAAACGGTGATGCTTTCGGGCGATAAAACCGCTGTTGTTAATGCTGTTGCAAAAGAACTAAATATCGATGAAGCCTACGGAGATCTATTACCAGAGAACAAAGTCGAGAAAGTAACCGACCTTAAAGATAAAAACCTTAAAATTGCTTTTGTTGGCGATGGTGTAAATGATGCTCCTGTTGTGGCTCTAGCACATGCAGGAATTGCAATGGGAGGATTAGGAAGCGATGCTACGATAGAAACTGCAGATATTGTAATCCAAAACGACCAACCTACAAAAATTTACACTGCTATAAACATCGGTAAAAAAACCAAACAAATCGTTTGGCAAAATATCACTTTAGCATTTGTTGTAAAAGCTATTGTATTAGTACTTGGCGCAGGAGGTTTAGCAACCATGTGGGAAGCCGTTTTTGCAGATGTGGGAGTTGCTTTATTAGCAATATTAAATGCGGTAAGAATTCAGAGAATGAAATTTTAAGCATTCTATAATTTTAATAAAAGGGCGTTTGTACAATTTTGTATGAACGCCCTTTTTTATTTAAAACAAAACCAGTTCATACAAATTAGACCTAACAGTTTTTAAAACATGTTAGATCTCGATTAAGAGCAAAAAATCCAACAACCAATAACTAACAACCGTCAACTAAAAAAAATTAAATAATAATCCTTACTTTTATAGTTACTCATACTTGCTCATAGTTACTCGTAGTTACTCAGTTCTTAATCTACATTAAGTTACTTTTTTCATAATGAGAGTAACTTTGTGAAACAATTAAACAAAAGCATTATGAAAACTAAAAATATAGAAATAGTAGTAGCTCCAAGACAACCACATTTTGTTGGTGATGGATTTAGAGTACATAATTTTATTCCAGGTGTACCACAATTAAGCATGAAACGCATGAGCCCTTTTATCATGCTAGATTATAATTCAAAATTTTATTTTCCGCCTACAAATACTCCAAAAGGAGTTGGCGTGCATCCTCATCGTGGTTTCGAAACGGTTACAATTGCTTACAAAGGCAAAGTAGCACATCATGACAGTAGCGGAGGTGGCGGAGTAATTGGCGAAGGCGATGTACAATGGATGACAGCAGCTTCGGGAGTTTTGCACAAAGAATACCACGAAGAAAACTTCAGTAAAACTGGAGGTGATTTCCAGATGGTACAACTTTGGGTAAACTTACCTGCAAAAGATAAAATGTCGAAACCAAAATACCAAGGCATTACCAATGATGAAATTAACAAATATGAACTTCCTGAAAATGGCGGTCATATCGAAGTAATTGCTGGAGAATATAAAGATGTAAAAGGAACAGCATCGACCTTTACTCCTTTGCATTTGCTTAACGCAAGATTACTTAAAGGCGGAAAAGCAGCATTTAACTTTCCTGCAACTTACAATACTGCTTTATTGGTTATAGAAGGAAGTATTACGGTAAATGATGATACAAATGTAGCAACAGATCATTTGGTTTTATTTAAAAATGAAGGCGAAGATTTTCATATCGAAGCACAAGAAAATAGTATTGTATTGATTTTAAGCGGTGAGCCAATTAACGAACCAATTGCTACTCACGGACCTTTTGTAATGAACACACATGAAGAATTAATTCAGGCTGTAGATGATTACAATAATGGTAAATTTGGAACATTAGAAGATTAATTTTAAAAATATAATATGTCAAACGTAAATCTAATTATTGAAGAACGCGCTGCCAATATTGGTAATTTTATGGTTGGTAGATTATTGCCTTTTCGCGAGAAAAGAGCCGTTGGACCATTTGTATTTATCGACCATATGGGGCCAGCACATCTAAGCGACCATGAAAACATGGATGTTCCGCCACATCCTCACATTGGGTTATCAACCCTTACCTTTTTGTTTGAAGGAAGCATCATGCACAAAGACAGTTTGGGAACCGAAATGGAAATTAAACCCGGAGCAGTAAACTGGATGACCGCAGGAAAAGGAATTGTACATTCTGAGAGAACACCAGAATACTTGCGCAAAACCGATAAAATGCTTCATGGTCTACAAATTTGGGTAGCGCTACCAAAAGAATTGGAGCAAATGGATCCTAATTTTGTACATGTAGAAGCTAGTGATATTCCGGCTTGGGAAAAAGATGGCGTTTCGTATAAGTTAATAGCTGGAGAAGCTTTCGGAAAAAAATCACCTGTTCCAGTATATAGTCCGCTTTATTTTATTGAAATCAAAAGCACAACGGCGCAAAAAATTAACATCGGAAAAGATTTATTTGGCGAAAGCGGATTATATATTTTAGAAGGAAGTATAAAAAGTGGCGAACATACGTACGACCCAAAACAAATCCTAATTGCAAACGACAGTACGTTATGCGAATTTGAAATTGCAGCTAATACAACCGTTTATATATTTGGAGGAACACCATTTCCTGAAGAACATTTTATTTTTTGGAATTTTGTTTCCTCAGATAAAGAACTAATAGAAAAAGCAAAACAAGACTGGACAGCTCAAACTTTCCCTAAAGTTCCTGGCGAAACCGAATTTGTTCCTTTGCCTCAACCCAAAATGCGATAATTTTATGAATACAATAACAGCAAGTATTGACACCAGAAAATATCGAACGGAAATAAAATCAGCAAGCGGTAATATTGTTATCGCTGATGAGCCACAAGAAGTTGGAGGAAAAAATTTAGGCTTCTCCCCTTCTGAATTATTAGCATCTGCATTGGCATCTTGTACGTTGATTACATTACGTATGTATATTGACCGCAAACAATGGGATGTTACAGAAATTAATATTTCAGTAGATTTTGAGAGAAACTCAGAACAAAATGTTTCTTTATTAAATCGAAAGATAGAGATAACAGGAAATGTAGATGAAGCTCAAAAAGAAAGACTTTTAAAAATCGCCAATAGTTGCCCGATTCACAAAACCCTAACAAACACGATACAAATACAAACAACTTTAGACTAAACATCATGGAAATAGAACAAATAAACGAAGGAAGAAAAGGATATTATAAAGCAGTAGAAGACGGAAAAGAAGGTGGAAGAATGACCTATACTTGGGCTGGAGATACTAAATTTATAATTGATCACACCGAAGTTAATCCCGATTTTAACGGTAAAGGTGTCGGTAAAAAACTAGTTATGGCAGCAGTAACCTATGCTCGCGAAAACAATCTAAAAATCATTCCGCTTTGTCCTTTTGCGAAAAGCGTATTTGATAAAACAGACGATATAAAAGACGTATTGTTTCATTAAGAGGCTCAAAGGTTCTGAGGAACTAAGGTTCTAAGATTTTAATATAGAAACGCACTGTAGAGACGCACCGCAGTGCGTCTTTTTTTATTATATTATACTAAAATAAATTGATTCGAGCAATGTTTCACAAACCAATTTTCATCTATATTTTCAAATGTCCTCCTAATTAATTACATTTGCATGTAATTTAAACTTACTATATGACGAGGATAATTACAGTTTTTAGTTTTTTCATAGCACAACTCTGCTTTTCACAATCAACAGCAACTTATTTAGATAAAATCAGGAATAACGAAGCGGCACTAACTGCTTTCTTTTCTCAAATGCCTAAAGGCGGTGATTTACATCATCATTTTTCGGGCTCAATCTATGCTGAACCTTTACTAGAAAGAGCTATTGCAGAAGATTTCTATTTGAACATAGAAACTATGCAAGTTCTAAAAACAAAACCTGCAAAAGGAAATTGGGAGACTTTTTCTTCACTTAAAAACAGTGGAAAACTAGAATATTACAAGCAACAAATCATGCAAACCTGGTCTGCAAAAGACTATAATGGTGTTGCTGTTCCTTCTGATGATTTATTTTTTGACTCTTTCGAGAAATTTTCTCCAACTATCGACGGACATTTTGCCGAAGGTATGCTTGAGCTTAAAAACAGAGCAATTAAAGAGAATGTTAGCTATATCGAAACACAATTAAACACTATTCCTTGTGATATGAATGTGGATGATTTAGCCGACTTTAATACAAAACTAAGACAAGCTGCTGCTCAAAAAGACGAAAAAGCAATTTTTAAATCTCTAGATGCACTTTACAAATCATTACAAGATAAAAATGCTGTAAAATACGCTGAAGATTTCAATACTAATTTCATAGCCAAATTACATAAAGACCTTAAAATCGATGATGCAAATTTCACCATGCGTTATCAAAACTTTGTCTTGCGTTTTATGGAGCCTGTAGATTTATTCAAAAATCTTATGATTGCCTTTATCTCTGCTGACAAAAGCAAACTTGTAGCGGGTGTAAACATCGTTTCACCAGAACATGGCGAAACTTCTATGAAAGATTATTGGTTACACATGGTGATGTTTAAATACTGCCATTCCCGTTTTCCAAATGTAAAATATACGCTTCATGCTGGTGAGCTTACCTTAGGGTTAGTACAACCTGAAGAATTAACATGGCATATTACTTCAGCAATTCATACTGCTGGAGCAAACAGAATTGGTCATGGTGTAGATATCGCTTACGAAGAAAACTCGTATGACTTATTGCGTTACATGGCAAAGAATAATATTCCGATTGAGATTAACTTGGTAAGTAATGAGTTTATCTTAAAGGTTAAAAATGCTCGTCATCCATTTACATTGTACAAAGAATTTAATGTCCCAATTGTAATCAGTACTGATGATGCAGGGATTTTAAGAACAAATATGACAGAGCAATATGTTTTATTAGCTAGCAGATATCAGGATGTTACTTATGCAACTATTAAACAATATGTTTACAATAGTATCAATTACAGTTTCATTCAGGATGATGCAGTTAAAAAGCAATTGCTAAAAGACCTTGATGCTAGATTTAAAACTTTTGAAGCTAAATTTTCAGAGAAATAAAATATGATACAAGAAGCGGCAGTTTTATTTGTAAAAAAAGACCAGGAAAAGGATTTCGAGAATGATTTTGCCAAAGCAAGTCAATACATTAGTTCTATAGAAGGTTATTTAGGACACAATCTTAAAAAATGTATGGAACAACACAATAAGTATCTTTTATTGGTAGATTGGCGCAATCTCGAAGATCATACAATTGGTTTTAGAGAATCGGCAGCATATCTGGAATGGAAGAAATTATTGCATCATTACTACGAGCCGTTTCCTATTGTAGAACATTTTGAAACTGTTTTTGAGAATAAAACCTAGTTAGCTTTTAACCACAAAGTTTACAAAGGTTTACGCAAAGCTAGTAATCCCGAAGCGTCGGGATAAAATCAGTCTAATCTTTTTAATCTGTGGCAAAACTTAAAACTCAAAACAAAATATAATTCCTGAGAATGAATATCAAACTTATCGCCATTGGCAAAACCGACAATAAATCGCTTCAAACTTTAATTGACGATTATACCAAGCGTTTGTCTTTTTACATCAAATTTGATTTGGAAATTATTCCTGATATCAAGAATGTAAAAAACTTATCGGAGAGTCAGCAAAAAGAAAAAGAAGGCGAATTGATTCTAGCAAAACTAACACCAACTGATCAGTTGATTTTATTAGACGAAAACGGTAAGAACTTCTCTAGCGTTGGTTTTTCAGAAGAATTACAAAAGAAAATGAACTCAGGTATTAAGACTTTAGTTTTTGTAATTGGCGGACCTTATGGATTCTCAGATACCGTTTATAGCAAAGCACAAGGAAAAATTTCACTTTCGCTAATGACATTCTCACACCAAATGGTACGTTTGTTTTTTATCGAACAATTGTACCGCGGATTTACGATTTTAAGAAACGAACCGTATCATCATCAATAAAAAATCTCCTCGCTTAAAACATAAAAAACCTCGCAAATTGCGAGGTTTTTCTTTTTCTATTCTTTATCTATTTTATTTGTAGGCATAGAAAGAATTTCCGCGCTATCATTGCGTATGTTCGAGCGATCAAGAACTCTTCGAAGAGTTAAGCTTATTACCTATTGCTTATAACATAATCACTACAATCACAATCGTTTTTTATCATTTCATTTAAAATCATTTTTTGAAATCTATTTTCAACTTCATTTGCCTCTGATTTGCTTAAATCTTCAAAATATAACCAACGCGGTGTTTCTCCGAACATTCTAAAAACCGATCTTATAGAAGTACTAGCGACGTTTTTTAATTTAGGATCAGATCCTAATACAGTAACGTAGTACATTTCTTCTGGTGATTTAGAACTGCCTTCAAAATAAAAAATCTTACCATTAAGAAATCCATAACCTGTTTGTTCCCAATTATCATACTGTTTCCATTTTTCCGGTACTGCTAAATGTTTAGAACTTTCTTGAAAATTATCTAAGCATATATTTAATTTTTCCTCACTACATTTAAACTCATATGCAGATCCTCTACCTAAAGTACCAGCTATTTTATCATTACAACTAGCTAACAGCAATATCACACTCACAATTATCACTTTCTTCATTTTGTTTATTCAATTAAATTAAAAGCTGCTATTATATTATATACCGTTCTCATTGTTTCTCAAATTCCTACACTATTTTATATTAGTACAAGGCCGAGAAACTATGTACAGTTTATTTCCTGAAACTGACTGCAGACAGTGAGTTTTTTCTTTTTTTATTCTTTATAGATTCACTTTGTGGGCACGGAAAAAATTTCCGCGCAATCGGGTTTTCTTTTTCTATTCTTTATCGATTTTGTTTGTAGACACGAAAAGAATTTCCGCGCTATCGTTACGTATATTCTAGCTATCAGGTATAGGCACTGCGATTGTGGAAAAAAATTCGATACTATTGTTCCCCATATTTAAACGGTTGAAATTCATTAATTTTATAAACTAATGAACTCTCTTGTTCAAAAATAATAATGACTTTATCTCTATACAATTCAAATCTTTTAACTTTAAGATTAATAAATTCGCTTGGCAATTTTCTAAAAAATAATTTCCTCCCTTTTTCAGAAAATAAAAAAATGTCATAATCTTTTTTAAAAAATAAAATCTCCTCTCCTGAATTTTCCACAATCTCAATTTCGAATTTATTAACATCAATTTCGCCTATTTTTTTATCTAAATTACATATTATTAAATATCTATAATTAGAACTTGAGCCTTGTGATAGGGCAATATAATCCTCCTTAAATAATAATTTCGGAATCATTCCATTATGAGAATTACAATCGAACGAATAATAATCAAGTGTGTCAATAATTCCATTCAGTTTTATTTCAATACCATAACTCTTGTTCGTGTTAATTGGAATAAATCTAACGTAATCTCCATTTTTAAAAACTGTATCCTTAGCTGTAGTACACTTAAGAAAAGCATCTTTACTTAAATCATTATTTTTAATAATTAAGGCTTCATTTTTGTCTTCTTGTAATTGATTACTATTCTGACAATTAAACAGCAACAAACAAATTAATAATATGCAATAATATTTATAAATCATTTTTATGGTAGTTAATTTAACTGAACAAATTTTCAATATTATCGTTACTCTTATCTTTGTCTGCTATATTATTTTTAATAAAATAAGAGTTGCTTTTTACTTTGACTGATGATAAGTTCTCCTTTTCCATTATCCCTTATAATTAAAAATTTTCCATCATTCTTTTTGAATTTATTTTTTTTATTAACTCCTTTATAAATTAAATTAAGTTCGATTTCATCTATTTTTAAATTCATAGGCTTTAATGTTTTTTCTTGAAAATTACTTATATAAAAACCGCCTTTTTCTTTTATTATACGAATCCACAAAGTTGTAACTCCATCAGATTCATCACTATATAAATAACCATTTTTAATTACTTCTTGTCCATTTAAAAATAAATCAACATGATCTTCTTTAAAACCATCTGCAAATAATATTGACCATACATCTTTGTCTTTACTATTTTTTAAAGGGACATTCTGTGACTTACAAGACGCTACAAGTACCAATATTAAAATGAGTTTTTTAATCATAATATTATCTCTTTTATTTAATTTCTCATTATCATAAGCGAGTTACTTATGTACTTGCAATCACTTTTACTCTACAGTTTTTACTATATTAATCATGGCTAACATTTTATTTTTTCTTATTCTTAATCCGATATTCCAAATGTTTTTACAACCCGAAATCAGAATAGGATTTTCATCAACAAAATCCTCCATAATTAATCTTTTTTTATCTTTTTCCGTGAAACTGTCTATAGGCTTAACATCTAATTCATTTAACCATACACGCATTGCTTCATGTTCATTAGTTGCATAAACTTGAGCAATATAAGTTCCCCCATCATATTCCATTATAAAACTGTATAAGTACTTCCTTTTTTCCATTTATTACTATCTTTTATTTATTACCATCCAAACCCTTCTTTCCGTCTATAATTTTCAACACTTCCTCTTCATATATAAGATTAGTTGACTCCTGTAGATACTTTTTAAGTAGAACTAAATTTGTATCCGATTCCATTATACTTATAAATCTCAAACAAGCAACGGCAATAAAAGTTGATAAATTATCTGTATCTAACAAGAGAATTGGGTATGTTTTTTTATTGAATTTTTCTTTATTTTTCTTATCCTCAAAATACCTCATATCACAATAAAACAAATCTATTAATGCATATATTGTAAAATCTTCTCTTAATCTTACCATCCTTTCGATATTCAAAACATAAAAATCAAAAAAACTAAAATGCAAAAATCTAACAAATTTGTTATTCAAATCAGTTTTATAAAAGTCAAATAAATTATAAACTTCTATAAGCTTATGAATTAAATCAAAATTGTTCTCGACGATTATTTTATCTAAGAAAATCTCTATTTCATTTTTAATCTGAAAAAATTCCTCATTACATTTCTCTTTTTCTTCTTCTGAAAGAAATTTTTTATCACTACTTACT
>NZ_JPRM01000062.1 GCF_000737695.1 Flavobacterium hydatis
GAGGTTCTGAGGTTCTGAGGTTCTGAGGTTCTGAGGTTCTGAGGTTCTGAGGTTCTGAGGTTCTGAGGTTCTGAGGTTCTGAGGTTCTGAAATGATATAAAAAAGAGCGCTAAAAGCGCTCTTTTTTATCAACTATCAACTATCAACTATCAACTATCAACTATCAACTATCAACTATCAACTATCAACTATCAACTATCAACTATCAACTATCAACTATCAACTACTAATGTCTCGCTTTAGACCCAAACGGGCAACGTTTTATAAGGTAATTAATTGTAGCATGATAAGCATCAAATCCTGTTCCGAAAGAATTTCTTGATTCAGAATATAGGTTTGTTCCTTTATCATTAAAAATATTCAAATTAATTTTAGTTTCGTAATTAATCATTGTTGTAGCACTATTAGAGTTGTATGCTGAACCCGATGATTTAGTTGTTTCTTTTCTTCCTTCTTTATTTTGTGTTTCTTTATCGTTGTAACTTGTAACGCCGCTTCCGTAAGAAGAAGTTCCTTTATTAGTTACATTGGCAATTCCGTAAACAACATTTTCAACACCAAGTAAAACAGCCATTTCTTTTGGAGATATAGACTTTAAATTAGCCGATGAGATTTTATTCTTTGCCAAAAGGCTGTTTGTTGTAATAGGATCCTGCAATTCTAAACCATTAGTATTTTCTTTTATCGAAAGATAACTATCAGCTTGTAATTGTTCAGCCATCGCACTTACATTAAGAGTAGGATCATTAGATATAAATTCGAAAGGTAATATGGCAATTTTTCCTCTGCGATCCGTTGATGCTACTGGTGATGAAGTTACTTCAGTGTTTACACCTTTATTGATTACTTCTGTTCTTCCACTAGCAAAAACAATTACATTAATTCCAGATTTTTTAAACTCATATTCAAGAGCTTCTCCTTTATACACAAATTTAATAGCATCATCTTTTACAGATACAACCTTCCCTTCTCTTTTTTCACCATTTAGCATAATAACCGTATCTAATTTATCTTGAGCAGATACAATCATTACATTACAAAATAAGGCTATAAAAAAGATAACATTTTTTAAGATATTTTTTTTCATTTTTTTAGATTAAAATTTAAGAACTAGACTCAATTTATATGCACCTAGCTACGTTTTACAGCAAGATAATAATCATGTATATAATTGTTTTAAAAAGCAGTATTTGTATATAAATTTGATACTATAAAAATAAATATTTTTTCTTTTAAATCCAATAAAAACTTATCTTAATAGTAGATGAATGTTGGCTTTGTAGGTTATTACTAAGCATAATTCTTCTTGATTATTTAGTCTATTATGTTTAAAATTCAATAGCAATCTTTCCTATTGTTTCACCTGATTCTAAGAGTTGGTGTGCTTTTTTTAGATTATCTACCGTAAGACCAGTTAATGTTTCATTAAGAGTAGATTGGAGTGTTCCATTATCTAATAAATCGGCTATTTTATTGAGAATATTATGTTGCTCTTGCATATCGTCAGTTTGAAACATAGAACGCGTGTACATTAATTCCCAAGAGAACGACGCACTTTTATTTTTTAATTTATTCAAAGTTATCGGATCACTGCTTCCAGTAATAGACGCGATATGACCTTGAGGTTTGATAAGTTCTACCATAATATCCCAATATGCATTTGTATCAACAAAATCGAGGATAAAATCAACATACTCAAACCCTATTTCCCTAACCGAAGAGATTAAATCTTTGTGATTAACTACATAATCCGCCCCTTGCTTTTTGCACCAAGCAATAGTTTCTGGGCGAGATGCAGTAGCAATAACAGTTAAACCAGCTATTTTTTTAGCTAATTGAATGGCAATAGAACCTACTCCACCAGCTCCACCAATTATTAATACTGCTTTGCCTTTATCTTTTTCGGGATTAATACGAATACGATCAAACAAAATTTCCCAAGCAGTTAAACCTGTTAAAGGCATAACTGCAGCTTCTGTATTGGTTAGTGATTTTGGTTTTCTGCCTACAATACGCTCATCTATAATTTGATACTCAGCGTTACTGCCTTGTTTAGTAATATCACCAGCATAATATACTTCGTCGCCTACTTTAAATAAGTTTACGTTTGCACCAATAGCTTCAACTATACCTACAGCATCCCAACCAATAATTTTTGGAGTTTCTAAAACAGTATTTACAGCACTATTCTGCCGAATTTTAAAATCGACTGGATTTACAGATATCGCATTAATTTTTACCAATAAATCATTTGCTCCAGGTATTGGTTTAGCAGTTTCAAATTCAATAAAACTGTCTTGTTCTACTATCGGTAACGAGGTTCTAAATCCTATTGCTTTCATAATTTTATAGTATTATTTATTATATTTTTCTTCGGCGTTATCAATCGGTGTTTTGGGATCATTTTGAACCATCTTGGCAATGTCATCCTTTCTCATAAATACAACTCCTTTTTTAGTTTTTGTGTACTGAATAAAAGTATCCATGGCTCTAACCATTGCTGGTGTTCCTCCTATCCTATCATGAAAACTAATAGACATCATTCTTCGTTTGGTACCAGCTTCTTCATAAAGTTGATCAAATTCCATTTTTAATTGTGCTAGGAATTGATCTGGACTCCAATGTTTTCCTTCTACATTTACAATATCATTATTACGGAGTGTATATGGCATAACCACGAAGTTTTTGCCATTTACTTTAGTAATAAAAGGCTCATCGCGACCTAAATCATCAATATGATATAAAAATCCAAGTTCTTGCAATACTTTCAGCGTATTAGGACTTCTACGCAACCAGTTTGCATTATATCCAATGCCTCTTTTGCCTGTAATAGATGCTACAGTATCAATTCCTTTTTTTACAAATGCCAATTCATCAGCATAATTCATATTCCATTGGTTGCTCCAAGACATTCCGTGAGCAGCAATTTCATGACCATCATTTGCAATAGCTTTAGCAATTTCGGGATATTTTACAGCTGCCTCACCCACTACATGCGAAGTAACTTTAATATTGTATTTCTTCCACAAACTCAGCATTCTGTAAATACCTTCATTTGCTCCATAACGAAACCAACTTTCGGCAGGTAAATCTGGTTGTCCCTTTGGTAATGGATTTCCAGAAAAAGGACTCTCTGCGCCTTCAGGCTGACCTCCTGTTTCAAACTGCATAGATACCGAAATTACTAATTGTGCGCCATTTGGCCAATTTTTGGTAGTATTTTCATTTTTAGTTTGTGCGCAAAATGATAAAGACAACATCATGAAAACGGATGTCATTATTGTTTTTAAATAAGTTGAAATCATAATTTATAGGTTTAAAATTTTGAACAAAGTTAATGCTGTTCTATACTCTTAATTTTGTAAAAAATCATTGAATAGTTGTAAGTTTCAATTGTAATTAAAACTTACTATAGGTAAATCTGATCAAAATTTAATTCTAACCAAATAAAGCAGTTCCGCTACTCATTCTTTCTAATAATCCCATACAAAGTGAGCATGTAAATAGCGTAATTACAATTGCCATAAACCCAAAGATTAACATCAGCTTTCTAACAGATACTCTTACTGAATTTTGTTTGTTATCTTTTGAAATGTATTCATAGATGTTTTTGAAGCTCTTATAGATGATAATTCCGGTAAAACCAATTGCAAAAAATATAATTGCTGCAATGATGGTCAATACATAAAAACGAAATTGATTGCTATGAATAAAAACATCACTAATTGTAATTAAACTCAGTATAAAAAAAGCTACTATAGCTGTATAAACAGAAATTTTGAAGAATGTAAACATAGTTGCTTTAAGTATTTAATTAGTCTATTTTTTAAAACGATAAATATAATAAGGAGGTTTTCCTTCGTCTCCAGCTCCTGTAAATGCAGGAGAACTATCCAGTTGATTTACCGAAATATACATCCAACCATCAGGTCCTTGATAAACATTATCAGGCCATAATAATCGTTCATTATCTTGTATAATATTGGTTAATTTACCATTAGCATCAAGTTTGGTAATAGCATGCTCTTGCAAGTTAGTAAAATAATGATTGCCATCTGCATCCGTAATTGCACCATCACTAAAAGGTTTACTACCAACTTTTTCAATTGAATTACCAATTATGTTATCGCTTTTTCCCTCTCTTAATAATTTTGCAGATACTTTATACCAAGAATTACCATTCATCGCTCCAAAAAATATAGTTTCTCTATCGTTCGAAAGTGTAATTGGATCAATAGCTACACGAGCAGGCTTACCTCCAAAATGTGTTACTTTACCTTTAATAATCATATCTTTATCTTCTGCTTGCAATGAAGTATGATTACTAAATCTACGTGCTTTCTTCGTTTTTAAATTCAGCACAATAATTCCCGGATTAGCAATATCTGCCAAGTATGCAAACCCATTTTTTTCATCTATTGCTACATCTTGAGTAAAAGTACCTTTGGGAGCTACAGGACTTGGCAATTCAATTTTTTGAGTTACTACATTTCTGCTAATGTCAAAAGCCCAAAGTCTGGTTTTACCTAGTTCAAGCCCCATATCGATAACCCATAATTGATTATTTTTATCAAAAATGAGTCCTAACATAGCATCAAATTTGGTATCATTGGCTTTCTCTCCATTTTTCTGATAAGCATTTGAAGGATATGGAATTGCTTTTCCGTTTATAATCTCCACCAATTGTGTTTTTTGACTACCAAGTGGGTGTATCGTAGCAAAAACACGGCCTTCTGCAGATACAGCAACATCACCAGGACGAATATCCATTGCAGCTACAACTTCTAGATTATTATTGATTGTATTTGTATTTCCAAAATAACTTGCAGTACCTTCTATCCAGTCTTTACGAGGAGGAGCAAAAAAATCTATATCGAGCGTTCCATCTTCAAGACATTCAAACTGATGTGGTACATTACCGGGAATTATAAGTACTTCTCCAGTCTTAACTATATAGTCTTTGCCTTGCATTGTCACTTTTACACTTCCCTTAGTAATATAAGAAGTTTGCTCGTTAGGATGCTGATGTAGCGGAACTTTAGCCCCTTTATCCATCTTAAATAAGGCAAGCATTCCTTGTTCACCATATACATATTTACGCTGTAGCTTATTCCCCAATTGCTCCCAGCCTAAATCATCAAATTTAATGTGTTGTATTTCTTTTATATTTTGCGCTTTTATATTATTTCCAAATGAAATAATTGCAATAAGCGTTACTACTATTAACTTTAATTTTATCATTTTATATTTATTTAATTGTTTTGAAATTAATATGAACTCTTAATATCGTTTTGCTGTGGCCAATGCTTGTTAAACATTTTGTTTTCTTGTGGCAAAATAATCTCATAACCCGGTTTTTCGTCTATGCTGATTTTTATTTTTACAGAAGATAATTCTCCTGAAACTAAATGTCCTCCGAATGTTTTATCATCTGATAGAAAATGAAAATGAAAAGGAGACAAATCAATTGAAGCAAAAGATGGAGGATTATAAAAACCAATCAGAGTTCCAGAAATCTGCTTTCTTTTATAAAGAGGTCTGGTCTTCATTAATTCAGCCAAACCAGTTATGTTATCATCCTGAAGTTTGTTTGCTCCACCTACCGCAATTGATTCAAAAGTGCATTCTATACGCAATGCATAAGGTTTATTTGCAGAAGGAAGTTTGCTTATTATTTCCTTTTGAAGCATTTCAATTGTTTTAATACTGCTAATTTCATATTCCATATCTGCCTTAAAGAATACTATAGAAGCAAAAGGTACTAATCGGTCAGTTTCAACTTTAGTAACACGTCCATCAGGAGCTACTCTGTAAAAAATGCCATCCAAAGCAATCATTTCACCATCAAGATTATTATAAGTTCCGAGTCCAAAATTCCCTTTATGAGCTAATGATTTTGCAGAAATATCACCTGTGTAAACTCCGTTACGCATCGCATCCATCACCGAATAATGGAAAATTGATTTCTCCTCTTGAACTTGCCCATTTGCAACTAGAAAACTTGCGGTAGAAATTATAGAAGTAATTATTATTGTTCTTCTTTTCATTGTTTTATTTATTATTCTGTTTGTATACAAAAAATTATAATGCCAAAGATATTTTACGACAACTCAAGATATGTTGTATATTTTCATTGTATTTTTGTATAAATTAATCTTCAGTATATGAAACGTTTTACAAGCTATCATTCCTTAAATGTATTTAGATTGCAACTGGACGAATGGGAATTTCCAACACACAAACACAATTTTTATGAATTCATTTTTATAGAAAAAGGCAGCGGGAATCACATTCTTAATGACACAATGTTTAATTATAAAGAAGGAGACGTTTTTTTGTTAAGACCCGAAGATTCTCATTCTTTTGAGATAGAAGAAAATACAAGTTTCATATTCATAAAATTTACGGAACAACTCTTCATAGAAAAACTAGAAGGTGGTAAAACTGCCAAATGGATGGAAATAATTAAGATTCTTTTGCAAAATCCATCTGCAGTAGATGGAACTTTAATAACAGATAAAGAAGATAAAAAACATATTTGTAGCTTATTGCAAGTGTTACTGGTCGAATTTTCAAAAAAATGTGCTTATAGCCGTGAGGTAGTATTAGAACTTTTTGGTGCCGTAATGATGATGGTCGCAAGAAGTCACTCGACTTCTAAACACGGGGATCAATGTCCTAGCAATACAGAACTGGATAAACTAAATCAGATTTTGGGTTACACTCGTTTACATGCTTTAGACGCTGAAAAAATGCGCATCGAAAATATTGCAGAATTATTTGCTATGTCTCCAAATTATATTAGTATTTATGTAAAAAAACATAGCGGAGTTTCTATTCAGCAACATATAATTCAAACAAAACTAAAAGCTGCGGATCAGCTACTTAAAAATGGTCGCCATAATGTAAATGAAATCGCTGCCAAGCTAGGATTTACAGATGCAAGTCATTTTAATAAAATATACAAAAAATACAAAAAAGTAAGTCCTACCGGATTTCTGAAACCATAATATGGTTTACAATTTCAAAAGTCTGCAAAGTGTTATATTGTCCTAAATCAGGACAATAATGCATTTTGCATTTTCTATAAAACAAACAAATATATTTACCTTTGTCGAATCATTAAAAAGATTAAACTATTGCTTTACAAGTAATTAATACTTTTTTTTTTATCCCAACATTTTACTTACTCTCCTATTGAATATTTTAAAGTTCAATTCAGAAAAAACATCTATTCTATATGTTCTCATTATTTAAATCCCGCTATTATTTAAAAGATTTAATACCTAATCATTACATTGATATTCATAACCATCTTTTACCTGGAATAGACGATGGTGCAAAAACAATTGAAGAAACCAGAATGCTTATTTCTGGTATGAAAAAAATTAATATTGCAGGCGCAATAGCTACACCACATACTTTTGCTAAATACTGGAATAATACTTCCACAAGTATAAGTAATGCATATAATATTGCAACAGGATCTGAGGAAGAGAAATCTTTTTTAAAAGGATATGCTAGCGAATATATGCTAGATAAAACTTTAATAGAACGAGTAAATAACGAAAAGCTTTTATGCTTACATGATTCATATATTTTAGTCGAATTATCACTAGTAAGTTGTCCATTAGACTTGTATGAAATGTTATTTGAATTAAAATGTAAAGATTATAAAATTATAATAGCACATCCAGAACGTTACTTTTATTTTCACAAGCATATAGATAAATTTGAAAAATTAAAATCCTTTGGTGTTTATTTCCAGCTTAATTTATTGTCGCTAACTGGTTACTACGGCAGAGAAGCCCAGAAAACCGCAGAACGTTTAATCGAGAAAGATTTATATGATTTTACTGGTACAGATATTCACAATGAAGAGCAAATGAATCATTTTTCAACAGAATCTGTTCATTTCAATAAAAACAAAATTGGTGATTTAATGCAAAACAATAGCATATTTTACAAAGAGTAACTTCAGTCATTTGTTTCAAAATATAACTTAATATAAAATAAAAAAGGTCCTCATTATGAGGACCTTTTTGGTTAAAGCATGTTTAATATAGAATCAACTACTTTTTAAACAAACGCTTAAATAACGATTTCTTTTCAACATATCTACCATAACCATAATTATGACCGTAATTATAACCACTTGCAATATCATTAATTACATATCCCATATTATTGAGTTTTTTGTCCTCATTCAGCCTACTAGAATAAGAAACTAGTTTTTTCTCAGTCATTCCAGAACGTACTACATACAAAGTTGTATCAGCATATTTAGAAATAATCAATGAATCTGAAACTAATAATGTAGGAGGTGTATCGAAAACTATAATATCATACAGTCCTCTTATTTCATTGACAAAAGTTGTAAATCTTTTACTTGATAACAAAAGAATTGGATTAGGTGGTATATCTCCAGATAACAAAACATCAAAAGAAAAATCAGTTGTTTTGTTCTTATAGAGTAAATCCTGCCATTCTAAAGAATTATTATGTAAATAATTAGACAATCCTTTATTATCAAGTTTAGATTGATCTAAATGTTTATGCAATTGTGGGTTTCTTAAATCTGTACCTACAATAAGTATTTTTTTACCTAATTGAGCAAGAGTACTAGCTAGATTAAATGATACAAAAGTTTTTCCTTCTCCTTTAATCGATGAAGTAACAAAAAATATCTTTCCTTGTTTAGTATCGTCAAATGGAGTAATAAATTCAGTGTTATGAACTAATGTTCTAAACGCTTCTAATACTTCCTGAGATCCTTGATTATTCTCCGTTTTGTTTTCTTGTAATGAAGGTAATTCTCCAAGAATAGGAATCGTATTGTTTATTTTTTCGATATCACTAGTACTATATATCTTGTTATCGAATTTAAAAAGCAGATACAAAACGCCAAATGGAATAAAAAGACCTAGCATTAAAGCCATCAAAAAGACAAAACTAGTTTTAGGATAAATAGGAATGTTATTTGTTATCGCGTAATCTATAATTTTAGTGTTTGGTACCGTAACTGCTAAATTAATAGAGGCTTCTTCCCTTTTTTGAAGTAATAACAAATATAAATTTTCTTTTAGGTTTTGCTGACGCTCAATGCTACGCAATACTTTTTCTTTTTCTGGTAATGTCGAGAAAGTGCCATCTGCAGATCGTTGAGCTAGCTCACCTTGAACACGTGAAGTTTCTAATTGTTGCTTATAGCCCTTTATAGAATTTATAATATTATCTTTTTGATTCTTAAGAGAACTTAATACAACTTGAACCGATGGGTTATTAATACCAGCACTCGTTTGCAATTTTTGATACTCTAATATTAATGTATTATATCCAGCAATTAATTGATTTATAGTAGCATTTTGAACCCCAATATCAGCTGGTAATAGTTCGAAACTTGCCTGTTTGAATAAATTATCTTGAAGTAGTTTAACCAACAACAATTGAGATTCTACATCAAAAAGAGCTTGTTCTTTATCAGACTTTATTTTAATACTCACGCCTGCATCTTCTTGTATAAAACTTAAGTTATTACTTGTTTTATAGTCTTTTTTAGATATCTCAATAGCATCTAATTCTTGCTTTAAATACACAAACCTATTATCAACAAAATCAATTGTTCTTCGAGAAACTTGTTGATTATCTTTAATACCGTCTTCTTCAAATACTTTAATTAAATTATTTAAAATGACTTGAGCGTGTTCTCCATCAGAATTTTTTAAAACCAAAGAAATGATATCACTATCTTTCCCCATTGCTGTTACTTGTACAGCTTTAGTTAGCTCTAATGTCGCTACTCTAATAGGTTTTAAAATTATCTGATACGTATTATCTACAAATGAGTTTATACTTTCATTTGCAGAGGGCTGGATAGTTATAGGAAAATTAGGAAGAGGTTTATTTAACCAATATCCTTTTGTTTTCAGTGTTTTTCCTGAATCAGTATCTAATATAGTATAACCTGTTTTAGTGATATTTATATCATACTTTATTATATCCGATAAGCTATCTTGTGGTAAAGCATAATTGATTACAAATGGAGGATTAAAATTTATTTTAGAATTTATCTTCCCTTTTGAGATATAAATTACATTCAGTTTTAAATTCTGTACCACTTGTTCAGATAGACGATATGAGTTAAAAAGAGCAATTTCATTTTCTAAGTTAATAGTAGATTTACTAAATACCTTGGACATGTCCAGAGAAAAATTAGTATTCTTTTTATCATCAATAAGTTTAACTTTCGCTTCAGTTGTATATATAACATCAGCATAACGCAAATATGTAAATGCGATTATTAATGAGAGTAACATTGCTCCCAAAAACCAAGGCCAATACCGCAAATATTTTTTAAACGCCTCAGTAATATTTATTGAGGTTTCATTTTCGTCTAAGCCTAAAAAACTATTTTTGTTTGTATTTTTATTCATGTCTATTATCGTGTTAACAAAATAACTGTACTTAATACCAATGATGCAATCGTTAATATAGTAGCTGCATTTCCTATATAGCCAGATGATTTTACTTTAGAATTATTTGGATTTATTACCAGTACATCATTTTGTCTAATAGTGTAATCCGGATTATTCATCCAATCAGTCGTAGTAAGATCGAGATGTTTAATAGTACGCACGCCTTCCGACTCTCTAATCAGTATAATATCTTTTCTTTTCCCATTAATAGTTAAATCTCCAGCATATCCAAGAGCTTGAGGTAAAGTAAGATATTGTTCTGTAAAAGAATATGTTCCAGGTTTGTTTACTTCTCCAAGTACTGTAACTTTTGCATTTAAAAGACGAATACTTACAGTTGGATCTATTAAATGACCACCCGCTTCTAGTGTGTTTTTTAACTCTTGTTCTAATGCTGAAGTAGTTTTATTAGCCACAGAAATACTTCCTAGAACAGGAAAAATTATTGCACCTTGTGGAGATACTAAATATCCTTGTAATTTAATTGTCTCAATATTAGACATGCTATTAGCTCCTAATGGTTGAATGTTATAAGGAATAACTGTTTCAGGAACTTTTGCTCCTACAGTAATGCTTAAAATATCATTCGGTTGTATTAACGAACCTGTATATTCAATAGGGCTTGATTGATATGTTGTGCTATCTTGAAAATATAAAATTTCTTTTTTGGATGCACATGATTGCAAAAGCAAGAGAAAGGATGCTAGTGCGTAAATGTATTTGTTCATGATTTTATTTATTTATTTATTTATTTATTTATTGCGATTGCAGTTTTAAAGTCTATTAAGTTGAAGTAATGCCAAAAATCGAATCAAATGAATTTGTCTTTTAATTCGTAATGGCTGACACACTAAGCGATAAGCCCATTCGAGATTGTTATTTATCCACCATTTTGGTGCTCGCTGAACATGTCCTGTAAATACATCAAAACTACCTCCCAATCCTTGATAAGTAGCTTTATGTCTTTTTTGAATTTCTTCCATAAGCAATTCTTGTATAGGTGAGCCCATAGCGACAAAAACGATATCGGGTTGTTTATCGACTATGTCTTTTATTAAAGCTTCTTTTTCTTCATCCGTTTTTATAAAACCATTTCTATAATTTAAAATTTGGATGCCTTCATAATCTCTCTTTAAATTTGTTACAGTTGCTTCAATTACTTCATCTTTCCCGCCAACTAAATAAAAAGTTTTAGTGGTATGATACGCTTTAATTATATCTAGCCAAAGTTCACAACCAGGGATTTTTACCGCTTTTTTAAAGCCTTTTTTATGAAGTGCCCAAACTGCCCCTATTCCGTCAGGATATCCTAAATTTCTATTTATTATAGAACGGCTTTTATTAGTTGCATGGAGTATTTTTTCTGCATTTACAGCAACTAAAATTTTATGATTAAAAACAGCATAATTTATAAGTTCAATTCTAGATTGAGGAGCATAAATATTGACGCCATTTGATAAACTTGATTCCATAAATTATAATTAATTATATGATTATTATTGTATCCAGCAATTAGCTGGATTTATTGGATAGAAAATTTTAAT
Source organism: Flavobacterium hydatis (assembly GCF_000737695.1). Classification (GTDB taxonomy): domain Bacteria; phylum Bacteroidota; class Bacteroidia; order Flavobacteriales; family Flavobacteriaceae; genus Flavobacterium; species Flavobacterium hydatis. The sequence continues at coordinate 12,020 of NZ_JPRM01000062.1, forward strand.
CTTAATTTTTAATTAAAGAGTTTTTTAAAATCTTTGTTTCAGTTTAAATAAAATTTGATGTCAGTTTCAATTTTATTTACTACTGAACTAGCCAAAAAGCGATTAACAGCATATTGGTGATTAAATTGAGCTGAATTCTTGGTCTTATCAGCATCTAAAATGTATTTTTCTAATTCAAAGGCAAATGATTCTGGAGATAAATCAGCTACTAAACTGCCCATGTTTTTTGTATCAAAAAAATCATTTAACCCTCCTACTGGTCTTGTTATTATAGGTAAACCAAATGCCATTGCTTCAAGAACAGATGTAGGCATTCCTTCTCCATAAGTTGGCAAAATATAAATATCAGATTTATTATATTCCTTAGCAACATCCATTCCGTGTAATGGGCCTGTAAAACTTATATCTTTGATATTCTTTTCACCAACATATTCTCTAGCCTCATTCAATAAAGTTCCTGACCCTACGATTGTTAAGGTGAGCCAATCATATTTTCTTTTTAATATGATAAATGCATCAATCGTTATTAATATTCCTTTTTCTTTTTCGATTCTTGCCAAAAAAAGAATGTTATTTATTTTCCCTGTCTTAAGATTAATGTCAAAGTCTTTTATTAATTTATCATCTACTTTAGTAGTCGTTAATAGAATAGGACAAGTAATTCCCATTTCAAGTAATTGCTCTTTAAATGATGATGACAAAATATATATGAATGCTGATTTGTTATAGACGAATTTAAAAAATGATGGTTTTCTAATTATTATTCTTGCATATTCTTCATCCCAACCATGTATAAAAGTTATTACATCTATCATCAGTATTCTTGCAAGAATTAAATACAAACCATCTCTCATAATTTGATATCTTCTAAGTGATGGATTTACAATTACTATATCAGGTCTTTTAAAAATTAATTTTAAGACATATTTAATTAGGTCATAGAAGAAAGTCAAAAAAGCAGGAATCTTTTCTCTTTTTCCATAATGTTCGTAATTAATACTATTATCCCATAAATCATTTAGTCCTAAATAATGATTGGCTACACCTCCAAGTAATTTGGGGTGGGGAGAAATGATTAAGATGTTTTTTTTCATTTTTTTGTAAAATGGAGTAATACCCGAGACTTGAAATCCTGACAAGTATTTCAAATGATGAGAAATGATATTTTAATTAGACAATCTTGGTTTAGAATAGTCTATATTTTATATGATCAATTTGTGCTTTATCAAATCCAATTAGGTTTAATTCAAAAAGTATTCAATAACTAGAAATTTTTTAAGTATGTGCTTTAGTTTTAAATTATCAACTAAAACTATATAGTTTAATTCCATCTAACTTATTTCTAAATACTACTCCTAAAATCCACATATACGAAATTGAAATTGCTCCAAGTATTGATGTTTCAAATGAATAAGTATAATAATCGATAAGGACAATAATTAAAATTAACATACTAGTTAGGTATAAATGTTTACTATTAATATCGCTCTTAATATTCTTGTTTGTTAATAGTATCCGAAATAAATTAATAAATATAGACGTGTAAAAAAACAATCCTAGAAAACCAACTTGTAAAAGCATCTGCAGAAATCCAGTTCTTGCGCCATAGCCAACACCATATAAACTTTCTGTAATTTCGTCTGACGTTTTATCTTTTACATCATCATTAAAACCAGATTTAACTAAATGCCCAGCTCCAAACCCAAAAAGGACATTATAATTTTCTTTAGACAGCATTAAGTTTACCAAATATGCAGGTGCTTCACTTCTTCCAATATTATCTTCAATACGTCCACCAGAAGTGTATTCTTGAGAGTAAACTATAATATATTCCAGATCAAATGAGCCACCAATTTTATTTTCAGGATTTAATGAAGGGATAATTCTTGCAGAAACATAAAATATCATACATATTGATACTAAAGCAACGAAAAGCTTCTTTAAAATATTTATTTGTCCATCCTTAAATTTAATCATTACAAAATAAAGGGCTATTAAATAAATAAAAGGGAAATAGGCTATCGTAGCCCTCTTTCCTCCTGTTAATGAGAAAAGAATAAATCCTAAAACAGCTATTAAATATGTTTTTTGGGAAGTCAAAAAATACCCTACTATACAATAAGCACCTCCTAAGAGTGCTATTACCGTAGTTATACTTCCTCCTCTATTAGCAATAGTACCAATAAACTCTTCGGCTATACTTCCTAAAACAATAACTTTTATAATTCCGGCAAATATTTGAGAAACATATAAATAAATAATAAGTTTTGTTAAAAGGTTAACCTGCCTGGTGGAAAAACTAGTATTTATTAATACATAGAAAAATAATATAACAGGTAAATAATCTCTAAAGAATAATGCAAGTTGCACAATTTCAAGATTATTTATAATATATGATACAATGGAAACTATAATGAATCCTAAAAAAAGCCATAGAGAAGGGAATCTATAAACTTTTTTTTCAGAAAAAAAGGCCTCTAAAAATAGTAACAAAAATAAAAACTCCATCATTAATTTTGTCACAGTAGGTGTCATTCCTAATAAATCTAGAGTTCCTCTGGAAAACGCCACAAAGAATAAGAGGCCATAAATTAAATCTCTCTCTGTTTTATAATTTTGAAAAAACCATATAATTACTGGAATGACAGAAAGAAAACAAAGTATCATTAGTGGGTGCTCCCCTACTGTAAAATGTACTTGACTCATAAGTCCTAAAAATTTTAAAAGCTTATATTGTTAAATCCTCTTATATTGAGGTGTAATTTTTTTAGGAAAAAAGAATAAAAAAGCCATCCAAATTGAAATATCAGATAAAAATTGATAAATTAATCTTTCAAAAAAATATTTTATTTTATTAGCCTTACTTTTCATAGCTAACGTATGTAGGATTGATCTAGCCGCCAAAACCCCTATGCAAACTGACAAAACAGCCCATGAATTATAAAAGATAATTGCCAGTAACAAAAATATTGCTGTATAATTTGATCTAATAAATCTCTTTAGAACATAAACATCAAATAGATGTTCTCTAAGAATTATACCAGGATAAAGTGTATAACCAGACAAAAGCATGTTCCACATTCGTTTTTCATTTCTATAGTCTATAGTATGATGTAAACATATAAGGTGTGGTATTCTAACTATTTTTACTTTTTTCTTCCTTAATCTTATTGCTAAATCTAAATCTTCATTTACTTTAAATTTAGAATTCATTCCTCCTACTTCAATCCATTTATCTCTAGTTATAATAAAAATTCCTCCGTTTTCAGAAAGTACTTGCGCATCCTTTGGAAGAACGTTTGTATAAGTTCTTGGTGATTTGGTTATAAAAATCCCTTTATCATCATAGAAATAATCATCTAAATGCCCAGTTACATATTCTGATACTAATTGATTTTTTTCATTAAAAATGTAGTTTAAAAAATCTAGTTGAATTTCCATGTCTCCATCCACAAAAAAAAGAATATCTCCTGTAGATTCATTTGCTCCAACATTTCTGGCTACAGCAGCATTACAAAGCCCTGTAACTTTAAACACTTTTACTTTTTCGTAAACTAAAGCTCTTTCGATACTGTCGTCTGAAGAATTAGAATCAACATAAATTACTTCAAATTCAATTTGGCTTGAATTAATTATATTATAAATACTCTCTAAGCATTTTGTCAATCTCCACCCTTCATTCTTCCCAATTACTATTATACTTATCATTTAATTAAGATTATCCGATAAAAATTTGACCGATTTATCCCTTTCTTCTGAAAGTATCGTGTTTACATTGTCCCAATCTATTTTCTTGTGTATTAATGTTGAATCTATTTTTTCTGAATCTAATACAAATCGGTCTTCAAGTCCGAATTTCTCAAGCAAAGATTGAAATCTACTTAAACCTCTTCTTTCATTTCCAATAGCAATAAATGGTTTATTAAATAAAATAGAAAACACACAACCATGAAAAGAATCAGTAATCACAAATTCTGCATCATCAAAACCTTTAAGCCATTTTGTTACTGAAGGAAAAACTGCCTCATCAAAATTAGCAATAGACTCTTTAGTAAATTTAGTTTTAGGCATTGTTGAAAAAGAAGTTAGATTTAGTTCTTTACTTATTTGTTCGATATATTTCTTTTTGATTTCTGAAGTGTCTAAAAAATAAGACATTAGTGTGCCATCACTAACGGACTCATTCTCATCTATTATTAGTTTTTTATAGATTTTCAAATCTAGTAACATTGTTGGGTCTAAGACTTGTACTGCACTAACTCCAAGATGCTCTTTACATAATTTAATTCCTGAAGATTCTCTTACAGATACAGAATCAAAATTACTTGCAAGTTTTGAAATTAAACTTCTTTTATCTTGATCAATTTCAAATTCTGATGTACCAAAAGAAGCAGCATAAGAGATTCTCTTGATTCCCTTGAAATCTATTGCAAAATCTAAAAAATAATTAGTAATACACGGAGAATAATCTTGTCTCCATACTTGATCACTTCCTACAACAAATGCATCAAAATCTAACTCTTTTAGATTACTCATGCCTTTTGTGTCATATATTTTATCAGTAATTGGAAAAATGAATTTTGACTTAAAATGACTTATTTTGCCATAGATGTGTCTGTGTTCAAATTCATTCATTGATAATGGAATGTTCTTTTTAGATGATATACGTCTATAAAAAATATTTTTTGCTAATTTTATTAATTTAGTTTTAACTCCTGGTTTAGGATATACTCTATTAATTATCCAAGTATCATGGCCTAAGCTTTTTAATTTTTGCTGTAAAGCAAATGCTTGCAATAGTCCTCCGTAATTATTAAGTAAGGGTTGGGTAAGAATTCCTATTTTCATTTATATATTTTTATAAATTAAACTGTAGCCATAGTTAGGTAAGACAGTATTATGACTAGAATTTGAATGTTATATATTTTTATGCTTATAGATTTCACTGAGGTCTCTACGTTGAGATAACGTAATTTTAAAATCCTCTTTTGCAATTCCAATAGGAATCATGCAAATAATTTTTTCAGATGCGGGAATATTAATTACACTTGCAAGTTTAGTTTCATCTTTATAAGTTTTACCCCAGTTTGCAGGGCAATTTGCAATTTTATAAAAATGTAAACAGTATAATAAGTTCATCAGAAAAATTCCGCCATCTATATATAATTGATTTCTTTCTCCAACTGAAAAAAAGTAGTTTCTATCTGATGAAACTATTAATAGTTGTTTTACATTTTCTGTATGTCCCGTAAAACCATTTTGGATAGATAGTACTTTATCAATTTTAGCTTTGTCTTGTAATAAATAAACCTTAGAACTTTGTCTATTGCAAACAGATGGAGAATTTAAGGCTAAAGAAATTGCTTTTTCAATTATAGCAGTATCAATAATTTCTCCTGTAAAATCTCTTATACTCTTTCTAGATGAAGAAAAATCGTAAAAGTTACTTTGATTGTGCATATAAAAATCATCTTTTTTATACGCGATAGCACCACTGAAAGATTTGTCGTAGGCATCTGATAAGATATTTTTATAAGAATTATATTGTTCTAGACTAAAATAATCATCAATCTTCACATCAATTTTCAGATGAAATTCATAGTATTCACACATAACTTGATATGCAACTCTTATTTGAGAAAGATTAGATTTTTTTATAACAGTTCCTTCATTTAGGAAAATGTGTAAGTTTTTAATTCTTTCTTGAGCAAAACGAGGTCTAATTTTTTTATATAAAAGTCCTTTTTCAACTGAATGATAATATAAAATGATCTTAGCTTCCTTTTTATTAAAAT
>NZ_JPRM01000063.1 GCF_000737695.1 Flavobacterium hydatis
CAAATCGAGTAAGTTCTAATTATGAAGAGCCTATTTATATAAATTCAAATCCTAAAATAAATAAAATAACAGATGAAAATTTAAAGACTTCTGCTTTAGTTAAAGAAGAATTGACAAATATTTTCATTGAAGATATTAAGTTTTTTAGAAGTCAAAAATTGCATACAAGATTTAATAAAATTGATTTGATTTTAAAAAAGTGGGAGGGTATTTATTATTTATCTCCATATCCCATAAATTCAGAAGAATTAGGGAATTATTATATAGATATTTTTAAAGATTACTTAGACTTCGGCTTTAGTGGAAATAATGATTTTAAGATAGAGATTGAAATTATAGAAAAGGAAAATAAACTCTATCTGTATGATAAAAAGAAATACAATAATCAAATGAGATTAGAAGATGCATTAGTCATAATAACAAAAATAGGTGATAAGAATTATGTCAAATCTAAAATGATTAAGGTTACAAGGAAAGATATAAAGGAAGATACTTGTGGTTATCTTTTTAATTGGAAAAAAACAGTTGAAGAAGTGCCTGATACTAGAGAATAATTTTAAAATAAATGACTATTTATGGAGACTTCAGACAGTGTATAAATTTTAATTATGTTTTGTTATCATGAAGACTTCTTAGAGCAGGAACTACCCCTTATATTATTTTTAATTTATAATGATAACCAAAATGGAAATAACATATACTAATTTTAACGAAAAACCACTGACTGCCCAACAAGTTGCATCTAACGATAGATATATCAAAATTTTCAAGGAAAATAATAGCCTTAGAAAAGAAGAATATTATGAAAATAACATCCTAATTAATACATTAAATTATATAGAGTTCGGGTCTCCACATATAGACTTATTATTAATCAATAATGAGTCAATTGCAATAATTGAGATAGAGAATATTGATTCTAATTATGCTAAATATCATCGTTTCAAATATCATAATGGCATCATAAAAAGTAAAGGTTTATCAGTATATAAAAGTAATCAATTATGTATGATGACTCAAGATTTAGATCTGCAAACTAATTTACCTCTTTATTACACAACGTGTAAATATTATGAAGATCAGATTAATGGGTATGAATTTGAATTCAATTATTATAACACTGGTCAGCTAGCGTCAGTAATTGTTTCAAATGATGCTAAGAGGTTTTATGAACAATACAAATCTAGCGAATTAGAGTTAATTCCAAATTTCGAATGGTGGAATCAATACTCATCATACTACTTAAATGCTGAACCAGCCGTACCTAATGAGATTATTATAGCCTAAATTAAGAAAAAAAAATAACTATTCAGAAGATATTATTAGATAAAGAAAAACACTTATTGTTCAGAAAGGGAAAAAAGTGGGGAAAGACATATCAAGACCTCAAAATTTAGATTAAATCCGTTTCATAGAAGTAAAATATTTTAAACAATTCTGCAACATTTAATGTGACAAAAGAAGAACTATTAAAAAGTTTATATACTAGAATAATAATATATTAAAATGAATACTATGCCACTAGATATTAGATACAAAATAGAAAATATAGATACTTATTTTAGAAAAGACGAATTAAGTGTTTTGCTTTTTTATATAAAAGGTATTAACAACGATTTAGCTACTAAGCTTTATTTTTTGCTAGAAAAAGAAATAGCTTTTAGATTAGAAAATCATTTAAATATTGGAGATCTAGATGCCTTTAATAATATGCTTGCACATTTTGATGCAGGTGATATTGAAGAAAGTATTCAATTAATAACAAATCAAGTTATTCCATCATTGAAAAATGAAACATTGAATATATGGGAAAAATATGGAGGCTTTGATAATTTAAAGGATGAAGTTAATAATGGAAATGATTGGAGTTTTAATTTAAGTATAAATCAAGAATATGTACCTGAGGATATAGATTATTATATTGATATGATAATTGAAATAAAAGAACTTTTACAAAAATCTTTAAATCTTAATACTCCAATATTAGTCATTTATGAAGATTAATTTTTAATCAAATCTTATTCTTCAAATAAGAAAACTACACCTTTTAGCGCAAGTACAAAATATTGACTTTAAAAAAACTAGAAATACTATGAATTATAAAGGAGGTGTTACAACTCTTGAAATAATTCAGATTAATAATAGTATGAAAAGGATTATTACAAATTGTGCAGATTAATCTAGATTTTACCATTCTTTGTGTTCACGAGCGAGACGCTCGCGTAAGCAGAGATTGGGATTATTTTATTAATGATTTATGAATTTGAAAAGGATATTTAGTTTTACTTTTCCTCAATAATTTTGTATCTCTTATCTTCAATAAAAAGTTCTTTAGGTTCTAATTTATCAGGAAACTCAAATAACGCAATTCTATAAATTTCTTTTTTGGGTTTGATTTTTGTTTTCGTATCTATAAAGTAGGCTTGAAGTTTTACAAATCTATATAAGCTATCTTGTTCACTTGAAATGTATACATCAGCGAAATCAAAAATGCAATCTTTTTCACCTTCGTTTTTCAAAGTAAGTTTTAATTTGACAAATTTCATTCCTTCTGCAGCTTCTATCGGTATTCGAGGCATTAAAGGTATTGGATCACCAGGTCTCATATAGTCTTCAGAAACCTTCTCGAATTTAATACTCAAACCTTCAATACTACTATTTTCAGCTTTAAATCCAGTAACGATAATGAAAAGCATTAGCAATATTGTTATTTTAATTTTTGTCATTGATTATATTTTTTATCCTAGAATGCACAGTGCATAATTTTAAATGATATTTTCGTTGTTGTAAAGACTTTAAAAGTGATGCTAATTGTATGTTGTAATTACTTATTCTATCTTTCGATTAATGTGTACAATAATTGGATTTTTACCATCTAAATCTCTTTTATTGCGACCAAATAAACCTATTTCTACATCATTTGGTTTTTTAGGTTTTAATTCTTTTGGATTTACGTAAGTATACATTCCGTATCCATGTCCTGAAACAACCCATCCTTCAGTTTTATTTAAGTGTGTTACACCAAAATCTCCTGCTGCGCCTCCAACATGAACGGGACCAAATTCTTTCATTAATTTGATGGCTTCATTTTCTAAATTCGGAATTGTGTCTGCGTTGTCAAATATTATGTATGTTCCATTTTTAAACAAAACCCAATCCTGAAATTTAGGATTAATAGCAAGTTTTACTTGATTCAGTAAATTAGATTCTATCATCTTATAGATTTTTTGATTGTCAACTTTCTTTTTCTCGGAATTTCTACAACCAAATAAAAAGAAACTTACAAGAATAAGTATTGTTTTAAATTGTTTCATTTATAATTGGTTATAGTATTTTTTGAGTAAGTGTTTTTTGAGTGAAGTCATTAGATTTTCTAGGAACAATATTAGAACAATATGTTTTAAAAACAAAAGGAGTTTTGGATAAATTGGAATGGATTATAGCAATGTGTACGAAGTCGGGAGACTTCGTACAGCACATAAATTATGATGACATTTTTTGCTATCGAGAAGACTTCGAAGAGCGGGCATCTTCTTTTTCATGAAGACTTCGGAGAACTGGAGTTAGAGTACTTCGCACAGTGCAATTTAAGTTTTTATTATTACCTTTATTGTAGCTTTTCAAAATATCTAGCTCCTTTTTCGGGAACTAACATGACAAAACTCGGTGGTTTTTGTTTAATGTAAAGTTTAGAATTTAATATGGTTTTTTGTAAATCTATAATTCTACCATCAACTATTATGTTAAAATTTTCTTTTTCCATTTCTACTACTTTATAAATGCCTTCTGCAATTACCATATTTTTCCCTTTCGAGTAATATAATGTAGCATATTTCCCGAAATGAAATGTAAACTCTAAACCATCTTCATAATGGTAATTAGGAAAATCTTTACTAATCCATGTTCCGACTAATTCTTCTTTTGTAGGTATCATATTTATTAAGTATTAAGATTTATTTTAGTATGTTATCTTTTAGTTTTTTGAAGCTTATTCTGTTGTGTCTCCTTACTTCGAAGATATAATAATATGTAATAACAAATTTAAATATTAAGATTTTGAATAATCTTAGAAATAAGTTTGAACTAGTAAAAAGACAGAAGGCTTTGTATAAGATTTTGCAAAAATAAAGTTACACTATATATTCTTTAATGATTCTCAATCTTTCTTTGATGTTAGATACATCATTAGTTCCATGTTGACTTAATCTATCAAATTCTAATAAATCGTAGTCAGCTTCCTCATAATTAGTTTCAGCTAACTTTCTATTTGCTTTTACTTTATCTTCAAAATTAAGCAATTGTTTTCGAGTAATATTTTTACTTTCTTCCTTCGCCCATTGGAATAAAAAGTAATATACAACCATTGAACCTTGAGTTCTTAAAAGGATATCATTATCAGCAAAACAAGTAATCATAAAATCTAATATAGAAGTTACTTTTTTCTGTACGTCGTTTACTCTAGAAGAGTTTTTTGTTTTATAATTTTTTGCCATTGCATCTAAATAGACTTTTTTAGTGTCTATTAATTTTCCATGCTCTATTTGTGAAATTTCTACTAGTAAAAATCTAGCAGCAACTTCAAAATGCTGATATCTATTATTACTAAATTTAACTTTTTTGGAAAAAAATGTATGAATTGAAACTTCTCTAATTGCTCTAACCATATTACCACCAAAAGCATTTCTTTTTTCCGCTGAATTTAACGGAACAGCTTCATTAAGACGTGAAAACATGTCTTCAATTAAATCAAGATCATCAGTTTGTACACCAATTATTGGAAGTACAAAGGAATCAAACTTTATTTTAATTTTAGGATATTCTTTAGATAAATCATCATAGTTTAGACCTGATAATTTTATATTTAAGTCATCCTGATATTCGAAATAATCTGATAGACAAAACTTTCCTTCTATAAAAGCCCAAATAGTTTCGAGTCTCTGCTTGCCATCAATAATAGCAAAAGATTTTCCTGTTTTACTTCTTTCATCTCTATTATATTGATGAAAGTAAATTTTTGGAATATCATAGTTGTTCAAAATGGAATCTATTAATAATTGTTTTTTTTCTGGCGTCCAAACGCCCCCATTTCGTTGATACTCGGGATCAACTACGATTTCATCTCTTTCTGAATAAATCCTAAGGATTGTGGCATGTTGTACCGCATTTGTTTCAATATAACTCATAATAATTTATTCTTTAAGATTTCCCCTATACTTGCTAATTCTGGGAATAATGAAAATTTATTTACTCCTAACAATGATAACTCTTCTCTAATAACATTTTTGGATGTTGCAGGAATTCTATATTTAATTAATTCTTTTGGAGAACAAAATTCTTCAATTGATCTTTGGTCAAGATGATGAATTGTAAAAACACCTAATTGTGCTTGGATTCTGGTACTATTTCTAGTAGCTATAGTTGCAATCGGTGCTAGTTTATTGCGAGTATTTGATCTTAATGTTTCGACTTTGTAGTTATCTAGTTCAGTATCTTCAAATGAAGGGATGAAATTTTTTTCTAGTGTACTTATGTTGGCTATTTTATTTAACTCAATAGGTTTTAATAACCATAAAGCAGCATCACTTGTATTATTTTCAGATATTGCAAAATATAACGAGGTTAGTGGGCTTTCACTCCAATCTAATAAGCGAGTTGGAACACCATAATGCTGCATTAAAAAGAGCCAATCAAAATCACTTTTAGGGAATGAATTTGTCAACATTGCAGCCGATTGTTTAAAACGAGTTAGTAAAGAACTTTCAGACATCTTTTGACTACATCTGAAAATACCAGGCTCTAGTTTCCAATTAAAATCACTTTGTCCACGAAACCATACATCTTCATCATAATTGGAAATATCATCTCTTAGAAATTCTACTAAATTGCTTATATTACTAATAATTTTTTCAGCCATAAATATTTTTTTAGATAGGAAATATACTAATTATACTTAAAGATTTCTAAATAATTTTTTGGTATGTTATTTATTTGTGTGACAAAACCACACAAAGCCTATAATTTTGAATTAAATGATTTTTTATTTAAGATATACTAACTTCCTAGCCCTGATAGAAGGGAAAATCCTTTTTTATTGTTTTTCTCAATAAAAAAGATTGGAATGATAGCAGGAAATTGCTCCTAAAGAAAGCTTTAAAAAAAAGATAACCACAAAGTATGTCATTTCGACGAAGGAGAAATTTTTAAGAGAAGCTCCACATAGAAAATTGTCAATCTTTGTAGAGTTACTGATGGAGGTTCTTCGACTCCGCTCAGAATGACAAGATTGGGGAGTAACTTTGTGAATCTTTGCGCTTTTTCGCGAATCTCTGAGAAATTTTTAAGCATAAAAAAAGGACGATACTTTATGAGGTATCGTCCTTTAGGGCAATTTTTGATTTGCATTTTTAAATCCTTTCAGATTCTTAAATGCGGGAATTAATAATTGCGTACAGTTCTTTGGGTAATCTAATAAAAAAGAAAGCTAAACGTTGGTTATTCGTTTACAACATCACCTTCTTTAATTTCTTCGCTGGCAAGTTTTATCAGTTTATCATTGGCATTTAAATCACCAAAGATTTCGATTTTATCATCGATTTCTCTTCCTTTTTTCACGTTGATTCTTGCTGCTTTATGGTTTACTACTTTTATAACATAAACTCCTTCGGCTGAACTTACAACGGCAGTTTTAGGTGCTACAAATGTGCTGTCTTTTGCATTTAGCGGAAGCAAAACTTCGGCTACCATTCCTGGTAATAAATCTCCGCTTGTATTGTTTACGTCCATTTCAACACGTTCTGAGCGCAGTTTTAAATCTAATGCTCCCGACATACGTTGTATTTTGGCCTTAAAAGTATCTGGTGATGATTTTACATTAAAACTCATTTCGTCTCCTTGTTTTAAATATCCTGTATATAGTTCTGGGATAGATACGGCAAGACGTAATTTTGTTTGTTCCTGAATGGTTAATAATGGCAAATCCGACCCTTTACCAGATGGGCCAACATAAGCACCTAAGTTGACATTTCTTGCTGTAACAATTCCGTTAAAAGGAGCACGAATTTCTAGATATCCTCTCATAATTGCCACTTCTTTATGTGCTGCAACGGCTGCTTGGTATTGTGCGTAATCAGAATTCTTTTTTCCGTTTGCCATTTCTAAGTCGTTTTTAGAAATTGTTCCTTCAACCTTACTGGTTTCATAAAGTCGATTGTAAGTGCTTTTGCTTGTGCTGTAAATGGCTTCCATCGATTTTAATCTCGATTCGGCAGCAGCAAGTTGCGAACTAATTTCGGGTGCTTCTAATACGATTAAAAGTTGTCCTTTGGTTACTTTCGAACCAATATCTACTTTAAGTAATTTTACAAAGCTGCTTACTTTTGCATATAAATCTACTTGCTGGAAACCAGATAATTCTGCAGGCATTCTCAGCTCAGTTGTTAACTTCTCTTTTTGTAAAAGAAACGTTTCCATTTTAGGTTCTACTTCGGCAACAGCTTCTTCTTTTTTACTCGAGTTACAGCTGCTTAATAAACTTACTGCTACTAGAAATAGCATGATTGATTGTACTATTTTATTTTTCATAAATCTGAAAGTTATTTATTTGAGATCATTTATGTTATCGCTTTTTATTTATTGGTATTGTTTTTTGTGGCGATTCCATTTTTTGGATTTAATGAGGATATATAATGTATGCTTTCTTCGTCTTCAGGATCTAAAGAAACAGATTGTGTTGTTGCTTTTTCTTGCGCCCAAGCAAAAATCAGGGGTAAAATTAGTAGTACTGTAAAGGTCGAAAAGAACAATCCGCCAATAACTGCACGTCCTAATGGTGATACCTGATCGCCTCCTTCGCCGTGACCAATTGCCATAGGTAACATTCCAGCAATCATTGCTACAGATGTCATGATAATAGGACGAAGACGCAATGCCGCAGCTTCACGAGCGGACTCTAATGCGTTGCCATTGTGTTTGCGTAATTGCTCGGCATTGGTAACTAATAAAACCGCATTGGCGATAGAAACCCCAACGGACATGATGATTCCCATATACGATTGTAAGTTTAATGTTGAGCCTGTAATTGTAAGCATTAATAAAGCTCCCAGAACTACTGCTGGAACCGTTGTTAAAATTACCAATGATACCTTGAACGATTGGAAGTTTGCTGCCAACATTAAGAATATCACGAATATAGCAACCAATAAACCTACTTGTAAACTGCTTAAAGTTTCTACCAATACTTTGCTCATACCTATTGGAGTTATGAATAATCCGCGTGGTAACTCTCCTAAAGAATTTATGGTTGCATCTACATCTTTTACTGCCGTTCCTAAATCGGTTTGGCTAATGTTTGCAGTAACTGTAATGTATGGCATTGCACCTAAATTGTCATTCTCACCACTTACAAAACCTGGTGTAATCTTGGCAACATCGCTTAAAACTGGACGAAGCGAATTTTTTAATACTGGAATTTCGCCAATATCGGTTTTGCTTTTCATCAGATTCAGCGGTACCTGAACTTGAACATTATATGATAATCCGGCTCTTTCATCTACCCACATATTTTTTTCGGTATATCTGGATGATGAGGTCGAAGCTACAAGCGAACGTGAAATATCATTCATATCTACGCCTAATTCGGCAGCACGAGTTCTGTCAATATCAATATTCATTGCAGGATAATGTATAGGTTGTCCAATTTGCACATCTCTGAAATAAGATATCTTCTTTAGTTTCTCGACTATTTGGTTGGCGTAAAGCTCATTTCGTTTTTTGTCTTTTCCAGCAATTCGCACTTCGATAGGAGTAGGAGAACCTTGACTCAAAACTTTATCCGTAAGTTCGATTGGCTCAAAAGAAAGCTTAACATCGGGAAGAACCTTTTTTATTCTAGCTCTAAAGTCATCCTTAAAATCATCCATATCGGCATGATAATCTTTTAAACTCACCTGAAAAACAGCTTCGTGCGAACCTGCCATGAATAAATAAATAGGGTTAATAGAAAACAACGATGGGTGTTGCCCAACATATACAGAGGAAATCCCGATATGTTCCTTACCAACCATTTTGTTTAATTCTTTCAGGACAATTATTGCTTTTTCTTCGGTGCGTTCTAAACGAGTTCCGTCGGGAGCACGCATTCTTAACTGGAACTGACTTGAGTTTACTTTAGGGAAAACATCTTTTCCTATAAAGGTAATTAGCACCATTGCAAGACAGGTAATTCCAAGAAGATAGGCGAGAGTTACTCCTTTTTTATGAGGGAACAAACGATCTAAGGTTTTCATAAATCGGATTCTGAATTTCTCAAAAGGACTTATTTTTCCATCATTATTAAAATCGTCTCTTTCGACCATTGCTTTTTTCTGAGTAATCAAATCTTTCTCTGACTCAGGCGTTAATCCGCAATCGTTAAATTCGGCTTCGTCATCGGTAATGCCCGGTTCATGTGCGTGTTTAGGATGCGCTTTCATTAACCAGTTTGCCATAACAGGCACAAAAGTTTGTGACAGTAAAAACGAAATAACCATCGAGAATCCAATTGCTAATGCCAATGGTAAGAACAAAGCTCCCGGAATTCCGACCATGGTAAATGCGGGTGCAAATACGGCAAGAATACAAAGTAAGATCAATAATTTAGGCAATGCAATTTCCTGACAAGCATCCCAAATTGCGAGTGCCTTGGGTTTGCCCATATCAAGATGTTGGTGGATATTTTCGATCGTAACCGTACTTTCATCTACCAAGATTCCTATAGCAAGAGCCAATCCGCTTAAAGACATTAAGTTGATAGTTTGTCCGAATAATTTCAGGAATAAAACTCCTGAGATAATCGAAATAGGAATGGTTAGGATTACGATTAATGCAGCACGTTTGTCACCTAGGAAAAGTAAAACCATTAAACCAGTTAATACAGCTCCAATAATTCCTTCGGTAATTAAACTTTTAACGGAATTGATTACATAAACCGATTGGTCAAACTCGTATGATAATTTTACATCTTCGGGTAAAGTACTCTGAATTTTAGGTAATTCTGATTTTAATTTCTGAACCACATCCCAAGTCGAAGCATCTCCCGCTTTGGCAATACTAATATAAACCGAACGTTTTCCGTTTACCAATGCATAACCAGCAGTAATATCGGCACCATCTTTTACAGTTGCCACATCGCCAAGCTTTAAGTTCTGAACGCTTCCTTTAAACAACGGAATGTTCTCGAAATCCTTAACTTCTTTAATCGTATTATTAGTTGGCGTAATATAGTTTTTATCTCCCATACGCACGTTTCCAGATGGAGCTGTTTGGTTGTTTACACGAATGGCTTCAACAATTTGGTCGGGTGTCATATTATGCGAACGCAATAAATCTGGATCTACATTTACCTCGATTGTTCTTGGGCTTCCGCCAAAGGGTGCCGGAGATAATAAACCAGGAATAGAGGTAAAGGAAGCACGAACGTAAACGTTGGCTAAATCTTGTAATTCATTATTAGATCTTATTTTACTGCTTAATACTAATTGTCCGATTGGTAATGACGAAGCATCAAAACGGATGATAAATGGTGGTTGCGTTCCGGGAGGAAATGCCGCCTGAATTCTGTTCGAAAGTGAACTCAATTCGGCAGCAGCCTGAGCCATATTTGTATTTTCATAATAGGTTAATTTCATAATCATTAACCCTTGAATATTCTTGGTTTCTACCGATTTTACACCATTGGCAAAAGGTAAAATATTGACATAAGTCTTAGCAAAATAAGCTTCCATCTGATCTGGCGTGTAACCACCAAATGGATGTGCGATATAAATAACCGGCAAATTCATTTTCGGAAGAATATCTACCTTGATGTCCTTGATAGCACCAATTCCGAAGAAGAATAAACCTGCAACCAAAACCAGTATGGAAATGGGTTTGCGAAGTGCAAAACGTATTAAATTCATTAGGATCTATAATTAAAATTCATTTATAAATAAGTCAAAATTACCTGTGGCAGCAGCCTTGAGTAAGAAAGATTGCCAAACATTATTATTGACAATATCACGGTCTATTTCGGCACGATTTAACGTATATAATGTTTGGGTAATATCAGTTAATGTCGTTAATCCGTTTTTGTATAAAGTCGATTTTTGCAAATATGCCTGAGCCGCTGCTTTAACCTGAATAGGCGCTTCGACATAATTATCCATCGTGATTTTAATTTTTGCGTCGGCAAGATTTAATTGTGCTTTAAGCTCAGTATCAATCTGGTTGTATTCATCTTGTAGTCCTTGCGAAATAAATTTTTGAGCACTTACTTGTTTGCTTGTTCTAAACGGGGTTGTAAGATTCCAGGTAATTCCAACTCCTACCAGATAATTGGTTCGGTCTGGGCTTATACCATCTATATAATTTCGGTTAAAAGAAGTCTGATCTACAGCATAATCCGAGTTAAATCCTGATGCTCTTGTTTGCAAAACGCCAAACATACTCATCGTTGGGTAATAACCTCTTTTGTATAATTTAACCTGCTGGTTGCTGTAATCAATTTTGCTTTTGTAGTATTGAAGCACAGGATGCAAACTATCGTTAGACTCCGTTGCTTGTATCATTTCTTTCGGAATCTGACTTACAAACAAAGTATCTGGAACAAAATCCTGAGTAGGAACTCCCATTAAAATAACCAGTTTACTGTTTTGTTCTTTTACAAAATCTTTAGCCTGATTTAAAGCGATTTTAGCTCGAGAAACTTCGGCTGTTGCCAATGTAGAATCTACTCCTGCCAATAATCCGTTTTTTACTCTTGCCACAGCAGTGTTCTTAAAAACTACGGCACGTGACAAGTTTTTTTGCTGAGAAATTAGCAAACGTTGGCTTGCAAGTAAATTAAGATAGGCAGCAGAAATTTTAATTTCTTGCTGAAATTTTTCTTGTTGTAAATCATTCTCACGACTTTTAACTTCGACTTTGGCAAGATTAATTTTTTGTTTGATTTTTCCGAAAGTGAAAAAATCCCAATTCATGTTAACCAGATAAAGTGCTCCAAATGAGGCGTTCCAGTTTTGTTCTGGCAATGAAGGTCCAGAAGAGGCAGTTCCTAAACCATTAAAACCATATAAGGCTCCGTTCTGCCCATTTATGGTTCCATAATCTTGTTGTGCAGATAAGTTTAAGTTGGGTAAATAATCCCGGTTTGCTTGCTTTAACGTTTCTTTGGAGGCATTAGCATAATTGCTTTTTGCTTTTACACTACCATAATTTTCAAGACCAATTTTAATAGCATCTTTTAATGATAGTGTTTGGGCAAAGCTTGCCGAAACGGAAAACAATAAAAATAAGAAGGCAATTTTTTTGAAATACATAAAACTCTAAATAAGAAATTATGAAACAAAAATATTTTACTTGAGCCAAAATAGCAGTTGTTAAATGATGTAATGCAATAGTAAATGACGAATTGAATTGGTCATTTATAGGCTGTAAAAACTAAAAAAATGTGGTTAATTTGTAAACTGTTTAAGAATTAAAAATGAATAAAAAATTTAGTAAGATATTGGATAACAAATGGTGGCAAGAAATTGCTGTTATTAGTTTTTCATTTACACTCTACACGTTAAAAAATGATTGGATGTTATTTAGTTCTGTAGCATCTATATTAATGGGCGTTTTTTTTTATTTGATTTTATATATGCATGCCCAATTTAATCGTTTTTTTATACTTCCTATTTTATTTAGAAAGCAAAGACCATTAACATATATATTCTTGACACTTTTGGGAGTATTGTTATTTTCGGTCGTTTTATACGAAATAACGACTTTGGATATGTTTAGCAAATGTCGTTTGTATCAAAACTCTCATCAACGGAGTTATGCCTATCAGTTAGCAAGTGTTTTAGGAACATTGGTGTGTATATTGAGTCCAATAATTGTTTTTAAATTTTATAGGATTCACAAAAAGCAAACCGATGAAACATTGTTGTTTAATCAGATGCAACTAAATGCGCTTAAAGGGCAATTAAATCCTCATTTTTTATTCAATACCTTTAATACCCTTTATGGGATTAGTCTTGAATTTCCTGATCGTACGCCTGATTTAATTATGAAAGTATCACAATTAATGCGTTATCAGTTAGACAGCAGTAACAAACAATGTGTTTCGTTAGAAGAGGAACTTTCCTTTATAAATAGTTACATACAACTAGAAAAGGAACGGGTAGGGTATCGTTGTGATATTACGTATGATTGTAAGATTGATAATGAGAATGCCTATAAAGTTTCGCCAATGTTATTGATTGCTTTTATAGAAAATGCTTTTAAACACGGAACTTGTGCAATAGAAAACTGTTTTGTTCGTATTTTTATAACGGTCGAAAACGGATTGTTGCATCTTCATGTTATAAATTCGATTCCAACCAAAAAAACAAATGTTATTTCGACCAAAATAGGGTTGAAGAATACTATCGAACGTTTGAATTTAATTTATGGCAAAGAATATAAATTAGATATTCAGGATGATAATAATACTTATATCGTAGATTTAAAATTGCAACTCAAGAAGTTTGTATAAAATGAAAGAGCCAAAAAAATGTATTATTGTCGATGATGAGCCTGCTGCGCATTATGTTTTGGCGAATTATATTAAGCAAAATCCACAACTAGATTTAGTTTTTCAATGTTATAATGGCATCGAAGCCATGGATTATCTTAGGGAGAATAAGGTAGATTTAATGTTTCTAGACATTAATATGCCCGAAATAACCGGAATAGAATTATTGAAGATTATCCCAACACCACCAAAAACAATCCTGACTACGGCTTACTCTGAATTTGCTCTGGAAAGTTATGATTATGGTGTTATCGATTATCTGTTAAAACCAATATATTTTCCTAGATTTTTAAAAGCAATTGACCGTTTCTTTTCTATGGAAAACGTTCAGAATAAACCTGCTGAAGTTATTGCCAATACTGTTTCTGTAAAAGTCGATGGACACTTTATCGAACTTGAATTAGAGAATTTGTTGTTTGCTCAAAGTTTTGGTAATTACGTAAAATTACATACTACAAAAAGAATTTATCTGGCATCGATTACAACTAGCGAATTCGAAAAGTGCCTTCCCGAATTAGGCTTTATGCGCATTCATAAATCGTATATTGTTGCTCTGGATAAAATAGAAGCGACAGAAAAAGATTTTGTTGTCATAAAAAAGGAACGATTGCCTATAGGAATCACATATAAAAGAGAACTATCTGATCGCTTGAAGAATAAAAATATTCTTTAAATACTAGTCTTATAAAAGTTTATTTAGACGGATACACAAATTTAAAATTGTGACGAAAAGTTAATCATATAAGTGTTGTAAGTTCATTTAAGTTGATTAATCATGTTATATTTACTTCCAACACTTATATGGTTTAAATAACCTTAATTTGGTGGCTTGACTTGGCGTCTTGGTGAGAAAAATTATACTCTTTCGTAATCACCTTTCCAGTTTGTGATGGATTTCTTGATAGAGTTTCCTGAGAGATTTTCATCCAATGCTTTTTCTATAAGTATAATGAGTTCACTATCTGGACTAAATCGTAATGCAAATATTTGTTCGTCGCTTAATTGTTCTTCGATAAGTTCGAGTCTTTTTCCTGTAAGTGACAAATAGCGATAGCGAAGTTCTAGTTTTACAATTCGGTTTTGTAGTGTTAATGCATAGTGCTGACGTAGCATAAATCCTAATCCGAACAAAATAACAAATATCAGACTTATAAAAATCCAGATAATTGTATCATCTGATGTAAAAGAAAAATAGATGCTAATGACAAGTAAAATTAGTAGTACGGGATAATAAACAAAATGATGAGGTGTATAATACCGAATGTGATTTTTGTACGATTGAGCTTCCATGGGAGTTAGTTTTTTTAAAGGTAATCAAAACTGTAGTTTCTTAAAAAGTATTTATCAATACGTTAAGAGTTTATATAAAATGAAAAACCTTCAAAATATTCATCTTGAAGGTTAGTTTAAAAAAGTGTGACAGTTTATTTTAAGATTACAACTTCTTCTGGCACAACAAATAACATAGTACATCCTTTTTTAGAAAATGCCGAATGTGTACTTCCTGGCGGCATATACAAATAATCACCGCTATTTAATTGGTCTGCGCCAAAGCGTATTTCACCCTCTAAAACATATATTTCTTCGCCAGCCGGATGAACATGGTTTGGGTAGGATGCACCAGCATCAAATTTTAATAGAAAAGTTGGAGGTCTTTGTGTTGATTCGTCAAAGCGAAGGATTTTTACATAAACACCATCTGTTTTAATACCTTCTTCTACTAGTGGTTTCCAGTTTGTTTCGTTGCTTTTTGTGATTTGCTTTTTCATTTTTTTGAATAGTTAAAATTAGAGTTAGTTTTTATTTTTAAGAAGTATTTCGTCAATGCTCCAACGGTATTGTGGCATTGTTGCCAAAAGAAATGCAGCTGCAGAAAATGCAAATACCGAATAATCTAATGGATCTTTAATACCAAAAGAATAGGTCATTGCTAATGCAAATAATAATGTTAAGAAAGTTGCTCCAGTTGCTGCTAATCGGGTTTTGTAGCCTATCAGTAACATTAATGCAAATACCGTTTCTAAGATGGTGCTTAGTATTGCAATAACTGGAATACTGTTTTTGGGAGCAAAAGAGTTTACTTTTTCAGCATAGGCTATAAAGTTTTGCCAGCCCGAAGAATATTCTCCCCATAATCCTAAACGGCTAGAAACTGCCGATAAAAACCCAATTGCAAGTGCAATTCGTAATAATAGTGTTGCTGTGTCCTGATGTTTTTTCATTTACTTAAAATATTAGTAATTGTTAATCAGGACAAAGGTGCGATATGGTTATTCGCTAAAGAATAGAGAATATTGGAAAAAGCATGTACTATTCAATCATGATCTTTTCTTTATATGATTTTGGAGCTATTTTGGTGTGTTTCTTAAAAAAATTAGAGAAGTAAAAAGGATCATTGAAGCCCAACATATAAGCAACTTCTTTTACAGATAATTTCTCGTAGGTAAAAAGACGTTTTGCTTCGGATATGATTAATCCAAAAATTACATTTTGTGCTGTTTTGTTGGTATGAAGTTTAGAGAGTTCGTTTAGTTTAGATTCTGTAGTACCAAGTCGTGTAGCAATATCATTTACTGATAGATTTTTTCCGAAGTTTTTAAGGATCGTTTCTAAAAAGGCAAGAAATAATGCATCGGGTTTATAAATTTCGTCACCACGATTTATTTTAGAGCGATTTATTTCAATCAGGATCAACTCAATTCGGCTGTGCGTAGAAATTAGATATTGATAAGGAGTTTCGGTTAGTTCTTTTTCTATTAATTGTAATTCTTGCAATATGGTTTCACCATTATCTACAGGTATAACTTCATTCATTGCAAAATGGCAAAACAAACCATTATGAAAGATTAATTCGATGTCATTATCATTTTTACAGAAATAATCATAAGTAAATTCAAGAATAATCCCTTTGGCATTATGTATGTTTTTAAAATAATGAATTTGTCCTGAAGTAATAGTAAGAACGGTGTTTTCTGTTAGTACAAATTCATTTTCATCTACAGAAATAGTCACCGAACCCGAAGTACAAAAGATCAAAACATATTTTAAAATTCGTCTCGGTTTCTCTAAACCAATTGTCTTGTCAAAAGTTTTTATATCAATCATTTAGCTTCTTGTAATTTTTGTTTTAATCAAAAGTAAGAATAAATGTTTTGTGTTATATCGCTAAATAATAATTAATTAAAAGGATGAATATTTAAGAAAAAGAAACCATGTAAGTTATGTAAGTTCATTTAAGAGAAGTATTTTAAAAACTTATATTTTCTTAAATGACTTAAATGGTTTTGTGTTATACAATTT
>NZ_JPRM01000064.1 GCF_000737695.1 Flavobacterium hydatis
TAGGATTTACAGTGTAAGTATAAATATTCCCAACATTAGTCCACGTACCTCCAGTATCAGGTGTTCCGCCTAGTTGAGCAAACAATTGAGCTGCTGTAGGAGTTGCTCCCGAACATAAGGTTAAAGTTCCGTTTGTTCCTGCATTCGGTGTTGCTTGTATATTGATAGTCTTGGTTATTCCTGTTAGAACCTGACTACAGATACCATCTGTATTATTTGTTAAAGTTAAGGTTATATTTGAACTCGCTGAAGGAACTGTTACTAATGATGAACCTGTGCTTCCTATTATAACTGTTCCAGAAACTGTTCCTGTATAACTCACATTATCACCAACTGTTCCTGTAATTGTAAAAATTGCATCGGATCCTAAGCAAATAGAATTTGGACCCGTTAATGTTGGAATTGTTGGTAATGAATAAGCTCCTGTAACATTAACCGTTGCAGGAAGAGAATTACAACCTCCGCCAGCTGTATTGGTTACAATTAACTTATATGAACCTGCAGCATTAACAATTGGATTTAACGTTGTTGCTCCGCTAATAATAGAGCCATCAGTTGTAGTCCATTGATAATCGATACCCGTACCAGTTGTTGAGCCTGTACCGTTTAATGTAACTGAAGGACTAGAGCAAGTAATTACCGCTGTCGCAATAGCTTGTGCCACCGGAATGGTACAAGTTGGCGCAGAACTGGTCTGACAACTATGTTTTTCAACTTCAAAACAAGTACCGGGACCACCTATAGGAGTCACAAAAATCTCGACATTATCGGATGGTTGTAATCCAGTTATATCATAAAGTAAGACATTACCAATAGCTCCAATATTTTGTACCGGATTAGTATTTACTTGATACGATACTGTATAATCGGTAGCTCCCAAAACTGCGTCCCATAGAAATGATACCGAATTTTGTGATGATATTCCACATGAAATTTTAGGTTTTATTATTGAATTTACATCAACTTGTATTTGCTTTTTCTTAATAATGTCTGTAGTACCATCACAATCCTTAACAGTGCAGGTTACTTCATAAATACCTGCATTTATAGCTTGTGCATTGGGAATACTTGGATTTTGAGTTGCATTAGAATAACCATTAGGACCTGTCCAGGAATAAGTAGTACCAGTAGGTAAAGTTCCATTTACTTTTAGATTGATAGTGCTATTAGCACAGAAAGAAATTGGTGTATCAACATTAGGATCAAGAACTACACTTGGAGTTACTACTAGGTTTTTGGTTCTTGTAATTAGGCAACCGAAAGAACTAATTTCTAAAGTATAAAGACCTGCATCATGAGGTGTAACAGCAGGGATAGTATATTTATTTGATGTAGAAACCACAGTTCCCAATGGATTTTTCCATTTATAAGTAACTCTGGAATCTGTATCGAGATATTTCGGAAAATTATTTTCTACGGTAAAATCGGCTTGATATCCTTCGCACAATAGGGCAGGCATGGATTCTGTATAAAGTATATCTTCAAAATCATCTACATTAAACAAAAACATTTGTACACCAGAAATAGTACTACCGTATGTAATATTTCTAAAGCCTATTTTTTGGGGTTTCGAGCAATCGCTATTAACGTATATAGCATGTACTTTTCCTGGTTTAGAATATCGAGTATCAGTTCTTCCTGCTTTAAATTGTGATTGAGTTTCGGCAACGGAAGTCCATATTCTTGGGGCAATGAGAGTTCCGTTATTTATAGTAATAGCTGTTTCTTCTCCAGCTATTGGGTTTGCAATATTTTTTTGCTCTACATACATTTTACCTAAAACGGGAGAATCATTATTATTGAGTACTCCTGCATATAAGCCATCTTTACCAATGAATCCATTACCATGTAATCGGTAGTATTTGCCTTTAACCGCTCCTCCAGATTGAAATTCAATATTATAAATGTATAAACCTGTCGTTTGTATTTTATAAATAATTCTGTCGGCATTAAGTCCTAAGCCATTATACCAACTTCCATCGTTAACTCCTCCATTAGTAATTGCAGGATCTGCAGAAGTAGTATATAATCCATGACCATCTATTCCTGTAGGAAAACAAGGCGTACCAGTTAAAGTTGGTGGCAAACAAGGACCTTGATTTGGTCCGTAATAACCAGCATCATTGTTTTTGAAATTTAGTGTGTTATTAACTGTTCCAGTGGTATAATTTACTATATCAATTTTTCCTGATAAATTATTAAGCTGATGAAACCAACGTTGGGTTATATTTCCTGAAGCATCTAATTTATCCCAGGACCATTCATTTCCTCCAGGCAAATTTTGAGTTTCAATTAAATGTATCCTATTGTCATGTCCCATATCACGCCCTCCATCGGCACCTTGAAAACTAAGCATGTGCACTTTTTTGCCAGGTACTACTTTACAATCTAAAACTCGTTGCTTGTTTATCCACAAATTCGTTTCTTTTTCTTCAACCTTAGGCAGTACTGTACTAAAAATATCTATGAGTAAAGTACGCGATGTTACCAAGGTATGGTCAGCATTCATCCTTCTGTAATATTCGGCATTGAACTTTTTGAATACATCAGAATCTTCAATATACATTTTATAAAAAGCGGCTGAACTTGTACCATAGCGTTCCCAATGTGCTCCAATACCTTGGTCACTTGACCAAAAATCGGTAGTAGTAAGTTGAGAGTGGTTCTGAAAATCATAATCCCAATCAAAGGCATATCCGTCTTCATGCCCCCAATGCTTATTTAGATAAGCTGTTCCTGCAGGAAAGTAATTAGGGTATGCAGCAGCAAATTTATCCATAACAATCTGGGCAACAGATTCTGCCATACCTTCTTCAAAACCACTTAATGTATTTTGATAATGCCAAAGATTATCCGATGATAAACATACATTATCACGCCAGGCATGCAAAAGTTCATGTACCATTAAGCGTGGTTGAGTCATCTTACCAAAAGCATCAGCAGTATATTGAGTCGAAATCCAGTTGGGACCATTATAAAATGTATTACTCCCAGTAGCATTACCATCATTGATAACATTTACGGTGTAAGAATGAGAAGAGGGACCATATATTTGTGCTATAATCGGAATAACTTTATTATAAAAGTCCATCATATTGGTAGCTTGCCAAGTAGCAAATCCGCCTAATCCATTAATACCAAATTGTGTCTCGATAGCAACATTTACGGTGTTGCCCGCAGTACCCAAATTTTGCCATGTAAAATTTAGCGGACCAATCACTGTATCTGTACCACCATTTAATAAGTGAAAGTAAAAATTTTGTCCCTGTGCGAATGTAGTTCCTAAGGCGAGAGCTGTTAAACGCAATTCTTCATAGCTATACCCTTGAGTCGTCTTATCTGTAGTATTTAAACCTTGAGGCCAACGAATATTTTGCGAATTTGGACCATTAGGAACAGAACCTGTTCCGATAGAGAAGCTTGTAAAACCTCCAGATTGCCAGTTTACAAAAGCACTATGTATACTTTCTACATTAGCTGTTATTCCTGTGGCTGCTATAGCTTTTAATTTGCTTTGTAGCTTTGATTTAATAGGTACTGGAACAGGAATACTTGCGGGCTTACAACCCATTGGTATAGTACTTGGCTGTTCTATTTGAGCGGTTAGAGTAAAGGAAAAAAAAGCAAACAAGGATAGGATGTATAATTTTTTCATTGCATAAAATTGTAGGTTTATCCACGATGTCATGTTTTATCGAAGCAGTACAAAATTAGGTTTGTTATGAAAATAAAATTGGTGTATATTATTTAATATTGATATTAAATTAACATAAAAAATATGTTTATGATGATATTTTTAGTTATTAATTAGTATTAATTATGGTTTTTGACCAAATGAAAAAGCAGAGTTTACTTGTGGATATAGGAGATTATCCGCTATAAACGGATTTAAATTCTGAACTAAATAAAAAATTAAATAATGATCGGAATCTAAAAGTCCATTTCAGAAAAGGAATGCAAAAAAATTAAATGATACTGTTTCTTTTTCAACTCGAATGTGGTCAACTCAAGAACTTTTATATATTTGTTGCACCTTATAAATCAGTTTTTTATTAGGAATAAATGATGATTATTATCTATAAATTATAACGCATATTACTATGAATTTGAACACCAAATACGGGAAGAAAGGATTCCTGAAGCTATAAAAAATGGTTTTATATTGAATGACCTGAACTAAGAGAATTACTTTATTTATTATTCATTCCATCGGAAGGAGTCTGAGAAGAATTGAATTTTAAACAATATAAAGTAAGGGATTTTATTTTTAGAAGTTGTTCAAAATAAGACATTTTTATTTTGTGGATATTTAACTTAATTTATTAAAATGAGAACAATTTCTAAATTACTAGTTGCAAATAGAGGAGAGATTGCACTACGTATTTTTCGCGCTGCCGCGGAATTAAAAATAAAAACTGTAGCTATTTATACCTATGAAGATAGGTATTCCCTACACCGCTACAAAGCCGATGAGGCGTATCAGATAGGCAAAGATACAGATCCCTTAAAGCCTTATCTCGATATTGATGAAATCATTAAAGTTGCCAAAGCCGAAGGAGTAGATGCCATTCATCCAGGTTATGGTTTTTTATCCGAAAATGTACTATTTGCGGTAAAATGTGCTCAGAATGGGATTTTATGGATTGGACCAGATCCTAAAGTTATGGAGCAATTAGGCGATAAAGTTGCTGCCAAAAAAATTGCACTTGCAGCCAATGTTCCTTTAATTGAAGATAGTAAAATAAACCTTACTTCGTTTGATATTGCTCAAGAAGAGGCAAATCGTATCGGATATCCATTGATGCTAAAAGCAGCAGCTGGTGGAGGTGGGCGTGGTATGCGTGTAGTAAGACAACACTACGAATTAAAAGCTTTGTTTAATGAAGCAAAAAGAGAAGCAAAAACAGCTTTTGGTGATGATACTCTGTTTCTTGAAAAATTCATTGAAAATCCAAAACATATTGAAGTTCAGTTATTAGGTGATAATTACGGAAACATTGTTCATTTATTCGAACGTGATTGCAGTGTTCAGAGAAGATTTCAAAAAGTAGTTGAAATTGCCCCTGCGCCAAATTTAAAACAAGAAACAAAAGATAAATTATACGAGTATGCACTTAGTATTGCAACTAAGGTAAATTACAATAATGCAGGAACAGTTGAATTTTTGGTTGATGAGGTTGAAAATATTTATTTTATAGAAGTAAATCCCAGAATTCAAGTAGAGCATACTGTTACAGAAGAGGTTACAGGAATTGATATCGTTAGAAGTCAAATTCTTATTGCTTGTGGTCACAAACTTTCTAGTCCGGGAATTTACATAATGGGGCAGGAAAGTTTAAAATGCAGTGGTTTTGCAATTCAATGCAGGATAACTACAGAAGATCCTGCAAATGATTTCACACCCGATTATGGGACAATTATAGCTTATAGAAATGCTGGAGGTTATGGTATAAGAATAGATGAAGGAAGTTCTTATTCAGGAGTTAAGATTTCGCCTTTCTTTGATTCTATGCTAGTAAAGATTACCGCCAGAGGAAGAACATTAGAAGGAACTAGCCAACGTCTTTTAAGAACATTAAAAGAATTTACTATTGAAGGAGTTAAAACCAATATTCCTTTTTTAGAAAATTTAATTGTCCATCCCGATTTTCAAGCAGGAAATATTACGGTAAACTTTATAGGAGATAATCCTTTGCTGATGAAAATTAAAAGAAAATCCGATAATGTAACCAAAAATCTAGCCTTTATTGGTGATACAATTGTTAATGGGAATACGGATGTAAAATTTATTTTGCCAGAAAAAAAGTTTTTAGTCCCTAAATTACCAATTCCATCAAATGCATTTTATACAGATGGAACCAAGCAATTGTTGGATCAGTTAAAACCCAAAGCATTCACGAAGTGGATTAAAGAGCAAAACCAAATTTTGTATACAGATTGCACTATGCGAGATGCGCATCAATCCTTACTTGCTACCAGAGTTCGTACTATTGATATGATGCCTTTTGCAGAAACATTTACAAAAGACTTTCCACAAATGTTCTCTATGGAAGTTTGGGGTGGCGCAACATTTGATGTTACGATGCGATTTTTAAATGAAAGCCCTTGGGATCGTTTAGAACAAATTAGAAAAGCAATGCCTAATGTATTGTTACAAATGTTGATAAGAGGATCTAATGGTGTAGGTTATACTGCTTATCCAGATAACTTGGTAGAGAAATTCATTGAAGTATCCGCTCAAAAAGGGATAGATGTTTTCAGGATTTTCGATTCACTCAATAGTATCGATAATATGAAGAACAGTATTAATGCTGTTCTTAAAAATACAGATTCCCTTGCCGAGGTATGTATGGGATATTCTGGAGATATCCTAAATCCTGAGCGTCCAAAATTTAATCTTAATTATTATTTAGATCTCGCTAAAAGAATAGAAGATACAGGAGCTCATATTTTGTGTATAAAAGATATGGCTGGTTTATTGAAACCTTATGCCGCCGAAAAATTAATAACCGAATTAAAAAAATCCATTGACATACCAATACATTTACATACCCATGATACTGCCGGAATACAGTCTGCAACTTATCTAAAAGCAGTAGAAGCAGGGGTTGATATTATTGATGTTGCATTATCATCTATGTCTGGACTTACTTCTCAACCCAATTTTAATGTTTTTGCAGAAGCTTTAAAAGGAACTCCTCGTGATTCTGGACTTGATGTTGAAAAACTAAATCAATACAGTAATTATTGGGAAGATATCAGAGCGTATTATTATCCTTTTGAATCTGATTTAAAATCCAGTACTGCCGAAGTATATAAACATGAAATTCCGGGAGGACAATATTCGAATCTTAAACCCCAAGCTTATTCCTTGGGATTAGAGTCTAAAATGACAGATATCAAACAAGCATATCAAGATGCTAATAGTTTGCTTGGTGATATTATTAAAGTAACACCATCCTCTAAAGTAGTAGGGGATTTAGCCATGTTTATGGTAAGTAGTAACCTGAGCAAGCAAGATGTTTTAGATCAAGGAAGCACTTTGTCTTTTCCTAATTCCGTTAAAGGAATGCTTAAAGGAGAGCTAGGACAACCCGATGGCGGCTGGCCAGTAGAGTTTCAACAAATGGTTCTGAAAAAAGAAAAACCATTTCTAGATTTACCTAATGCTCATTTGACTCCTATTGATTTTGACATAGAATTTGAAATTTTCCAACAGAAATTCTCCTCGTCTTGTACGTTGGCTGATTTTTTATCTTACCTATTTTACCCTAAAGTTTTTGAAGATTATTTTAATAAAATCGAAAAATATGGCGACGTGAGTGTTATTCCTTCTACAACGTTTTTCTACGGATTACAGCCTAATGAGGAAGTAATTGTTAATATTTCGGAAGGAAAATCTATCATCGTAAAATTCTTATATAAATCTGAACCTGATTTGCAAGGTATTAGAACTGTTTATTTTAAACTAAATGGGCAAACCAAAGCCATTGAAGTAAAAGATAAATCTGTAAAAACTAATAGCATACAAAACCGAAAAGCATTGACTACCCAAGAAATTGGTGCTCCTTTGCCTGGTTTGCTAAGTAAGATTTGGGTAAAAGAAGGAGAAACAATCAAGCATGACCAACCCTTATTTACTATTGAAGCCATGAAAATGGAAAATACAGTATTAGGAAAGTCAGGGATTATAAATAAGATTCACTTGAAAGAAAATAGTTTGGTAGAGAAAGGAGATTTACTTATTGAATATGCTATTACGTAACACACTAATGTATATTCTTAATTTATCGGGACATATTGTTCCTACCAGAAGGTGAAGAAATAAATAAAAGTGTCAAGTTTCAACTGAAACTTGGCGCTTTATTGTTATTATTAATTGGGTTAAGTTTTTGAGGCAAAAAGGTCATCTTTCCAGTTTTTTGATGGATGATATTGCGCTTTGGTTATCAAAAAGAATTTTATAGTTTTACAAAAAAAAGAGAAATGAAATTAGGAACAATCGACAATGGAACAAGAGACGGGCAATTAGTTGTGGTTAATAAAAACTTAACGAAAGCTGTTAAAGTTCCATCAATTGCTGCGACTATGCAGCAAGCAATGGATAATTGGGAAAAATGTGAAAGTCTTTTGAGAGAGGTTGCTGGAGAATTAGAAGAAGGGAAAATAGACGGAATATTTGATTTTACTAACGCGAAAATAATGGCTCCAATACCTAGAGCGTATCATTGGGCAGACGGAAGTGCTTATGTAACGCATGTAGAGTTGGTTAGGAAAGCTAGGAATGCAGAGTTGCCAGAAACATTTTGGACAGATCCATTAATGTATATGGGGGCTTCGGATGCATTTATCGGGGCTAATGATGATATTAAAGTTGAGAATGAAGATTGGGGAATTGACTTGGAAGCAGAAGTTGCAGTTATAACTGACGATGTACCACCGGGAGTTAGTGCAGAACAAGCAAAAAAACATATTAAATTAATTGGGATTGTTAATGATGTATCATTAAGAAATTTAATCCCAGATGAATTAAAAAAGCAATTTGGTTTTTATCAGTCTAAACCATGGACGAGCTTTTCTCCCGTTGTTGTTACTCCTGATGAATTAGGGAATAATTGGGATGGAGGAAAAGTACATTTGCCTTTACATTCTTCTTTAAATGGTGTAAAAATTGGGTCACCAAATGCAGGGATAGATATGACTTTTGATTTTGGACAATTAATTAGCCATGCTGCTAAAACTCGTTCTCTGATGGCAGGAACCATAATTGGCTCTGGAACCGTTGCAAATAAAGGAGGCGCGGATGGATCAAGTTGTATTGCCGAAATTAGATGTTTGGAAATGATCGAAAAAGGAGAGATAACAACACCTTTCTTAAAATTTGGTGATATAGTAGAGATAGAAATGAATGATAATGAAGGTAAATCTATATTTGGAAAAATAAATCAAAAAATCATCAAGTATAATCCAGTTCAATAGATTTTTTAACGTAGATATATTTTTGTTCAAACTACGTACACAGCATTTACATTATTAAAAAAAGAGTTTTTGAGTTAATCAGAAACTCTTTTTTTTTGATATAAGAAGTTATAGGATGTAGAGTGTAATTGACAAAGATTTAGGCTGTTAGTTTTTATCTATGTCAGCATCGTTTTTTTCAGTTTGAATTTATTAATGTGCCCATATACATTTGTCCTCTAAACAAAAATGTTATATGAAAAAGAAATCAATTCTTTATGTTTTAGTTATGTCATCTATGGCAATAGTAGCACAACAAAAACAGATTACAACCAATACAGGAAGTCCTGTTGGTGATAATCAAAATTCAAAAACAATTGGTCAGAATGGTCAGGTTTTATTAGAGGATATTCATTTAATCGAAAAACTGGCTTCTTTTGACAGGGAGCGAATCCCCGAAAGAGTAGTACATGCGAGAGGTACTGGTGCTTATGGGGAGTTTATTGCATCGGGAAATTTCTCAAGTTTTACCAGAGCTTCTTTATTTGAAAAAGGGAAGAAGACGCCTGTATTTGTACGTTTTTCTACTGTTGTTCACGGCACGGGTTCTCCAGAAACATTGAGAGATCCAAGAGGTTTTGCTACTAAGTTTTATACAGATCAGGGAAATTATGATTTGGTAGGCAATAACTTACCTGTATTTTTTATTCGTGATGCGATTAAATTCCCAGATATGGTGCATGCTTTTAAGCCATCTCCTGTTACTAACAAACAAGATGCAAGCAGAGTTTTTGATTTTTTCAGCAACGTTCCTGAAGGTACACATATGCTTACACGTGTTTACTCGGATTATGGAATTCCAGCTAATTATAGACAAATGGATGGTTCTGGAGTACATGCTTTTAAATGGGTTAATAGTTCGGGAGAGGTTACTTATGTAAAGTATACTTGGAAATCGATGCAGGGAGCAAAAAATCTAACAGCTGCTGAAGCTACTGAAATACAAGGTAAAGATTTTCAACATGCTACAGTAGACTTGTATGAAAACATAAAGACAGGGAAGTATCCATCATGGGAACTTTATGTACAGATGTTAAAACCAAGTGATTTTGATAAACTGGATTTCAACCCGCTAGATCCTACTAAAGTTTGGCCAGAAAGTTTAATTCCCTTGCAGTTGGTTGGTAAAATGACATTAAACAGAATGCCGGATAATTTCTTTCAGGAAGTAGAACAATCTGCATTTTCACCAGGAACATTAGTGCCAGGAATTGAACCATCAGAAGACAAGCTATTACAAGGACGTTTGTTTTCATACTTTGACACGCAACGATACAGAATAGGCACAAACTTTCAACAATTGCCCATAAATGCATCTAAAGTTCCAGTAGTTTCTAATAATCAAGATGGTGCGTTTTCTACAAAAAAAGGAAATGGAGATATTAACTATGAGCCAAGTACTTCTAAAAATGGTTTCACAGATAATGAAAATTTCGAATATTCAAAATCAACCTTTTCGAACGCTGTTACTGTTCAACAAAAAATTAGTAAACCTAACGATTTTAAACAAGCAGGTGAATTTTACCGTTCTCTGAATGAAAAAGAAAAGCAAAACCTAATAAGTAACTTATCTGGTGACTTAAAAGGAGTGGCTAATAAGGATGTGGTTAAGAAAATGGTCGGTTATTTTTATATGGCAGACAATGATTATGGTAAGCGTTTAGCAAAAGAACTGGGTTTATCAAGAGAAGATGTAGAAAAAATGTTTTTAAGATAAACTGCTCAAATCTACATTCAGAAATTTTATCACTATAAAATTAAGGAGTTCATTTTTAAATTAAATGGACTCCTTTTTTATTACTTGATTTATAATCAAGCTAATAGTTTTTATAGTTACACTAATTTATTATACATCAAGAAAATGAAGACAAAACACAATATGTATATTTTGCTTTTAATGCTATTTACAACTTTTGCAATTTCTGCCCAAGCAGATATTTTCTCAGCCGCTCGTACCAATGACATCAGACTACTAAACAAGTTATTGGTTGAAAATAAGGACATTAATAGTGTGGATGAAAGGGGGAGTACCGCATTGATTATTGCTTGTTATAATGACAATCTTGAAATTGCCGAATTATTATTAAAAAGAGGTGGTAATCCTAATATTCAGGATAAAATGGGAAATACTGCACTTATGGGAGTGTGTTTTAAAAGATTGGACAGAATGGTTCAACTATTATTGAGTTATGATACTTCTATTAATCAAAGAAATTATAATGAAGCAACAGCATTAATTTTTGCAGCAACTTTTGGAGCTAATTCAATAATAAAAATTTTATTAGATAAAGGCGCAGATAAAACGTTGCGAGATAGATTTAATAAATCAGCTCTTGATTATGCAACCCTTCAAGAGAATGAAATTGCAGTACAGCTTTTAGAATAAATGAAGAAAAGAATTTATTGTTGGTGTAGAAAATTTATATAGTTTTTAAGCAAAAATTCCTCAAATAGTATCAATCTTCAAATAGCATTTTTTGGATAAGATTTAAGTAAAGTCTTGATATATTAAATGAGGTTGTACGATGTTCTTCAAATTACAATAATCATTCATGTGGACTTTAAATTTATTGTACAAAAAAATAAAGACTACAATTCAATTTGCCTATAAAGCCTCAGTTCCTTTTTTGGAATACTTAAATGCTAAATCTCAATATACATTGTCTTTTTTTTGCTTGTAAAGTTCTAAGTATTTGTTTTATAGGTGTATGAGTACCTATGTGGTATGTGCTTTTTAGGATAAGAGGTACGTTTTACAATAAATTTGCATAAGATTTTTCCCTAGTGTGCTTTTAATCCCAAATCAATTACACACTATAAATTGCTTACTTAACCACAAGAGCTATTGAAAATACTAATTGCATTTTTCCTGTTAAAGAAATTTACAAGTTACAAAATCAAGTCTTGTTTTCTACTAAAGAATTACTGAACTATTAATGCGATTCAATACATAAGATATTCATTTGGATATTGAAATATTGGCTCATAAAAAATCCGCAAAGGATTTATTGATACATAGTTTTTATGTATGAAATGATAAGAGCAATTTCAGTACCAAGTTAAGTCTTATTTATGTAGCTAATAATAGTACTCGTTTATTACGCATGTAACTTTTAAACAACACATATTATTAACATTAAACTCAATTTTAATCCATTTATGAACATTATAACTGCGAGACTATGAAAAAAACTACTTTAATTGAAAAATCTTGTTTGGAAAAGGTTTTTAACCGTAGATCGGTTTTACTGCTATTCCTACTGATTAATTTTGTAATGCAAGCACAGGCAACCTTGCCTGCATTTACGCTCAATGTGACACCTACGGCTGAAAGCTGTAGAAACAATGGTGCATTAACATTTAGTACTTCGGGAACTAATCCCGGTGCTACTGTAACTTATGCCATTTACAAAGCTCCAAATTTTACTACTGCGATTGCTACAACAACGAGCAATTCGCTAACTGGACTAAGCGGAGGAGCTTATCGTGTTAATGCCACTCAGAGTATGGCTGGCCACACTAGTAATTCCCAAATTTGGAACGGTAACATAAATGCAGATGTGAATCCGATAACTTTTAGTGTTACCAAAACAGATGTGACTTGCCCTAATTCTGGCGCAATTAATATCACGATTAATACAGGTACTCCAGCTGCTGTTAATGCGTATTCAATTACAGGTTCTATGAATGTAGGCCCACAATCTGGAGGATCTTTTACAGGACTTAGCGGTGGTTCTTACATAGTATCCGTTAAAGATAATTGTGGTGAAATTGTGACTCAAACAGTAACTCTTACAGTATTTACACCCAATGTTATATTTGAACCAGGGACTAATTATAATACAGAAAGAAGTGTTTGTGGTTTTGGCGATTTTAGACAATTTATAAAAGCAGGAGCAGACAGTAACGTAATGGTTTATCCGCTTCAGTTTGACTATATTGTTCACCCACCAGGTGGAGGAGCAGACATAATAACTTCTAGAACAATTGCAGGAGCTAATCGTTATGGTAGTACTTCTGATGATATAACTACCTCTATTCCTTTTTATAATACACCTTTTGTATTAGATTTAAAAATTACAGATGCTTGTGGAAATGTATTTACTACCACAAGAAATATTAATGATCCGGCACAAGTAACGCCACAAGTTTTACCTGCAGATTGTTCGGGATCTTATCTTTCTCTAGGTACTCAATATATGGCAAGTCCTTTGTCGTACGAAGTTCTATCGGCACCACCAGGATATACTATTGGTGCTCCATCTAACTCTAATCTTATAGGAGGTGTTGGAAACCCTATACCTGATGGTTCTTATGTAGTTCGTGTAACGGATGCCTGCGGTATTGTTATTAATACAAATGTTACTGTATCGACACCAACACCTAGCGTATGGGTATTTCAGGGAATAGGTTGTGGAGCAGGAAATGGTTCGTTTTCGGTATCACAAAATACTTCAACTTATACTTTTACAAGCGCAAAAGTTACAGCAGGTCCTTCTGTTTTTTCAGGCTCTTACCCAGTTAATGTAGCATCTAATATATCTGCAGACGGATATAATGTCGTTTTTTATGATGTTCCAGGAGGTACATATACTGTTGAAACAACTGATAAATGTGGACATGTTATTACTACAAATGTAGATGTTATAGGTTATAATCAAGGAACTGTAGTAGCATCTAAAGTTCAAAAGTGTGGTAGTTTTGATGTTAATTTGAGTGTAACGGGAGATAACCTCGTTGCATCTAATCAGAATATATATTATTGGTTACAAATAAAAGATCCTTCGAGTGATAAATGGGGACATCCTACGGCAGGAGGTTATTCTAGTGATATACCTGACAATACCAATGCTCAATTATTAACCAATGGTCAGCAACAGGGTTCATGGTCGGCACCAGGAAATTACAGAATAGTAAAAACTTTTACAACACTTCATTTGGGACCAGGCGTTGCTAGTTGGGGGTATGGAAGAAATTGTTATGATGTTCTTTCTACTTTTGATTATGCTACAATGGGGCTGAAAGCGAAAGATTTATATTCGTTTAAATGCGCAGATGGGGTACATTATAATGCTTCTATAACTGGTTATGATGGTGTTGAACCTTATGCATATGGTATTACTACCAAAAACGGTAATCCTTTTGTAGTAAATAATGGTAACAGTAGCCTTTTTACCGGTTTAACTAGTGGTATTTATAATTTTACCATTACAGATGCTTGTGGTAATGTTGTTAACTCATTATTAGACATTGAAAAACTTGGCTTACCTAAACTTACAGCTGTTAATATATGCAATGGTTCTACAACAGGTAAACTTTCTGTAGACGGAGTTCCATATCTTAATTTTAGCTGGACAAAAGATGCTGATCCAACTGTATTGAGTACAAGTTCATCTTTGTCTTTTCCAACATTTAATACAGCTACCGATACTGGTACTTATCATGTAAGACTTACTTCATCTCCTCCAGGTTCATGTGTAGATGTTGTATTGGATTATAAAATAACATCAAATTTAGATAACCCAAATTCGGGAGCAAATAGTTCAACTCCAGTTTGCAGATCAGTTACTAACTTAGATTTAAATACATTGCTTCCTGCTACAGCAGATCCTTATGGAACGTGGGTAGAAACAACTAACCCGTCTAGTGGGAATTTAAATGGACATCTTTGGTCACCATCTGTATCTGCCACAGGATCATTTACTTTTACATACACTGTTAACGGTTTATGTTCGGGAACTTCTGTATCTACTTATACTATTGTTAATACAGCTGCTCCAAATGCTCCAACTGCCGATGTAACACAACCTACTTGCGCACTAAGTACAGGTACTATTACTGTTACAGCTCCTGTAGCAGCTTCAGATATTACTTATACGCTTACAGGAACGAATCCTGTAACTGCAGCTGTTGTTAGTACCACTGGTATATTCTCAGGATTAGCTTCAGGGATTTACGATGTTACAGCTTCTGCTGGAGCATGTATATCTGCAGCATCAAGCTTTACTGTAAATGTACAACCTGTAACACCTGCAATTGCATTATTTAGTGCAGTAACTCAACCAACGTGTGCTACTGCAACGGGTAGTTTTACAATTACTAATTATGACGCTACAAAGACATATACTTTTACACCAAATACAGGAGTAAATGTATCGGCAACAGGAGTTGTAACAGCGCCGGAAGGAACTTATACAGCGACAGTTAGAGATGTAACCTCAGGTTGTACATCAGCAGCTTCGGCTAATGCACTAATAAATGCTCAACCTATTACACCAGTTACACCAACATTAAGTTCTGTAACACAACCTACTTGCGGGATAGCAACAGGAAGTTTCACAATTACCAATTATGATGCAACCTATATTTATACAATTATACCAAATACAGGAGTAAATGTATCGGCTACAGGAGTTGTAACAGCACCAGAAGGAAATTATACAGTAACAGCAAAATTAGGTGCTTGTACTTCACCTACGGCTAGTACAATTGTTAATGCACAACCATTAACTCCTGTGCAACCTGCATTGAGTATTGTAATACAACCAACAACTTGCGCAATGTCAAATGGAAGTTTTACAATTACCAATTATGATGCAACTTACACTTATGAAGTTACACCAAATACAGGAGTGAATGTATCGGCTACAGGAGTTGTAACAGCACCAGAAGGAAATTACACAGTAACAGCGACATTAGGAACTTGTACTTCTGTTTCTTCTTTAAATGCAAAAGTTAATGCTGCACCATTGGCACCAGCTACC
>NZ_JPRM01000065.1 GCF_000737695.1 Flavobacterium hydatis
CTAATATATTTTGACCTAAAAAAAGGAAGAATATAAAATAAAAGAATAAAACAAATCTCGTCTTATTCTTAATTTTAAAAAACTCTTTTTTAGTATTTTGCATCATTGTTGTAAAAATTATATTACAAAATTACTGTTTTTTATAATTTGCCTTAAAATCTACATGCTAAAGATTTGTTAAAGATAATGTTTAAAACTAAGGTTGCTTGAGTTTGAGGGATTTATTTTTGTTTAAATTATTGTATTGCAGTTGCTTATGTTTGTTAAGAAGCTTGTGGTTTTTGTTGTCTTTTCCTGAATATGTGTATTGAACTGATTTAAATTTAAGTAAATGAATTTGTATCTATATCTATATAGTTTTTGTTTTGTAAATGTTATATATTTTTGAAATTATTTTGTTTTATGTATTTAACTACGTAGTTTTGATTTATAAAATATTTAGAGCTATGAAAACAATAATTGTTCCTATTAAAAACGACTATTCAGATGCAGTAGTTGATTTGATATTAAGCATTCAGCAAAAGGAATTTAATGTTCCAATAACTTTGCAAGACCAGCCAGATCTTCTCGAAATAGATAACTTTTATCATGAAAAAGGTGGTTGCTTTTGGGGAGCATTTATAGACGGTGAATTAGTTGGTACTATTGCCTTGGTAAGATATGCTGATAAAGAAGCCGCAATAAGAAAGATGTTTGTAAAAAAAGAATACAGAGGCAAAGAGTTATTTATTGCGCAACAGCTTCTAGATACTTTAATCGCTTTTAGCAAAGAAAATAATATTCTTGATTTATATTTGGGAACAGTTTCGATATTAGAAGCTGCTTTACGTTTTTACGAAAGAAATAATTTTGTAAAAATTGAGAAAGGAACACTTCCTGAAGCTTTTCCTGTAATGGGGGCTGATAATGTGTTTTGTCATTTAAAACTAAGCTAGATATGATGAATATTATAAACGAATCGGGTATTTTGGCACTATCTACGCGGTTGCAACGCCTTAGTGAACAATTGCGTAAAGACGGCGCTTTACTCTATAAATCATTTGATATTGAGTTTGAACCCAAATGGTTTCCGGTAATTTATACGCTGCATAATAAAGGAGTTTTGAGTATTGTAGAAATTGCCAATGAGATTGGTTATACGCATCCATCTACAATTAGTTTGCTGAAAGAATTAGAAAAACAGAAACTTATTCGGTCTAAAAAAGATAAAGAAGATGAGCGTAAACGTTTAATTGTGCTTACTCCAAAAGGACAAGAACTAATCCTAAAAATGAAACCTGTTTGGGATATCATCTCTGAGGTTCTCAATGAAATTACCGATAATGAAAATAATTTATTGAAAGCTATTAATGAAGCTGAAAGCAAAATTGCAAATCAAAGTTTTTTGCAAAGAGCATTACAATTAAAAGAGAGTAGATTGTAATCTGTTTCAGGATTATTTTTTACGCACATAACTTTTATACGATTACAATATAATGTAGAGACGCACCGCAGTGCGTCTAACAAGAGGTAAAATTATGATTCTATAATTTCTCTATAAAAGAAATATAATCGAGTGTGCTTTTTTCTATTCTTTCAGTCGTAGCATTATGTTCTGCACCATAAAAAGCGAATAGCGATTTATAATCGGCTTTTATGTAATTGAAAGTTACCTCAAACGGAGCAGTTAATTGTTGTAGAGTGTATTTGTATCTGCCCGTTGTACTATAATCCTCTTCATTAATTCCTGCAGCTATTCCTAATGCAATTTTTTTATTGTTTAGTTTGTATCCGCTTTTAGAGCCGTATGCCCATCCGTATGTTAATACTTCATCTAACCATTTCTTGAATAATGGCGGACAATTAAACCAGTAAAAAGGGAATTGAAATATAATTGTATTATGGGATTCTATGAGTTGTTTTTCTTTCTCAATATCAATTTTTTCATCCGGATAAGCACTGTGTAAATCATGTATATGATACTTTTCGGGATGTTTTTTTAGTTCCTCAATCCATCGTTTGTTTATGATAGAGTTTTTTAAATCAGGATGTATAATAATTACTAAAGTTTTCATACTAAGAATTTTAAATTTATTACTGCAAAGATCAAACTCATTGGGGGATTAACCAATAAGGGGGCAATTAATCATATAGTGATTAATTAATCACCATAGTAAACTAAGGAAAACTTTCTGTTTTATCTTTACTTTTGTAAATTAACAAATGAAACTAAAGATATGTATCAACGTAAAATTCCGATAGATTATAATTGTGGTCTTACCGTTGCAATGGAAGTGGTAGGTTCTAAGTGGAAATTTTGTTTGCTGAATGAAATTTCTAAAGGTATAAAACGTCCTAAAGATTTGGTTATTGCTATTAATGGTATTAGTAAACGTGTATTGCAGAACCAATTAAGAGAACTTGAAATGCATGGACTTTTGAGTAAAACAATTTATACTGAAGTTCCGCTGCGAGTAGAATATTATCTTACCGAAACAGGAGAATCTCTTTTGCCTTTAATTGATGCGATTGATAAGTGGGGAGTGAATTTTGCACCTCAGTTAAGAACAATTTTAGAGAAAGAAAGTTTAGAGGTAGAAGTGTAGACTAAGAGATGCAAGTTTTTTTTGCCACAGATTAAAAGGATTAAACTGATTTTAAGACTTTGCGGTTAATTTTTTACTTAATCCTCAACTTTTAATCCGATTCGATTTAACCGCAAAGTACACAAAGAAAAAAACGCAAAGGCTCGCAAAGCTATTGATTAAACTTTGCAAGCCTTTGCGGTTAATTTTTAGCCACAGATTAAAAGAATTTAAACTTTAAAAATCCGTTTTTATCCGTGTTTCCGCGATAGCGAATCCGCGTAATCCGCGTTCCTTTTTTGCTTCACAGATTTTAAAACTTTGCGAACTTTGCGAACTTTGCGTTAATCCTTGCGTCCTTTGCGGTTAAATTTTCGTTACAGATTATACCGTAACAGTATCAAAACTTAATGTTTCTATTATCGACAAATCAGCATTAAATTGAACGAAGCTTGCTGGAAATCCAGCTTTAATTTTTCCAATTTTATCTCCCATGCCAATAGCATTTGCCACATGTGAAGTTGCCATTCTTATAGCTTCATCTGCAGAAACATCTAAATGATTATAGGCATTCTGTACCGCATCTAGCATCGATATACTTGCTCCGGCAAGACTACCTTCTTCATTTCTGTAAAAACCATCTTCCAAATGTGCATTAAAATTATCCCACACAAAAGAGGAAACTTTGCGTCCAAGAAATGTAGCATCACTTATTAAAAAGAATTTATCTTGTTTTAGCTTATAAGCCAATTTTGCTGCAGCATAATCACAATGTGCACCATCTAAAATTACTGGCGCATAAACATTTTCATTTTCAAAAGTAGCACCAACTAAACCAGGTTCGCGATGTCCGAATTGTGTCATGGCATTGAATAAATGGGTTACGAGTTTTATTCCTTTCGAAAAATAAACTTGTGCTTCTTTATGCGTAACAGTCGAATGTCCTATCGAAATTGTAATTCCGCTTTCTAATAACATATTCAGTTGTTCGTCGGTAAAACATTCTGGGGCAATCGTAATTACTTTTATAACATTTTTGCCTAGACGTATAATTTCTTCAAGCTCGGTATTAGTTGGTTTACGAACGTGGTCGATGCTATGCGCTCCGCGTTTTAAAGGATTTAAAAATGGTCCTTCCAGATGCATTCCGATTACGCCATTATCATGTTTTTCTCTGTAACTACGAACAGCTTCAATCCCTTTTAAAATTGTTTCGTGAGATGACGAAATTAAGCACGGAAGTATATGAGTAGTTCCATATTTAAGACTTGATTCGTATATATCCT
Organism: Flavobacterium hydatis; assembly: GCF_000737695.1. Taxonomy (GTDB): domain Bacteria; phylum Bacteroidota; class Bacteroidia; order Flavobacteriales; family Flavobacteriaceae; genus Flavobacterium; species Flavobacterium hydatis. Next base: position 3,851 of record NZ_JPRM01000065.1, read on the forward strand.
GAATCGTTTCTTCGGTAGGAGTCTGACTAAAATAAAGTTTCTCTCCACCATTTATCTGAATATCGATAAATCCTGCCGAAATATAATTTCCTTGTAAATCAATGGTTTCAATGTCATTTGGAATTTCTTTCTGAACAGAAAGAATAGTTCCGTTTTCGATAATAATGACACCGTTATTAATTATTTCTTCACCGGTATGTATAGTTGTATTTATAATTGCTTGTTTCATTCTATAATTTTATTGCTAATGTTTAATTAAGTATTTTAAATTCATTGCACTATTTTTATATTCAACTTTGTAATACAAACTTAGTATATTTCTTAAACAATGATGGTAATTTGATTCTCAGTATCAGATTGTTTTTCATCAAAAATATATTTTAATAAAGTATTACAGTAGCAAAATTTCATGAGATAATTTGTGATACAAAAATAGAAAAACGGAATTTTATAGGAGTAAAATATGCTCATTAAGTTTTGTTTAATAGCTAGTAATTAAACGATTACAATTATTAATTTTTAGAGGTAATGATATTTTTTTTATCTTTAATAGGAATTAAGTATCTTATTATTAATAACTTATAAATGTAATAATTATGACTACAGCTACTTCTATTACCATTTTAAGACAGCAAAAAACACTTAAAACCCTAGCATCTATATTCCAATTCTTGGCTTATGTTGTAGGTTTGATAACTCTAATAGGGACAGTGTATCTTATTGCGACTCCACGAGGAATTGGGGGATGGATTTTGCCTGCATTTACTTTTTTTTCAGGATTTATTCTGTTTTTATTTTTATTCTCTTTTTCAAAAATTATAGATATTCTAATTGAAATCAGTAGCAAATGAAAAAGAGCTTCATCTGTTTGTTATGCATCTTAATATTAGGATCATGCGCTGATAAGAAAAGTAGCGAAAGCGAAACTGTAGATGTAGTTTTGGTTGGTGGCGGAATCATGAGTGTGACTTTGGCAAATATGCTAAACGAACTTGATCCAGACATGACCATGATTGCTTATGAAAGGCTTGATGCTGTTGGTCAGGAAAGTTCATCGGCATGGAATAATGCTGGAACGGGACATTCTGCACTATGTGAACTCAATTATACACCTGAACTAAAAGACGGTAGTATCGATACTCATAAAGCTGTTGAGATAAATGAATCCTTTGAAATCTCAAAAGAATTTTGGTCATATTTGGTAGGAAATAATAAAATTGGCCCGCCCAAAACCTTTATTAATCCAACACCACATATGAGTTTTGTGATAGGAGAAGACAACGTAAAATACCTTAAGAAAAGATTCTTGGCATTACAAAAAGAACCGCTTTTTACAGGAATGGAATTTTCTGACGATCAAAAGCAAATCAATAATTGGATTCCGCTTGTAATGAATGGAAGAGATTCTTCGCAAAAAGTAGCGGCTACAAAAATTGATATCGGAACCGATGTTAATTATGGAGCTCTTACCAATGAGCTAACTTCTAATCTTGTAAAATCGGGTAAAATGAAGTTGGAAGTAAATCATGAAGTAAGCGATTTTAAAAGGAATGAAGATGGTACTTGGAAAGTGTATATTAAAGACTTAAAAAATAACACGACGAAAACTATCAATGCGAAGTTTGTTTTTATAGGTGCAGGAGGAGCAACATTGCCCTTGCTAGAAAAAACACATATTCCCGAAGCAAAAGGATATGGAGGTTTCCCTGTAAGCGGGGAGTGGTTGGTATGTAATAATCCTAAAATAATAGCGCAGCATCAGGCAAAAGTATATGGAAAAGCTTCGGTAGGTTCGCCACCAATGTCGGTTCCGCATCTTGACACACGAATTATTGATGGCAAAAAAGAACTTTTGTTTGGTCCTTTTGCTGGATTTTCATCCAAGTTTCTTAAAAACGGGACTTGGGCAGATTTACCCGCATCATTTAATTTTTATAATATAAGACCCATGCTAGAAGCTGGGCTTGACAATGTTCCGCTTACAAAATACTTGGTAGAACAAGTGGTACTTACACCAGAACAAAGATTGGCAGCATTGCAAGAATATTTTCCTAAAGCAAAAATGGAAGATTGGGATTTAAAGATTGCCGGGCAAAGAGTCCAAGTCATAAAAATTGACAATACGACACGAAGAGGAATTTTGCAATTTGGTACCGAAGTTGTAACGGCATCAGATGGAAGTGTGGCTGCTTTGCTTGGTGCATCGCCAGGAGCATCTACTTCGGTCTCGATTATGCTCAAGGTAATAGAAAAATGTTTTAAAAATGAACTCAAAACATCAAAATGGCAAGAGAAAATAAAGGAAATGATTCCGTCGTACGGACAAAAATTATCCGATAATATTCCGCTTGCAAATGAAATCAGGAAAAACAATAGTGAGAAACTCGGAATCGTCTGGAAAGAAATTCATATGGTTGCACCAAAAACTGAGACTCCATAATTAATCTCTGATTATCGAAGGATAAATCCATACGTTATAAACGATGTATGGATTTTTTTGTGCTTATATTTCCTCATTAAACATAATCTTAGTTTGGCTTTTATATATAGTAAACTATCTTAAAACGGTATATTTGCATAAATTATTTAATAAAAATTTCAGTTTAAAAAATGAATAAAATGGGCTTTATAAATAGTAGATTATTATATGTTTTGTTGGCATTATTTATTTTTCCTTTCTTCGGTCATGCCAGTGCTTATTGGATGGAAATAAAAGGATCTGAAAAGAAAAATGAACCAGCAATTATTCAGATAATTTATGGCAATGTAGATGAATATGGTGTGCGACACCGACAATCTGGAACTGAACACGCCCTAATTAAGGATTTTAAAATCTATGTTATTGATGCAAAAGGAAAACGAACAGATATTGTAATTGTTCCAAAAGGAGATTGTTGGGAAGGAACATTTGTACCAGATAAAGATGGTGTTTATAGAGTTATAGGAATAAATGATAAACATCCTGTTGTAGATCGTTCAAAAAGTGGAGGAGATAATATACTGCCAATAGATTATTTGGTTGGATCTTATAATGTAGGTAATGTTGCTAATAAGGAATTTGAATCGCCTATGCAGTTTTTGGATATTAGTGTATATCCAGTAGATAAATTGATTAAAGTTAAAGCTTTTAAAGATGGCGCTCCTGCTGCAAATAAAACCAAATTAAGAGTTTTGAATCCTGAAAACTGGGAAAGAGAATTAACGGTTAATGAGCAAGGAGAGGCTTTTTTTATGTCGACTATGAAAGGACTTTATATAATAAGGAAAGATTGGGTAGATCCAACTCCAGGAACTTATAAAGGAGTTGCGTATAAAAGCATTCGTTATCGATGTAATTACTGTTTGCAAATGAAGTAATGCTAGAGATTAACCGCAAAGGGCGCTAAGGTTTACGCAAAGGTCGCAAAGCTGTGAAATCCTTTTAATTTTTTTAATCTGTGACAAAAAATTAACCCAAAGGACGCTAAGGTTTACGCAAAGTGAGCAACGTTTTATTATCTGTGGCTAAAAAAAGGAACGCGGATGATGCGGATTCGCTTTCGCGAAAACACAGATAAACACGGATTTTTAAAGTTTAGATTCTTTTAATCTGTGCTAAAAAAATGACGGCAAATAACGCAACGTTTCTTTTCAACTTTATCATTATAATAAATAAGGCTCTAACCAATGCGAGAATGCATTTTGGCTAAAGCCTTATTCTTTTTTTATTTAGAATTTGAAGCTTACATTCCCCATAAAGCGTAGTGGAGCTTGAGGAGTAAGACGTACAGACCAAGCTTTTTCGCTTGTTAGGTTATCGGCTTTTAAGCCAATTCTAAAACGTCCCATATCATAAAATACAGTTGCGTCTAATATGGTGTAAGATGGTATAATTACTTTTCTGGTTGTAGTATTAGTCTGGAAAGAAGAACTACCATAATTACCACCAAAACCAGCACCAAAGCCTTTTAGTTTTCCTTCCTGAAATTTATAACTCATCCATAAGTTTACCATTTTGTCTGGACCAGATAAAGCTGGCCTAAGACCTTCGATAGATGGATCTGCATGAGTCATTTTGCTATCATTATAAGCATAACCAGCTACAATGTTGAATCCCGAAAAAGGATTTGCTGTAAGCTCTACTTCAAAACCCCTACTAGATTGAGCTCCGTTTTGTATCATGTAGTTTACATCGTTTGGATCTGTACGAACCATATCTTTTACTTGTATGTCGTAATAACTAATGGTTCCAACAAGTTTATGATTAAAGATATCTCCTTTAAGACCGATTTCCCATTGGTTTGCTTCTTCAGGTTTAAAAACATCTCCTGCTGCATTAGTACCTGTTTTATTCGTAAAACTGTTCATGTAATTAGTAAATACCGATAGATTATCTTCTAATACTTCATACACAACACCTAATTTTGGAGATAAAGCAGTTTGTCCGTATTTTCCTTTATTCTCGCCTGTTGCCAATGAAGTTACACCTTCACTTTCAAAACGATCTAAACGTAAACTTACCATCGTAAGTAGTTTATCGGTAACATTAAATACATCCGAAGCATAAATGGCATAACTATTATCTCCGTTATTTTCTGCACGTTTTACACCAGTCGAAGCCAAGTCATCGATAGTCGCTTTACTAATTTTAGAAGTTGCCGATGGATTTGTAAAATTTACTTCAGGGCCTGTAATATGAACTCTATCAAATGTATTTGAGTTGTTGTAATAATCTAAACCTACAACAAGTCTGTTTCTGTGAGATCCAATTTTAAAATCACCAATAAAATTTTGCTGAATATCAGTAGCAATAAATGCGGTATAACCTCTCATAACAAGGGCTTTTAGTGTCGTATCAGAAGTTCCGTTTAATGCTGAAATATACCCATCGATAGAAGTTCTAGAACGAGAAAGTACCGATTGTGAAGTCCATTGTTCGGATATTTTGTAATTAAACTGAAGGAATATATTCATCATTTCGGTTTCATAAGCAAGGTCATTACTACCAAATAATTGATTGTATGGGAAGTTCATATCGGCAATACTTTCAGTTTTTTTGCTTTTTGTCCAAGGATTAAAACGTAGAACCGAAGTACCTTTTGCTTTTCCATATTCTAAATCAAATAACATCGAAAGTCTGTCATTAATTTGGTAAGAGAAACTAGGCGCAAAGCTTATACTTTTTGTAAAACCAATGTCTTGAAAACTTCTTTCGAAAGTAGAAGCTCCATTAAGGCGGAATAATACTGTTTTATCTTGATTAACAGGCGTATTAACGTCAAAAGCAACACGGTTAAAATTCCAGCTTCCAGCAAAAAGAGAAACTTCACCACCAAAAGCGTTATATGGTTTTTTGGTAACTCGATTATATAATCCTCCATAACTAGATAAATTATTACCAAATAATGTTGCCGATGGCCCTTTGATAGCTTCAATACGTTCTAGATTTGCAGGATCTATAGAAGAGTAGGAGAAACCAGCAACTCCATTTCTTACCATAGGTTCAGTTTCAAAACCTCTTGAACGGAATGTAACCCGACCTTGATTTGCAATCATTGGGATTCCTGAACCAGGAACATTCTTTGCTATACTTCCTAAATCTACAGCCATTTGCTCGATAATTAACTCTTTGGGAACGATCGAATAAACTTGTGGATTTTCGAGATTTTTAAGCGGAAGTCTTGCAGAATACACACTTTCTTTTTTAGAAAACTTGTTTGTATTACTAGCAACAGTAACTTCTTGTAAGGCTTGTATGTTTTCCTTTTCTAGTTGATAATTTGCTACACTTGTTTGCCCTGTAGTTACTTCTACAACAATATCTTTTTCGGCAGCACCAAGCATTTGGATTCGGATGGTATATTTTCCTGCAACTAGATTGGAGAAAGAATAATTCCCATTTTCTGTAGTAAGTGTAGTTTTATTTATTTCGATTAATGATACCGAAGCCAAGTCTGCTGCTTGTCCATTTATTAAAGTAATTTGACCTGTAATTTTTCCTGTTGATTGAGAATAGCAAGAAAATGAGCTTATTACCAGAAAAGTAAAAGCTGATAGTAGAAATTTCATTAAATTAGTTTTAAAAATTATTATGTGGTATTTGGCGCAAAGATAAAAATATTATTTATATTTAGTCTAAATAATCACGTTGTAACATGATTTTAATTTCAATTCTTATTTTTGTTTTTTTACACTGAATCAAAATGAAGTTACTCCTTGTCGAAGACGAACCCAATCTCTTATCTATTTTACGTAAAGGCTTTTCCGAGAACAACAACGAAGTAAGTGTTGCTCTTGATGGAAAAACGGCATTGGAAATGATTAACAATTACAATTTTGATGTTGTTGTTTTAGATATAATGTTACCAGATATTAACGGGATTGAAGTATGCCGAAGATTGCGCGCAAGTAAAATCTTTGTGCCTATTTTGCTTTTAACAGCCCTGGGAACTTCAGAAAATATTATAACTGGACTTAATGCCGGTGCAGATGATTATTTGGTAAAACCATTTAAATTCGGAGAATTAGATGCTCGTGTTAATGCTTTAAACAGAAGAGCAAGTCAGGAAACAGAAAAGTTAGATACTATTACGATAAGTGATTTAGAAATTAACGGACGTACAAAAACGGTAAAAAGAGATGGACAGATAATAATATTGACCGCAAAGGAGTTTAAGTTATTGTATTATCTCGCTAAGAATACTGGTACAATTGTATCTCGAGGACAAATTCTGGATAATGTTTGGGATATTAATTTTGATATGAATACCAATGTTGTCGATGTATATATTACCTATTTAAGAAAAAAAGTCGACAAGCCTTTTAACAGCAAATTAATCCATACTATAAAAGGATTAGGCTATACTATTAAATTATAAAATGAATATTAGAAAAAATATCACGTTTACCTATATTGGTCTTTCTACATTTAGTGCTTTACTATTATGTATTGTTGTTTTGTTTTTATTTAAAGCAAATAATCAATACTATTTTTTAAAACGACTAGAAGATAGAGCAAAGATCGTTGCTTCGATTAATTTCCAGAAGGATAAGGAGAAAATGAAATATTATAGCGAGCTCAAAAAAAATGGGCTCGAGGAACTTATAGAAGAACAGGAGTTTGTTTTAAAAGTAAATAGCGAAAGCAGCTTTGAGTATAATACCAATCTTAATTTGCCAAATGAGTTTTATAGTAAAATTCTAAAAACAGGAAAAGATTGGTTTGTACAAGGCAATAAATATTATTTGGGTCAAATATTTGAAGAAAATAAGCAAAAGTATATTGTAATCATTGCCGCAAGAGATAAAAAAGGAGAATCTACTACGATTTACATTATCAAAATAATGCTAATTGGAGGAATCTGTTTTGTTATTCTGGCGTATTTCTTAGGGCGTTTCCTGGCCAAAAGAGTAATTAATCCTGTGGCTAGAATTACCAAAGAAGTAAATAGAATTAGTGCTTCTAATCTTCATAGCAGGTTGCCAGAAATTAAAAATGCCGATGAAATTTCAGATCTTACAGCAACATTTAATGATATGCTCGACAGGCTGGAAACTTCGTTTGAGATACAAACAAACTTTATTAATAATGCTTCGCATGAATTAAAAACGCCAATAACAACCATTATTGCCGAGGCTGAAATTATGCTTCTTAAAGAAAGAGAGCCTCAGGAATACATGCAATCATTAGAGAATATTTATAATCAGGCATCACGATTAGGAAACTTAACCGAGAGTTTATTAAAACTTACGCAAACAGGTTATGACGGAAAAAAACAAGTGCTGGATATTACCCGAATAGATGAGTTATTACTAACAGTAAAATCTGATCTGGATAAGATCTTTCCTGATAACAGAGTAAGTATCAAGCTTAATTTTGTGCCACAAGATTCTAATCTTTTATTAATACCGTGTAACAGACCTTTATTAGAACTTGCCATTAATAATATTATTACTAATGGTGTAAAATACTCCGATAATAATGAGGTTTTTGTTGCGCTTTCGGCAAATGAAGAAGCGATTAGAATTACAATAAGCGATATTGGTATTGGTATACCGCCCGAAGATATTCCGCATTTATACGAACCTTTCTTTAGGGGGAAAATTGCAGCAAAGTATATTGGTTATGGTTTAGGACTTCCTCTAGCCATGAAAATTATCCGTATGCACGGAGGAGAATTACAAGTTCAGTCCGAGCAAAATAAAGGAACTATGGTTACTATTATTTTTAAAAAATGCAACATTAAAAATTCTAATGTGAATTCTTAGAAAGTTCTAATTTTATCTTAGGGAAGTTTTAATGTAGCACCAGTTATTTTGTAGGTATAAATCAAACAAATTATACTTATGAAAAATTTCTTAATACCTACGACTTTAAAAGAAGATACAATTGATGCTGTAAAACTAGCTGTTTATCAGGCAAAAGAAAGTGATTGTGAAATTATCTTAATGATAGTTTCTGAAGTTCCAGATACCTATTCGGCTTCTAATTTTTTAAGAACAATGAGAGTTAGTTTAACTAAGACTCAAGAAGAAGTTCTGGATGTGTGCAGGTTAATTACAGCATCTTCAGATAACTGCAAAATTAAAATTCATAATCAATATGGAATTTCATCGCCAATATTTAAGAACTTAATAACAGCTTTTTCTGTAAAACTAGTTATTCTTCCTCATTCTTATAAGCAAGAAACCAAAAGGATACACAACCATTTGGTACAATTAGCAGGAAACCAAAAATGTCCTATTTTACATTTAAGTTCAGAGCCTTATAAAGATGATTTTAATAAAGCATTGTATATCGAAAACGTACAGCAAAATCTTCATGTAAAAGATATTCAGCAATTTATAAGTGATAATTTTTCATTTGAGATTGTAAGTCAGACTAAAAATTTTGATGATAATTACAAAGAATTTGCGCCACATTTAATCGAAGTTATTTCTAAGAATCATATCGATTTATTGGTTCAAACGCGCAAAGCCGAAAAGATTAAATTCACAAAGACCAAAAACGAAACTATAAACGATTTATTCGGTCTTCCTGTTTTATCACTTTATGAGGAGTTAGTATAATTAATTTCTGCAAAAAAATAAGTTTAATCTAACTCCTGAAAACATGCTATTAAAAAAGAAAATTCCAATGAGGTATGTCCTTGGAAAAATAAAAGTTGAGCTTATTCTGGTGACTACTTATGCCATATTATTTGAAATTTTTCATCATCATTATATTAATATTTCTGTAGATATTCCTATTGCAGTTCCCGCTATTATTGGTACAATTATATCCTTATTACTAGCTTTTAAATCTAATCAGGCGTATGATAGATGGTGGGAAGCGCGTATTATATGGGGATCTATCGTAAACGAGTCCAGAACTTTGGTTAGGCAAGTGATTACATTTTACCGTGACCCAGATTTTTCGGTTAAGGCAAATGATTTTAAAGAAAAATTTGCCAACAGACAAATAGCCTGGTGTTATAGTTTAGGGCAATCTCTGAGAAATAAAGACGCTATAAAATCTATTAAACCCTTTTTGACCGAAGAAGAATTGCGCTTTGTACAAAATCATCAACATGTTCCTAATGCTATTTTAATGTTGCACGCAAAGGATCTTACTAATGCGACCGAAGAGGATAAGATGAATACATATCAGCAAGTAGAGATTGATAAAACATTAACAAGATTGTGTGATGCTATGGGAAAATGCGAACGAATAAAAAATACTATTTTTCCAACAACATATAGTATGTACATACGATTTGCACTATGTTTATTCATTTTCCTATTACCTTTTGGGCTAAATAGTGTATTAGGTTGGTACGCAATACCATTGATAACAACGATAAGTGCTGCTTTTTTTCTTATCGAAAAAATGGCAATTCATTTGCAAGATCCTTTCGAAAACAGGCCGACAGATACGCCAGTTACAGCAATTTCGAACGTTATCGAAAAAAATCTAACACAAATGATACACGAATATCGAAATGAGTTTGCGTTTAAAAATGATTCGGTTGTAAAAACCGAAAGCAAAAGAATAGAAACTAATGCCTATTTTGTTTTATAATGTAGCTATGAATGTAGTTTTAAAAAATATCGGGTTCCTTCGATTATTAATCTCAGTAATTAATAATTGAAGGAACTTTTTTAATGTAGGTTTAGGAAAAAAATATTTCTAAATTCGCCGAAGAAATAGAAACGATTTTATTGTTAATCGTGTTATTTCTTATAAGATAGACTGTTTTGTTTCAATGCCCTGAAAATAATATAACCTATGAAGAATTTATTTTTTACACTTACATTTTTAATTTGCTCTTATACGAGTACCAATGCACAAACCGAAGGTCTTGATGTAGGCGACATAATTCCAGATATAGATTTGCCAGACACAAAAGGTAATGTGGTTTCGCTTTCCTCTTTAAGAGGTTCTTTGGTATTTGTCGATTTTTGGGCTTCGTGGTGTGGACCTTGCGTTAAGGAACAACCCGAATTAATCAAATTGTATCAAAAATACCCTAACAAATTTTTGATTTACGGTGTTTCTTTAGATTCTAAAAAACAAGCTTGGCTAGGCGCTATGGCAAAACTAAAACAACCATGGATACAAGTAAGTGATTTAAAATTATGGGATTCTCCTGTTGTATTAAACTATAAGATACAAGCCATTCCGCTTAATTTTCTGATTGATAAAAACGGAATTATTTTAGCCAAAAACGTTCACGGCAGTAAATTAGATGAGCTTATTAAATCGCTTACAACCGCAAATTAGTTTTTTTATTTACCATATAGTCCCAAAGCTTTGGGAGTATGTCATTAAGTTAAGCTTTTGAACTTTAATTTTCTTCGCAAAGATGTCAATTCACTAAGTTTAGATATGATTTCTTTGCGATTTTGCGTCTTTGCGAGAGATTTGTTTGGCAAAGTATTGCAGCTTTTACATTAACTTAATGATATTGGACTTCGTTAATATGTGTTAAAAATAATTATCCCCAACGGGTTTATTCATCAAATTTTACCAAATTTTCCTTCCATTATATTGCTCAGGATTAACACTTCTATATCCTAATGTAAAGTAATATTGCGTTTTTTTATGCCATATTTTTTTTGAGATTGGCTTATACTTTAAGCTAAAATGGCTTAATGCAAGACATTATTGCTTTTTAGAGAACAAAGCCTAAAAGATTACTCTAGACCTTTGCGTCTTAATAAAATTTCATTTTCAGATTCTAAAAAAATATAATTGTATTTGTTTGCAATACAGTTATGTATACTTTTTTTATTAAAGTGACTTGTCTTTATAATTATGACTTATCATAAATAATCAAAGTTTTTAATATTGATTTAAATAATGCGTAAACTCCAGAATTATAGTGCAAAAATGATTGATAGATTACTTCTTTTTACTAAGTACAAAAATAAGATTATACAAACATCTATAAAAAACACACTTCAAACTTTAAATTCATTTGATGAGCAGAAAAAGCAGGAATATCTTTTGACTTTGGATCAGGTCGTAGTTGCCGAAAAGATTTTTCTGAACAGAAATCTTGTCATTCGGGATTTATCTAAAAAAACTAGCATTCCTGTACACCAACTTTCAATTTTAATAAATACACAATATAATCTTCGTTTTCAGGATTATATTAATATAAAACGAGTAAGTTATTTTATTGATAACGTTGATAATCTTAATTGGAAAAAATTAACTATCGAAGGAATGGCTTGGCATTCGGGATTTAAATCCAGAACAACTTGTTTTAGAGCTTTTTTGAAACATACAGGAAAATCACCTTCTGATTACTTTAAATTTATAAAAGACAGGAGTCAGGAATAAGACGATTTTATAACAACATCATAAATATAAAAGGGATTATTCGGGATAAAGTTTTATTAAGGAAATCAATTACTTATATTGGTTATTTTTTAATTACGTATTGATTTATTTGATTTGTTGTTCTTATTAAATATTTTGAGGTTAAATTGTTTGAATGGATGAAATTATAAAACGAGTGTTTTCTATAAAAACATTTGAACATTTTTATAGTGCAGATTTAGATTGGGTTGCTCATTTTGCAAAACAACTAGGAGCTAAAATAGAAGGGAATTTTATAGTTATTCCTGAAAATAGTCATTACTCAGGAACGTGTTATTTTCTGGAATGCGAGAAAGGCATTGTTGCGTTTTATATAAATGGTGTTTATAATGTAGATTTTCATATCATTCAGAAAAATGTAAAAGACGATTTTGTTGCCTTGTATTATAATTTGACAGAAGGGGAAGCTTCACTTTTAAAAGACAATAAGGTATACGGCTTAGGGCTCTGGAAGTATAATTTATTAATTATGGATGGTACTTTGCAATCTGATTTTTATGTTAAAGCGGGAAGTGAAATTTATATACTTTGTGTATTTATAAAAAAAACTATCATAAAAATATTTGCTCAAAGGAATAAAATATCCTTTGAAAGTATAAAAAAAAGACTGAATCTAGGTGATAGTAAGATTGCTAAATTTGACAGAATGAGTAATGAGAGTTACCATATTCTGAACGATTTACGCAAATTAAAAGTAGGAGGCCCAGTATTTGATTTAAATCTAAAAGGAAGCGTTCAATTGTTGCTCTCGAACTATCAAAATAAATTATCCAAAAAAAGAATTATTCTGGAAGAGGTTAATAAGAATGATTTTGATGCTATTATCTCTAGTCAGATGTTTTTAATCGATAATCTGGAAAGTAGTTTTCCTACGATTAAAAGTTTGGCTTTTAGAGCAAATATGTGTGTGTCAAAATTTAAAGTTCTCTTTAAAGAAATAACAGGAACAACACCTAATATATTCTTTATGAGTAATAAACTGCACCGAGCAAAGGAACTTCTTGAAGGGAGACAGCTAACAATATTACAAATTTCGGATAGATTGCATTTTGGGAATACGTCTTATTTTGGTTCAAAATTTAAAAAGTTTTTTGGGATATCTCCCAGTACTTTTATCAAACAATTATAAAACAAAAAAGCGAAACTAATTTGTCTGAAATAAAGCAAAATTAGTTGGTAAAGCTTGCGCTTAAATTCTCTAGGATAATCACTCTTTATTATCCCAAAGTAAACACAATGTGTATAATTTTTACACAAGTTGTATACTAATTATACATATCAATTATACAAAAACTATCGTAATAGCCTCAAATTCTATTAAAAACAACAATGGCACGAGGCTTGCTAAATTGGATTTTGTCCATTCCTTATAAACGACAAGAACAAATGAAGAAGGATGGCATTTAGATAAAAGCCTTAATATAGAAAACGATAGTAATACAAGCATGAAAACTGAAACAATTTCAAAACAATTATTCTCTACAAGCAGCAATACAGGTAATAACGAAGATTCTTTAACAAGTTCTTTTTTTAGTATTAACAATACATCTTTCGCAAAAGCGATAAAAGAAACCTCAAGCCCATTAGGGATTATGGTACTTATCAGTACTTTTTTATTAATGATAGCAGGTGCTTTCTTAGTATATAAATTACAATCAGATTTTGACCAATTTCATATAGACAGAATAAACTCTACGTGGGGATATCCATTCCTGCTTATTACAACTGTATTCTTTGTTTTTAAAAGTGGTGTTTTTCTATATAATTTATTCCTTTATTTTAAATACAAACCAATCGAATCTGTTTCAGACGAATTATTGCCTACTTGTACAATAATTGTTCCTGCATACAACGAAGGGAAACTGGTTTGGGATACTTTAGTAAGTTTAGCAGATAGTGATTATCCTGAGCAAAAAATGCAAATTCTAGCTATTGATGATGGTAGTAAAGATGATACTTGGTACTGGATGCAACAAGCAAAAATAAAATTAGGAGATCGTTTATCAATTTATCAGCAACCTAAAAATCAAGGAAAACGTCATGCATTACACCGCGGATTTAATCTTGGAAACGGAGAAATTTTTGTTACTGTAGATAGTGATTCAGTTGTGAAAAAAGATACGGTTAGAAACTTAGTAAGTCCGTTTATTACAAATAAAAATTGTGGTGCTGTTGCAGGAAATGTGCTTGTTTTAAACAATAAAAAAGCAATTCTTCCTAAAATGTTAAACGTGAGTTTCGTTATGAGTTTTGAGTTCATGCGTTCTGCCGAAAGTGTATTAGGATCTGTGCTTTGTACTCCGGGAGCTTTAGCGGCGTATCGTAGTGATGCAGTTTTTGCTTGTCTTCCTGAATGGATCGATCAAAAGTTTATGGGACAACCATCGGATATTGGTGAAGACCGTGCTATGACAAACATGATTTTAAAACAAGGACATGAAGTATTGTTTCAAAGAAATTCTTATGTATTAACTAATGTACCCGAAAATTATACTGGTTTATATAAAATGTTTATCAGATGGGGAAGAAGTAACGTACGTGAGAACTTAATGATGGCACAATATGTTTTTAAAGATTTTAGAAAAGGATCTAAATTTGGAACAAGATTATTGTTTATAGATCAATCACTAAAGATTGTTATGGCATATCCATTTATGTTATTTATGTTGTTTTTTATAGTAGTACATCCGTTATTATTTTTAGGATCTACACTTTTAAGTATATTGATAGTATCTAGTTTCTCGGCTTTATTTTATGCCAAAAGACATAATGTATCAGAGTCATTCTGGGCGTATTCTTATAGTGTGTTTTACACTTTTGGTTTATTCTGGATTACTCCTTATGCAATTATTACAGCAAACAAAAGAGGTTGGTTAACACGTGGTTTATCTGAGGTTAAATAGATAAAAACCTTTTTGATTTTATAAGCTCAAACGAGTTAAAATATTTTTAATAGATATTTTAACTCGTTTTTTTTTTTAGGCTTAAATTTTATAATTGAATCTTTTACCAACTAGTTAACAATTAATTTTTAACGTGTTTTTTATATAACTGAACCTACAGCAATTACAACATCTGGAACTCAAACTAATCTAAGTTGTAATGGTGGAACTAACGGTTCTGCTACAGTAACTGCTAGTGGAGGAACAGGAGCTCTAACTTACTCATGGTCACCATCAGGAGGTACAGCTGCAACTGCAACTGGATTGACTGCAGGAATATATACAGTAAGGGTAACTGATGCAAATTTATGTTTTAAAGATCAAGTTTTTAATATAACTCAACCTACAGCAATTACAACATCTGGAACTCAAACTAATCTAAGTTGTAATGGTGGATCTAATGGTACTGCTACAGTAACTGCTAGTGGAGGAACAGGAGCTCTAACTTACTCATGGTCACCATCAGGAGGTACAGCTGCAACTGCATCTGGATTGACTGCAGGAATATATACAGTAAGGGTAACTGATGCAAATTTATGTTTTAAAGATCAAGTTTTTAATATAACTCAACCTACAGCAATTACAACATCTGGAACTCAAACTAATGTAAGTTGTAATGGTGGATCTAATGGTACTGCAACAGTAACAGCCAGTGGAGGAACTGGAGCTCTAACTTACTCATGGTCGCCTTCTGGTGGAACAGGTGTAACTGCATCTGGATTAACTGCTGGTATATATACTGTAACGGTAACTGATGCAAATGGATGTTCTAAAGATCAAGTTTTTGACATCTCTCAACCTACAGCAATTACAACATCTGGAACTCAAACTAATGTAACTTGTAATGGACAAGCAGATGGTACAGCAACAGTAACTGCTAATGGAGGAACAGGAACACTAACTTACTCATGGTCACCATCGGGAGGTACTGCTGCAACTGCATCTGGATTAACTCCAGGAATATATACTGTAACTGTAACAGATGCAAATGGATGTTCTAAAGATCAAGTTTTTAATATTATTGAGCCAATTGCCCATAATTTATCAGTAACCTTTGGTGGAAACAATGTTCTAACTTCACAACAAAATGGTGCAACTTATCAATGGTTCCAATGTTCGGATAATTCACCAATCGCAGGAGAAGTAGGTCAATCATTTACTCCAACTGCTAATGGATCATATAAAGTTGCCATAACTTTAAATGGATGTACTGTTTCTTCACAATGTGTAGTCGTAAGTACATTGGCAACACCTGAATTTGAGAAAAAAGCTCAATTTATCATGTATCCAAATCCAAGCAAAGGTGTAGTAAACATCAATACAGATCATGACAGCGATTTAAATATTGTAAATCAATGGGGACAAACTATCAAAAAGGTTAAAGTCACTGCTGATACTACCAACTCAATTAATATCGAAAGTCTGACGGATGGAATTTATTTTATTTGCGAAGTAAACGGAAGTAAAGTGATTACCCATAAATTAATTCTAAAAAAATAAACATAAATGGGAGATATTAAAAAAACATCTCCCATTTTTTTTTAGTTTAATACGATATCCTTATAAATTTTTATACGATAACCGCCTCCAAAATATATACTTATGGAAAGAAGATCCTTTGTAAAAAAAACAAGCTTATTAACCTCTGGCCTATTCTTTTTCTCGACAAAAAATCTATTTGCAACGCCAGAGAAAAGCGACATAAATATTAATAATTTAGATTTAACACCAATGCTTGCCAGCAGCAAAAAAATCATGATTAAAGGCAAAATTTTAGACTCTAAAACACATCTGCCAATAAATGCTGACATGTATGTAAAAACTAAAAGGAATAGATTTTTTTCAAAAAAACATTCTGTTAATGCCTTAAATGGATCATATTCTATTTATTCTGGATTTTCGAGTTCCGAAAAAATATCCGAAAAACTATTAATAGAAATTAAGGTAGATGGATACAAACCTTACGAAGGAAATCTATATTTAACTCCAAATGGATGTAATGTTCATAGTGACCAATGGCAATATAATCCTGACTTTAAGCCAGAATATTGCCCTGTTAATTACGAAGAATCTAATTTATTATTTTCGAGCTTTAATTTTTATTTAATAAAAGCTTAGTCTTAAATAAAATTTTACATCCAACTAAAAAGGGGAAATTGCAAAAACAATTTCCCCTTTTTCAATATATTTTTTATTAGTATGTACCAATAGTAATTTAAATATTAAAACGGAACATCACTATCATCATCATCGTCGTCATTAAAGTTACTTCCAAAAGCTTCATTTGCAGAAGGAAGGTTTTTAGTAGCAAATGGGTTATCATCATGATTCATTTTAGAAGGTAAATCATCATAACCGCCAGTAAAATCATCAAGGTTATCAAACTTACCAAGGTGCCCTATAAATTTCAATCGAATGTTTTCGATTCCACCATTACGGTGCTTTGCAATCATGATCTCTGCCTGACCAGTAGTTGGCGATGCTTCATCATCATCCCATTCTTCAATTTTATAATATTCAGGTCGATATAAAAACGAAACAATATCAGCATCCTGCTCAATCGCTCCAGATTCACGAAGATCCGATAGTAACGGACGCTTACTTGATCCACGCGTTTCAACCGCACGCGATAGCTGCGAAAGCGCAATTACCGGAACGTTTAGCTCCTTTGCCAAAGCCTTTAAGTTTCGGGAAATAGTCGAGATTTCCTGCTCACGATTTCCTCCTCCTTTATTATTACCTCCAGCAGTCATCAATTGCAAATAATCAATGATTATAATTTTGATACCATGTTGCGAAACTAAACGACGACATTTTGCTCTTAAATCGAAAATAGAAAGCGACGGCGTATCATCAATAAACAAAGGAGCTTTTTCTAAGTTCTTCACTTTGGTACTCAACATTTCCCATTCATGAGGCTCTAGTTTTCCGGTACGTAATTTCTCTGATGACAATCCCGTTTCTGATGAAATCAACCTCGTAATCAACTGTACAGATGCCATCTCCAGAGAGAACAAAGCTACACCGTGCCCGTACTGAATGGCAATATTTCTCGCCATCGAAAGTACGAAGGCTGTTTTTCCCATCGCAGGTCTCGCCGCGATAATAATTAAATCGCTGGGTTGCCATCCAGAAGTCAGTTTATCCAGATTATGAAAACCAGTTTCAACACCACTTAAACCTTCTTGCTTCGCAATTTCTTCAATCTTCTTTTTAGCCTGAAGTACTAAACTCTGAGCTGTTTCAGAACTACGTTTAATATTTCCTTGCGTTACTTCATAAAGCTTAGATTCGGCTTGATCAAGCAAATTAAAAACGTCTGTTGTTTCATCATAAGATGCTTCAATGATTTCTGAAGAAATTCGAATCAAACTTCTTTGAATAAATTTTTGAAGAATAATACGAGAGTGGAATTCGATATGCGCAGAAGAAGCTACTTTTTGCGTAAGCTGAATTAAATAAAAATCTCCTCCTGATAAATCTAATTTTCCATTCTTTTTTAATTGCGCCGAAACCGTCAATAAATCGATTGGTTGCGTCTCAGTAAAAAGCTGAACAATAGCTTCAAAAATATGCTTATGTGCTTCCTTATAAAAAGCATCAGGCTGCAAAATATCAATCACATCATCTACACCTTTTTTATCAATCATCATCGCACCTAGTACAGCCTCTTCTAAGTCCAGTACCTGCGGGGGAAGTTTCCCTTTTTCTAAATTAATAATTGCGGTTTTATCGACCTTAATTGGGTTTATATTTTTGAAGTTTTCCATATAGCGAATGTAACAAAATTTAGAGTAGGATACTTATCTAGTTGTTACTAATAATTGTTTATAAGTTGATGTATATTGTTTAAAACCAAAAAAAAATCCGAAACGATAAGGCCTCGGATTTTTTATAAATCTATAAGAGATTATTCTTTGTATTCGCCCATTTTACTGTATTTGTCCATTCTTTGGGCAATTAAATCGGCTGTTGATAAGTCTTTCAATTCATTATATCCTTTAGTGATATACTGTATAACAGTTGTAAAAGTAGTTTCTCTGTCATAATGAGCTCCACCTAGTGGTTCTGGAATAACATCATCAACTAACTTTTGTTTTTTCATATCCGAAGAAGTCAATTTTAATGCTTCAGCAGCTTTCTCTTTATATTCCCAGCTTTTCCATAAAATAGAAGAACAAGATTCAGGAGAAATTACAGAATACCAAGTATTCTCAAGCATATATACTTTATCTCCTACACCTATTCCTAAAGCACCACCCGAAGCACCTTCACCAACAATAATAGTGATAATTGGCACCTTTAAACGTACCATTTCAAAGATGTTTCTAGCAATAGCTTCACCTTGACCTCTTTCTTCAGCTTCAAGTCCTGGATATGCACCCGGAGTATCTACTAAAGTTAAAACAGGAATACCAAACTTCTCAGCCATTTTCATCAATCGTAATGCTTTACGATATCCTTCTGGATTAGCCATACCAAAGTTACGGTATTGACGTGTTTTAGTATTGTATCCTTTTTGTTGACCAACAATCATATACGACTGCCCGTCAATTTTTCCTAAACCACCAACCATAGCTTTATCATCTTTAAAACCTCTGTCTCCATGAAGTTCTAAGAAAGTATCGCCACACATAGCCTTAATATAATCTAAAGTATAAGGTCTGTTTGGGTGTCTTGACAATTGTACACGTTGCCAAGCTGTTAGGTTTTTATATATACTTCTTTTAGTTTCTTCTAATTTCTTATTAATTTGTTTGCACGTTTGCGTTACATCAACATCTGATTCTTTTCCAATGATAACACACTTTTCTAACTGCTCTTCTAATTCTTTGATAGGAAGTTCAAAATCTAAATATTCCATAGGATCTTTTGAATTTTTGTTTTTAAATCGAACCGCAAATATAAAAATATTATATTGTTTGGCGTATTTATTTAGTATTAAAGTATAAAAAAATAAAGTCAAAAAGAGTTAAAACATTATGCTTTATCATCTTTTTTATAGTGTTTAAAAACACCATTTAATATAACTGTAATTACAATTATAATTGCACCAATATAAAATTCGGTGCTCATTTTCTCTTTCCCGCCTAATATAAAATACGCTAAAATAATCCCATAAACAGGTTCTAAATTAGTCGTAAGCATAACAGTATAAGGAGTAAGTTTTCTCATTACTTTTACCGAAGCAGTAAATGCATAAGCAGTACACACCGAGGCCAAAAGCAGCAATAACAACCAGTTATTTACAGATAGAACAAAGAAATCGGCGGTAAACTTACCTTGAAATAAAAAGTAAATAGTTATAAAAAAAACACCAGCTCCAAACTCATAAAAAGTAATAACCGAAGGCTCATGATCAGCAATTAATTTACCATTCATTAAAGTAAACAGAACCCCCAAAATTATAGAAGCCAAAGCATAATACATTCCATTTAAGTACTGGATTTCAACCTGCATTATCAGAGCCAAACCAGCAATGATAATAAGTCCGAAAAAGACTTCGTACCATAACACTTTTCTTCCAAAAAAAATTGGTTCCAATAAAGACGCAAAAAAAGCACCTAAAGAAAATATAGAAAGTGTTATCGAAACATTAGAAACATGAATTGCTCTGAAAAAAAATATCCAGTGCAAAGCAATTAGCAATCCCACAAAAATCAACTTAAAGAAAGCTTTTACAGGAACACGAAATGATTCTTTTTTAAAAATAATAAACGATCCTAAAAAAATCCCCGCCAAAAGCATTCTGTACCAAACCAAAGCTTCGGCATTTATTGTAATTAATGCACCCAGAATGGCAGTAAAACCCCAAATAAAAACTATTAAATGAAGACTTAAGTAACTCTTTAGTTTATCGTTTTGCATTACGTAATAAGAAAATTGCCAAAATTCCAAAAGCTATATTCGGAAACCAAACAGCAAATAAAGGTGAGAAAGTCGATTTTTCGGCTAGCGTACCGAATATTTTATCAAAGAATACAAAAGCAAAAGCAAGCGCAATTCCTATCGCTAAATTCGTTCCCATTCCACCACGTCTTTTCATCGAGGAAACAGCAACAGCAATAATAGTCAGGATAAATGCCGAAATAGGAACACTTATTTTTTTATACAAAACAACAAGATATACATTGATATCACCAGAACCACGTTTTTTCTCTTTTTCTATAAAATCGTATAACTTACCAATACTCAAAGTTTCAGCAATATATACCACAGGAGTCAAATCTTCTAAATCAAAAGTAAATACAGCTTTCTTTTCAGCAGCTTTTTCAATTTTATCGTCTAATTCACCCAAAGTCCTTTTAGTGTAATCATACATAGTATAAGTACGATCTTTTGGATTCCACTGGATACGACTTGCAGTAATTTTAGAAACAAGCTGTTCCCCTTTAAATTTTTCTAATGTAAAATTAAAAGCCGTTTTAGAAACATCATTAAAGCTATTTACATAAATAAACTCATTATCATTTATTTGTCTATATACATTCGTATTATTCCCATGCATTTCTTGCTTTCCTCCCCCTTTCAGATACGTGTACCTAAAATTATTAAAGCCTTCACTTGCAGCAGGAACAATATAAAATCCCATTAACAATACAAAAACCGAAACTATCGAAGCACCTATAATATAAGGTCGTAAAAAACGCGAAAAAGAAATCCCTGAACTTAATATAGCAATAACCTCGGTATTATTAGCCAGTTTAGATGTAAACCAAATCACCGATAAAAACAAAAATATCGGAAACAAAGAATTGGCAAAATAAATAGTAAAATTATAGTAGTAAACAACAATATCCAAAAACGGAATCTTGTTCTCTAACATCTTGTTAATCTTCTCCGAAACATCAATTACAATCCCAATCGGTATAAATAGCAACAACATCACTGTAAAAGTGGCTAAATATCTCTTTAAGATGTATTTGTCTATTATTGTCAGCATAGATAAGTATAATCGTTTTTTGCTAAAATTTAACCGAATAAACGATTAAACAGTTAAATACATTTACAGTCTTTGGCTCATATTCTTAACCATCATTTCTTTCCATGGCATAAAATCTCCTGCTAAGATATGTTTTCTAGCCTCACGAACCAACCACATATAAAAACCAAGATTATGAATCGTAGCAATTTGTTTTCCTAAGTATTCATTGGCAGCAAACAAATGTCTTAAATAAGCCTTTGTATATTCAGTATCTACAAAAGTAATTCCCATCTCATCAATTGGAGAGAAATCAGCTTCCCATTTTTTGTTTTTTATATTGATAGACCCATTTGCCGTAAACAACATACCGTTTCTTGCATTACGAGTAGGCATTACACAATCAAACATATCAACACCCAAAGCAATATTTTCCAAGATATTAATTGGCGTACCAACACCCATTAAATAACGAGGTTTATCCTCAGGCAAAATTTCACAAACAATCTCAGTCATAGCATACATTTCTTCCGCTGGTTCACCTACCGATAATCCACCGATAGCATTACCTTGTTGACCAGCATTAGCAATATATTCAGCCGACTGGCGACGTAAATCCTTATAAGTACTCCCCTGAACAATAGGAAAGAACGTTTGCTCATATCCATATTTAAAAGGCACTTTATCCAAATGACTAATACAACGATCCAACCAACGGTGCGTCATGTGCATAGAGCGCTGAGCATAACGATAATCACAAGGATATGGCGTACACTCATCAAAAGCCATGATAATATCAGCGCCAATAGTACGCTGAATTTCCATTACATTCTCAGGAGTAAAGAAATGGTAAGAACCATCAATATGCGATTTAAACTTTACACCTTCCTCTTTAATTTTTCTATTGGCAGACAAAGAATACACTTGATAGCCTCCAGAATCAGTCAATATATTTCTATCCCAGTTCATAAACTTATGCAAACCACCAGCCTTCTCTAGGATTTCAGTTTGCGGGCGTAAATACAAATGGTAAGTATTTCCAAGAATAATATCAGGGTTAATATCGTTTTTCAACTCCCTTTGGTGCACCCCTTTAACAGATGCAACAGTACCAACAGGCATAAAAATAGGAGTTTCTATAACTCCATGATCAGTAGTAATACTTCCCGCTCTCGCTTTCGATTGCAGATCTTTTTGTAATAAATCAAACTTCATATACACGTTTTTCAGTCGGCAAAGATAGGCTAATTTGAAAATTAGATAATTAGATAAATCAAAAAATTAAAGATGTTTTATGAATTAATTTAGGCATGTCCCTTCGGGTCGGGCTATTCGCTATATCTTTTGTTCCATTTCATTACACAAAAGGATGCCGCTATTATCCCTCATGCAAAAAAAATCCACTAAATTTGAAATTAAAATATCGAATATAAATTGAGCCGAATGAACTTATCACAAAAATTAGGATACCCCGAAAACAGTAAACTATTAATCATTCATGCAGATGATGCAGGATTATCCCATTCAGAAAACAGAGCAACAATACAAGCATTACAAAATGGAATGATTAATTCCTATAGCATTATGGTACCTTGCCCATGGTTTTACGAAATGGCAAACTTCGCCAAAGACAATCCACAATTTGATAACGGAATCCATTTAACACTTACCTGCGAATGGGAAAACTATAAATTTGGACCAATATTACCCATTAACGAGGTACCAACATTAGTAGACAAAAATGGTTATTTCCATAAAACCAGAGTAGACTTCATTAATAATGCAAAACCCGAAGAAGTTAAAAAAGAGCTTCGTGCCCAAATAGAAAAAGCATTGCATTTCGGATTAAAACCAACCCATCTCGATTCACATATGTGCAGCATAGGAGTATCACCTGAGTTTTTAGAAATATATAAAGCACTAGGAAAAGAATATAATTTACCTGTTTTCATCAACAAACAATTTGTAGAAACAATAAGCTTGTCTAACGAAAAATACAACTACGAAAATACCCTTGTAGCAGACAATCTACTAATCGGATATTTTACCGACTTCGAAAAAGGCGAACTTAAACAATCTTACGAGAAAGCATTAGATAATATAAAACCTGGTTTCAACGTTTTCTTACTTCATCCCGCATTCGATGATAACGAAATGCAAGGCATTACAAAGAATCATCCTAATTTTGGTTCAGAATGGAGACAAATAGACTTTGATTATTTTACAAGCGAGGAATGTAAAACCAAACTCAAAGAAAATAACATCCAGTTAATTACATGGAAAGAGATACAAGGAGTTAGATAATTTGACAATTACAAATAAATAAATCCTCCCTTAGTAACATTAATTTCAGATAATTATAAATTCCAAAACCTTAAAATCTAATTTTATAATCGTCAAATTTTCTAATTTTCTAATTGTTACATTTCCTTTAAAATCATTTGTCTTACGGCAAAATAAAAATTACTTTTGCAACAGTTTAACTTTTACATATAAAATGAAGCCTAACACACAACAATTAAGCGATTTAACTATCCAAGTAAGAAGAGATATTCTTCGAATGGTACATGCTGTCAACTCAGGTCACCCAGGTGGTTCACTAGGTTGTACTGAATTTTTGGTGTCATTATACCAAAATATTATGGACCGCAAAGAAGGTTTTGATATGGACGGAATCGGAGAAGATCTTTTCTTCCTTTCAAACGGTCATATTTCTCCAGTATTTTATAGCGTTCTAGCAAGAAGCGGTTATTTTCCAGTTTCAGAATTAGCAACTTTTAGATTGCTTAACTCTCGTTTACAAGGACACCCTACAACTCACGAAGGATTACCAGGAGTTCGTATTGCTTCAGGTTCATTAGGTCAAGGATTATCTGTAGGAATTGGAGCTGCACAAGCTAAAAAATTAAACGGAGACAATCATATTGTATATACATTACATGGTGATGGAGAATTACAAGAAGGACAAAACTGGGAAGCTATCATGTATGCTTCTGCTAAAAAAGTAGATAACTTAATCTCAACTATCGACCTTAACGGGAAACAAATTGATGGAACTACAGACGAAGTTTTAGCAATGGGAAGCATCCGTGCTAAATTTGAAGCTTTTGATTGGGATGTTATCGATATCAAAGAAGGAAACAATATCGATGCTATATTAGCAGGTATGGCCGATGCTAAATCAAGAACTGGAAAAGGAAAACCAGTTTGTGTTTTACTACATACAGAAATGGGTAACGGTGTAGATTTTATGATGCATACACATGCTTGGCATGGTAAAGCACCAAACAACGACCAATTAGCTAATGCATTAGCTCAAAACATTTCAACTTTAGCAGATTATTAAAAAAGCATTATACTTTTCATAATAAGCTTTATGCCTATTATCTACAAAGTATACTCCTTATAGCAACAAAAAAATGAAAAAATATACAAATACAGGAAGTAAAGATACTCGTTCAGGTTTTGGAGCGGGAATGACTGAATTAGGTCAGAAAAACGAAAATGTTGTTGCATTATGCGCTGATTTAATTGGTTCATTAAAATTTGATGATTTCAAAAAAAATCACCCAGAACGTTTTTTCCAAATCGGAATCGCTGAAGCAAACATGATCGGAATTGCAGCAGGTTTAACAATTGGAGGTAAAATTCCTTTTACAGGAACTTTCGCTAACTTTTCTACAGGAAGAGTTTACGACCAAATCCGTCAATCTGTAGCTTACTCAGATAAAAACGTAAAAATTTGTGCATCTCACGCAGGATTAACTCTTGGAGAAGATGGAGCAACACACCAAATATTAGAAGATATTGGTTTAATG
This sequence comes from Flavobacterium hydatis, assembly GCF_000737695.1. Classification (GTDB taxonomy): domain Bacteria; phylum Bacteroidota; class Bacteroidia; order Flavobacteriales; family Flavobacteriaceae; genus Flavobacterium; species Flavobacterium hydatis. The sequence continues at coordinate 29,378 of NZ_JPRM01000065.1, forward strand.
AAAATGTTACCAGGAATGACAGTAATCAACACTTGCGATTACAATCAAACAAAAGCTGCAACAATTGCATTAGCAGATCACCACGGACCAGCTTACCTACGTTTCGGACGCCCGGTTGTACCTAACTTCACACCAGCAGATGAGCCTTTCGTAATTGGAAAAGCAATTTTATTAAACGAAGGTACAGATGTAACTATTGTTGCTACTGGACACTTAGTTTGGGAAGCACTTATCGCTGCAGAAGCACTAGAAGCAAAAGGAATCTCTGCCGAAGTAATCAACATACACACAATTAAACCTCTTGATGAAGAAGCGATATTAAAATCTTTATCAAAAACAAAATGTGTTGTTACTGCCGAAGAACACAATATCCTTGGAGGTCTTGGAGAAAGCATTTCTAGAGTATTAACATTAAACAATCCTGCTCCACAAGAATTTGTAGCGGTTAATGATAGCTTCGGAGAATCTGGAACTCCAGAACAATTAATGGAAAAATACAAACTAAACAATCAAGCGATTGTTGAAGCTGTAGAAAGAGTTATCAAAAGAAAATAATTTCTTTCATAACATAAAATCAAACCTGCTCGCTTGAGCAGGTTTTTTTTATGCTCATATATCAATAGATTTTATTAGACTTTAACTATACAAGCTCAAACACTTCAATTACCTATTTTAACCTCTCAATTTTAATAATTACAATAAAAACAACAAACAATAGGACTAATTAAAGATTATCCCTTATATACCCTAGCACGTATTCTTTTAAAATAATACAACAGAATACATCATCCCAAAAAAATACTCCGTAGCACTTACACATTGATTTCTTCCGCACACTACCGTAGAGTTATATTAAAATCTTGCAGAGATTCTTTTTATTAAGCTGTACAATTAGTTTCTCACAAAGTCGCTAAGACGCAAAATGCTTTATTCTAACACAAAACAATCATAACATAACACAATTTTTAGTCTCTCTTAGAAAAAACCTTCTTTACACATAATAATTTAACGCAAAGGATTACGCAAAGGTTCGCAAAGTTTAATAAATAGCTTTGCGAACCTTTGCGTTTTTTTTTCTTTGTGTACTTTGCGTTAAAGCCTTTTTTGCCTATTTCTCCTCCAAAAAGTAAGGCACAAAAAAAAATCCTCACCAAATAAATGATGAGGATTCTAAAGAAAGGCGACGACATACTCTCCCACATAACTGCAGTACCATCTGCGCAGGCGGGCTTAACTACTCTGTTCGGGATGGGAAGAGGTGAGCCCCGCCG
>NZ_JPRM01000066.1 GCF_000737695.1 Flavobacterium hydatis
CATAATATACTATTTATCAAATAATTAAATAAAATTTTATACTAGAACTGTCCTTGATAATCACAATCTAAAAAGCGTTGTTTTACGTATAAAATCCATTAATAAATAATATTGTTTTTCGTTGTTAACAACTCTACAAGTAGTTATTTATCAAGTAATTAAATCAAAAAATTTAAAACAAAAAAGCCGGGTGAATTTTAAAATCCGCCCGGCTTACTATTTTATTGGTGCGTAGCACCCGTTTTTTTGACTTTTTTACTGACAAGCAATCTTATTTACTCTATTTTGATGTCTTCCACCTTCAAATTCAGTATTTAAAAAAGCTTCTACCATTTCAACTGCTTGAGGAACAGATGTAAAACGTGCTGGAATACTAATAATGTTAGCATCGTTGTGCAAACGTGTTAAAACTGCAATTTCTTTAGTCCAACATAAACCAGCTCTAACTTTAGGGTGTTTATTAACAGTCATTGCAATTCCGTTTCCGCTTCCGCAAATAACAATTCCAAAATCAGCCTTACCTTCAGAGACATCTGTAGCAACTGGATGTCCAAAATCTGGATAATCTACAGAATCCTCAGAGTCTGTACCATAATTAGTTACCTCATATCCTTTTGCTTTAAGCATAGCAACAATTGCTTTTTTATATTCTGGTCCTGCGTGATCGTTTCCTATTGAAATTTTCATTATTACGTTATATTAAGTTGTGTAGTGCAAATTTAACCAATAAATAAATGGTTGCCGCGAATTTTACGAATTTTCACTAATTATTCCTTAATAACTTTTAAAAACATAGTTTTTGTAATCCATACTTAATGGTGAAATTTGTATGAGATAAAGCTTAAAACATAACTTACTTTATATCAAAATCTTAACACTTATTAACATTATTAACAACCTATAAGTGTCTAGTAATCAATGAAAAATAAACATATATTTTGTTAAAATTTTACATTGTTAATACCAAAAGCTAATTCGTTGATATTCAGTTAACTTTAAATTAACATCTTTTGTTAATAACTACAGAAAGAAAATTAGAAGTTTTTTTTGGTTGTGTCATAAAAAAACCTAATCCAAAACTGGAAATTAATAACCTAATAAAGTTTGGTGAATTTTTAGAAAAGTTATCAATATCAAAAACTACATTTTCAACAAATATCAACATATGAAGTTATCTACAAAACCAATTCATTTTAGGTTGTTAACCAATGTTAATTAAAGTTTAAAAAGTCTTAGAAATTAATCCTTTAACAAAATATAACTATGTTAATAACTCTAGATAACTAAGAGAAACTTCATTTCAATGCTTTTAAAAATAAATTTATATGACATATTAACACACTATAATAACAACCAAAAATTAATTAAATTTAAATTTTTCTTTTTTTAATATATAATATATGTTGACAACTTTGAAAAATTGAAAAGAAAAAAAAATTGAGAATTTGAATTTAAACGATTGAAAGTGGATTATTGAGATTGTCTAGAATTTCCTGAACTCTTTCGAAATCCTCTGGATGAACGTTGAGTTTGATTCCGCCCAAAGCTGCTGAATAGAAAGGAGCCACCGATAAGGTCATTTCGTTCTCTAGATAGTATGGAATGTCTTCTTGTTCTAGTAAGTGTTTTAGAACGACTGTTTCGTGCAGATAATTGAATGTAGCAATGGTTTTAAAGCTTTGCATAAAGGTCTTTTTGTAAAGATACAAAATGAGCCTTACTAAAAATTACTTACAGCCTTTGAAAATCAATAAATAGCCTCCTTTGAAAGTTATATTTTTAATAAAATGTACCCTAAAAAGTAATATCTGATATCTTCTTTGTAATTTTAAACCTTATAAGAAAAGATATATGAGTAAGAAAATTAGAAAACCGATAAAGAATGAGAAAGATTTCTCAAGTAAGATTATAAAAATTTTATCGCAACATGCTAATAAACCATTTAATTACAAACAAATAGGAGCGAAGCTCGAACTAGACGATACTAAAAGTCGCAACCAAATTATAAAAGATTTAAAGATTCTGGCTTCACAAAAAAAGATTGTAGAATCAGAACCAGGTAAATATTTAATCAAAGCAATTAGTCAGGATTATTACGAAGGTACGATTGATATGACAAGTCGTAAAACAGCTTATTTTATTTGTCCTGATTTTACCGAAGATGTTTTTATCCCTACAAATAATTTAAATCGTGCACTAGATAAAGATAAAGTAAAAGTTTACGTTTATAATAGAAGAAAAGGTAAACGTCCTGAAGGTGAAGTAATTGAAGTAATAGAAAGAAATAAAACTGACTTTGTTGGAGTTATTGACATTCAGAACAACTTTGCTTTTGTTTCTACTGCAAATCCTAAAATGTATACCGATATTTTTATTCCAAAGGATAAAATAGGAGAGGCTCAAAATGGTGATGTTGTATTAGTTACGATAGAAGATTGGCCAAAAAGGGCTGATAGTCCATTTGGATCAGTAGTTAAAGTTTTAGGAAAACCAGGAGAACACGATACTGAGATTCATGCTATTCTGGCTGAATACGGTTTACCATCAGATTTCCCTGTAGAAGTAGAGGTTTATGCACAAAAGATAGATACATCTATACAAGAAAGCGAAATTGCTAAGCGTCGTGATATGCGTGATACGCTTACATTTACAATAGATCCAAAAGATGCAAAAGATTTTGATGATGCCTTATCATTCAAGAAATTAGAGAATGGTAATTATGAAATTGGAATACATATTGCCGATGTTTCGTATTATCTTGAGGAAGGAACAATCCTGGATGATGAAGCCTATCAGCGTGCAACATCAGTATATTTAGTAGATAGAGTTGTACCAATGCTACCAGAAGTGTTATCTAACTTTGCATGTTCATTACGACCTAATGAAGAGAAATATACATTTTCGGCAGTTTTTGAAGTATCAGAAAATGCACAAGTTATTAACCAATGGTTTGGTAGAACAGTAATATATTCAGATCAGCGATTTGCTTATGAAGAAGCACAATATATCATTGAAACAAAAGACAGTACAATTCCTGTAGAAACTTCAATAACAGGAAGTTCATATGTTGTTTCGGATGAGATTACAAATGCTACTTTAAAACTAGATGAATTAGCTAAGATTTTAAGAAAGAAAAGAATGGCAAATGGAGCTATTTCTTTTGATAAAGTTGAAGTTAAATTTGATTTGAATACCGAAGGAGAACCAGAGGGAGTTTATTTTAAAGTTTCTAAAGATGCCAATCATCTAATCGAAGAGTTCATGCTTTTGGCAAATAGAAAAGTTGCTGAATACATTGGTAAACAAAAGAAAACATTTGTTTATAGAATTCATGATGAACCAAATGAAGACAAATTAATTGCAATGCAATCTGTAATTGCTAAGTTTGGTTATAAGATAGATTTCCGTAATAAAGGAGATATTTCTAAATCATTAAATGCTTTAATGGAAGAAGTTAATGGTAAAAAAGAGCAAAACTTAATTGATACTCTTGCTATTAGAAGTATGAGTAAAGCCAAATATTCGACAGATAATATTGGTCATTATGGTTTAGCTTTTGATTATTATAGCCATTTTACATCACCAATACGTCGTTATCCAGATGTTATGGTGCATAGATTATTGCAATATTATCTAGACGGAGGAAAATCTGTAGATGAAGAAACATACGAAACAAAGTGTTTGCATTGTTCGAATATGGAAGGTTTAGCTACAAATGCTGAGCGTGATAGTATTAAATACATGCAGGTTAAATACATGCAAGATCATAGAGATGAAGAATTCTTGGGTGTTATTTCTGGAGTTACTGAGTGGGGAATTTATGTAGAAATTGTTTCTAATAAATGTGAAGGAATGGTAAGAATCAGAGAGATAAAAGATGATTATTACACCTTTGATGAAAAACAATATGCGCTTGTTGGAGCTACTTCGGATAAGATATTACAATTAGGAGATGAGATTTACGTTAAAGTAAAAAATGCTGATTTAGTTAAAAAACAATTAGATTTTCATTTTTTGAGAAGAGCAGAATAAACAGTAAAAATTAAAAAGGGAAACAATGAAAAAGATTTTAATAGGAGTTGCAATTTTATTTGTACAAATGTCATTTGGTCAAGTAACCAAAAGTTTAGGAGATTTTGATAAAGTAAAAGTATTCGATAAATTGAGTGTTACTTTAATTGAAGGTTCAGAAAACAAGATAGTTATAAAAGGAAGTAGAGAAAGTGAAGTAGAAGTTGTTAATAAAAACGGAGAATTAAAACTAAGAATGCCATTTCCTAAACTTATGTCAGGAAATGATATGTCGATTCAGCTTTATTACAAACGTTTAGAAAGTATTGATGTAAGCGAAGGAAGTATTGTTTCTAGTAAAGAAACTTTCAAACAAACAACAATTGATTTAAATTCTAAAGAAGGAGGAGAAATCAATGTAATTTTAGATGTTGATAATGCCAAAGTAAGAGCTGTTTCAGGAGGAATTATAAAAGTATCTGGAAAAGCTACAAATCAAGTTGCTAATTTAGGTTCAGGAGGATTTCTTAGAGCAAGAACATTAAAGACCTCACAAACGACTATAAACGTTTCTGCGGGAGGAAATGCCGAAATCTATGCTACTACCTTAGTTGATGCAAAAGTGAGCGCTGGAGGCTATATTTACATCTATGGTAAACCAAAACAAATTAACCAAAAAACTGTTCTTGGCGGTAAGATTGAAGAGAGAGAAGAATAAATCGAAATTGTATTTTAATGATAAATGATATTTTAGCAGGGATTCCATGGGGAGTATTTTTAAGCTTTATGGTAGGCCCAGTATTTTTTATATTACTAGAAACTAGTATTACCAAAGGTTTTAGAGCAGCATTGGTTTTTGATTTAGGTGTAATTCTTGGAGATATTTTCTTTATAGCTATCGCATATTTAGGTAGTTATAGATTAATTAAAAGTTTACAAGATAAACCGGCTCTTTTTATTTTTGGTGGTATAATCATGTTAGCATATGGTATTATTTCGTTTGTAAAACTTAAGAAAGAAGAGAAAATTAACGACGAAGAAATAGACCGTGATATCATCAAAAGAAATTACGGAAGTCTTTTTGTAAAAGGTTTTTTCCTTAATGTTATAAACATTGGAGTTCTTGGTTTTTGGGTTGCGATAATTATTTCTATCGGTCCAAAACTAGAAATGCAAACCTCTAGAATGATGACATTTTTTGTAACAGTTGTAGTAACTTATTTAGTTATAGATTGTATTAAAATTGTGTTAGCTAAGCAATTAAAGTCTAAAATGACACCATCAAATATTCTTAAAATTAAAAAAGGAATAAGCGTTGTTTTAATGATTTTTGGATTTGTTTTAATTGTTCAGGGATGGTTTCCAAAAGAAAAAGAAATGGTAAAACATGCTTTCGAGAAGATAGAAAAGTAATGTGTTAATAACTACAAAATATAGATTTAAACCTCTCATTTCGAGAGGTTTTTTTATGTTTAAAAACTTTGTAATTTTCTGTAACCTTTGTCAAAGCTCAAAACTTTGACAAAGATAATAACACAACTTCATAAGATTTTGACTTCGCTCCATCTGACAATATTGAGGAAAAATTAAGCATAAAAAAAAGAGATACATTTTTGTATCTCTTTTTGAAGCATCGTCCGGATTCGAACATAATCTTTATCTTTTTTTTCTAAAAATTAAGCAAAAAAAAAAGAGATACATTTCTGTATCTCTTCTTGAGGCATCGTCCGGATTCGAACCGGAGTAGGAGCTTTTGCAGAGCCCAGCCTAGCCGCTCGGCCACGACGCCATTGTTGAACGGATGGCAAAAGTAACTATAATCTTTAAATTTTAAAAACTTAAAGCCAACTATTTTTAAAAATTTTACAAAGAAAATTTTTAGACTTTTAATTATTTCTTTCTAGTCTCTTTCATTCTAATTGTAACCGACTCAACATCACCACCAATAGGAGGATTTATTTTAGAAACCTCTACAATTGTTTTTGTTATCATTGGGATCTCATCTAGAACTCTTGTAATGATTCTTTTGGCAACATGTTCTAATAATTTTGATCTAATTGCCATTTCTTCTTCCACAATTTTGTTCAAATGTACATAATCTACCGTATCACCAAGATGATCAGATTCGGCAGATTTTCTTAAATTGGCATGAATTTCTAAATTCACTTCATAATCAGATCCAATTTTTCCTTCTTCAATTAAACATCCGTGGTAAGAAAAGGTACGAATATTTTTTAGCTTAATAATTCCCATTTTAATTTTAATTTCTTGTTCTAAGTTTCAGATTTACTGACAAGTTTCTAAAGAAAACTGTAAACTGTAAACCGAAAACTATAAACTTTTTTATCTTTGCTAAAATTACTATAAAATAATGGCATCAGAAGAGAAATCACTCAATTTTATTGAACAAATCATAGAAGAAGATTTAAAATCAGGTCTATCAAAAAATAAACTTCATTTTCGTTTTCCACCAGAACCAAATGGTTATTTACATATTGGTCATGCAAGTTCTATTGCTTTAAATTTTGGATTAGGACTTGATTATCAATCTCCTGTGAATTTACGTTTTGATGATACCAATCCAGAAAAAGAAGAACAAGAATTTGTAGATGCAATAAAAAAAGATGTAGAATGGTTGGGTTATACCTGGTCAGAAGAACGTTATGCATCTGATTATTTTCAACAATTATATGATTGGGCAGTTTTATTAATTAAAAAAGATAAAGCATATGTTGATAGTCAATCATCTGAAGATATGGCTATTCAAAAAGGAACACCATCTACAACAGGTACAGATAGCCCATATAGAAATCGTTCTGTAGAAGAAAATTTAGACTTATTCGAAAGAATGAGAAATGGAGAATTTGAGGCTGGAACTCATATTCTTCGTGCAAAAATAGACATGAAATCAACTAATATGTTGATGCGTGATCCTATCATGTACAGAATTTTACACAAGGATCACCATAGAACAGGAGATGCCTGGAAAATTTATCCAATGTACGATTGGGCACATGGACAAAGTGATTATCTAGAAGAAATTTCACATTCATTTTGTACACTAGAATTTTTGCCTCACCGTGAATTATACGATTGGTTTTTAGATCAAATTATAGATGAAAATAAACTACGTCCTAAGCAAAGAGAATTTGCAAGACGTAATCTTTCGCATACCGTTGTAAGTAAAAGAAAGTTACAGCAATTAGTTAAAGAACAACATGTTAACGGTTGGGATGATCCAAGAATGTCTACTATTTCTGGATTAAGAAGACGTGGTTATACAGCTGCTTCTTTACGTAATTTTGCTAATTCTACAGGTATTGCAAAACGTGATAACTTAATAAATGTATCCGTTTTAGAGTTTTGTATTCGTGAAGATTTAAACAAAATTGCACCTCGTGTAATGGCTGTTTTAGATCCAGTAAAATTGGTAATTACTAATTATCCTGAAGGTAAAGAAGAGTTGCTTGACGCAGAAAATAATCAAGAAGATGATACAGCTGGATTCAGAAAAGTACCATTTTCAAGAGAATTATATATAGAAAGAGAAGACTTTTTAGAAGAAGCTCCTGCTAAATTTTTCCGTTTAACATTAGGAAAAGAAGTACGTCTTAAAAATGCTTATATCATTAAAGGAGAAAGTGTTATAAAAGATGCTGAAGGTAATATTACCGAAATTCATGTTACTTATGATACAGATTCTTTAAGCGGAAGTGGAAGTGAAGCTAGCCAACGCAAAGTGTCTGGAACCTTACATTGGGTTTCGATTGCACATGCTGTAGAAGCAGAAGTTCGTTTGTACGATCGTTTGTTTATAGATGAAGCTCCGGATAGTCATAAAGAGAAAAATTTCTTAGATTTTGTAAACCCAAATTCACTAGAAATTGTTACAGGATTTGTTGAACCAAGTTTAGCTACAGCTCAAAATGAAGATAAATTTCAGTTTCAACGTTTAGGTTATTTTACTGTTGATAAAGATTCAACTGCTTCAAAATTAGTATTTAACAAAACCGTTGGACTTAAAGATGCTTGGGAAGAAAAAGGTAAAAAAGAAGAAAATAGCATTAATAATTCTTTAAAAGATATCAATAAATATTTTAAAGTTGAGACTAAACCAGAACGTTTAGCTATTGAAAATGCAATAGGGGAGAGCATCAAAAACATTTCTAGTTTCTCATTATTACAAAATTCTTTCAAAAAGAATATCAATAATAATAAGAGTTCTTTATTGTTTGCTAATTTTCTTTTGAAATTTTCAAATTTAAAATCTTCTGATTTTGATGCTGAAGAAATCAAAAAGTTTTATACAATGTCTTTACGAAGTGAATCAACTTATGTTCGTTCGAAAGCACTTTTGAATTTAAGAGATAAAGAATCAGATTCTGATTTTATAAAACAGTTTGAAGAAGAAATTCAAAAATTAAATTCAAATCCTCCAAAAAATGCTTCCGATAGAGAAAAAGAACTTTTGGAAGAAATGTTAAAAAAATAATATCAATTTTAGTTATCAAAAAGCGCTTTTTATAAGCGCTTTTTTTATTATTTATATTTTCTATCTAAAATTGAAATTTTATAGATTTATTAGATTAAAATAGACCTTCATAAATTGATTTTAAGGCGTTTTTAATAATCAGTCAATATAGTTATCGTTTTTATAAAAATAATTAATTATCGTTCTTTATTTTAATTTTAGACTTAATTTCAAGATGATTTTGTCGTTGTTAACATCCAAATGTTTATAAGTACAAGATCTTTTCAATTCTGATGTTTTTTGCCAGATTTCAAATGAAATTTTTGGGTAGTGACTGTTTTACATTTCTGATTTTAAAATTTCATATTTTGAAATCATTTCAATTCTTCTAAAAAATATTTCTAGTTTGAGAGAAACCATTTTGTGAAAATGGAAGTAAACTAATAATCAATTTTAATTATGTATAATGTATATTATTTATAATTTTATCTATTATTAATATTAATTATTATTTTTGTATTTTGTATAGTTTTTATAGATTAAAAATAGCTTTCATAGATTGTTTTTAAGACGTTTTTATAATTATGACGACTCTATTATTCGTTTTGTAAAAATAATTGATTAGCGTTCTTTATTTTAGTTTTAGGTGTAATTTTAGCGTGATTTTGTCCTTATTAACGCTGAAATGTTTATAAATGCAGAATCTTTCCAATTTTGATAGCTTTTACCCTTTTATCAATTCAATTTTTTGATTTGCCAATATTTTACCTTTTGATTTTCAAAAATTCAATTTTAAGATTATTTCAATTTTTTTTAAAATATAAATCTGTCTGCTAAGAAAATTTTAGTTGTAAAATAAGCTGAAAAATAAGTATCAATTTTAATTATGTAAAATATTATTAGTTATAGTTTTTATTATTATTTATATTAATTATCGATTTTTAAATTTATATAGTTTTTGTAGATTAAAAACAGCTTTCATAGATTGTTTTTAAGACGTTTTCAGAAATTGAATAGCTCCAATATTGGTTTCTTAAAAAAGATTCAATAACGGGCTTTAATTTAATTTTTTGTCAAAATTAAGATGGTTTAACGGGTTGTTAACACAAAAATGTCCGTGAAAGTGTTATTTTTATAAAAAGCCAAATAAGTAAATTTTTAGAAAATGAATTTATTCATTTTAAAATAAAAATGGAGTGGGCTATGATTACAAAATTATTTTTGAAACTTTAAAATTTTATTTTGATACAAATTTTAGTTTTTGAATAGATTACGATATTTGAATGTATCAAGAAAGAACTAAAGCAGATTTATAATGTTTGTTTTTTGAACATTCAAAAGAATTAAGAATTATTTTAAAAAATTATTAAAATGAAAAATATATATCTAAAAGCCGGTAAAGCACAAGATGTTTTTAATGAATTAAAAGAAAGTCTTAAAGGTACATTGACTTTGAATAATGAAGAATATAATTTAGCCCTAGAATCAGATTTTGTAAAAGGAGATATTGAAGGTATAGCATTTCAGGAAGGAATGACGTACATGCAATTTGAGCTTGTTTTTTCTGATGATGTAATGCTGAGTATGGAATCTTTTAAGACTTCTCCCATTTTATTTGTTTATTGTTCTGAGGGTGTCCTTAAGCATAGTTTTGGAATAAGTGGAGATAAAAAGAGTCTTAAGAAATATAATTCAGGAGTTCTAAAAAGTACAACTAGTATTAATAGCATTTTATACTTCGAAAAAAATGTTCCAATCAAATTTTCTATAATAGGAGTTGGTATTAGCTTGACTACTAATGCACATAATGATGATTTAATAAATAAATTAAAAAACACCTTTTTAAATAAGAGAGAGAATTACTTAGATATTAGATTCCAGAATTTTAAGATTACCGAAAAAATCGAGGAGTTTAATGGTATAACTCAGACGGGAATTGTTCGTAATTTGCTTAAGAAAGGAATTTTGCAAATTATTTTAGCAATGGAAATTGAGCAACATACTGATAGTTTTACTAAAATATCCCAAGCCATTACTTGTCTTACTTTAAAGCAGATTGATGAAATTAAAAGAATTTCAAATTTCATTATGAATTTTCCTTCTGAACAATTTACCATTAAGTTTTTGGCTCAAAAAACAGGATTATCACCAAATAAATTACAGGAAGGATTTAAACTAGTACATAACCGAACGGTGAATGACTTTATAACTTTTATGAGAATTGAAAAAGCGGAGTGTTTAATTAGAACATCGGATTTAAATATTTCGGAGATTGTTTATTCTATAGGCTTTACAAGCAGAAGTTATTTCTCTAAGATATTTAAGCAAAAATATAATTGTAGTCCAAAAGATTATAAATACAATCAGAACTCGATAGCTAAAACAGCCTAATATATTTTTGATTTATCAAATAAAAAAACAGTTTTTTATAAAGCTGTTTTTTTGTTTTAGGTTACCTGTTGAACTTATAAAATTCTAAATCTGGATGTTGAGAATCATTTAATGATGCCATAATAGAATTCATTGCCATAACACTAAAGGTAATTCCGTTACCACCAAATCCTAAAACATAATGTTCATTTTTTCTGGGATTTGGTTTGCCAAAATAGGGTAGAGCATCCTGGGTTTCTCCAAATGTCCCAGCCCAGGAATAATCTAGTTTATAATTTATATTAGGAAAACATTTCTGGAATTGTTTTAAAAGATAGGTTTCTTTTCTGTGTAATAATTTATCTCTTTTTTCGGCGTTGTGAAATTCTTCATCGCCACCGCCCATTATAATTCGATTATCTGATGTTCCTCTAAAATATAAATAAGGTTCAGATGTATTCCAGTAAATAGCATTTTTAAAAACCTCGGGTATTTCTATAAAACTTTCGGATGCCAAAGCGTAAGTACTTTTTAAATCTACCACTTTTTCAGTAAGAGTTTCGGTACTTTCATAACCACTACAATGTATTATATCTTCGGCTGTAATTGCAAATCCGTTTTCTGTTATGGCGATTATCTTTTCTTTTTGATATTGAAATTCAGTAATATTGGTTCGGTCAAAGATTTGCATTCCTTTTTGTTTGCAATATTTAAGTAGGTCATGTGCGAGTCTGTACGGATCCATTATTGCTCCTGATTCTGATTCTATCGCGGCAAAAGCGTTTAAACCTTGCTTCTTTAAATCAATTTCTTCAAGCCACTTTACTTTAAATCCATTCTCTTTTCGAGCTTTAAGTTCTCTTTGTAAAAACGGAATGTCTTTTTTAAAAGAACAAAAATAGATACTCTTTTTAAACTCAAATTGACAATCACTTTTTATAGTATCTACAATTTTTTTGAGATCAAAGATTGCTTTTTCGCAATTTTTATAACTAGAAACAGCACAATCAAAACCTCTTTTTTCTATTAACTCATGTAATGAAATATCAATTTCATATTGCAATAATGCCGTGCTTGCAGCGGTACTACCGTTACATATATCACGTTTATCTACAAGAACAACTTTCTTTCCTTCTGAAAGCAATTTATAGGCTATTAAAGCTCCAGTAATTCCTCCGCCAATAATCAGAATGGGCGTAGTAATATCAGCATCCAACGATGGATAACTTGTGTCCATAGCATTTTTTATAGGCCAAAAAGTTTCTGTCGAACGTAGTTTCATAATTTTATCTTTTCGATAATCATTTGATTACTGTTTTTAGAACAAACAATTTGATTAGAAGTTAAAGTAGAACTTTTCTTTATAGATTATTGTTTCGTTTTTTCTTTTATATCTTCTTCTTTTTTCTCTTTTTCCTTCTCTTTCTCTTTTTTCTCCTTCTCTAATTTTTCATGTTCTTCTTTTGCTTTTTTATCAGCTTCCTCTTGTTCTTTTTCTTTCTCCTTTTCCTGTTTTTTGTAATACCCTCTAAACAAGAAATTACTTTTGGCAGCTTCCATGTTCTGACTAAATCCTTGTGTGCCACTTTCTAGATTAGTAATTGTCTTTGTTAGCGTATTTGCAAGTTTAGGGTCAGTCATTAATCTAGATAAAGCTCCGTTGCCATTATTCATATTATGGGTAAAAATGGCAAGTTCTTCAGATATTATACCAGCATTATCAACACTTTTCTTTACGCTTTTCATAATGTCATCCATTTCTACAGCGTCTATAGAGACTATTTTACCATTATTAGCAATAATTTTATTAGATTTATTGCCAGGAGAAATAGTAAGAACTTTGTCGCCCATTAATCCTTCAGAGCCAATACTAGCTCTGGCATCAGTCTTTATAAACTGCTTTACTTCTTCTTTTATAACCAGTTTTACAACTACCGAAGAATCGTTTATTAATTGTATTTCTTCGACAGTACCAATGTTAATTCCTGAAAAGCGTACATTGTTTCCGACTTGTAAACCACTTACGGTTTTAAAAGTTGATGTTATATGAAATGTCGAACCAAATAGATTTTGTTGTTTCCCAATAAAGTAAATAGTTACCATAAAAAGGATTAAGCCTATTGTTACAAACATTCCTAGTTTCCATTTATATCCAGATTCCTTATTCATAATTTTGTATAATTAAATGTTTATATAAAGAATGATCTTACCCATTCGTCTTCACTTTTTTCTAATTCTTCGTATTTCCCTTCCGCATGTATTACACCATCTTTTAATATCATGATTCTATCTGCAGTTAGCTTGGCACAGGACATATCATGAGTAATAATTATCGAGGTTGTTTTGCGTTTTTTCTTAATATCTAATATTAGTTCACTTATTTCTTTAGATGTAATTGTGTCTAGTCCCGTAGTAGGTTCATCATATAAAATAATTTCGGGTTTAAGGATTAATGTGCGGGCAAGACCAATTCGTTTTCGCATACCGCCAGATAATTCAGAAGGCATTTTATCCACAGCATCAGCAAGGCCAACACTTTCGAGAACATCCATAACTTCGATTTCTATTTCCTGAAAGGATAATTCCTTAGTATGTCTTTTTAAAGTAAATTCTAAATTTTCTCTTACGGACATCGAATCGTATAAAGCTCCACTTTGGAAAAGAAATCCTATTTTGACTCTTATCTTATTGAGTTCTGCTCTTTTTAATCCAATTATTTCTTCGCCCAGAACACTTATATTTCCTTTCTCCGGAATGACCAATCCTACAATACATTTTATAGTGATTGATTTTCCTTCGCCAGATCTCCCTAAAATCACTAAGTCTTCGCCTTTATTTACAGTAAGATTTACTCCTTTTAAAACATCATTATCGCCAAAAGATTTATGCAAATCTTTAATCTCGATTACAGGAGTTTTTTTATTAGGAGTAACTGTTTGTACTATATTTTCTTGTTCAGATTTCATATTAAAAAAATAAATCAGTGATTTGTACTGCGAGCATATCTATAATAAAAATGGTAAGCGACGCTGTAACTACTGCTGAGTTTGCTGCTTTACCAACACTTTCGGTTCCATTTGCGGCATTAAAACCTTTATAACAACCTATCATTCCTATAAAAAAGCCAAAGAAAAAAGTTTTTACAGTGGCAGGAAAAATGTCTATAAAGTCTAAGGATTCAAAAACTTGCGACATATAACGGTAAGCGTTTACATCGCTGTGAATTGTAATTCCGGCATAACCACCTAAAATTCCTATTGCATCGGCAAAGATTACCAATATAGGAACCATTAGAGTTGTGGCCAGAATACGAGTGACAACCAGATATTTAAACGGATTTATGGCGGCTACTTCCATGGCGTCTATTTGCTCAGTTACCTTCATCGAGCCAAGTTCGGCTCCAATTCCTGACGAAATTTTTCCTGCACAAATTAATGCTGTAATTACAGGAGCAATTTCTCGAATTAATGATAAGGCAACCATGCCGGGTAACCAAGATTCTGCACCAAATGTGGCCAATGTAGGTCTTGTTTGCAGTGTAAGTACTAATCCCATTATGAAGCCTGTTATAGCTACCAATGGGAGAGATTTATAGCCTATAAGATAACATTGCCTAAAGAATTCCTTGGTTTCGTAGGGAGGAATAAAAACCTCCTTGAAAAACTTTTTGGTAAAAAGCGTTACATCACCAATATCTGTAAAAGTGTCTTTTAAGTAGAAAAGGGGCATAGTATATTTTTAGTTGTTGAACAATCATTTTATAATCGGAATGCGTATTAAAAAAATATAAAATCCTGAGTCTGTAAAAAAATACTTATCTAAAGGTAATTTATATTTTTCTAAAAAACGGTATAATTCTGAGTATCAAACTATTTTGGAATATTTTTAAATGTTTGATTTGTAAAAAGTTATAAGAATAACTGTAATGATAAAGGTCAGTATTTTACATACAAAATTCATTATATAACTTTTACTAAAGATTATATAATTCGCATCGATTGAGGAATAATGATGTAAATAGATATTATAAAAACGGAAAAAGGAATATTAAATCCTATAAACTAAATATTTATTGACTATTGCCAAAGAAGAAATATAAGTTTTGATGAACTACGTTTAAATGCACTTACATAACTTATATGTTTCATTTTTTCTTAAACCATATAAGCCATTTAAGAAAATATAAGTTTTGATGAACTACGTTTAAATGCAATTACATAACTTATATGTTTTGTTGTTTCTTTAACCATATAAGTCATTTAAGGAAATATAAGTTTTGATGAACTACGCTTAAATGTAATTACATAACTTATATGTTTCATTTTTTCTTAAACCATATAAGTCATTTAAGGAAATATAAGTTTTGATGAACTACACTTAAATGCAATTACATAACTTATATGTTTCATTTTTTCTTAAACCATATAAGACATTTAAGAAAATATAAGTTTTTTTAAGTATTCTATATTAAAGGAATTTAGCGTACTTGTTTTTGTGTTTAAAACAATAATCTAAAACCAAAAACAGGAAGTTCGCCTTGCATAAAATCCAAATCCTCTGATCTTTTAAAACCCAATCGTTCGTACATTTTCCAAGCTGTTTGCATTGCTTTGGTCGAATGAATAATTAGCTGATGTTGTTTTTTGTCTTTAGCTTTCTGTATGCAATCATTAATCAATAGTTTGCCAATTCCTTGATCTCGAGTCATGGGATCTACTGCTAATAATCGGAAACCAGAAGTATTTTGTTCTTTAGTAGCAATTCCGCCAGACCCATAATATTGCATATCACCAAAATAAACTACACCACCAACTATTTTGTTTTCAGAAGAAACAGCAACCAAAAGTTCTGTATCGGGATTAGTAGTTAAATCACCAATATTAGCAAGCATTTTATAGTAATTAGGTTGCTCAGATTCTTTAGGAAAACCTTCTAATTGCGAATAAACCAGAACCATTAATTTTCCGATTTCTTCAAATTCATTTGCTTTAGCATTTCGGATGGTATATTCTTGGTTATTCATAATCTAAAACGGTTTATTAGTATTAAAAAAGTAAATATATAATTTTTAATTGTTTGTCAAAGGATGCTGATTTATTTAACCGTAAAGTTCACAAAGATTTACGCAAAGTTCGCAAAGTTTTAAAATCCTTTAATCTGTGGCTAAAAAATTAACCGCAAAGGGCGCAAAGGTTTACGCAAAGGGCGCAAAGAAACTCTCCAATTTTGTCATTTCGATGAAAGAGAAATCTTCGCGAGAAACTCCATAATGTTTGCTGAGCTACTTGATGAGACCCTTCCTACGTCAGGGTGACAAGATTGTGGTTTGTGGCTAAAAAAAATAACCGCAAAGGACGCAAAGCTTTACGCAAAGGTCACAAAGAAACTCTCCAATTTTGTCATTTCGATGAAAGAGAAATCTTCGCGAGAAACTCCATAATGTTTGCTGAGCTACTTGATGAGACCCTTCCTACGTCAGGGTGACAAGATTGTGGTTTGTGGCTAAAAAAAATAACCGCAAAGGACGCAAAGCTTTACGCAAAGGTCACAAAGTTTTTAATTTGTGCTAATTCGAGTAATTGCTTCGCCTGTTCGCACTTTCAGGCTCGGGTCGAGGCTAATTTTTTTTAATCTTTTTAATCCTTTAATCTGTGGCAAAAATATAACCGCAAAGTTCACAAAGATTTACGCAAAGGATATTAAGTTTTAAAATTGGCGATTCATAGTCTGTTTAACTGACTATAATATCATGTTTAAAAAGCAATCCTTTTACTTCTTTCAAGGCAAAAACAGCTTTTTTGAGTTTTACTCTTGATGGATCCAGAGTATAATTATAACTGGTTTTAAAGTCGGTTTTGTTAGCAATAGCCTTATCAAATTCGGCACGGTATAAGTCGCAATTGTCAAAAATAACATTTGTAATATCGCTTGCCATAAAATCGACAGCAACTAAACTACAATCGGTAAACGAAGTTCCTTTAATCTTTAAAGTATAAAACTTAGAAAAATCTAAAATACAATTATTAAAATTTACTTCGAATATGAGTTTGTCGCACATAGCAAAATTTACATCTTTTATTTCGCAATCATTAAATGTAACAGTTCTAAAAGCGACATAGTTTATTTTGGCTTCGCTAAACGTGCAATTATTAAAAATGCAATCAATAAAAGTAACGGCTAAAAAGGTGCAGGCAGAAAAATTACAATTGGTAAAAGTACAAGATTCAAAATCCTTGAAATTTGCATCATCTTTATTGTAAGTGATGTCTTTATATTCAATATCAAGGAAATATTCTGTCATGCTAATTATAAAGGAAGAAGTAAATTGAGCTACAAATAAACAAAAATATTTATTGTAGAATTCATGATTTGTGTTTTAAATTTTCGGCTGTAATTCTAAAATGACTTTCCATTCATCTAGTTTAGATTCAAACGACTTACTTGCATTTGCAGGACTTGTAGACGGAAGCGTAATTAGTTTGTAATCGTCACTTATTTTGATATTTTTTTTAAAAAATGCAGCAGCTTTTTGCCCATTAAACAAGATAGATTTAATGTTAGGATGTTGAACTAAGAAAGCATCAAAATCATTTGTTATTTCATTTTTAATGGCACTATCAAGGCTTCCAACTCTATCACAGTATTTTAAAACATCCCATAATGCGATATTGTTTTTTAACAAGATTTCTTTTTTAGCATCATAAACATCTGTGAAATCTTCTTTAAAAACGGTACATACTATTTTCCAAAAGTTATTTTGTTTATGACCATAATATTGCCCTAATTCCAAAGATTTTATTCCGGGCATAGTTCCCAGAATCAGTACTGTAGCATTTGGTGACGATATAGGATCAAAAGAATGACTTTCCATGATTTGGGTTTATTTACTATTCTGAGAAATCACAATTAAAACAATCGCTATCAGAGCCAGAAAAATACCAAGATAATTAAGCTTAGTCTGTTTTTCTTTAAAGACTAAAATCCCAGTAAGACTCCCAATAATGATTACGCCCATATTCATTCCCGCAAAAACAGTCGACGGATTTTCGGCAAATTCTTTATGTGCTTTTAGGTAAAAAAGAATATTACCAAAATTAAGAATACCAATTAATCCGCCAAAAAGAATATTTCTAGCACTTAGTTTTACTTTCTTAATAAGCGTTTGGTACAGAACAACTACAATCATAATTGTCATTGATATTGCAAAAATTGCAAACAATGAAGTAGTGTAAGGAAGATCAGTATGAGTTGCTATTTGTTTAAAAAGAATATCAATTACGCCAAAACCTAATAATACAATGGCAGGATAAATCCATTTATTAGTATTCTTATCAGCAGGTTTATTCAGGATAAGCAACAGGGCAGGAAAACCAATTAAAAGCGCAGTGATTTTAAGAATATTAAATTCTTCTTTAAATAGTAACCAAGCAGCAAGAATTGGGATAAATAGCGAAAGGCGCTGAGCAGCATCCGTTTTTACAATTCCCATATGTTTTATAGACAGTGCTAAAAATAGGAATATAGAAGGCAATAAAACCCCAATCACAATATAAAGATTCCATGGCGCAGCAGCAGTAATTGCAGTAATATCTGGACTAAAAGATATATAGCAAAGCACCAAAGCAAAGATGTAATTGTAAGCAACGATTTGGGTATTATTAGTATCGTATTTTCGTGCTATTTTAAATAAAACACCAACACTTACACTACATAAAATACTTAATATTAAAAATAACATATATTTTTTCTGGTTTATTTTCGACGAAATTATTCGCTTTCAAATTTACTTCTATTTTAATTAAAAAAGCCTTCAAAAACAGATGTTTTAGAAGGCTTTATATTTAGTTGAAAATCAGGTTTATTTTATAAAATCCATTTCGACATGATCGATTCCTGCATCTACAAAATAATTATCGGTTACCTTAAAACCATTTTTTATATAAAATTGTTTCGCAACAACCTGAGCGTGTAAGTATATTTTTTCTTCTGCTTTTACATCATCCAGGATTTTAAGCAAAATTGCTTCGCCAATGCCTTTTCCTCTGTAGTTTTTTAATACCGCGATGCGCTCTATTTTAGTTCCTTTTTCGGTTTTTCTATACCTTGCAGCACCAGCAGGCAAGTCATTGTAAGTAGCCAAATAATGAACCGATTCATTATCATCCATCGATTCGCGTTCTACTGACACATGTTGTTCTTCAACAAAAACTTGTCTTCGTATAAAGAATGCAAGATCTATTTGGTCCTGATTATCGATTAATTCCGTCTTGATTATATTGGTCAAAGTTTGATTAGATTTATTCTCCATTTTAATTGATTTATGCTGTCAAAAAATAATTTATATGCAAATATACGTAGTTGACTACATATATTCAAAATCAATAAGAAAATTTTAAGTTTTATTAATGCCAAAAGCAATAACCTATCGGTAAATCAATACAATTATAAAGCAATTAAGGATTCTATTTTTTAGGAGCAGAACAATTGTTTAGTTAATAGCAGCATGAGTCCCGCTGTACACTATATCTTTTTCTCGTAATCCTTCCTCCGTCAGGATAACAAGAAAAAGGATGCCGTTTCCATCGGGGCTAGGAGGGAAGAATAGTAATTCTATCACCTTTTTTAAAAGATTGGGATTTAGAATAGGAAGCTATAATTTTATGAATTGTGATTAACTAATAAATATATGTTTTAGCAGGAATTCTAGTCCTGCAAGGTTTTTTTAACCTTGTAGTTATATTTTTTACACCCCATAATATTCTGTGTTATTATCCTAACAGGAAAAATAAATCTTTACACACCCAAACTTTTAGTAGAATATGACACACTTATTAATTGCAAAACCATCCAAAAGGAAAAAGGCCAATAGGATTAACTTTTAAATGTAAAGAATATACGCCTAGGTCATTTTTTCTATAGATATATAAGTATTTAGAACATTCTTTTTTAGACAATAAATCTCCTACTTCAACTTCTTCGTAATCAGTAATTATATAGTTCCAAAGAGTAATCTTTTCTTTATTATTATAAAATATTAATGTTTTTGTTGGAGATTTTTCAATTTTGGTTATTACAAAATTATAATTATTCCTATATTCTTCTCTAGACTTAAAAAATGTGTTTAGAAATATAAATAGAGCTACACCTATAAAAACAATTATTATTATATTCTTTTTTTTCATTTGCATTATCGTTTAGAAAAATGAGATTAAAACTCTAATCCTGCAAGGTTTTTTTTTACCTTGTAGGTATATTTTTTACATCCTAATTAATATTCTGTGTTATTATCCTAACAGGTTTTTAAAATCTGTTAGGTATAATTTTATAATCTGTGTTATTTGAAACTTTTCAGAAGTATATAAAAGTTCTAAAAGTACTTATTTTTAGAATCGTAGCAAAAACTTTCTCGTAATTTTGTCATTTCGACGAAGGAGAAATCTTCGCGAGAAACTCCACAATCATTGTCGAGCCACTTATAGAGATTTCTCCTTCGTCGAAATTGACAAACAGGAGAGTTTACTTTATCTATAAATTATTTTTTAGATAACGTTTCCAATACTTTTTCTAAGTTATCGATAGACATTGTAAAGCCTTCTTTAAAGCCCATTTCAATCATTCTTTCTAAACGTTCAAGAGATTCATTCACAATAATGATACTCACTTTTGTTAAGCCGTTTTGTTCGCTAAAAGTATAATCCCAATCAGAACCAGGTATTTCCTTATTTTCGTCTTTATCGGCAAAAGTATTGTACATTTTAAAATTCGTCTTAGGAGTAATAGATGTATATTCCTGAACTGACCAACGCTCCAATCCTTCAGGACTTACCATAGCATAAAATCGACGTCCGCCAACTTCAAAATTCATATGTTTTGTTCTAGACGACCAAGGTTTTGGCGCAACCCATTGATCCAGAATTTCAGCTTTAGTAAACGCATCCCAAACTAGCGGAAGTTCAGCATCAAATTCTCTGTTTATAAATACCGTTTTTATGGCTTTGTCAACGGTAAAATCAAATTGCAAATTAGTTTTCATTTTTCTCGTTTTTAAGTGTTAATAGTACATCATCAAGTTGGTTAAACTTGGTTT
Source organism: Flavobacterium hydatis (assembly GCF_000737695.1). GTDB lineage: Bacteria > Bacteroidota > Bacteroidia > Flavobacteriales > Flavobacteriaceae > Flavobacterium > Flavobacterium hydatis. The sequence goes on from NZ_JPRM01000066.1 coordinate 20,940, forward strand.
TCCAAATCTCCCTGAATTGGATTAACCATTTATCAATTTCTTTCATTTTTTCAATTTCAAGTGAATAATAAATTTCTCTGCCTTGTTGTTCCTGTTTTACAAGTTCGCATTCAGTAAGAATACGAAGGTGTTTAGAAACAGATTGTCGGCTAGTATCAAAGTTCTCCGCAATGGCATTAGGAGTCATTGCTTGTATGGCAAGTAAGGAAATAATAGATCGCCTTGTTGGGTCGGCAATTGCCTGAAAAATATCTCGTCTCATAATTATTAAAATTTGAATTGCGAAACCAATCAGTTGCAAATATACGTGCAACTATTTGGTTTCGCAATTTATTTAACAGTTATTTTTTAGAAACAGTATTTTGAATCCATTAATAAACAGAGTTTTAAGGCTGTTTTTTTGCGTCTTCGCGGCTTAGCAAGATTATTTATTAAGTTTGAAAAGGAATGAGGAAGTTTACTTTAAGTAAGAATTTTATTCTTATATTTGGCACTCTTAAACTACGACCTTAAGAACGAAATAAGATTTGCCCTTGTGGTTTGGTGAAAATATTGGAAACAATAAACTGCTCTTAAAAGTGTGGTACACCTTAGCAACTTGGGTTTTATATTCACTAAAATGTCGAGTTATGAGTACAAACACAAACAACCTTTCAGAAGAAGCCAAAACAAGGCTCATGAATTTTTTTAGCAATACAATAGACCCAAAAGGCATGGCCAAGGTTATAAGGCAAGCAAATTATCTACTTGCTTTAGGAGCAATGAGAGAACAAAACCTGCAGAACGAAACAATCAATCTAGAAAACAGCTTTTATTGGCTCAATGAATTAGCCGAAATTTTAAATCCTTATTTGGATGTAGAATAAGTCACACATCATATTTTTATTAAACCTCGATTTTAAAAAAGTCGAGGTTTTTTATTTCCTAACTTCTTTCTCAGAATAATACACATTACATTGTGCAGGTTGACTTATTTGTAATACAATATTTATATTAACTTATTTTGTTGTTTTAAAATATAAAATTAATCCTATATTTAGTTCAAAATATAAATGGATATGTCAAACATAAAGATATTTGGAAATCATAGCCCAGTAGTTGGAGTAAAGGAATATTACTCCATAAATGAATTGTTTGGGAATTCAGTTCCTAAACAAAATTTTCTGCCAGAATATCAAGTTGCATCTAATGATCAAGTAAAATGGTCAGTTTGGATATTTGAGCGAGGTTCTTGGCGAAAAACGAAAGAAAATGATAAAACAGGAATAACAGTAGATTATATTTTTTACCAAAAAAGTCTTGCTCGTGAAGCAATAAAACTATCGGTTGAAGTAAATGGAGAAAAAGCTATTTTTGATATAAAGCCGCTAAAAACATCACAAGCCAAAATAGTACATGTCGATTTGTTAGATGCTAATTTAAGTAAACCAACAAAACCATTTGCTTATGGCGATTGGATTGTGGCTCGCGTGCATTGCGTCGGGATGGACAGATTCTCTCTAGCAGTTACTTTATGGGAAGATGATGGAGGTAAAACCAAACAAAACACGACCAACGTAAGAATACAAGAAAAAAGAGGAATTGTTTTAAATGGTATAGCCGATGTTTCGTTTCAGCTAAAACCTAGCTTTGCATGGCTTGCTAATGCAAAGTTGGCAGAAGGAGACACTAGCGAAGGCGAATTTCATGAGTATTATGTAACAGCAGAATTTTTAGAAAGAAAATCAAAAAGAGTACCTAGTTTAAACACTAACGTTCCTAATCCTGATTATAAACCAAAAGTAGTCATAAAACAAACTCCAGCAGAGAAAAAAGGACCATCTAAAAAAGAAGTAAAAGGAATTAATAAATCTGATAATAAAGTTTATGATTATCATGAAACGAAAGTATCTATAAAACCTACCACAGATTTTAATCCAGTCTGGGAAAAAATCAATAGTATATTGAAAGTTAATGTCGATGAAAATTGGTGGAAGAAGAAGGAGGAGAAAAAAGGTATTTGTGTGAGTGAAGCAAGAATTCGAGCTTTTATGAGGATGTTGCGAGTAAAAGAAGATACTGCTGGAGATTCTGGTTACGAAAAAAATGTAGGAGGAAAATCTTTTATAAAAGATTATAAAAAAGATTGGAGTACGCATCCCAAAATTTCCATATACATTAAACGAATTAATAAAAATTCTAATGCAGCTGGTGCATATCAATTTATGGGAGATACTTATGATGAAATTATTAGAAATTACGGTAAAAGATATAAAATTTCAAATTTCACAAAAGAGTCTCAGGATAAAATGTGTTTAATATTAATGAAGCATTATTACAAAGATGATAGACCAAAAAGTTTTTATAATCCCGAAAGTGTTGGATCTAAAGAATGGAGAAAAAGGTTTAAAAATCAGCAAGCTGACATTATTCAATTAATTATTGATGATGATATTAAAAGAGCTGCATTGCTTTCTAGTTTATGTTGGGCTAGTTTACCTGATTCTCCTTATGGTCAACAAAGCTCTTTATATACTTTTACAGACGTAAAAAAAATATACGATTCCTATTTAAAGGAAGAGTTAGTTGCAACAAGTAAAGAGCTTTATCTTAAAAAAGGGTTTTTAAAAGAATTTGGATATAGTTGTTGTGATGGATATAATGATATAAACACAGGATGTAGTGATAAAAGCGATATTGATTTGAGAAATAAAATTACCTTTTATGCTCAGAAGACAAGTACTGATTGTAATATTACTTGTAGAAAAATTATGAAAATTATTGATATTTACCCAGAAAATCCAACAGAACATGATGGTGAATCATATTACCAAACGGCATTGGAAACAAAAGATAGAAAAGGATTAACATTAAATATTGATAATTTTAAAAAGGGAATCAACTATATTGATAAATCTTTAGAAGCAGGATATCCTATAATGGTAGGTGTTCATCATTCAAATATTTATAAATATAATGAAACTAGTGTTCCAACTACAGATCATTATGTAATAATTGTAGGGAGATTTTGCGATAACAATGTATTAAAATACAGATTTTGGGATGTTGGAACAAAGAATGGAGAAATAAATGATTATAAGTTTACAAAACATGAAGATAAATTATATTCAGACGAGATTTTTCATAAAGGTAAATCATATGTTGTTAGTCAAATTAGGAGAAATAAAAAAATAGATGATAATTCATTAATTACATTTTAAAAATGAAAAAGATAAAATTTTATATTATCGGGAGTTTGATATTGCTAATGTTTTCTTGCAAAGGTCAAGATAAGAATGAAGTAATAAATAATTCAAATAATCAAAAAGTTAATGATTTAAATGGGATTACTTTATTAGAAGTTGAGAAAACGGATAGTTTGTATACTGTTTATAATAGATGTGACGGAGGAAATGGTGTATTAAGAATTTCTGAAAAAGAATTTTATTATTACCATCCACAAGAAGGAGCTTACTATAATATTCAAAATGTTGAAAAAATAAATAGCAACAAATATAAAATCACATCTGATGGCTATTATTTTTTTAAGAATGATAAATTAATTCCAGAAAACAGTGTTTGGTCATTAACTAAAAAAAATAATCTGTTATGGGAATTCGGAAAAGAGTCGAATAAAAACAAAGTATTATTATCAGATAGTTTAAATATAAAAATTGGTAAGATAGCTTATAAAGTGCAGCCTCTTAGTGAATGTTCTGAAAATAATGAAGAGGAAGTAAAAGGTGATAATTTAGTTGGTAAATGGGGGACAAATTGCGAAAATCCAATTGGAATAGTAATAAAAGAAAATGAATTAATAATGTGTGTTGAGCCTAATGTTTATTATATACACTTGACTAAGATTAATAAAAAAAAGGAGGACAAAATTTTAAAATATAAATTAAAAGGATTTGAAGGAATTGGGTCTAAAGATGTAAATGCTCAAAGTTATTTTAATGATAATGAAATTGCGATTGTGAAAATTTTAGAGGATAACAAAATAGAATTTACTTGGCTTGGGTTTTATAACAAAGTGAATAAAGAAAGACAAAATACAGAATCACTTATTAGTAATGAGAATCCAACTATTCTTAAAAAATGCTATTAATGAAATGATGGCTTATGTTTTAGATTTCGCGATTTACAAGTACGAGTGTTCATTAAAAAGTAGACTATGAAAAACATTTTTGTTTGTTTATTTGTTATGATTTTTATTGCCGTTGGTTGTAAAAATAATATTGATAAAGAAGTTGGAGCTAAAGAAAAAGAAGGATTACTTGAAAAAAATATAAATCCATCTAGTAATTTAAAAGCTGATTGTTCTCAAATTATTATAGATTTAATTAAGAGTTCAAACTTTAAAAATCCTTTCAAGGATAATTTGAAAATTGCGATTGAAAATAATAATGGGGTTAATATGAAACTACGTTTGTTTGATGCAAATGATAAGTCTGAAAGTACCATTGGCTGGATTGTTTTTGATGCCGAAAATAGGAGACTTTTGGATATTACAAATGATATTAAGAATCCTATAAAATTAACTTTTGAGCATAAGTTATGGAATAAAATTATTGAATGTTTTTTTGATAATGATAGAAGTTATTATTTTGAAGAAGATGATAAACCATTAGGAAAAGAAAATTGTAAAACCACTACTAGAGATATGGAAACAACTCAAGTATGTATTTTTGAAAACACTAATATAAAAGATATTTATGATAGATTAATTTTGAATAAAGAGATAAATGATTCAGAATATTTAAGTAAAGTTTTTCCCGAATCAAATCAGAATATTGTAATAAATGAAAAAGGAATTATAAATATTGAGTACAAAATATCGACTTCAAAAAAACTAGAAATTACCATGAATTATGAAGGAGGCGTTACAACTCTTGAAATAATTCAGATTAATAATAATGTGAAAAGGATAATTACTAATAGTGCTGATTAATCTAGATTTTACCTTGATAAAGTAGATTAGAAAAAAAAAATCTGTACAAAGCAATGTTGTTATTAATTATGAAAAAAATAATTTTATTACTCACATTATATTTAATGATTTCTTGTAAAGAGAGTAAAGGAAATATCTCTTTATCAAAGGACATTTCAAATAAAGAATATTCAATCTTAAAAAAACAAGATACAATTATTGAAAATATTTCAAAAAATTGTGAAGAGGCACAAGAAAGAAATATCTATGACTATAATTTATGCAAAGAGTGGAAAATACTTGATGAATCTCAAGTAAAAGAGATTTTAAAATCAGGAGAATTAGGGGATGGAGGAGAAGGAGATTCTCGAGCACTTTATTATACTTCATCAGAATTTCCAATTTGGATAACAGCAGATATGATTGTGGGAAAGCAAAAGTACAAGCTGAAAATTAATGGTGGTTCCTATTTTTATTTAACAAATGATAAAAATATTACATCTCTTTATTTTTGTAAAAACAACAAGTATAGAACATCTTTTATATCTGGAATAGGAACAGAAGATGATGAATTATATGAAAAACTAAAAACTAAAAATGGGAATAAAATAAATTCTCAAAAAACAGATTTAAACCTGTGGCAAGGTAATTACAATTTTGATAATGGAAATTTTGAACAAAGCTATAAAAGCTATCATATTAAAATAGAAAAAAATACTTGTATTTTGTATCAAGGTGACTTACCTGCATGTGAGATTGAATGTATTGTAGATAGGTATGATAACGAACTATTTTTATATATAAAATCAGAAAAATTTAAAAAGTCACAATACGATGTTTCTTATGTTGAATCATTATCGGAAGGAGATTATTTATTAAAGATTATCAAGCGAAATAATAAATTTTATATACAATCTCCTATAATAAAATATTGGAATGAAAAGAGTAAAACATTTGAAAAAAATATAGAAATAGAAAGCGAAAAGACAAATTAAATGAAAAAAATTGTAACGTTATTTTTACTTGTAAATTGTATTACTTGTTATTCTCAAAATTTAATTAAAAATAGTTTAAAGGGAATGTATTTCGCTAATGTTCAGATTGAAAATTATGAGACAAATAGGGCTATAAATGTTACTTACTATCTATATTTTGGTAAAAATTATGCAACATTAAATTTTTCTAATAATGAATTTGCAGCATGCGAAGGAAAATATTTTTATAAAGAGAAAAATAGTATTCTTTATCTAATTCGTGATGAAAATGATGGACGCCCATGCCCAGCTATGAAAGATAAAAATGATGAAGTTAATTTTCCTAATGGCTCAGAAATCATATCTATAAAAAAAATAAAAAATAAGTACTATATAAGAAGCAAACGTTTTTATGATAAGGATTGGCAATTATTACAGCAAAAATAAAATAATGAATGTATAGTGTATAATTTTAAATGATCTAGAGATGGAAAAATTATTTAGGCTTATATTGTTAATTAGTACTTTTTCCAGTTGTCAAGAAACTAAAAGTAAAATCGACTTTTCAGTAGTTAATAATCATACTCTTTATGAGGTTAAAAAAATAAATTCAATAAATAGTATTTATGAACCTTGTGATGCTACAAATAAAAAATATAGTATTAAGGATTCTTTATTGGTTTATACTACAGCTCAAGATGGCGATTTTAGATATAGAATTTTAGGTATCAAAAAGAATAACAATGATTATGAACTACAAATAAAAAATACTGACCCTACTCAGAATGTTTCAATACTGAATATTTGCAAAATTGATGATAAATATTATTCAATAAATGGAAAAGTTTTTATTGATAGTATTTTTATAAACACAATTCCTCATATAAAACAGCCGTGTAAGGAATGTGACAACTGTGATGATGTTAAAAAACAAATAAATATTAATGAAGTAATACCAAATGGTTACTGGAAAATTGATTGTAAAAATGGGAATTCAAGTATTAATATAAAAGATAAAACAGCTTTTTTAGAAGTGATGTTCAATCAAATTTATATAGATATGATTGAAATAAAAAGATATGATTCTGATAATGGTATCGCCTACAAATTAAAAGAAATACCAGAAGATAAAGGGAATTTTGGAGTTAATTTAAATTGGAAAGAATATGTTAATGATAAGCCTATTGCTTATGTAAAAATAATAGATGATAATACACTATATTTTTATTGGTATGGGTTCTATAATAAAAAAACGCAAAAAAGAGAATTTACAGAATGTGGCTTTCAACAGGAAAACAGAAAAAATCAGCAAGAAATAATTTTAAAAAAATGCGATGAATAGAATACAAATGGGAAAAAGTCTAGGATAATATGAGAAATTTTAAAACTTTGATGATTGTGTTTCTAATTATTGTTTTCAATAGTTGTGATAATAAAGTGCAAAAAAAGAAAACATCTGAAGCATTGGAGACTAAGATAATTGATAGTTTGATATTATTAAAAGATACAATAGTTTTTTTTAATAGTTCAGAAGGGGAAAAATTATCATTATTTAAAAATCAAAAAACTAAAGATTCAATTATTAAATCTACAATTTATGGCGAGACGGGAAAAATAGATTATACTTTTATTTTTAATAAAGAATTATTT
>NZ_JPRM01000067.1 GCF_000737695.1 Flavobacterium hydatis
CCAAATACAGGAGTAAATGTATCGGCAACAGGAGTTGTAACAGCACCGGTAGGAACTTATACTGCGACAGTTAGAGATGTAACCTCAGGTTGTACATCAGCAGCTTCGGCTAATGCATTAATAAATGCGCAACCAATTACACCAGTTACACCAACATTAAGTACTGTAACACAACCTACTTGTGCCATTGCAACAGGAAGTTTTACAATTACCAATTATGATGCAACCTACACTTATACAGTTACACCAAATACAGGAGTAAATGTATCGGCTACAGGAGTTGTAACAGCACCAGAAGGAAACTATACAGTAACAGCGACATTAGGAGCTTGTAGTTCTGCTTCTTCTTTAAGTGCAAAAGTTAATACTGCACCATTGGCACCAGCTACCGCATTATTTAGTGCAGTAACTCAGCCAACGTGTGCTACTGCAACAGGAAGCTTTGCAATTACAAATTATGATGCTACAAAGACATATACTTTTACACCAAATACAGGAGTAACAGTATCATCAACGGGAGTTGTAACAGCGCCGTCAGGAACTTATACTGCGATAGTTACAGATGCAATTTCAGGATGTATATCATCAGTATCTAATAACGTACAAATACAATCTGTAATTTGCGCTAAAGTTGATGATTATACACAAACGCCTATAAAAGGAAGAGATGGAGGTACAATGCCAAGTGTAATGATAAATGATACTTTCAACGGATCACCTATAATAGCCTCTGAAGTAAACTTAACAGGAGTAAATGTACCAACAGGATTGACCTTAAATAATGATGGAACAATCACTGTAGCTCCTAACACACGACCTGGTAATTATGAAGTTACTTATAGCATCTGCGAGAAGTTAAACCCATCAAATTGTGATACTACAACAGCTACTGTAGTTGTAGCTACAACAGTAATTCATGCAAATGGAGATGATTATACTGCAACACCAATTAATGAAAAAGATGGAGGCACTACACCAAATGTGTTAGATAATGATACTCTAAACGGATTACCAGTTATAGCGTCTGAGGTAAACTTAACAGGAGTAACAGTTCCTACAGGATTTACATTAAATACAGATGGTACAATAACGGTAGCTCCTAATACACCAGCAGGCAATTATACCATTATTTACAGTATTTGCGAAAAATTAAATCCAACAAATTGTGATACAGCCACAGTTACAATAGCTATAGATCCTTCTTGTATTATAGAAGTCTTTAATGCTGTTTCGCCAAACGGAGATGGAGAAAATGACGTGTTTAGAATTGATGGATTGGAATGTTTTCCAGATAACACTGTAGAAATTTATAATCGTTGGGGGGTTTTAGTGTTCGATCTTGATCATTATAACAATTCAGACAGAGCCTTTAAGGGAATTTCTGAAGGGCGTGTTACAATTAATCAAAGTGCAGGATTACCTGTAGGAACTTACTATTATATTCTAAAATATAAAGACAACGCTTCAAATGCACATTCAAAAGCGGGTTACTTGTATTTAAACAGATAAATTTTAATTAATCCCTGAGAGTAGAAAAGCTTTTCATTTCAGGGATTTAAATAAAAAAACAGATGAAAAAAACATTAATAAGATTTGTTTTGCTACTGGCAACAATCACAAGTTATGCACAACAAGATGCTCAGTTTACGCAGTATATGTATAACACTATAAACGTTAATCCTGCCTATGCAGGATCTCGAGAAACAATGAGCATTTTTGCTTTGCATCGTACACAATGGGTAGGGTTAGATGGAGCACCAGTAACCAACACAGCATCGATTAACACACCTATTAACGGGAGCAATTTAGGTATAGGAGTTTCTTTTATTAATGATAGGATTGGACCTTCAGATGAGAGCAATATAGCTGTAGATCTTTCATATACAATTCATACATCAGATCGATATAAATTGTCTTTTGGAATAAAAGGTACAGCTAATTTATTGAACATTGATTTTAGTAAATTGAATCAATATGATAAGAACGACTACACTTTTGAGACTAATATTGATAATAAATTTTCGCCTAATATAGGAGCAGGAGTGTATTTACATTCAGATAATACCTATATAGGATTATCAGTTCCACAATTATTAGAGACTAAACATTTTGACCGCTATGCAGGTACAGGATCCAATAGTCATGTAGCTAAGGAAAATATGAATTTATACTTAATTGCTGGTCATGTATTTGATTTAAGTTATAATGTAAAGTTCAAACCTGCTTTGTTAACCAAATATGTACAAGGAGCGCCTTTACAAGTAGATGTATCAGGAAATTTTTTAATCAATGAAAAATTTACTGCAGGTATTGCCTATAGATGGAGTGCTGCATTAAGTGCCATGGTAGGATTTCAAGCAACAGATTCCTGGTTTATTGGATATGGGTATGACTTAGAAACTACGCGATTAGGAAATTACAACTCAGGATCTCATGAAATCTTTTTGCGATACGAATTGTTTAATAAGTATGACAAAATAATTTCTCCAAGATTCTTCTAAACCACTACTATTATGAAAATAAAAACTCTCCTTTATAGCACTATTTTAAGTATTCTGGCTTTACAGAGCTATGGACAAAAAGCAGCAATAGATGCGGCAAACAAGAAGTATGAAAGATATGCCTATGTTGATGCTATCATTACCTATGAGCGTATAGCAGAGAAAGGGTACAAAGACGAAAAGATGTTTCAAAAGCTTGGTAATGCTTATTATTTTAATGCCGAATTACCTCAGGCTGAAAAATGGTACAGCGAACTTTTTGCAATGAACCAAAATCAGGAACCTGAATATTACTATCGTTATTCTCAAGCACTAAAATCTATAGGCAATTATAGCAAAGCAGACAAAATGCTAGAGGAATTCAATAAGAAATCCGGCAATGATTTAAGAGCTAAATCATATGATAATAACAAAAATTATCTAGAAAAAATTAAAGCCAATTCAGGTCGTTTTGATATAGCCGATGCGAATATTAATTCAATATATTCTGATTACGGGAGTTCTTTTTTAGACAATAAATTAGTTTTTGCCTCAGCCAGAGATACAGGAGGAATATCTAAAAAAGTGTTTAAATGGACCAATCAATCTTTTACCGATTTATATACTGCTGAAATAAAAGCAGGAGGAGAAATGGGTAAACCAGAACTCTTTAGCAAAAAAATAAATTCAAAGTTTCATGAGTCTACACCAGTATTTACCAAAGATGGTCAAACGATGTACTTTACCCGAAACAATTATTTGGGGCATAAAAAAGGAAAAGATAGTAAAGAGGTAACTTTATTGAAACTGTACAAAGCAATTCTGAAAGATAATGAGTGGAGTAATATAACCGAATTACCTTTTAATAGTAATAACTATAGCGTTGCACATCCAGCATTAAGTCTTGATGAAAAAACATTGTATTTTGCTTCAGACATGCCAGGAACATTAGGTCAATCTGACTTGTTTAGCGTTACAATTAATAGCGATGGCAGTTATGGTGTTCCAATGAATTTAGGAAAAACGATTAATACAGAAGGCAAAGAAACCTTTCCATTTATATCTGGTGATAACGAACTATATTTTGCTAGTGACGGACATCAGGGACTTGGAGGTTTAGATGTATTTGTATCAAAGATGAGAAATGATAATAGTTTTGGAGAAGTACAAAATGTGGGAGCTCCAATAAATAGTTCTCAAGATGATTTTGCCTTTTTAATAGATAGTAAAAACAGAAATGGATTTTTTACTTCTAATAGAAGTGGAGGTAAAGGTTACGATGATATTTATCGCTTTCTGGAAAGACGTAAACTTACTTGCGAACAATTGCTTTCTGGAATTATCACAGATAAAGAAACGGGCGCAGTTTTGGCTGGTTCAAAAGTAAGTTTGTTCAATGATAAACTAGAGTTAATAACTACCATTACTACCAATCTTAAAGGAAAATATGAGTTTGATGTTGAGTGTGGAAAAGTATATTCAGTACGAGCAGAAAAAGAAGAATATGAAACTAAGGAAGAAAAAATAGTAATAAGAAATATTACAGGTAAAACAGAATTGCCTTTGCAATTAGAGCAACGAATTAAACCTATAGGAGTAGGTACAGATTTAGCAAAAACGCTCGATATACCAATTATCTATTTTGACTTAGATAAATCATTTATTCGTAAAGAAGCAGCTTTTGAATTAGAGAAAATACTTGCCGTAATGCAACAATATCCAAAAATGAAAATCGATGTTCGTTCACACACAGATAGTCGACAAACTGCAAAATACAATATTGCATTATCAGATAGAAGAGCCAAGTCGACTATAGCATGGTTGGTGAAAAACGGAATTTCTTCTGATAGGTTAACAGGAAAAGGATATGGCGAATCGCAATTGGTTAACCATTGTTCTGATGGTGTAAAATGTAGCGAGCAAGAGCACCAGGCAAATAGGAGAAGTGAGTTTGTGATTATTTCAATTGAGTAACTAAAAATACCGTCAAAAGAGAAAATATAGTTATTTAAACAGTATTTATTTTAGCAAATAATGATATAAATACATTAGAAGGGATAGGCATTTTGTGGTAACTTTTTTTGGTTGTTACTACAGCTGATTCCCTTCTTCTTATATTAAATATCTGATTGTTTTATCTTTTTTAAGATTAAGTCAAATCTTAGAAACAAGAGAACAAATAGAGTCATTAATTCACTATAGATAACCTGTTTTTATACTAAAAGTAAAATAGTAAGCTCAGAATGAAACAATCATATAATTATTCTTTTTTAATAGCCGATCGTCATTGCGTAGTCCGGCATGGACTTTCCTTAATTATAAAAGAATCATTTATAAACGCTACAGTTTATCAAACAAAAAGCTTTAGTGATATTATTAAAACCCTTACAGAAACTAAAGTTGATTTATTAATTATAGATGTAAATTTTCCTGAAGGGAGTAGTCTGAATATTCTAAAAGAAATAAAATTAATACAACCGAATATAAAAATTTTAATATTTTCGATATGCGATGAGGATTCGTACGCCATAAGATACTTAAAGGCAGGCGCATCAGGATTCTTAAGTAAAGAAAGTTGTGAAGAAGAAATAAAACACGCCATAGATGCAATACTTTTTTCAGGAAAGTTTATTACACCTAGTTTAAAAAATAAAATTTTAGAATCCTGTATTTCTAAAAAGCCTGTTAATCCGTTAGATCTTTTATCGAATAGAGAACTAGAAATAACTCGTTTATTAGTTAATGGATATGGGAATTTAGAAATGATGAAAATCCTAAAGATAAAGTCAAACACTATAAGCACTTATAAATTTAGAATTTTTGAAAAGTTAGAAATAAATAACCTAGCAAAATTAATTAAGCTCTATTTTCAATATTCAGATGTAGAAAATTAGTTAAGCTAATCATTTATTAGCTAGTGTAATAAAAGTACAGATTTATGTTTTTTTAAAGACAAATGTATATTTGTATAGATATATGTAAAATCTAACAAAATTAAGTATAATATAGTTTAAATCTAATATTTTGAATATACAACAATTAGAATACATCGTTTCACTAGACAAGCACCGTCATTTCTTAAAAGCTTCCGAAGCTTGTTTTATTACGCAAGCAACTTTAAGCGGTATGATTAAAAAGCTTGAAGAAGAACTAAATGTTATTTTATTTGATAGGAGCAAGCAACCAGTTCGACCTACAGATATTGGAATAAAAATAATCGAACAAGCAAAAATTGCATTGCAAGAAACCAATAAAATAAAAGAATTAGTAAGTGAAGAAATAGGAGAGATAAAAGGAGATCTGAGAATAGGAATTATACCATCACTAGCACCATATTTATTACCTCTTTTTATCAAAAATTTTATGGCAAACTATAAAGAAGTTAAGTTGGTCATAAATGAATTAACAACAGAAAAAATTCAGGAGAAATTAAAGGATGGTACAATCGACGTTGCTATATTAGCCATTCCATTATTAGATAAAGATCTCACAGAAGAAACCTTGTTTTATGAAGAATTCTATCATTATGGAGAATTAAATTCAGCCTCAGCTAAAAAAAAATATATCCTTCCTGAAGATATAAACCCCAACAAATTATTATTGCTGGAGGAAGGGCATTGTCTTCGAAACCAGATTGTGAATTTATGCGAATTACGTGTTAAAGGCGCATCAGATCTAAAAATAGATTACCAGTCGGGTAGTATCGAAACCCTTAAGCAAATGGTAGATTTGAATATGGGAACAACAATTCTGCCGGAACTAACCGTTTTAGCCTTAAATAAAGAGCAAAGAAGCAAAACAAGTCGTTTTGTATCTCCATATCCTGTTAGAGAAATTGGATTAGTTTATTACAATCTTTTTGTAAAAAAGAGATTGATAGAAGCTTTGAAAAAATCAATACTTGAAACCATTCCAGACACCATGTTATTAAAGAAAAACATGTCTATTATACCTGTAAAATTGTAAAAAAAAATCTAATTAAAAATTAAAAGGCATTAGTTTACATATACTTATCTCTTTCATTTTTAATCCGTTTATTCTAAAAAAAACTATGTTTTGTAGATATTAATCTGTAATCCATATTGGTATGTTCTACATGATATTTAGAGCGAAGGAATTAATTTTGATTCAAGTAAAATTTACTCAACATGAACTAGCAATCATTTGAGCTCCCTGACTTTCTTATAATTTTAGTAATGTATAATAATAAATTAACGAGTATGAAGCGTAATGGAAAATTTTTAGTAGTTATTTCTGTAATGACACTAATGACCGCATGTAACAAAACTGAAAACAAAGAAATTCAGAAAAACAGCAATGAACTCCAAAAAAAGGTTGAGTCTAAGCATTTTTTAAAAGAACAATTTGTTGGTGAATGGGTGCAACCGAATCCTATTAACAGCAAAGAAGACCAAGGATTTAGCTTGCTAGAAAATGGAACAGCCAAATCTATAAATATGGCAATACTATTGTATGAAAAATGGTGGATGAACAATGATGAATTATTTCTTGTAGCAAAAAGTATTGGAAATCATCAAGAATCTGTAGATACATTGTCATATAAAATAATCAAATTAGATAAGAATAATTTGTCTATTAAGTATACTGATGGAGAACTTATAGAGGAATACACCAGAAAATAACTGTAATAACAATAAACTAATGGAATCAAAACGAGTATTAGTATATGATAATCAACATGGTTTTTCTAGATTTTTGAAAAAAGAGTTTGGAAAAGTAATCGATTTTAAAGTTTACAAAAACTTTGATTCCATTAGTAGTTTAGATACTATTAAAGAAGATTACTCCTTTGTTATTTTTATAATTTATTCAGAGGATGATTTATTTGACTTTATTAAAATACACGGAAAAGGGCTTCCTATTGTTATATGCAGCTTTAATGCTATACTCAATAGATTTGACAACAATAATGGTTTTAGTTTTATTGATATCTCTAGATGTAAAAAGGAACTATTAAATGATTTTCAATTTTTTCTTCACGCATAAAAATATTGTAAAGAAATGTAGTAACACCTCATTTTGAACTTGTTCCAAGACTATTAGTTTTTATCTATATTACCATAGAAAATATCAGTTTGATTTAAAAGCATGAGTTTTATAAATTTGCAGAGAATTAATTTGCTGAGTGTTATATGGGAATAATAGTGATTTCATATTTTAATAATATGTTTAATCAAGTACTTACCAATGACTTTTTTCTAAACTCACTTGATATAAGTGTGTTATAGAAAGTAGAAGAGAAACAGCTTTCGGGCTGTTTTTTTTATAGATAAACGATTTAATAAAGTACCTTGAAATACAAGAGTTTAATAAGGTTTTACCTGAAGAAGAATAGGAAAGTAATAGCTGAATAATAGTAGTTTTTGTGTAGTACAAGATCTACAAAGCAATCGTTCAGAGTTTTACAAATTTATAATTTTATTGATGCTACTTTTGCATGCCGATAAAATATTAATTTTTAAAGGCTTAAAAGCCCAACTAAATTGAAAAAAGAATTTACCATAAAAAACTTTACTAGAATAGTTTCTGTTTCCCTTGTCTATCTTTTACAATAAAAGGTGTTTTCGGGGTATCATTAGTTTCATTAACAGATATATAAAATGCTTGTAAGAACACAACAGTTCTTTAACTGTTAATTAATAATCATTGTTTTTTGCATAAGTTGACTAATAATTCACCTATAAGATTTATTGAGAGAATAAAGTAAGTATTAAAGCTATCACTAAAATTAGGTTATGCTCAATGATTTATTAAAGCAAAAAGTACAGCACTAATACCTAAAAAGAACAGAATAAATGAAAATACAAAATGTCCAAAACTAAGTTTTTATTAACCAAATATATCTATTTATATTTTACTGTTTTTTATATTGTTTTTGGAGTATACAATAGTTATGGTCAGGAAAAAAAAATGACTATAAAAGAAATTGATAATACTTTAAATTCTGTAAAGAAGCATTTAAAGGATTCACCAAATGATGGTTATAAAATTTCAAAAAAGATATATCATATTGCATTAAAACAAGACTATCAATTAGGTTGTTGTTCTGCTTTATTAAACATGGGAAATTGTAAAGGAGAACTTCGCAATTATGATAAGGCATTAAATTATTTGGAAGAATCCAAACAAATAGCAGAAGAAATAAAGAATGATTCTTTAATACTTTATGCAGATTTTGCTATAGCTATCCAACACGGTAGGATGCAACTCCATGAATTAGCTGTATCTCAATTAGATAATTGTTTAACAAGAGCTGATTATCTACAAGGAGATTCAAAATTTTGTTTTTTAGGAAGATTGTATAGCTTTAAAGCTTTTTTTTCGGGAGGACTTAAGAATAAACCAACAGAGGAAGGTTTTATTAAACTACATAGAAAAGCAGCTTATTATTTTAGTAAAACTAAACGAGTTCCTAATTGTGGCTTGGTAAATATAGGAGACACTTATTTGACATCTGGTAAACTCGATTCAGCCGAATTTTATTTTAAAAAGGCATTGTTTGATTATAAGAAGAAGAAAATTGGTTGCTCTGAAATACTGCTAACTAATCTAGCAGAAGTTTACTACAAAAGACAGGATTATACAAAAGCTGTAACCTATTTAGATAGTTCTATTGTACTAGCAAAACGCCAAAGAAAATATTATATCCTGGCATATAATTACGATTTATATCGGAAAATAGCTGAGCACAAAAAATTAAGCAAAACGCTATTAGATTATCAAACATTGGTATTAATTTATAAGGATAGTACTCAAATCGCTGAACAGAAAAGTATGATTGAGGGGACTAGTTATATAATCTCTAAAGCAGAGGTTGAAAAGAAAGCATTATTTAATAAAAGTATGATTTTGTTAATAATTGCAGGACTACTTATAATTGGTTTATTATTGCATGCTTACTACCAATTTTGTTATAAAAGAAAATTAAAACTTGAATCCAAACAAAAGAAAAAAGAAATTGAGCAAAAAGCTACTCAAATTGCATCTTTAAAACAAAAAATTACGACATCGTATGATGAAGTAATAGAAATGGCTAAAAAGAATGATCCATTGTTTGTAGTTGTATTTAAAGAATTGTACCCTGATTTTTATTTAAAATTAATTGCAATACAACCTGATTTAACTATTACCGAGCAAAAAATTTGTTTTTATCTTAAACTTAAATTTTCAACTAAAGAAATTGCAGATTACACTTTTGTTACTGCTAAAGCGATACAGAATAGAAAAAATCGTTTAAGAAAAAGGTTTTACATGAAAGAAGGAGATGATATTTATAAATTTTTCGATTAGTTAGCCTCGTTTAAAAAAAAGAAATTATAGGGATTCCATTACTATTTTGGAACTACTATTATAAAAAATAATATGAAAAAATTTGGAATCAAAAAATCAGGAGAAAACAAATGGGTAGTCTTGCATTATGAATTCCCAAAATTCACCTGTACTTTTGAGAATAAAAAATTCCACGATACTAGTAGAAAAGTAAAGGGATTATTAGACCCTACAGGAGACCTAAAAGAAGTCTTGGCTCTACAACTTATGGAGGACTGGCTCGTTAAAAACCACCGTGATAAAATAGACTAATCGACCAAACTACCTTAATATTCTTTTTATTTAGATTACCTAGTTTTTTTGTTTTATTAGGGTTTTCTGATTAGCCCAGTGGTTGAAGCAAATGCATAATATTTAACCGAAACTTTTTTATAGTTGCTGTATTGTGTACCAAGTAACTAATTTTTTTGGTAGATTTTGTTGTTTTTTTATTTTTTAAACATTTTACAAAGCACTAGTAAAAAATGTAACTTTGAAAAAAAAAAACGATGAAAACCAAAGGATTTTTAAAATATTTATTTACTATTATTTTGCTAACATTATTTGTGACAAGTTGTAGCGTTCATACTTCATCTTCTAATTCTGGGAAGATTCCTCCAGGGCAGGCAAAAAAAATGTCTGGTAGTAAGAATGCAAAAAATTATGCACCAGGTCAACAGAAAAAAAAGTAAGTTGTCTTGAGTAAGGCTTAATTTTTATCAAACTAAAAAATTAAACCCCTTCATCTTTTGTCATAAGGAATAAATTCAAAAAGAATGATTAAAAATCTTCTTTAATTCAACAAAGGGAGGACCAAAAAGTCCTCCCTTATGTCATAATACATTTTCAAGATCAGGCAAATAATAATAGCATACATCAGTATAGCCTACAGGACCTCATGCAGATAGAGTTCCAATATTAACATTGACTGAACCTTGAGCATGTAAAGAACTTATTGTGACAAAAAAATATTCCTATAAATAAAAAATTTAATGATTTTATGATTTCAAATTTTTATTACAAATCTGTAATTATAAACTCGCTTCGTCTGTTCATTTG
>NZ_JPRM01000068.1 GCF_000737695.1 Flavobacterium hydatis
AGTATACGGTTGGCATAAACCGAAATGATATTTGTAAAACCCGGAATAACTTCTGATTTTTTGTTGAACATGGCTTTTACTGCCATTTTTGCAACTTCGTCAGGTTGCATATTAAACTTTTTGGCCATTTTGCTAAAAGCGTCTAAACCAGCTCTTGAAGCAAAACCTGTATCAACTGGGCCTGGGCTAAAACAGGTTACTGAAATTGAAGTTTGTGCAAGTTCGAAACGCAAGGCGCGCGTAAAGGATAAAACAAAAGCCTTTGTAGCCGAATAAATAGCTAGCGTAGGCACAGCTTGGTATGCAGCAGTGCTCGATATGTTTAAAATGTAGGCTTGTTTTTCTTGTGAAAGTATTGGGATTAATAAATGTGAAAGTTCTACAACTACATTCATGTTAAGTTGCATCATACCAAGCTGATCGGTTAGAGAGGACTGACTAAAATCGCCCCACACACCATAACCAGCATTGTTTACTAAAATGCCAACTGGATAGTTATTCATTTTAATCCAATCAATTACTTTTAGCGATGCACCATTTGTAGAAAGATCAATCGATAAAAAAGAAGCATTAATACCATATTTAACTTGAAGATCATCAGATAATGCTTTTAATTCCTCATCACTTCTAGCAACAAGCAATAGTGGGTAACCTTGTTTAGCCAATTCGTAAGCAATAGATTTTCCAATACCCTTGCTGGCGCCAGTTATTAAGGCATACGGTTTAGTTTTTTCGCTCATTATATTAATTTAATGATCAAATATAAAGATTAATTATAAACCGTTGGGTGGGCAACGTATATAATGGTTACCCTCTGCTCTAGCCTTTGGGACTTATTGCATTTAGTATAATTATAAGCAAGCAGGTTAGCTATTACTAAATCAATTCGGAAGCAAGATCAAATTATAATAAATCTAAATGTTTTTTTAGCGAAGTAATAAAACAATATCCATACGATACATACAAACCGCTTTTCAATAAATAGCAGTTTGTAAACCCGTTAAGGTTGACTTGACAGGACTCAAACCACACTTAAATCATTATAATACAGTATCGCATAAATAACATTAAACCTTATTCTCTTTTATATATTGATTTACCATTCTTAATGGTTTCCAAAATTTTAATGTCTTTTATTTTTATACTATTTACTTTTAAAGGGTTTTTATCCAAAATAACTAAATCAGCAAGCTTACCAGCTTTTAAACTACCTTTCCTATCTGTCTCATCATATTGAGCGGCAACATTAATAGTCATTGCTTGCAAACCTTCATATGGTGCAACTCTTTGATCAGCTCCAACAACTGCTCCTCCTCTAGAAATTCTATTTACTGCTGACCACAATACCATCATCTGATCGAGTGGTGCAACGACAAAATCAGTATGATTAGTAGGTTTTAATCCTGCATCAATAGCATCTCTCATTGGGCTTATATATTGAGATTGTTTAAATCCGCGATTTTTTAAATGAGCCTCGTAAAAATAATAAGTATGTAAAGTATAAAATGAGGGACGTATTTTATATTTAGTAAATTTTTGTATTTGATCTTTACGAATAAATTGTGAATGAATAGATGTTACGTTCCATGGTTTGGAATAATCCCCTCCTCTAGCATATTCATACGCCGCTAGAAAACTGTCAATTGCAGCATCACCATTACAATGCAGGATCAAAGGAACTTTTAAATCATAAACTTTTTTTACCATTTGATTTACTTGTTCCTGCGGAAATGTAAGTTCACCTTTCCAATCTTTTTCTCCGCTAGGTCCTCCTAAAAGGTATGGTGTAGAAAAATACGCTGTTCTTCCCTGCGGCGATCCATCTATAGTAATTTTTACTCCACCGATTTTAAAACCTTTATTATACTTTCCCCATTCTGATAAAGGTATCTTTTCGATTACTTTATCGACATCAGTAATAAAAGGATAAGCAACTATGTCAATAATATTAGCATCGGCGTTAGCAACCCTATTCATAGTCTCAATTTGTGAAAAGTGTGATAACCCTTCATGAGCTGTTGTTATTCCAGCCTCTGCATACAGCATTTGTCCAGCTTTAGACCAATCAATTTCCTGTTGAGGAGTCATTTTTTCAGACTGCTCTGCTATTGGCAGATATGCTGTTTCCATAATTAGTCCAAAAGGTTCATTTGTTCCTGGCTTACGAACAATAATTCCCCCTGGCGGTGTTTTAGTTTCGTCATTTATACCGTATTTCTTTAAAGCTAAACTATTTAGTACTGTTCCATGCATTGATACATGGTCAACACGCACAGGATTATCGGGAAAAGCTTTATCTAAATCATCTCGGTTTAACAACCTCTCATTTGGCATTACAGTATCATCATACCCATAACCAACTATTAATTCTCCTTTTTTTATATTATGTTTCTCAACAAATGCTTTCAGTGCAGTAATAATACTTTCAACGTCTTTTCCTGTTCCTGAAGGTGGTGCATATAGCTGACATTGGTTAGCAACTGAAAGTGAATTTATATAATGGCTATGAGGATCTAA
Organism: Flavobacterium hydatis; assembly: GCF_000737695.1. Taxonomy (GTDB): domain Bacteria; phylum Bacteroidota; class Bacteroidia; order Flavobacteriales; family Flavobacteriaceae; genus Flavobacterium; species Flavobacterium hydatis. The sequence goes on from NZ_JPRM01000068.1 coordinate 2,518, forward strand.
AAATCCAGGAAGCATAGTATTGCCTTTTAAATCAATTAAAACTGGATTTTCTCCTGCTGATTTAACAGCTTCATCTTTGTCACCAACATACAGAATTTTTCCGTCTTTTACGACTAGAGCTTCTACATATTTTTCCTTATCTCCATCCATGGTAAGGATATCGCCACCATAATAAATTGTAGCCGTTTCATCACTTGTTTTACTCTTAGATTCTTTATTACAACTTGAAATGATTATAAGAATGCATACTGCCAATAAAAGATTACTTAATTTCATAAAGCTAATTTTTTTGATTAGAAATAACTTTTACACTTACCTTTTTAAACAACTAATAACAAGATAATTAAAACAAATAAATATAAGAAAAAATAGCACAAAAATAAAAGAGATCCCTTTTTTGTTATAAAAAACAAAGGATAAATTTTAAAATCTCACTTTCGTTTCTTTTACATTTTATATCGAAATTATTATTCAAAGATGTTTGGAATTCCTTTTAATTTTAATTTATTTTCACCTATTGCCCTTTTTGTTTTCAAATTCTGTTGCTAAAATTTATATTCCTAAATGATATAATATAAATAACATCTTCGTCTAATTAACGATTTTTAACAGTTAACCCTCATAATACATACAAACCTCTGCAAAATAAAACACAAATAATTATCTTACAAATTCACTTAAAAATAAGTAAAATACTTATTTATTGTGATACGTAAAAAATAGTCTATAATTAGTTTTGCATCTATAAATCAATTAGCCCATAAAAATCATGAAACGATAATTAATAAAACTATACGTACATATCAAAAAAATTCCCTTTACAAGAAACTTAAAAATAATATCACTTTTTTAACATTAATACATATAAAACATTAATAAAAAAGTTAAAATATTCTATAAATTTGCATTAAAATCATTTTATACTCCATTATTGGCACAGTGTTTGGAAACTGCTCTAACAATCCTAATCAAATTTATTGCTAAGCAATAAACTGATATGATCAGCCTATTAAGAACTTAAAAAAAATGATTATGAAAAATTTACTTTTCTGTTTAGCAGCATTATTTATGCTCGGACAATCGATTTTCAGCCAGACCAGTAATGATGCTCCTGCTCTTGGACTTCCAGGAGATAATCTGGATTTATATGCTGTTTTAGACCTTTTTCAAAAATCAAAGACAATCGAAGATTTTGAGAAATCATTAAATGAAGAGAAAAACAAAACGAACAACCTTGATTTAAATCTAGACAAAAAAGTTGATTTTATCAAAGTCATCTCAAAAAAGGAAGGTTCTTCATTTACATTTGTTCTTCAGGTACCGGTAAGCAAAACCGAAACACAGGATGTAGCTGTTATCTTAGTTGATAAAGATAAAAATGGAAAAACCAGCCTTCAGATTATTGGTGACGAAGATTTGTATGGTAAAAATTATGTTATTGAACCGAAAACAACGGCAACTGCAGCAATAACTGCTAATCCTGCTTACACTGGATCAAATCCTGTGACTGAAAATGTTTCCGCATCTCAAGCTGTAAATGTAGAGACAGTTCCTGTTGTGCAATATATTTATTCGCCAGCTTACGTTCCTTACTATCCGCCATATTATTATGGCTATTATCCACCTTATTATGTGCCATATGCTGTAATATCTATAGCTATTTATCGTCATCATCATTTCCACCACCACCATCACTATCATGGAGGGCATTATGGAGGGAAAAATACAATAGTTATAAATAACAAAAATGTATATAATAATTATAAAATAGACAGAAGCCGCTCAAATACTGTTATAGCAAACAGAGACTCTGGTAAATACCGTACAGATAAAACAAATAATAAACTGCCAGCACGCACTACAGATCAGAGAGACAATAATCATAATAAAGGCAAAGATTCTCAGACACGTAAGTATAATCAGGCGACAAACGGATCAACAAAAAATCAGAATCGAACTCAGAAAGTTCCTGCCTTAAAAGGATCATCTAAGACTATTGCCAAGAAACCTTTGCGAGCTGGGTTATAAAACTCTGTGAGAATAAAAAAACTAAACTTAATTTTAGCTTTTAGCAGTAATACTTTATTTCAATATTATGAAAAAAGACTTTTTTATACTTTAGTATACTTATCTGTATTATCACTTTCATTCAATAAAAACTCTAGATAATCTGAAGATAGTGCCGAAAGTTATCAAAGTTGAACCTAAAATTTATACTTCAGAAATAGTTAAATTTTAATGTGAATTCTCAATAAATATTTATTAAAGAGACAACTAGTAAATAGTTGTCTCTTTTTTTATGCACAAATATGTATATTTTTTCAAGCCTTTACATCCTAACATTTTATCGTTCGGTTTTTTTTCGAGGATTCGTACTAAGTGCAGCGCTCCATCTGTAAGCCATTCCAATCACAAGTTTATCAATCAACATAAAACTTGCCGAAATAACTTTCTACAGTGAACACCCTTCTACAATTACTTTTTAAATTAAAACTTTTTCATTTTCAACTTGATGAATCACGTAAACTTATATCTCCAATTTAAAAGAGGAAAGCTACTTTATTTTCTTATTTCGGTTACCAAACCAAATAATATTTCACTTACAAAAAAGTATTTTATCAGTATTTTATTCACATGAAATAAAACAATCAATTATTACAAAATCAGATCATTATACATATTTTTTTTGCAATAAATTTTCATGTACAAAAGAGTCTAATTAAAGAAACTGAATGCTCATTTTTTATTTTTTTTATCAAAAAAATGTCATTTCAACGACTTTTTAGGCTATTAAAAGAAAAAAAACAACTATTAAAAACAGAACATATAACTTTGATTCTGTTAAAAAGATACACATTTCATAAATTTTAAACTAAAAAACTATGAAAAGAAAAATCACTCTACTTCCACAGACTTTTTAATTCTGTCATTTTCGACAATAGACTGTTATTCACAAACAAATCCAAGGGTTAGCTTAGGTGAATCAATAGCTTTTAAATATTCAAGTTGTCCTTAAAAAGACATAACAATCCCATATTTTTTTATTAAAGAATTAATAAAAAATTAATTACTGGTTTATTTAAATAATACAGATTATGAAAAAAATTACTTTTATTCCGTTTTTAGCTTTTTTGGTATTGTTGTTTTCTACAATAGTTAGTTATTCTCAAAACACTAATATTACTTTCGATAATACTAGCGCTTCATTAACAACAACTCCAGCTTGTTCATTTAATCAATGTAATGCTCAAGATGTAAATTTTGGAGATGTTTATTTAGGCGATAATGTTGGGAATGTGGCTACTTTGGCTTATATTACAAATCCTGTAAATGGATTGTATATTTGGGTTACAGTTTCGTCTAACAGTTCCAAATATGATTTGTTATTTCAATTTGACTATCTGGTTGGAGGAGTTCGAAAAAATTTCGATAACACTAATTTTGTTGGTGCAGCAACAGATAGGTTAACTATTAAAATTAGAGGAAGTATAATTACAGCCGGTTCCAAATACAGAATGGCTCAAATTACAAACTATACCGCAGGTCAATCCCTTGAATTAAAAAATATTTATTTATCATGGGAAACAAGTGGACAGGCCATTACGCCTGCCCAAAGTCTTTCTTTAATTACTTGTAATCCACCTAAATGCAGCAGTGCACTTTCAAGTGGGATAATTGTAAAAACACCTTTGTTTGCCGATTTTTCTATTAATAAAAGTTGTGATGGAGGTACTTATCAAAAAGTGTTTTATACCAGTACTTCAACAGGAGTTGAGCCAAACACTAATTATAGCTGGTCATTTCCTGGTGCTGCTACAATTTCTCCAGTTAGTTTAACAACAATAGGCCCTTATACTGTTACTTATTCTTCAGCTGGTCCGTTTAGTGCCAGTTTAACAGTCTCAGATCCAACAAATCAAGTTATTCCAAATACTAAAACAGTTAATAATATAACTTTAACTTCGTGTTGCACTACACCAGTTATAACAGCAATAACTGGCACTAATATATGTAGTGGAGGTACTTTTACCGTAACACCAATAAATGGAACTAATGGAACAGTACCAGTAGGTACGCTTTATAGTTGGGCAGCTCCTAATGTAATTGGTATTTCAGGAACAGCGGCAGGAAGTAATGCTGCCAGTATCAGCGGTACATTAACTAATTCTACCAATGCTCCCATAAATGTAGTCTACACTGTAACTCCAACATCAGGAATCTGTACAGGAAGTACCTTTACCGTAACAGTAACAGTGAATCCTAAACCAGCATTGAGCAATATAACTGCCTCTAGTATATGTAGTGGAGGTACTTTTACAGTAACACCAACAAATGGTACTAATGGAACTGTTCCGTCAGGTACCACTTATAGTTGGGCAGCTCCTAATGTAATTGGTATTTCAGGAACAGCGGCAGGAAGCAATGCCTCAAATATCAGTGGTACACTAACAAATTCAACCAATGCTCCGATAAACGTAATATATACTGTAACCCCTACTTCGGGAACTTGTTCAGGAAGTACTTTTACGGTAACAGTAACGGTAAATCCGAAACCAACATTGAGCAATATAACTGCTACTAGTATATGTAGTGGAGGTACTTTTACTGTAACACCAGCTAATGGAACCAATGGAACAATTCCGGCTGGTACCACCTATAGTTGGGCAGCTCCAAATGTAGTTGGGATTTCAGGAACAGCAGCAGGAAGTAATGCTGCCAGTATCAGCGGTACATTAACTAATTCAACCAATGCTCCGATAAACGTAATATATACAATAACCCCTACTTCAGGAACTTGTGCAGGAAGTACTTTTACAGTAACTGTGACAGTTAATCCATTACCAGTATGTTCAATAACAGGTCCAGATGGTCCAATTTGCCCATCTTCAACAGGTAATAGTTATTCAGCACCTGCTGGAATGAGCAATTACACTTGGTCAATTTCAGGAAATGCTACTATCAATGGTAATACATCTTCCCAAACAGTTTTAATAACTGCGGGTGCTAACTGTGGCGCTTCATTTACACTAACCTTAGTTATCAAAGACATCAATGGATGTGAATCAACATGCACTAAGATAATTAATGTTCAAGATTCAACCGCTCCTATCTGGACAACGGCTCCAACTGCGCTTAATGTTACTTTACAATGTAGCGATACTGCAGGATTAACTGCTGCGCAAGCAAATGCTCCTGTAGCAACTGATAATTGTGGTGGAACTGTAACGTATACTAAAGTAAGTGGTGCTTTCGTTGCTGGAACTTGTGCAAACTCCGGAACATATACAAATACTTGGAAAGCAACTGATGTTTGTACGAATGAGTCAACTGTATTTACGCAAACAATTACCATACAAGATACAACAGCTCCAACTTGGACAACAGCTCCCGCATCTCTTGATGTAACATTACAATGTAGCGATACTGCAGGATTAACTGCTGCGCAAGC
>NZ_JPRM01000069.1 GCF_000737695.1 Flavobacterium hydatis
TTTAATTTACAAGTAAATTTTATTTAAAATTCTTTTAATAGAAAAAAGAAACCTATGTTTCTATGTGTTTAAAAAAATAATCAGAATGGAAACTATCTTATCAACTTCAAACTTAAGTATTGGCTACAAGACCAAGAAAGCAACTGTAACTATTGCTCAAAATTTAAACCTGAATTTAGAACCAGGAAAACTCATTGCTTTAATTGGTGCAAACGGAATAGGGAAATCGACTTTGTTACGTACCATAACAGGAATCCAACATCCATTATCAGGGACAGTTTTATTAAATGATAAGAATGTATTCGAATATAAACCACTCGATTTAGCTCAGAATTTAAGCATCGTTTTAACCGAGAAACTCCCATCGAGTAATTTATCCGTTTTTGAGTTAGTGGCTTTGGGTCGCCAACCATATACAAACTGGATTGGGACTTTGACTCCATACGATATCACAAAAGTAAATGAAGCATTAGAACTTACACAAATAAGTCATTTAGCACATAAAAAACATTACGAAATAAGCGACGGACAATTACAGAAAGTATTAATTGCACGTGCTTTGGCACAAGATACGCCACTTATTATCTTAGATGAACCTACTACACATCTCGATTTATTGCACAAAGTAGCGTTGTTTAAATTACTGAAAAAGCTAACACATGAAACAGGAAAATGCATTCTGTTTTCTACGCATGATATCGATTTGGCAATTCAGTTAAGCGACGAAATGATTATCATGACACCCGAAACAGTTATACAAGACGAACCTTGTAATTTGATTGCAACAGGAAGTTTTGCGACTTTGTTCAAAGACGACCATATTACTTTTGATGCCGAAAAGGGAAAGTTTGTAATTACTTAAAAGAATGTATTTATTAGTAATTGTCATTGCGAGTATTTGAAGCAATTTCCTGCTATCGGCTATATCTTTTATTTTTAAAAAAAAAATAAAATAAAAGGATGCCGCTATTATCAGGGCTAGTAGCTTTGAGAACTACCTTGTAATGATTTTTAGACTAGAAGGTATAAAAGTAAATTCTGTATTTCCTAAATAGAATTATTGTAATCACCTTTTTCTATAGAGCAAATACCTACAAGGTTGGAAAAACCTTGCAGGAAGCAAATCGGAGTTTCGATTAAACGATTAAACAAATAACCATTTAGACTTTTAACCCAATCTGTCTTTTAGCTTCACCAACAACAAACGCAACCGAATTTGCGATATTAAAACTTCGAATTAATGACGACATCGGAATCGTAAGATGATTTTCAAACTGTTCTAAAACCTCTTTACTCAATCCTACGCTTTCTTTACCAAAAACCAACCAATCCCCATCTTGGAAATCAGTTTCAAGATATGATTTTTCGGCATGAGAACTCATAAGGAAAACACGTGATAAATCTGGAATCTGAGCTTTCCATTCCGCTACATTCTGATATTCGGTTACATCAAGATGAACCCAATAATCGAGTCCGGAACGTTTTAGGTTTTTATCATTTATAACAAAGCCAAAAGGATGCACTAAGTGTAATCGGCTTTGCGTACCAACACATAAGCGACCAATATTTCCAGTATTATTAGGTATTTCGGGTTCTACGAGAACTATGTTTAACATTGTCGTTAATTTGTTTATTCGGTTAATCGTTAATTTGAGAAGTATTTAAATTGATAGATTTTCTAACTTAAAATCGGGTACTTCTAAAACCTCTCCAGCTTTTAAGCCCTGCAAATATACATTTCCTATACGAACACGTACTAATCTTAAAGTAGGAAAACCCACGGCAGCAGTCATTTTTCGCACTTGGCGAAACTTCCCTTCATTCACCGTAATCGAAGCCCAAGAAGTCGGCCCATGTCTTTCGTCTCGGATTTTTTTTGCTCTAGGACCAAAATCAGGAATTTCAGTAACAATAAAAGCAGAACAAGGTTTGGTTTTATACTTTCCACCATCAAAACCTATTTCTACCCCTTTTTGCAATTCTTCAATAGCTTCAGGAGTAATGATACCATCAACCTGAACGTAATATTCCTTATCGACTTTCTTACTTCTTATTTGTTCGCTTACTTTTCCATCAGTAGTAAGCAGGAGCAAACCTTCGGAATCTTCATCAAGCCTGCCAATAGCCATTGTTCCTTCGGGAAAATTATATAATTCACCCAAAAGTTTCTTCTTTCTTTTTAGCTCATATATAAATTGACTTAAATAACCGTATGGTTTAAAAAGAATAAAATGTTGATGCGACATGCTGGAATTTTTGTGCAAAGATAGCTTTGTTTCACAAGTAATTCCAATTTATCAGTATTCCTGCTTGTTGTTTTTCATTTTATTCAACCATAAATAAACAGACCAGATTACGGTAATACTAAATAAGATAATTTGCGGAATATAATAGTTGCTAAAAAAATCATGAAAATAACTGCCGATTAAAATATATGCCGAAGCGATACAAAGTTTTAATACAATAAACTCAGCATTAGACCAACTAGTTTTGATTTTTAAGAAGCTCATGATATGTAAATTTTAGAGTTAGATAATTAATAATAAAAGTACAATTTTTGAAAGTTACTTTAAGGTATTTATTATTTCATGGATGTAAAAAAAGGTTTGTTTCAGAGGGATTAATTGATCGTTTTTTTGATTGAAAACCCTATGATTACTGGGTTTGTTGAGTAGTTTATATCTAAAGTGTAAAATGAGATTCAATAAGAATTATTCGCTTAACCCATATAATTATTATGGATATCTGAAATAATTAATATTTATTATGTAGTTTGGTGCTAAATATTTATAAAGGTTTAAACAATAACTTTAAAGTTTTATAATATTCGCTTAACTTTAAAGACTATAAATTTGAACTCTAAAAACACTAATTTTTAACGTATGAAAAACCACTACTCTTTGCGCCATTTACTGGCTTTTTTAAGTTTTTTTTATTGCTTTTCAGCAAATCTTTTTGCTCAAGCACCAAGTAATCCTGTGCCTCAAGCTATCCCTTATACACAAAATTTTGATGGTATTGGGAATGGTGTAACTGATTATCCAGATGGTTTTCAAGGCTGGACAGCTAGTGTATCGCCAGGATCAACATTCAATACAAATGCAACTCTAGTTGCCAACAGGACTTTGACTGCTCCACAAGGAGGAACAAGTACTGCTGCTACTAATAGTGGTAATATTCATAACTATAATGGGAAAATTGGTTTTCTTAATACAGGTTCATTAGATTTAACTATTGGTTTTGCATTTAGTACTACTAAAGAAAGTGGGATTCAAGTTCAGTATGATGTAATGACAATTCGTAATCCTTATGATATTACAAGTAATACTCGTATTAATGAAATGGTGTTGCAATACAGAGTCGGAACCACAACACCTTTTGTTTCATTATTATCAACTGTTTATTCTAATAATACAACAACTCAAATAAAGGCAATTACTGACCCACAAAATTTGCAGAAGATAAAGGTAACTTTACCTGCTGAATGCGATAATCAACCAGTAGTTCAGATTCGATGGATATCAAGGCAAGCTGGAGGAGGAGGTTCGCGTCCTTCTTTTGCAATCGATAATATAGATGTCAGAAAAGATAGTGATGCTCCAGTAGATGCAGTAGGTTATCCAAAAATAGATAATGTATTATCAGATGAGTTTGATTTTCATAATAAAATTGATGAAGTAGGGAAAACATATTATGTATTAGTACTAGCTACTGATGCAGCACCTACAGGAGCACAAGTAAAAAGTGGTTTCAACGCAAGTGGAACAGCCGCTTTACAATCTGGTGTATTAGATATCACAGATAAATCATTGGTTTATTCAAAAACAATTACTGGTTTAACACTAAATACAGCATATAGTGTTTACTCTATTTCCGAAGATTCATTTGGAAATATACAAGCAAGTGTAAACAAAATAGATGCGACCACTCCGGCTGTTGTGTCACCAAAAATAACTACAACAACTACAGTAATTAATTTGGGTGTCGAAGAACCAAATTTTACTTCATCGGTTCTAAGTTACCAAATAGGAGGAGATAATCTTAATAATCCAGTAACAGTTACTGCACCGGCTAATTTTGCAATATCTAAGGATAATATCACTTTTGTGCCTTCAGTAACATATAGTGTATCTGATTTTAACGGAAATGCTACGCCAACAGTTTATGTACGTTTTACACCAAATGCACTTGGTAGTTTTACAGGACAAATTACTAATCAATCTATAGGTGCAGCTACTAAAATAGTGAGTGTATCAGGTTTTGGAATTAATCCATACGTTCAGAATTTTAATGATGCCAATGTATTTACCAATAGTGGTTGGACATCTTATAATGTTGCTGGGGTTGCTAATCAATGGAAAAGTACAACTACAAATGCTAATTCAGCTCCTGGAGCAGTGGTAATGAATGGATTTTCAGATGGTGTAAGTGAAGATTGGTTGATTTCGCCAAAATTACGCTTAAATAGCTTTAATAATTATCCTTTATTATCATTTTATGCTCGTAAATATTTTGCAGGACCAAGTTTAAAATTAATGGTTTCTACAAATTACGATGGAAAAAGTAGCCCTGCTAGTGCTAGTTGGACAGAAATAGATGGTAACTTTCCTGTAACTACGGGAGCTTATGTTCAATCACAATACATTAATTTAGGAGCATACATAACGGATCATACTTATGTAGCTTGGGTTTACGAAACGTTATCAGGAGGTAGTGGTAATGCATCAGAGTGGACGATTGATGATGTAGCTATAACAAATGAGCAAGGATTCGTAGATTCAAATCCTAATTTAGATTTTGGAGATGTGAGCCCTAACACAATTTCTACTAGTAAGTCTTTTGTTTTTAAAGCTGGTGGTTACGGTGATGTTACTATTGCAGCTCCACTAGATTATCAATTATCTCTTAATGATTCTAACTTTTTATCAAGTGTTATTGTAAGCGAGGCGGATGCATTGCTTGGGAAAACAATTTATGCAAGATTTACACCTTCTACAAAAGAATTGTCTATAGCTGGTTCGTTAACAATAACAGGAACTTCATTAAATAAAAAGATTGGTACATTAAAAGGTTCGTCTTTACCAAAAGAGGATACATTTGATGTTGTAACGTATAATCTTGAATTTTTTGGAACTGACGTAAAAGATGCCTCTGGAAAAGAATTTGGTCCAATAGATGATGCATTGCAAATTGCTAATGTTGCAAAAGCAATGATTAAGTTAGATGCCGATGTTTATGCTGTACAAGAAGTGTCTAATGACGATGCTATGGATGAGCTAATTAGGCAAATAAGTGTAGGTGGTAAAACATTTAGTAAAGTAACTTCGCCTAGTTGGTCTTATTCATTTAACGCTGCGGATCCTAATTTTCCTGCACAAAAATTAGTTGTAATTTATAATACTAAAACAGCAACGGTAACAAAAGACCGTGTAATGTTTAAGGATTTTTATGATGGACTTCGTGCTGGAACTGAAACGTTAGTAAATTATCCAGGTACTAATGCTAACTTTTTCTCATCAGGACGTTTACCTTATATGGTACAAATAGAAACAAATATCGGAGGAGTAAAAAAACTAATTAATTTAGTAGATCTTCATGCACGTGCTAATAGCGGAACAGATATCAGTAAATACAATATGCGTAAATATGATGCTCAAGTATTAAAGGATAGTCTAGATCGTTATTATTCAAAGTCTAATTTAATCATTTTGGGAGATTATAATGATGATGTAAAAGCATCTGTAGTTACACCAAATCCTTCTTCATATAAAATGTTTGTAGATGATACGGCAAATTATACAGCACTTACTTTAGAAATTAGTAAAGCAGGAGCTTTTAGTTTCTTGAGTTCAGGTGGATTTTTAGATCATATTATGATATCAAATGAATTAAATAGTGAATATATTGCTAACTCTATTGCAGTATATGATCCTCGTACAGATATAGCAAATTATGTAAATACAACATCCGATCACGGACCTGTAATTGCTCGTTTTGAATTAAAAGGATCTACTTTAGGTACAATCGATTTTGAAACCAAGAATGGTTTTGCAGTAAAAGCATATCCTAATCCAGCAACAGATGTTGTTAATGTTCTTGTAAAAACGAATGAAGACAAGAAGCTAAAATTAAGGCTTTATGATATTACTGGTCGCATGATAGGAAAACCTGTTGATGTAAATGGAGGACAAGAAAGTAGTACTTCGGTAATCCAGATAAGTGATTTAAAAACGGGTATTTATATTTATACTTTATCAGAAAATAATAAAGTTGTTTTTAAAGACAAGATTATAAAAAAATAAACGGAAGTTTTATAAATTAAAAATGCTAGATTCTAACCCAGAATCTAGCATTTTTTTTACAGTATAATAT
>NZ_JPRM01000070.1 GCF_000737695.1 Flavobacterium hydatis
ATATTTTATGGTATTTACAATAACTTTTTTATTTAAATATTTTTCTAACAACTAAAGCTTAATTTATCTATTTTTACTTTAGTTTAGTCCCCTAAACAAATTTAAATTTGGAAGATTTGAATTTAAACAGAAAGTCCTTTACTCTTTGTAAAGGACTTTTTTTAAATTTTTTGATTATTACATTTCATAAATCAAGAAATCCTTCAACAATGGTTCTGTCGCATCTGTCAGAATCAGATATAACACTTTAAGTAATTTTAAAGTTAGTCTGCCAATTTACAGAATGATTTAAACATAGTTACCCCTGATTCAATCATCTGATTCTTTCTCAGCATATGCAAAACTTCAATTCCGCTCAATGTTCGTCTTGCCGATTCAAAATTTTTAAAGCCTAACCCATTTTGTATCCTCCATTTTATAAATCGATGGTCCTGTTCGACAATATTGTTGAGATATTTACACTGCCGGATTTTAATCTTTGAGAACGAACGCTTGTTACAGACTTTGATTGCTGCAGTATTAGAACCGCTTTTATCAATGTTTATTACTCTTGGCCGGCAATTATTATTAATTTTTAATTAGAAAAGGCTGAGCGCTCATTCTTTGTCTTTTTCTGGTCAAAAGAAAGTAAACCGTATTACCTAATTTATCTACCGCTCGATATAAGTAACACCATATACCTTTTACTTTGATATAGGTCTGATCCAATCTCCAGCTCGTCCCCACTCTGCCTTTTCTCTTCTTTATTTCTAACTCGATGAAAGGTGTAAACGTATAGCCCCAGCGTTGAATAGTAGCATGATCAACATGAACTCCGTGCATTTTCATGATCTCTTATACATCCCTGTAAGTAAGGGTAAATCTTAATTTAAAATACACTGCCCGAAGAAGAATAGATTTTGGATAGCTCTGACCTTTGGTATTCATTTTTTTTAGTTTTAAAATTCCAAAGATAAAAGCTATTCCCAAATGCGACAGAACCCTTTTAAGAAATATAGGTCTATTTGAATAGAACTGACCAAAAAACGGGCTATTCTAATCCATAATTAGGAATTAATACTCAATCAGTTCTTAACTATATTTGAAAAAGGGGTTCAACTTTATTTAAAAAGTTAAACCCCGTTATTTTTAAAACTTACACACTTTTTAGGACTGTGTTTTTATCGATAATGATTTGTAAGTTCTTATTGCATTGAAACAATTACAAATTCACTTCTTCTGTTTAACTGATGTTCATCTTCTGTACAAGCTACATTATCTGAACATTTATTGATTAACTGACTTTCGCCATACCCTTTCCCTGATATTCTGGTTGGGGCAATTCCTCGTTTTACAAACCATTCGATTGTTGCTTTTGCTCTTTTATTAGACAATCTCATATTATATTCCTGAGTCTGTCTACTGTCTGTATGAGAACGAACATCGATTTTCATTTCAGGATATTGTTTCATTACAGCAAGTACTTTCTCTAATTCAAAAGCAGCTTCCTGACGAATAAATGATTTATCCAGATCAAAATAAATCATCGGAATATCTAAAGTTTTAGCCAAATCTGTCCCTACTTCTATTTGCTTGATTTGTTTATTTAATTTAATATCTAATTCAGGTTTATCATTTGTTGGCTGAATTGTAACCGAACTTTCATTAGTTTCATAATCTTGTTTTGAAACTCTTACATAATAGGTTTGATTGCATTTTACATCAAAATTGTAACTTCCGTTTTTATCCGAAATTATTGTTGCAATTTCCTTAAACTTATCGTCAAGCAAAATTACTTTTGCATCGGCTAAAGCTTCGTTCGTTTGAGAATCTGAAACAATTCCAAATAATTTTTTTTCACAATCCAGTCTTTTTGTTTCTGTGAATTTATAGATATCATCATTTCCAATTCCGCCTTCTTTGTTGGATGAGAAGTAACCTTTACGTGTATTGCTGTCAATTATAAAAGCAAAATCATCCAACTTGGTATTTACGGGTTCTCCAATATTTTGTACCAGATCAAAAGTAGCATCTTCCTTGATTTTTGCCACAAATACATCAAGTCCGCCTAATCCAGGACGTCCGTCGCTTGAAAAATAAAGTTCATTATCTCCGGATATAAACGGGAATGTTTCTCTTCCTTCGGTATTAATTGCTGTTCCTAAATTTTCCGGTTTCCCGAATGTTCCATCTTCATTAATAACAACACTAAACAAATCCGATTGTCCTAAAGTTCCCGGCATATCTGATGCAAAATACAGCTTTTTTTCGTCCAGACTTAAAGCCGGATGTGCAATACTGTATTGATCACTATTAAAAGGCAACTCAATAATATTTGCCCATTTATCATTTACAAATTCGGCTTTGTACAACTTTAATAATGTAATTCTTTTATTGTCTTTTCCTTTTTTACCTCCTAAAAAATTGTTTCGGGTAAAATACATTGTCTTTCCATCTTTGGTGAAAACCGGAGAAGATTCATTGAATTTTGAATTGATTTTTTTCTCAAACCGAATTGGATTATCTAAAGTTCCATCCGCTTTTAATTCCGCAGCATATAAATTCGTAAACGATTTATTTGTCCATTTAAATGTTTTTTTAATAACACTTCCAGTATCACGAGCAGAAGCAAATACTAATTTATTATTATAAATTGTACTTCCGTAATCTGATTGTTTCGAATTAATTCCGGCATTTGCAATATCAAATCTTCCTGAATTCGCTTTAATCTGCTCCAGATAATTTTTATTGTTTTCGAATAAAACGCCTCTTGTATCAGTTTTTACTTTCGCATTAAAAATTTCAAGCATTTTATCTGCTTTGGCATAATCACCCACAGATTTCAACGTCTGAGCATATCTGTAATAATATTCAGGTTCTTGTTGCTCGTTAAAAGCAAAAAGGGCGTCATACCACTTTGCAGCTTTCGGTAATTCGGCATTAAAATAATAGGAGTTTCCTAATCTCTGAAACATTTTTTCATCCTTATATCCGCTTTCTGCTACTTTTTCATAAATAGCGATAGCGTCTACAAAAGCATATTGATTGTACTCCTTCTCTGCTTTATTTAAAACTGTTTTTTGAGCCGTTCCGTTAAAACAAACAGACGACAAAACAGCAGCATAAATTATATTTTTAACTTTCATAATTAGAAAAATCTTGGTGAAGTTATACGTCCATATTTATTTAAGAATTCAAAACGGAGGAATATCTCGTGCGATCCTGAATTATAATTCACTAATTTGGTTGTTTCACGATCGTAAGCATAACCCAAATACAAACCATCTGTGATTTGAAAACCAGCCAGTGCACTTACCGAAGCGCTCCATCTGTAAGCCACTCCAATTACAAATTTATCGTTGAACATAAAGTTAGCCGATGCATCTACTTGCAATGGTGAACCTTCGACCATTTTTGTCATTATAGCCGGTTTAAATTTTACGGTTTCATAACGATCTAATTCAAATACATAACCTGCGATAAAATAATAGTTGATTTTGTCTTTGTAAATCGCAACATCATTATCATCATAACGATTGGTCTGAATGAAATTAGGAACCGATAAACCTACATAAGCTTTATCTGTATGCCAGTAAACTCCGGCTCCAATATTAGGCGTGAATTTATTTTTAAAATCCTGAAATTGCGGATCTCCCTGATCTTCCGGTGTTAATTTAGTTGGATCTAATTTGAATAAATTTGCTGATCCTTTTATGCCAAAAGATAATTTGGCTGTAGCCGATGTTGGTATAGAATACGAAAAATCTGCCGATAAGTTATTCTCATTCGTTGGACCTATTTTATCATTGATTAATGAAACTCCTAACCCAACGTTATTACCAACTGGTGTATTTACAGAAAAACTACTTGTTTCCGGCGCGCCATCTAACCCAACCCATTGGGTACGATATAAACCAAAAATACTCAGTACTCCACGTGATCCCGCATAAGCAGGATTCACATTAATGGTATTGTACATATATTGTGTAAATTGTGCATCCTGCTGTGCAAAGCTCGCAGTTGAACAAAACAGTAAAACTAAAATTAACTTTTTCATTTTTTTCATTTTTAATTACAGCTCAACTTCAACAAGCCAATTAATTAGCATAGAATATTATTTGGTCAAGTACAGATAACCCGCTTCCTGATGAGGAGTAGATTGATGGTCTTTATATTTTATGATATAATAATATGTTCCCTCTGGTAATCCTTTTGATTCTTTAATGGTAACACGTCCTTCTGAAATTCCTCTAAAGGCAACATCGGTATTATTGTAATGATCTCTTTCAAAAACCAATACACCCCAACGATTATAAATTTGAACTGTGTTGTCAGGATAACATTCTATTCCTTGTATATAGAATCTTTCGTTCATACTATCACCATTTATTGAAACGGCATTAAAAATTTTGATTACACAACCACTTAATAATAAAACTGTTGGATTGTCACCTAGATTATTTATGTTATCTGACTTATCCTCAACTTTAATTCCACTTAGAGTACTACCCATTACACTAGCCTGATTACTAATACTTCCATTATTAATATCATTTTGCGTGATGCTATATTGAGCACTAAAAGAAACTTCATCCGTATCATTTACATTCAAATCTATTGGACCTCCTGACATAATAATACCAGCTAATGGATCTAAAACAGTAATATTGTACAAAGGAACATTTCCAGTATTAGTAACCTTGAAGTTATAAGTTATAGTTTCGCCAGCATCTGCATTCCCATTACTATTTTCATCATTAAATACCGCTGTCTTAATTATGGCAATTGATGGAACTTCAACAATCGCCGGGGCACTTACTACTACCGTAGAGCTAATAGTACTACAATTCAATGGGTTGTTTACTTCACAAATCGTATAGCTTACTGAATAGTTTCCAGATGGGGTGTTGGCCGGAACTGTTACTGTTCCATCTGCATTTACTACTAGTCCTGATCCTACTGGAACCGTACTTGATGTGATTTGTACATTCCCTGCTGCAGTACCTACTACTACTGGGCTTCCATTTAAGGT
>NZ_JPRM01000071.1 GCF_000737695.1 Flavobacterium hydatis
CAAAAATACTTATTGTATTCGGCACTCGTCCTGAAGCAATTAAAATGGCTCCATTGGTTAAAGAATTTAAGAAATATCCCGAAATATTCCAGACAAAAGTTTGTGTAACAGCTCAACATAGAGAAATGTTAGATCAAGTGTTAAGTTTTTTTAACATTACTCCAGACTTCGACCTTGATTTAATGAAACCTAATCAGGACCTATATAGCTTAACATCGGATATAATTATTAATATGAAATCTGTTTTAGAAGATTTTAAACCTGATTATGTCTTTGTGCATGGAGATACCACAACAACAATGGCAGGAAGTATCGCTTCTTTTTATAGTGGCGCTAAAATATGCCATGTAGAAGCAGGTTTAAGAACTCATAATAAATGGGCACCATTTCCAGAAGAAATCAACAGACAAATTACAGGGCGTTTAGCTGATTACCATTTTGCACCTACAAAATTGTCCAAGCAAAATTTATTAAACGAAAATATAGCTGAAGATTCCATCATAATTTCAGGAAATACAGTCATTGATGCATTGCTACAAAGTATAGACAAAGTAAATCAAGCTCCGAGCGCTTTAATACAAGAGTTATCGACAAAGCTTGGCGAAAAGGAAATGATTCTTGTAACAGGACATCGACGAGAAAATCATGGAGATGGATTTATTCGTATATGTGAGGCATTAAAAGCCATAGCAATGGATAATATTGAACGAATAATTGTTTATCCAGTTCATTTAAACCCTAAGGTACAAGAACCTGTAAATAGAATCTTATCAGATATCCCAAATGTATTACTTATAAATCCTTTGGCTTATGAAGATTTTATATGGATGATGAATCGATCTAAACTGATAATCACTGATAGTGGGGGCGTACAAGAAGAAGCACCTAGTTTAGGAAAACCAGTTTTAGTTATGCGAGATATTACCGAACGTCCAGAAGCAGTAGAAGCAGGAACTGTAATACTAGTTGGCACCGATAAAGACCTAATTATAAAAGAGACTTTGGATCTTTTAAATAATAAAGCTCGTTTTGAAAGTATGAGCTCATTACATAATCCTTACGGAGATGGTAATGCGAGTAATAGAATTGTAGATTTTATTAAAGAATTAGAAATAAAATAATGAGGTAAACTCATTAATAAAAAATAAAAAAGAATGAATGAACCAGAAGTTGTAATGATTGGCCTAGGCTATATAGGTTTACCAACAGCAGCATTAATTGCATCTAAAAACATCCGTGTATTAGGCGTAGATATTAATCCAATAGTAGTAAATACTATAAATATGGGTAAAATTCACATTGTTGAACCTCAATTAGATATTGCTGTAGAAAATGCTGTTAAAGCAGGTTTTCTAAAGGCCGCCACAACACCTGTAGAAGCATCTACATATTTAATAGTTGTTCCTACACCATTTAAAGGAAGGAACGAACCAGATATTTCATTTGTCCAAGCGGCTACAAAAAGTATTATTCCGATTTTAAAGAAAGGAGATTTGTATATTATAGAGTCAACTTCACCAATTGGGACTACCGAAAAAATGAGAGATTTTATTTTTAGTGAGCGTCCAGAACTAGAAGGATTTTTAGATATTGCTTATTGCCCTGAGCGCGTATTACCAGGAAATGTTATGCACGAATTGGTGCATAATGATAGAGTAATAGGAGGAATAGATGATAAATCTACAGAAAAAGCAATAGCATTTTACTCAAGATTCGTACAATCTAAATTACACGCTACAAATGCACGAACTGCTGAAATGTGCAAACTAGTCGAAAATTCATCGAGAGACGTACAAATTGCATTTGCTAATGAGCTGTCATTAATTTGCGATAAAGCAAACATAAACGTTTGGGAACTAATTGCCCTTGCAAATAAACATCCTAGAGTAAATATTCTTCAACCAGGATCTGGAGTTGGAGGGCATTGTATTGCAGTAGATCCTTATTTTTTGGTTTCTACATATCCATTAGAATCTAAAATAATAAATACAGCTAGAGAGATTAACAATTTTAAATCATTTTGGTGTGCAGAAAAAATTCAATCTACTAAATTAAAATTTGAATTAAAGCACGGAAGAAAAGCCTGTATAGCACTTATGGGACTGGCATTTAAACCAAATATTGATGATTTAAGAGAATCTCCAGCTAAATATATAGTACAAAAGGTTTTACAAGACGATAATAATGGAGAATATTTTATCGTAGAACCAAATATCACTGAACACAAAGTTTTTAAATTAACTAATTACAAAGAAGCTGCTCATTCAGCAGATATTATTGTGTTTTTAGTAAATCATAAGGAATTCAAAGAAATTGAAATTTCTGAAGACAAAGAGGTTTTAGATTTTTGTGGAGCATTACAGACTTTTGGGGCATAACTAATAAATCATTTCTTGTTTCCTTAAACATATTCGATAAGTAGGGAAGTCTAGAATAGAATTTTAAAATCATTACATTGAATTCAAAAACAATAGCAAAAAACACTGTATTTCTTTATATAAGAATGTTTTTTACAATGGGAGTAACTCTGTATACTTCCAGAATAATTTTGAATACATTAGGTGTAGAAGATTATGGTATTTATAGTGTAGTAGGAGGAATCATAACTTTATTTGGTTTTTTTAATAGTGCAATGACCTCTGCTACACAACGATTTTTGTCTTTTGATATTGGTAGAAATGATCCAGAACAACTAAAGAAAACGTTTAATGCAACATTAAACATACATATAATTATAGGTATCATAATCTTAGTCTTAGCAGAGACATTTGGGCTTTGGTTTGTAAATAACACATTGAATTTACCTTTAGAAAGAATGAATGCAGTTAATTGGGTATATCAGTTTTCTATTTTTACTTTTTTTTTAGGTATAATACAAGTACCATATGATGCATTAATTATCGCCCGAGAAAAAATGGGCATTTATGCTATTATGAGCTTTGCAGAAGTTATTTTGAAATTAATAATAGTTTATTTACTAGTTATCTTTTCTTTCGATAAATTGATTTTGTACGCAGGACTATTATTTTTAGTAGCGTTTATTATAAGAATGGCTCATAAAATTTATTGCAAAAGATATTATTCTGAAAGTAGGTATCAGTTTTACTTCGAAAAAGAATTGTATCATAAATTAATAGCTTATTCAGGATGGAATTTATTTGGAAATATAGCTTCAGTTGCCAGAGGACAAGGCATAAATGTAATCCTTAATCTATTTTTTGGGACAGTACTAAATGCTACTTATGGTATCACACTACAAGTACAATCTGCAGTTAGTTTATTTGTAACTAATTTCCAGATGGCGGTTAATCCGCAGATTATTAAAAATTATGCCCAAGGAAATATTGAACAAAGCAAGAAATTAATCTTTCAAAGTTCTAAGTTTTCTTATTTTTTGATGTTTTTAATTGTTTGTCCAATATTATATAATATAGATTTTATATTGGAATTTTGGCTTAAAAACCCACCTGAATATATATCAATATTCGTGATTCTTTGTTTAATAAGCTTATTGATAGATTGCATTTCTGGCCCATTAATAACTGGATCACAGGCAACAGGAAAAATTAAATGGTACCAAATTATTATCGGATCCCTGATTTTTCTATCCTTACCAATATCTTACTTTTTCATTATGTTGTATAAAGACCCTGTAGTTGTATTTTACGTAATGATTTCTATTAATATTTTATCTCTGATTTTTCGTTTATTCTTTTTAAAGAAAATGCTAGACTTTAATATAATACTGTTTGTAAAAAGAGTTTTATTAAGAATTTTTGTTGTTACAATTCTGTCTAATGTTTTAATATTTACAGGTTTACATTTCTTTAATATTGAAAATCATTTAATGCTTTTCCTCGTTAAATCCAGCTTTATAGTTTCTGTATGTGTTTTAATAATTTACACTATTGGTTTAGAAAAACAGGAAAAAAATCTTATCTCTAAATATATATTCAATAAAAAATAATGGCCTTAAAAAAAATAATTAAGCAAATATTCGGAGCGAATAATATTTCATTTGTAATAAATTTTAAAGATTTACTTTTAAATTACATTGTTGATTTTCAATTGTATTATAAATATTCAAATGTTTTTAAGG
>NZ_JPRM01000072.1 GCF_000737695.1 Flavobacterium hydatis
AATCTATTCAGTTACTGAGTTATAGAATTACAATATTAAGTTTCATAATTAACTGAATATCAATAAAAAGGATACACAAAAACAAAAAAGTCTTATCATTATAATGATAAGACTTTTATAAAATGAATTTATTATCCCTAAATCAATAAAAACGATTATGGATTATTTATACTTTTCTTCTTCCTGCAACCAATGAAATTACAAACAATACAATGAAGATAAAGAATAGCACTTTGGCTATACTCGCGGCTCCAGCAGCAATGCCACCAAAACCAAAAATTCCAGCAATAATTGCTAGAATTATAAAAATGACTGTCCAACGTAGCATAATGATGTTTTTTTAATTAGTAAATAAGATTTTAAACAATCTTCTAGTTAAAACAAATCTCTTCATTATAAAATGAATGAATTAACTGTAATGCTAAAATTATTGACTCATTTAAATAATAGTCAAATAAATGCATAAAAAATAAATTAAGTATTTTTTATCATTAAGCATTTTATCTAATTCGTAATTATCTAAAAATAAACAAATTACACCAATAAAAAAGCTTCTTCACTTGCTATTTATCCTTATATTTGACAGTATATAAAAAACTTTTTTTAATTTATTTTGAGTTTTTTATTTTAAAATTTTTTGAACAAATCTTCCAATTTTTGAGAAAACTATTATAATGAGTCAATCAAATAATCGATTGAGTTAATCTATTTACTTCTACACCTTTAATTTTATAAAAAAGAAAATTCACCATCGAAGTAATAAAAAGAAGTAACATAAAAACATTGTTTTTTTTGAATATTAAAATCTTTATATAACTCTGCTATTTTCCAAATAGTAACGAATTTTTTTAACAGCATACAATATTTCTAGTACATGTTGCCGATAATAAAATTACAGTAGCATCATAAGCATAAATGAT
Organism: Flavobacterium hydatis; assembly: GCF_000737695.1. Classification (GTDB taxonomy): domain Bacteria; phylum Bacteroidota; class Bacteroidia; order Flavobacteriales; family Flavobacteriaceae; genus Flavobacterium; species Flavobacterium hydatis. Next base: position 921 of record NZ_JPRM01000072.1, read on the forward strand.
TTATTATACGAACTAAAAATTACGCCCATGAAAACGAAAGACTCAAAATCGAAAATAATATTCCTTTCAACATATCCGCCAACACAATGTGGTATCGCGACATATACAGAAGACACTATAAATGCCATAACTAAAATATATGGCAAAAGTATTTCATGCGAAATATGTGAATTAATTACCGAAAATAATCCTGATAGTGCGTCAGCATATATTTTAAATACAAATAACAGGGATGAATATAAAAAAGTAGCGTTAGAAATAAATAAAGATGATGCCGTAAAATTAATCCATATCCAGCATGAATTTGGTTTGTTTAAAGGTGAATATGGAAATCATTTAATAGACTTCTTAAATGCAATTAAAAAACCTATAACATTCACTTTTCATAGCGTTATTCCAAATCCGAACGAAAATTTAAGAAGTTTTGTTAAGCTACTAGTATCCTATTCTAATTCAGTTTTTGTGATGACAAAACAATCTAAAAAAATTCTTGTTGAAGATTATGAAATAAATCAAGAAAATATTGTTTGCGTTCCTCATGGTACACATATCGTAGAATATGAAAATACTTCAAAAGCGAAACAAAAATTTAATTTTGAGGATAGATTAATATTATCCACATTTGGATTACTAGGAGAAGGTAAAAATATTGAGACAGGATTAAAAGCGCTTCCTAAAATTGTAGAACATTTTCCTAATGTATTATATCTAATTCTTGGAAAAACCCATCCTAATAATATCATCAATGGCGTAGATGAATATCGCAATCATTTGGAATTTATTGTAAATGATTTAAACTTACAAAAGAATGTTCTTTTTGTTAATCAATATTTAGGAGTAAAAGAGCTCCTAAACTATTTAAAAGCAACCGATATATATCTTTTTACTTCCAAAGACCCAAACCAAGCCGTAAGTGGTACTTTCTCTTATGCAATGGGCTGTTCTTGTCCTATAGTTGCCACAAAAATTCCACATACTATAGAAGTTCTTTCATCTGATACAGGCATATTAGTTGATATTAAAAACTCAGAACAATTTGCAGATGCAACTATAAAACTTCTTTCTGATTCTGGTTTACGGGAATCAATGGCTTTAAATGCATTCGAAAAAACCAGAAAAACTTCTTGGGAAAATGTAGCAATCAAACACATGATTACATATCAAAAGATTATAAAAGAACCGATGGAAGTCAAATTTACATATCCAGCAATAAAAATGGATCATCAAAAAAATATGACTACATCATTAGGTATGATACAATTTAGCAAAATATCAGAGCCTGATATCACTTCAGGCTACACTCTTGATGATAATGCCAGAGCTTTAATCTCTATGTGTTTACATTATCAGCTAAAAGAAGATATCAATGATATTTATTATATCAATACCTATCTTAATTTTATTGAAAGATGCCAACAGCCCAAAGGCAATTTTATAAATTATGTAGATGAATTTAATAATATAGATCCTAAAAACGATACTGTAAATCTCGAAGATTCTAATGCAAGAGCAATTTGGGCTTTAGGAATGTTTATTTCATTAAAATCGACGCTCATACCTCCTTCAACAATAAACAAAGCTACAGCGTGCATTTTAAAGGCATTAGATTGGACTGAAACAGTTACTTCGCCCAGATCGATTGGATTTATAACTAAAGGTTTGTTTTTATATAATTCTGTTGAAGCTACACCACGCATTATAGAAATAATAGACAAACTTGCTCGCAGGCTTGCTAAAAATTACAATGATCATGCAACCAAAAATTGGAACTGGTTTGAAAATTATCTTACCTATGCCAATAGTATATTATCCGAATCGATGTTATATGCATATTTAGCAACAGATAAATTACTATACAAAAAGATTGCTATCGAATCATTTGATTTTTTATTACCAAAAATGTTTATAAACGGAGAATTCAAGGTTATCTCTAATAAAGGATGGTATCATAAAGGATCAATACCATACCAATATGGAGAACAACCTATTGATGTTTCCTATACCATACAAACATTGGATCTTTTTTATAAAAATTTTAATGATCCATTTTATAAAAAATCTATGAGAATTGCCTTTAATTGGTTCTTAGGTCAGAATCATTTAAACCAAATTATGTATGATCCAATTACGGGAGGTTGTTATGATGGTTTAGAAAAGGAAAATGTAAATTTAAACCAAGGAGCAGAATCTACAATTTGTTATTTAACAGCACGTTTGCTCATGGAAAATAATATTGTTTCTAATAGTAAGATTATAAAACTACAGACAGCGAAAGAAAACTTAGCTTATAAATCAATCTAGATTCCATTATCTCAAGTCACTAAAATAAAATTTCACCACAAAGAACGCAAAGGATTACACAAAGGTTCGCAAAGTTTAATAAATAGCTTTGCGAACCTTTGCGTTTTTTTTTCTTTGTGTACTTTGCGTT
>NZ_JPRM01000073.1 GCF_000737695.1 Flavobacterium hydatis
GCTTTCCAAGTATTGGTATATGTTCCAGAATTTATACAAGTTCCCGCAACAAAAGCACCACTTACTTTAGTGTACGTTACAGTTCCGCCACAATTATCAGTTGCTACAGGAGTATTCGCTTGAGCCGCAGTTAATCCTGCAGTATCGCTACATTGTAAAGTTACATCAAGAGATGCAGGAGCCGTTGTCCAAGTTGGAGCTGTTGTATCTTGTATGGTAATTGTTTGCGTAAATACAGTAGACTCATTCGTACAAACATCAGTTGCTTTCCAAGTATTGGTGTATGTTCCAGAGTTTGCACAAGTTCCTGCAACGAATGCGCCAGAGATTTTAGTGTACGTTACCGTTCCACCACAATTATCGGTTGCTACAGGAGCATTCGCTTGCGCAGCAGTTAATCCTGCAGTATCGCTACATTGTAAAGTTACATCAAGAGATGCAGGAGCCGTTGTCCAAGTTGGAGCTGTTGTATCTTGTATGGTGATTGTTTGCGTAAATACAGTTGATTCATTCGTACAAACATCAGTTGCTTTCCAAGTATTAGTATATGTTCCAGCGTTTGCACAATTTCCAGCAACAAAAGCACCGCTAACTTTAGTATACGTTACAGTAGAACAAGCATCAGTTGCCACCGGAGCACTTGCTTGAGCTGCAGTTAATCCTGCAGTATCGCTGCATTGTAAAGTTACATTAAGCGCAGTCGGAGCGGTTGTCCAAGTTGGAGGAGTTGTATCTACAACATTAATAGTTTGGCTTACAGGAAGAGATGTGTTATTACAAGCATCTTTTGCAGTCCATGTTCTAGTTATAGAATACGTTCCTGGGCATGATCCAGGAGTATTTACGTCTGCAAAAGTAAGAGAACTTACCGTACCACTATTATCAGTGGCTGTAGCAACAGCAAATACAGGTGTCTGCGGGCAGTTAATAGTTGAAGCCGCAGGCAATGGATTTACTATTGGTTTAGTAGAATCTCCACTATTGATGGTTACAGAAAGTTGTTGCTGACAGCTATTGGCATCAGTTACAGTTACAATGTAAGCACCAGAAAGAATGTTCGTTAAATCTTGTGTTGTTGAAGCGAATGGATTTCCATCTTTTGTCCAGCTATAAGTGTAAGTACCTGTACCACCACTTACAGCTATATCTATTGCGCCAGTAGCATCATTATTACATAATACATCAGTTTTAGATGTTAATGTAACTGCTAAGGCAGCTGTAGGTTGCGTAATAGGAATAGTTAGAACTGCTTTACATCCATTTGCATCTGTTGCAGTAACTTCATAAGACCCAACAGTTAAGCCGGTTAAGTTTTGTGTAGTTGCATAAGGACTTCCGTTTTTCTTCCAAGAATAAGTATAAGGTGCAACACCACCAGTAGCATTATTAAGAGTAATTGCTCCGGTAGAAGCTCCAAAACATTTTACATTAACATGCGATGCAACAACTTCTGTTACAACTACATTACTCACAGTTACAACAACAGGTTTTATATCAGAACAACCAGAGGTAAGGTTTTTTCCTTTTATGTAATAAGTTCCTGCAGTAGCCGTAGTTGGAGTAGTGTAAGGAATGGTAGCCGCAGCATCTTGCCAATACGTATATGTTAATCCAGCAGTACTACCAGCTGTAACAGCAGGAGCAGTAATATTTACCGTATTAGGGAAACATACTGGAGCAGGATTTGTAATTACTAAAGTATTTGTAGCAAAACTTTTTGCTTTTAAAAATACACCTGCATCATAAAGTTGATCAGATGCATCGGCAATAGCCATTTTTATTTTATAGGTTTGTCCAGGAGTAACAGCATAAGTAGCAGTAAGAACAGTGGTTGAACCATCATATTCCATTGTTGTTGCTCCAGGAGGATTATTTACATAATACGCTGCGTTTTTGGCAGGAAAAGCAACGTTGTTTACATTAGTTCCTGCAGAGTGAATGTTGTTTATAGTTACCGCATCATTATTTGGTAATTGTGCAAGATTTACTGAATTATTAGTGTAAGTACCAGTGATACCAGGACCACTTAAGAAAAAACCGAAAGCATCATTAAAGTCCGTATTAACATATTCAAGATACTCTTCTGAAGCAAATACAAACTGAAACTCAACAAGGTTTCCATCAGGAACAAAATTAAATTCAAGGATAGCTGCATCATGCATTGTTTCACCAGAAATGTTTGCTAAGTCTGGATCACTTGCATTATTAACCATCGCATCAGATTTGTTTGTGTAGGTATTAGGACCCATTGCAGAATTTATTTTTCCAGTTGCAATTAAAAGACCTTCATCAATTGGGAAAGTAGAAGTTCCTTTGCTGTAATATCCTAATTGTCTATCACCAGCAGTCGAAGACCAAGCATGATCATTCCAGTTCCAGTTGTTCCCACTTTTTTGGTAATAACCAAACCTAACATTGCTCACAATCAAACAGCCAGAAGTTAATATGTTTCTTACTAACTGATCAGCATTATATCCATTATTTCCGGCAGCTGGATTAGCAACATCAATAGATCCTGCTACTGCTAATGCTTGTACGGCATTTGCTTGTACGGCATCTGAACTTAAAAGAGCACTTTTCTTGGCGGTAAATTTATTTTGGTAAGGCGTATTCCCAATTCTAATCGGAATGTTTTTTTCTTGAGCGAATAAACCGGAAGAAAAAAAGAATAATCCTAAAATAGTTAATAAAGTAATTTTTTTCATAATCTTTAATTTCAAAAATTAATAGTTTCTCTAAAGTGATATCCTACATGTATTTTATTTAAATATAATTTTGGTGCGTTTAGGAATTAAGATCCTTTAAGTAGATTTTTTCTGTTTGGGTTTTCCTTTTTTTTGCCTTCATATTTTTGATTTTGTATTTTATGAAATTTTTATTTTTTTAACATAATCAAAGTTATATAGTCTGTTTTTAATTGATTTTTTTTTCCTGCAAATGACTCAAATACTCGTTGAAAAGACATTTTTGACCTAAAAATTGACAAAAAAGACGTTTTATTTTTGCGTTTTTTAATTTTTTTAGAAGCAATTTTTGTCAAAATCTTTATGCAAAATAAAATTTTATTATTTTATAAATAATTGATAATCAATTATTTATGTGTTTTAAATTTTTATTTGAAACATCGATGAAATACAATTA
>NZ_JPRM01000074.1 GCF_000737695.1 Flavobacterium hydatis
GCCACAACAGGTACTCCCACAACCTATAGCATAACCTGGAATGCATCGCCTGCAAATACTTTTGCGGCAGTAACCGATGCATCATTACCAGGTAGTCCGATTACGATTGATGTTCCAGCTGGAACAGGTGCAGGTACTTATGCAGGAACATTAACTGTAAAAACTGCAGCAGGTTGTGTTAGTAGTTCAGGTTACCCTTTTACGGTGACAGTAAATGCGACGCCAACAGCTCCAGTTATAGGAGTTATTACCTCGCCAACATGTGCTGTTTCTACCGGAAGTGTTGCTTTAAGCGGATTACCTTCAGGGAATTGGTCTATAGTAACCAACCCTGTTACAGTTACTACTTTAGGTTCAGGAACAAGTACAGTTATTGGTAATCTTGCGCCAAATACATATACTTTTGTAGTAAGTAATTCGGTAACAGGTTGTACTTCTCCAGCATCTCTTCCTGCTATAGTTCCTGTCTTGGTTACTAATAGTTGGAGCGGTTCCGGATGGTCTAGCGGCACACCAACCGCAGATCAAAATATTATTTTCTTAGCAGATTATACTTCGTCAACAGGATCTTCAGGTAATTTAACTGCTTGCTCTTGTCAGGTAAATTTGACTGCAAAAGTTACAATCAAGACGGGAGCAACTTTAGCTATTACCAATTCTGTTGCAGTAGCTTCTACAGCTAGTTTAAAATTTGAAGATAAGGCTAGTTTGGTTCAGATAAATGATAATGCCGTTAATAGTGGCAAAATTACCTACGAACGTATTTCTCCACAGATGAAAGATCAGGATTATGTCTATTGGTCATCGCCTGTATTTGGTCAAAAATTTAGTACGCTGTCTTTAGGAACTTTTTCTTATTTTGCTTTTAATATCGCGACAAATAGTTGGTTACATGCAGCTGATAATATGGAAACAGGTAGAGGATACATTATAAAAGCGCGTAATGCAGGTCCTTTTCCGTATGATCAAAAAGTAGTTTTTCAAGGAATTCCTAATAATGGAGCGCTTACTCTCAGTACTCCAACCAAATTTGATGAGTATATTTTAGTTGGAAACCCATATCCATCGGCTTTATTTGCGGATGATTTTTTAAGAGGTAATTCTACAATTCTGGAAGGGACTTTATATTTTTGGACTCATATTACTCCGCTTGGACTTCAAGGTGGTAAGTTGAATTATGCATCTGTTGATTATGCAACATATAATTTTACTGGGGGGATTACACCAGGTCAAGGTACAGGTTCGGGCTCAGGAAGTGATTCTCCATTAGGATATATTGCTGCAGGACAATCCTTTTTTGTCAATGCGAAACTTGGAGGTGCACAAGTAACGTTTAATAATAGTATGCGTGCTTCTGGACAAAATGGACAGTTTTACAGACAAAGCAAAACTAGAAAAGCAGCAACTATAGAAAAAAACAGGGTGTGGTTAAATCTTACGAACAAAGAAGGTGCATTTAAACAAATATTGGTTGGCTATATCGAAGGCGCAACAGATGAGTACGAAAGTATGTTCGATGGAATTTCCTTAAACGGTAATGCTTTTATTAATTTTTACAGTATTCTTAAAGATAAAAAACTAAGTATTCAAGGGCGTGCCATCCCATTTAGAGAAAATGATTTGGTGTATTTAGGATATAGTTCAGAAATTGCAGGTGATTTTACTATTGGGATAGATGAAGTAGATGGTTTATTAGCAGATCACGCTATTTATCTGGAGGATAAAGTAATGGGTGTTATACATGATTTACGCCAAAAGGGGTATACGTTTACCACAGCAAAAACAGATGGTATTGATAATCGATTTGTATTGCGATACACTAATAAAACATTAGGTACCGGAGAATTTGAAATAACAGGAGATGTAGTTACAATAGCTCTTGAAAACAAAGAGATTCAGATTAATATTTCTAATCAAATTATAGATGAGGTATATGTTTACGATGCATCTGGTAAGCTACTTTATCAGAAAGAAAAAATAGGAAATTCTAAATGGAGGATAGCAAACTTAAAATTAAGTAATCAGGTTTTAATTGTAAAAGTTGTTCTTGATAGCAAACATATCGAAACTAAAAAAGTGATTTACTAAATAGAATTTAGGTTTAAACTTTAAAAAACCATTCCGCAAAACGGAATGGTTTTTTGTTTTTTAACAAATTCAATTTATACTGTGAAGAAAAATGAAGTGCAATTAATCCCTAGTTTAATTCTTGAATATCATCAAATTAACAAAAAGTAGGTATTTACTGTATTAATATGCATTTTATCTTAAAAAAGATGCATTTCAACGGGTATTTAAGTTAAATAGCGAAAATGTATTTTCCAAAAAAAAAAATCTTG
>NZ_JPRM01000075.1 GCF_000737695.1 Flavobacterium hydatis
TTTTATAAATGTTTTTTTTCTTTTTAATATATCATCTTCAATATATGCTCAAGCTACTATTGTAACAAATCCATCAAATTTGCAGATAAATACCGCTTTAAATGGGCCTGGAATAGTTATCGTTGGTGGAACATTGTCGGGAGCAGCAACTGCCGCAACATTGCGTGCAAATCAAGTTGCCACCTTTTCTAATGGTATTAGTGGCGCTGGTTTGCAGATACCGAGCGGTGTGTACTTTACTACAGGAAGTGCCCCTTTCGAATTAGCAAACAAAAATACTGCTGTCCAAAATAGTTTTAACCCTGCTGGAGCTACAACATTATCAGATCCCAATTTATCTTTAATTGATCCTACCGCAACACGTGACTTAGTATCGTATTCTTTTACAATAACTTTAGCACCGAATGTTTCGGGACTACTTTTTAGTTATCAATTTGGTTCAGAGGAGTTTCCAGATTATGTAGGTTCTAATTTTGATGATGCTTTTGGTTTTTTTGTTTCGGGGCCTGGTATTTCTGGAATTCAGAATTTCGCAACATTGCCAAATGGTAATGCCACATCAATAAATAAGGTAAATTCTGGTATTCCTGGATTTAGCTCACCGGCAACACCTGTCGCTGCATACGATGGTTCTCAATCTGCTTTGTATATCAATAATGGTCACATTACAACTACTACTGGAGGTAAATATAACCTGAATACAGCGCCTCAACCAGGACCTTTCCCAGTTTTTACAGAACATAATGGTTTAACAAAGTCGATAAAGAAATCCATTGCTGGCTTAACTCCTGGAGGAACTTATACTTTTAAAATTGTAATTGCTGACGCTGGTGATGCATCGTTGGATTCGGGTGTTTTTTTAGATATTATAGAGGGTATAATTTCTGCCGATCTCTCTGTTTCTAAAACTGTAAATAACCCAAGTCCAAATGTGGGAAGCAATGTTGTTTTTACACTCACAGCAGGCAATACTGGTCCTGGTAATGCACCAAATACCAAGGTTACTGATTTGTTACCAGCTGGTTACACTTTTGTGTCTGCTACACCAAGTGTTGGGACATACGATTCCTCGACAGGGGTTTGGGATATTGGTTTATTAAATATAGGCTCTTCCCCAACTTTGCAAATTACTGCTACGGTAAAAGCTGCAGGTCCTTATTTGAATAGTGCTTCTATAGCATCTCCAGATATTGCAGATCCTACCCCTGGAAATAATACCTCTAGTGTTACCCCAACCCCGGTTGC
>NZ_JPRM01000076.1 GCF_000737695.1 Flavobacterium hydatis
TATATCCAGTAGGAAAAACAACAATAGTATGGACAGCAACAGATGCTTCAGGTAATATCTCGGCATCATGTGAGCAAATCATTACGATAACCGATACCGAAAAACCAGTTATCACTTGCCCAGTGGCGGTTATAGCTAATACAGATGCAGGTTTGTGTACAGCAACAATAGTCTTAAGTACACCAACTGTTACTGATAATTGTGGAATTGCTTCAGTGGTTAATGATGCTCCTGCCGTGTTCCCAATTGGAATTACAACAGTGACTTGGACAGTAACAGATAGTAATAATAATATCTCTAATTGTACACAAACAATAACTGTGTTTGGTCCAATTAAATCTAATGATGATTTAGGAGTTTCAATAAATGGTTATGTTGGAGGTATTGCTGTATCAAACGTTTTGAATAATGATTTATTGAATTGCGTTAGTGTGATATCAAATCAAGTGAAAATCACTTTAGCAACTACATTGCCTTCTGGAGTAAATTTTGATACAACTACTGGTGAAGTAAGTGTAAATCCACATACACCATCAGGAACTTATACATTTGATTATACTATTTGTGATCTTGCAAATATTTCAAATTGTAGTACATCAACAGTTAAGATAATCGTAGATAATCCCGTAATCAAAGCGAATACAGAAACGACAACACCAATTAATGGAAACACAGGAGGAAAAACTCCAGCGTTAACCGCAAATGATAAATTAAACGGAGTAGATGTAGTAATAGGAACAAACCCAGGCGACGTAGTATTAACGCCAGTAACTGTACCAACAGGATTAACATTAAATCCAGATGGAACTGTAGCAATTGCTCCAAACACGCCAGCAGGAAATTACGATGTAAAATACAAAATATGCGAAGTAACCAATCCAACAAATTGTGATGAAGTAACTTCAGTAGTTGTAGTAAGTCAACCTGTAATCAAAGCGAACACAGAAACGACAACACCAATTAATGGAAACACAGGAGGAAAAACTCCAGCGTTAACCGCAAATGATAAATTAAACGGAGTAGATGTAGTAATAGGAACAAACCCAGGCGACGTAGTATTAACGCCAGTAACTGTACCAACAGGATTAACATTAAATCCAGATGGAACCGTAACAATAGCTCCAAATACGCCAGCCGGAAATTATGATGTAAAATACAAAATATGCGAAGTAACCAATCCAACAAACTGTGATGAAGTAACCTCAGTAATAGAAGTAGGAGCAGCAGCGATAGATGCCCAAGATGACAACGTACTCTATGCCGATGGAATAAACGGATCACTAGAAGTAATCAACGTATTAGACAATGATAAACTAAACGGCAACCAAATAAACAACCCAGCAGTTGTAACAATAAAAAGCCTCAACGTATTATCAGGAATCACACTAAACGTAGACGGAACCATAGATGTAGCACCAAACACAGCAGGAGGCACCTATACCCTAAACTACCAAATTTGTGATCTAATCAACAGAAACAATTGCGTTAGTGCCAAAGTAACCATCTTTGTAGCCGTACCATCGATAGCCGTGATAAAAACAGCCATATTCAATGACGAAAACAAAAGCGGATATGCCAATGCAGGAGAAACCATAACCTATAAATTTAAAATAACCAATACCGGAAACACCCCACTAACAAACATAACCGTTAGCGACCCACTTCCAGGACTAGTTATGACAGGAGGACCAATTACATTAGACGTAAATGAAACCGACGAACACACCTTTATAGGAATCTATGTAATTAAACAAGCCGACATCAATGCCGGAAAAATAAGCAACCAGGCAACCGTGTTTGGAACCAGTCCAAATGGAATCATAGT
>NZ_JPRM01000077.1 GCF_000737695.1 Flavobacterium hydatis
AGCAATTTACAAGCTACAGGAACCGATATCAAATGGTATGCAGCAAGCACAAATGGAACATTGCATGGAGCAAATGATGTTTTAGTTTCAGGAACATACTACGCAAGCCAAACAATCGATGGTTGTGAAAGTGCAAGAACTGCCGTAGTTGTAAAAATTACACCTACACCAGCAGAACCAACAGCAATAGCACAAACATTTTGTTCAGTAGACGCTAAAAAAGTAAGCGATTTAAAAGCTACGGGAACCGATATCAAATGGTATACTGCAAGCACAAATGGAACATTACATGGAGCAAATGATGTATTAGCATCAGGAACATATTATGCAAGCCAAACTATTGATGGTTGCGAAAGTGCGAGAACTGCCGTAGTTGTAAAGATCACACCTACACCAGCAGAGCCAACAGCCACAGCACAAACATTTTGTTCAGCTGACGCTAAAAAAGTTAGCAATTTACAAGCTACAGGAACTGATATTAAATGGTATACAGCAAGCACGAACGGGACATTACATGGAGCAAATGATATTTTAGTTTCAGGAACATACTACGCAAGCCAAACCATTGATGGTTGCGAAAGTGCAAGAACTGCCGTAGTTGTAAAAATTACACCTACACCAGCAGAGCCAATAGCCACAGCACAAACATTTTGTTCAGTAGACGCTAAAAAAGTAAGCAATTTACAAGCTACAGGAACAGATATTAAATGGTATACAGCAAGCACAAATGGAACATTGCATGGAGCAAATGATGTTTTAGTTTCAGGAACATACTACGCAAGCCAAACAATCGATGGTTGTGAAAGTGCAAGAACTGCCGTAGTTGTAAAAATTACACCTACACCAGCAGAACCAACAGCAATAGCACAAACATTTTGTTCAGT
>NZ_JPRM01000078.1 GCF_000737695.1 Flavobacterium hydatis
TTTCACGCAAGTGATAACTATCGAAGATACTACGAAACCAACTTGGACTACTCAGGCGGGAAGTTTGGATATAACTATTCAATGTAGTGATGCTGCAGCATTAACTTCCGCGCAAGCGAATGCTCCTACTGCTACCGATAATTGTGATAGTGATGTGACTAATATCGTTAAAACTAGTGGAGTATTTGTAGCTTCTGAGTCTTGTGGTAATTCTGGAACATATACAAATACCTGGACGGTTAAGGATAAATGTGGTAATACTTCTGACTCTTTCACGCAAGTGATAACTATAGAAGATACTACGAAACCAACTTGGACTACTCAGGCAGGAAGTTTGGATATAACTATTCAATGTAGCGATGCTGCCGGATTAACTTCTGCGCAAGCGAATGCTCCTGTGGCAACTGATAATTGTGATAGCGATGTGACGATCGAAAAAACTAGCGGTCAATTTGTAGCTTCTGAGTCTTGTGCAAATGCTGGAACATATACAAACAGTTGGACGGTTAAAGATGCATGTGGTAATACTTCTGACTCTTTCACGCAAGTGATAACTATAGAAGATACTACGAAACCTACTTGGACTACTCAGGCTGGAAGTTTAGATGTAACCATTCAATGTAGCGATGCTGCAGCATTAACTTCCGCGCAAGCGAATGCTCCTACTGCTACCGATAATTGTGATAGTGATGTGACTAATATCGTTAAAACTAGCGGAGTGTTTGTAGCTTCTGAGTCTTGTCGTAATTCTGGAACATATACAAATACCTGGACGGTTAAGGATAAATGTGGTAATGTTTCTGACTCTTTCACGCAAGTGATAACTATCGAAGATACTACGAAACCAACTTGGACTACTGCTCCTACTGCGCTTAACATTACATTACAATGTAGTGATACTGCCGGATTAACTTCTGCGCAAGCGAATGCTCCTGTGGCAACTGATAATTGTGATAGTGATGTGACGATCGAAAAAACTAGCGGTCAATTTGTAGCTTCTGAGTCTTGTGCAAATGCTGGAACATATACAAACAGTTGGGTGGCAAAAGACAATTGTGGTAATATCACTGATGCTTTCACGCAAGTGATAACTATAGAAGATACTACGAAACCAACATTTAATGG
>NZ_JPRM01000079.1 GCF_000737695.1 Flavobacterium hydatis
ATTTATGATAGTTAAGTAACATTATATAAAGTTATAGTTCACTATTAAAAAACAAGAAAGTTTAATCATAAAAACAAGAATTATTTTGGATACAACAGATTTTTTAATACGCCTTGTAGTAGCATCATTCGCAGGATTAATTATAGGTTTTGAGAGACAATGGCATCATAAAGAAACAGGTTTAAAAACCAATATGCTGGTTGCAACAGGAGCTGCAGCCTTTGTATTATTATCTATAAAAGTTGCAGCTACTGCACCAAATATCGATGTAACTCGTATTACAGCTCAAGTTGTTATGGGAGTCGGTTTTCTGGGCGCAGGAGTCATTTTTAGAGAAGGACCGAATGTACATGGGTTAAATTCGGCAGCAACAATATGGTGTAGTGCGGCTATAGGTTGTATTGCAGCTTCAGGTTATTTTGCGGAAGCATTAATTTGTACGTTTTTAGTAATTATTGTAAATACGGCTATTGAACCAGTAGATAAATGGTTAAGAAATAGAAAATAAGAAGATATTTTGTTTATATAGCTTTTATGTAAAATGCTTTAAATGAATGTTTTTTAATAATTAATTATTGTAAAACGATAATTAATTATATATTTGC
>NZ_JPRM01000080.1 GCF_000737695.1 Flavobacterium hydatis
GACCCACAATTTCAAGACCTAAACAGCAAATTCACACCCAACATAGGAGCAGGAGTATACTGGCATTCCGATAAAGCCTACATCGGACTATCCGTACCCAACTTTATCGAAACCAACAGATACAACGATAATGATATCGCCATCTTCAAAGACAAAATAAACTATTACCTGATAGCCGGTTACGTATTCGAACTAGATCCCTACATCAAATTCAAACCAGCCCTACTAACCAAAATGGTAGAAGGTTCCCCACTACAAGTCGACCTGTCAGCCAACTTCATGTTCAATGACAAATTTGTAGCCGGAGTAGCCTACAGATGGAGCGCCGCGCTAAGCGCCATGGTAGGATTCCAGGTAAGTGACGGCCTATACCTAGGTTACGCCTACGACCGCGAAACCACCCGATTAAACAACTACAACTCCGGTTCACACGAGATATTCCTGCGATTCGAATTCTTTAATAATTACAGCCGAATCACCTCACCAAGATTCTTCTAAAACGACCAAAGATGAAAAACAACTATATAGCCACCACCGTCACCGTCCTTTTAGTACTCATAACACTAAACGGAAGCGCACAAAGCGCAAGCCAAAACAAAGCTGGCAAAGACTATAGCCAATACGCCTATATCGACGCCATCGCCACCTACGAAAAAGTAGCCGAAAAAGGATACAAAGACCAGGAAATGTTCCAAAGACTAGGCAACGCCTACTACTTTAATGGCGAACTCACCAAAGCAGCCAAATGGTACCAAGCCCTATTTGAAAACAACCCAGAACAAGATCCCGAGTACTACTACCGCTATGCACAAACCCTAAAAGCCACAGGAGATTATGCCAAAGCAGATAAAACCCTCGAGACCTTCAACAAAAAAAACGCAGCCGATAAAAGAGGACAACTCTTCGAAAACAATAAAAACTACCTCGAGCAAATAAAAGCCAACTCAGGACGATACGAAATAGCCGATGCCGGAATCAACTCCACCCAAACCGATTACGGAAGTGCGTATTACGATAACAAACTCGTATTTGCATCCGCCAGAGATACCGGAGGCGTAGTTAGAAAAACCTTCAAATGGACCAACAAATCCTTCACCAACCTATACACCGCCGAG
>NZ_JPRM01000081.1 GCF_000737695.1 Flavobacterium hydatis
GATAATTGTGGTGGAACAGTAACCTATACTAAAATAAGTGGTCAATTTCAAAGAGGTAGCTGTGGAAGCACAGGAACTTACACGAATACCTGGACAGCAAATGATGTTTGTAATAATACATCTACTGTATTTACGCAAGTAATTACTGTTCAAGATACTGCTATCCCAACTTGGATTACTCAAGCAGGAACATTAGATATTACATTACAATGTAGTGATGCAGCAGGATTAACAACTGCACAAAATCAAGCACCAACTGCTACTGCAAATTGTTCAATCGTTACTTATACCAAAACTAGCGGTGTATTTGTAGCTTCTACTTCATGTGCTAATTCAGGAACGTATACTAATACCTGGACAGCAAATGATGTTTGTAATAATACATCTACTGTATTTACGCAAGTAATTACTGTTCAAGATACTGCTATCCCAACTTGGATTACTCAAGCAGGAACATTAGATATTACATTACAATGTAGTGATGCGGCAGGATTAACAACTGCACAAAATCAAGCACCTACTGCTACTGCAAATTGTTCAATCGTTACTTATACCAAAACAAGTGGTCTATTTGTAGCTTCTACTTCATGTGCTAATACCGGAACGTATACTAACACTTGGGTTGCTAAAGATGATTGCGGAAATATTACCGATGCTTTCACACAAGTGATAAGTATTGAAGATACTACGAAACCAACTTGGACTACTGCTCCAACTGCACTTAACATTACATTACAATGTAGTGATGCTGCTGGATTAACTTCCGCTCAAGCGAATGCTCCTGTGGCAACCGATAATTGTGATAGTGATGTAACTAACATCGTTAAAACTAGCGGAGTGTTTGTAGCTTCTGAGTCTTGTGGAAACTCTGGAACGTATACTAATACCTGGACGGTTAAAGATGCATGTGGTAATACTTCGGACATTTTCACGCAAGT
>NZ_JPRM01000082.1 GCF_000737695.1 Flavobacterium hydatis
GCAACCGGGGTTGGGGTAACACTAGAGGTATTATTTCCAGGGGTAGGATCTGCTTCATTGGCAGTTATACTCGCACTGTTGGTATACGTTCCTGAGGCATTGACTGTGGCAATGATAGATAAGGTAGTATTCGATCCATTGGCTAAAGCACCAATCGCCCAGATTCCTGTTCCACTTGTATAGGTTCCTGAAGCTGTGCTGGCGCTTACAAAAGTATAACCGGAAGGTAAAATATCCGTTACACTTACTCCTGTTGCGTTGCTTGGACCTGCATTGGTTGCTGTTAAAGTAAAAGTAACATTACTGCCAACATTAGGCGTAGCGCTACTTGCGGTTTTGGTTATACCAACATTAGACTGCGCAACCGGGGTTGGGGTAACACTAGAGGTATTATTTCCAGGGGTAGGATCTGCTTCATTGGCAGCTATACTCGCACTGTTGGTATACGTTCCAGAGGCATTGACTGTGGCAATGATAGATAAGGTAGTATTCGATCCATTGGCTAAAGCACCAATCGCCCAGATTCCTGTTCCACTTGTATAGGTTCCTGAAGCTGTGCTGGCGCTTACAAAAGTATAACCGGAAGGTAAAATATCCGTTACACTTACTCCTGTTGCGTTGCTTGGACCTGCATTGGTTGCTGTTA
>NZ_JPRM01000083.1 GCF_000737695.1 Flavobacterium hydatis
AGGTAATAGTTTATTTTGTCTTTGAAGATGGCGATATCATTATCGTTGTATCTGTTGGTTTCGATAAAGTTGGGTACGGATAGTCCGATGTAGGCTTTATCGGAATGCCAGTATACTCCTGCTCCTATGTTGGGTGTGAATTTGCTGTTTAGGTCTTGAAATTGTGGATCGCCTTGTTGTTCTGGGTTTAGTTTTCCGATGTCTAGGTTGAATAGGTTGGCGGTTGCCTTGATCCCAAAGGATAGCTTGTAGGTTTGAGAGGTGGGTATGGTATAGGATAAATCGGCTGAAAAGGTGTTTTCGTTTGTTGGGCCTATTTTATCGTTTACCAGGGACACGCCTAGTCCTAGGTTGCTATTGTTTAGTGGCGTGTTTAGGGAGAAACTGCTGGTTTCTGGCGCTCCATCGAGTCCTACCCATTGGGTACGGTATAGTCCAAAGATGCTCATGGCTCCTCTGGATCCGGCATAGGCGGGGTTTATATTGATGGTGTTGTACATGTATTGTGTAAACTGGGCGTCTTGTTGGGCATAGCTTACTGCGGAAAAAAACATAAAAACTATAACTAATTTTCTCATTTATTTTTCTTTTAAGAATGGCTTAGCTTTTTAGGGCTAAGCCGTTTCTATTTGTTTTTTACTTATTTATTGATGTATAAATATCCTGCTTCTTGATGGGCATTGGACTCGCTGTCTTTGTATTTCAGTACATAGTAGTATGTTCCTACTGGCAGTCCGTCGGATTGCTTAACGGTGGTACGTCCTTCGGATTTTCCTCTAAAGGCGCGTTCTTCGTTGTTGTATCTTTCGCGCTCGAATACTAGTACTCCCCAACGGTTGTAGATCTCTACGGTATTCTCTGGGTAACATTCTAGTCCCTGGATATAGAATCTTTCGTTCATACTATCTCCATTTGGTGAGATGGCATTGAAGACTTTTATCACGCAGCCTTCTATTGGGGATACGGTTGGGTTGTCGTCTACATTGCTGGTGTAATCGGATTTGTCTTCTACTATGATTCCATTTGGACTGGTTCCAAACACGGTT
Source organism: Flavobacterium hydatis (assembly GCF_000737695.1). GTDB lineage: Bacteria > Bacteroidota > Bacteroidia > Flavobacteriales > Flavobacteriaceae > Flavobacterium > Flavobacterium hydatis. Next base: position 1,047 of record NZ_JPRM01000083.1, read on the forward strand.
GCCTGGTTGCTTATTTTTCCGGCATTGATGTCGGCTTGTTTAATTACATAGATTCCTATAAAGGTGTGTTCGTCGGTTTCATTTACGTCTAATGTAATTGGTCCTCCTGTCATAACTAGTCCTGGAAGTGGGTC
>NZ_JPRM01000084.1 GCF_000737695.1 Flavobacterium hydatis
GGAACTACTCCTATTTGTGTAGGTGTAATTATTGGCTTGACAATACACATTGCAATGGATAACTAATTAACTAAACCCCTCTAAAATTTAAAAATTATGAAAAATCAAAACACAATAAACAAGCTTGCTTTCAATAAAGTAGCTGTAGCAGAATTAAATGATACTAAAATGGATGTAGATGGTGGAACTACTCCTGTTTGTCTTCCAATCACTATCATCGTTTTAACATTACTACCAAGTGATTTATAAGATGAAGAGACAAAATACAATCAACAAGCTTGCTTTCAATAAAGTGGCTGTTATAGAATTAAACGATACTAAAATGCATGACGTGGAAGGCGGAAGTACTCCTCTTGTTCTTCCAAGTACCATCATCATAACGGTTCTATCATGTGATTTATAGGATGAAAAACAAAAAACAACCAACAGGCTTGCTTTTCAATAAAGTGGCTGTTACAGAATTAAATGATAACCAGATGCATGATGTAGATGGCGGAACTACTCCTATTTGTGTAGGTGTAATTATTGGCTTGACAATACACATTGCAATGGATAACTAATTAACTAAACCCCTCTAAAATTTAAAAATTATGAAAAATCAAAACACAATAAACAAGCTTGCTTTCAATAAAGTAGCTGTAGCAGAATTAAA
>NZ_JPRM01000085.1 GCF_000737695.1 Flavobacterium hydatis
ATTACAGTGACAGCCGATAATCAGACTAAAGTTTACGGAGCAGTAAATCCGACTTTAACTGCAACTTATGCAGGATTTATAAATGGTGATGATGAAACAATTCTAACGACTCAAGCAACAATTACGACTACTGCTGATACAACTAGTCCAGTAGGTACGTACCCAATTACAGCCACAGGAGCAGCCGCGTTGAATTACACCTTCAATTATGTTCCTGCAACATTGACCGTAACGCCAGTAGAAATTACAGTTACGGCAGCAAATGCAAGCAAAGTTTACGGAGCAGTAAATCCGACTTTAACAGCGAGTTATACCGGATTTGTAAATGGAGACGATGAAACCATTTTAACTACAGCAGCTACTATTACAACTACGGCAGATACAACTAGCCCAGTAGGAACGTACCCGATTACAGCAACTGGAGCAGCCGCGTTGAACTATACTTTCAATTATGTTCCTGCAACGTTGAGCGTAACGCCAGTCGAGATTACAGTGACAGCCGATAATCAGACTAAAGTGTACGGAGCAGCAAATCCGACTTTAACCGCGAGTTATGCAGGATTTGTAAATGGAGATGATGAAACCATTTTAACCGCTCAAGCAACAATTACAACTACCGCTGATACAAACAGCCCAGTAGGAACATACTCGATTACCGCAACTGGAGCAGCAGCATTGAATTATACTTTTGCGTATGTTGCAGCAACATTGACCGTAACGCCAGTAGAAATTACAGTGACAGCTGATAATCAGACAAAAGTGTACGGAGCGACAAATCCGACTTTAACAGCGAGTTATACCGGATTTGTAAATGGAGACGATGAAACCATTTTAACTACAGCAGCTACTATTACAACTACGGCAGATACAACTAGCCCAGTAGGAACGTACCCGATTACAGCAACTGGAGCAGCCGCGTTGAACTATACTTTCAATTATGTT
>NZ_JPRM01000086.1 GCF_000737695.1 Flavobacterium hydatis
CAAATACAAGATGAGGCTTGTCCTAGAAGTTTATTTGTAAATCTTTCTATCAATGATGATTGTAAAGTATTGGCCTGCGGAACGATTCTGGTACATAATGCTTTCTCTCCTAATGGTGACAACATGAATGCCCGATTTGTTATCGATAATATAGATGACACAACATGTTATCCTGATAATACTGTCGAAATATATAACCGTTGGGGTGTACTTGTATTTGAAACTAGAAACTATAATAACACAACAAATGCTTTTGACGGATTCTCTAGAGGAAGAACAACTGTAAGTGAACCATCTGGCTTACCAACGGGAACTTACTTTTACATTCTAAATTACACCTCTATAGATGGAAACGGTGCAATTCAGACGAATAAAAAAGATGGTTTCTTATATCTAACTAAATAACAAACAAAAAAACACAACTCACTGATAATATAACAGCTATGTTATCAGTGAAGTGTTTTACTAAAAAATGTCCTTTTTTTTGATATACAAATGCATCAATGCTTTTTATCAGTAACAAGAAGAACCCAATGCAATAATAAAATAATAAATATCTACTATGAGAACAAATTTATTTTCTTTCGTTTTGATGTTTACAGCTATAGTAAGTTACGCTCAACAAGATGCTCAATTTACTCAATATAT
>NZ_JPRM01000087.1 GCF_000737695.1 Flavobacterium hydatis
AATACCACAGCCACGTATACCTCAGGTAACCTGACTCAGACAACCCAGTTTAGAGCTGTAGTAAAAGATGGTAGTTGTGATGAAGCAACCTCTGAAGTTACAACCGTTACGGTAGATCCTCTGAGCGTTGGAGGTGCTGTAAGTGGAGGCAGTAGAATCTGCTCAGGAAGCCCAAGTGCGGAACTGACTTTAACAGGACATACTGGAACTATAATCAAATGGCAATCGGCTGTTAGTCCTTTTACCATCTGGAACGATATTAGCAATACCACAGCCACGTATACCTCAGGTAACCTGACCCAGACAACCCAGTTTAGAGCTGTAGTAAAAGATGGTAGTTGTGATGAAGCAACCTCTGAAGTTACAACCGTTACGGTAGATCCTCTGAGCGTTGGAGGTGCTGTAAGTGGAGGCAGTAGAATCTGCTCAGGAAGCCCAAGTGCGGAACTGACTTTAACAGGACATACTGGAACTATAATCAAATGGCAATCGGCTGTTAGTCCTTTTACCATCTGGAACAACATTAGCAATACCACAGCCACGTATACCTCAGGTAACCTGACTCAGACAACCCAGTTTAGAGCTGTAGTAAAAGATGGTAGTTGTGATGAAGCAACCTCTGAAGTTACAACCGTTACGGTAGATCCTCTGAGCGTTGGAGGTGCTGTAAGTGGAGGCAGTAGAATCTGCTCAGGAAG
>NZ_JPRM01000088.1 GCF_000737695.1 Flavobacterium hydatis
GGATATTGGTTCATTACATCTAGAATTTTTTCTAGATCAAAGGCAGCTTCTCTGCGAATATTAGATTTATCCAAATCGAAATAAATCATTTTAATACCAAAACATTTACCTAAATCATCACCAATTGTTACAACACAATCAGATTTTTCCAGAGCAATAGATAAGTTTGTTCTTCCGTTTACTTTAAGGATCGTTACACTTTGTTCCTTGGTAGTATATTTCTCTTTCTCGGCTCTCAGATTATATACTAATCCGCATTCTACAGGGAAAGTATAATTACCGTTTTGGTCAGAATAGCCCGTTCCAATTACCTTAAAGTCGCTAGAATACAAAGACAGTTTAGTGTTTGGTAAAACCGCTCCAGTTGCCAAATCGGTTATGGTACCGTATAATTCCTGAACACAAGCCAGCCTTCTAGTTT
>NZ_JPRM01000089.1 GCF_000737695.1 Flavobacterium hydatis
AAAAAAAAAAGATTTAAAAAAGCTTGTGAGAATGGAAAACGGATGTTACATTTGCACCCCGCAAAACACGGAAAGTTCCTTGAAATATTGACAAGAAAAGAAGAAAGAGAATGAAAAATTTCTCTAAAAAAAAACTTCAAATTTTTCTTGCCAGTTAGAAAAAACTTTTCTACTTTTGCACCCGCTTTGAGAAACAAGCGAAACGAAAAAAGAAGAACACGTTCCTAGACATATTGAATTGACAGCCGTTTTGAAAGAGATTTCAAAACAACAAAATAAAGAGTAATAGAATCGTAAGATTTGAATAAAACCGATAGAATCATTAGTCGCATATAATATTAAAATATACGATGAAGAGTTTGATCCTGGCTCAGGATGAACGCTAGCGGCAGGCTTAACACATGCAAGTCGAGGGGTATAGTTCTTCGGAATTAGAGACCGGCGCACGGGTGCGTAACGCGTATGCAATCT
>NZ_JPRM01000090.1 GCF_000737695.1 Flavobacterium hydatis
GTTGAAAGATTAAGAATCAAAAAAGTTCATAATTTTTAATTCACGATTTTTAATTTTTAATTAAAATTGGGGGATTAGCTCAGCTGGCTAGAGCGCCTGCCTTGCACGCAGGAGGTCAACGGTTCGACTCCGTTATTCTCCACAGATCCGAAAGGATAAAAGTTCATTGACATATTGAGATAAGAAAATAATAAAAAGTAGAAAGCATTTTTTATTAACTGTAGTAATACAGTAAATAAAAAAACGGTCTTGATTTATCAAGGCTGGTACAATAAGCAAAATAAGGGCGTATGGGGGATGCCTTGGCTCTCAGAGGCGATGAAAGGCGTGATAAGCTGCGA
>NZ_JPRM01000091.1 GCF_000737695.1 Flavobacterium hydatis
ATAACCGATACAGAAAAACCAGTTAAACCAGTTCTGGCAGATGTTATCGCAGAATGTTCTGCAACGGTAGCAGTTCCAAGCACAACAGATAATTGCAAAGGAACAGTAACAGGAACAACGGCAGATCCGTTAAGCTATACAGCGCAAGGTACCTATACGATTACCTGGAGTTTTGATGATGGAAATGGCAACATAGAAACCGCACTTCAAAAAGTAATAATTAAAGACACCCAAAAACCAGTTATCACTTGTCCAGTGGATATTAATCAAGTTGCTGAAGCTAACCAATGTGGCGCAACAGTATCTATAGTAAATCCAACAGCAACCGATAATTGCTCGACAACGTTCACCTTTACAGGAGTTCGTTCAGACAGTAAATTATTAACAGATTTATATCCAGTAGGAAAAACAACAATAGTATGGACAGCTACCGATGCTTCAGGTAACACTTCGGCATCATGTGAGCAAATTATTACTATAACCGATACAGAAAAACCAGTTAAACCAGTTCTGGCAGATGTTATCGCAGAATGTTCTGCAACGGTAGCAGTTCCAAGCACAACAGATAATTGCAAAGGAACAGTAACAGGAACAACGGCAGATCCGTTAAGCTATACAGCGCAAGGTACCTATAC
>NZ_JPRM01000092.1 GCF_000737695.1 Flavobacterium hydatis
ATATATTGAGTAAATTGAGCATCTTGTTGAGCGTAACTTACTATAGCTGTAAACATCAAAACGAAAGAAAATAAATTTGTTCTCATAGTAGATATTTATTATTTTATTATTGCATTGGGTTCTTCTTGTTACTGATAAAAAGCATTGATGCATTTGTATATCAAAAAAAAAGGACATTTTTTAGTAAAACACTTCACTGATAACATAGCTGTTATATTATCAGTGAGTTGTGTTTTTTTGTTTGTTATTTAGTTAGATATAAGAAACCATCTTTTTTATTCGTCTGAATTGCACCGTTTCCATCTATAGAGGTGTAATTTAGAATGTAAAAGT
>NZ_JPRM01000093.1 GCF_000737695.1 Flavobacterium hydatis
ACTTGCGTGAAAATGTCCGAAGTATTACCACATGCATCTTTAACCGTCCAAGTATTAGTGTATGTTCCAGAATTACCACAAGACTCAGAAGCTACAAACACTCCGCTAGTTTTAACGATATTAGTCACATCAGTATCACAATTATCGGTTGCAGTAGGAGCATTCGCTTGAGCAGAAGTTAATCCAGCAGCATCGCTACATTGGATAGTTATATCCAAACTTCCTGCCTGAGTAGTCCAAGTTGGTTTCGTAGTATCTTCGATAGTTATTACTTGCGTGAAAATGTCCGAAGTATTACCACATGCATCTTTAAC
>NZ_JPRM01000094.1 GCF_000737695.1 Flavobacterium hydatis
GAGCAATTATCGGTTGCTGTTGGATTTACAATAGATACTGTTGCACCACATTCTCCTGCATCGGCAACTTGGTTGATGGCTACTGGACAAGTAATAACTGGTTTTTCGGTATCGGTTATCGTAATGATTTGCTCACATGATGCCGAAGTGTTACCTGAGGCATCTGTTGCTGTCCATACTATTGTTGTTTTTCCTACTGGATATAAATCTGTTAATAATTTACTGTCTGAACGAACTCCTGTAAAGGTGAACGTTGT
>NZ_JPRM01000095.1 GCF_000737695.1 Flavobacterium hydatis
CTAGTTTTAACGATATTAGTTACATCGCTATCACAATTATCGGTCGCAACAGGAGCATTCGCTTGAGCGGAAGTTAATCCAGCAGCATCGCTACATTGTAATGTAATGTTAAGCGCAGTAGGAGCAGTTGTCCAAGTTGGTTTCGTAGTATCTTCGATAGTTATCACTTGCGTGAAAATGTCCGAAGTATTACCACATGCATCTTTAACCGTCCAGGTATTCGTATATGTTCCAGAGTTTCCACAAGATTCAGAAGCTACAAACACTCCGCTAGTTTTAACGATATTAGTTACATCGCTATCACAATTATCGGTTGCCACAGGAGCATTCGCTTGCGCGGAAGTTAAACCGGCAGCATCGCTACATTGAATAGTTATATCCAAACTTCCTGCCTGAGTAGTCCAAGTTGGTTTCGTAGTATCTTCGATAGTTAT
>NZ_JPRM01000096.1 GCF_000737695.1 Flavobacterium hydatis
GTTGTCCAAGTTGGAGCTGTTGTATCTTGTATGGTGATTGTTTGCGTAAATACAGTTGACTCATTCGTACAAACATCAGTTGCTTTCCAAGTATTGGTGTATGTTCCGGAGTTTGCACAAGTTCCTGCTACAAAAGCACCCGAAACTTTAGTATATGTTACCGTTCCACCACAATTATCTGTCGCTACAGGAGCATTCGCTTGAGCGGCAGTTAATCCAGCAGTATCGCTACATTGTAAAGTTACATCAAGAGATGCAGGAGCCGTTGTCCAAGTTGGAGCTGTTGTATCTTGTATGGTAATTGTTTGCGTAAATACAGTTGACTCATTCGTACAAACATCGGTTGCTTTCCAAGTATTTGTGTATGTTCCGGAGTTTGCACAAGTTCCAGCAACGAATGCGCCTGAAACTTTAGTGTACGTTACTGTTCCGCCACAATTATCAGTAGCAGTTGGCGCTTGATTTTGCGCAGCAGTTAATCCTGCAGTATCGCTACATTGTAAAGTTACAT
>NZ_JPRM01000097.1 GCF_000737695.1 Flavobacterium hydatis
GTATTCGTGTATGTTCCAGAATTACCACAAGACTCAGAAGCTACAAACGCTCCGCTAGTTTTAACGATATTAGTTACATCACTATCACAATTATCGGTTGCAGTAGGAGCATTCGCTTGCGCAGAAGTTAAAGCTGCAGCATCACTACATTGAATAGTTATATCCAAACTTCCCGCCTGAGTAGTCCAAGTTGGTTTCGTAGTATCTTCGATAGTTATCACTTGCGTGAAAGAGTCCGAAGTATTACCACATGCATCTTTAACCGTCCAGGTATTAGTGTATGTTCCAGAATTACCACAAGACTCAGAAGCTACAAA
>NZ_JPRM01000098.1 GCF_000737695.1 Flavobacterium hydatis
TGTGATGAAGTAACTTCAGTAGTTGTAGTAAGTCAACCCGTAATCAAAGCCAATCCAGAAACAACAACACCAATTAATGGAAACACAGGAGGAAAAACTCCAGCGTTAACCGCGAATGATAAATTAAATGGAGTAGATGTAGTAATTGGAACTAAGCCAGGTGAAGTAACCCTTACAAAGGTAACTGTGCCAACAGGATTAACATTAAATCCAGACGGAACAGTAACGATAGCTCCAAATACACCAGCAGGAAATTACGATGTAAAATACAAAAT
>NZ_JPRM01000099.1 GCF_000737695.1 Flavobacterium hydatis
GATACTGTTTGTGAAGCATAATAATGGGTACCACTTACCAAAGGTATCGTTGTTGCCAGCGGTGTTCCTCCTGTTGAAGCTGCATACCAATTGATAGTACTTCCTGTAGCAGCTAAATTTGCAATGGTGGAAGCGCTACAAAAACTTTGGGTAGCATTTCCTGTTGGAGCGGCTGTGATAGTCACGTTAGCGATTACATCGAGTCGGCTTGCAGATTCACATCCGAATACTGTTTGTGAAGCATAATAATGGGTACCACTTACCAAAGGTGTCGTTGTTGCCAGCGG